>NZ_FTMD01000036.1 GCF_900156155.1 Aromatoleum tolulyticum
CTCCTCGAAGCCTTCAGCTCCTTCTGGGCCAGCGCCTACAAGGAAGTCATCGTGTTCACGCTCATCATCCCGGTGCTGCTGTGGCGCTCCTTCACCAGCCACCACGTGGAGGAAGAGGAATGAAACCCGCACTGTCCGCCCGTACCGTCCTCGGCCTCTTCCTGGCGCTGCTGCTGGTGGCGCCGCTGGTGATGCCGCCCTTCTACGTCACGCTGCTCAACTACATCGGCCTGTATGCGCTGGTCGCGCTCGGCCTCGTGCTGCTCACCGGCGTCGGCGGCCTCACGAGCTTCGGCCAGGCCGCCTTCGTCGGCCTCGGCGCCTACACCACCGCGGTGCTCACCACCGCCACCGACTTGCCCGCGTGGCTCGCGTGGGCGGGCGGCTCGCCGTGGCTCGCGCTCGGCGTCGGCCTGGTGTTCACGGCCACCGTCGCGCTGGTGCTCGGTTCGCTCACGCTGCGCCTGTCCGGCCACTACCTGCCGCTGGGCACCATCGCGTGGGGCATCAGCCTGTACTTCCTCTTCGGCACCCTCGAAACCCTGGGCGGCCATACGGGACTGACCGGCGTGCCGCCGATCGCGATCTTCGGCTATGAGCTCAGCGACGGCAGCCAGATCTTCTACCTCATCTGGGCCTTCCTGCTCTCGGCGGTGTTCACCACCCAGAACCTCCTCGACTCGCGCGAAGGCCGCGCGATCCGCGCCTTGAAGGGCGGCATGGTGATGGCCGAGGCGATGGGGGTGGATACCGCGCGCTCGCGCATGGTGATCTTCGTCATCGCGGCACTCCACGCCTGCGCCTCTGGGTGGCTCTACGCGCACCTGCAGCGCTTCGTGAACCCCACGCCGTTCGGGCTGCACATCGGCATCGAGTACCTCTTCATGGCGGTGGTGGGCGGCGCCGGCCAGGTGTGGGGCGCGCTCCTCGGGGCGGGCGTCATCACCATCGCCAAGCAGTGGCTGCAGGACATCCTGCCGCGCATCTTCGGCCAGAGCGGCAACTTCGAGGTGATCTTCTTCGGCCTGATGATGATCATCATCCTGCAGCGCGCACGCGAAGGCCTGTGGCCGCTGTTCGCCCGCCTCGTGCCGGTGAAGGCCTCGAAGCGCACCCTCGACGCCGCCGCCGAACCGCTGCCGAGGAAGCCGTTGCCGGCGCGCGGCGAGGTGATCCTCGAAGCGAAGGAGGTCACGCGCAAGTTCGGCGGCCTCGTCGCCAACAACGCCATGAGCCTCACCGT
>NZ_FTMD01000034.1 GCF_900156155.1 Aromatoleum tolulyticum
TGCTGTGTCTCCAATCGACGAGCGGAATTTTCCTGATAAGACGACGTTTCCGCGATCCATTCCTCGCGCGCGTATACATCGCGAAAAAATGAGAACTCATTGTCGTTCACCCAAGGTTTGGCTCTCTCTGACGGATTGTCGAATTCGATCAATTCCATCGTCGTGATCGGGTCCGGAACCGCTTCGGCATTGATCTCCACACGTTGGTTTACGTCTGGCGTCACCCACAGATCCATGGGGATCAAGCCCTTGGTCTTCTTCATGAGGTTCCAGAAGGGCTTGAGGCTGCCGTCCGGCTCGCGCGGCCACAGGTATTGTTCGCCCGGGGCTGTTCCGCACGGCGTGGAGCGCGCGAGCATGCGTTGATAAAGGGTACCGGTATATGTCTTGAGCAGTTGAGTCGGAAGCCCGTGCCAGCCGATGCTCTGCAGTGCAGTCGAGCCCATGACGCGATCATGGGGATTGAAGTAGATATACATACGCCCGGTATTGTCGCGTTCGCTAGGGGCCGACGGGGTCCAGGGGGCGCCGTAGGCCGTTTGGCCAACCCGCAGACACTCGACCAGTTCGCGGGTCAGCCTGCGATGGCCCGAATCGAAGTGCCGGACAATGTTTTCGAACGTCTTGCGCCGGGCGTCCGCCGTGGGGGCATCGTCGCCCTGGGCAAAGGTGTCCGTGATCTTCGAGTCGAACGCGTAGGGGCTGTTCATGAGCATCACGCAGTCGGGCTGGTTCGTGGACTCGAGTAGGGCCTGCGCGGCCAGTACGATCTGCGTTCCCTGGCTGTGACCGATCAGCGTGATCGTGTCGGCAGCGAACCTGCCGCGAATCTTGCGCACGAGTTCTGCCAGCCGGCCCGCAGCGTGTGCGTAATAAGTGCGTGGCGGCGCGTCTTGCAACTGGCGGTCGACTTCCGGGTTCAACTTTTGCACGTCGATCGGGATGAGTGCCGCCCACACATCGCGTCGGAAGCCTAAGGGGGACCAGAGCAGAGGCAGGTTGTTGCATCCGTTCTGGAATGGTCCTCCACCCCAATATAGCGGGGGGCGAGGTGAGTAGTTCCTGGCCCAGGCGGAGTTGCGTTCCTTGCTGCTGTCCCGCAAGGGAACACGCCAGCGCCGCTCTTCGCCGTCCTGCGGCCGATAGCCCCAGAAGAAGTGAATGATGGGAGAGCGGTCGCTGGTTTCGGGTTTCGGTTTGGCCTCATCGGGATCCCACTCCCTTGGCTTCAGGTCGTTCCGTCCCAGCCGCTTGTTCAGGCCGGCGAGAACGTTCTGCTCGGCGGCCTCGTACCATTCCCCCTCGCTGTTGACGCCATGCACGAAGATGATGATTCCCGGCATGTCGGGCTGCAGCAGCACGTCTTTGCAGGTCTTGTCGTCGACCGGAGTCGCGTAGGAGGTGGCTAGGGGAGCGGCGGGCGTCGTCATCGGACTTTCGGTGTCACGGGGCGTTGGAGATGGATGAGATCGACTTCGAGATGCATGGCTTCGAGCGCCGACGCATTCACCCTGACCGTCTTGCCGTCGGCGGCGGTACTGCCGTGCACGAGCGCGCCACCGGTGGTACGGATGCGGTAGGAGATGTTCTCGATGGGCTTGCCGTTCAGGGCGTCGATGAGCCTGAAGCCTTCGTCATAGTCGTGCGTGGGGCTCTGCTTGAATTCGTGCGCCAGGCTCGTCGGTCCCCCGAAGCTCTTCTTCCCCGCATGCACCGTAATCGTCCCCGGGCACGCCACGGTGATGCCGCCGTCGATCGTGATGCTGGCGCCGCCTTCGACGCTGAGGACGATCTTCTTGGCCGCGGCGAAGTCGATGTTCGCGCTTGCGCTGACGAGCTTGAGCTCGTTGCGGGCGAGGAGCTTGAGTTCGTCGCTCTGCGCCTGCAGCTCGATGTCGTCCCTGGCGGCGATCAGGCGGATACCGGTGTTGTCCTCGCCGGGCTCGATGGCGCCCGCGAGCAGACCGATCGCCTGGCCGGCGTGGAGGCGGGCGCTGCCGGCGACCGCGATGTTCGTGTCGGCGCCGCTCATGAGGGTGGCGGTGTCGCCGGCGGCAATTTGCACGCTGTGGCCGGCGATGAGGCCGATGCCGGCCTGCGCGGCCTGCAGGATCGCGGGGGCGGACAGGTGCGGAACCTTGTCGCCGGCGACGGCGGTGTGGCCGGCGTCCGCGTCGGTCGTGGCCTCGGCGAGATCGCGGCGCGAGACCATGCCGGAGGCGATCCGGCTCAAGGCCTTGAGAGGCGGGTGGTCCGGGTCGGCGGCGCTAGCGTTGGCCGCGGTGCTGCCGATCGCGGCGGCGAGTTTCACGGTCTGGTGCGTGTCGGCTGCGTGCGAGAGAGTGTCGGCGAGCGTGCACGCCTGTTTGA
>NZ_FTMD01000032.1 GCF_900156155.1 Aromatoleum tolulyticum
GGCCGCGCATCGCTGTCAGGACGGGAGTTTCGGGAATGCCTCTATGACAATCAACTCGTCAGTTCGTTCACTGGGTTTTGCATCACCCTGTTAGGCATCTATGAGTTGCATGCTCCGAGCTGGTGGTGGAAATTTCAATGCGGATTGCTTCATCGCCAGCGTTCCGCTCATCATTGATTCCATGTGGCGCAAGGGTGAAAGGCGCTTCCCGAACAGCACATCAAACGAACAGATCAATGAATCCTCGGGTATTCGAATCGTGGCCAGCGAAGCCAGCTTCTCCGAATTGCAGCAGCAAATCGAAGATGCGATTTCGTTCCTCCAAATCAACCTTGAAAACGTAAAGCGCTTGAGTTCGTTCCCTGGGGTTGAGTGGTTGGTTCTTGATTTTGGGGCTGAAATATATCCGCCGGGTTGGTCCTCATTCACATTTCCGCCAGCATTGTTGTCTTTGTCAGGCCAGGCTGGCATTTCTCTGTGTCTGTCGGTATACCCAACCGAAAACGAGGTAGAAGCCGATGCCTAACATTCCGGTCAAGGTCGCTCCCTCCGGTCGCTGGACGCTGCGCGATAAAGCGCCGCGCAGCGCCCCTTACCTACAACGTTATGCCTCAAGGGAGCATTGATGGACATTTGGGACGCCAATAAGCTCTTGCTGTTCATAGCCTTCGTGATTCCTGGCTTTGTCAGCCTCAAGACGTACGAACTCCTCTTTCCTGGCGCCCAGAAGGAATCTGACAAGCTGCTCATTGACGCCGTTGCCTACAGTTCATTCAACTACGCCCTGCTGCTTTGGCCGATCTATTCTGTTGAAACCAATCAAGTCCGTGAGTCGCAACCCACTGCCTACGCTTTGTTCTATGTCTTTGTGCTGCTGATTGCGCCAATTGCGTGGGCCTGTACGCTGAAAAAGCTCCGCACAACTGAGTTCTTTCAACGCTCGATGCCGCATCCCACCGCAAAGCCATGGGATTTTGTCTTCGCTCAACGGAAACCGTATTGGGCCGTCGTTACGCTCAAGGATGGAAAAAGGATCGCTGGGCGCTATGACTCCGCTTCGTTCGCATCAAGTGCTCCCGCAACCGAGCAGCTCTACCTTGAAGAAAACTGGGTGCTCAACGACGATGGAGGTTTTGAGCGACCGCGAACCGAGACTGCTGGAATCCTTATTCTGTCATCGGAGATCGTGACAGTTGAGTTCTTTAAACTAACCGCAGGAGAAGACAATGGCAGAAAAGAAGCCGGCGCTTGAAGGCTACCAACCGCTTCAAAAGGGTTATCAACCGACCTCTATTCCAACAACGGTACCGACCGGGGACAAGGTCCAAGGCGGCTATCAGCCCACCACAAGTGAGGCAAAGCCCGCCCCAGTTGCACCACCAAAGAAGCCGTGAGGCATAACCCTGCGGTCCACCGGACGCTGCGCGATAAGACCGCGCAGCGCCGGTGACCTCCACGTTGGGCGTCATAGGAAGCACTCATGTCCCCAAAGGTCGCGAATACGTTGCGCTGGCTGTTCTACGAACCGCGCCATTTCTGGCTTTGTGTGTCCGTCTGTCTCGCGGCCGCGTTCGTTGTCATCAGCCGCGGGGGCGATGCTGAGCCAGTCGTTCGCATAGCTGGAATGGTGCTCCAAGTTCTCGGCCTCGTTACCGTCGTGTGGGGTATTGTCGAGACACGCGACTTCTTTGGTATGGCGTCCCCGTACCGGGCGTTCATTGAATGGCTCGCTCGCTTTCCCCTGAGGGCGCGCGTAGTTACAGGCTCGATGAGCGCTTCTATATCTCTTGGTGACGCGCTTTCCGCTAGGGGGCACACATCGTGGCCGATCGATCCCTCTGCACCCGTCGAAGCGAGGCTCACTGCCATTGAGCGGAACTTGCCGCTAATCCACGAGAGAATCACCAACTTCCAGGCCGAGTTCGACCGCACGGCTCAGTCCCTAAAAGACCAGCAGCACTCCGAGCAACAGCATCGGCAGGCCCTTTCTATCGAGTTGCGGGGACATCTCAAGTCCTACGAAACGAGTGGCTTGCATGTCTCCGCCATCGGCGCTGCTTGGGTTTTCCTTGGCACGCTGTTCAGCACCGCAAGCGTCGAAATCGCGGCGTTCCTCAAATGACGCCCAACCCTTCGTTGGGCATCAAAGATTCCACTATGAGCCGACTTGACACAAAAATTCAGACCGAGGTAAGCGATCTTGCCGACACCGGCGCATCCCTGCTTCGCACCATCCAGTCTTCTGGTGATGAAATCCAAGGAGAAGAACTGATCGAAGTCTCAACTTGGGTAACCCGGCTTGGACAGCTAATTCGTCGGCTCTACGGCGAAAAGAGCCAGCACTTCGAGTCGTACTCCTCGGCGCTTTCGACGAACTACTTCTACAAGCTGCATAGCAATTGGAATGCGCATTTTTCACAAATGGTTGGTGTGGCGAGAGCTATCAAGCACGACCTAGAAAATGGCCTCCTCGTCCAGTTCAAAGCGCTCGTCCAAGCCGACGTCTTCGCTGACTTTTTGGAAATGGGGGAGTACCTCCTCCATGAAGGCTATAAAGATGCTGCGGCCGTAATCATTGGTACCGTTCTTGAAGACGGCCTCCGCAAAATGGCAGAGGCTAACAGGGTGATGCAAAACCCAGTGAACGAACTGACGAGTTGATTGTCATAGAGGCATTCCCGAAACTCCCGTCCTGACAGCGATGCGCGGCC
>NZ_FTMD01000030.1 GCF_900156155.1 Aromatoleum tolulyticum
AGCGGGCGCCAGGGCACGGCGGCGGGGACGCAATGGATGCGGTTGCGGTAGAAGTCGGCGGTGCCGGCGTCCGGCGCGGTAGCGCTTGCGGATATGGGCAGGAGCGTCGCGAGGTTGTTGCGGGCGCGGTGCGTGACGGCGGTGATCAGGAAGCGGCGCTGCTCGGCGTCGGTGCCGGCGTGGCGCGCATGGTCGGTGAGTTCGAAGGTGGTGCCGGGTGCTGCGCCGCGCACGGTGCCTTCGCCGAGCAGCTCGCGCCGGCGCCGGATCATGTACAAATCGAGTCTGACCCTATTTCTCCCTATGTGTGAATCAGATATCAGTACCGAAAATAGAAAGTGCCGTATTCTTCACGGTCATTCTCGGAGCGCTGCGCCTTTGAGCTCTTGACGAGATCGATAGTGGAAGGATTAGGAAGTTCCAGGGCACGAAATGCTTTTTCAGCCATGCGAACGAATGGCATCCATTTGCGGTTGAGGGACCAAGCCATCATTGCAAAAAATGTGAACAAGGCCAGGGCCATGAAATAAAATTCGCTGTGGCTAAATATGCGAAAACCGATGGAGAATATCGCGATAGGTAATTGAATAAAAATGAAAAAAAAGCACTTCCAAAAAGCAACCAAAATATGGCATTAGACCTGTGGGCAACTTCCCCTCGTGAGCAATGCGGATACAGCGCAATCGTTTTGTCCGCGAAGCGTGCTACACCGTAGGACTCCCAGTAATCTCCGACGACTTCTGCTGCAACATTGACCTTGTCGCCGTCCTGAAAAGGATTACGCCAAACCCAGCCTTTCACGGGAAGACCATCCAGATCAAATTCCAAATAGTCGGCTTCTTCCTCCGTCGCGTTGGCGTTACTGGCGGTGGATATCGCTTGCCCCCCCATGTCCGCCATGGCAGCCGCGATGGCGATTACGCCCATTTTGCTGCGGTCGCTCTCCGTAAATACAAAACTGGCGGTGCCACGAGTAACTTTCAGGTTGCGAATCGTGCCGCTCAGCTTTGTCAAGCCATCTGCATTGGGGGCGGGAAGGAAATTTGTCATGCGCTGACACCAACTGCCTTAAGGGCTTCGGTGTATTCACTCATCTGTCGCGTGGGTGACCAACTGTTGTCGCGCTTCCGGCCGAACGCGCATCGATCGCACCACGAATGAAGATCGTCATCGGTGAATATCCATATGAAGACCTGAATGCCGAACATGCCGACGGTGAGCCATGCGCCCGCCGAAATAAAGAGGATGCGGGTTCCGATAATCGCTGTGGCGCGGGCACTGACGGCGCGAGCTGCGCCGGCGTAGGCTGGGGTTCCAGTTAAACGACCGATAAGTGGCGCTGAGTAAGTAAAGGTGGTGGCCGCTGTAAGAGCCAAGCTCGCGCCACCCAAGCCTGATTTTGCCAAATAAAGAAGCGCAACCCCTACACGTTGTTTCTCAAATGCTTTTCCTGCATCCGCAGCATCCAATGCCGCTGTAATCGCGGTTGCGCCCACACTCAACACCCCTCCCCAAAGCTTGATCTTCTGATAGCTCCAGCTTTCCGCCCCGAACAGACTCTTCGCTGGCGCGCTGGCTACGTCGAACAAGCCACTGGATATGGTTACGCCGGATGCGGCGAGGCTCCAATACGCTTTGCTGTCACCTTTGATCTTACACTCTGCGAGGAGTTTCTGAAAGTTGATGCCTTCGAGCAGCATGACCAGCACGGCAAGACGGGCATTGCGCAACTCATTCGGGGCGCTGGTGGTACCTTTGAAACGCTCCCAGGCCTTATGCAGATTGTCCGCGCGAGCGGTCTTGATTTCCGCCGTGCTGGAGGCCAGGAAGGTTTGACGAATTTCGTGGGGCTGCTCAGTTCTTGAAGCGTTCTAATTATCTCTGCTTATGACTCTCATTTCTGAAATCAAACTCAATAACCAGTCTATATCTGACTTACGGAGAATTGATGGTGTTGATACGCTAAGCTCGAAGCACGGCAGGAGGTCCTCCGAACCACAAATCAGAAAAAGATTAATCTTATTTCGCACGCCGTCGCCGACGGTAAAATTGCTATACGCTACTCTGCCGTGCCAATTAACACCGTTAATGCTTTTTTCCCATTCTTTGTGATAGTAATAGCGGCCGGATGAATAATCTTGGTCAATTATTATTGACGGTGATCTTGTTAAATTGTCCTTGTGATCAGAATTTTGACTTGTGCACTCTTTCCCAAGAAAGCGAATGACAAATCTCACATTCGATTTATTCCTCTTTGCAAGAAATTCATAGCCAGAGGATTGGTCATATAGCGCAACGTTCTTGGATGGTTCTCGAATGTAGAAGTCATTCAGTTCGCCAAAATCGTAACAATTCGGCAGGTCTCGCCCATCGGCGAATGTGACTCGCGCAAACGAAATGGATAATAGGAGAACAATTAGCCGCGATATCAACATCAAGTCCTCCTTCTAGTATAGTTTTCTGGTGAGTCTGTACTTCCGCCAACTTCACTTTGGAATGCAGGGGTGTCAGTTAACACAATCAGTGCATTAACAAAAACTGTCGATCGATCAACCAGTCCATTCATGTGGTTTGGTGGGTTTTGAGAAATAGCTGCGGGCAAATTTACGTTGCTGGCGGAGCGCGCAAATTCGATATTGTAGTACCATACTTTGTTGCCGCTGTTTGTGTTAATGACACGCCTAGTGTTTTCGGCCTCGTAGGCTCGATCGGCGTATATATTTGCATTCCATTTATCTAAAATATCTTCAGGTATGTCATTCGGAACGAACTGATTTCCTGATTTGCTATCCCATACCCAATATGCTCCCGCGCTATGTGATGCATGATGTGAGTTGAGTCCAAGTTCGTCTCGCCAAGAAAGCTCATTGTTTCCGTGTGGAATTTGCGGACTTCGACCAACAAACCGGAAGTATTTGTAGTAGTTGTTGTTCCCATTCCCTAGATTTCCGTTTGGATTGGTCAATTGCAAGAGTCCGCGGCCATACCAGCCCGCGTGAAGTGTTGGGTTATTTCCGCTTTGTTCTCGTAATGTGGTAACCCATGCTGTTTCCTGAATGGCATTTCCAAAGAAACATGACTTACGAATTCCTGTATTTATTAGGAATTTTCGTAAAGACCGGTTGATATCGATCGCATAGGTGCGAATAGCTGTCAACGATGCTGCAAAAGGCGGCTGTTCCCAATGGGCGGTAGATTGTGAGTCGTGTGATCCGGGCTTGCGAATAATGTTTGCGGGAACAAGTTGCCCAAGCTCTCTCGTACTCAGCCACTCACATTTCCGCATGGTCGAGATGAATTCCGTCGGATGGAAGTGCCAAGTGGCGGACGTGTAGTCGTCAGGCAGGTCGGGGAAGCTTAGTGCCTTGAGGTGCTTCTCCTGGGGGGGCCATGCATCGGGGTTGGTCCTGAATTCCGGGAGATCTTGCACGAAGGCGTAGCGGGTGCCAATGTCAGCCTGATTCCACTCGCTCGGAAACTTGCACACCGTTCTTCTCAGCGTGGTAGCGACATCGTTGTTTCCTAACCGACGGGCCAGCGTGGCCGGGTCCTGCCGGTCGGGGACATTAGAATCGGGGTCGGCAATCAGGTTCTTCAGTTTGTCGGAGTCGCAACGCTGGTCATTGGGCGTTGTGTCGTCGTTGATGAATGTCCAGGTCTGAATGGGCAGGAAATCGGCATCGCTGAATTTATAGGTGCCCTCGGCGTTAAGGTCTGCCCAGATGGATCGGCCGTTCGGACCGACAATTTCTCGCCAGTGGGCGGCGTTGGCCGGGAGCGGGTCTCTGTCTGCCGTATTGGGGCCGCAGCCCAGGTTGCGTCCGAAGCGGAGCAATTCATACCAACCGCTCGGGCTGCTGCGGGTTCGGTCGGCCTGTGGCAGCGCATTGTGCCGGCGGTTGGCTTCAGCGTAGAGATCGTATTCGAAGTTGCGCTCCTCACGCCTTCCCAATGGATGACCGGTGTTGTCAAAGGCTTCGTAGCTGCAGTTCCCTGTCTCGTAGGTCATTTTGAGCCACATGGCTCGACCAAGCGTGGTTTGACTCGTTGCCCGAAGGTGGCTAGTCGGTGCTACGGTTTGCGTCGGGGTCGATGCCGGCAGGTAGAGCCAGAGGGCTCCAAAAACGGCATCGCTGCGTCCGTCCGCCGTCGGAACTGGGATATTGGTCGGATCGACCCAGGCGGGCTCCCGTCCGATCAGTCTGCGTAGATTTTCCTGATTCATGGCAATTTCAAGATGCACCTGCCCTGCATGCCCATAGATCTGGCCGGCATAGCCGATGATGTCCTTGCGCCAGACCTTGTCTTTTTTCTGGAGTTTGGGTGGCGTTCCGGTTCCCGACGACGCGAGGCGCCCGATTTCATTCAGGTGCATATAGACGCTGTAGTAGATGATCTCGACCGGCAGGTTGCCGTTCGCCCCTATTTCCGTCGTATGTTTAACGATGATCATGCCATTGTCCGTCCAGCTAGCATGCTCGCCAAATGGGTTGAAATTCTGAGGGTCGTCTTTGTCGAGATTTGCATTTTTAGGATCGCCGACATAGATGACTTCACCATCGGCAATGGCGCGCACCGGAGTTTTCCCGTCGCCGGTAGCGGTCCCCTGAAGATGAATGCCGTTGTGCCATTCCAGATTGTTGCTTAGGGGATACGATCCTTCGAGTGCATGCGTGGAGGTTAGGTGCGACGCTGGCTGCTGCATGGCTGAGTGAACCCAGTTGGCATCTCCGGTGTCGCTATTGCGATTTGGTAGGAATGGCGGGCTGATGATCATGGCAGTCAGATCGAGAAGGGATACTTCGCAACGTTTTTGGTATTGATCACCAAGTCGGATCTCGGGAAATTCACAGTCTGCGGGACAGTGCTCGCCGGCCCTGTCCAGTTCTTCAGGTTCGCCTTGAACGCGACCTTCCCGGGCGCATGCAGCTGGATGTTGCCGCCCTCGATCCTGAGATACGCCCCTTGTGCGGTGGCGAGGATGTGCTTGCGGGCGCTGGCGGATAGCGCGGCGGTGGTGCTGGCGACGGTCACCCGCTTGTCGGCGGCGGCGTTGAGCTTGCCGCTCTGGCTTTGCACGCTGACCTGGCCGTTTGCGGCATGCAGATGGATGCCGGTTTCGGTGATCGGCTGCTGTCCCTTGTCGGATTTGCCGGCAGTGAACAGGGCGAGGCCGCGGGCGATGGCCATGCTGTGGTTGCCCTGGATGGCGAGTTGGGTGTCGCGGCTTGCGATGACGACATGGTGGCCAGCGGCGAGGATCAGGTCCTGCGGCGTGAGTTGGGCGATGCCGGCCGGGGCGCTGTATTGCACGCGCGGTTCGGACCACGCGGTGACGGTGCCCGTGCCGCCGCCGGCCGCGAGGAAGCCGCCGGGGTTTGTCGCATGGCGGTCGGCGTCCTGCCGGTTCGCGGTGCTGCGCAGGACATCGAGGGCGCGGTCGAGCGCGGTGCCGGCGGGCAGTTTGTCGGGCGTGTCGTCCGCGCCCACGGCGGCGTGGTGCTTGTGCGCGATCGTGGCGAGGCTGCGGACGAGGTCGTGGGCCTCTTCGCTGCGTTCGATCGCTTCGCGGCTGTCGAGGTGGTGGCCGCTGGCCTGCGGGCGGGCGTCGGCGCTGACGAGGAGCCCGCGGCCGGCGCGGGTGGCGATCGCGGCGCGGGTGGCGAGTTCGGCGCCGTGGCCGCGGCTCGCTTCGCGCGCGTTGCCAGTCTGCTGCTTGAGGTGGCCCAGCTGCAGGCGCGTGTCGTGGGCGGTGGTCGACAATTCGATGCGCGATTCATTCGCGGTGTCGTCGAACACGAGCTGGTTGTAGCCGCCCTGGCCGCTGCGGGTGGCGGCGAGTTCCTGCGTCTTGATGC
>NZ_FTMD01000029.1 GCF_900156155.1 Aromatoleum tolulyticum
CTAACGGTTAAGGGGCAACCCCCACCCGCATGCACAAGGCGAAAATTCACGTCGAGTGGTCGTTTCGACAATCCGCCCGCACCGTTGCCGATACCCGGCCAATTTCGACCGCGCAAAAAAAAAGCGCGCCGAAAGGCGCGCAAAGTTTCTGCGGGAGGAGAGATGGACCCCGAGAAAATCTGTCGGCTCAGTTTCCGCCGCGCATGTTCTGGACGTTAAACAGGCTGACCGGGACCATCTGAGCGTCCAGTTGCCCCTTGAACTGTCCGGTCGTACAGTGCTTCGCCTGGACGTCGATCATGCTGAAGGCATCGAATAGAACGATGCCGCTGCCCTTGTTCTTGGCCAGGTGGGAGTCGGGATGCGTCATTCCGAGCATGAAGACCTTCCATAGATCCCCTTTGCGGTCATACACAAGCGTCTCGGACATTGCCGAGGTTTGCGCATCCATGTAATGCACCCGTCTGCTCACCGGATGATTGGGGTCGACCGGGGACGATTCGACGATGTGCACCTTGCGCAACTGCCACGTAATGTTGGGGAAGCACCCGCCCTGGCCACCGAAGGCGACGTACTTGTAGCCGTCCGGCTCTTTGTATTCGTCCGACAGTTTCATGTCGTTGTGGTTGTAAAAGGGCATCAATATGTTCGCGGTGCCCTTGTACTTCCAGTTCATGTCCGAAATGCGGCCGTTGTAACCCTCGAAGTCCTCGATCATGATGTCCGAACCGAGAAAGGCGTCCGTGGTCTGTCCGGTCGACAAGCGGCGCACGCGGCGCTGGAAACCGAGATAGAGATAGGCGTCGTCCTGTTTCAGGTCGTCCTCGTAGCGCTGAATCAGCAGCTGTGTGTTCTTGACGTCCTGCGGTTCCTGCACATTCACGTAGGTCGCGCGGTACAGCTTCGAAGGGTTCGGCGCAATTTCCGGCACCGGCGCCTGGTTCAGCCGATGCGTATATTTTATGAAATGGAAATTGAACAGGATATTGCGCTCTACCTTGCCGCTGTCCATATTGCGGTACTTCCAGTAAAACGGCGAAATTGCCAACCCGTCGCCCCAGTTCATACCGTAGCGGAAATTCCACGCAAGCTTCTCGCCGGCACGCGCATCTTTTGCATCCGGCTCTTCGGGGAAAGGACGGCCTGCCACATAGCCGACCAGCTCGCCCGGTTTGGCGCCGACTTTCACCTTGCCGGCGTTCTCCTTGGTCGCATCCACATAACTCTTGTTGAGGTCGAACGACGTCGTCGCGCCGACGGTGATCTCGACGGCCCCTTCCTGGATGAACCGCTGCATTCCGGGGTCGAGCACTCCCGCGAAATTCGCGACGTTGCCCTTGTTGATCGACGTTCCCGTTGTCACTCCGGGAGCCGTCGGCACGCCCTGCTTGTACGGGAAGAAGGACTTCTCGATGTCCGCCTCGGTCGCCGCGTGCAGCGTTCCCGCCGCACAGGCCAGTGCCACCGCGATCACGCTGGGCCTTGCAAAATGTCCAATCATTTCCACTGTCTCCTCTTGTAGGGTGCGTCAGAACTTGTAGCGGACCATCACGTAGATATCGTCTTCCGCAACCGCAGCTCCAATCGGTCCGGCGCGGAAGCGTCCGAGCGGCTCGAAACCGGCCAGGCCCGCCGATCCCGGGACAAACGACTGGCCCGCGGCCGTATAGGTCGTGAAAGGCGGATAGGGGTTGCACGAACGGCAGTCGTCGAACTTGTAGTGGCTATTGCCGTTCGTATATTTGAAGTTGGCGCCGAGCGTGACCTTGAAGTCGTCGGTGACGCTCCACTCGATCTGCGGCGCGATAGTCAATGCCTTCGCCCGGAAGTCGCGCGCCATGACCACCTGCGGGCTGACCCGGTCCCCGGCGAGGAATCCCTTGATCAGCAGCGTGCCGATGAAGTTGTCTTCCCAATCGACCATGCCCACCGTACCGAGCGGGCCATCATGTCGTTCGTGATCGAATATGTGCTGCCAGAACAACTGCGCCGAGATCAGCGTTGCCCGCGTCTTGCTGATGAAAGGTATGAAGGTCGGCCGGTCGACTCCGATGACGGAGCGCAGCACCCTGTTCTTCGAGTACAACTCGCGACGCGCGGTGTTCGCGAACTCCTCGCCATGCGTCAGCGCGGTTTCCATGCGAATGGCAGCATTCGCATCGGGAATCTGGAAGTCCAGCGAACCGCCAATGAGGTTCACCCGCGGGTAATGGACGTCGAACGCAATCAGGCGGCTCACCGGAACACCGTCCGCCGGAGGCGTCGTATTGCCCGTCCCGCCGGTGAAGGGGTTCACCGCGCCGGCGCTGAATGCGTGCAGGCTGGGCAGTTGCGAACGGTAGGTCAGCGCATTCAGCGAAAACGCGAGGCCGTCCTGCGTGATCCCCTCGTACTTCACGCCGAGTTGCGTGTTCGAGAGCGACCATTCGGGCAGATGGACATTGCGGATGCCGATCTGATGCGGCCCGAAATCCGTCGCAGCCCAGGCGCCCGCAGTCCCCGGCGGAACAGCAGCGAAGTTCGCAACGGTACCCCCGTTGTCCCACAGGTTCGCCATGCCGCGGAAGAAACAACCCGCGTCGAGCATCACGTTCGGCGAGCCGCACTGTCCGAGGTTGTTCGGCCGAAATTTGTCGAAATTCCACACCACCTGGACGTTTCGATCCTGCATGGCATCGCTCGCACCCATGCGATATTCTGCCTGGGCAATCCACATTGGAATGCGGATGTCCTGAAGCTCGTCGTAGATGTTGTTGCGCGAATAGTCGATGGGGTTGATGACGTCGAGCACACGGAACAGATCGGTGCGGCCCCACACCACCTGCTGCCGTCCCACCTTCACGAAGAGCTCGCTTCCGTCGCCGAACGGAAACGTCTTCTTCGCATAGATTTCGCGCAGGAAATCGAGTCGGTCGTTGAATTCAGGTGCCTCGAGCTCGCCCCGCTTCAGGTCGCCGTAGCCGCCGAAGTCGCGACACCCGCGTGAATCGCTGTCGCACGGCCGCACCGGCACACCGAAGGCGACCCCTCCTTCCGTCTTGTGCCAGCGGTCGCCCAGCACGCGCATGCCATCGTTCGGATTCGCGCCCAGGTCGAAGCCCAATGCGTTGGTCGGCGGCAAGCCGATCGCGGTGCCGATCGGGTTGTTGATTCCGCCCCCGTGCGGAACCTGAGGCCGGTTCAGCGGCGTACCTGCGCTCGTCGGCACCGGCGGCAACAGCGGTGCGGCCGTGTTCTCGAGCTGGACCGGGCCGCCCGCACGGTTCCCGTACTCACCCCGGTTCATACGGTACACGCCGTCCCAGCTGCCGCGCAGGATGCCGCGGAAAGCCCAGCCGTCGCCCATCGGCTTGTCGGCTTCGACCTGCAGTGTGTTGCGGAACTTGGCGAGCCCCGCATCGTGGCGCCGCACGGTGTGGTTCTCGTAATACACGTCCGCGACCCAGGGCGCTGCGCCCCCGCCCAGATCCGGAAGGTTTTCGTCCGCCGCCTGCACCTGTCCGCCCGCCGCCAGCGACAAGGCCGTGGCGAGAACACCCAATTTCGGACGCGAAAAATCCCCTGCTGCCTTCATACAGCATTTCCTCCCTTGGTAGCCCCGAATCGATTTGTGTTGGAGTCTTGCGCGGGGTAGTGCGCGGTTACGCCGGTTGTGCCACCGCCACGCAGGGCGGTTCCGGTTTTTGGTCGCGGACCTGGATGACCTGGTCCTCGTCGAGATAGACCTCGGTGATGAAGCGCGGCTTGAAGATCATGACCCACGCCGGAACGAGCAGCATGGCCGCCACCACGTTGAAGATCAGCATCAAACTGAGCAACAGCGCGGCATCCGACTGGAAGCGCAGGTCCGACAGCACGATCCACATCACGACGCCGGCGATCAGCGTCATTGCAGTGAAGGACACCGCAAATCCCGTCGTCGCGATCGCCTTCAGCACCGCCTCGCGCAGATCCTGTAGTGCCGCCATTTCCTCACGGATGCGGTTCATGATGTAGATCGCGTAATCGATGCCCACCCCGATGCCGACCGCAATCACCGGGACGGTATTCACGTTCATGCCGATGCGCTGGACGCTCATGTACGCGTAGGTCATCACCGTGGCGAAGATCATCGGCAGCACCATCAGCCATCCCGCGTGCAGCGACCCGTAGAAGGCCCACACGAAGGCGAACGACAGCGCCAACACCAGCGGAACGATCAGGAAATTGTCGTGCCGGACCGCATCGTTGATGGCCGCATTCACGCCGACGGCGCCCCCGGCCAGTTCGATGCTCAAGCCGGGGACCTTGTCCGCGAGCGCGGCGACGCCCTCCCGCGCAAGCCCGATGGCGCGATCGATCGTCTGTGCCTGGTGATCCTTGTAGAAGAACACCACGTTCGCGAGATTCTCATCGGTGTTCGTATACTCGTTGAGCGCCCCCGGAATCGGACTGGCCGCCATGAAGGTGAACATCAGCCCGCCGATTTCGTTGGGGTCGGACGGAATCTGGTTCCAGCGCGGATCCGTGTTGTGGATCAGACCATTGACCGAGCGGATCAGGCCCGGCAAGGCCTTCGTGCCCCCGACGTTCGGATCCTGCAGCATCGTGTTCTGGAAGGACTCGATCGCGCGCAACACCTCGGGATTCTTCAGCCCGCCCTTCTCTGCCGTCCGCGCCACGATGTAGAGCTCTTCCGATCCAGGGAAACGCTCGTTGATCGCGCGCGACGACACGTTGTAGTCGTGCTGCGGATATAGCAGCGGACTTCCCGGCTCCGCCTCGCCGATCTGCACCCCCAGACTCAGCCACCCGCCGGCCAGGACGAGGAGCGCGGCCCCGACCAGCACCGCAATCGATCCCCGGCGGCTGCCGACCACCCCGAACAGCGCGACGACCACACGACGCAGCCCCCCTTCGCGGACGGCGGTCACGCGCGGCTGCGGCAGCACGAGCAGTAGCAGCGGCACGACCAGAAGTACCGTGAAGATCACCGAAAACGCCCAGAAACCGGCGTAGTAACCCATCTTCGTATTGATCGGCGCCGCACCGAGCGTCAGCACGAGAATGCCGACCGCATCGACCACGATCGCCAGCGAACCGGGCCGGAACAGATCGTCGAACGCATTGCGCGCCGCCTGCCGCGAATCATTCGTATGCCCCAATTCAAAGTAGTAACGCTCGACGAGCTGGATGCTGTGCGACATCGCGCGGGCTGCGATCAGGAACGGGATCACGAGATTCAGCGGGTCGAGATTCCAGCCCATCAGCGAGATGAACCCTAGCCCCCAGATCGACGACAGCGTGATTCCGAGCAAGGGCAGCAGCACCCCGTACAAACGCCGGAAATAGATCACCAGCAAGGCGACCATCAGCGCGAGCGTGTACAGGAAGATCTGGATGATCTGCGGCAGGTAGGTGTACACCCAGCCGATCAGCACGGGGTTTCCGGTCGCATGGATCCTCACGCCATCCGCGGCCTCGCCGGCGCGCACCGCCTGCAACTCCGCGAAGGTCTTGCCATAATCAATATTGCCGGCCTCGTTCAGTTGCGCCTTGATCATCGCGGACTTGAGATCCGGCGAGACCAGCAGGCCATACACGCGGGGGTTCGACATGACGTCCTTCCTCAGCGTCTCGAGCTCCTCCGTGGTCAGTTTCGGCTGCGTGGGGTCGTAATACAGCCGGGAGATCATCTCGCCGCTTTCCGTCAGCCAGATCTTGCGCACGGTGCGATGCGCGAGGCTCGCGACCTGGTTGTGGTTGACGCCGGGCAGGTTATCGACGGCCTGAGTCAGCCGGTGCAGGCGTGACAAGGTTTCGTTCGTGAAAATGTCCCCCTCATCAACCTCCAGCGCCACGACGATCTGGTTTGCGCCCCCGAAACTGCCGCGGATCTCGTTATGCAGCTTGATGAAGGAATGGTTCTGCGGCAGCAGATCCTCGAACGCGGTGTAGACCTGAACGCCGGGCAACTTGAATGCAAAGAACACCGTCACGAGAAGGATCGCGGTCAGAATGGCGCGCGGGAACCTGAAGGCAACGTTTTCGAGCTGATGGACGGCATGGGTAAAGCGATGGCGCATGATGTGACCTCGCTCAGTTGTTCGCCGTGACCTTGCGGTCGCCGTCGAGTGTCATTACCTCCACGCCCCCGGCCCCGCCCGCGACAAGGATGCGGCCATCGCCAAACGGCAGGGCGCCGCGCAGATAGGTGGCCTTGCGCGTATCGGCCAGCTTCCACTGATCCCCGCTCACCCGGAACACGAGCCCGTTGATCCCCACGCCGAGCGGGGCACCGCGGTCGATCGCCAGGCCGTAGATCGGCGCACCGGCCTCATTGACCCGTTTGCTCCAGCTCTTGCCGCCATCGGAGGTCTGCATCACCACTCCGGCAAGGCCGGACACCCAGCCGCGGTCGCGATCTGCAAACACAGCCGCATAGGGATAGAAATCCTCGCCTATCTTCGGCAACGCTTCCCACGTCGCACCGCCGTCCGCGGTGCGGTAGACGGCACCAAACTCGCCGGTGATGAATCCTTCGCGCTCATTCACGAACTGAACGCTGGCAAGCATCGCATCGTCGCCGACAACGGTCGTGCTCCAGCTTGCACCGTGGTCGCTACTCGACGCGATCGTGCTGCCGCCGCCCACCACCCACAGACGATCCTTGCCGTCGCAGGTGATGGCCAGCGGATTGGCCGGCTCCTCGATCGTGCGGGCCTGCCAGTTGCCACCGGCAGCATCCCCGATCCACACCCGGTGAAAGAAATCGAGCGCAGCAAAGCTGCCGTCGGCACACGCCGCGACACCGACGAACGAGCTGAGGGGATCGAGCTGATGCCGCGACCAGCTATTGCCGCGATCGGCCGACGTCAGCACAACTCCCGTGGCTCCGACGATCACTGTCGTCTTCCCGTTGTCCGCAGCCGCCTGAAACGCATCGGATCGCTTGATGATGCCCGACGTGGCACCGGGGATGTTCGACGGACTTGCCGATACACCACATCCTGCGAGCGTCGCGTAGAGCGATACGCCCAGAACCGCGATGCGCCATGGCTTCGCCTAGATATTCATGAGTTTGTCTCCTCCGTTTGGTGTGGTCGGTGCGCGTCGCGCAGTCCCCGCCCTTGCACGTGAAACGGCCCCACACCATGGTCGGAATGTAGGCTTCAGCCGTCTGACCAACAATTGGTGCGGACACCTAACGAATAGAGAGTTCTTCCTAGCGGGGGGGCGAACCGCAGCCCTTGCCTTCTGACCGAGGTGACATCCGCGGCGAGTTCGGACGCCCGCCTCGCGCGTGCCGAAGGCGCGATGCAAGGCGGCAATGCCTGGTCGCCCCCCGCCCTCAGGCTCTCGAAACGCCCGAACCCGCCCTCATGCGGAGACCCGCGGAATGCTCGTCGTCTTCGCCGACAGACCCCGATACCTCAACGGACAGGATCGACGAGTGCCTTTACGGGCAGCCCCGGGGCCGAAGACGTTCTCCGCGACTGAAAAGGCGACGGCCTGAAATTCACATTGCATTGAAATGCGATTTCAGTGACAGGACCGAGGCACAGTCGGGCGATGCCTCAATCAACGCGAGGGCCGGCACGCCCACTTGCACTCGAGGCAGTGGCTGTTCGTAAGCATCGACAGCTGAATCAGCTCGCCCGAGGAGCGGACACCCAGTTTGCTCATCA
>NZ_FTMD01000028.1 GCF_900156155.1 Aromatoleum tolulyticum
CCCGATCGCCATGGAAGAAGGTCTGCGTTTCGCGATCCGCGAAGGTGGCCGTACCGTCGGCGCCGGCGTCGTCGCCAAGATCATCGAGTAATTGCGGCTGAAAACCGAAGCAATTGCCTGATCGAAGGCGCCTCGTACGTCGGGGCGCCTTGTAGTCTCTGCTGCAGGGGTATAGCTCAATTGGCAGAGCGTCGGTCTCCAAAACCGAAGGTTGGGGGTTCGATTCCCTCTGCCCCTGCCACTCAATTCCGGGTTTTCAATATCTAGATGGCCGATAAGTTCAAGTTCGCGCTGGCTCTCGCCCTGCTTGCAGCCGGCGTGGTCGGCTTCTACCAGCTTTCCGAGCAAGCGCTGGTGTTGCGCGTGCTGTCGGTTCTCGCCGGTGTTGCGGCCGGTGTGGCGGTAGCGTGGCAATCCGAGCCGGGGCGGCGTTTCGTCGAATTTGCGCGCGAGGCGACCGCCGAGGCGAAGAAGGTCGTGTGGCCTTCGCGCAAGGAAACGGTGCAGACGACCGGAATGGTGTTCGCCTTCGCCGTGGTGATGGCGGTTTTTCTGTGGTTGACCGACAAGAGCCTCGAGTGGGTTCTGTACGACCTCATCCTGGGCTGGAAGTAATCATGACGAAGCGCTGGTACGTGGTGCATGCCTATTCGGGCTTCGAGAAGTCTGTCCAACGCGCGCTCGTCGAGCGCATCGCGCGCGCCGGGATGCAGGATTCCTTCGGGCAGATCCTTGTGCCTGTCGAAGAAGTCATCGAGATGAAGAGCGGCCAGAAGAGCATTTCCGAGCGGAAGTTCTTTCCGGGCTACGTGCTCGTCGAGATGGACATGAATGACGAGAGCTGGCATCTGGTCAAGTCCACTCCCAAGGTCACCGGTTTTGTTGGCGGTACCGCCAACAAGCCCACCCCGATTTCCGAGAAGGAAGTCGAGAAGATCATGCAGCAGATGCAGGAAGGCGTCGACAAGCCGCGTCCCAAGGTGCTGTGGGAGTTGGGTGAGGTGGTGCGCGTCAAGGAAGGTCCGTTTACCGACTTTCACGGTTCGGTGGAAGACGTCAATTACGACAAGAGCAAGCTGCGCGTGATGGTCACGATCTTCGGTCGTGCCACCCCGGTCGAACTGGATTTCAGTCAGGTCGAGAAAACCTGATGCAGGCGGGCCGCAAGGCCCGGACATGCCCGCCTCGCGCGGGCGCAAGCGAGGAGCGCCGGCCCGTGTCGGTGCGTTTGTACTCATAACAGGAGCTAGCCGCGATGGCAAAGAAGATCATCGGCTATATCAAGCTGCAAGTGCCAGCTGGTAAAGCCAACCCCAGTCCCCCGATCGGCCCGGCGCTCGGTCAGCGCGGTCTGAACATCATGGAATTCTGCAAGGCGTTCAACGCCAAGACCCAGGGTATGGAACCCGGTCTGCCGATCCCCGTGGTGATCACGGCGTATGCCGACAAGAGCTTCACCTTCATCATGAAGACCCCGCCCGCGACGGTCCTCATCAAGAAGGCAGCGAAGATCCAGAAGGGCTCGCCGAAGCCGCACACCGACAAGGTCGGTTCGATCACGCGTGCTCAGGTCGAAGAGATCGCCAAGGCCAAGATGCCTGACCTGACCGCCGCGAACATGGACGCCGCCGTGCGTACGATCGCCGGTTCCGCGCGCAGCATGGGCATCACGGTGGAGGGTCTCTGATCATGGCGAAGCTTTCGAAACGAGTTCAGGCGCTGCGCGCCAAGGTTGATCGCAATCGCGTCTACACCGTCGCCGAGGCCCTCGCGCTGGTGAAGGAATGCGCAACCGCCAAGTTCGACGAGTCCGTCGATATCGCCGTCAATCTCGGCGTGGATGCGCGCAAATCCGACCAGGTCGTGCGCGGCTCCGTCGTGCTGCCGGCCGGTACCGGCAAGTCCGTGCGTGTGGCCGTGTTCGCCCAGGGCGACAAGGCTGAAGCCGCCCGCGCCGCCGGCGCCGACGTCGTCGGTTTCGACGACCTCGCCGAGCAGGTCAAGGCCGGCAATATCGACTTCGACCTCTGCATCGCCACGCCGGACGCCATGCGCGTCGTCGGTCAGCTGGGCCAGATCCTCGGTCCGCGCGGCCTGATGCCGAACCCGAAGGTCGGTACCGTGACGATGGACGTCACCACCGCCGTCAAGAACGCCAAGGCCGGTCAGGTCCAGTACCGCACCGACAAGGCCGGCCTCGTGCACGCCACGATCGGCCGTGCCTCGTTCTCGGTCGAGGCGCTGCAGCAGAACCTCGGCGCGCTCGTCGAGGCGCTGCAGAAGGCGAAGCCCGCTGCCTCGAAGGGCGTGTACCTGCGTCGCGTCGCCGTGTCGAGCACCATGGGTGCCGGCGTGCGCATCGAGCCGTCGAGCATCAACGCAGCCTGATTGGGCTGTACAACGAACTTTGGGACGCTCCGCGCGCAAGTGCGGAGCGGATCGTCAAAGACCGCAGGTGTGGTCGCTTCGGCGACTGCTTAAGCATCTTCGGATGGCCTGCGCAGACGGTGTGCCCAGAACAGGATTCTGGTCGATTCGTCGGCCGCGCTCCTGATCCAGGTCGCCGTGGGTGCGAACCATGAAATGCGGTTCGCGTGTGGACTTGAAAGGAGGAAAGACCCGTGGGTCTCAATCTTGATGACAAGAAAGCCGTAGTGGCAGAGGTGTCGGCGCAGGTGGCCAACGCTCAGACCATCGCGGTGGCCGAGTATCGCGGCATCGAAGTGGGTGATCTCACTGCGCTGCGTGCGAAGGCCCGCGAAGCTGGCGTTTACCTGCGTGTGCTGAAGAACACCCTGGTGCGCCGTGCGATCGCCGAAACCCCGTTCGCCGGGTTGTCGGATCAGCTGACCGGTCCGCTGATCTATGGCATTTCGGAAGATCCGGTTGCTGCAGCCAAGGTGCTGAACGACTTCGCCAAGGGCAACGACAAGCTGGTGCTCAAGGCCGGTTCCTATGCGGGCAATACGCTCGACAAGGCCGGCGTGCAGGCGCTAGCGTCGATCCCGAGCCGCGAAGAGTTGCTCGCCAAGCTGCTGGGCGTCATGCAGGCGCCGGTTTCCGGCTTCGCTTGCACGCTGGCCGCCCTCGCCAAGAAGCGCGAGGAAGAGGCAGCTGCCTGACCGTTTTCCGAAAAAGTTTCGATTTAGGAGTGATTTGACATGGCTATCAGCAAAGAAGACATCCTCGAAGCCGTTGGCTCGATGACCGTTATGGAACTGAACGACCTGGTGAAGGCGTTCGAAGAGAAGTTTGGTGTTTCGGCTGCCGCGATGGCGGTTGCTGCCCCGGGTGCCGGCGCCGCCGCTGCGGTCGTTGAAGAGAAGACCGAATTCGACGTCGTCCTGCTTGCGGCCGGCGAAAAGAAGGTCGAAGTGATCAAGGTCGTCCGCGCTGCCACGGGCCTGGGCCTGAAGGAAGCGAAGGACCTGGTCGATGGCGCCCCCAAGACCGTCAAGGAAGGCGCTCCGAAGGCCGACGCCGAGGCGATCAAGAAGCAGCTCGAAGACGCTGGCGCGAAGGTCGAGATCAAGTAATACCGAGTTGTCTCTCGGGGCTGGCGCTCATCCGGGCGCCAGCCCTTTCGTGCTTTGTAAATCCAAGAAGCCAGAACCCAGCGCGAGATACGGTGTCCACTAGCCTATCGCCTGGCCCGATCTCCTCGGGGCGCTGTGTTCTGTCTCTTTGACGTCCGACCTCTACCCGGAGCATCCATGGCGTATTCCTACACCGAAAAGAAACGTATCCGCAAGAGCTTCGCCAAGCGCGCGGCAGTGCTGAACGTACCTTTCCTCCTCGCCACCCAGATCGAGTCGTTCGCCTCGTTCCTGCAGGCTGAAACGCCGCCGATGACACGCCTGAACCAGGGCCTGCAGGCTGCCTTCACGTCGATCTTCCCGATCGCGAGCCACAGCGGGAATGCGCGGCTGGAATTCGTGCAGTACATGCTCGGCGAGCCCGCGTTCGACGTGAAGGAATGCCAGCAGCGCGGCCTGACTTTCGCGTCGCCGCTGCGCGCCCGGGTGCGCCTGGTGATCCTCGATCGCGACGCGCCGAAGGAGACGGTGAAGGAAGTCAAGGAGCAGGAGGTCTACATGGGCGAAATTCCGCTCATGACCTCGACCGGTTCGTTCGTCATCAACGGCACCGAGCGCGTGATCGTGTCGCAGCTGCACCGTTCGCCTGGCGTGTTCTTCGAGCACGACCGCGGCAAGACCCATTCGTCGGGCAAGCTGCTGTTCTCGGCGCGCATCATCCCTTACCGCGGTTCCTGGCTCGACTTCGAATTCGATCCGAAGGACTGCCTGTTCTTCCGCGTCGACCGTCGCCGCAAGATGCCTGCGACCATCCTGCTGCGCGCCATCGGCATGACGCCCGAGCAGATCCTCGAGACCTTCCACGACTTCGACACCTTCCACCTCAGGGGTGCAGAGGCCGCCTTCGAGCTGGTTCCGGATCGCCTGCGCGGCGACGTCGCCAAGTTCGACATTACCGACGGTGACGGCAAGGTCATCGTCGCGCGCGACAAGCGCATCACGGCGAAGCACATCCGCGAGCTCGAACAGGCCGGCATCAAGACCATGGTCGTGCCTGACGATTTCGTGCTGGGCCGCATCGTTGCCCACAACGTCGTCGATCCGGAAACCGGCGAGCTGATCGCGCGCGCCAACGACGAGATCACGGAAGACCTGCTGGGCAAGCTGCGCGACGCCGGCGTCAAGGACCTGCAGACCCTGTACGTCAACGATCTCGATCGCGGCCCCTACATCTCGCAGACGCTGCGTATCGATGAGACGGCCGACCAGTGGGCCGCGCGTGTCGCGATCTACCGCATGATGCGCCCGGGCGAGCCGCCCACCGAGGAAGCTGTCGAGGCGCTGTTCCAGGGCCTGTTCTACTCGGAAGAGCGCTACGACCTGTCGTCGGTCGGCCGCATGAAGTTCAATCGCCGCGCGTATCCGGAGAAGATCGAGGACAAGGCGCCGGGCTGGCTCAAGCGCTTCTACGAGGTCGTCGGTGCCCGCGGGGAAGAGGGTCCCTCGACCCTGTCGAATGAAGACATCCTCGCCGTGATGAGCGTGCTGGTGGAGCTGCGCAACGGCCGCGGCGAGATCGACGACATCGACCACCTCGGCAACCGCCGCGTGCGTTCGGTCGGCGAACTCGCCGAGAACCAGTTCCGCGCCGGCCTGGTGCGCGTCGAGCGCGCCGTCAAGGAACGTCTGTCGCAGGCGGAATCCGACAACCTGATGCCGCACGACCTGATCAATGCGAAGCCGATCTCGGCCGCGATCAAGGAGTTCTTCGGCTCCAGCCAGTTGTCGCAGTTCATGGACCAGACCAACCCGCTGTCCGAGATCACGCACAAGCGCCGCGTCTCGGCCCTCGGCCCGGGTGGCCTGACGCGCGAACGCGCCGGCTTCGAGGTGCGCGACGTGCATCCGACGCACTACGGCCGCGTGTGTCCGATCGAGACGCCGGAAGGTCCGAACATCGGCCTGATCAACTCGCTGGCCGTGTATGCGCAGACCAACCGTCACGGCTTCCTCGAGACGCCGTACCGCAAGGTCACCGACGGCAAGGTCACCGACCAGATCGACTTCCTGTCGGCGATCGAGGAAGGCCAGTACGTGATCGCGCAGGCGAACGCCGACGTCGACGACGGCGGCGCGCTGCTGGGCGATCTCGTGTCCTGCCGCCACAAGGGTGAATTCCTGCTGGCGACGGCGGACCAGATCCAGTACATGGACGTCGCGCCGGGCCAGATCGTGTCGGTCGCCGCGTCGCTGATTCCGTTCCTCGAGCACGATGACGCGAACCGCGCGCTGATGGGCGCGAACATGCAGCGCCAGGCCGTGCCTTGCCTGCGTCCGGAAAAGCCGCTCGTCGGTACCGGTATCGAGCGCACCGTCGCCGTCGACTCGGGTACCGCGGTGCAAGCGATGCGCGGCGGCGTCGTCGACTATGTCGACGCCAACCGGATCGTGGTGCGGGTCAACGATGACGAGACCCTCGCGGGCGAAGTCGGCGTCGACATCTACAACATGATCAAGTACACGCGTTCGAACCAGAACACGAACATCAACCAGCGCCCGATCGTGAAGGTCGGCGACCTGATCGGCCGCGGCGACGTCATTGCCGACGGCGCCTCGACCGACCTCGGCGAGCTTGCTCTCGGCCAGAACATGCTGGTCGCGTTCATGCCGTGGAACGGTTACAACTTCGAGGACTCGATCCTCATCTCCGAGCGCGTCGTCGCCGAGGACCGCTTCACCTCGATCCACATCGAGGAGCTGACGGTCGTTGCGCGCGACACCAAACTCGGGCCTGAGGAAATTACGCGCGACATCGCTTCCCTGGGCGAAGCGCAGCTGTCGCGACTCGACGAGTCGGGCATCGTGTACATCGGTGCGGAAGTGGATGCCGGCGACGTGCTCGTCGGCAAGGTCACGCCGAAGGGCGAGACCCAGCTCACTCCCGAAGAGAAGCTGTTGCGCGCGATCTTCGGCGAGAAGGCGTCCGACGTTAAGGACACCTCGCTGCGCGTGCCGTCCGGCATGAACGGCACCGTCATCGATGTGCAGGTGTTCACCCGCGAGGGTATCGAGCGCGACAAGCGTGCCCAGTCGATCATCGACGACATGCTGCGCAGCTTCAAGACCGACCTCGCTGACCAGATGCGTATCGTCGAGCGTGACGCCTTCGCTCGTATCCGTCGCCTGATCACCGGCCAGAAGGCCAACGGCGGACCGAAGAAACTGGCGAAGGGTGCCGAGATCACCGCCGACTACCTCGACTCGCTCGAGTTCTATCACTGGTTCGACATCCGCATGGCGGACGAAGAACTGGCGACCCAGCTTGAGGCGGTCCGCGAAGGTCTGGAAAAGACCCGCAAGGACTTCGAGCAGGCCTTCGAGATCAAGAAGAAGAAGCTCACCCAGGGCGACGAACTGCCCCCGGGCGTGCAGAAGATGGTCAAGGTCTACCTCGCCGTGAAGCGTCGCCTGCAACCCGGCGACAAGATGGCGGGTCGTCACGGTAACAAGGGTGTCGTCTCGCGCATCGTGCCGGTCGAGGACATGCCGCACATGGCCGACGGGACGCCGGTCGACATCGTGCTGAACCCGCTGGGCGTGCCGTCGCGGATGAACATCGGCCAGATCCTCGAGACGCATCTCGGCTGGGCGGCGAAGGCGCTCGGCAACCGGATCGGACAGATGGTCCGCTCCAACACTGCCGCGGCCGAGATCCGCGGGCTGCTCGAGCAGATCTACAACACGAAGGGCCATCCGGAAGACCTCGACAGTCTCAACGACAAGGAAGTGGTCGAACTCGCTTCGAACCTGAGCAAGGGCGTTCCGTTTGCGACGCCGGTGTTCGACGGCGCGAAGGAAGAGGAGATCGAGGCGATGTTCGCCTTGGCGGGTATCGAATCCGGTGGGCAGGTCACGCTCTTCGATGGCCGTACCGGCGAGGCCTTCGACCGCAAGGTCACGGTCGGCTACAAACACGTGCTGAAGCTGCACCACCTGGTCGATGACAAGATGCACGCACGTTCGACCGGCCCGTACTCCCTCGTCACCCAGCAGCCGCTGGGCGGCAAGGCGCAGTTCGGTGGCCAGCGCTTCGGTGAAATGGAAGTGTGGGCGCTCGAGGCCTACGGCGCGGCCTATACGCTGCAGGAAATGCTCACCGTGAAGTCCGACGACGTGACCGGCCGTACCAAGGTGTACGAAAGCATCGTCAAGGGCGAGCACAAGATCGACGCGGGCATGCCCGAGTCCTTCAACGTGCTGGTGAAGGAAATCCGCTCGCTCGCGATCGACATCGATCTGGACACGTACTGAACCGGGTGAACGCCCACGAAGCCACCCGGACGGAGTGATTTATGAAAAGCCTGCTCGCTGACCTGTTCAAGCAAACCCTGCCGAACGAAGACCAGTTCGACGCGATCACCATCGGCCTCGCATCGCCGGACAAGATCCGCTCGTGGTCTTACGGCGAGGTCAAGAAGCCTGAGACCATCAACTACCGCACCTTCAAGCCCGAGCGCGACGGCCTCTTCTGCGCCAAGATCTTCGGGCCGGTGAAGGACTACGAATGCCTTTGCGGCAAGTACAAGCGCCTCAAGCACCGCGGCGTGATCTGCGAGAAGTGCGGCGTCGAGGTGACCCTGTCGAAGGTGCGCCGTGAACGCATGGCGCACATCGAACTCGCGAGCCCGACCGCGCACATCTGGTTTCTGAAGAGCCTGCCGAGCCGTCTCGGCATGGTGCTCGACATGACCCTGCGTGACATCGAGCGAGTGCTGTATTTCGAAGCCTTCGTGGTCGTTGAGCCGGGTATGACCCCGCTCAACCGCGCCCAGCTGCTGACCGAGGACGACTACCTCGCGAAGGTCGAAGAGTATGGCGACGAGTTCGACGCCCTGATGGGTGCCGAGGGCATCCGCGGCCTGCTGCGCACGCTCGATATCCAGCTCGAGATCGAAAAACTGCGTGGCGACCTCGAGACGACCAACTCGGAAGCCAAAATCAAGAAGTTCTCGAAGCGTCTGAAGGTGCTCGAGGCCTTCCAGCAGTCCGGCATCAAGCCGGAATGGATGATCCTCGAAGTCCTGCCGGTGCTGCCGCCGGACCTGCGCCCGCTGGTGCCGCTGGACGGCGGACGCTTTGCGACGTCCGACCTGAACGATCTGTACCGCCGCGTCATCAACCGGAACAACCGCCTGAAGCGGCTGTTGGAGCTGAAGGCACCGGAAATCATCGTGCGCAACGAAAAGCGCATGCTGCAGGAGGCCGTCGACTCGCTGCTCGACAACGGTCGTCGCGGCAAGGCGATGACCGGCGCGAACAAGCGCCCGTTGAAGTCGCTCGCCGACATGATTAAGGGCAAGGGCGGCCGTTTCCGGCAGAACCTGTTGGGTAAGCGCGTCGACTACTCGGGCCGTTCAGTCATCGTCGTCGGTCCGCAGCTCAAGCTGCACCAGTGCGGCCTGCCCAAGCTGATGGCGCTCGAGCTGTTCAAGCCCTTCATCTTCAACAAGCTCGAACTGATGGGGCTCGCGACGACCATCAAGCAGGCGAAGAAGATGGTGGAAAGCCAGGAACCCGTAGTGTGGGACATCCTGGAGGAAGTCATCCGCGAACATCCGGTGATGCTGAACCGTGCGCCGACCCTGCACCGTCTGGGTATCCAGGCTTTCGAGCCGGTGCTGATCGAGGGCAAGGCAATCCAGCTGCACCCGCTGGTGTGCGTCGCGTTCAACGCCGACTTCGACGGCGACCAGATGGCTGTTCACGTGCCCCTGTCGCTCGAAGCGCAGATGGAAGCGCGTACGCTGATGCTGGCGTCGAACAACGTCCTTTCGCCCGCCAACGGCGAGCCGATCATCGTGCCGTCGCAGGATATCGTGCTGGGCTTGTACTACTCGACGCGCGAAGGCGTGAACGTCGCGGGTGAGGGCATGGCGTTCTCGGACGTCGGCGAACTCAAGCGCGCGTACGAATCGAAGCAGCTGTCGCTGCACGCACGCGTGTCGGTGCGACTGAAGGAAATCGAGGTTAGCGCAGACGGCGAACGCCGCGAGAAGATCACCCGCTACAACACGACGGCCGGTCGCGCGATGCTGTCGGAGATCCTGCCGCCGGGGCTGCCGTTCAGTGTCATCGACAAGGCCCTGAAGAAGAAGGAAATCTCGCGGCTCATCAACGCATCCTTCCGCCGCTGCGGTCTGAAGGAAACGGTGGTGTTCGCGGACAAGCTGATGCAGTTCGGCTTCCGTCTGGCGACGCGTGCGGGCATCTCGATCGCCGTGAAGGACATGTTGGTCCCGACCCTGAAGGACACGCTGATCCACGCGGCCGAGCAGGAGGTCAAGGAGATCGCCCGCCAATACACGTCCGGCCTCGTGACGGACGGCGAGCGCTACAACAAGGTCGTCGATATCTGGGGGCGTGCCGGTGACCAGGTCGCGAAGGCGATGATGGACCAGCTCGGCCAGGAAGACGTCGTCAATCGTAATGGCGACACCGTCAAGCAGGAGTCGTTCAACTCGATCTACATGATGGCCGACTCCGGTGCGCGGGGTTCCGCCGCGCAGATCCGTCAGCTCGCCGGCATGCGCGGCCTGATGGCGAAGCCGGACGGCTCCATCATCGAGACGCCGATCACGACGAACTTCCGCGAAGGCCTGAACGTTCTGCAGTACTTCATCTCGACGCACGGTGCCCGTAAGGGTCTGGCCGATACCGCGCTGAAGACCGCGAACTCCGGTTACCTGACCCGCCGTCTGGTTGACGTGACGCAGGATCTGGTCGTGACCGAGGACGACTGCGGCACGCGTGATGGTTTCGTGATGAAAGCGCTCATCGAGGGCGGTGAGGTCATCGAGGCGCTGCGCGAGCGGATCCTCGGCCGTGTCTGCGCCGAAGACGTCGTCAATCCGGATTCTCAGGAGACGGTGATCGAGGCCGGTACGCTGCTCGACGAAAATGCCGTCGATCTGATCGAAAGACTCGGTATCGATGAAGTGAAGGTCCGCACCGCCCTGACCTGCGCAACGCGCTACGGCCTGTGCGGCAAATGCTACGGGCGCGATCTCGGTCGCGGCAACCTGGTCAATGTCGGCGAAGCCGTCGGCGTCATCGCCGCGCAGTCGATCGGCGAGCCGGGTACCCAGCTCACGATGCGTACTTTCCACGTCGGTGGTGCCGCATCCCGGGCGGCCGCTGCGAGCGGCGTCGAGTCGAAGTCGGCCGGTACCATCCGCTTCGCCGGCAACATGCGTTATGTCTCGAACGCGAAGGGTGAGAAAGTCATCATCGCGCGTTCGGCCGAGATCGTCGTCGCCGACGACATGGGCCGCGAGCGCGAGCGCCACAAGCTGCCGTACGGTGCGACGCTGCTGGTCGACGACGGTGCCGGCATCAAGGCAGGCGTCATGCTTGCGACGTGGGATCCGCACACCCGTCCGATCGTCACGGAGTACTCCGGTACCGTGAAGTTCGAGAACGTCGAGGAAGGTGTCACCGTCGCGAAGCAGATCGACGAAGTGACCGGCCTGTCGACCCTCGTCGTCATCGACGGGAAACGTCGCTCGTCCGGTGCGTCCTCGAAGGGCGTGCGCCCGCAGGTGAAGCTGCTCGACGAGAACGGCGAGGAGGTGAAGATCGCCGGTACCGATCACTCGGTGGCGATCACCTTCCAGGTCGGCTCGCTGATCACTGTGAAGGACGGGCAGGTCATCGGCGTCGGCGACATCCTCGCGCGGATTCCGCAGGAATCGGCGAAGACTCGCGACATTACCGGCGGTCTGCCACGCGTCGCGGAGCTCTTCGAAGCCCGGCCGCCGAAGGATGCCGGCGTGCTCGCCGAGTACACCGGCACCGTTTCGTTCGGCAAGGACACCAAGGGCAAGCAGCGTCTTGTCATCACCGAGGCCGATGGTACGGCGCACGAGTTCCTGATCCCGAAGGACAAGCACGTGATGGTGCATGACGGACAGGTGGTCAACAAGGGCGAGTTGATCGTCGACGGTCCGGCTGACCCGCATGACATCCTGCGTCTGCAGGGTATCGAGGCGCTGGCCCGCTACATCATCGACGAAGTGCAGGACGTGTACCGTCTGCAGGGTGTGAAGATCAACGACAAGCACATCGAAGTGATCGTTCGCCAGATGCTGCGCCGCGTGGTCATCACGGATGCCGGCGACACCAAGGTCATTCGCGAGGAACAGGTCGAACGTTCCGAAGTCCTCGACGAGAACGACCGTATCGAGAGCGAAGGCAAGCTGCCGGGCCAGTATCAGAACGTGCTGCTGGGTATCACGAAGGCATCGCTGTCTACCGATTCGTTCATCTCGGCTGCGTCTTTCCAGGAAACGACGCGCGTGCTGACCGAAGCCGCCATCATGGGCAAGCGCGACGAACTGCGCGGGCTCAAGGAAAACGTCATTGTCGGCCGGCTTATTCCAGCCGGTACCGGCATGGCGTACCACCGCAACCGCCGTGCGCAGTCGGCGGGCGAGGATCTCGCAGCCGAGCATGCATGGGCGGCGATGCAGGAACAACCGTCGGAAGTGCCCGACGGCGTCTCGCAAGATGTACAGGCCGGTTGACTTTTGCCGGCTTGTCGGGATAACATCCGGCCTCTTTTTGTGGACTGACCAATCGTAGTCAGTCTCTGCCGGAATCAACCGCCCGGGGCGGCCTTTAGGGCTGTCCCGGTATAATGGAAAATTCTCAAGCTATGCCAACAATTAATCAGCTCGTCCGCAAGCCCCGGCAACTTGCAGTCGTCAAGAGCAAAGTGCCGGCGCTCGATGCTTGCCCGCAGAAGCGCGGCGTTTGCACTCGCGTTTACACCACTACGCCGAAGAAGCCGAACTCCGCGCTGCGTAAAGTTGCGAAGGTTCGCCTGACGAACGGCTTTGAAGTGATCTCGTACATCGGTGGCGAGGGTCACAACCTCCAGGAGCACTCGGTGGTCCTGATTCGTGGTGGTCGTGTGAAGGACTTGCCGGGTGTGCGCTACCACATCGTGCGCGGTTCGCTCGACCTGCAGGGCGTCAAGGATCGTAAGCAGTCGCGCTCGAAGTACGGCGCCAAGCGTCCGAAGAAATCCTAATTGTCGGCATTCAGAAATAGCTAGAGGTTGTCATGCCCCGTCGTCGCGAAGTACCCAAGCGTGAAATTCTGCCGGATCCGAAGTTCGGTTCGCAGGACGTTTCCAAGTTCATCAATGTGATCATGCAGTCCGGCAAGAAGTCGGTTGCCGAGCGCATCGTCTATGGTGCTTTCGAGCACATCTCCGGCAAGGCCGGGAAAGACCCTCTGGAGGTCTTCTCGTCCGCGGTGGCGAATGTCAAGCCGGTGGTCGAGGTCAAGAGCCGTCGCGTTGGTGGTGCCAACTACCAGGTTCCGGTCGAAGTGCGTCCGTCGCGCCGCATGGCGCTGTCGATGCGCTGGCTGCGTGAAGCTGCCCGCAAGCGCGCCGAGAAGTCGATGGCCCAGCGCCTCGCCGGTGAGTTGCTCGAGGCCGCCGAAGGCCGCGGTGCCGCGATGAAGAAGCGCGAAGAAGTGCACCGCATGGCCGAAGCGAACAAGGCGTTCTCGCACTACCGCTTCTAAGCAGTTTCGGACAGCGGTTAATCGGGCCCTGGCAAGGGCTCGATTGTTTTGTAACAAGACACTTGGACTTTCGCGCCTCGCGCGAATTCTGGAAGGCAGGGTAAACCGTGGCTCGCAAGACTCCCATTGAGCGCTACCGCAATATCGGTATCTCCGCTCACATCGACGCCGGCAAGACAACGACGACCGAGCGCATTCTTTTCTACACCGGTGTGAACCACAAGATCGGTGAAGTTCATGATGGCGCTGCGACCATGGACTGGATGGAGCAGGAGCAGGAGCGGGGTATCACCATTACCTCGGCTGCGACGACCTGCTTCTGGAAGGGCATGGACCTGTCGTTCCCCGAGCATCGCTTCAACATCATCGACACCCCGGGGCACGTGGACTTCACGATCGAGGTCGAGCGCTCGATGCGCGTCCTCGACGGTGCGTGCATGGTGTACTGCGCGGTCGGCGGCGTTCAGCCGCAGTCGGAAACCGTGTGGCGCCAGGCAACCAAGTACAAGGTGCCGCGTCTCGCCTTCGTGAACAAGATGGACCGTCAGGGTGCCAACTTCTTCAAGGTTTACGAACAGATGCGTACCCGCCTGAAGGCGAATCCGGTGCCCATCGTGATCCCGATCGGGGCCGAAGACGGGTTCGTCGGCGTCGTCGATCTCGTTCGCATGAAGGCGATCTACTGGGATGAGGCCAGCCAGGGCATGAAGTTCGAGTACCGCGACATCCCCGCGGAACTCGAGGCGGATGCGCAGGAGTGGCGCGAGAAAATGGTCGAGGCAGCTGCCGAGGCTAGCGAGGAGCTCATGAACGAGTACCTCGAGAACGGCGACCTGTCGGCCGAGAAGATCAACGCGGGTCTGCGTCAGCGCACCATCGCCTGCGAAATCCAGCCGATGCTGTGCGGCACTGCGTTCAAGAACAAGGGTGTGCAGCGCATGCTCGATGCTGTCATTGAGCTGCTGCCGTCGCCGGTCGATATTCCGCCGGTCGCCGGCGTGGATGACAACGAGCAGCCTGCATCGCGCAAGGCCGACGACGCCGAGAAATTCTCTGCACTCGCATTCAAGCTCATGACTGACCCGTTCGTCGGTCAGCTGACCTTCGTGCGCGTGTATTCCGGCGTCCTGCAGTCCGGCGAGACGGTGCTGAACTCGATCAAGGGCAAGAAGGAGCGCATCGGCCGTATTCTGCAGATGCACGCCAATGAGCGTCACGAGATCAAGGAAGTTCTCGCTGGCGATATCGCCGCGTGCGTCGGCCTCAAGGAAGTGACGACGGGCGAGACGCTGTGTGACCCGAGCGCGCCGATCATCCTCGAGCGCATGGTCTTCCCGGATCCCGTGATTCACGTCGCGGTCGAGCCGAAGACCAAGAGCGACCAGGAAAAGATGGGCATCGCTCTGAGTCGTCTGGCCGCGGAGGATCCGTCCTTCCGTGTGCGCACCGACGAGGAGTCGGGCCAGACGATCATCTCGGGTATGGGCGAATTGCACCTCGAGATCATCGTTGACCGCATGAAGCGCGAATTCAACGTCGAGGCGAACGTCGGTGCGCCGCAGGTCGCCTATCGTGAGGCGATCCGCAAGGCGGTCGAGCAGGAAGGCAAGTTCGTCAAGCAGTCGGGCGGGCGCGGCCAGTTCGGTCACGTTTGGATCAAGCTCGAGCCGAACGAAGCCGGCAAGGGCTATGAATTCGTCGATGCCATCAAGGGCGGCACGGTGCCGCGCGAGTACATTCCCGCGGTCGACAAGGGTCTGCAGGAGACCCTGCCCAACGGTGTGCTCGCGGGCTTCCCGGTAGTCGATGTGAAGGTCACGCTGTTCGACGGTTCCTACCATGACGTCGACTCGAATGAGAACGCGTTCAAGATGGCGGCCTCGATGGCGTTCAAGGACGCGATGCGCAAGGCCAGTCCGGTTCTGCTCGAGCCGATGATGGCGGTTGTCGTCGAGACGCCCGAGGACTACATGGGCAACGTCATGGGTGACCTGTCCGGGCGTCGCGGCATCGTCCAGGGTATGGATGACCTGCCCGGCGGCATGAAGGAAGTGAAGGCTGAGGTTCCGCTGGCCGAAATGTTCGGCTATGCGACGCAGCTGCGTTCGCTGTCGCAGGGGCGCGCCACGTACTCGATGGAATTCAAGCACTACTCCGAAGCGCCGAAGAGCGTTGCGGAGGCGGTGATCAGCAATCGTACTAAGTAACAGAACTCAAGCGAGGATTCTCACTATGGCTAAAGGCAAGTTTGAGCGGACGAAGCCGCACGTAAACGTTGGGACGATCGGCCACGTTGACCATGGCAAGACGACCCTGACCGCAGCGATCACGACGATTCTGTCGTCGAAGTTCGGCGG
>NZ_FTMD01000027.1 GCF_900156155.1 Aromatoleum tolulyticum
TCGATCAGCGACGAGCTGACGCTCAGCCAGCGCAGCTTGCGCCCCTTCCCGTCGCGCATCCCGATTTCGATGTTGTTGATCGAATCCTTCTGGAAGTCGCGGAGCTGCCACGGCAGGCGGTGCCTCGGGATCTCGGTTCCGTCGTGCAGGAAGAAACGCAGCGGCAGTGTCCGCCAGCTCTCGGGCGCGGCGCGCCGCACGCCGACCATCTCCGCGAACTGGCAATTGGCCTCGAGGATCTCGCCGTGCGGATCGGTGATCGAAATGCCGATCGGCAGCATGTGGAAGAGCTTCTGGTATTTCTCGCGATTCTCGTTCGCGGCCTCCTCGGCGCGCTGGCGCGTCGCGACTTCCTGTTCGAGGCTCGCAACGTGCCGGCTGAGCTCCACGGTGCGCTGCTGCACGACGAATTCGAGCTTCTCGACGTCGGCCTTCAATTCCTCCTCGATCCGCTTGTGCTCGGAGATGTCCTGCACCACCCAGATGCTGCCGAGCTTCGGGTCGGCAGCATCGAGCAAGGTGCCGGTAACGATGCACCAGATCAACGAGCCATCCTTGCGCACGAACGGCCGCTCGTCCTTGTAGGTGTGATCGCGCTCGAAGAAGTGACCGTATTTCTCGCCGATCGTCGAAAACGAGTCGTCGCTCGGGTAATGCACACGGACTGACCGGTTGTCGAGTTCGCCGGGCTCGTACCCGAACAATTCCTCGTATCGGCGGTTACAGCGTTTGATCGTGCGGTTTCGCAAATGGCAGATCGCCACGGGTGTATTGCGAAAGATCGCCTCGTAGCCGACCGAGGCTTCTTCGCCCTGCTCATCGCCCAATTCCACGTCGAACGCGTCATCCTTCATGCGCACTTCCTCCCCGCCCCCCGGACATCAGCCTATTCGAGCCGGCGCCAGCACAATCGGCCGGCGATCCCACGTTCGGCAGAGATATCAATCCCTGAGCTCGAGCCTGCTCCGATTGTGCGCCTGCAACCTTGCGGCTGCATTAGGGGCAGTCCCCCTTTCGTTAGGTGATCGCACCAATTGTTTACGTGCAACGGGCGGTGCCTAATTCAATCCACGGTCGCCGGACACGAGTACATCGGAACCAGCATCCCGCGTAGCGTGATCTTCGTACGTCACTTTGTTTGCAGTCCACCAAACCGCAGAGACTGTCGTGAAAATTCCTCTTGTTACCGAAATACAGAGGTTCAGCCTGCAGGACGGGCCGGGGATCAGGACGACCATCTTCCTGAAGGGCTGCCCGCTACGTTGCCCGTGGTGCCACAACCCCGAAACCCAGGACGTACGACAGGAGTTCTACTATTACCCGTCGCGCTGCGTCGGTTGCGGCCGCTGCGTGGCAGTCTGCCCCGCGGGAACGTCCCGCCTCGTACGCAACGCGGACGGCCGCACGATCGTCGAACTCGACCGCACGGACTGTCAGCGCTGCATGCGTTGCGTCGCCGCTTGCCTGACGGACGCGCGCACTACCGTCGGGCAACGCATGAGCGTCGAGGAAATCCTGCGCGAAGTGCTGTCCGACTCCCTCTTCTATCGCAATAGCGGTGGCGGGATCACCATCAGCGGTGGCGATCCTCTCTTTCATCCCGTCTTCACGTTGGAACTGGCGCGTCGAATCAAGGAGCGCAAGGTCCACGTCGCTATCGAGACTTCCTGTTTTCCCAAGAACCGGGAAGTCATTCAGCCGCTCCTGGAATTTGTCGATCTCTTCATCGTCGACCTGAAATCGCTGAATCCGAAGAAACACGAAGAAGTCGTTGGCTGGCCACTTCAGCCAATACTCGACAACATCGAGCATCTCATTCGATCCGGGGCCAATGTCCGCATCCATATCCCTGTGATCCCAGGATTCAACGATTCCCCCCAGGATTTCACCGATTACATCAGCTATTTGAGTCGCCATGCCAAACAGCTGGAGGGGGTGGATATTCTCAATTACCACACCTATGGCGAAGGGAAATATTGCTCCCTCGGCAGGGAAAAGGAATACCAATACTTGGGCGTGGAAGAGAACCCGCCCGACAAGGTAGTGCCACTGGTCAAAGGTTTGAAGCTCGCAGGCATCGAGAGCGTGACGATCGGCGGGCTGGTTGGCATCACGGCGGACAGAGACGAGACGACTCGCGATGCCGCTACGAGGTGTATTACATAAACCAAAGGAGACTCATCTATGGAAACCACCACATGTAGGCAGTGCGCCAACTTCTTTCCTCTTCCCAAGGACGCCGATGACTACGAGGCCGGAAAGGCCGATTGCGTGCGGGAAAAGGAGGATGAAAAAGGCAAGTACTGGCTCTCCAAGCCCATATTCGAGAACAGCACGCGATGTGAAGCCTTTCACACGAAACGATAAACATAAAGCTTGAGGAGACAGACATGAACGACATCGCAAGCGCCAAGATCCTGGAGTACAAGGGGAAGACGCTTAATTTCACGCCGGAAGATCCGACGGAAGCGAAGATTCCATCCGACGAGTTGCACGAGCATCTGCAAAAGCCTTCGACCGCCAGAACCAAGCGTCTGAAGGAACGTTGCCGCTGGAAGCATGCGTCCGCCGGCGAGTTCATCGAAAAGAACGTCACGGCCGGGATCGAGCGCATGCGCTATCTGACCGAGGCGCACAAGGCCAGCGAGGGTCAGCCGGAAGCCATCCGTCGTGCGCTCGGCCTGGCGAACGTTCTGAACAAGTCGACCCTGGTGCTTCAGGAAGACGAATTCATCGTCGGCTACCACGCCGAAGATCCCAACATGTTCCCGCTGTATCCCGAACTGTCCCACATGGCGGTTCAGGACTACCTGATGAGCGACTACTCGCCGCAGCCGGCCGATGAAGCGGCGGCGATCAACGCGTACTGGAAGCCGCACAGCCTGCAAAGCAAGTGCCAGCCGTACTTCGATCCGGCCGACCTCGGTCGCATGTACCAGGTCAGCAGCATGGAGGCGCCCTCCTTCGCTTCCGGCTACAACAGTATCGTGCCGCCCTACGAGACCGTCCTGGAGGACGGGCTGCTTGCGCGCATCAAGCTCGCCGAGAAGCACATCGCCGAAGCCCAGGCCGACATGACCACTTTTCCGTGGAACGGCACAAAGGGCCTCGACAACATCGCCAAGATCGACAACTGGAAGGCGATGGTCATCGCCTGCAAGGCGGTCATCAGTTGGGCGCGCCGTCATGCCCGTCTGGCCAGGATCGTCGCCGAAAACTTCGAGACGGATCCGAAGCGCCAGGCAGAACTGCTCGAAATCGCCGACATCTGCCACCGCATTCCGGCCGAGCCCTGCAAGGGCCTCAAGGACGCGATGCAGGCCAAGTTCTTCACCTTCCTGATCTGCCACGCCATCGAGCGCTACGCGAGCGGCTACGCGCAGAAGGAAGACACCCTGCTGTGGCCGTACTACAAGGCGTCCGTCATCGACAAGAAATTCCAGCCGATGGACCACATGGGCGCGGTGGAACTCGTCGAGATGGAGCGCTTGAAGATTTCCGAGCACGGCGCTGGCAAATCGCGCGCCTATCGCGAAATCTTCCCGGGTTCGAACGACTTGTTCATCCTGACCGTGGGCGGGACCAACGCCAAGGGTGAGGACGCCTGCAACGACATGACCGACGCCATCCTGGAAGCAGCCAAGCGCATCCGCACGGCCGAACCCTCCATCGTCTTCCGCTATTCCAAGAAGAACCGCGACAAGACGCTGCGCTGGGTGTTCGAGTGCGTCCGCGACGGTCTCGGCTATCCGTCCATCAAGCACGACGAGATCGGCACGGAACAGATGAAGGAATATGCCAAGTTCAGTCTCAACGGCAACGGCGCGACCGATGAGGAGGCCCACAATTGGGTCAACGTGCTGTGCATGTCGCCCGGCATCCACGGTCGCCGCAAGACGCAAAAAACCCGTTCGGAGGGTGGCGGTTCGATCTTCCCGGCGAAGTTGCTGGAAATTTCGCTTAACGACGGCTACGACTGGTCCTACGCCGACATGCAACTGGGCCCGAAGACCGGTCAGCTCGCGTCGTTGAAGACCTTCGAGGACGTGTGGGAGGCCTTCCGCAAGCAGTATCAGTACGCGATCAACCTGTGCATCAGCACCAAGGACGTGTCGCGCTACTTCGAGCAACGCTTCCTGCAAATGCCCTTCGTGTCCGCGATCGACGACGGCTGCATGGAATTCGGCATGGACGCCAACGCCCTCTCCGAGCAGCCCAACGGCTGGCACAACCCGATCACGACGATCGTGGCCGCGAACTCCCTGGTGGCGATCAAGAAGCTGGTGTTCGATGAGAAGAAGTACACCCTCGACCAGCTCAGCCAGGCGCTGAAGGCAAACTGGGAAGGCTTCGAGGAAATGCGCGTCGACTTCAAGCGGGCGCCGAAGTGGGGTAACGACGATGATTACGCCGACGCCATCATCACCCGCTTCTACGAGGAGATCATCGGCGGCGAAATGCGCAAGATCACCAACTACTCGGGTGGTCCGGTGATGCCGACCGGTCAGGCCGTCGGCCTGTACATGGAAGTCGGCTCGAGGACGGGTCCCACGCCCGACGGCCGCTTCGGCGGCGAGGCAGCGGACGACGGTGGCATTTCTCCCTACATGGGCACCGACAAAAAGGGGCCGACGGCGGTGCTGCGCTCGGTGTCCAAGGTGCAGAAGAACCAGAAGGGCAATTTGCTGAACCAGCGTTTGTCGGTGCCGATCATGCGCTCCAAGCATGGTTTCGAAATCTGGAACTCGTACATGAAGACTTGGCACGATCTGAACATCGACCACGTTCAGTTCAATGTCGTCAGCACAGACGAAATGCGCGCCGCGCAGCGCGAACCCGAGAAGCACCATGACCTCATCGTTCGTGTTTCCGGTTACAGCGCCCGGTTTGTCGACATCCCGACCTACGGGCAGAACACCATCATCGCCCGTCAGGAACAGGATTTCAGCGCGTCCGATCTCGAGTTCCTGAACGTCGAAATCTAAGAAAGCCGCTAAAGAGGGGGTGGCATTGCGCCCCCCCTGGTTACACCAAAAGACATGGAGACTGACAACATGGAAACAGCAAAGAACTTGCAGAACCAGCCGCACACCGAGGCTGGGACAGCAAAGCCGTGCCGGATCTGCAAATGGCAAACCCCCGATCCCACCGATCCGCAGCGCGGGCAATGCACCGCCAACCGTCACGCCATGGGTGGGGTCTGGAAACGCTGGCTCAGGGACGTCGTGAACACGACTTGCTCCAGGCACGAGGAAGGCAAACTGAGCTTCCGCGACCACGTCTGAAAATCCAACCGAGGTGGTTCACCTCTCGACGGTGGTAACAAAAGATCATGAAAACCTCCCTTAGCGCAAATGGCCTGTTCGTCCCGGAAGTCGATCCCTACTACTATGTAAGTACGGAAAACCAAAGCTTTCTCGACAAATTCGCCAAGATATCGAAAAAGCATCCCGTCAATATCCTGGTGGTCGGAAAACAGGGCTGCGGCAAATCCTCGCTGGTGCGCCAATACGCCGCCGTCAACAGGCTACCTCTGGCGACGTTCCAGATCGGCATCCTGTCCGAACCGGGCCAATTGTTTGGCGAATACGCGCTGGAGAACGGGGAGACGCGCTACAAGCAGTTCCTCTTCCCTCAGGCCATCCAGACGCCCAACTGTGTCATCCATCTTGAAGAGATCAATCGCCCCGAGCATCCGAAGGCGTTGAACATGCTGTTCTCCATCCTCTCCGACGATCGTCAGGTATGGATGGACGAACTGGGCCTGCTGCAAGTGGCGCCTGGTGTCGTCTTCTTCGCGACGCTCAACGAAGGCGCCGAATTCGTCGGCACCGAGCTGCTCGACCCGGCCCTGCGCGACCGCTTCTATGTCACGACCATGGACTTTCTGCCGAACGAAGTCGAAATGGAGGTGCTGGAAAAGAAGACCGGCGTGACAAACGAGCAGGCGAGGGAAATCATCACGGTGGCGAACAGCATTCGCGCCAATGCCGACCTCGGCGTCGACGTTTCGACACGCAAGATCCTGATGCTCGGCGAGATGATCGCCGCCGGCGGAACGCTGCGCGAGGCCATCGTGACGAGTCTCCAAACCGACAAGAAGACGCTTGAATCGGTTTTGCTGTCGCTGCACGTCAATCTGGGGAAGGTGGAAAAGAGCAAGACCGAATACGTTCAGTACATTGCCGCCTAAGGTCTTCCATGGCCAAGAACAGGGACACCACACTTCGGCTGATGAGCTGCACGGGAGACGTCAAGCGTTTCGTCATTCCCGGCGAGGAAGGCTATTCGGACTTCTGGCGTCGCGACAAGTCGCCGATCGAATCGGTCGAGTTGGTGAAGCTATTGGTCGCGATTCGCAAACTGTCGACCTTCATCGGGCGCAACGTCGGCGAAATCGTCTGGTCGGGAATGGAACTCGACAATGCGCTCGCCCTCGATCCAACGCCGATCATGGGCACGTATCCGGTGCCGGCGGGAAAGACCGATCTGATGGTCGGCATCATGGTGCAAGAGGCGTACAAGCGCGTCGAGTGGTCCGAGCGTCTGCGGGAGATGTTCAGGCTGCGCGTCCAGCCGCCTACGCAGTACGAATACAAGTTCGACATGTTCTTCAGCGTCTGCGAGTCCGTCTACGTCGACGGCCTGGCCAACAAGAGCGTGCTCGGTCACTACGCCGAGGTGGCGCGTGACTGGCGTATCGTCAAGACGCTGAAGAGCCTGATCAAGCCGCCCACCCTTTCCGAGATGCTGCACCTGTGGTGGCGGTTGGCAGCCCACCGCGATCCGGAACTCTACAAGCAGGGTCACAGCGATCTCACCCTGGGTGGCCTGGTGATGCGGGGTAGCCTGGACCAGTACTACAGCAAGCCGATGCAGACCATGAACAGCATCGTGCCGGCCCTGCGCCACGACTGCCCGGCGCTCTCGAGCGTCAGCGATCGCTGTGATTTCCGCCTCGATCTGTACGAAAAGCTCTGGCGCGAAGTGCTCGGGCATATCCGGTTCTGGCCGGGCGACCGCAGCGATCGGTTCATGATGCCCGACATGGGCGACGATGATGACCTTGCCCAGGAAGAGGCAGAGCAAGCAGCAGTCAAGGCCACCATCGTGAATTATGCCAACCTGATCGAGGCGGCGCTGCCGCAGAAGAACCGGGATTTCACCGATCAGATCAAAGGGAACGTGGCAAATTTCGAAAACGTCGCCCGCGTCGAGGGTAACGACATCGTCATGATGGCGCGCAACCGCGTCGATCGCCACCTTTTGCACAAGCTTGAGCAAGTGGTGCGGAACGCCACCGATCGCCGCAGCGTTTTCAACCGCGGCCTCAGTTCGGGGAAGATTCATAGTCGGCGGCTTTACCGCGCCCACACCACCGGTGCCGTGTTCCAGCAAAAGAACCATGAGTTCGACATGCGCAAGAATGTCGTGCTGCTCGTGGACGCGACCGGGTCGATGGCCGACCCGACGCAATGGGACCAGGCGGAAATGATCTACCAGACGCTGTTTGCCGCGATTCTGGAATACACGAGCAACGCGCGGCTATTCGCCTACAACGAGGTCAAGAACGCCTGCCGCATCACCGAAATCTATCGTGGTGGCCGCATGCTGACGGTGCTGCCGCACGGAAGGACGGCTTCCGGCGAGGCGATCATCGCCACGGCGTTGAATACCCGCACGCCGGGGAAAAAAACGCTGCTGATCCACATCACCGACGGCGCCTCGAACTGGGGGTGCGGCGTGCCGGATGCCATCAAGTATTGCAAGGGCAACGGCATCAGCCTGCTCACGCTGGGCATCAGTTGCAGCCTGTCCTCCAAGCAATCGTTACGTGACGAATACGGCAGTCTCGTGAAGTTTGTCGACAAGGCCGAGCAACTGCCCAAGTTGTTTGGCGAGTTGATCATCAGTGAAATGCGTGAATCGAGGACGCCACAGACGTGAACTCGTACTTGCTCGACCGCGTGCTGGAAGCCGAATGGCAGATGTTCGTCCGCGTCAGGAGCGCACGGCACGCCCCCTGTCAGAGCGCTCCAGACAACTTCAAGACGATCCGTTCCAGTCTGTTCGAGACGTGGACGGGACCGATGCTCGCCTCCTATCTTGCCGATCTGGAACAGGCCGAGGCGGTCGGCCGCAACCTGCTTGCGGAAAAATACGCGCGCATGGACGACCTGATTCCACCGCTATCAGACAGCCCGTTGATCGACATCATCGTCACGATGGAAAGCAATTGGCAGGAAGAGTTGGGACGTCGCTATCCCGCCCTTTATCGACGATGTTGCCGCAGCATGGATGAAACCGGCGACGGCCGGAACTTCGGAATCTATCTGGGCTGCGAGCTGGAAACCTACGGCGATCATACATTGCAGCTGTATTTCGAGAATATCGAGGCAGCCGTCGCCGCCAATCGCAATCTCGCGCTCGAGGCCCTGCAGCGACTGGTATGCAAGAACGGCTATCGCGACCTGGATCACGCCGAGAGCGTATTGAAATACGGAGAGACGGCATGAACATCGACGTCAGGCTGAATCTGCTCGGCGTATTGGGCATCAAACAAAGCGAACTTGCCATCGATACGCCGGCGAATGCCACGGTCGCCACGTTGATCAGCTTGATCGACCAGCACAATCCCGGCTTCGCCGCGGCACTGACGAACGACAGCGGAGGCATCTCGCCCCAGTTCGTATTCTTCATCAATGGCCGAAACGCCGTACATCTGGATGGCATGAACACCAGACTCGACGCAGGCGATGTCGTCAACGTGATTCCGGCCATTGCCGGAGGCTGAAAGGGGGCGTCACATGATCGTCGACCGGCCGGAATCGCATTTCATCTTCGTCGTTCCTCTGGATCACGTCGAGTACCGTTACAACTACATCAACCTGCGCGGCGAACCGCTGACCAACAAGCAATATCTGGAACATTGGGGAAAATGGCTTGTGTTCGGCCTGCGCGAGGAAGTCGAGGAACTGGCGAGAAAGCTGGATCCCTTTGTAGAGGAAAAGAAGATTCCCGCGGTCAAATACGACCGCAAGCTGATCACCGAATTCCAGCTCAACCGCTGCGTCATGTGTGTCTATTGCCACGACGAAACCAAGGACGAGGTTTGGGAAATCCTGGCCGCATTGGGCGTCAAGGACAAGGCATGGATGTATGAACGGGAGACGCTGGAGAAATGGCTGCCCGGCGGCGTCAATCTGGAAAAATGGATCCAGGGACGCGGGCTGGATCATGAACAAGCCGAACGCGTACGCGCCGATGCACGTGCGAAGTTCACGAAAATGTTCGCCGACAAGAATGAAATTTTCACCGGCGTCTATCAGTAGTCGGAACCGTGTTCGGCCAAGCCATGACCCTTCCCGCCCCCGGCCGCGAAACCGAGTGGATCGCCGCACGCGCCGAAGCCTCCCGCTACGTGCTGTCAGAACATGTGATCCGCTCGCTGATGGCCGGATCCGTCAACGTGGCGCAGATCGAAGCGGCGCTACGCACCGGCCGCATCATCGAGGAGCACAGGCACGTTGAGCGAGTCCCGGCCTACCTGCTGTGCGCCGTCCACGACGGCAAAGCGGTGCACGTGATCGCTGCACCACAGGCCGATGGCGGGCTTGTCGTCACGCATGCCTACGTCCCGGCGCCGCCCTTGTGGCACACCGCCTTGCATCGCTCCGAGGGGATAGCCGCAATGTCCGATCCGATCACGACCTGCTACTTTTGCGGCGGAGCCATCAAGCAGGTGACTGTCGGCAATTTCGACTACCGCCTGGAAGGACGCCTGTACGTCATCAAGAAGGTGCCGGCGGGACTGTGCCAGCAGTGTGGCGAAAAATACGTCGATGCCAGGGTCGGCCGGCGGCTCGACGCACTGATCGCGCAGCAGGCCTTCACGGGCAGCGAGACCGTCGGCGTCATCGATTTCGCGGCTGCGCCATGAACGGCCTGACCCTCGCCGAGCGGTATTTCGAGCGTTACGGCGGCGACCTGCTCGACGGTGAATTCGCCGCCTGGCGCGAGCGCATCGCGGTCGGACTCGCAGGCGACGGCTCCGACTGCCTCGGGTTCGACGATGAGCAGTCGCGCGACCACGACTGGGGTCCGGGCTTCTGCCTGTGGCTCACCGACGCAGACCACGCCGCGATCGGCGCCGCGCTGCAGCGGGCCTACGAGCGGCTGCCGAAGTCGTTCGCCGGCTTCGGGCGCGCGGTGACCGAATGGGGCAGCGGACGGGTCGGGGTGCTCGAGACCGGCGCTTGGTACAAGCAATACGTCCGCCACCCCGATGGCCCGCAGACGCTTTTCGACTGGCTGCGCATTCCGGAAAAGGATCTGGCAGCCTGCACCGCCGGCCGCGTCTTCCACGACCCGCTCGACGACTTCTCGCGGCGCCGCCGCCGACTGCTCTCGTTCTATCCCGACGATGTCAGGCTCGCCAAGATAGGTGCCCGCTGCATGTCGATCGGCCAGTCGGGGCAGTACAACTTCGCCCGCGCACTCGCACGTGGCGAGGTGTTCGCGGCGCGATACGCGGAGACGAAGTTCTGCAATGATCTGATGTCCCTCGTCTACCTGCTGAACCGCCGCTATGCACCGTATTACAAGTGGCTGCATCGCGGCCTGCTCGCTCTGCCGCGGCTGGGCCGCGTCGTCCATGCGCAGGTCAAGGCCCTGGTGTCTGCGGGCGATGCCGACGAGAAGCGGGCGCACATCGACGCGCTGTGCGCGGCAGCGATCGCCGAACTGCAGGCCGAAGGGCTGACCAGCTCAGACAGCCGCTTTCTCGTCGATCACGGTCCGCTGATCCACGAGCGCATCCACGACCCCGCTTTGCGGCGCCTGAGCGTGCTGGTCGGCTGAGCGAGCGCCAACGGAGACCCTTCATGACGAAACGCGTACTGGTGATCGGCGGCAGTTATTTTTCCGGCCGGGTATTCGTCGAGGAAGCGCTGAAGATGCCCGGCGCCGAGCTGCACGTCTTCAACCGCGGCAATTTTCCGCTGCGCATGGAAGGCGTCACCGAGCATGTCGGCAACCGCGAGCACCCCGAGGAGGTCCGGGATGCGATCCCCGGTGGCGAATGGGACGCGGTTGTCGATTTCTGCGCCTACACGCCCGCCCACGTTGAAACGCTGATCGGGAATCTGCGCGGTCGGGTTCGCCAGTATCTGCTGATCAGCACGACGACCGTCTACCGGAACCCAAGCGGCGGGCCGCTCGACGAGAACGCCCCCCTGCTCGACGGTCCGCAGCCGGAACTGGGCGGATACGCCGATTACGGCTATGAGAAATGCCTCGCCGAAGACGCGGCCCGGCGCGAATGCGAGCGACTGGGGATCGGCCTTACTGTGCTGAGGCCGGCGATCATCTATGGCTATTACAACTACGCACCGCGCGAGACGTATTTTTTTGACCGCCTGCGTAACCGCGAACCCATCGTGATACCCGACCCCACGCGGTCGTCGTTCAATTTCATCTGGGTCGTGGATATGGCGCGCCTCCTGTGGCGCTGCATCGGAGAGCCCGGCGTGGTCGGGGAGACCTTCAATCTCGCCTCGGGCGAGGCGGTGACCTACTCTCGCATCGTCGAGGTGCTCGGCGGAATCGTCGGCAAGCCTATCGAAACCTTGCCGCTGCCGGTCGGGGAAATCACGCGCCGCAACATCCCGCTGCCCTTCCCGCTCGACGGGCCGCTTCTTTACAGCGGCGCGAAGATCGACCGTCTTTTCGGGTTCGAGCACACGCCCTTCCACGTCGGCCTGCGTGAGGCGCTGAAGTACTACCTGATGACGAAACGACGCGAGGCCGCAGTTGGCGAGGCGCAATGAATGCCGACCTGATCCTTTGCAATCTCGTTGCCTTCACGCCCGGAGCGCCGACTCACGGTGCGGACCTCGTCGCCATCCGCAACGGTCGTATCCTGCACGTGGGAAACCGCTCGGCGCGCGCGTCCCTCGCAGGCCCGCACACGCAGGTCGTGGACTGCCAGGGGGCAACCCTGATTCCGGGCTTCAACGACGCGCACTGCCACCCGGTCGCCTTTGCGATGACAACCCGCCATGTCGATTGCGGGCCGCCGCGCGTCGCGAGTATCGCCGATCTCGTCGACGCCCTGCGCGCCCGTGCGGTCGAGACGCGCCCCGGCAACTGGCTGCGCGCGGCGAACTGCGACCCCGCGACTCTTGCCGAGCGACGGCTGCCGAACCGCTGGGAGCTTGACCTCGCGTCGCCCGCCCATCCGGTGATCGTCGTCGAGCGCAGCGGGCAACATTGCGTGCTCAACAGCCGCGCACTCGCGCTATGCGGCATCGACGAATCGGCCAGCCCGTCCGATGCCGGCGCAATCCACCGCGATCCCGCGGACGGGCGGGTGAACGGCATCGTATCCGGCAACCACGCCCAGGTCGCCGCCGCGCTGCCGCCGCTCGCGCCCGACGAGGTCGAGGCTGGATTGCGTGCTGCCGACCGCGTCTTCCTCGAATCGGGGATCACCTCCCTGCAGGACACGAGCTGGTCGAACACGCCTGCACATTGGCACGCGATGGCCGACTACAAGCGGCGCGGCCTTGTCACACCGCGCGTATCCTTGTGCGTCGGCGCCGACAGCATTGAAGCGTTCGCCGAGCTGGGGCTGCACACGGGAAGTGCTCATCGCGACTGCGCGCCGGAAGCGCTGCGCATCGGCGCGGCGAAGATCGCGCTCGACGAGAGCACGGGCGATCCGGCCCCGCCACAGGCACTGCTCGACGCCACGGCGCTAGAAGCACACCTCGCCGGCTTCCAGCTCGCCTTCCACGTACCGGACCTCGCGCTGCTCGACCGGTCGCTGAACGCGTTAGCGTGGTTAAACGATCTGGGACTCGCACCGCGGCTGTCCCCGCGGTTCGAGCACTGCCCGGCCTGCCCGCGCGAATGGCTGGACCGCGTCGCCGCGAGCGGCGCGATCGTCGTCGCCCAGCCCGCGCTGCTGCCCCTGGCCGCGCCGGCGCTGCATGCCTCTCCGCCCGACCCGGCGCAGCCCCCGCTCTTCCCGTTCCGCTCCTTCCTGCGCCACGGCATCCCGCTCGCGTTCGGCTCCGATGCGCCGCTGGTGGCCTGTGCGCCGCTCGAAGGCCTGAAAGCGGCGGTCACACGATGCGACGGCGCGGGTCGCGCGGTTGCAGCCGAAGAGGCGATTGCGCTCGCAGACGCGCTGCGCTTCTACACCTGGGGCGGCGCGTCCGCGAGCGGCGATGAGGACGCGACCGGGACGATCGCAGCCGGCCGGCGCGCCGACCTCGTGCTGATCGAAGGCGCAGGCGATTGGGCTGGAGCCACCGACCTGGCGCGGGCTCGCGTCGCGATGACCCTGATCGGCGGACGGGTGGTGTGGGCGCGTTAGCACCGCAACGGCGGCGGGCTTCAACGCCGGCCCCCTTTGCGCTCAGGCGACGCTGCACCACGGTTTGAGCCATGGCGTGCATGTCTCCTGCCTGCGGAGCGGCCCTCGCATGGCCGCCCCGCCATCCCGACTGTAGCTGTCAGGCCCCGCGGAACACCGGCGCGCGCCGCTCGCCGAAGGCCTTGAAACCTTCCTTGCGGTCCTCGGTATCGCGCAGCACGCCCCACAGCAGGTGCGAGTACAGGATCCCGTGCTCGAGCGGCATATCCAGGCCCAGCACCGCGGCCTGCTTGGTTGCCTGCACGCTCAGCGGCGCCGCGCTGGCGATCTTCTCCGCGTACGATCGCGCCAGGTCCGCGAGCCCCGATGGCTCGACGACGTCGCTGACGAGCCCGTAGCGCAACGCCTCCTCCGCCGAGATCATCTCGCCCGTCAGCAGCATCTTCATCGCCACCGCCTGGGGCACCGCGCGCGGCAGCGCCTGCGTGCCGTTGAGGCCGGCGAGGCTCGCGACCTTGACTTCGGTCAGGCCGAACTTGGCGTTCGACGAGGCGATCCGCAGGTCGCACGCCAGCGCCATCTCGAGCCCCCCGCCCACCGCATAGCCGTTGATCGCGGCGATGATCGGCTTCCACATCTTCATCTGCGGCAGGACCGGCTGGCCGTCGCGCAGGTAGGTCGCGGCCATGCACTCGGTCGGCGGCGGCGCCTTCTTCATGTCCGTCCCGGTGCAGAACGATTTCTCGCCCGCGCCGGTCAGCACCGCGACGCGGATATCGGGGTCGGTGCGCACGCGCGTCCAGATTTCGGTCAGATCCGCGATCGATTCCGGATCGAGCGAGTTCATCGCTTCCGGACGGTTCAGGGTGACATAGGCGACGTGATTCCTTACTTCCAGCATTACCGGCATTGCTGTTCTCCTTTCTTCTTGTGTTCCGATCCGCTTCAGGCGGCCATGAACGGACTGTAGGTGCGGCCGTCGGCGAGCAGCTTCTTCGCGATCGACATACGATGGATTTCCGATGCGCCCTCGACGATCCGCCAGATACGCACCATCCGCGCCACGTATTCGACGCCCAGCTCGCGCGACAGGCCCAGCCCGCCGTGAAGCTGGATCGCGCGGTCGGCGATGCGCGTGAGCATTTCGGTGGCGGCGATCTTCAGCGACGAGGCCTCGATGCGCAGATCCTTGTGCCCCTGGTCCGATTTCCACGCGGTGAAATAGAGCTGCAACCGCACCTGCTCGAGCTCGACGGTCGAATCGGCGATCCAGTTCTGCACCGTCTGCCGCTCGGCGAGCGGCTCGCCGAAAGTCTTCCGCAGGTTCGCCTGGTCGATCATCATCTGGATCAGCCGCTCGGCCATGCCGGTGCAGTGCGCCGCAAGTTCGATCCGCCGCACGCCGAAGCGGTTCTGCAAGGGGATGAACGCATCGCCGACCTCGCCCAGCACGGCTTCGTCGCCGACCCGCACGTTGTCGAGATAGACGGTCCAGCTCGGCATCGCGCCGATCACCGGGATCTCGGCGCCGATGCGCAGTCCCGGCGTGTCCTTGTCGAGGATGAACGCGGTGAAGCGGCGCTTGGTCGCGGCCTCCTTGTCGGTGACGGCGATGCAGATGAAGAACAGCTCGTCCTTGTCGCACTTGCTGATGAAGATCTTCGATCCGTTGATCACCCACTGGCCGTTCTCGCGCACGGCCGTGGTCGTCAGGCCGCTGATGTCCGAGCCCGCGCCAGGTTCGGTCGCCATCATCGCCGAGTCGATCTCGCCCCGGCAGTAGCGCCGCAGGTACTTCTCGCGCTGCGCCGGCGTGCCGCATTCGTTGAGGTAATAAAGATTGGGCGCATCGGGCGGCAGCGTGAAGCCGTGATGCGAGAAGCCGACCAGCGACTTCGACATTTCCTCGACGACCAGGGTCTTGGCGAACATGCCCAGTCCCTGCCCGCCGAGCTTCTCATCGACCTCGATGCCCCAGAAGCCCATCTCCTTGGTGATGTGCATCAGCCGGGCGTGATCGGCGGCCGGCAGCAGCGTGTACCCGTCGGTCCACATCCGCATTTCCCGCTCCAGCAGGACCTTTTCCAGCGGCATCAGCTCGTTGGCGGTGAAGCGCCGGGCCACCTCCTTGAGCATCGTCTGTTCTTCGGATAAGGAAAAATCCATTTTTCGTCTCTTGTCCTGTAGTTATCGGGCCCGTTCGCCGATCCGGGATCTTCAATCGGCGTCCGAGCGCATCAGCGACTCGATCTTGTCGGCGATCGACGCGCTGCCGTTGCAGCGGCATTTCTCGGCGGCAACGCGCATGCCGTCCTCGAACACGGCCATCAGCGCTTCGCGGATCGTCGCGCCGTTGTGACAGCCGCCCACCATCAGGCAGGCCGCATAGGGGTGGTATTCGCCCACCGCCACCGTCATGCCGCACTCGGGGCACTCGTAATGCGAGAGACCGGCGGGCACGGAATTACCGGACCTGGCTTGCCGCAGCTGTTGTTTGTGCATGATTCGTCCTCCTCCTGGCTGGATTCGCGGCCACCGTGCCATCGCCCGACGGTCGCCCACTTCACTGGTCGTCAGCGGTCACACCAGCACCTCCCGACTGACCAGATTCTCGATTTCGTCCTGCGAATAGCCCAGCATGCCGCCCAGCACCTCGCGGGTGTGCTGCCCGATCGCGGGGGCCGCGGTCTTCATCTCGAGCGGCGTGCGCGAGAACACGATCGGCGCGCGGTTGTAGAGTGTGACGCCGACCTCGTGGTGATCGAGATAGGCCCAGAAGCCGCGGCGCCGCAGGTGTTCGTCTTCGATCGCCTCGCGCGCGTCGCGCACCTCGCCCGCCGGCACTCCCGCCTTCAGCAGCGCCTCCATCAGCCAGTCGCCGTGCTGCGTCGCGGTCCAGCATTCGATGCGCTCGTTCAACTCGGCCTCGTGCCGGCGTCGCATCGCGGCAGTCGCGAAACGCTCCTCCTCGGCCCACGGGGGATTGCCCATCGCGCGCCGCAGCGCAGCCCACTGCGCGTCGTCGAAGACCGCGATCGCGATCCATTTGCGGTAGCCCAGCGTCGTATAGACCCCGTGCGGAACCGCTTCCGGATCGCCGTAGCCGAGCGGCCCGAGCGTGTCGCCGTTGGCGGCGAAGGCCATCGGCGCGCTCGGCGTCATGCAGATCGCCGAATCGAGCTGCGACAGGCTGACGGTCTGGCCGCGCCCCGTGACCTCGCGCTCGAGCAGCGCCGCCATGATCCCGAATAGCGTATGGGTCGGCACCATCACGTGGTCCGTATAGTTCGTGCCGGTGCCGAAGGGCGACTCGCCGGGGAAGCCGGCACGCGCGGTCAAGCCGCACAGCGCATTGAGGTTCACGCCGTAGCCCATGTAGCGGCTATGCGGACCGTCGATGCCTTGCATGCTCATCGTCACGTAGATCGCCCGCGGGTTGATCTTCTGCACCTCGTCCCAGCCGAGCTGCCACTTCTCCATCTGGCCGACGCGGAAGTTGTTGATGACGATGTCGCTCTTCGCGATCAGCCGCACCGCGACCTCGCGCGCAAGCGGGTTGTTCATGTCGAGCGCGATGTCGCGCTTGTTCGCGTTGCGCGCGGCAAAGTAGCCGCTGCGGTCGAGGCCAGTGCCGATGCCGTCCTTGAACGGCTCGCCGCGGCGCAAGGTGTCGGGGCGTTTGACGCTCTCGATCTTGATCACGTCCGCGCCGCACTGCGCCAGCACGCTCGTGGCGATCGGCCCGGCGCCGACCCACGAGAAGTCGCACACGACGATACCCTCCAGGGCACGTTCAATGCTGTTCGGCATATACCGCTCCCGCACGCAGCAGATTGTCGATTTCGGACGCCGGATAACCGCATTCGGCAAGTACTTCCCGCGTGTGCTCGCCGATGCGCGGGGCATTGCGGCCGAGCCGCCATTGCAGCTCACCGAACTCGTACGGCGCACCCGGATAGGTGATCTCCGCCCCGAGCGTGTCGTTGAACTGCGCCTTCCAGAATTCCCGGTGCATGAGCTGCGGGTTCGCGAGCAGATCCCCGCCGTCGCTCACCGGCGTCACCGCGACGTTGAAGCGCTGACCGATCTCGTACAGGTAGGCCTTGCTGCGGCTTCGGGTATAGCGCTCGAAGACGCGGCAGAAGGTCGCGTAGCCCTCGGCCGAGCATCGGTACGCGAAATCGATCCACTTGTCGTCATCGAGAAGCTGCCATTCCTCGACGCCCTCCGCCTCGAGCCAGCGGACGAAGGGCGTCCACATCTCCTTGTTGCGCCCCATGATCGCGACCAGCGCGATGTAGCCGTCGGCGCACGGATGCAGCGTCGCGCTGCCCGCCTCGCGCCCGCGCCCGCGCCTGATCTTGCCCTCGAGGTCCCAGAACTGCGCCGCGTTCTCGAGCGCCATGGCCTGGGCCTCGATGCACGCCACATCGACCACCTGGCCCCGCCCGGTGCGCTGCGCGCTGAACAGCGCGATCGCACTGCCGACGGCCGCATACGCCTCGGCCATCCGGTACGCCTGGTTGTCCGGCGCGCGCACCGGCTTGTCGCCATCGACGCCCGCGAGGTAGAGAAAGCCGCTCAGCGCCGAGCACGTCAGATCCGAACCGGGATAAGCCGCCAGCGGCCCGGTGCGCCCGAACGGGGTGACCGAAGTCTGCACCAGACTGGCGTTGTCGCGGCTCAGCACGTCATAGGACAGGCCGAGCCCGTCCAGGTAGCCCGGGCGGCAGCTTTCGACGAGCAGGTCGGCGCGACTGCACAGCCTGGCGAAGACCGCGCGTCCCGCCTCGTTCTCGAGATCGAGCGCGAGGCCACGCTTGCCCGCGTTGTAGTAGAGGTATGGCAAGCTCGCCTGCGGCCCGGGTTCGTTGCGGAAATACGGGCCGACGCGACGCAGCGGGTCGCCCGAAGGCGACTCCACGTGGATCACGTCTGCACCCAGCCCGGCGAACATCTTGGCCGCGTACGGCCCGAGTTCGCCGGTCAAGTCCAGCACCCTGAATCGCGAAAAGTCCTGTCCCATCTCACATTCCTCCTGCCCGCCGAGCGTCGCGCGCGCCTGCCGTCAGCCCGCGAACAGGCTTCGTCCGCCGCACACGTAGAGCACCTGGCCGGTGACGAAACCCGTCTCGTCGTCGGCGAGGAAGAGCAGCGTGTTGGCGATGTCGTCGGGATCGCCGAGCTTTCCGGTCGGCTGGCGCGCCAACAGGAACTGCCGATCCTTCTCCGGCAGCTCCTCCCACATCGGCGTGTGGATCAGGCCCGGCGCTACGCAATTGACGGTGATCCCGGCGCGACCGAGCTCGATCGCGAGCGTCCGCGTCATGCCGACGACACCGGCCTTCGCCGACGAGTACGGTGTCTGCCCGGCGCCGCCGAGCCATGCGCGGGAGGCGATGTTGACGATGCGCCCGTGCTTGTTCTCGACCATGTAGCCGTGCACCGCCTGCGAACACAGGAAGGTGCCCTTCAGATTGACCTTGATCGTGACATCCCAGTCCGCCTCGCTGAGCTTGCGCAGCGCGCCGGCCCGCTCCATGCCCGCGTTATTTACGAGGATGTCGATGCGGCCGAAGGCATCGACCGTCTGCTGCACCATCGCCTCCACCGCGGCCTTGTCGCTGATGTCGGCGACGGCGCCGAGCACGCGATGTCCCATCCGGCTGAATTCATCGACCGTCGTGCGCACCTTCTCCGCGTCGATGTCGTTGATGACGACGGCCGCGCCCTGCTCGGCGAAGCGCAGCGCCGTCTGCCTGCCCATGCCGCTCGCCGACCCCGTGATCAGCGCGACCCTGTTGCGAATTCCCATTGCCGCCTCCGTGATCAAATCGACATCGAGAAGTACGCGCTCTTGCCGCCGCAGACGAACAGCGTCTGCCCGGTCACGTACTTCGAACTGTCGGCCGCGAGAAAGCCGACTGCGTTGGCAACGTCGGCGGGCGTGCCCAACCGCTTCACCGGAATGCCGGCGGCCAGCTTTTCCCGCTCGGCCGCGGGCGTCGCGTCGTTGTCGAGGTCGCCCATGACGACCGTGCTCACCGTAACGCCATCGCGCGCCGACTCGAGCGCGAGCGCCCGCGTGAGTCCGAACAGGCCCGCACGCGCAGCGGCGACGTTGGCGCTCGCCGCGAGGCCGAGATAACGGATGTCGCTGATATTCACCACGCGTCCGAAGCCGCGCTCGCGCATCGCCGGAACGACTTCGCGCAGGTAGTGGAAGGGGCCTGCGAGGCCCGCGCCGAGCGCGGCGCCGACGTCTGCGTCCGAAATCTCCTGCAACGGCTTGGCGGTCAGCACGCTCTCGTTTTGCACCAGGATGTCGATCCGACCGTAGCGCGCCATCACCCGCGCGACCGCGTGCCGGATCTCTCCCGGGTCCACCGCGCCCGTCACCAGCGCAATCACCGCCACCCCCTTCTCGGCCAGTCGCGACGCGAGCCTGTCGAGCCTGCCTGCGTCCGCGCCGACGAGCGCGAGTTGCGCGCCGGGCTGGGCGAGCCGCAGCGCCACCGCCTCGCCCACCGCATCGTCGGCATTGACGATCAGCACCACCCTTTCCTTGCCTTTCGATTCCATCGCCCCATCCCCCCTGTTACCAGTCGCTCACCAGCATGTGCATCGTGCAAGCCGCGTGTTCCGTGCCCGAAAGCCCGCCGCCCGTCACGTGCGTCATTGCCACGCGCGGCACCGGATCGACCTGGTAGCCGGGGCACTGGTTACGCATCTGTTTGACGCTCGCAGCGATCTGCGCGGCCCCCGAAGCGCCGATCGGATGACCGTACGAGAGCATCCCGCCGCGCGGACTGACAACGCACTTGCCGCCGTGCGTCGAGTTGCCGTCACGCAGGAACTTCAGCCCTTCGCCCTTCGGGCACAGGCCCAGGCATTCGTAATACAGCAGCTCGGCGATCGTGAAGGCGTCGTGCAGTTCGACGATATTCACGTCCTCGGGGCCGATGCCCGATTCTTCATAAAGCTGCGCCGCGGTTTCCTCGGTGATGTCGTCGCCCGTGATATCGCGCGGCCGGTTGTGGTACGGCCCCGAACGCACGACCGAGCCGGCCACGAGGATCGGCTTCCTGATGCCGAGCTTCTTCACCATCTCTTCCGAGCACACGACGACCGCTCCCGCCCCATCGGCGATGCCGCAGCACTGCTGCAGCGTCAGCGGGGAAGCGACGACGCGCGAATTGACGACCTCCTCGACTGAGATCTCGCCCTTGAACCACGCATACGGGTTGTTGGTCGCGTGACGACGGTTCTTCACCGTGATCATCGCCAGGTCCTCGGCCGTGGCGCCGGTCTCGTACATGTAGCGCTGTGCGCGCATTGCATACTTGCCGGTCATGACCGCGCCGTGCACCGTCTCGATATCCGACATCGCCGTCGCGAAGGCCGTGCCCTGCGCCATGTGCAGGGTGTGGTTCTCGCAGCCGATGCCGATTGCGACATCGGAGAGCCCCATCGCCACGTCCCGCACCGCCAGATGCACGGCCATGCCCCCCGCGGAGCAGGCGCTCTCCACGGTCATGATCGGAAGATGTCCGCACATGCCCAGATCCTTGAGCACGGTCTGGCCGACCACCATTCCGTTGGTGCCGTTGCCGACATATGCGCTCTGCACCATCGTCGGACGATCGATATTCGACGCCTTCAGCGCCTCGAATGCCGCGGCACGGCCCAGCACATCGAAATCGACCTCGTGCCGCCCGAATTTCGTTTCGCCGACCCCGGCGATATAGACCTTGCGCTGCAGTTTCATTTTCTGTCACCCACCGAGATTTATGCCTTGCGGAACTTGTAGCTGATCAGCGGAACGCCATCGCGGTTGTCGCGCACCGGCCCCACCGTCAGTTCGACCTCCTCGTCGCAGCGGAAGCTGCCGGGCTCGCCCTCCAGCTGCGCGAAGATCCGCAGGTTCTCGGGCAGATCGATATAGCCGAACGAATATGGCGTTTTCATTCCCGCCTGGCCGATGAAATTGTCGCTGAAGCTGTAGAGCTTCCCGCGCCGACTGAGCGGCACGACATCGAACTCTTCGCCCCAGCAACTCGGGCACGGGCTCAGCTTGGGGAAATCCAGCTGGCCGCACCCCTTGCAGCGATAACCCTTCAGATACGGCGCGGCGCCGTCCGCGGGTACCTCGAGCAGGTCCGGATGAAAGAACGTGATATCCGGCTTCTTCTCCGGCTTCTTCTTCGGCTTTTGATCTGACATGACGCCTCCGCGGCAATTGTTTCGTGTTCAACGTGGACTCAATTAAACGCGCCTGGCTGCGGTGCAACAATTGGTGCGCACACCTAAC
>NZ_FTMD01000026.1 GCF_900156155.1 Aromatoleum tolulyticum
ATCGAATCAGCCAACGCAAGCGCAAACGGGTCGAGGAAATCTTCGGCTGGCTTAAAACGGTCGGTGGAATGCGCAAGAGTCGATTCATCGGGCAGGCGAAGACCCAGATGGCGGCCTTCATCTCTGGCGCGGCGTACAACCTGCTTAGAATCGCGAAATTGAGTGATTCGGGGGTGAAGGCGTGAACTGCGGAGCAAAAAGGGCCTCCACGGCACACGCCGGTGGCCGCTTGGGCAATTCGAGCCGAATTGAAAATCCAATTCCGGCGAGGAAGTCGTCATGAAAATCAATCCGTGCCCCCCCGGTTGACACCGTGTCGCGCGTTTTTGCATCACCCTGCTATCGACCTTGTCCGCCGAGCCTCTCGCGCGCGTCCCGGGCTTCACTGACAAGCCGCGTTCCTGATCCGTATCGACCCCGCGCTGCGATAGGTTCGCGTGACCGTTCCCGCGACCCTGATCCGTTGGCCCTTCTTCAGCAGCAGCAGGTCTCCGCAGCCGTGGGAGGAGCCGAGCAGCACCGTCACGCCCAGGCCGTCCTCCGCGACGATCTCGAATTCATCCTTGCCATACACCTGCCTGACGCTGCCCGCTGCCGCGTAGGGTTTGTCGATGCAGGCTTTTTCCGCCGTGTCGTCGAGGAAGTAGGCGGTATTGGCGCGGTCGCGGTTGAGCTCGTCGAACCCGGCCTTCGAACAGTTCACTGCGGCGTGCGCGGTGGGCGCGAGCAGGAGTCCGGCGAGGGTGATGGCGAGGGCGGAAATGGTGGATGGAGGCATCTTCGGTCCTTGGATGGCTTGAGGTCGGGCTGGCGCCGTGGGTTCGGCGCGCTCAATAGCTTTCCGGATTGTGATTGTCGCCGTGGCACGTCATGTAGCAGCGGCCGTGGCCGGCCGTCGTCCGTTCCCACTTCCGCAGGCCGGAGGAGTTGGGCTTGACGATGGACGTGTCCCAGTTGATCAGGCGGCTGTTGTTCGTGGCGTTGCCCTGCGTTGCGGAGATGCCGTGTGCGTCGTGGCAGGCGCTGCAGGGGGAGCGCTCGCCGACCACGTGGAGGCGGTGAACGGTGCTCGCCACGCTGGTGCCGGAATTGAACAGGGTGTCGCGGCTGTGGCACTTGTAGCACAGCGCGTAGGCGCTCGAACTCTCGGTCGTGAAGTCCGCGGTGAGGTACTGGCGCTCGAGCAGGGGCGCGTAGCTCGAGCCGTGCGGTCCGTTCGGGCCGGTGCCGCCAGCGCCCGGACCGGCGTTGTTGTTGTGGCAGTCGCTGCATTTGATGACGCTCGTGGTGGTCCACGGGGCCATCAGGCTCGGCACGCTGCCGCCCTTTCCGGGGCCGGCGACCGGATGATAGGACGGGTTCGCGGTGTTGAACTCCAGCCGTGTGTTGGTCTGCACGATCGCGCGCGGGATGTCCGGCGCCGGCTTGCCGGGGCTGTCCGCGTGGCAGCGGAAGCACAGCTGGTACTCGGCCGTGATCGGCTCGATCGTGCCGCCGCCGATCGGCACGCCGCGCAGGCCGGCGAGCGAGCCGGGCAGGGTGCCGCCGGTGGTGTTGGCGGCGTGGGGATTGTGGCAGTCGACGCATTCGACGTGGCGCGCCTGCACGACGGTGGGTTCGGCGGCGTCGTGGGTGCCGGTGGTCATTGCCATCGGGTGGATGGAGGTCTTGTTGAATTCCGCCTTGACGTTCTTCGGCGCGACGTTGCCGCTGTGGCAGTCGAGGCAGTTGTCCTCTTCCTTGAGGTCGTTGAGCAGCCACTTCCGCCCGCCCGCCTGGTGCGGACGGTGGCAGTTCTCGCAGGCGTTGGCGGCGACCGTGGTGGCGGTGGTGTGGGGCCACGGATCGCTGCCCGCGCCGTTCCAGGTCGCCGACGAGAGCTTGTGGCTGCTGGAACTCCAATAGTTCTTGCGGTGGCAGGTCGCGCACAGCGCCGAGGCGGTGTTGGGCATCACGAGGAACTTGCCGTTGCTGTCGTCGTGCGGATCGTGGCAGGACGTGCATTGCAGCCGCCCGCCGGCATCGAGGCGGACCTTGCCGGTGAGGGTGGCCGGGTCGGCGAGTTCGCCGCGCGTGCTGGCGAGCTGGCTGTCGTAGCGGATCGAGACCGGATGGTCGTCCGACAGATCGGTACCGAGGTTACCCGTGCCGGACGGCATCGTCGTCGTGCCGCCGGCCATCGACGTCGTCGCGTCACGGCTCAGCAACTCGCCGAGCGCGATGGTGCCGTCGTGGCACGACAGGCAGACGAGCGATGCGCCGTCCGGCTGCCCGGCCGCTGCCTTGGCGGTGGAGCTGGCATAGGGGGTGTAGCTGCCGGTCGGCGTGCGGCGGTTCCACAGCGGCGCGTCGGGGGTGGCGTTATGCGAGATGTGGCAGAACACGCAGATTGCCGTCTCGCTTGCTGCCTTGACGCTGCCCGGGCCGCTGACCGAGAGGTTGTGCTTGCTCGCGACGATCCCCGCGCACGCGGGACTGCCGCCGCGCAGGAGGAAGACGGCAACGCCGAGGAGGACGAAGCGCAGCGCCTGCTGGCTCGAAACACGCCTCATGTCGCCCCGCCGAGATAGCGCAGCACCTGCACGCGCCGGTTGTACGAGTCGGCGACGTAGATATGCCCGTCACCGCTTACGAAAACCCCGGCGGGCAGCCAGAATTCGCCGCGGTCCTGTCCCTGCTGTCCGACCGGGAGCAGGAAGCGGCCCGCCTCGTCGAAGATCTGCACGCTGTGCAGCAGCGCGTCGACGACGAAGACGTGACCGTCACGGTCGGTGGCGACGCCCTTGGGCCGCGGCGAATCTCCCGGGCTGTCGCCCGCGCGGCCGATGGCGGCGAGGAAGGTGCCGTCCGCGTCGAGGATCTGGATGCGGAAGTTGAGCGGATCGGTCACGTACAGGCGTCCACTCGGATCGCGCCACAGCGCGGTCGGATGATTGAACTCGCCGGGGCCGTTGCCGCCGGTGCCGATGCGCGCCATCAGCCGCAGGTCGGGGCCGTAGGCCAGGATCTGGTGGGCGGCGGTGTCGACGACCAGCAGGCGCCGGCCGTCGGGGTCGAAGGCGATGCCGGTGGGCTGGCGCGGCGCGGTGTCGAGCGCGACGGGGCTTGCCGCGTCCGCATCGGGGCGGATCACGAACACGCCGCCGAGGCGCGAGTCGGTGACGTACACGTCGCCGCCGGCGCCTTCGGCCAGACCGACCGGCGAGGGCAGCGGGGTGCCGCCGGGGCCGCGCACGAGCGCGTAGCGGTCGCCGGCCGGGTCGAAACGGTGCACGGCCTGGACGCCGGGGTCGGCGACGTAGATCACGCCGCGCACCACTGCCACCGCCATCGGCCGCACCATGCGGGTGTCCCGGTCGCCGAGCAGCAGCGCCTGCAGTCGCTCGGCCAGGCCGCGGCCGATGCCGAGCTCGGCCGGCCGGGAGAACGCGCGCACGAGGGCGATGCGCGGCGTGTCGGGCGGCGCCGGCCACACCAGGGGCGAGGGTTCCGGCGCTTCGCGAAGCTGGCCGCCGCAGCCGCTCAAAGTGGCGGCGAGGGCGACGAGCAGTGGGCCGACGAGGGCAAGAACGAGGGTCTGGCGCATGTTCACAGGTCCCGGCGCAGCGTGAATTGAACCAGCGTGTGCGCGCGTTCGAAGTCGCCCTGCGTCTCGCGCCCGCGCGCAAGCCGCGCCGTCATCGTCAGGCGGCGTTCGCGCCACTGGACGTTGATCGCGTCGTTGGACCGGCAGCGCATCATCGGGCCGCCGCTGTCGCACTCGAAGTTCCTCACTGCCGACAGATCCGCGCCGAAGCGCCGCGTCGTGAAGCGCAGGCCGTATCCGCGCAAGTCCATGTCCTGGGGCGAATTCGCGTAGTCCATGGTCATCCTGCGCAGCGATACGCCAAAGTTGCCGATATCGAAGGGCGGCTCCTCGGTCTGCACGTACAGCTCGGCCGATGCCCGCGTCAGCGGACTGAGCCGGTCTTCGATCTTCTCGCGCTCCACGCTGCCGCCGGCGGTGAGCGCCACGCCCGCATGCAGGGGGAAGTCCGCACGCGCGCCGAACAGGCGGCTGCGGCTGTCGTCGAGGGGGAAGCTCGGCGTGCCCGTCAGCACCTCGGCTGCCGAGCGGTGCTCGCGCAGGTAGATGCTGAACTGGGGCGTCAGCGCCCAGTTGGCATTCAGCGTCTGGTCGGTCTGCGCGTGCGCGAACGTGCCGCCGAGATCGTAGGCGTAATCGACCAGGACCTCCTCGCCGTCGAGGATGGCACCGCCGGCCAGGCGCCGGAGGCGGGTGGTCCGGCCGACCGTCGTCAGTTCGTAGTCGATGTTCTCGAGATAGACCTGCGAGCGCGTGGCGCTGCTGACGACGACGCTGCCGGCGACGACATGCGGCAGGACGAGCGTCGTCGCCGTGCTGCCGGCGAGGCTGGCGCGCTCGCCGATCATGAGGGCGTCCTGTGCCTGCGCCCGCTGGCTGCGCCGCTCGTGCCGTAGGCGGTAGCTGGTGCGCAGGCTGCCGAGGGGCAGGGCCTGCACATGGCCGACGGACGCGCCGACGCCCCGGTCGGACATCGAGAACGGTCCGGCCCGGTGGTTCTCGGCCCGCGCGTCGAGCGACAGTTCGAGGTCCTTGTCCGGCGACCAGTCGAGGGCCGACGCGAAGGCATGGGTGAAGGCGGCGCGGTCGCCGTTGTCGTTGAAACTGTAGTGCCAGGAGCCCGAACTGGCCAGTTCGGGAGAATGCTTCAGGCGCAGGTCGAGGAGCGCGTTGGCGTCCACCTGTTCGGGTTCGGCGTTGCCGTCGATGACGTAGCGGCGCCGGTTCATCGACAGCAGGTTGATCAGTTCGTGCTTGCCGTTCGCCCCGAAGTGCAGGCGCGTGTCGACGTTGAGGCTGTGAGCTGTCGATGCCGCAGCCTGGATCGGCAGGGCGGTGCTGCCGCTCACCGAGTCCTGCCGGCTCCCCTGGTACTGCAGCTGGGTTGAGCCGCTGTCGCCGAAGTCGCGGCCGATGCGCAGGTTGAGGAGGTCCTGGCGGTCGTTCATCAGGCGCTCGCCGCTGCGCCCGTTTGCTTCCGAGCGCGTGAACTCCAGCCGTGCCGGCCATGCACCGGCGGCGGGCGTGGAGACCAGTTCCGCCCCGTAGCGCGTGGTCTCCTGCTGCAGGACCTCGCCGGGCGCGAGCGACAGCGTCGGATTCAGGTGCTCGTAGAACAGCGAGCCGTTCACGGGCTTGCCGCGCAGGAAGGTCGCCCGTCCGACGAGGTTGTAGAGCGCGCCGCGCGAGCGCGTGGTGTCGTTGTCCACGTCGAGCTCCCCGAACTGCAGGATGGGGCCGCCGCCGACGTCCAGCGTGAGGAAGTTGGGATGGTAGATGTAGCTGTTTGTCATCACGAAGAGTTCATTCCGCCATCCCGACTCGGCCTGCTCCGACCGCGACCGAGCGATCCCGCTGCCCTGGGTGGTGGCGCTGCGGTCGTCGAGATAACGCGTCGCCACGTGGCCTTCCATGCCGGTGAAGGCGAACAGTGCGACGTCTTCGGCCCGCAGCGGAGCGCAGGTTGCGGCGAGCATCATGAGGAGGCTCCGCAGGACGGTCTGCACCGGGACGGGAAACGCCTGCCCGGCGCGTCGCGACATCCGTCAATCCCCCGCGCTCCCGTCAGCGGCTGCCGGCCGAGGTCGCCTGTGCGGCCGGAGGGTAGGCCATGCCGGCCATCGTCCCGAAGCCGAAGACGTCGACCTTGTTCGGCCCGAACTGGCTGGCGACCAGCACGACGTACTGGATGTCGAAGCCGGGCGCGGCGAAGGGGCGGAATGCGTCGATGCCCTCGTAGGCGACGGTGACCCCGGCGGGCAGGCTGAGTGCCTCGCCGCCCTCGCCGGGCTGGCCGAAGTCCATCAGCAGCCGGCCGTCGGGGTCGAACAGCTGGACGTTCTCGAACGCCGCGTCGCCGACGTAGAGCCGGCCGTCGCGGTCGATCGCGATGCCCTTGGGGCGCGCGAAACTGCCCGGCACGGAGCCGACGGCGCCGTAGCTGCGCACCGGCTTGCCGTCGGCGGTGAAGCGCTGCACGCGGTAGTTGCCGGTTTCGACCACGAACACGTCGCCCTGGGGGCCGATTGCGAGGTTCGTCGGGTGGAACAACTGGCCGGTTTCCGAGCCCGCTTCGCCGAAGGTGAACAGCGTGCGCCCTGAGCGCTTGTCCAGCACATGCACCTGTTGGTGCTTGATGTCGCTGACGTACAACCGCTCGCCGGCGATGGCAACATCCACGGGCTTGAATTCGCCCTGCCGGCCGAAGGCCGATACGAAGCGGTCCTCGCGGTCGTACACGAGAATCTGCTCACGGCCCGTGTCGGTGACGTACTTGGTGCCGTCGCTGTCGATGCGCACGTTGATCGGCTGCTTCATGCGCCCGCCGCCCACGCCCTGCATAAGGGTGAAGCGCCGCTGCCGCAGGTCGAACACCGCCAGCCCGGGCGCCCGGCTGTCGGCGACATAGAGCTTCCCGTCCGTCAGCGCGACGCCGTAGGGCTGGACCAGCTGCCGCGCTTCGCGCTCCTCGCCGAGGATGTATTCGGCGAAACGGCCCTTGGCGACGGCCAGGTCGCGTTCGCCCGACAGCGTCGTGAGGTACTGGATGCGCGGCGCATTGGGCAGCGGCGGATAGAAGGTCGGTGCCGCGGCGGCGTCGCGTCCGGGCGTATCGGGCCGGCCCGGCGACGACACGCAGGCGGACAGCGACAGGGCGATCAGGGCGGCAGCACCAGCAGCGGGGAGCAGCCTGCGCAGGGATGACGAAACGGTTTTCATCGAGGTGGCTTCACGATTGGCACGACGGGATCGCGCCGCCGAAGCGTGCTTCAGCGGCAGGGGAGGTGCGGACGATGGGTGCGTTGCTTACTTGTTGTGGCAGTCCAGGCACAGCTTGCTGCCGTCCTGGCTGACCTTGACGAGACCGCTGCCGGTGCCGCCTACGGTGAACGTGTTATGCACGTCGTGGCACGAGCCGCATTCCATCTTGCCGTTGTAAAGCATCAGCGCCTTGATCGTTCCCGTCTTGGTCTGCGGCGCGGTGCCGATCGTGACGGTCTTCGTTTCCGGGTCGTGCAGCGAGCCGTTGGCGGTGGTCAATGCGCTGTCGTAGGTGAAGCCGATGGGGTGGGATTTCTTCAGGTCGGTGCCGATGTTGCTCTTGCTCGAGATCATCGACGTGCCGGTCGTCCCGCCGAAGCTGTCCACCGCGACGGTGCCGTCATGGCACGACAGGCACAGCTTGGAGTTGCCGCCCGGCTGCGAGATGGTGGCCTTGAGGGTGGCGCTGCTGTAGAGCTGGTACGAGGCCGATGACATCGTGTGGTTCCACAGCGGCGCGTCGGCGATGCTCGTGTCGGACTTGTGCGGGGCATGGCAGGCGACGCAGATGCGACCGCCGGACCAGTTGAGCGACGAGAAGTCGTGGGCCGATCCGGTAATCGTTGCCGCGCTGACGGCTTGTGGCGCAAGCAGCAGGGTGCCGCAAGCGAACCAGGTTGCAAGCCATGTGCGACCGCGAGTGTGCTTCATTCGGTAATCCCCTTTGAATTATGTCAGTTGGCGCGCTTGCGCTCGATTTTGTCATTGTTGCGATTGCGAATGATTCGCATTTGTGTTCCAATATCTCAAAACATTTTTTCGATGTCAAGTATTCGGAAAGACATCAAACAATTCGCATACGAACATGTGACGCATGAACGAGTCCGCAACGCTTACCGCCGCACCCATTCCGGTCCCCGGTCGGTCGTCCCTCTCCGGCGGTGATCGGCGCACCTTTCCGGGCACGGCCGTTGCCGTCGCGACGGTGGCCGTGCTCACCGGGGCGGGGGTGCATGTCGCCTTCAACGAACCCTACGGTGCCGGCTCGCCGATCGGCTACAACCTCGGGCTGGTCGGTGGGGTGCTGATGCTCATGCTGCTTCCGTATGCGCTGCGCAAGCGGCTGCGCTGCCTGCGCCAGGTCGGCACGATGCGCGGCTGGTTCCTGTTCCACATCGCGGCGGGGCTTCTCGGGCCGCTTCTGGTGCTGTTCCACACGACCTTCCGCATCGGCTCGTTCAACGGCGGTGTCGCGCTGGCGAGCACTCTGCTCGTGACCTGCAGCGGCCTCGTCGGCCGCTTCTTCTATCGCAAGGTGCACCGCGGCTTGTCCGGCTGTCGCGCCAGTCTGACGGAGTTCGAGGCGGCCCTGCAGCGGCAGGTCGACGCGCTGCAGGCGCACGCCGACCTCCTGCCGGCGGTCACGACGGAGGTGGGGCGCTACATCGAGGCGGCGACAGCGACGCCCCCGACACGCCGGCATGGGGCAGCGCGTTTTCTGACGCTGGGCGCGCGTCGGCTGCTCGCCAGCCGGCGCATCCGGTCAGCCGTTCGCGTCGCGCGGCGCAGGGCCGCGACGCATGGCCGGGAGCTCGACCGGCTGATGGCCACCGTCAACGCGGCGCTGGTCGCGGCACAGCGCACGGCGCAGTTTTCAGGCTACGAACGGCTGTTCGCGCTGTGGCACGTCGTGCACATCCCCTTCCTGTTTCTGCTCGTCCTGTCCTCAGTCGTTCATGTCGTGGCCGTGCACGCGTACTAGGGGACTCCTGGTCGTCGCAATGACCTTGTTGCTTGCCGCCATGGCACCGTCGACGCACGCCCAGTCGCTCGAATCGGTCATCATGCCGGGCGCGGTCATCAAGGGGCACGCCGAGGTGGAGCACGAATGCGGCGAATGCCACGTGCGCTTCAGTCCCGGCGAGCAGCCGGCGCGCTGCCTCGCCTGTCATCGCGACGTCGGGGCGGACGTACGCGCTCGCACCGGCTACCACGGACGGATCCGCGAAGAGCAGTGCCGCCGCTGCCACACCGACCACAAGGGACGCGATGCGAAGGTCGTGATCCTCGACGAGAAGAAGTTCGACCACGCACTGACCGACTTCAAGCTGCGCGGGGATCATCGCGCGAAGGCCTGTGCCGGATGCCACCGCGCGGGCAGGAAATACCGCGACGCGCCGTCCGACTGCTACACCTGCCATCGTGGCAACGACAAGCATCGCGAAGGCCTGGGCAGGCAGTGCGAGAACTGCCACGTCGAGGACAACTGGAAGATCGCCCGTTTCGATCACGGGCGCACGCGTTTTCCGTTGCTGCAACGCCACGCCCAGGCGCGCTGCGCCGATTGCCACATCGACGAGCGCTACGCCGGCACGGCGCGCGAGTGCGTCGCGTGCCACCGCAAGGACGACGTCCACAAGGAGCACAACGGCCCGCGCTGCGAGAACTGCCACAGCGAGCGGGGCTGGGCCGCGGCGACCTTCCGCCACGACCGCGATACCGCGTACGTGCTCGTCGGCAAGCACCGCGCGATCGAATGCAGGGCGTGCCATCGTGCTCCGCTCTACACGGAAAAGCTGCCGACGCAGTGCGTCGCGTGTCATCGGCAGGACGATTCCCACAAGGGGGTGCTGGGCGAGAAGTGTGCCGGCTGCCACAGTCCGGACGGCTGGAAGGGCGGCCGCTTCGATCATGACCTCAACACGCGCTTTGCGCTCAAGGACCGGCACCGCATCGTCAAGTGCGACAGCTGCCACCGCAGCGCAGGGTTGCGCGAGGCGCCGCCGCTGGAATGCGTCGGGTGCCACCAGCGCGACGACATTGAACGCGGACACAAGGGGCGCTACGGCGGGCGCTGCGAGGCCTGCCACGCCGAGCTGGGCTGGCGGGAGATCATCTTCGATCACGAACGCGACACGCGATTCCCCCGTGCCGGCCGCCACCGCACGGTGAAGTGCGATGCCTGCCATCGCGACGGCCCCTTCCGCGCCAAGGCGGAGGACCGCTGCGACGCCTGCCACAAGGACGATGACATCCATTTCGCCAGCTTCGGGCAGAAATGCGACACCTGCCACCAGCCCGACGACTGGCGCAAGATCCTGCGCGAGGCGACCGACCGGTATTGCCGCGGAAGCGGCGATGCGCCCGTGCGCAGCCGTGGCGAGGATGCGCCCAAGGCAGCTTTCTGGGTGCCCGCCTGCGCGGCAGCCGCATCGCCCCTCCCTTCCCATCCTTCCGCCAGCCCGCGACGCCGACCATGAATGACGGTCTGATCTGGACGCTCTATACCCTGCCGCTCGTCCTTGCACTCCTGTATCACTTCGCCATCCGCGAAGGGCGCGAAGCGCGCTCGCGCGCGGTTATCGAGGAGGCCATGCAGGCGGGGCTCACCGAGCCATCGAGCCGTTATCCGGTGGTCGATCCGGCGGTGTGCATGGGGGGTGGGGCCTGCGCGCGCGCCTGCCCGGAGGAGGCGATCGGCTTCGTCAACGGCAAGGCGCACCTCGTCGATCCCGCCGCCTGCATCGGTCACGGCACCTGTGCCCCGGCCTGCCCGGTGGAGGCGATCAAGCTCGTCTACGGGACGAAGAATCGCGGCATGGATATCCCACAGCTGGCCCCCAATTTCGAAACCAACGTGCCGGGGATCTTCATCGCGGGCGAACTCGGTGGACTGGGCCTGATCCACAACGCTATCGACCAGGGGCGCATGGCGCTCGACGCGGTCGCGAAACGGCCCGCGGCCTCTGCCGGCCTGCTCGACGTCGTGATCGTCGGTGCGGGCCCGGCGGGCCTCGCGGCGACCCTCGGCGCGATGGAGAAGAAGCTGCGCTTCGTCACGCTGGAGCAGGAAAACGCGCTCGGCGGCACCGTCAATCACCGCTTCCCGCGTGGCAAGCTGGTGATGACCTATCCCGTGACGCTGCCGCTCGGCGGGCGGATCAAGGTACGCGAGATCATCAAGGAAGCCCTGCTCGGCATCTGGCAGGGCGTGGCCGACCGCGTCCGCATGCCGGTCAATTTCAACGAGCGGGTCGAAGGCGTGCAGCCGGACGGCGCAGGATTCGTGGTCAGGACCAACCGCGCCGAATACCGCGCGGCGAACGTCCTGCTCGCCCTCGGCCGCGGCGGCACACCGCGCACGCTCGGCGTGCCGGGGGAAGATCTGCCCAAGGTGGCTTACCGACTCACCGACGCCGAACAGTATCGCGGGCGGCGGGTACTGGTCGTCGGTGGCGGCGACAGCGCCATCGAAGCCGCCGTCGCACTGTCCAACGAACCGGGCACGACGGTGCAGCTGTCCTATCGCGGCGCCGCCTTCGGCCGGGTCAAGCCGAAGAACCGTGAACGCCTCGCGGCGGCCGAGGGCGCCGGATTGCTCCGCGTGCTGCTCGAATCGACGGTTTCCAGGATCGAGGCGGACCGCGTCACGCTGCAGTGGAAGGACGAATCCATCGTGCTCGACAACGATGGCGTGATCGTCTGTGCCGGGGGTGTGCTGCCCATCGCGATGCTGAAGGCGATGGGCGTGGAGGTGGAGACGAAGCATGGCACCGAATGAATCCGGTGCGGCGTAAAGGGCGCTCGCGCCGCCGTAAGACCTCCGTGTGTCGGGCGCGGCGTGACGCTTCAATGCACCCGGCACCGACGCCGTTCACCAAGAACAAGTTTCGTGTGGGGACTCATTCGGTATCGCGTGTCGATACTGGCAACGAAGTTCGTACCCGGAATGATTTATCGGGCATCATCGGGTTTTCTTTGTCATATGAACCCGAACCGTGCAGCCCGCCATACGGGCTTGCCCCGGGCAGGGTCAGCGGAACCCCGAGCGATGACGACTTCCCGAATCGTAGCCTTGATGGCAGGTTTGCTTGCCTGCATCTCACTCGCACAGGCCGGGACCGGCCGGATGAGCCCGGAGGAGGTGCCTGCGCCGCTCCGCCCGTGGGTCGACTGGGCGCGCCACAATCCACCGGCGCCGGAATGCCCGCGTACGGCGAGCGATGCTGCACCCGCCCAATGCATCTGGCCGGCGGGCGTCGAGATGCAGCTTTCGGCCCGACAGGGCAGCTTCACGCTGACGGTCGACGCCTTCGCCGACGGCACGGTGGAACTGCCCGGTGATGTCGAGGCCTGGCCGCAGGACGTGCGCCTGGATGGTGAGCCCGTTGCGGTCGTGCCCGCGAACGGGCGGCCTTCGCTGCGCGTGGGCCCGGGGCACCACGTGGTCGCCGGGCGCTTCGAATGGCAGCAACTGCCGCTGAACCTGCAGCTGCCGCGGCAGGTCGCGAAGGTTTCCGTCGCCATCGACGGCGAACGGTTCGCGGGGCAGCCGGATGCATCCGGCCAGCTGTGGCTGCGCACCTCGCCGGACAAGGAGGGGGCGGTGGATTCCCTGTCCATGCGCGTCTTCCGGCAGTTCTCGGACGACGTGCCGATGGTGTCCACGGTTCGCTACGAATTCTCGATCTCGGGCCGGCAGCGGGAGATCCGCGTCCCGCATGCGGTGCTGGAAGGGTTCGTTCCCCTGGCCGTCGACGGCGGGCTGCCGGCGCGCATCGACGCCGACGGCAGCCTGAAGGTGCAGGCACGTGCCGGTTCGTGGGTGCTGAACGTCACGTCGCGCCGGATGAGTTCCGCGAACGAGTTGCAGTTGCCCGACGCCGCGAGCGAGCAGGAGGTGTGGTCCTTCGCGCCGCGCAACGAGGTCCGCGTCGTGAACCTGGAAGGGCCGCCCGCGGTCGATCCGAAGTCCGTGGGCGTGCCGGCCGAATGGGCGGGGCTGCCGACCTTCGTGCTTCAGCCGGGATCGACCTTGAAGATCAATCAGGTCCAGCGCGGTGACACCGGCGGGGCGGCGGATCGCCTGGAGATCCGGCGCACGCTGTGGCTCGACTTCGACGGCGGCGGATACTCGGTGCAGGACAGGATAAACGGGACGATCGGCCGCAGCTGGCGGCTCGACCTGCCGGAGCAGTTCGCGCTGGGGCGGGTGTCGGTCAATGGCGTCGACCTGCCGGTGACCCGCAGCGAGGCCGGCCGCGGCGTGGAACTGCGCGAGGCGTCGATCGCGCTCGAAGCCGACAGCCGTATCGACTCGTCCGCGCGCGAGATTCCCGCAAGCGGCTGGACCGCGCCGTTGAGCGGCTGGGCGGCCGAACTCAATCTGCCGCCGGGGTGGCGCCTGATTCACGCCTCGGGTGCGGATTCGGTGCAGGGCGAGTGGCTGATGTCGTGGACGCTGTGGGACATCTTCGGCGTCCTGCTGATCGCGGCCGTGACCTTCCGCGTCGTCGGCCCTGCCGCGTCCCTGATCCTGCTCGCAGGGCTGGTCCTGACCTGGCACACCTCGGGTGCGCCGAAATTCCTGTGGCTGGCGTTGGTCCTGTTCCGGGCAATCGCGGCCGCTGTCCCGGCCAGCGCGAAGTTGCGCGGTTGGGCCACACGCGGGGCGCTCGTCAGCGGGATCCTGATCGCCATCATGCTCGTTCCGTTCGCCGTCGCGCAGATCCGGCAGGCCATGTATCCGGCTCTCGGGATGAGTTATTCGCAAGCGACCGCCGGCAAGGGCAGAGCGGCGTACGCACCGCGTCCCGCACCGGCGGCACCGCCCGTGGCGCAGGAAGCGGAAAGCTACGTGGAGCGCAAGTTGCGCGACGAAGCCGCCTCGGTAATCGCCCCGTACGCACGGGAAGGTTTGTCACGGCCTGCGGCCTCCAAACCTGACCCGAGCCTGAAGGTGCAGACCGGCCCCGGGATCCCGAGCTGGCGCTGGACTGCGATCCAGCTCGCGTCGCAGGGGCCGATCGCCGGCGGACAGACGCTGTCGCTGACATTGCTGTCCCCCGCCGCCTCCGCGCTGTGGTCCGTGCTCTCGGTGCTGCTGCTCGGCCTGGCGCTGTGGCGCTGCTGGGAGTTCGACCGGGCGGCGCTGGTGCGCAAGCTGCGCGGCGCGCTGAGTTCCGCGGCCGTTGTGGGCTTCGCCGCGGCTGTCGGTCTGGGCAGCGCGCCAACGGACGCCCGCGCACAATCCGCCTTCCCGTCGGAAGAGTTGCTCGGGGAACTGCGCACGCGGCTCCTCGCTCCCGAACCCGCTCCTGCATGCGCGCCGGTGTGCGCGGACCTCGCCGACATGCGCATCGAAGCCGCGGGCAACACGATCACGCTGAAGCTCGAAGTTCATGCGCAGGCCCGCACGGTCGTTCCGCTGCCGAGCCCCGGCGCGAACATCCGGCCTTCGTCGGTGCTGGCGGGCGGGCAGCCGCCGGCGCTGCTGCGCGACGACAAGGGGCTGATCTGGGCGAGCGTGCGCCCCGGCATCACCGCCATCGAGATCGTCATTCCGGCCCATCAGGACGACGTGCCGGTGCATCTGCCGCTGACGCCGCGACGGGTGAGCGCGCAACTCGTGCGCTGGAGCCTGTCCGGCATCGATGCGCGGGGTCTCGCGACGGAAACCCTGACGCTCTCCCGGCTGCGCGAAGTGCAGGCGAAGGCGGACAAGGAGTTCTCGGGCGGTGCCGATCTGCCGCCTTTTGCCGAAGTCGAGCGCCATGTGATGTTCGACCAGACCTGGACCGTCCGTACCGTCGTGCGGCGGCAGGGCCCGAGCGCGCTGCAGACGAGCGTGCGGATTCCGCTGCTGGCAGGGGAGGCCGTCACCGATCCGGGCATCAAGGTCGAGGACGGCGAGGCAGTCGTCGATCTCGCACCCGGCGCATCGCGCACCTTTACCAGTGTTCTCGAGCACGCCGACAAACTGCGGCTGCTCACTTCGACTCACCCCGGCCAGATCGAGCGCTGGACCGTGTCGGCAACACCGTCGTGGCATGTCGAGTCGGCGGGCCTCGCTCCCGCCGCGTGGACCAATGGCGGCACGTGGCAGCCGCGCTGGTTGCTCTGGCCCGGTGAAGCGGTCGAGCTGGCCCTATCGCGCCCGGCGGGCATGGACGGCAACACGCTCACGTTCGACGAGGTCCAGATCGGCACCACCGTCGGACAGCGTTCCTCTGACGCCTCGGCCACGCTGCGACTGCGCAGCAGCGCCGGCGGCAATCACGTCATCGGCCTGCCCGACGGGGCGGAACTCCTGTCGGTACGGATCGACGGCCAGGTGCAGCCCTTGCGGGCAGAGAAGAACAGGCTGGCGCTGCCGATCACGCCGGGCGGGCATTCGGTGCAGCTCGACTGGCGCGACGTTTCCGCGGCATCGAACCACTATCGTTCCCCGCAACTGGACCTCGGCGCGCAGGCGGTCAATGCGACCATCACCCTTGCCGTGCCGCAGGACCGCGTGGTGCTGTTCACCAAGGGGCCTTTGGTCGGTCCGGCGGTGCTCCTGTGGGGCGTGCTCATCGTGGTGGTCGCGATCGCGGCCGTCCTGTCGCGCGTCGTGCCGGGTCCGCTGGGAATGGCGACCTGGATTCTTCTCGGCGTCGGGCTCGTCCAGTCGTCCGTTGTCTCGGTGTTCTTCGTCATCGGCTGGTTCGTGTTGCTCGCGGTCCGGCGCAACTACGTCGCCCCGTCGCCGTGGCGCTTCAACCTGTTCCAGGTGGTGCTGCTGATGTTCACGCTGCTGGCCGCGAGCGCGCTGCTGTCGGCGCTGCGCCAGGGTCTGCTCGGCTATCCCGAAATGCTCGTGACCGGCAACGACTCGACGGCGTTCAGCCTGAGGTGGTATCTCGACCGCCTCGACGGCACGACGCCGAGCGTGGAGTTCTTCAGCATTCCGGTATTCGCCTATCGCCTGATGATGCTGGGCTGGGCGCTGTGGCTCGCGATCGCGCTGACTGGTTGGGTACGATGGGCGTGGAGCTGCGTTTCGGCCGGCGGAAGCTACTGGCGCCCGGTCAATGTGCCGAAGCTCGCGCTGCGCAAGGCGACGGCGGCCGATGCCGGCAGCGACGCCGACGAATCCCCGGGCCGGGGAACGCCGGGATAAGCGGTAGGGCGCGCCCCCGATGGCACGAGTCCCCCGGAGGGCAGGGGGCTCGCGACGTCACGGAGAAGCCTACCGGCCGCAGCTTCGTCGGCGCCGCATGAATATGTTGATCGGGTTGCAATAGCCATGTCATAGTCATGGTTAAGGTGCGAGAAACACCGGTCCGGCGACGACGGGAACCGTCGCGCTCGCGATGCGATTGTTCATGTGTGGAAACAAAGTGCTGGTTTTTTGCGCATTTATTCGTCGCGCACGCCCCGGTACAGTGCGCCGGAATTCCAGCATTTCGCTATGCATCAACTTCAAAGGAGGATGGCATGGAGTTGTCGATACAAGCATCGGCGCGGACAACGGCGGGTCTCGGCAAGGCCGACCCGCGGGCGGATATCGAGGCCAACGCGCGGAACGTCATCATGAAGACGCGCGCCAGCTTCGCGCACCCGGTCCAGATGGGGCGGTGCGACGAGCCGGACTGCGGGCAGTCCCGTGCCGGGCGTGCGCGTCGCCCCTTGCGAGGTCGCTGACGCGCGGTTCGCCTGCAACCTGATGTAGTCCTGTTCCTGCGGGGCGGCGCTGGCGGAGGTCAGCGCCGCCCCGCGGCATTGAAGGGCGCGAAAAGCTCCGCTACCCAGTCGACGAAGACGCGGATCTTCGCGCTCAGGTGGCGGTTCGGCGGATAGACGACGTAGACCGGGAAGCCCGGGGTGGTCCAGTCTTCCAGAACCGGGACAAGCTCCCCGGTCGCCAGTTGCCGATTGACCGTGAAGCTGGGCAACTGCACGATCCCGAGGCCTGCAAGTGCGGCAGACAGGTAGGCGTTGCTGTCGTTGACGGCAACGGCGTAGCGGCCCGGCAGCTCGACGCGCTCGCCTTTGCGCTCGAATTCGTAGGGCGAGATCCTGCCCGTGCCCGCCGAGAAATAGCCGACGACGCGGTGGGTCCCGCCCAGTTCCGATGGGTGCCTCGGAATTCCGTACTCGGCGAGATAGGCCGGTGCCGCACACGTCATGTGATCCATGTAGGCAATGCGTCGGGCAACCAGCGATTCGTCGATGAGGCTGCCGGCGCGGACCACGCAGTCGACGTTGTCGGCGATCAGATTCACGAGGCGGTCGCCGGCGCCGAGATCGATCTGGATATCCGGATAGCGTGCGTGGAAGCTGTGCAGCGCGGGGATGATGATCCGGGTGGCGACCACGGCGGGGACGTCGATGCGCACGCGCCCCTTCGGCGAGGCCTGGGCGTTCGACAGGCTGGCGTCGATTTCTTCCAGTTCCGCCAGCAGTCGCGCCGTGCGCTCGTAGTAGGCCGCGCCGTCGGCGGTGACCGTGACGCGCCGCGTGGTGCGGTTGAGCAGCTTCACCCGCAGGTGTGCTTCGAGGCTCTGGATCAATTTCGTCACCGTTGGCTTCGGCATGCCGAGAGAGTCGGCCGCCTTCGTGAAGGTGCCCGCCTCGACGACGCGCGCGAATACGCGCAGTGCCAGAAATTGGTCCATTCGACTCTCCTCGCTTCCGTCCGTGTCGATTGTTGCAGTGCGATTATTCATCAAGGGAAATAAAGAAGCTACGGATAGCCTATTTATTCAGTAGCAAGCGATGACTATCGTTCAGGCCATCAGCGCTGTCGGCGCTAACTGCGTGTCTCCAACGAAAAATGTCCCGCTTTCCGCAACCCCGCCTCGCACGTCCGACCCGACTTCCGGTCACCGAGGACCGCAGCCTCGACGTCGGTCTGCCGCGACCACTGAACGTGCGCCTCTACGGGAAGCGTCACGCCGGGGCCGCGCTGGTGTTGCACTTCCATGGCGGGGCCTTCGTTTCCGGATCGCTCGACAGCGGGGCGATGGTGGCCGGTTTGCTGCACGAAGCGGGCGCCGTCGTGATGTCCGTCGCCTATCCGCTGGCGCCGGCCGATCCGTTTCCGGCGGCGGTCGACGCGGCCTACGCGGCGTTGCAGTGGGCCTATTGCAAGCGCTCCCGGCTCGCGGGGCAGGGGGCTCCCGTCTTCGTCGCCGGCGAGGAGGCGGGCGGCAATCTCGCCGCCGCCGCGGCGCTGATGGCGCGCGACCGTAAAGCGCCACGGCTTGCCGGGCAGATCCTGCTTTCACCGATGCTGGATCCTTGCCTCGGTACGGCGTCGGTTCGCCGCAGCGAGCAGGGGCCGGCCGGCTGCCCGCTCGCCCACGGTTGGTGCAGTTACCTGCGCGAGCCGTCCGCCGCCGAGCACCCCTATGCGACACCCGGCCGCTCGATGCGCCTGGCGGGTCTGCCGTCGGCACTGCTGATCACGGCCGATGACGATCCGCTGCGCGACGAGACGCTCGCCTATGCCCGGCGCCTGGATGAGGCCCGCGTGCCGGTATCCGGGTTCGTGCTGCCGGCGCCCACCGGTTGGCCGTGCGCGTTGCAGGAATCTGCGGGCGCGGAGAGGCCGTGGGTGGAGGAGGTGGGTCGTCGCATCGCGGCCTTCCTCGCAACGGCGGGCCGCAGGGAAGTCGTCGATTCCGTCGAGCAATTCGCACTCCAAAAAAGGTGTTGACTCCGTACTTGAGTACGGACTTCAAGATGCCCCCGTTCGCCGACGCCACGAGCGCAGGTCAGAACAAATCAACAAAGTAAACAAGGAGTTTGCCATGTCCCCAGAGAGCCATTCCAGGCGCCGCCGGCTGTGGGCCGCCGGCCTTGCCGTCACAGCCCTCACCGCGGTTTCCGGTGCCGTCCTCGGCCTGCGGTCGGCGCAGGTCGAAGCGAATCCGCCCGCCGGTGCTCCGCCGGCCGTGCCGGTTTCGGTCGCGACCGTCGAGCAACGCGAGGTCGCGACCTGGGATGAGTTCTCCGGCCGCCTCGAAGCGGTCGAGCGCGTCGATATCCGCTCGCGCGTCGCCGGCACCGTGCAGGCCGTGCATTTCCGCGAAGGCGGACTCGTGAAGGCGGGGGATCTGCTGATCACGATCGACCCCGCGCCCTATGCGGCGGAAGTGGATCGCGCCACGGCCCAGGTCGCCGCCGCCCAGGCGCGCGCCGCCTTCACGACCAGCGAGCACGAGCGCGCCCAGCGCCTGTGGGAGCAGCGTGCGATCGCCGAGCGCGAGTTCGAGGAACGGGCGAACGCGCGTCGCGCGGCGGACGCGGATCTGCGCGCCGCCCAGGCCGCGCTGCAGTCGGCGCGCCTGAATCTCGGCTACACGCAGGTGAGGGCACCGGTGTCGGGTCGCGTCGGCAAGCTTGAAGTCACCGTCGGCAACCTCGTCGCCGCCGGTCCCGGCGCGCCGGTGCTGACCACGCTGGTTTCCGTCAGCCCCATCTATGCGAGCTTCGACGCGGACGAGCAGGTGGTCGCGCGCGCACTGCAAACCCTGCGCGAGGCGAGCGGCAAGGCGGCGCGGCTCGAAAGCATCCCGGTCCGGATGGCCACGGCGACGAGCGCGGACACGATCTTCGAGGGGCACCTGCAACTCGTCGACAATCAGGTCGACGCCGCCAGCGGTACGGTGCGCGTGCGGGCAGTGTTCGACAACGCGGACGGCGGCCTGATGCCGGGCCAGTTCGCGAAGCTGCGGATGGGGCGCCCGCAAGCGGCCTCGGCCGTGCTCATCGACGAGCGCGCGGTCGGCACCGACCAGAGCCGCAAGTTCGTGCTGGTCGTCGATGCCGACAACAAGACCGCGTACCGCGAAGTCACGCTCGGCGGAACGGCGGACGGCCTGCGTATCGTGACCGCCGGCCTGCAGGCGGGCGAGCGCATCGTCGTCAATGGCCTGCAGCGCGTGCGGCCGGGGTCGCTCGTCGCGCCGCAGGCGGTGGTGATGGACGGCCGCATGCAGGTCCGCACTCAGGTCGGCAATGAGAGTGCAGCGCGGGCGGCCGAGTCCGCCACCTCGCCACAGTCCTGATTCGCCCGCAATCGAGAGCACGATCATGAACCTGTCCCGTTTCTTCATCGACCGCCCGATCTTCGCCGGCGTGCTGTCGTTACTGATGTTCGTCGCGGGCCTGCTCGCGCTGCGCGTGCTGCCGATCTCGGAGTATCCCGAGGTCGTGCCGCCGTCGGTGGTGGTCCGCGCGCAATACCCCGGCGCCAACCCGAAGGTGATCGCCGAGACGGTCGCTACACCGCTCGAGGAGGCGATCAACGGTGTCGAAGGCATGCTCTACATGGGCAGCCAGGCGACGACTGACGGCCTGATGACGCTGACCGTCACCTTCCGTCTCGGCACCGACCCCGACAAGGCGCAGCAGCTCGTGCAGAACCGCGTCTCGCAGGCCGAGCCGCGCCTGCCGGAGGAGGTGCGCCGGTTGGGCGTCACGAGCGTCAAGAGTTCGCCCGACCTGACGATGGTCGTGCATCTGCTGTCGCCGAACGGCCGCTACGACATGACCTACCTGCGCAACTACGCGCTGCTCAACGTCAAGGATCGGCTCGCACGCGTCGACGGCGTCGGCCAGGTGCAGCTTTTCGGCTCGGGCGACTACTCGATGCGGATCTGGCTGGATCCGCAGAAAGTCGCGGCGCGCGGCTTGTCGGCAGGCGACGTCGTGCGCGCGATCCGCGAGCAGAACGTTCAGGCCGCAGCCGGCGTCATCGGCGCGTCCCCGGGCCTGCCGGGCGTGGACCTGCAGCTGTCGGTGAACGCCCGCGGCCGCCTGCAGAGCGAGGAGGAGTTCGGCGACATCATCGTGCGCACTGGCGAGGACGGCGCGGTGACGCGCCTGCGCGATCTCGGCCGCATCGAACTGGGCGCCGCCGACTACGCGCTGCGCTCGCTGCTCGACAACAAGGACGCGGTCGCGATTCCGGTGTTCCAGGCACCGGGCTCGAATGCAATCGAGATCTCGGACCGCGTTCGCGAGACGATGCAGGAACTGAAGCAGCACATGCCGGAGGGCGTCGAGTACGAGATCGTCTACGACACGACCCAGTTCGTGCGCGCGTCGATCGAAGCGGTCGTGAAGACGCTCCTCGAAGCGGTCGCGCTGGTCGTGCTCGTGGTGATCCTGTTCCTGCAGACCTGGCGCGCGTCGATCATTCCGCTGCTCGCCGTGCCGGTGTCGATCGTCGGCACTTTCGCGGTGATGCATCTCTTCGGTTTCTCGATCAACGCGCTCTCGCTGTTCGGCCTGGTGCTGGCGATCGGCATCGTCGTCGATGACGCGATCGTCGTCGTCGAGAACGTCGAGCGCAACATCGAGGCGGGGTTGTCGCCACGCGAAGCGACCTACCGGGCGATGAAGGAAGTCTCTGGTCCGATCATCGCGATCGCGTTGGTGCTGATCGCGGTGTTCGTACCGCTCGCCTTCATCAGCGGCCTCTCGGGCCAGTTCTACAAGCAGTTCGCACTGACGATCGCGATGTCGACGGTGATCTCGGCGATCAACTCGCTGACGCTGTCGCCGGCGCTGTCCGCGCTGCTGCTGAAGGGCCACGACGCGCCGAAGGATGCGCTGACGCGCGGCATGGACAAGGTGTTCGGGCGCTTCTTCGCCGCCTTCAACCGGACTTTTCGCCGCGGCGCGGAAGCCTACGGCGGCGGTGTGCGTGGCGCGATCGGCCGCAAGGCGGTGATGATGGCCGTCTATCTCGCGCTCGTCGGCCTGACGTTCGGGCTCTTCAAGGCGGTGCCCGACGGCTTCGTGCCGGCGCAGGACAAGCAGTACCTGATCGGCTTCGCGCAGCTGCCCGATGGCGCGACGCTCGACCGCACGGAAGAAGTCATCCGTCGCATGGGCGACATCGCGCTGCAGCAGCCCGGCGTCGAGCACGCGGTGGCCTTCCCCGGCCTGTCGATCAACGGCTTCACCAACAGCTCGAACTCGGGGATCGTGTTCGTGCCGCTGAAGCCCTTCGCCGAGCGCAAGGGCGAGGCGCTGAGCGCGGGCGCGATCGCGATGGAGCTGAACAAGAAGTTCGCCGGCATCGAGGACGCGTTCGTCGTGATGTTCCCGCCGCCGCCCGTGCAGGGTCTCGGGACGACGGGCGGCTTCAAGCTGCAGCTCGAAGACCGCGCGTCGCTCGGCTACGAGGCGCTGGACGCTGCGACCAAGGCCTTCCTCGCGAAGGCGTCGAAGGCGCCCGAGCTCGCGGGGCTGTTCTCCAGCTACCAGGTGAACGTGCCGCAGCTCTATGCCGACATCGACCGCACCCGCGCGCGTCAGCTCGGCATTCCGGTGACCGACGTGTTCGACACGATGCAGATCTACCTCGGCAGCCTGTACGTGAATGACTTCAACCGCTTCGGCCGGACCTACTCGGTGCGCGTGCAGGCGGATGCGCCGTTCCGTGCCCGCGCGGAGGACATCGGCCTGCTGAAGGTGCGCGCGCCGGGCGGGGAGATGGTGCCGCTGTCGTCGCTGATGAACATCCAGTCGAGCTTCGGGCCGGAACGCGCGATGCGCTACAACGGCTTCCTGTCGGCCGACATCAGCGGCGGGCCGGCCGCGGGCTACTCGTCGGGACAGGCCAAGGCGGCGGTCGAGCGCATCGCGGCGGAGACCCTGCCGTCGGGCATCGGCTTCGAGTGGACGGAGCTGACCTATCAGGAAATCCTCGCCGGCAATTCCGCGGTGTGGGTGTTCCCGCTCGCGATCCTGCTGGTGTTCCTCGTGCTCGCCGCGCAGTACGAAAGCCTGACTTTGCCCCTCGCGATCATCCTGATCGTGCCGATGGGGATCCTCGCGGCGATGACGGGGGTGTGGCTGTCCGGTGGCGACAACAACGTCTTCACGCAGATCGGGCTGATCGTGCTGGTCGGGCTGTCGGCGAAGAACGCGATTCTGATCGTCGAGTTCGCCCGCGAGCTGGAGTTCGCCGGCCGCACGCCGGTGCAGGCGGCGATCGAGGCGAGCCGGCTGCGGCTGCGCCCGATCCTGATGACCTCGCTGGCCTTCGTGATGGGCGTGCTGCCGCTGGTGCTCTCCACCGGCGCCGGCGCCGAGATGCGCAGCGCGATGGGCGTCGCGGTGTTCGCCGGGATGATCGGCGTGACGGCCTTCGGCCTCTTCCTGACGCCGGTGTTCTACGTGCTGCTGCGCCGCCTCGCCGGCAACCGCGCCCTGAAGCTGCACGGCGAGATTCCGCACCTCGAAGCCTTCGCCGGCTCGCCCGCGACGGGCGGCGCTGCCACGGTGGCCGGCCTTGCCGCCCCGCGTGCGCATCACGAATAAGGAGTTGACCATGACATTGCTGAATCATCCCCTGCGCACCGCGCTCGCCCCGCTCCTCGCCGCCCTCGTGCTGACCGGCTGCGCGACGGCGCCCGCGATCGATCCCGCCGCGTTGCCGAGCGCGCCGGTGGCCTTCAAGGAAGGCGACGGGCGCTGGACGCAGGCCTTGCCGGTGCAGGCACAGACCGACGGCGCGTGGTGGAAGGCCTTCTCCGACCCCGTCCTCGACGGGTTGGTGGAGCGCGCACTGGAGCGCAACAACAGTATTCAGATCGCCGCGGCCCGCCTCGCGCAGTCCCGCGCGCTGCTGCAGGCGACCGATTCGCAACGCTTGCCCCAGGTCGGCGTCGGCGCGGACGTCACGCGGCAGGGCGGGGCGATCACGCCGGCCGGCGGTGGCGCCGGCAAGCTGCTGCGTGCCGGCGCGAACTTCTCGTGGGAGCTCGACCTCTTCGGGCGGCTCTCGCAGGCGAGCAAGGCTGCGTCGCTCGATGCCGACGGCCGTGAGGCCCTGCTGCGCAACGCGCGCCTCGTCGTGCAGGCGGACGTCGCGCGCAGCTATCTCGCGCTACGGGCGCTCGACGCCGAACGCGCGCTGGTGCGCGAGACCGTCGGCGCGTATCGCGACACGCTGGCACTCACCGAACGCCGTTTCGAGGCCGGCGACATCGCCGAACTGGACGTCGCGCGCGTGCGCACCGAGCTCGCCGCGACCGAGTCGGACGCGCTCGCGCTCGACCGCCGCCGCGCCGAAGTCGAGCACGCGCTCGCGGTGCTGGTCGGCGACGCCGCCTCCGACTTCGGGCTCGGCGCCGGCGACTGGAACACCGCGCTGCCCGTGATCCCGGCCGGCGTCCCATCCACGGTGCTCACGCGCCGGCCCGACATCGACGCCGCGCGGCAATCGATGCTCGCCGCCCAGGCGCGCGTCGGTGTTGCGCAGGCGGCGTGGTTTCCGGACATCGCGCTGACCGGTTCCGGGGGCTTCGCCTCCACGGAGCTGGGTGAGCTTTTCAAATGGTCGGCGCGCTCGTGGGGTATCGGCGCATTGCTTTCGCTGCCGATCTTCGACGGTGGGCGGCGCGATGCGGGCGTGCGCAACGCCAACGCGGAACTGGATGCCGCGCTGGCCGGTTACCGCGAACAGGTGCTCGTCGCCTTCAAGGACGTCGAAGACCAGTTGTCCGCGCTGCGGCTCCTCGCCGAACAGGGCGAGGCGCAGGCACGCGCGGTCACCTCGGCGAGCCGCGCGACCGTCCTCTCGGACGTGCGCTATCGCAACGGGCTCGTCAGCCAGCTCGAACTGCTCGACGCCCGCCGCAGCGAGCTGCGCAATCGGCGGGAGGCCTTGCAGGTGCGCTCCGCCCAGTACCAGGCGACCGTCGGCCTGGTTCGCGCCCTCGGTGGAGGGTGGGAGCGAGATGAGGGGTTGGCGCTCGGCGGTCGTGCCGCGCCCGCGAGCACGGGCGGTTGAGATTCGGCCGGGATGCGCGAGGGCGATGGGCCGGTCGTTCGGTTCAAGTTGCGCACCATCGCCGGTGCGGCCATTGCCGGGCCGCACCGGGTCGCGGACGCCTCAAGGGTGGAAAGGTCGGAGAGGCTTTGCCGATATCGGCTAACGTCCTGCCGACAACCGCCACGAGAATCGGACCGTCACGCGCAGGAGCCTTGATGTCCTTCTTTTGAGGTCCGACGTGCTTGGCATTCATCGACCACAACCGCCCGAGAAACCCGAGGATGAGCACTAAGCGGATCGTCGTGCTAGGCGCCGGCCCGGCCGGAGTCGCGGTTGCCATCGGCTTGAGGCGTGCTGGGGAGGAGGTGCTGCTGGTTGGCGAGCCGCGCCGCTTTGCGGCGGTGGAGGGGGTCTCCGCACGGGTGCTCGGGGCCCTGCACAAGGCTGGCTTCGCCCGGGCCGTGCGGTGCTTCGCTCCGCCATCGCAGCGCTGCGTGACGTGGGACGGTACGCACTCGCGTGCCAATTGGGAGAGTCTTGTCGACCGCCAAGCCTTCGACCGGGCCGCGCTCGAGGACGCCCGCAGCGTGGGGGTAAGCGTGGTGACCGGCCGGATCGTGTCGTGCGCGTCCGCCGTGAACGGGCATCACGTGGAGGTCGATCACGACGGCAGGCGGACGACCTTTGCGGCGGATTTCATCGTCGAGGCGCGGGGTCGTGCCGCACCGGGGCAAGGGAGCGCGCGCGTGCGCGGTGCGGAGACGGTGTCCCTGCTGCAGTACTGGGTCGGTCCGCCCGCGACCGCCGGTTCGGCGGTGGAGAGCTGCGCCGACGGCTGGGTGTGGATGGCCGCGCTGGCGGACGGTCGGCGTTATCTTCAACTGACGCTGGACGTTGCGACTGCGGCGCTGCCGCCGAAGCGGGAACTCGGTGCGTTCTGCCGTGCCCGGTTCGACACGCTGGAAACCGCGCGTCCCTTCCTGGAGGGGGCCGAGCCGGTCGGCGAGCCGCATGCGCGGACGAGCACGCCCGTACTGCAGGAAGAGGTGGCCGGACACGACTGGCTCCGCGTCGGCGATGCGGCGATGGCGGTCGATCCCTTGTCCGGTAACGGGATCTTCCAGGCGCTTTCCTCGGCCTTGCAGGCCCCGGCCGTGATCGGCACCCTGCTGCACGATCCCGACCGTGCAGCGCTGGCGCGGCGTTTCCATCAGGAGCGGATCGAAAACCTGTTCTTCCATTTCGCGCGCATCGGCCGCGATTTCCATGCGCAGGAGTCGCGTTGGCCGGACGAGCCGTTCTGGCGCACGCGGCGCGCCTGGCCCGATGCGCAGCCGATCCATCCGGGCACCGCGCCCGACGACTTGCAGGTGACGCGCCGGCCGGTCGTGTCCGACGGCCGGATTGTCGAGGACGACGTGGTCGTCACGCCCGACCAGCCTCTCGGCATCTGGCATGTCGATGGCGTCAGGCTGGCGCCGCTGGTGCGGGCCTTGCACGCGTGCGGGTCGCAGACGAGCGCCGAGGCGGTGCTGCGCGCCGAACTCGGCGGTGATGCCACGCGTGCAGCACGGGTGGCGGCGTGGATGCGGGAGCAGGGCTGGCTGGCGGGGGAGCCCCGAGAGATTCCGTAGGGCGGGAGCAGCGCAGCGTATCCCGCCACGCGACGGTCCGGTCGATTCCGGTGGCCGGATTGGCGGGACGCACTGCGTTGCTCCCGCCCTACCCGAATTCGTGCAATTGTCCTCGGCCTATCGAAAATGAGTTTGGATACAACAGCATGCCGTGGCATGCTGTTGTATTTTTCCCGTTGCCGCCTGTCTGACATTTTTGCGCAGGCGGAGTCGTTCGCTGCGGCCGTGTGCCGACCGGCAAGAGATCGCGTTCCCTCCATTTCCGAGTATTTAATATGCTTGATAGCCTGATCTTTATCGACAGCCTCAATAACCGAATCGTTACCGCGCCGTCGATCGATCCGAACCAGCTGGTGCTGTATCGCGATCCCTATTCCAATCAGTACACCATTCGGCTGCTGGGTATCGACGAGGAACTGCATTTCGCTCCGGGCACGATCCGGGAGATCCAGTTCGGCGACGGCACGGTGTGGGACCAGTTCGCCATCGATCAGGCGGCGATGCAGACGCAGCTGCAGCAGGGCACGTCGGGCAACGACTGGCTGTGGGGCACGGAAGGGCAGGACGTGCTGCTGGGCGGCGCAGGCGATGACCAACTGGTGGGCAACGGCGGCGACGACGTGCTCGACGGCGGTGCGGGCAACGACAAGCTGGACGGTGGCGCCGGTGCCGACACCTACGTGCTCGCCGCCGGTGGCGGCTCCGACACCATCATGGACGGTGGCGCCTACTGGATGGAACAGAACCG
>NZ_FTMD01000025.1 GCF_900156155.1 Aromatoleum tolulyticum
AACGCAAGCGCAAACGGGTCGAGGAAATCTTCGGCTGGCTTAAAACGGTCGGTGGAATGCGCAAGAGTCGATTCATCGGGCAGGCGAAGACCCAGATGGCGGCCTTCATCTCTGGCGCGGCGTACAACCTGCTTAGAATCGCGAAATTGAGTGATTCGGGGGTGAAGGCGTGAACTGCGGAGCAAAAAGGGCCTCCACGGCACACGCCGGTGGCCGCTTGGGCAATTCGAGCCGAATTGAAAATCCAATTCCGGCGAGGAAGTCGTCATGAAAATCAATCCGTGCCCCCCCGGTTGACACCGTGTCGCGCGTTTTTGCATCACCCTGTTAGGTAACCGTCGCAGAAACCCATCCCCCTCCTGACCGGTAGTCTCGGCGTTGCCTCACCGCTCTGCAGGCAGCGAGCAGTGCTCGCTGAAACCCCTGCTCCGCCCCCCTTGAAGGGGGAGGAACAAGGTGCCCGAGCAGAATCCAGAATCCCCACCGGACCCCGATCCAATGACCACTCAAACGACAATTGCGCCGCCCGTGATGTTCAGCGAGGTGCGCGTGCTGATGCCGGGATTCATGCTGTGCGCCGTGATCGCGGTCGCGGCGACTTTCGTGTCCGAGCATTACGGCGGACCCCAATTTCTTTATGCGCTGCTGCTGGGCATCGCGTTCCATTTCCTGTCCGACAGCGACAAGTGCATCCCGGGCATCGAGGTTTCGGCGAAGAAGCTCGTGCGCTTCGGCGTCGCGCTGCTGGGGGCCCGCATCGTCGCGAGCGACGTCAGCGACCTGGGCCTGATCGGCGTCGGCGCGCTGGTCGGCGCGGTGCTGCTAACCATCAGCTTCGGCCTGCTGCTCGCCCGCGTGCTCGGCCTGCCGCCCCTGCTGGGTCTGCTGTCGGGCGGCGGCACCGGCATTTGCGGCATCTCGGCGACGCTCGCGATCTCGTCGACCCTGCCCGCGACGCGCGAAACCGAGCGCTACACGCTGCTCACCGCGATCGGCGTGGCGATCTTCTCGACCGTCGCGATGGTGCTGTACCCGCTGGTCGTGAAGGCCACCGGGCTGTCGGTGAGCGAGGCGGGGCTGTTCCTCGGCGGCTCGATCCACGACGTGGCGCAGGTTGTCGGTGCGGGACTGATCATCTCGCCCGAGGTCGGCGACGCGGCGACGCTCGCGAAGATGTTCCGCGTCGCGATGCTGATGCCGGTGGTCGTGGTGCTCGCGCTGGTGTTCCACGGCGAGCGGCGCAAGGCCAACGGCGGTGTCGGCACGAAGACGCCCATCCTGCCGCTCTTCCTCGTCGCCTTTGCGGCGCTGGCGACGCTCAACAGCCTGGGCCTGCTGTCGCACGAGCTGGTCGAGGCGAGTTCGACGCTGTCGCGCTGGTGCCTGGTGATCTCGATCGCCGCGCTGGGCGTGAAGACTTCACTCGAAAAGCTCGCCGAACTGGGCTGGAAGCCGATCGTGCTGCTGTCGGGCGAGGCGCTGTTCGTCGCCGCCTACATGCTGGCGGTGGTCTTCGCCGCGCGCCTGATCGCGGCGCAATGACGGAGGACTGACCGTGGTAAGCGTAACGATAGAACTGAACGGCGCTGCGCATATGCTGCGCGCCGGCCGCACGCTGCACGACCTCATCGCGAGCCTGGACCTGCTGGGCAAGCGCGTCGCGGTCGCCGTGAATCGCGAGGTGATCCCGTCGCCGGGATGGGCCGGCCGCATCCTGAAGCCGGAGGATCGCGTCGAGGTCGTCGTTGCGATCGGCGGCGGCTAAAAACAAATAGACGAGGAGCGAACGGAATGAACTTGAACGACACCCCGGATGAAATCCGGCCTGCCGCGACCGACGCGGGACTCACGATCGCGGGGCGGACCTACGCGTCGCGCCTGCTGGTGGGCACCGGCAAGTATCGCGATTTCGACGAGACCCGCGCCGCGGTCGACGCGAGCGGCACCGAGATCGTCACGGTGACGATCCGCCGCGTGAACATCGGCCAGCACGCCAACGAGCCGAGCCTGCTCGACGCCGTGCCGCCCGATCGTTTCACGATCCTGCCCAACACCGGCGGCTGCTTCAACGCGAAGGACGCCGTGTACACCCTGCAGCTCGCGCGCGAACTGCTCGGCGGCCACCCGCTGTGCAAGCTCGAGGTGCTCGGCGACGACAAGACGCTGTTCCCGAACATGCCCGAGACGCTGAAAGCGGCCGAGGCGCTGGTGAGGGACGGCTTCGAGGTGATGGTGTATTGCAGCGACGACCCGATCCAGGCGCGCATTCTGGAGGACATCGGCTGTGTCGCGGTGATGCCGCTGGCGAGCCTGATCGGCTCGGGCATGGGCATCCTCAACCCGTGGAACCTGTCGCTGATCATCGAGCAGGCGCGGGTGCCGGTGATCGTCGATGCCGGCGTCGGCACCGCGTCCGACGCGGCGATCGCGATGGAGCTGGGGTGCGACGGGGTGTTGATGAATACCGCGATCGCCCACGCGCGCGAGCCGGTACGCATGGCGCGGGCGATGCGCCTGGCGGTGCAGGGTGGGCGCGAGGCCTTCCTCGCGGGCCGCATGCCGCGCCGCTTTGCCGCCTCGCCGTCGTCGCCGATGGCCGGTCGCATCGCGTGAGCCAAAATACGTTTAGATTTCGAAAAATATACAAAAACGTACCGATATATGAAATATCTCTTGACAGCGTATCGGTGCAGTCCTAATGTAAATCAAGTTTCAAAAAACGGTACAAGACGTTTCGTATTAACCAAAAATCAGATCTTCGGAGACCGACTTTCATGAGCAGCCTCACCGCCACCCCGATCCGCAGCGAAGCCACCGCCGACACGCTGAAAGCCTTCGCCGACGCCTGGAACCGTCACGACATCGAGGCCCTGATGAGCTTCATGGCCGCGGACTGCGTGTTCCACGCGGTAGCCGGGCCGGAGCTGTTCGGCAAGAGCTTCGTCGGTCGCGACGCGGTACGCGCGGGCTTCGAGCTCGCGTGGCAGACCTTCCCCGATGCCGCCTGGCTCGACGGCGAACACTTCGTGTGCGGCGACCGCGGCGTATCGGAATCGACCTTCGCGGGCACCAAGGCCGACGGCACCCGCATCGAGGCGCGCATGGTCGACGTCTTCACCTTCCGCGACGGCAAGATCGCGGTCAAGAACGCCTACCGCAAGGACCGCCCGCCGGTCGCCGCTGTTGCCAACCGAGTGAGCAACTGAGCATCCCCAGGCACATCAGGAGTCGGGACATGGAAGCCATTGCAGAGAAGCGGATCGTAACCAGCGGGCGCGCTACCGCGCCGGCGCAGCCCTATGATCCGGCCTACGACCCGCTCGTTGCGGTGACGCCGGGACAGGGGCGCGACTACGCGCCGACCTACTGGATCGGCACCGCCGGTGAGCCGCCCGCCGACGACGGCCCGGTGACGCACGACCTCGACGTCGATGTCGCGATCATCGGCTCCGGCTTCACCGGCCTGACCGCGGCGATCTCGCTCGCCGAGAAGCACGGCATCAAGGCGACCGTGCTCGAAGCCAACCGCACCGCCTGGGGCTGCAGCACGCGCAATGGCGGCCAGGCGCAGTGCGCCTCCGGGCGGCTCAAGCGCTCGCAGTGGATCGAGCGCTACGGTCTCGACACCGCGCTGCGCCTGCACGAGGAAGTGTGCGACGCGATGGCGTACTTCAAGGAGATGATCAGCGACATCGACTGCGAGCCGCAGCCCGGCGGCCACCTCTACATCGCGCACAAGCCGCGCGTGATGCCGGTGCTGGAGAAGGAGGCGAAGCTCCTGCGCGAGGTCTTCAAGTACGACGCACGCATCCTCGACGCCGACACCGTGAAGCGCGAATACGTCGACGACAAGGAAGCCGCGGGGGCGATGCACGAGCCCGAGGGCATCGGCATCCACGCCGGCAAGCTCGCCTTCGGCTACCTGAAAAAGGCGCGCGCGCTGGGCGTCAAGGTGCACCCGGCCAGCCCCGTGATGGGCTGGGAGACGAAGAACGGCGTGCATTACCTGCGCACCCCCGGCGGCATCGTGCGTGCCCGCGCGGTCGGCATCGCCACGGGTGGCTATACGTCGAACGGCCTGCACCGCGAGGTCAAGAATCGCCTGCTGCCGATCCTGTCGAACTCCATCGTCACGCGTCCGCTGACCAAGGCCGAAATCGACGCGTGCAATTTCCGCACGACCCAGGTCATCACCGACACCCGCATCCTGCGCCATTACTACCGCCTGATGCCCGATGGCCGCGTGCAGATCGGCAGCCGCAGCGCGATCAGCGGCCGCGACGCGCCCGAGGACAAGTACAAGCAGTTCCTGATCCGCGACCTGCATCGCAAATTTCCGGCGCTCGAAGGCATCCAGATCGACTACTCGTGGTGGGGCTGGGTGGATGTCAGCCACGACATGATGCCGCGCATCTACCAGCCGGACCCGAAGGAAACGATCTACTACGCCCTCGGCTACGGCGGCAATGGCGTCATGTACTCGGCGCAGGCCGGCCGGCGGCTGGCGGAGAACATCGCCGGCATCCGCACGCCGGAACTCCCGATCTTCCGCTCGAAGCTGCCGTTCCCGAACGTGCGCGAGGTGGTCGAATCGGAAATGTTCGCGCCCTTCCGGCGCTTCGGCCAGTGGTGGCTGTACCGCTGGTACCACTTCAAGGACGAAGTCCTCTAAGCCCGCCGGCTTTTCCGTCCCGCCTCATATCCAGCCTGTGGTGACGCGGATTTCCGCGCCGCCAGGGGCCCGGTCAATCCAGATCTTGCAGTTCGAGGGAGGTGCCTAGCGCATACCGCAGTTTCAAGCAGCCTAGCCGCGGCGACACAGAGCGCCCACGAGAGCGTGCGCAGCGGCCGAAGACACACCACAGAAGGAGACAAGCCATGAACAGCATCAAGCGTATTGTTGGACGCATCGTAGGTTCGGTACTCGCAGGCACCACCATCGTCGCCGGAAGCGCCTTTGCCGAGCAGAAAGAGGTCACTGTCGCCTACCAGCAGATCGTCGGCCCGCTGCTCGTCGCCATCGCCGAAGGCAGCGTCGAGAAGGCGACCGGTTACAAGGTCAAGTGGCGGCAGTTCGACTCCGGCGCAAAAGTCGCCACGGCGATGACGTCCGGCGACGTGCAGATCGGCGTGATCGGCTCCAGCCCGATGACCGCCGCGGTGAGCCGCGACGTCGACATCCAGCTCTTCTGGATCCTCGATGACATCAATGAGGCGGAAGCCCTGGTCGTACGCGACGGCTCGGGCATCGACAAGCCGCAAGACCTCAAGGGCAAGAAGCTCGGCACCCCCTTCGTCTCCACCACCCACTTCCACACGATGTATGCCCTCGAGCAGTGGGGCTTGAAGCCCTCCGAGGTGCAGGTGCTCAACATGCAGCCCAACCAGATTGCCGCCGCCTGGGAGCGCGGCGACATCGACGCCGCCTACGTCTGGGATCCGGCGCTCTCCCGTATCAAGCAGTCGGGCAAGGTCATGATCACCTCCGGCGAACTGAGCAAGAAGGGCAAGGCGACTTTCGACGGCATGGCCGTGAACCGTAGCTGGGCCGAGGCCAATCCCGAGTTCATGGTGAGGTTCGTCAAGGCCATCGCCGATGCCGACGCCTCCTACCGCAACAACCCGCAGGCCTGGACCGCCGACTCCCCGCAGGTGAAGTCCATCGTCAAGGCCATCGGCGGCAACGCCAACGATGCCGCGGCGGCGCTCAGGCTCTACCGCTATCCGTCGCTCGAAGAGCAGGCCTCCAGCGCGTGGCTCGCCGGCGGCCAGCAGGGCGGGGTCGCCAGGGCGCTCAAGGCGACCGCCGAATTCCTCAAGGACCAGAAGCGTATCGACGTGCTCGCCCCCGACTACGGCAAGTACGTGACGCCGAAGTACGCCGAAGCGGCCCTGAAGCTGAACTGAGCCGTCCGTCCCGGCCCCCACAGAGCACTAGGAGAATTCGCATGGACAGCCTTCACATCCAGGGCGTCAGCGTGGTCTACCCGGGGCATCGCCCCGGGGAGCAGGTACATGCGCTGGACAACATCAACCTCACCATCGACAGCGGCGACTTCGTCGTCGCACTGGGCGCCTCCGGCTGCGGCAAGACGACTCTGCTGAGCCTGATGGCGGGCTTCATCTCGCCGTCCTCCGGCCAGATCCAGCTCGGCGGCCGGCGCGTGCAAGGTCCCGGCTCGGACCGCGGCGTCGTGTTCCAGAAGCACGCACTGCTGCCCTGGCTCAACGTGATGGAGAACACCGAGTTCGGCCTCAAGCTGCAGGGCGTGCCCAAGGCCGAACGGCGCGAGCTTGCCGCCCGCAACCTCAAGCTCGTCGGCCTGCAGGACTTCCACCAGCACATGATCTACCACCTCTCGGGCGGCATGCAGCAGCGCGTCGGCATTGCCCGCGCGCTCACCTGCAATCCCGCGATGCTGCTGATGGACGAACCGATGGCCGCGCTCGACGCGCTGACACGCGAAACGATCCAGGAACTGCTGCTCGACGTGTGGCAGAAGACCAACAAGATGTTCTTCTTCATCACCCACAGCGTCGAGGAAGCACTGTTCCTCGCCAGCCGCCTGATCGTGATGTCACCGCGCCCCGGGCGCATCACCCACACCTACGACCTCGACTTCAACCGCCGCTTCCTCGAGTGCCGTGACGCCCGTGCGGTCAAGTCCAGCCCGGATTTCATCAAGATGCGCGAGAAGGTGCTCGGCATCATCTACGGCGACGAACGCGGCAACGCCACGGAACAGGAGGTGGCCCATGCTGCGTAAATCCAACACCGCCACGCGTCTCGCGCCCTCGGCAGGACAAGGGGGCGCCATCGCGATGCACATTCCGAACGAACGCGCCGCGACGCCCGGACTGCTCACGCGGCTGTTCGCGACGCGCTCGGTCAAGCCCGGCCAGGCCTTCGGCGCACCGGGGCAGGGCGGTAGCTCGATGATCAGCTCCGTCACGATCGCGATGCTGCTCGGGCTGTGGTTCCTCGTCACGTCCGCCGGCTGGGTGAAGCCGCTCTTCCTGCCGTCGCCGCTGGCCGTGATCGACAAGTTCGTCGCCGTCTCGACCGAAGGCTTCGCCGGCGCGACGCTGCTCGAACATGCGCTGACAAGCCTCGCCCGCGTGATGGGCGCCTTCCTGCTCGCCTGCCTGACGGCGATCCCGATCGGCGTGCTGATGGGCGTCAACCGCGTCGCGCGCGGCGTGTTCGATCCCCCGATCGAGCTCTACCGCCCGCTGCCGCCGCTCGCCTACCTGCCGATGGTCATCATCTGGTTCGGCATCGGCGAGTTCTCGAAGGTCTACCTGATCTTCCTGGCGATCTTCGCGCCGATGGCCATCGCCGCCCGCTCCGGCGTGCGCTCGGTGTCGATGGAGCAGATCCACGCCGCCTACTCGATGGGCGCGAGCCGCACCCAGGTGATCTTCCACGTGATCCTGAAAGCGGCGATCCCCGAAGTGTTCACCGGCATGCGCATCGGCATCGGTGTGGGCTGGTCGACCCTGGTTGCCGGCGAGATGGTCGCCTCCACCAAGGGTCTCGGCTTCATGGTGCTCAACGCCGCCGAGTTCCTCGCCAGCGACATCGTCATCATGGGCATCCTCGTCATCGGCCTCTTCGCCTTCGCCTTCGACGTGTTGATGCGCTATGTCGAGCGCCTGATGGTGCCGTGGAAAGGGAAGGTGTAACGAGGAAGCTGATTTCCACGTGTGGCAAGGAGAACTCGCCTCGGGCTCTGTAGGCGAGTTTCCTTGTGCCGCGATTCTGGTTACCCGCCGGGTGCCCGGCGCGATGAATCGCCATTTCTACCTGGATGAGTCATGCATACAAACGAAAAAATCATCGCCCCACTCGCAAAGCCTTCGGAGCCGACCGAATCAGGCACTCCGGCATTGCCCGGGCGACGGCGCTTCATCCGCAAGGGAACCCTGCTGGCGGTGTCTGCGGCGATCGGCGCGCACTTGCCGTTCGGCCGCTTCCTTCCAGACGGCATAATTCCGGTCGCACTGGCGGAGGGCGACGCGCCGGGCAAGGATTCGCTGGAGGTCTTCGGCAAGCGCCCCGACCTCATCGTTCTCGGCGACCGACCCTTCGTCGCCGAGACGCCGGCGCATCTGCTCGACGACGACGTCACGCCGGTCGACAAGCTGTTCGTGCGCAACAACGGCCTGGTCCCCGCGCCGATGGCCGACGCTGACGCCTGGGTGTTGCGCATCGACGGCGAGGCGGTCAGGGCACCGCGCGAATTCACGCTGAAGGAACTCGAGTCGCGCTTCAAGGCGGTGACGCTGCAGATCGGCCTCGAATGCGGCGGCAACGGCCGCTCCGGCTTTCAGCCGCCGGCCAAGGGCAGCCAATGGACCTACGGCGGCGTCGGCTTTCCCGAATGGACCGGCGTGCGCCTCGCCGACGTGCTGCGCGAGGTAGGCGTCACCGACAAGGCCGTCTATATCGGCTACGAGGGCGACGACCTGCACCTGTCTGGCGACAGCAAGCGCCCCGTGATCTCGCGCGGTTGCCCGATCGCCAAGGCGATGGAGGACGAGACCCTGCTGGCCTGGGCCATGAACGGCGAACCGCTGCGTCAGGTGCACGGCTTTCCGCTGCGTCTGGTGGCCGGCGGTGTGCCGGGCTCGGTCACCGGCAAGTGGCTGAAGCGCATTGCGGTGCGTGACAAGGTGCATGACGGCACCAAGATGGGCGGTCACGACTACCGCGTCGCCTGCAATCCGATCGCGCCGGGCGAGCAGTCGGACGACTACTGCATTCTGGAAAAGATGCCCGTCAAGTCGCTGATCACCTTTCCTCAGTCGGGCAGCCAGCACCCGCAGGGCACGGAGATCGAGGTACGGGGCCAGGCATGGACCGCCGAACGCGGCGTCCGCAGCGTGGAAGTGTCCTACGATTTTGGCCAGAGCTGGCTTCCGGCGAAGCTCGGTCGTGCGCGCAACCGCTTCGCGCCAACCCGTTTCCGCATCGCGCTGAAACTACCGAAGAAGGGTTACTACGAAATCTGGGCGCGCGCCACCGATGACAGCGGGATCACGCAGCCGATCGTTGCCCCGGGCTGGAACACCGGCGGCTACGGTAACAACCAGATCCACCGCATCGCCCTGCGCAGCATCTGAGGAGGAGGGCGATGAAGCCGAATTTCCTCCGCAATGCGCTGGGCACACTGCTGCTGGTGCTGGCCTTGCCGGCAGCACACGCGCAGGGCGCGTCCGCGCCGCCGACCGACGCCGAAACCGGGCTCGCCATTGCCCCCGGTTTCCCGCTCGTCAAGGCCTACTGTACGCTCTGCCATTCCGCAAAGTTGGTGACACAGTCTGGCAAGACGCGGGATGGCTGGGTCGAAACGATCCGCTGGATGCAACGGACCCAGGGTCTGTTCGACCTCGGCTCGTTCGAGGGCGAGATTCTCGACTACCTCGCCGCGCAATACGGCATCAAGGCGCAGACGGGCAGCATGCTGAAACTGCCGCCCCTCGCTGCGGAGTTGATGCCGCCTTTGCCCTCGGCAGCGGCGGCAAGATGAACAGGCGCGACCCACCCGGCCCCGCTGGCAGAAAATCGCTCTTACGGCGGCTGGCGCAAGGCATTCCGCGCGACCGCCCGCACCGCTGAGGTCAGGGCGTTCAGCGCCTGCGAGCCCAGGCGCCAGCGGTGCCAGTGGAGCGGCACGTCGAGGTAGTTGCCGGGCGCGATCTCGACGAGTTCGCCCGCCGCGATGGCCGACTGCGCGAAATGCTCCGGCACCATGCCCCAGCCCAGACCGCGCCTGGCCAGCGCGACGAAGCCATGCACCGAGGGCACCATGTGGGTTGGCGGCTGCAATGCGTCGGTTGTGAAGCGCGCGATGAACTGCTGCTGCAGCGCGTCCTTCAGGCTGAAGCGCAGCATCGGCGCGCTGCCGAGGCTGGCCGCATCGACGCCGGCCGGGAAATGGCGGGCGACGTGGGCGGGCGAGGTCACCGCGAGGTAGCGCATCACGCCGAGGGGTTCGACCGTGCAGCCCTGGATCGGCGCCGGGCTCGCGCTGACGGCCGCCATCACGGTACCGTCGCGCAGCAGCGCGGCCGAATGATCCTGGTCCTCGACGCGCAGATCGAAGCTGACCGGCGGTTCGGCGGGCATTGCGTCGAAGACCCCGAGGAACCAGCTGTCCAGCGAGTCGGCATTGACCGCGATGGGCATCCGCAGGCTCGCCTGCGCCGTCGCACCGGTGCTACCCAGCGTGCCGAGCATTTCCGACTCGAGCAGCGCCAGCTCTTCCGTGTAGCGCACCAGCGTCTTTCCGGCTTCGGTCGCCTGACAGGGGGTGGCGCGCCGGATCAGCACCTGTCCGAGACGTTCCTCCAGCAGCTTGATGCGCTGGCTCACTGCCGAGGGCGTGACGTGGAGCTTGCGGGCGGCAGCTTCGAACGAGCCTTCGCGGACCACCATGGCGAAGGCCGCAAGCTGGGCATTGTCGATCTTCATGGTTCAGAAAAATTAACGATAACTTAGAAAGTTTAGTTTTTCTGAGCGATTCTCGCCCGCTAGAGTGGGCTCGACAACCTTCGTCGAGCCCACTTCATGGAAACCCAATTTCTGGCCGGATTCCTCGCCTGCATGGCGCTCATCGTCGCGATCGGCGCGCAGAATTCCTTCGTGCTGCAGCAGGGCATCCGGCGCGAGCACCTGCTGCCGATCACGCTGATCTGCGCGCTCTCCGATGCGCTGCTGATCGGCGCCGGGATTGCGGGCCTGGGCGCCCTGATCCAGTCCAGTCCGGTCGTACTGAGCCTTGCGCGTTACGGCGGTGCGATCTTCCTGCTCATCTATGGCGGGCTCGCCGCCCGGCGCGCCTGGCATGGCGAGCGTCTGCACGTCGAAACCGGGGCGCCGGTACCGCTCGCGACGGCCGTGGCCACCTGCCTCGGCTTCACCTTCCTGAATCCCCACGTGTATCTCGACACGGTGGTGCTGCTCGGCGGCCTCGCGAACCAGCACGGCGAGCAGGGGCGCTGGGTGTTCGGTGCCGGTTCGGCCGCCGCCAGCCTGCTGTGGTTCTTCGCGCTGGCCTACGGCGCCCGCGTGCTGGCGCCGCTCTTCGACCGTGCGCTGGCGTGGCGCGTGCTCGATGCCCTGATGGCGCTGGTGATGTTCGCGCTGGCGCTCAGTCTGCTGCAGGGAAACGGCGTTGCGGCCATCGGCGAGATCCGCGCCGGGCGATAGGGACGCGGCGTTGGCGCCGTGCGGGTTCATTGCCGGCGACAAACGTACGCTTCGTGGCGCGGTGCCGGGATTTTCCCGGTCAGGCGGATTACATATCATGCAGTCGTCTATTCTTCGATATGAATCCGACGGCGGCGTGACGCGCACGCCCCCGCCGCGACATCCGTGCGACTACGAGGAGGGGATTCCTTGGCGAGCCTGCGCTTGGCGGCGCGCATCGTTGTGTGCCTGGCACTGTGCCCGGCTGCCGTCCCGACGGCGACCGCGGCCGATTGGCAATGCGATGCCGGATACGTATGGCGCGATGCCTTCCCCGGCGACTACGTGTGCGTGACGCCCGAAGTGCGCGACAGGGTACGGCGCGACAACGACCTCGCGACCTCGCGCCGGGCGCCGGGGAGCCTGAATCCGGGGGTCTGCAGTCCGGGCTTCGTCGCGCGCGAGGCCTATGCCGGCGACACCACCTGCGTCACGCCGTCCGGGCGCGAAAGGGCGCGCCGTGAAAACGAACTGGCCGACAGACGCCGCAACCGTACCGGCGGCCCCGAGGGGCTGGACACCTGCCTGCCGGGCTTCGTGTGGCGCGAGGCGTCGCCGACGGATTTCGTGTGCGTCGATCCAGCCGCGCGGCAGCGCGTGCGCGAGGAGAACGCCAACGCCGCGAACACGCGTGGCAGCCGCGCCTGCCTGCCCGGGTACGTGTGGCGCGAAGCCTCGCCGACCGACCATGTGTGCGTCGAGCCGGCGGAGCGGGAGCAGGCCGATCTCGACAATCGCGCGTACGAAACGCGCGCGCGCACGCTCGGCGGGGCGTGCGACAGCTATGCCGAGGAGGCGGTTGCCCGATACAACGAGATGGTCGCGCGCAACTGCGGTTTCTCGGGGGCGCACTGGCAGGGCAATCCCGCCGTACACCGGGAATGGTGCACACAGGCGACCCGCGCCGAGCGCGACGACGTGGCCGTGATGCGGCGCGAGGAACTTCGGAGGTGTGCGTTGCCGGCGGCGGAGTCGGAGCGGCCGTCGTGGGAACAATGTGCCGTGAGCGCCGTCATCGCCAACCGCGCGTGCGTGAACGGCGACGGCTCGCCGGCGGAGATCGCGGCGGGCAGGTTGTCGTCGGTGGGCTGCGGTGCCAACGCCGACAATGCCCGGCTGCGGGCAAGAATCGGCTTCGGCGGGAGATTCTGCCTGTCGGCAGACGGGACGACCGACCGGGGATGCTGCAGCTACGAGGAGCAGATCGTCCCCGGTTGCCTGTGCCGGTAGGCGGGGCCGTTCCGCCCCCGCGGCGTTCACTTTTCGGCGAAGCAGTAGAGGAGGCCGTCGCCGCCCGTGCTCTGCAGCGCCTTCTGGCTGCAGCCCTGCGTCGGGTGGGCCGAGTTCCACGATGTCGCCCACGCGTCTCCGGTCGGGCCGGCGCGGTCGTGGTGGCCGGTCATCGCCATGCCTTCGTCGCCGCCCTTCGTCCAGTTTCCGCAGGTCATGTCATGGAACGGCGGGCTGGGCGGGAAGGCCGTCCCGTCGGGGCGCGAGCCGGTGAGGATGTCATGGCGGTTGGGTTTTTCGGTGCGGCCGTTCACCATCTGTCCCTTCTCGTCCAGCAGGGTGGCCTTGGTCAGATTGGAGTGCGGCGAGTGCAGTTCGTCGACATTGCGCGCGATCAGCACGCCTTTGGCATTGAACCAGGGGCCGGTGCCGATGCGATCGCGTGCGTGCACGACATTGGTGTCATTGATTGCTGCCGCCTGCGTGCTGAGATAGGCGCGCCAGGTGCGCTTTCCGGCTCCGGCCGTCGCGGCGAGCTTCTCGCAATGCCGGTCGGCGCCTTCGAGCCCACCGAGATTCGCCCCGTTGCCGGGGCCCGCGCTGGTGACGAAGAACGACATGTCGACCGCCATCGCAGGCAGCGACGCGCCCCACATGACCAGGGCTCCCGCCAGAATCCTCACCGTCTTCTTCGTGTCATGCATGAATTCCTCCTTCCTGGGGTTGGTGGAAACATTTAGATGGAATCCTCCCCGATCGGTTCGCGGCACGAATGCATGCCGTACGGATCGAGCCGCCGCCGCGGAGCCCCGGTGCCGACGCTGCGCCGCAGCGGAAGTGCGCTACCCTTGCATCCTCGCGTCCGAATTCGAAGATCCCGACCGATGACAGTCCCCGGCAGTTGGAGCAGGGTCGCGGCGCTGCTCCGCGACGAGTTGCGCCAGCTCATGACGATCAAGCCGAGCGACCGCCCCTGGCAGATGCCGTTCGCCGCGGCGCTGGCCACGGGCCTGCCGCTGCTGGTGGGCGCCTGGTTCGACCGCATGGACTACGGCCTGATCTCGTCGCTGGGCGGGCTGGTCTTCCTGTATCTGCCGGAAACGCCGCTGCATCACCGCATGGTCGCGCTGATGGCGAGCGCGTTCGCGATGACGGCCAGCTACGCGCTGGGGGTGATGAGCCACCTCGTGCCGCCGGTGATGATGATGGTGCTGACCTTCACCGCGATCCTCGTCACGATGGTGTGCCGCTTCTACCGCGTCGGGCCGCCGGGGAGCCTGTTCTTCATCATGGCGGCGTCGATCGGCGCGTATTCGCCCGGCGGCATCCTGGAGGTGCCGCTCAAGGTCGGGCTGTTCGCGATGGGCTGCCTGCTGGCGAGCCTGATCGCGTTCTTCTACAGCGTGTACATCCTGCGCCGGCGCGATCCCCGGCCGGTCGAGCCGCTGCCCGCGCCGACCTTCGATTTCGTGGTGTTCGACTCGGTCGTGATCGGCCTGAGCGTCGGCGTGTCGCTCGCGCTCGCGCAGCTGCTGCAACTCGAACGGGCCTACTGGGTGCCCGTGAGCTGCCTCGCGGTGATGCAGGGCATGAACCTGCGCGCCGTGTGGGACAAGCAGCTGCATCGCCTTCTCGGCACCGCCATCGGCATGCTCGTGTCGTGGGGGCTGCTGAGCCTGCCGCTGGACAAATGGTCCATCTCGCTGGTGATGATCGGGCTGGCCTTCGTCGTCGAAACCGCCGTCGTGCGCCACTACGGCTTTGCGGCAATCTTCATCACGCCGTTGACCATCCTGCTGGCGGAGGCCGCGACGCTGGGGCACGGCTCGGCCACCGAACTGATCCAGGCGCGCTTCTTCGACACCCTGCTCGGTTGCCTGGTCGGCTTCGCGGGCGGCATCTGCCTGCACAGCCCGCGGTTCCGCACCGTCGTCGGTGCGCAGATGCGGCGGCTGGTTCCCGCGCGCCTCTTCAGCTAGCCGGCGTCGCCACGCATCCGGTGCGCGCGTCGATGCCGACCAGGCACGCAAGGCGCCTGACATAGTCGTCCGTCACGCACAGGCGATCGAGCTGCGCCACGACCTGGCGGAGGTAATCGAGATTGCTGCCGCGATTGCCGCAGGCATGCATGATCACGTTTGCCACTTCATGCAGTGGCATTTCCGATGCCCCGGTTTCGTCCGCGGGGTCCGACACCAGCACCAGGGCATCGAGGGCGCCCTGGGGCGTCGAAACCGGCAGGATGCGGGGCTGATACCCGCCCAGAATCATTTCCCTGCGCCAGAAGATGAGGGATTCCCGCTCGAGCGTCGAGCGTTCGATCCTGAAGGCCAGACCATCGCAGCGTCCCGCCCGCGGTTCCAGCGACAGGACCAGGCCGGGGTGTTCGGGAGATCCGCGTCCGATCGTCGTCTTGTGCGTGAAGCGGCGCTCGTAACCCGGCAGCGAGGCGCGGCGCACCTCGGCGAAGTGAAAGCCGGGATCCCACATCAGCGATCCGTAGGCGAAGATCCACAGATCCTGCGACGCGGCGATGGCTGAGAGCGTGGCGCGGCGGGATGCTTCGAGCGCTTCGTCCGACACCCGCCAGTTCGCGCCGAGGCCGCGGGCGTGCGCCTGGACATCCCACGCGGCGAGCATCTCGTTCGAGATGCGCAGTCCGGAGTCTTCCGCGCCGATGATCCTGCCGTGCAACTCGGGGAGGTAGCGGAACGCGTCATTCATCGATTTCCCCTGGTGCTGGAAGGCGGTCGTCCCCCGCCTGCGGGCGAAGGTTTCGCTCAGCCCTTGACCGCTTCGAGCGAGATCGTGATGGTCACGTCATCGCCGACGTGGGGGGCGAATTTGCTGGATAACGGAGCGGGGTGATTCGTCGAGCCGCTTGCTTGCGGCGTTGGTAGAACTTTACGTGCGCGGAGCGTGGCAAAAAAGACAACAATCGCAAATATTCGATTGCTGATATCGCAACAGTTGCGTGCCGGGACGCAGCCACTCGTAATGGTCGGGATCCGGTCGTCTGGCGGGGGCGGGCGTTTGACTGCAGGGCGGAGGTATGGCGGACCCTGCAAATGCGCGAGGAAACCGTGGTCGCCACTGTGACTGCGAAACGGGCGTTGGGGGCGTGCGAGCCCGGGGTGAATTTTCGCTTCGGCTAATGAGCGGGAATAAATGCCGCGCGCGGGTGTTTACAGTCATGGCGACACAGCGGCGGGCGCGTGGTCCCGATACCGCTTGGGGAAATCATTCCGAGCCGTGTCATGCGGCAGGCCGTGGCGTCGTGTTGATCAACGGAGATGTCACCCAAGGAGGACACCCAACATGCGTAAGACTTTGACCGCGCTTGCCTTGACGCTCGGGCTCGTTACCGCCGCCCACGCTCAGGACCCTTTGCACTTCAGGGCGCAACTCGTGGGCGGCGATCTCGCCGGCAATGCCATTGCCACGCGGGCGACCGGCCAGGCGGATTTCGACGTGATCGAGCACGAGACCGGCACCGCCATCCGCTTCAGGATGAACGTCGCCGGCCTCAGCAACCTGTTCATGGCCCACATCCACATCGCCGGCTCGGGGCCGGTCGCCAACAATCAGCCGGTCGGGCCGATTGCATTCTGGTTCGTGCCGACCGTCCCGGGGACGCCGAACAGCAATGTTGCGGACATGAGCGAGGGCAGCCTGAGTGCCGGCTTCATCATGACCAATGCCCAGTTGGTCGGCCCGCTCGCTTTCGATCCCGGTAATCCGGGGAGCACCGGCGTCGCCGGCCTGATCAAGGCGATCACGGAGCGGCGGGCGACCATCGTCGTGCATACCAGCGATCTCGACGGCACCAACAACCAGACCCCCGGACTCACCGGCGATTCGCCCGCAGGGGAGCTGCGTGGACTGATCCAGTAATCGGCCTGATCGATGACCGCCGCGCCCTGTCCCGCGGAAGGGGCAGGGCGGGGCGTCAGTCCGGAATTTCGGGCTCGACGAGCCGCGCCAGATGCTCGAGCGACTCCTGCCAGCCGAGGTAGCAGAACTCCACCGGAACCGCCTCCGGGATGCCCTCCTGCACGATGTTCACCTCCGCGCCGCAGGCCACCGGGCGCAGCGAGACCGTCGTCACCATCTCGCCGGGCAGGTTGGCGTCGTCGAACTTGTCCGTGTAGCGGATGCGCTCGTGCGGCACCAGCTCCAGATAGCTGCCGCCAAAGGACTGGCCGTTGCCCGTGCTGAAATTCCTGAACGCCATCCTGAAGGTGCCGCCCACCGTGGCATCCAGATGGTCGACCTTGCAGGTGAAGCCGTTGGGCGGCAGCCATCGCGCGAGGGCCTCCGCATCGAGGAAGGCGCGGTAGATCTTCTCGGGCTTTGCGCGCAGCACGCGGTGCAGACGGACGGTACCGGTAGGCATGATCTCTCCTTTCGTCGGGGGTGGATACGCGGCTGTTGTCGCCGCTTCTCGTACCATAGAACCGCAGGGCGAAAAAGCGAGGGCTTGCTCCCGCACGGGACGCAAGTTCGATTGACTTCCCCGGTCACGACATCGATCTTGCGTGCGGTGACGATCGCGCCGCGCACGCAAGGGGCAAAAAAATGGCGCGACCAGGGTCGCGCCATCTTCATCACGCCGGCCCGGCCGGCTTCATTCCGCTCCGGGCAAACTGATTTTCTCTTTCCGCCTCACCACGACGTCTCGTGCTCCGCCGTCGCGGAGATCTTGTGGATCGCGAGGTCGGCACCGGCGAATTCCTCTTCGGGGTCGAGGCGCAGGCCGAGTGTGGCGCGGATCAGGCCATACACCACGACGCCGCCCGCGAGCGCGATGACGATGCCGCCGAGGGTACCGACCAGCTGGGCGGCGAAGCTGACGCCGCCGATGCCGCCGAGTGCCTTGCTGCCGAAGATGCCCGCGGCGATGCCGCCCCAGGCGCCGCACAGGCCGTGCAGGGGCCACACGCCGAGGACGTCGTCGATCTTCCAGCGGTTCTGGGCGATAGTGAAGAGCTGCACGAAGAGCACGCCGGCGATGGTGCCGACGGCGAGCGCACCAAGCGGGTGCATGAGGTCGGAGCCGGCGCACACGGCGACGAGGCCGGCGAGGGGGCCGTTATGCACGAAGCCGGGGTCGTTCTTGCCGGCCGCGAGGGCGGCAAGAGTGCCGCCGATCATGGCCATCAGCGAGTTGAGGGCGACAAGGCCGTTGATGGCGTCGAGGCGCTGGGCGCTCATGACGTTGAAGCCGAACCAGCCGACGGCGAGGATCCACGCGCCCAGCGCAAGGAAAGGGATGCTCGACGGCGGGTGCGCCGAGATCTGGCCGTTCTTGTGGTAGCGGCCGCGGCGGGCGCCGAGCAGCAGCACGGCGGGGAGCGCGATCCAGCCGCCGAAGGCATGCACGACCACGCTGCCGGCAAAGTCGTGGAACTTTGCGCCGAACGCGCCTTCGAGCCAGTCCTGCAGGCCGAGATTGCCGTTCCACACGATGCCTTCGAAGAAGGGGTAGAGGATGCCGACGATCAGGAAGGTGGCGATGAGCTGCGGCACGAAGCGCGCGCGCTCGGCGATACCGCCGGAGATGATCGCGGGAATTGCGGCCGCGAAGGTCAGCAGGAAGAAGAATTTCACCAGCTCGTAGCCGGAGTTGGCGGCGAGCTGTTCGGCATTGACGAAGAAGCCGTTGCCGTAGGCCAGCGAGTAGCCGATCAGGAAGTAGGCCAGCGTCGACATCGCGAAGTCGCTGAGGATCTTCACGAGGGCGTTGACCTGGTTCTTCTTGCGCACGGTGCCGAGTTCGAGGAAGGCGAAGCCGGCGTGCATTGCAAGCACCATGATGGCGCCGAGCAAGACGAACAGGACGTCGGTGGATGTTTTGAACTGCTCCATTAATGTGCTCCGGGTGGCGTGGTCGGTGCGCTGAAGCAACTCACGTGCCGGAAAAATATATTAGTTAAGTCAATGGCTTGCAAACTAGATGCGACTGAGTCACGCAACAGTGTCCCGTTCATGGTGCATCACGGCGCATCGACGCACGACAATGGTGCGTAACCGGTAGTCGCTAGTTCAGGGTGGTGCGCGCCCGTGCGACATGTTGGGGCGCAGGAGTCTTTGTTTTGGTGCACAATATCGTCATGAATTGCGTACAAAAATTTAGGTTTGCACTTAACGCGGCGCCCGGCGCCTGGAATCGCCAATGAATCGAGATCGGAAACTGCTGGTGGCGGCTGGCGCGCTGCTCGTCCTGTCCATCATCTGGGGCTACAACTACGTGGTGATGAAGAAGGTAATGCGCTATGTCGATCCCTTCGATTTCTCCGCGATGCGTACCTTCTTCGGCTCGCTCGCCCTGTTCGCGGTGCTCGCGCTGCGGCGCCGCCCGTTGCGGCCGGTCGCGCTGGGTGGGACGCTGTGGCTGGGTCTGCTGCAGACGGCGGCCTTCACGGCGCTGATCCAGTGGGCGCTGGTGAGCGGCGGAGCGGGCAAGACGGCGGTGCTGGTCTATACGATGCCGTTCTGGCTGCTGATGCTGGCGCGCGCCTTCCTCGGCGAGCGGATGCGCGGCTCGCAATGGATGGCGGTGGCGCTGGCGCTGGGCGGGCTCTTGCTGATCCTCGAGCCGTGGACGCTGCGCGGGGACATGCAGAGCACGCTGCTGGCGGTCCTGGCCGGACTCGTGTGGGCCGCGAGCGCCGTGTCGGCGAAGCGGCTGCGCGCCAACGTGGAGGTCGATCTGCTGTCATTGACGGCATGGCAGATGTTGCTGGGCTCGCTTGTACTGTGCCTGATCGCATGGCTCCTGCCGTCCGAGGCTCCGCAGGTGACTCCGTATTTCATCGGGGCGCTGGTCTATAACGCGCTGTTCGCGACGGGGCTGGCGTGGCTGATGTGGCTGTTCATCCTCGACCGCCTGCCGGCGGGGCTGGCAGGATTGTCGTCGCTGGCCGTGCCGGTGGTGGGGGTGCTGAGCGGCGCGATGGAGCTCGGCGAGCGGCCGAACGCGAGCGAATCCTGGGGCATGGTGTGCATCGTCGTGGCACTGCTGGCGATCAGCGCGATCGCGATGCGCGGGCGCAATGCGTTGGCGGCGCGAGCCGATGGGGCGCGGGAGGGGGCTGCGCCGGCGGCGGGCGCTACTGTCGGCTCGTCTGCGGTGGGGCGCGAGGGCGGGGACTAGCCCCTGGCGCGTTCGGCGGCGTCGAGGAAGTCCTGCAGGATGGGGCTGCCGTCGAGCAGGCCGCCTGCGCTGCCGTGGAATTCCGGGTGCCACTGGCAGCCGAAGAGGTAGCCGTTGCCCTGCCAGCGGATCGCCTCGATGACGTTGTCGCCGCGCGAGTAGGCTTCGATGCGCAGGTCGGAGCCGAGGTCGCGCACGGCCTGGTGGTGGATGCTGTTCACGAGGCCGCCGGCGGTGCCGTCGTAGAGCGTGGCGAGGTGGCTGCCGGCGACGAGCTCGATCTCGTGGTGGTGCTTGTCGTAGAGGTCGACATCGCGGTGCGCGGCAGCGCCGGGCACGTATTCCGAGATGTCCTGCCACAGCGTGCCGCCGCACGCGACGTTGATGAGCTGTGCGCCGCGGCATACGCCCAGCACCGGCTTGCCCTGGATGACGAATTCCCACAGCAGTTCGATCTCGTAGAGATCGCGCACGCGGTCGCCGGTCCATTCGGGGCGCAGCGGCTCCTGGCGGTAGGTGGTGGGGCTGACGTCGGCGCCGCCCTGCAGCACGAGCCCGTCCAGCACGCTGACGTAGTCGTGCACCGAGATCTGTGCCCGCCGCAGGCCGAGGTGCTGGCCTATGGTGGGCACCATGAGGACGAGCGCGCCGTGCGACATGATCCAGTGGGCCATCGACTGTTCCAGGTACTGCAGCGTCTTTCCCGGAAAGCCGAGTTCCGCCGGCGGCGTATGCAGCAGGCGGGCCGAAAGGCCGATGCGCAGCGGCGCCCTGCTCACATCGCTTCTCCTCCCATCCAGCGCGCGCACTGAGCCATCACGAGTTCGGGCAGCGACTCGCCGCCGGTGTGGCGTTCGCGCAGCCAGGCCGCGTCGTTGCGCCCTTCGCGCACCTGGCGCAGCAGCTCGCCGAGCGCGCCGTCGCAGCCGAGCTCGATGGCGTGCTGCTCGATGCGCGCGAAGCTGGCCTCGATTTCCTCTGCGACCGAGCGGTGCTCATGCGTTTCCGGATGCACGTAGGTTCCGGCGAAGCCGAAGCGGCAGGCCTGGAAGCGGTTGAAGGTGTAGACGAGATAGTCGTCTTCGGCAAGCCGGATGGGACGCTCGATCATCAGGTAGCGGGCGATCGACTGGATGTAGGCGGCGATCGCGGCGGCGCGGCCGACGGTGAGCGGGGTGTCCATCACGCGGACTTCGATGGTGCCGTATTCGGGTTTGGGGCGGATGTCCCAGTAGAAGTCCTTCATGCTCTGGACGACGCCGGTGTCGCTCATCTTGCGGAAATAGGCCTCGAAATCCTGCCAGGTCTCGACGAAGGGCGCGCGACCCGACAGCGGGAAGGCAAACACCGAGTTGAGGCGGGCGGACTGGAAGCCCGTGTCCTTGCCCTGCACGTAGGGCGACGAGGCCGACAGCGCGATCAGGTGGGGGATATAGCGCGACATGCCGTGCAGCAGGTAGAGCGCCGCGTCCGGCCCCGGGCAGCCGATGTGCACGTGCTGGCCGAACACGGTGAACTGCTTGGCGAGGTAGCCGTACAGGTCGGAGAGGTAGTGGAAGCGCGGCTTGTCGAAGATGCGGCGCTCGCTCCAGTCCTGGAAGGCATGGGTGCCGCCGCCGCAGATGCCGATGTTGAGCTTGCGTGCGGCGTCGGTGAGCGCGGCGCGCAGCGCTTCCAGCTCTTCGGCGACGCAGGCGTAATCGCTGCAGATACCGGTGGACACCTCGATCATCGAGCAGGTCATTTCGGGCTTCACCTCGCCCGGTACATCCTTGTTCGCCATCGCGCGCAACAAGTCCTCTGCGGAGGAAACGAGGTCGTAGTCGTGTGTGCTGACGAGCTGCAGTTCGAGTTCGACGCCCAGCGACAGGGCGCGCGAGGAGGCAAAGTTTTCCAGGCTCATGACATTTCTCCGCGGCGGGTTTCACGGACGCGGATCAGTGCCCGCCGGGTCGCGATCGGCCCGAGCAGCCCCAGCACGACCGTCATCGCGATCACGATGGGCAGCAGGCGGGAGCCGAATTCGGGATACAGCAGGCGCACATCCTCGGCCTGCAGCAGCGCGAGCATCGACAGGGGCATCAGGCCGACACCGAGGGCGAGGCTCTTGCGCAGGTCGAGTCCGCTGGGCGGGCCGAATGCGATGGCGCCGCCGAGCTTGCCCGCCGCGCGGGCGAGGATCGCGAGGAGTCCGACTCCGGCGCCGGCGAGGAGTTCGCCCGCGGTGACGGCAGCGCCCGCGAGCATGAAGGCGACGATCACCAGCACGCCGCCGAAGCTGCCGAACTGCTGTGGCCACAGATGGGGGCGGCGGTCGCGCCACTTGACGAGGGCGCCGGCGAACAGCGGCGCGAGCGCGGTAGGCAGGCGCAGTGCGCTGAGCAGTGCGATGGCGGCGAGCAGCAGCGCGATCATCGCGACAAGGCCCTGTTCGGTGGCGGGGTCGACCAGTCTGCGCAGCCCGAGATAGGCCGCGGCGATGACCGCGCCGGCCAGCGCCGAGCCGAGGAGCAGGTAGAGGGGGTGCAGCAGCGCGAGCTGCCAGCCCGAGTGCACGCCGTGCAGGGCGCCGACGAGGAGCTTGAGCAGGATCACCGACACCGCGACGTTGAGTGCGCACAGCGCGAGCAGGCGGTCGGTGGTCTGGCCGGAGGCGCGCAGCTCGTTGGTCACGTGCATGAGGATCACCGGCGAGGTGCCGACCGCAATCGCGGCGACGGCCAGGGCGATACCCGTGCCGGTGCCTGCGGCCCACAGCGCACCGAAGGTGAGTGCGAAGGTCAGTGCCATTTCGCCTGCGCTCGTTGCGACGACCCAGCGGTTCGCGGCGAGCCAGCGCAGGTCGAGGCGGATGCCGAGTTCGAACAGCACCAGCGCGATCGTGAAGTCGATCACCAGGCGGTTGCCGGCAAGGTCGTTGGTGTCGAACCAGCCCAGCGCAAGCGGGCCGAGCACGAGGCCGGCGAGGGCATAGCCGCTCACGCGCGGCAGATCGAAGCGTCCGCCGGCCTCGCCGATGAGGGCGGTGAGCACGAGGGCGATCGCAACAGGGAACAGGGCGCCAAGCGCCAGTGGCCAGTCCGGCCAGATCAGCAGGTCCATCAAGGGGAGTCCTCCGAAGCCGGTGTGGTGTTCTATCTCCCTCCGACAGTGGCGGGGGAGCGATTTATCCGGGAGGGTGGAGAGGCATCGAGAAAATTAATACTATTTTAGAAATATAAATTTGTGCAAATGTAACTGTTTGCGTCCCCCGCCCGGCGTCCGTTCGCGGTCGGCCGGGCGGAACCGATCTCAGCGCAGGTTCGCCGAGTTGAACAGCACGACCTGGTCGGCGACGAAATTCACCTGCACATAGCGGGCGTCGTTGCCCCAGGTGCAGCTTTTCACCGCGAGCAGGTCGCTGCACTTGTCCGGAGCGCCGAGCAGCTGCTTCACCTCGTTATAGGTCATGCCCATCTTGAGCTTGTCGTAGTTTTCTACGGTCAGCTTGCTGCAAGCCCCCAGCGTCAGGGCGAGGGCGGCAAGGGCGATGAGTGCGATGCGTTTCATGTCGATCGTGTGTCCGGTTGAGGAAAGGGGCATGTAACCGAAGCTTAATCCATCGGTCACGAGTTTTTCGTTTCCGGCCGTTAGCGTTCGGGTTCATGAAAGACGTCGATTTCGTGACCGAAGAACGTTGTCTGCGGCCCAGCTTGCGCATCGCGCTGGTCACCGAGACGTGGGCGCCGGAGATCAACGGCGTGGCGATGACCTTGGGGCGCATGGTCGATGGCCTGATCGCGCGCGGGCACCGGGTGCAGCTCGTGCGCCCGCGCCAGGCCCTGTCGGACCGGGCGGCGGACGGCCCGGGTTTCGAGGAGGTGCTGGCGCACGGGATGAAGATCCCGAACTACGAGGGCTTGCGCTTCGGGCTGCCCGCGCGCACGCGGCTCTTCCGCCTGTGGTCGCGCCAGCGGCCGGACCTCGTGCATGTGGCGACCGAGGGCCCGCTGGGCTGGTCGGCGGTGTCGGCGTCGATCCGTCTCGGCATTCCGGTGACGTCTGACTTCCACACCAACTTCGACAGCTACAGTGCGCACTATGGCGTCGGCTGGCTGGAGCGCCCGGTCGCCGCGTGGCTCAAGCGCATGCACAACCGCACCGCCGTGACCTTCGTGCCGACGCGCGCGATGGCGCAGGACCTGCGCGCGCGCGGCTACCGCTCCGTGGAGGTGATCGCGCGCGGCGTGGATACGGAACTCTTCAACCCCGCGCGTCGCAGCGCGGCGTTGCGCGCGAGCTGGGGCGTCGCTGCGGACGAGCTGGCAGTGGTGTGGGTGGGGCGCGTCGCACCCGAGAAGAACCTGCGGCTGGTGCTGGAGGCCTTCGCCGCGATCCGCCGCCGGACGCCGGACGCGCGGCTGGTGATCGTGGGCGACGGGCCGCTGCGCAAGTCCCTGCAGGAGGGCAACCCCGACGTGGTGTTCGCCGGCGCGCGCCGCGGCGAGGATCTGGCCGCGCACTACGCGTCGGGCGACCTGTTCCTGTTCCCCAGCCTGTCGGAAACCTGGGGCAACGTCACGCTGGAGGCGATGGCGAGCGGACTGTGCGTCGTGGCCTACGACTGCGCAGCGGCCGCCGAGGTGATCGCGAGCGGCGGCGACGGATTGCTCGTGCGGCCCGGTGCGGCGGCGGCCTTCGTGGCCGAGTCGGTGGTCGCCGCGTCCGACCGGGGTCTGCGCGCGCGGATCGCCGAAGCGGCCCGCCGGCGCAGCGAATCGCTCGACTGGGAGCGCATCAACGACCGCTTCACGACGTCGCTGCAGCGCGTGGTGGACGAGGCGCAGGCCGCGCTTCCCGATTTTCTTCCCTTCAAAGCCACGGTGCGCTAGCGATGCCCCAGGTACGTTCCGTCTTCATCTCCGACGTCCATCTCGGCACCCGCGCGTGCCAGGCGGGGCCTCTGCTCGATTTCCTGCGCGAGCACCCGTCGGACTACCTCTACATGGTCGGCGACATCGTCGACTTCTGGGCCATGAACCGCGGCATCCAGTGGAACGTGATGCAGAACACCGTGGTGCAGAAGGTGCTCCGCCGCGCACGCCAGGGCTGCAAGGTGTTCCTCGTTCCCGGCAATCACGACGAGGCGCTGCGCGAGTATGCGGGGATCGCGTTCGGCGACATCCGCGTGGAATCCGAGTGGGTGCATGAGGCTGCCGATGGCCGCCGCTACTGGGTCGTGCATGGCGACGAATACGACCAGGTCACGCGTCACCACCGCTGGGTCGCGCTGCTGGGCGACGCTGCATACAACACGCTGGTGCGCATCAACCTGTGGCTGTCGCGCGTGCGCCGCGTGTTGCGTCGTCCCGGCTACTGGTCGCTGGCGGGCTATGCGAAGCAGAAGGTGAAGCGCGCGGTGAATTTCATCTTCGACTTCGAGGCGTCGATCGCCCACGCGACCCGGCGCAAGGGGCTGGACGGGGTGATCTGCGGTCACATCCACTGGGCGGCGGACACCGAGATCGAAGGCGTGCGCTACCTGAACTGCGGCGACTGGGTGGATAGCTGCACCGCGATCGTCGAGCACCTCGACGGGCGCATGGAAGTGGTGCGCTGGGGCTTGCCGCGAGCGTACGCTGCGGCACAGCCGGTGTTCGACCGGGGGGAGCTGCCGGGGCTGGTGACCGCCCGCATGGCCGACCCGGCGGCGTCGGGCGACGTGCGTCGACGCGTGCCCTGACCAGATCAATTGCATGAACGGATCGTAGGGCGGAAAAGCGCAGCGCCTTCCGCCATGCAGCGGTCACGCTCGCACGCCTCGCATTCGGCGGATAACGCCGCTGCGCGGCTCATCCGCCCTACGGCATCCGCATCCAACGGGCACGGATACGGATTACAGGGGCGCGTCCGGCGTCCCGAGCGTCGGCGCCGGCCTACACAGCCCTCAGTCGTTGTCCTTCAGCCACTCCGGCAGCGTCCGGTTGCCGGCATTCTCCTGCACGTACTGGCGGATCAGGCGGCGCACGACCTGTGAGGGCGTCAGGTCCTTGCTGGCGCAGATTTCCTCGAAGAGCTTCTTCTTCTCCGGGTCGATCAGCAAGGTCAGGCGGGCGGTTCGATTCTCTTTCATCACGCGTCGGCCACTGCAGCGATTAACATCAAATTAACATTGAAAGCATCACTACTAATAATGTAATGTGCAACAGATGCGAACGCAATAACACACTCCGCGGGGGAGGGCGCGTGCTGCTTCTCGACTGGATCCTGATCGTCGTTGCCGGCTGGCTCGTACTGGGCTTTGCCGGGATCGGCGTGCTGCGCAATACCGCGTTCGTCGCCCGCGTGCTCTTTCCTGCCGGCGCGGCGCTGGGGGTCGCGCTCGCGGGGCTCGCCTTGGCCGGGCTGCTCGGTACGCCGGAAACCGCGGTGCTCGCGCTGGGCCTGCCGGACCTGCCTTTCCACCTGCGGCTCGACGGGCTGTCGGCCTTCTTCCTGCTCGTGATCGGCGCGATCTCGGTCGGTGTTTCGGTCTTCGCTGCGGGCTACTTCCGCCACGGCGAAGGTACGCCGCCCGGACTGATGTGCCTCGAATACCATCTCTTCCTCGCCAGCATGGCGCTGGTCGTGCTGGCCGACGACGCCTACGCCTTCATGGTGATGTGGGAGACGATGGCGCTGTCCTCGTTCTTCCTCGTCACCGCGAACCATCGCGTGCCGGCGATCCGCGAGGCCGGATTCCTGTACCTGCTCATCGCCCACATCGGCGCGATCGGCATCCTGCTGTGCTTCGGCGTGCTGCAGGCCAACACCGGCGACTACACCTTTGCCAACATGCGTGCGCAGTCGCTGTCGCCGCTGTGGGCCTCGGTCGCCTTCCTGCTCGCGACGCTCGGCTTCGGCGCGAAGGCGGGCATCCTGCCGCTGCACGTGTGGCTGCCGGAGGCCCATCCGGCGGCGCCGTCGCCGGTGTCCGCGCTGATGAGCGCCGTGATGCTGAAAACCGCGATCTACGGCCTGCTGCGCGTGAGCTTCGACCTGCTCGGCGCGCAGCAGTGGTGGTGGGGCGTGCTGCTGCTGGCGGTCGGCCTCGCGACCGCGCTGTACGGGGTGGTGTTCAGCGCGGTGCAGACGGACATGAAGCGCCTGCTCGCGTATTCGTCGATCGAGAACATCGGCCTGCTCTTCGTCGGCATCGGCCTCGGCGTGCTGTTCAACGCCTACGGGATGAAGGCGCTGTCCGCGCTGGCGCTGACCGCGGCGCTGTATCACGTCGTCGGCCATGCCTTCTTCAAGAGCCTGCTATTCCTCGCGACCGGCTCGGTGCTGCACGCGACCGGCGAGCGCAGCCTCGGCAAGCTCGGCGGCCTGATGCGGCGCATGCCCTGGGTCGCGTGGCTGTCGCTCGTCGGCGTGCTCGCGAGTTCGGGCCTGCCGCCGTTTTCCGGCTTCGTGTCCGAATGGCTGCTGCTGCAGAGCTTCCTGTTCACGACGGGCTTGCCGGACTCCTTCCTCAACATGCTCGTGCCGGTGCTCGCCGCGGGCATCGCGCTGGTTGCCGCGCTCGCCGGCTACACGATGGTGAAGTTCTACGGCGTGATCTTCCTCGGTCAGCCGCGCGAGCCCAAGCTCGCCGACGCGCACCCGGCCTCGCCGCTCGAGCGCGCCGGCCTCGTGTGGCTCGGCGCGGGCTGCGTGCTGCTGGGCCTGTTTCCGGTGGCGGCGATCGGCCTCATCGACCCGGTCACGCGGCTGCTGGTTGGCGGCGGCATTGCCGAGACGGTGCGCGCGAACGGCTGGTTGCTGCTGTCGCCCAGTTCGCCCGACCGCGCGAGCTACAGTCCGCTCGTGTTTCTCGGCGTCGTCAGCCTGGCGGTGCTGCTCGCGGTCGTGCTCGTGCGCAAGCTCTATCACGGGCGTCTGCGCCGCGCGCCCGCATGGGACTGCGGCTATCCGGCGCAGACTGCGCGCATGCAGGATACCGCCGAGGGTTTCGGTCAGCCGATCCGCCAGATCTTCGAACCGTTCTTCCGCATGCGCCGCGAGCTGCCGTCACCGTTCGACGCAAAACCGCATTACCGCGTCACGATCGAGGATCATTTCTGGCACTGGCTGTACCTGCCGGTCGCGCGGCTCACGTCCGGCATCGCGCGCGGCGTCGGGCGGCTGCAGCAGGGGCGCATCGCAATCTACCTGCTGTACAGCTTCGTGACCTTGATCGTCCTGTTGCTGGTGGTGAAATCATGAGCATCGTCGGCCTGTTCGCGCAGCTGCTCGCCATTCTCCTCGCGCTGGCGCTGGCGCCCTTGCTGACGGGCTGGGTGAACCAGTGGCGCGCGTGGCTGCAGGGGCGGCGCGCGCCGGGGCTGCTGCAGCCCTATCGCGTGCTGCATAAGCTGTTCAACAAGGAATCGGTCGTCGCCGAGCACGCAACGTCGATCTTCCGCGTCGCGCCCTACATCATGTTCGGCTGCATGGCGCTCGCGTGCGGCATCGCGCCGACGCTGTCGACCGACCTGCCGCTGGCGCCCGCGGCCGACGCGATCGCGCTGGTCGGCCTGTTTGCGCTCGCGCGCGTGTTCATTTCGCTCGCGGCGATGGACATCGGCACCTCGTTCGGCACGCTCGGCGCGCGGCGCGAGATGCTGATCGGCTTCCTCGCCGAGCCGGCGCTGCTGATGGTGCTGTTCTCGGCCTCGCTGATCACGCAGTCGACTTCGCTCGCGATGATCGTCGAAACGCTCGCGCACCAGCCCTTCGCGATCTATCCGAGCCTGGCGGTGGCGGGAGTCGCGTTCACGATGGTGTCGCTGGCGGAGAACGCGCGCGTGCCGGTGGACAACCCGGCCACCCACCTCGAGCTGACGATGATCCACGAGGCGTTGATCCTCGAATACTCGGGGCGCCATCTGGCGCTGGTCGAGTGGGCGGCGTCGCTGAAGCTGTTCGCGTATTCGTGCATCGGGCTTGCACTGTTCGTGCCGTGGGGCGTGGCCGAGGCGGGGACGCCGGTCGCGATCCTGTTTGCGATCCCGATGCTGGTGGTGAAGCTCGCGGTCGGCGGCGTGCTGCTCGCGCTGATCGAGACGATCAACGCGAAGATGCGCCTGTTCCGCGTGCCGGAGTTCCTCGCGACGGCCTTCCTGCTCGCGGTGATCGCGTTGCTGGTGCATGTGCTGCTGGGGGCCTGAGGTGAACAGTCTACTTTCCCAGTCGATCAACCTCTTCGCGGTCGTGCTGCTCGTGCTCGCGTTCGCGATGATCGCGCAGCGCCGCATCCTGACGCTGATCCACCTATTCACGCTGCAGGGCGCGGCGCTGGCGGCGGCGACGCTGATCGTCGGCTATCTCACCGGCCAGCACCACCTGTACTTCTCCGCGGCGCTGACCTTCGTGCTCAAGGTGGTGCTGATCCCGATCCTGCTGCACCGGGTGATCCTGCGGCTCAACGTGCGCTGGGACGTCGAGACCCTGTTCAACATCCCGACGACGATGCTGATCGGCATCGTGCTGGTGATCTTCGCGTTCAATCTGGCGGCGCCGATCGCGGGGCTGTCGACCTCGATCGCGCGCGGCACGCTCGGCATTGCGCTCGCGTGCGTGCTGCTGTCCTTCCTGATGATGATCGTGCGCGCGAAGGCGGTGCCGCAGGTGATCGGCTTCCTGTCGATGGAAAACGGCCTGTTCTTCGCGGCCACCGCGGCGACCAGCGGCATGCCGATGATCGTCGAGCTGGGCATCGCCTTCGACGTGCTGGTCGGCATCCTGATCCTCGGCGTGTTCATGTTCCAGATCAGGGAGCAGTTCGACAGCCTGGACATCCGCCATCTCGAAAAGCTGAAGGAAGACTGATGGATCCGCTCCTTTTCGTCCTCGCGTTTCCGCTCCTCGGCGGCGTGCTGCTCGCGCTGTGGGGCGACCGCGAGCGGGCCGGAGACCTGAACGCGGCGATGAGCCTGCTCACCCTCGCCGCGTCCGTGTGGCTCACGGCGATCGTCGTGCGCGACGGGCCGCTCACGGCGTGGGGCGAGTGGTTCTTCGTCGATCCGCTCAACGTCTTCCTCGTCACCCTGACCGCCTTCGTCGGCTTCACGACTTCGCTGTTCTCGCGCCCCTACATGCGCATCGAGCGCGACCACGGCAAGATGACCCCCGGCCGGATGCGCCTCTTCCACAGCATGTACCAGCTGTTCAACGGCATGATGCTGGTCGCGCTGACGACCAACAACCTCGGCATCCTGTGGGTGGCAATGGAGGCGGCGACGCTGACGACGGTGCTGCTGGTGTCGGTGTATCGCACCCCGGCGAGCCTGGAGGCAGCGTGGAAGTACTTCATCCTGTGCGGTGTGGGCATCGCGCAGGCGCTGTTCGGCACAATCCTGCTCTACCTCGCGGCCGAGCGCGCGATCGGCGGCGGCGAAGGGGCGCTGCTGTGGACGCACCTGGCCCAGTCCAAGCATCTTCTCGACCCGCAGATCCTGTCGCTGGCCTTCGTCTTCCTGCTCGTCGGCTACGGCACGAAAGTGGGTCTGGTGCCGGTGCACAACTGGTTGCCCGACGCGCATGCGGAAGGCCCGACGCCGATCTCGGCGGTGCTGTCGGGCCTGCTGCTGAACGTCGCGCTGTACGCGGTGCTGCGTTGCAAGGTGCTCGCCGACGGCGCGCTCGCGAACGGTCTGCCGGGGCGGATGATGATCGGCTTCGGCCTCGTCACGGTGGTCGTCGCGGCTTTCTTCCTGTCGCGCCAGCGCGACGTCAAGCGCATGTTCGCGTATTCGTCGATCGAGCACATGGGCCTGATGACCTTCGCGTTCGGCCTGGGCGGCCCGATTGCGAACTTCGCCGGACTGCTGCACATGACCGTGCATGCGCTGGTGAAGTCGGCGATCTTCTTCGCCGTCGGCCACGCCGCGCAGAAGGCCGGTTCGCAGGTGATGGAGGACATCCGCGGCCTGCTGAAGGTGAGTCCGACGGTCGGCTGGGGCCTGATGCTGGGCTCGCTGGCGATCCTCGGCATGCCGCCCTTCGGCGTGTTCGCGAGCGAGTTCCTGATCCTGACGACGGCAATGCGCGAAGCGCCGTGGGCCACGCCCTTCCTGCTGGTCGCGCTGGGCGTCGCGTTCGCGGCGATCTTCGGGCGCGTGCAGCCGATGGTGTTCGGCGAGACCTCGCTGCGCCCGCTCGCCCACCCGCCGGCGCTGCTGCCGGTGTTCGTCCATCTCGGGCTCGCGCTCATGCTCGGGCTCTACATCCCGCCCTACCTCGACGGCTGGTACCGGCAGGCGGCTCAGATGATCGGAGGCTAGAGTGCAACAACCCCCACGCTCACTTTGTTCGTTGCCCCCCGAGGGGGCGCAGGCCTCCCTTGGGGCGGCCCGGCGGGAGGCCTGAGTGGAAGTTTTCGGACTCGATTGCCGCTTCGAACGGCTCGACGCCCCCGTCCCGACCTTCGGCGCACGGGTGCATGCCGCGCAGTGGAGCGCGCTGGCGTTGGCCGTGGCGGAGGCGAAGGGGCGGCTCGTGAGCCTGTGGGGCAGCGACGAGCGTGCTGTGGGCGACGGCTTCGCGGTGTCGGCGGCGTACGCCAGCGCGGACGGACTGCTGTGGGTGAAGCTGGGCCTGGATGCGGCAAAGCCGGTCTACCCGGACATCTCGCGCTTCTTTCCCGCCGCGATCCGCATGCAGCGCGCCGCGCGCGATCTGGTCGGGATAGAGGCCGAGGATGCGGGCGACGGCCGCCCGTGGCTGCGTCACGGCGCGTGGCCGGCGGACTATTTTCCGCTGCGCCTCGAGAACACCGGCCAGGAGCGCTTCGAGGCGCAGGCCGATGCCTATCCCTTCGTTGTCGTCGAGGGCGACGGCGTGCATGAGATCCCGGTCGGGCCGGTGCATGCCGGCACGATCGAACCGGGGCATTTCCGCTTCTCGGTGGTCGGCGAGAAGGTGCTGCGGCTCGAGGAGCGGCTGGGCTACAAGCACAAGGGCATCGAGCGCCGCTTCATGGGCATGGATACCGACGAGGGTGCGCGCCTCGCCGGGCGGGTGTCGGGCGACAGCACCGTCGCGTACGCGTGGGCCTATGCGATGGCAGCGGAATCGCTGGTCGGCGCGAAGGCGCCCGAGCGCGCGGTGTGGCTGCGGGCGGTGATGCTCGAGCGCGAGCGTGTCGCGAATCACCTCGGCGATCTCGGCGCGCTCGGCAACGACGCCGCGTTCGGCTTCGCCCTCGCGCAGTTCTCGCGCCTGCGCGAGGACTGGCTGCGCCTGAACCGCGAATGCTTCGGCCACCGCCTGATGATGGACGGCGTTTGTCCCGGCGGGGTCGCGCGCGATCTTGACGCGGACGCCTGCACGAAACTGCGCCGCCAGGTCGCGGACATCGCGCGCGAAGTCGCCGAGCTGAAGGACATCTACGACGAGCACTCCGGGCTGCAGGACCGTCTCGTGACGACCGGCCGGGTCACGCCGGAACTCGCCCAGCGCCTGGGGCTGACGGGGCTTGCCGGACGCGCGAGCGGGCAGGCGGCCGACCTGCGCGCGGATTTTCCGTGGCCGCCGTATGACGGGCTCGCGGTCACGGCCTGTACGCATCGCAACGGCGACGTCGCGGCGCGCGTGGCGATGCGTTTCGAGGAGTGCTTCGCGTCGCTGCGCATGATCGACGCGCTGCTCGCCGGGCTGCCGGGCGGTGCGATCCACGAGCCGGTCCTCGCAATGCGGGACGGCGTCGGCGCCGGCTGGGTCGAGGGCTGGCGCGGCGAGGTGTTCGTCGCGCTGGAGACCAACGCGCAGGGGCGCATCGCGCGCTGCCACTGCCACGATCCGTCGTGGCAGAACTGGCCGGTGCTGGAGCACGCGATCATCGGCAACATCGTTCCGGACTTCCCGCTGATCAACAAGTCCTTCAATCTCAGCTATTCGGGGCAGGATCTGTAATGTGGCACATCCTGAAATACGTTGCGCGCCGCGGCCGTATCACCGAACCGCCGCCCGAACCGCTGGCGGGCGCGCGCCGCCCCGCGCACCTGATCCATGACGAGCTCCTCGCGATCCTCGGCCGTGCGCTGGCGATCCGGCACGTCGATGCCGGGTCGTGCAACGGCTGCGAGCTCGAGATCAATGCGCTGAACAACCCCTACTACAACATCGAGGGCCTCGGCATCCGCTTCGTCGCCAGCCCGCGCCATGCCGACATGCTGCTCGTGACCGGACCGGTGTCGCGCCACATGGAGGTCGCGCTGCGGCGCACCTACGACGCGACGCCGGCGCCCAAGCTGGTCGTCGCGGTCGGGGACTGCGGCTGCAACGGCGGCATCTTCGGCGAGAGCTACGCGAGTCGCGGCGGCGTGGCGAACGTGATCCCGGTCGACGTCACCGTGCCGGGCTGTCCGCCGCCCCCGGCGGAGCTCCTCGCGGGGATCCTGGCCGCGGTGCGCGCGCGCCCGCCGGTCGGCGAGGGCGAGGCCGCGCAGGCCGACTTCGCGCCCGGATTCAACTGACGCCGCAGCCGGGGCGCAGTGCCCCGAGCGTGCCCGGTCAGCCGGCGGCGATCTTCAGCGCGAGTCGCGCGACCGCCGCGCCGACGGCCTCGACCGAGGTCCGCACGCGCGCATCATGCAGTTCGCCTTCGGCGTCGAAGGCGGTATCCGCCTTGGGCACGCCGACCTGATCGGGCACGACGAGGAAGCCGAGGTTGGAGAGGTATTGCCGCGTGTGCTGCAGCGAGCGGATGCCCCCGAGCGCGCCGGGCGATGCCGCGACGATTCCTGCGGGCTTGCCGCGCACATGCACCGTGCCGGGTTTGCCGGAGCCGTCGGGCAGGGGGCGCGACAGCCAGTCGAAAGTGTTCTTCACCAAGGGCGGAAAAAAGCCGTTGTATTCCGGCGTCGCGAGCAGCAGGCCGTGGTGCTCGGCGAACAGCGCCTGCAGGCGTGCGGCCGCCGGCGGGATGCCTTCGGCGGCTTCGAGGTCGCCGTCGTAGAGCGGCATCACGTGGTCATGCGGCTCGTACAGCGTGACTTCGGCGCCGGCCTGCTCGGCGCCGCGCACGAGCACGCCAAGCAGGCGGCGGTTCCACGAACCGCGGCGGGCGCTGCCGGGCATGGCGAGGAGTCGGACGGTAGGCATCGGGGCGTCTCCTGAGGTGGTCGTCTTGAATCGGTCGAATATTCACCTACGATCGGGGAGCGCCCCGGCGGTTCATTTCCTGCGCGCCTGCCACCATGCATCGAGGCTCCACGTGCCCGCGCCATGCACGGCGAGCATCAGCATGCCGCCCGCGATCGCGAAGTTTTTCATGAACATGATGGACTGCATCTGGTTCGCGAAGTCGGTGTGGAAGAACAATGCGCTGAGGATGCAGAACGCGGCAAGCCCGGCGGCCGCAATCCGGGTGAGCGCACCGAAGAGCACGCCCAAGCCGCCGCCGAGTTCGGCGAAGATCACGAGCGGCAGCAGGGCGCCGCTGACACCCATCGAAGCCATGTACTGCTGGGTGCCGGCGTAGCCGGCGCCGAGCTTGCCCCAGCCGGCGATGATGAACATGAACGCGAGAAGAATGCGCGCGACGAGCACGGTTGCGTCTTTCATCGACTTCTCCTTTCAGGATCGGGCGTGTCGCCCTCCTATGGATGTAGTCGAAATGTGACGCATTTTCAGGCCGTCCCGGTCCGGAACGGCCTGCGGGGCGCTACCGGCAGGGGTTACTTCGGGATCTTTACGACGTGCAGCAGGTTGGTGCTGCCGCTGCGCCCGAAGGGCAGCCCGGCGATGATCACGACGGCGTCGCCAGGCTGTGCGAAGCCGTGCGTGACGACCGCGGCGCTCGCGTGCTCGACCATCTCCGCGACGTCATGCACGTCCTCGAACGGCACCGGATGCACGCCCCACACAAGGGCGAGGCGGCGGGCGGTCGCGAGATGCGGCGTGAGGCCGAGGATCGGCGTGCTCGGGCGCTCGCGGCTCGCGCGCAGACAGCTGAAGCCGCTGCTGGAATACGCGACGGTCGCCGCCGGGTTGAGCAGCGCGGTGACGTCGCGCAGCGCGCAGCAGATCGCGTCGGGCGTGTTTGCCTGTGCGGGCATGTGGCTCGCATCCAGCCCCACGCGCCATTCGGGGTCCTGCTCGACCTCGGTGATGATGCGGTCCATGATCGTCACCGCCTCGATCGGGTACTGGCCCGAGGCGGATTCCGCCGACAGCATCACGGCGTCGGCGCCGTCGTAGATCGCGGTAGCGACGTCGGAGGCTTCGGCGCGTGTGGGCACCGGGGTGCTGATCATCGATTCGAGCATCTGCGTCGCGACGACGACCGGCTTGCCGGCGGCGCGGGCGGCGCGGACGATGCGCTTCTGCAGGATGGGCACCTGCTGCGGCGGCAGTTCCACGCCGAGGTCGCCGCGCGCCACCATGATGCCGTCGGCGAGCGCGACGATCTCGTCCAGCCGTTCGATCGCGGCCGGTTTTTCCAGCTTGGCCATGATCCATGCGCGCTCGCCGATGATCTCGCGCGCCTCGCGGACGTCCTCGGGGCGCTGCACGAAGGACAGCGCGACCCAGTCCACACCCAGCGACAGACCGTAGTCGAGGTCGGCGAGATCCTTGGGCGTGAGCGGCGAGATCGGCAGCACGACTCCGGGCACGTTGACGCCCTTGCGGTCGGACAGCGGGCCGCCGACGAGCACCGTGGTGTCCGCGAAGTCGGGGCCGAAGGTATCCACGCGCAGGCGCAGTTTGCCGTCGTCGAGCAGCAGCTCGGTACCGGTTTCGAGCGCGGCGAAGATTTCGGGGTGGGGCAGGTTGGCGCGCGTGGCGTCGCCCTCGGTCGCGTCGAGGTCGAGACGGAAGCGGCTGCCGGCCGCGAGCATGACCTTGCCTGAGGCGAGCTTGCCGATGCGCAGCTTCGGTCCCTGCAGGTCCATCAGGATGCCGATCGGGCGGCCGACCTCGCGCTCGATGTCGCGGATCTGGCGCAGCCGCTCGGCATGGTCGGCGTGGGCGCCGTGGCTGAAGTTCAGGCGGAACACGTCGGCACCGGCGTCGACCAGCGCGCGGATGCGCTCGGGGGTGGAACTCGACGGGCCGAGCGTCGCGAGGATGCGCGACTGGCGATGGCGTCTCATGGGTGTCTCCTCATTGTTTCTCCGGGCCCGGCATTCATTGACGTGAAGTCAGGCTGAGTGTGGTGCGGCCGCTCCCGGGAGTCTCCGCTTCGCTCCGCCGTTCCGCAGGCGCGTAGCGGTGCTCCGCGAAACCCCTGTTCCTCCCCGTTCAAGGGGGAGGAACAAGGAGCCCGTCAGCGATCCCTAATTCAATTGTGTTACTGGCCCAGCGCGGCGATGCCCGCGCGCGCGATCTGCGCGTCGTCCGAGGCCTTGACGCCCGACACGCCGACCGCGCCGATCACCGCGCCATCGACGACGATGGGCTCGCCGCCTTCCAACGGCACGACCGGCATCGCCAGCGCCGCGAAGCGGCCACCGTTGATCATATCCTCCAGCGCCTTGCTCGGCTTGCCCGCCATCACGCTGGTGCGCGCTTTTTCCGGGGCGATCAGCGCGCTCGACAGCGGCGCGCCGTCCAGGCGCTGCAGCCACAGCGCATGACCGCCGGCGTCGCACACGGCGATCGTCACGGCCCAGCCGTTCCTGAGCGCCTCGGCTTCGGCCGCGGCGGCGATGCGCTTGACGTCGTCGAGGGTGAGGGCCTTGATGGTCTTCATTGCAGTTTTCTCCTGATGAGTAATGGTGCGGCGTCGGCGTTACAGCACGACGATCGCGCGGAAATCATTGACGTTGGTGAGCGTCGGGCCGGTCACGAGCGAGTCGCCCAACGCTTCGAAAAAGCCGTGGCCGTCGTTGTTCGCGAGGCTGTCGCGCGGGCGGATGCCCTGCGCCCAGGCGCGCGAGAGGGTGTCGGGGGTGACGAAGGCACCGGCGATCTCTTCGAGGCCGTCCACGCCGTCGGTGTCACCCGCGACTGCATATACGCCCGGTTCGCCGTCGAGGGCGACCGCGAGTGCGAGCAGGAATTCGACGTTGCGTCCGCCGCGGCCCTCGCCACGCACCGTGACGGTCGTCTCGCCGCCGGACAGCAGCACGCAGGGAGCTGCGACCGGCTGGCGGTGGCGGCGCGCCTGCAGTGCGATGGCGGCCATGACCTTGCCGACGTCGCGCGCTTCGCCCTCGATGCTGTCGCCGAGCAGCAGCGGCGTGTAACCGGCGCAGGCAGCGACCTTCGCGGCGGCTTCGAGCGCCATCTGCGGCGTGGCGATGAGGGTGGTCGTCACGCGCGCGAGGCGCGGGTCACCCGGCTTGATCGATTCGCCGGCGCCGCTTTCGAGCTGCGTGCGCGCGGCCGCAGGCAGATCGATGCCGTAGCGCGCGACGATCTCCAGCGCGTCGGCACAGCTCGTCGGGTCGCCGACCGTGGGGCCGGAGGCGATGTCGATCGGGTTGTCGCCGGGCACGTCGGAGATCAGCAGGTTCACGACGCGCGCCGGATGGCAGGCTGCGGCCAGCCGCCCGCCCTTGATCGCGGAGAGGTGGCGGCGCACGCAGTTCATCTCGGAGATCGTCGCGCCGGATTTCAGCAGCGCGCGGTTGATCGCCTGCTTGTCCTCCAGCGTGATGCCTTCGGCCGGCAGCGGCATCAGCGCCGAGCCGCCGCCCGAGATCAGGCAGATCACGAGGTCGTCCTCGGTGAGGCCCTTCACGGTTTCCAGCATGCCGCGCGCGGCGGCGAGCCCCGCGGCGTCGGGCACGGGGTGGGCGGCCTCGACGATGGTGATGCGCTCGCACGGCACGGCGTAGCCGTAGCGGGTGACGACGAGGCCGGAGAGTGGCCCCGGCCAGCTGCGTTCCAGCGCCTGCGCCATCGCGGCCGAGGCTTTGCCGGCGCCGATGACGACGGTGCGGCCCTTCGGCGGCGCAGGGAGGTGGCGGGGGATGCAGCGCTCGGGCTGGGCGGCCTGCACGGCCGCGGTGAACATCTCTCGCAGCAGGGCGCGGATGTCGGGTTCAGTGCTCATGGCGGGATCCGTATCTGGTAAGGAGGGCTGGGGAGGGTGGCAGCGCGCCCGCTGCTTGACAGTGCGTTTGGGCGTTTGTCGGCAAGCCGCGACCGGATGTTCCCTCGCGTTGAGTGCGGGGAACATCCGGAATTACGCGTATGCGCCGCCGATGCCCGTCAGCGCTCGGCAACCGGGTACCGTTCGGGCTGAGCCTGTCGAAGCCCTGCCAGTGCCCTTCGACAAGCTCAGGGCGAACGGCGGCATTCGATTACCGCCTCAATAACGTCCGCTCATTGATTGCTCACTGACCAATCTCGAAGTTCGCCATCTTCTCCAGCGCCTGCACCATCGCGGAATGATCGCGGCCGGCGCCGCCGTGCGCGGCGCAGGCGTTGAACAGCTCCTGCGCGGTCGCCGTGTTCGGCAGCGACATGCCGATCTGGCGCGCCACGGTCAGCGCGAGGTTCAAGTCCTTCTGGTGCAGCTCGATGCGGAAGCCCGGGTCGAAGGTGCGCTTGATCATGCGTTCGCCGTGCACCTCGAGAATGCGCGACGAAGCGAAGCCGCCCATCAGCGCCTCGCGCACGCGGGCCGGATCGGCGCCGTTCTTCGCCGCGAACAGCAGCGCCTCGGCGACCGCCTCGATGTTCAGTGCGACGATGATCTGGTTCGCGACCTTGCAGGTCTGGCCGTCGCCGTTCTTGCCGACCAGCGTGATGTTCTTGCCCATCAGCTGGAACAGCGGCAGCGCCTTCTCGAAGGTCGAGTGCTTGCCGCCGACCATGATCGACAGCGTGCCGGCCTTCGCGCCGACCTGTCCGCCGGAAACGGGGGCGTCGAGGTATTCGCAGCCGAGGTCGTTGATCTTCTGCGCGAACTGTTTGGTCGCGACCGGGCTGATCGAGCTCATGTCGATGACGATCTTGCCCGCCGTCAGGCCCTCGGCGACGCCGTTGGCGGCGAACAGCGCCTCTTCGACGTTGGGGGTGTCGGGCACCATCAGGATGATGAAATCCGACTTCTGCGCCACTTCGCGTGCGGTCTCGCAGGCGGTCGCGCCGGCGTCGATGATCGTGCGCGGCATCTTGCCGTGGGTATTGACGAACAGCGTGTGGCCGCCGTCGATGAGGTGCTGGGCCATCGGGGTGCCCATGATGCCGAGTCCGATGAATCCGATGTTTGCCATGATCTTTCTCCTTGGCTTGTTTATAGGGTCGCTGTGGGGTGGGGGTGGTTTCGTAGGGCGGGAGGAGCCGCGGGCCGAATGTGTCAACTACGCCGCCACGCGGCGTTCGGATTGCCTTCGGCGGCTGGATTGGCGGGATGCGCTGCGCTTCTCCCGCCCTACGAGAGCCTCAATGCGTCAGCGCTTCGATCCAGCCCAATCCTTCGCGCGTCGTCGCGGCCGGCTTGTATTCGCAGCCGATCCAGCCGTCGTAGCCGCTGCGGTCGATGAAGTCGAACAGGTAGCGGTAGTTGATCTCGCCGGTGCCGGGCTCGTTGCGGCCCGGGTTGTCGGCGAGCTGGATGTGGGCGATCTGCGGCAGGTGGCGCTTGATCGTGTTCGCCAGTTCGCCTTCCATGCGCTGCGCGTGGTAGATGTCGTACTGGATGAAGAGGTTGTCCGAGCCGACCGCTTCGAGGATCTCCGCCGCCTGCGCCGTGCGATTCAGATAGAAGCCGGGGATGTCGTAGGTGTTGATCGGCTCGACGAGCAGGCGGATGCCCGCCGCCTTCAATTCGCCCGCGGCGAAACGCAGGTTCTCGATGAAGGTCTCGCGCACGCGTCCCGCGTCGACACCGGGGGGCGTCTTGCCGGCGAGACAGTTCACCTGCTTGCAGCCGAGCGCCTGGGCGTACTCGATCGCACGGCCGACGCCGTCCTGGAATTCGCCGACGCGCGCCGGGTCGCAGGCGATGCCGCGCTCGCCGGCGTCCCAGTTGCCGGCCGGCAGGTTGTGCAGCACCTGGGTGAGGCCGAAGCGCTCGAGCTTCCCGGCGAGTTCATCCTTGCTGAAGGCGTAGGGGAAAAGGTACTCGACGCCCTTGAAGCCGGCATCGGCGGCCGCCTCGAAGCGGTCGAGAAAGCCGACCTCGTTGAAGAGCATCGTCAGGTTGGCAGCGAATTTGGGCATGGTTGATTCCTCGCGGTGTTTCGTAGGGCGGAAAAGCGAAGCGCCTTCCGCCATGCAGCGGTTGATTCGGCACATACGGCGGAAGGTGCCTTCGGCTTTTCCGCCCTACGTCTTAGTCGAGCAGCGCCAGCGCGGTCGGCGCATCGGCGCGGCCTTCGGCCAGCGCCTCGAATTCGTTGATCGCGTTGATCTCGGTGCCCATCGCGATATTGGTGACGCGTTCGAGGATGATCTCGACCACCACCGGCACACGGAACTCCTCCATCCACGCCTTGGCCTGCGCGAAGGCGGGCCGCACGTCCTCGGGCTTCCTCACGCGGATCGCCTTGCAGCCCAGCCCTTCGACCACGCCGATGTGATCGACGCCGTAGCCTTCGGTCTCCGGCGCGTTGATGTTCTCGAACGCAAGCTGCACGCAGTAATCCATGTCGAAGCCGCGTTGCGACTGACGGATCAGGCCGAGGTAGGCGTTATTCACGACGACGTGGATGTAGGGCAGCTTGAACTGCGCGCCCACCGCCAGTTCCTCGATCATGAACTGGAAGTCGTAGTCGCCCGAGATCGCGACGACCTTGCGCTTCGGGTCCGCTGCGCACACGCCGAGGGCCGCCGGCACGGTCCAGCCGAGCGGGCCCGCCTGGCCGCAGTTGATCCAGTGGCGTTCCTTGTACACATGCAGGAATTGCGCGGCGGCGATCTGCGACAGGCCGATGGTCGTCACGTAGCAGGTGTCCTTACCGAAGGACTTGTTCATCTCCTCGTACACGCGCTGCGGCTTCATCGGCACTTCGTCGAAGTGCGTCTTCCGCAGCATCGTGCGCTTGCGCCCCTGGCACTCCTCGACCCACTGGCGACGGTCGGGGAGCCGCCCGTCGGCCTTCATCTCGCGGGCGACTTCGATCAGGCGGTCGAGCGCCAGACCGGCGTCCGAGACGATGCCGTAGTCGGGCCCGAACACGCGGCCGATCTGGGTCGGCTCGATGTCGATATGCACGAACTTGCGGCCTTCGGTATAGACCTCGACCGAGCCGGTGTGGCGGTTCGCCCAGCGGTTGCCGACACCCATCACGAAGTCGGACGCGAGCATCGTCGCGTTGCCGTAGCGGTGCGCGGTCTGCAGGCCGACCATGCCGGCCATCAGCGGATGGTCGTCGGGAATCGAGCCCCAGCCCATCAGCGTCGGGATCACCGGCACGCCCATGATCTCGGCGAATTCCTGCAGCCTGGCGGCCGCATCGGCGTTGATCACGCCGCCGCCCGAAACGATCAGCGGGCGCTCGGCGGCGTTCATCATCGCGATCGCCTTCTCCGCTTGCGCGCGAGTCGCGGCGGGCTTATACACCGGCAGCGGTTCGTAAGTGTCGATGTCGAACTCGATCTCGGCCATCTGCACGTCGAAGGGCAGGTCGATCAGCACCGGGCCGGGGCGGCCCGAGCGCATCAGATGGAAGGCCTGCTGGAACACGCGCGGCACCTGCGCCGGCTCGCGCACCGTCACCGCCCACTTCGTCACCGGCTTCGCGATCGACTCGATATCGACCGCCTGGAAATCTTCCTTGTAGAGGCGGGCACGCGGCGCCTGGCCGGTGATGCAGAGGATGGGTATCGAATCGGCCGACGCCGAGTACAGGCCCGTGATCATGTCGGTGCCCGCCGGGCCCGAGGTGCCGATGCACACGCCGATGTTGCCGGCCTTGGTGCGGGTGTAGCCCTCGGCCATGTGCGAGGCGCCCTCGACGTGGCGGGCGAGGTAGTGCCTGAAGTTGCCGTCCTTGCGGATGGCCGAGTACAGCGGGTTGATCGCCGCGCCGGGAATGCCGAACAGCGTTGTGATCCCTTCCTTGCGCAACACCGCCGCGGCGGCGTCGACTGCTCTCATGCGGGCCATGGTCTCCTCCTGTTTCCTGTTCCGGCGCGAGGCCGTTGATTGGTGTTGGATGCAGGATAGGGAGGAACGCAGTCGGAATGAATTGGAGCGCAGGTCCTTTCTGTCGATACTTAAAGTATCGGATTGTTGTCGGCAAAGGCTCGCCGGAAATGAAAAGCCCCCGGCGGAGTACCGGGGGCGGGGATCGGGGCTGCCGCTTGCCGTGGTCGCCTGTCAGGCGGCGTGCGGCGGCGCGTCGTGGTCGTCGGGATCAGTGGGTGACCTCGTGGCCGATGATGCCGCCGACGGCCGCACCGCCGACGGCGCCGGCAGTCGAACCAGTCACTGCATGGCCGACGCCTGCGCCGACCGCGGCGCCAAGGATGGTGCCGCCGGTCGTCGAGCAGGCCGACAGGCTGAGGGCGGTGGCCAAGACGACGAGAATCGATTTCAGGCTTTGGCTTTTCATGATCTGCTCCTTGCGGAAGGCCGGCCCGCCGGATCCACCGGCGGGGCCGGAGTTGCCGCGCTTACTTCGCCGGTTCGCTGCCGGTTGCGGGGGCGGCCGGTGGCGTCGACGTCGAATCGCCTGCCGGCGGAGTTGACGTGGCCGGTGGCGTCGGCGCGCTCGGCGCCGCGGGCGCCGGCGAGCTCATCGGCGGCGAAGTCGGCTGCGCTGCCGAACCGGACGGCATCGACGATTCCGATTCCTTCTTGCCGCAGGCCGTGAGCAGCAGCGGCGCCATCAGGGCCGCGATCAGCAGTGGCCGGGCAAGGGGCCGGGAGGTTTTCGTGGCGCTCATGATGTTCTCCTGTGTGGCGGGTTTCACTTCAGGCGGATGTCGTTCTTCACCGACGTCACGCCCTTCACGTTGCGGGCGAGCTGCACGGCCCGGTCCGCTTCCTGCGGGTTGTTCGCGAAGCCGGAGAGCTGCACGGCGCCCTTGAAGGTCACGACCTTGATGTCCAGGGCATTGACCGCCTTGTCTTCGACGAAGGCCGCCTTGACCCGGGTCGTGATCACGCTGTCGTCGATGTATTCGCCGGTGCTCTCGCGCGTCGGCGAGCCGCCGCAGGCCGTCAGCGCGGTCATCAGTGCTACGAGCAGGGTCGTTCTGGCGATGATGCGTTTCATGATGAGTCCTCCTTGTTATCGGCGATCAGGCACTTCCGCCCTTGCCGGGCTGCGGCGCCGCGCCGCGGTTCTTCTCCTGCAGCGTGCGGATCAGCGCATCCGGGCCGCCTTTCGACAGCTCGGCCGCGAAGCTTCCGCGGTAGTTCGTCACCAGGCTCACGTTGTCGATGCTGACGTCGAACACCTTCCACTGGCCGGCGTTCTTCGCGAGCCGATAATCAACGGCGATCGGCTGGCCGCCCGGCTGGTTGATCTGCGTGCGCACCATCGCCGCGCCATCCTCGCGCGCCGGGGCCGCCGGCTTGTAGCTCACGGTCTGGTTCTTGTATGAAGTCAGCGCGTTCGCGTAGGTGCGTACCAGCAGCGTGCGGAACTCACGCGTCAGCGCCTCGCGCTGCTGGGGTGCCGCCTGGCGCCACCCCTGGCCGACTGCCAGACTGGTCATGCGCGGAAAGTCGAAGTGGGGGCCGATCTTCTCCTCGATCAGCGTCATCGCCTTGCGCTGGTCGCCGGCCTGCAGCGCCTTGTCCTCGCGCAGCACGGTCAGCACGTCCTCGGTCACGCCCTTCACGAGCGCATCGGGGCTGCTTTCCTGCGCGTGGAGCGCCACGGGCGCCAGCATCAGCGGCATGCAGACGAGACAGGTTCTCAGTTGTCGAAGCATGGAGACTCTCCTTGCAGTGGACGGCGGTCGTGCGGCCGATTCGCCCGGCCGGGCGGTTGCGCAGTGCGGGCTCGTGGGAGCGGTGCGCCCTCCGCGCCGCGCCGGGCGGAATTCAGCCGACGCGGGCCGTACTTACTGTTTCGAGCGCTGTTTCGCCTTGTCGGCCGCGCTCCACTCGACCAGCGAGATCTTTCCGTTGTGGTCGGTGTCCATTGAATCGAAGCTCGACTGGGTTTCGGCGGAGCGCTTGCTCTCGTCCTTCGAGATCTGCCCGTCCTTGTCCTGGTCCAGTTCCTTGAACATCGGCGGCAGCTCGGTGCGGCCGGCCTCGGGCGACACGCCCTGCGGCGGGGTCTTCGCGGCGCCTGCCGGTGTTGCGGGCTGGGCCGGGGTCGCAGGCACAGCCGGCGTGACGGACTGCGTCGGTGTCGCGGGCGTTGCAGGCGTTGCACGCTGGGCCGGTGTCGCGGGTTGCGCCGGGTCTGCCGCCGTCACCGCGACCGGCAGCGAGCCGGCGACTGCCAGTGCGAGCACGGTAAGAATGTTTTTCATCGCTCTTCTCCTGCAGTTGTGGGGCTATCGTTCGTTCGCGGCCTCGCCGGGCGGTGCTGCTTCGCGCCATGTGCGGGGCTCGCTGCGAGCAAGACCCATGTTAGGGATCGCGCAGGAGAGGGTCTGTCGGACGAGGCGGAATCGCGTGTAGGACGATTCCTGCAAGACACGGGGCGCACGCGGCCCGTCGTGGAGATTCGCTATGAAACTGATCACGCCCTTGGGTGCGTCCCTTCGCGCATCCCTTAGCGCATACATGCGCGCCGAGCGCATCGCGCGCTTCGGCCGCCACGGCCTGCTGGCGCTGGGCTGCGTGCTGGTGCTGTCGCTCTTCGGCTCGAGCTTCTGGCAGGCCGGCACCAGCCTGCAGGCACTCGGTGACCTGCAACGGCACGCCGAGCGCACCGGGCGCGTCGACAGCCTGATGATCCAGCTCGTCGAAGCGGAGAACGGCGTGCGCGGCTACCTGCTCACGCGCAACCGCGCCTATCTGGAGCCGTACCTCAACAGCCTCGCGACGGTCACCTACACGCTCGACGACATCCACCTAGACCTCGGCAAGGGGCCGGAGAACGAGCAGATTCTCGCCCAGCTCACCGGGCTCATCACGCTGCGCATGCGCATCCTCTCCGACGAAGTCGAGCGCGGCCAGCTCATCGACCGCTCGGCCTCCGCCGATGGCCGGCGCTACATGGACGAGATCCGCAAGACGCTGGGCGAGATCAAGCGCCGCACCCGCGTGCAGGGCCAGCAGTCCTTCGAGGCGTCGATCGCCCACGTCGACCGCACCCGCTGGGTCGTCGCGACGCTGGCAGGCGGTGCGCTCGCGCTGCTGGTGGTCCTGTTCCTCGTGTTGCGCGCCCAGGTGCGTCTGCGCGAACAGATCACGAGGCTGCTCGCGCAGGAAAACGTCCGCCTCGAAAGGCAGGTGCGCGCCCGCACGGCCGAGCTTTCCGACCTCGCCAGCTACCTCACCAACACGCGCGAGGCCGAAAAGGCGCGGCTCGCGCGCGAACTCCACGACGAGCTGGGCGCCTTGCTCACCGCCGTGCGCATGGACGTCGCGTGGATCGCCCGAAAGCTCGACCCGGCCGTACTCGCGCCGCACCGCGAACGCTTCGACCGCCTGTTGCGCACGCTCGACAGCGGCATCGCGCTCAAGCGCCGCATCATCGACGATCTGCGCCCGCCGCTGCTGCAGGAGCTGGGTCTCGTCGCCGCGCTGCGCACGCTGGGCGAGGAATTCGCGAAAAATACCGGCATCCAGGTCGCGCTCGACCTGCCCGACGGCGACCTGATCCTGCCGCCCGAAACCTCGCTCGCGCTCTTTCGCATCGCGCAGGAAGCGCTCACCAACGTGCGCCGCCATGCGCAAGCCAGTCATGTCGACTTGTCGCTGCGGGTCGGTCCCGAGCGTCTGCAACTCGCCGTGGCAGACGACGGCGCAGGTTTCGACGCGGACTCGGCACACGGCCGACACGGCCTCGCGGGGATGCGCCACCGCGTACAGATGTTCGCCGGCGACTTCGCGATCGACAGCCGTCCGGGAGAGGGCACGCAAATCCGCGCGAGCCTGCCGTACGAGGGTGTCGTGCAGCCAGAACCGGCCACCGACGCCGCTCAGTGAGTCCCGGTGGCCGCTCGGCGCAGGAATTCGACGTAGTCGAGCAGGGCGTCCATCTCCAGTGCCTTGTCGAAGAAGCGATCCACCCCCAGCGTGCGGCAGCGCTCGCGCAGGTGCGCGTGGGCGTGGTTCGTGAACACCGCCGTCGCCGGCCGGCCGTAGCGCTCGGGCTTCGCCCGCAGCGCGCGCAGCACCCCGAGCCCGCTGCCTTCGCGCAGGTTGAGATCGACGATCGCCAGGTCCGGGCGCCGCTCCTCCAGCGCCGCCAGCGCCTCGGCCTCGTCGCCCGCAACGGCGACGACCGCGACGCCCTCCAGCTCCTCCAGCATCGCGCTCAGCAGACTGCCGAGGAGCGGCGAATCCTCGATCAGCAGGATTCTCAGCGGAGCGTGAGTGTGCGGCGCCATCGTCCTGCCGCCCTCACTCCACCAGCAGCCCGTGCCGGATCGCGTAGGCTGCGAGCTCCGCATTGCTCGCGACCTCCAGCTTCTCCAGCAGGCGCGACCGGTAGGTGCTCACGGTCTTCACGCTCAATGCGAGCGAGTCCGCGATGTCCGTCACCGACTCGCCGCGCGCCAGACGCAGGAACACCTGCAGCTCGCGGTCGGACAGCGACTCGTGCGGCGGCGCCGTACCACCGCCCGCCAGCTCCTCCGCGAGCAGCTCGGCGGTGCGCGCCGACACGTAGCGCCGGCCGTCCGCCACGGTGCGGATCGCGCGGATCAGCTCTTCGCGCTCGCAGTCCTTGCACAGGTAGCCGTCGGCGCCGTTGCGGATCATCGCCATCGCATAGCGCTCCTCCGGGAAGCCCGACAGCACCAGCACGCGTACGCCCTCGAAGCGTCGGCGGATCGCGCGCAACACGTCGACACCGCTCTGGCCGGGCAGGGCGAGGTCGAGCAGCACGACGTCGCACGCCGTCTCGCGCAGCGCGTCGAGCGCATCCTCCCCCGAGGCCGCCTCGAAGGCGAGCTCCAGGTCCAGCTCGTCCGCGAGCATCTCGCGAAACCCCGCGCGCACGATCTGGTGGTCATCGACAATGGCGATCCTGAGCATTCAGCCTCCCCAAAAATTGCACCTGCCGAATTAGTCAGCCGAAACCCCGTTTCCGTTCGCGCACCCCATGCTCCCGCCCGCACCCCACGTAGGGCGGGAGGAGCGAAGCGTATCCCGCCAATCCAACGCACGGGGCCGCTCCGGCCCCTCTGATACATTCGGTCTTCGGCCCCTCCCTCCCTACGCATCCCCCACCGGCAGCGCCTGCCGGTCCACCACCCGCCGCAGCACGAAGCTCGAATGCACCCCCGTCACGCCCGGAATGCGCGTGATGCGGTTGAGCAGCAGCTCCTGGTAGGCGTCCATGTCGCGCACCACCACCTTCAGCTGGTAGTCCGACGCCTGCCCGGTGATCAGCAGACACTCCAGCACCTCCGGGATGTCCAGCACCGCCGCCTCGAAGTCGGTGAAGCGCTCCTGCGTGTGCCGGTCCATCGAGATCTGGATCAGCGCCATCAGCGTCAGGCCCAGCGCCTTCGCATTCACCTGCGCGCGGTAGCCCGCGATCAGGCCGGATTCCTCCAGCGCCCGCACGCGCCGCAGGCAGGGCGAAGGCGACAGGCCGATGCGGTCGGCCAGATCCTGGTTGCTGATGCGTCCGTCCTGCTGCAGTACGCGCAGGATCTCGCGGTCGTAGCGGTCGAGTTCCATGGGATTGCCGGATTGTTGTTGGGTGTTCGTATATATATCCGCAAATGCTGCGACAGCGCAATAATCTGCCAAAAAATACGTTGATGCACTGCAAGAACGCAAGCCTCTGCCAACGCCTTTTGCGTAACATGCTTCCCATCGACAACGACATTCAGCCCCGGACCCCATCATGTTGACCGACCCGTCCCGCAAGTACCGCTCCTTCCCGCCGGTGAACCTCCCCGACCGCCAGTGGCCCGGCCGCGTCATCGACAAGCATCCCATCTGGATGAGCACGGACCTGCGCGACGGCAACCAGTCGATCTTCGAGCCGATGGACGCCGCGAAGAAGATGCAGCTCTTCCACACGCTGTGCGACATCGGCTTCAAGGAGATCGAAGTCGCCTTCCCGTCGGCGTCGCAGATCGAGTTCGACTTCGTGCGCGAGCTCATCGAGGGCAATCACATCCCCGAAGACGTCACCATCGAGGTCCTCACCCAGGCGCGCGAAGAGCTCATCCGCCGCACGCTGGAATCGATCCGCGGCGCGAAGCGCGCCATCGTGCACGTCTATAACGCCACCTCCGAAACCTTCCGCGACACCGTCTTCGGCATGACCAAGCCGCAGATCGTCGAGCTCGCCGTGTCGACCGTGAAGCTCATCAAGCAGCTCGCCGCCGAACAGCCCGAAACGCAGATCACCCTCCAGTACAGCCCCGAGACCTTCACCGCCACCGAACTCGACTTCGCGCTCGAGGTCTGCAACGCGGTCACCGAAGCCTGGGGCGCGACCCCCGACAACAAGGTCATCCTCAACCTCCCCGCGACGGTCGAGGTCGCCACGCCCAACATCCACGCCGACCAGATCGAGTGGATGCACCGCAACGTCGCGCGCCGCGACAGCGTCCTCATCAGCGTGCATCCGCACAACGACCGCGGCACCGCCGTCGCAGCCGCCGAGCTCGCCCTCATGGCCGGCGCCGACCGCGTCGAAGGCTGCCTCTTCGGCAACGGCGAGCGTACCGGCAACGTCGACATCGTCACGCTCGCGCTCAACCTCTACACCCAAGGCGTCAATCCGGGCCTCGACTTCTCGGACATCAACGCCGTCGCCAGAACAGTCGAGCACTGTACCCAGCTCCCCATCTCCCCGCGCCACCCCTACGTCGGGGACCTCGTCTTCACTGCCTTCTCCGGCTCCCACCAGGACGCCATCAAGAAGGGCTTTGCCGCTCACAAGGCGGATCAGCAGTGGAACGTGCCCTACCTTCCCATCGACCCGGCAGACGTCGGACGCAGCTACGACTCGGTGATCCGGGTCAATAGCCAGTCCGGCAAGGGCGGGATCGCCTACCTGCTCGAAACCGAATACGGCATGGTCCTGCCGCGGCGCCTGCAGGTCGAATTCGCCGCCGTCGTGCAGAAGCACGCCGACACGCACAAGGGTGAAGTCATGGCCGCCGACATCTGGCGCCTGTTCTCCGAAACCTACCTGACCAACGACAAGACGGTGCGCTACGTCGCGCATCACCTCTTCGAGCACGGCGACGCGCAGGGCATCCGCCTCACGCTCGACGTCAATGGTCAGGAACACACCCTCGTCGCCGAAGGCAACGGCCCTATCGACGCCGCCGTGCGCGCGCTCCACAGCCTTGGCATCGAGCTGCAGGTGCGCAGCTACGAAGAGCGCTCGTTCGGCAGCAGTGCCCAATGCGGCGACGCCCGCGCCTACGCGCTGATCGAAGTGGCGAAGCCCGGTGCGGGCGGCGATTGCTACGGCGTCGGCATCGACGAGAACATCGTCACCGCGTCGATCAAGGCTATGGTGAGCGCGCTGAACCGCGCCGGCGGCGCGGCGCTCGCGACGGAGAGGCCGCACGCGGCCTGACGGGGCGGAAGCGCGGGGGCGCTTCGGCGCCCGTGCCCTGCCGATCGCGGGGGCGACAAATTGGGCGTCGCCCCCGTCCGTTTCAACACGCGTGCCGTGCCCCGAGCACGCATGCCACTCCTGCCCGGCGTCGAGTTCATCGGCGACCTCCCCGCACTCTCTGCGCGGCCCACCCCCGCGACGGCCGTCTATCCCTTCGCAGACTTCCCGCGCTGCACCGTACTGATCGAGCATCAGGATTCGCCCTGTTGCGACCGCCGACCGACACCTTTCATCGACCGAACCGTAGTTTGTAGCGCCGGACGTTTCGCATGAGAAATCATGGGGTTGCGCAAGGCTGGATGCGGTACGCCGTGAGCATTTGACAAGGGCATACCGCTCGGCTAAGTTCAGTGAATCCGACACACAAGACGCCAGCACACGGAGCACTGGCACGGCGTCTCACGTCACGATAGGCCGATTCCGTCTAGCTCAATATCGACGGATTCGGCCTACTACAACTGTTAGCAGGGTGATGCAAAACCCAGTGAACGAACTGACGAGTTGATTGTCATAGAGGCATTCCCGAAACTCCCGTCCTGACAGCGATGCGCGGCCAACTCGATCCCCAGTCCTCGATGTTCCATTACTTCTCGCCCGAGTCGCGCGTGCCCGCGGATCATCCGCTGCGGCGGGTGAAGAAGCTCGCCGATCGGGCGCTCGCAGCCATTTCGGCGGATCTGAATGCGCTGTATTCGAGTGTCGGACGGCCGTCGATCCCGCCCGAGCGCCTGCTCAAGGGGCAATTGCTGATCGCGCTGTACTCCATTCGCTCGGATCGGCAGTTTTGCGAGCAGCTCGACTACAACATTC
>NZ_FTMD01000024.1 GCF_900156155.1 Aromatoleum tolulyticum
TTGAAAATCCAATTCCGGCGAGGAAGTCGTCATGAAAATCAATCCGTGCCCCCCCGGTTGACACCGTGTCGCGCGTTTTTGCATCACCCTGTTAGCGTATCGAATGCCCGTCGAGAAAGGTTCGTATGTTTCAATGCAGTTTGGTTTAAACAATCAACCCATGAGTGCCTTCAAAATAGGCGCCATATCCGCCCCCGCCTTCTCAGGTCAAGGTCAGAACGTTAACCAACGTAGCTCCGCCTGCCTGACTGGACAAGGCCCAATTCCTCCCGGTCATTACTACATATTTGATCGCGAAGGGGGCGGCCGGCTTGAGTGGTTCAGGAACTTGTTCAGTGACCACAGCGACTGGTTTGCTCTCTATTCGATTGATGGAAAAATCGACGACGAAACGTTCTGTAATCAGTTAGCGCGAGGTCACTTCCGTCTTCATCCAAGAGGACCTCGCGGCATTAGCGAAGGCTGCATCACTATCGAAAATCTCGCCGACTTTCATCACATTCGCGCGATACTCAAGAGCACATCGCCGTCTGCCGTTCCAGGCAGCAATTTGCGAGCCTACGGCAAGGTAGTTGTGGCATGAAGAAGGCTTTGCGCACTTGTGCGCTTGTATTGTGGGTGCTCGCTGGAACGATATTGTTGAGTCGCTGGTGGTACACAAATCCTGATCACTTCCCACACTTTCACGAGTCATTCTGGAACTACCTCGATCAGCTATTTGGAGTGGCGAATGTTGATGACGCACAGAACGTTGAATTTTTTGTTGTCGTCGTCGCGTCTTTCTTTGTTGTAGTGGCCGTAACCGCAGTTATCGTTGCAATTTTTTATTATCTCAAGCGACAGCGCTAACAAATAAATCAACCGCCAAGAAGCTGCGCTTCTTGCCGTCCGCTGAAGGCCAACGTTAGTTCTCGAACTACATGAAGCACCGCGGCATTCTATTTTTTGTGTTTGGCAGTGCGCTGCTGGAGTCCATTGCATTGGGGCGACAGAAGGCGTGGCGGGAATCTCTAAATAAATGGCTATGCGAGACCCCACGCCCACCTATGCCAGGAGTCGTAGACTCGCTCTTGGCTTCTGGCGGAATTGAATGGATGCTAGCATTCGCACCCCCCGCAATTCTTGGGCTAATTTTTATTTCTATAGCTTCGCGGTGGCCCATAGAAATCTGGTTCACAGTGCTTGCGTTGCATTTAGCAATCAGATTCAGTGCCTTCGCCGCGTCTAGTGAGCCGTGGGGAGCCTGCGGCCTAAGGAGAGATCATGTTCTTACGGCTCTGCTCGCCGATATTGCGTTTCTTGTTTTTGCTGTTGCCGGCGCCGTCGTTGGCGGACTGGCAGTGTTTATAATTCGACGTCTCCGAGTTTATATGAAATGACTATTTCGTCTAACATCTCAATGCACCGGACCGTCAAAAGCTTCGCTTTTGTCGTCCGGTGATCTCTACGTTGGGCCTAGGGGCTGTTCACATTTGCTGAATTGGAAGAATAGGGGATGTGGAAGAATAGTGTGGAAGAATAGGGGACAGACCACGGTTTGAAAATTGGGAAGAATAGGGGACAGACCACGGTTTGAAAATTGTGGTCTGTCCCTATTTCTTGCAGGTTGCCTTCACGATAGAAATTCGAGAGTCACGCGTATGAGTGCCACCGGGAACGACATAGCAACGGTTCTGAAACGGGTCGAAGAAACGTTGGAAACGGCCAAGCAAGGCCTTGCCGATTTGATTGATCCGTCCCGTTCACGGCGCTATACAGGACTCAGAAACCTGATCACATTTGGCAGATCCGCGACATTTGTGATGCAGAACCTACGCGGCATTGAAGGCTTGGACTTCGACTCCTGGTACACGCCCCACCAAGAAGCCATGAAGAACGACCCACTCATGCGTTATTTCATTGACGCTCGCAACGAACTGGAGAAGCAAGGCAAGCTAAGCGTTTCCACCTGCACACATATTAAGTCATTTTCTACGGGCGACATCCGTAAGTTCGGACGCCCTCCTGTCGGCGCCAAGTCATTCTTTATTGGCGATCATCTAGGCGGTACGGGCTGGGAGGTTGAGTTGGCCGATGGGCGAATCGAAAAGTACTACGTCGAGTTACCTTCGTCTATTGGCGAAGTGACGCAACAATTCGCAAACTTCCCCGTTGCAAAGGCGCCTGAGTTCGCAAATCATAGCGTTGAGGAATTGTGTTCAATGTACCTTGAGAAACTCGACGCGCTTGTGCTGGCGGCCAAGACCCAGTTTCTTCCGCAGCGAGAAGCGCCGAGACCCCCTGCTAAAAGTAGGGGGCATCTACGCGTAGTTAAGTAATTGGCGCAACGTGAATTCTAGTCATCAGCCCCAGCGGACCGCCAAAAAGCTACGGTTTTTGTCGTCCGCTGACTAGCCTCGTTAGGCCTATCAGGGGAGATCCCGCATGCTAATTACCTGCCACGTTGCAAAGCAAAAGTGGACGCAGAATTGATTGGCGAGCACGGGAAAATAGGGGGCAGACCACGGTTTTGCTATTTCTTGTTCCGAGACCGTGGTCTTTCCCCCATTTCCCTATTTTTCTGATCTGCAATTTTGGAAGGAGGAAGGGGCGATTTTACCAGGCAACCTCCACGCGAGGCATCGTGAGGCCCAACCAATCGTTGCTGTGGACGGGCCACAAGCGGCGCTTTGCACTGTTTGCGTCCGTTCGCGGAACTCAATTCGTTAGAGCACCCAATGATTATCGCCCACGCTCCTTCCGGTTACATTCTGGCAACTTCGATCATGGGGCGGGTCGCCAGCGTTGCGGTCTCCGCAAAGGCAATTGTTGCAGCCGGAATCGTTGGCGCGTTGGCGCCAGACTTCGACATGGTGTATTTCCACCTTCTCGACAATAGGCAAACCCATCATCACAAGTACCTGTCGCATTGGCCAATCATTTGGCTAACGTTGGCCACAGCGTCTGCATTGTGGTTCGGGTACGCCAGACGGTCGAAGGCCGCCATCCTGTCGCTGGTTTTTTGCGTGGGCGGTGTGTTGCACATAATCCTCGACTCCTTTGTAGGAGACATATGGTGGTTTGCACCATTCATCGACCAACCGTACGCCATGTTCACGGTACCCGCGAGGTTCAAGCCATGGTGGCTGAGCTTTATCCTGCACTGGTCGTTTGCAGTGGAGCTGGCAATCTGTATCTGGGCGCTTCTCATATACCGGGGGCGCTCTGACCATTCGCTGCAGGCTCGACAGGCCTCACGGGCCGCGGTCTGAGTTCAACCGTTGAGCATCAGCGTTCAACTCTGAGGAGGGAACTTGAAGATCATCGGCCTTATCGGTGGCATGAGTTGGGAATCCACTGTTCCGTACTATCGCCTAATCAATGAGTCGATCAAGGAACGCTTGGGAGGACTTCACTCTGCGAAGATCGTTCTCTACAGCGTCGATTTCTACGAAATTGAGCGGCTTCAGCACGCGGGCGACTGGGACGCTGCTGGCACGCTGCTGGCCAAGGCTGCGCGTGCACTTGAGGGTGCCGGCGCCGAGTTCCTGGTCCTGTGCACAAATACTATGCATAAGGTCGCTCCAACGATTGAGGCGGCCATCCACATCCCGCTGTTCCACATTGCCGACCCAACGGGCGACGCAATAAACAAGGCGGGGTTCTCCACGGTGGGCTTACTTGGCACCCGTTTTACGATGGAGCAGGCGTTCTATAGAGATCGTCTGCGCGAACGACACGGGCTCAGGGTGCTCACACCAAACGACGGAGACCGCGAAATCGTTCATCGCGTCATCTACGATGAGCTCTGCCAAGGAAAGATTGTCGACGCGTCACGCATAGAGTACCGCCGAGTGATATGTGATCTTGTGAGTCGTGGCGCAGAGGCAATCATCCTTGGTTGCACTGAGATTTCGCTTCTGGTCGGCCGCGAAGATTCGGCCGCGCCACTCTTTGACACAACGAGCATTCACGCGCGTGGAGCTGCAGAATGGGCGCTTTCATCGACGTGACGGCCAACACTGCTACGCGCAGAATAGGGGACAGACCACGGTTTGGAAATTGTGGTCTGTCCCTTATTTATCATTATTTATCATCCTAGCTAAGCCTCCGAAAATATGAGTTCAAGAGCATTCGCCGCGCTATTTCTTTTCACGCTGATTTGCATCGTCTTCCAGGGATTAATCTGGCACGCTTGGAATACCGGAACCCTTCAGCATTTCGCCGACGTATATAGCACCTTTGGAAAGACGGTTCCTCGATCGGTATCGTTCGGCGTTAGAACATTACCTTATTGGTGGGGCCTTCCATTCGGCAACGCCTTGCTTCTATCCATCGTTTGCTTTATCGCAAATCGCTCGCGCTGGCTATTCCTCCCACTTGTGCTGTCTCTGGCGTCAGCCATCGGAATGCTTTACATCATGTATTCAGGCCCGCTCCTTAAGATGGGATAGGGCGTCGTCTATGGCACGTCAGCAAAGCTCTAATCCTTCCCCAAGTAAATGAAAATAGGGGACAGACCACGGTTTGGGATTTGCGGTCGGTCCCTTATTTTATTCTTTGTGCGCGTCAGACTATTTCTACATTCGACAAGGTAGTGCCGAGAATATGCACACCACAATCCAGAAGGCCAAACGCACTTGCGCCACATGCGGAGCTGTGCAGGAACCAGAAAGCCAGCCACGAAGCGTGGTCGATGTTGTAGGCGCCTCTCTGTTGAGCCTGTTGGTCGTGGGACTGGTTATCCTTTTCGCCTATATTTTCGGTCTGCCGGGCGGGCGCTATAGCTTAGCCGTAATCGTAGGCATTCCGGGTTTGATTATCTGGGCGCTATGGAAAATGGTGGGCTCACCGAAAGTGCCCGACTCGCATTGCCCGTCATGTGGCCCGCGAGAGGCGGATTCGCGGTTTTCCTAGTTGATTAATCTATTGCGCAACATTACACCGTAGCCGATCTGCCAAGACCTGCACTTCTGCTCATCAGCAGGGCTTCGAAGTTAGACACTTTATACACACGCCTCACGATGATTACGCTGATTATTGTATTTGCACTCGTTACTGCACTGCCGATCAAATGGGCTGCGGATTTCACGGGCGGGGAAAGAACGGGTTGGCTCGTTTGTATGATCGCAGCTTTTCTGGGTCCCGTTGTCGCAGCCATAGCGTTCCGCATTGCGTCCGGTGGCTTTCTCGGTTTTGTTATTTCGTATCTCGCGTTGGTGACAACCTACGTCGTAGCACTTCGTGTTCCAGGTCGTTCGATAGTTGGCTTTTCTGTCGTCGTCCTGGCGCTGCAAATCGCCGTTGCTTTCGCGTTGGTGTCGTTTGGAGTCGGCAACTCCAAGGTGATTCTCGGCGCCTAGCGAACCTCGTTGTGCTATTTGCATGCTTTTCTTCTAGTGGTGCCTAGCTTTTCGGTCAGACAACCGAAAGCGGGACGCTCTCCGAACGAACAGCGCGGTTTTTCTCGTATTTCGTTGCTATCCTTTCGAGAAGGGTTGAATCTTGATCAAGAACAGCATGCTTGCAGACAAGCTATTGCAGCCTGCGCGAAACGCCGCGCCGTCCGGCGGGTGCAAGCCATAGGCAGTCGACACCTTACGAGAGGCAATCGATGTCATGAAGACCCAGTACTACACCGCATCAAGTCTTGATGGATTTATCGCTACCGAGGATGACTCGTTGGAGTGGCTGTTTCCTCTTGCGGATCTGAATGACTCCAGCTACCCGAGTTTCATTGCGGAAGTCGGCGCACTGGCAATGGGGTCCGCCACCTACGAATGGATCGTCCGCAATGCCGACAAGGTTGCAACCGAGACTGGATCACCTTGGCCTTACACCCAGCCTGTCTGGGTGTTCACCAGTCGCGTACTGCCGGTAGTTGAGGGTTCAGACATTAGATTCGTGCAAGGTGATGTGCGCGATATTCACAATGAGATAAGAGTGGCCGCCGGGGGAAAAAACATCTGGATTGTGGGGGGTGGAGACTTGGCGGGGCAGTTTCATGATGCAGGACTCCTGGATGAGCTGATCATCCAAATTGGCTCTGTGACGCTGGGCCGAGGCAAGCAAGTGTTTCCGCGCCGGGTTCTGAGCCCAACTCTGCGCCTCGTTTCAGTTCGACAGATGGGGGTTGGCATGGTTGAGCTGCGATATGAGGTAGGTAAATAGCTCCGCGTAATCATGAACGGGAGGTGGACCGACCGTTCGGGCATTCGCGTGGATGCAAACGTTGGGCGTCAATAAATTTACGTACGCATCCGAATCAGAATGTCTTCCCGCGTACGCTTCTTTTAAGGGATGAGAGAATGGCCGAATCACTCGAAGATCGGGTTGCCTACCTGGAGAAAATGATTTCAGCTCAACTCCAGCTGAATTCAACCCTGTTCAAGTTTATATTTACCGACAACGCTCGTCTTGGTCAGGATGTCGCGGAAGTCCTTCGCCAACTTCTTGTATCTCCAAATGCAGCGCTCACTCCTGAATTGGCAGCATTGGTTCGCGGTCTGCGAGCACTGCTGGTCGAACCGGTTCCTCAAGAAGTCGTTGAGGCGTCTCGCCAGCAGAGCAGTCGACCAACTGAATAGTCTGTTCGTTCTGCTCAGTCTGGAACCAGGGGGGGACCATGATGTGTGATGTCTTACGCAGCAAGATGCGCTCACCATGTTGCGGCCGTCCCTGATTTTCGTCCTATGGGGTAAGCGGTGAAGTCCGGTTGGCTTCACGCTAGGTGCGACATGACGAAGCAATTGTCCATGGCGATCGGTCTCCTGTTGGCAGGATCCGCGCTCGCGACCGAGATCTATCCGCGGGACGTCGCCGGGTACATCGAGCGCCGCGAAGTGTGTGAGCATTTTCGGGCAGAGCCTTGGCCCGAGGGGGGCTCCAGCGAAGAGCGGGAACGGCGAGATTTCATTGCCGCCCAGTTGCTTCATTACTGCAAGGGCGCGGATCAGGCTATTCGAGAGTTGAAGGCGAAATACAGGGACAACCGGGTGGTGATGGACCGGCTGGAGACTTATGAGGCAGACATTGAGGGAAAGCAAGACTGTGCGGTTCAGGGCGAGGTCATTCAGTGGGTCGCCGATTACTGCATGCTGAAGATGCAGACGGATGATGAAATAGCGGTTTCCGATTGCATTGAAGATAGCCGTCGAACGTCTTTTTCTACGGAATGTGCTGCAAAGATTTATTACAAACGGGTCATGTGCGCTCTATCCACGGACGGCGAAGCATCTGCAATGGCGATCGAGAAGTGCCTCGCCGACCCTGCTTTCATGGGAAGGACGGTCAGGCAGCGCGGTGTCGGCGGCTAGTTTTCCTGCGCTTGACCGGGCTTCTGACCGTGAGCGTTGGGCGTCGCGGGTGGACCCGGCGTATCGAAGTTGCGGTATGGTGAAGTGTTGCCGATGGCATTCCGCGGTCGGCGGATCATCCTAAAGGAGTCGTCATGGGACTTTTCAGCAGCATCCTAGCGAAGTTGGGGTTCGGCGATGACGCACCAACCCCCGCAGGTTCGGCCGCCCCGGCTTCGACAACCGCTGGAGCGCCGCCCGCGCCGTCAGCGTCCGCCACCCCTGCAGCGATCTCGCAGGTCGACGTCGTAGCAAAGCTTGAGGCACTTTCGGCCGCGAATGCTCAGAAGCTCAACTGGAAGGTCTCGATCGTCGACCTCATGAAACTGCTTGGCCTGGACAGCAGCCTTGCCGCGCGGAAGGAACTCGCCACCGAACTCGGCTGCCCGGCAGACAAGATGGCGGACTCCGCACAGATGAACGTCTGGCTCCACAAGACTGTCCTGCAGCGCTTGGCGGATAACGGCGGAAATATTCCGCGCGAGCTGCTGTAGCCAAATGTTCCCGTTTTGAGCGTTTGGCGATTGCCGCGTGATCACCGCGCAATACTGCGTAGTCCTTGTTCGATAGGTGGGGTGTCCAAAGTCAGGTCGTCGGTACGCGCCAGATCTATCGGTCCTCGGCCTCACGCCGGCATCGTGAGCGTGAAGGAAAACGGGGCGACGAAGACGATCAAGGACAACGCCTGAGCCATCTGTCGCGAAGGGCGACCAGGGTGAGTTCCCTGGCCGCCCCTTGGTTCAGCCGGCGCTCGTTTGCGGCAACGTGCCGGTCGCTCATTGGCGGGCAAGCGCATAATCGTGCTGAATGAATCCATGACCGCGCAGTCTGACCGCCCGAACTTGCATACTGAGCTAGCGAAGCCAGGATGACACTTCACGCCAACGTCACATGCCCCGCCTGCACGAGCCAGGACTGCCGCAAGTCCGGTTGGCGATCGGACGTCGAAAGGCAGATGAATCCGGGTCTCCGTCCGTATCGTTGTCGCGTCTGTCACCACCGCTTTTGGGCGCCGCGCGCGTCGTCGGGCCGGCGCTTCGCGTTTTCCGCCGGCGCGCTGTCGCTGGTGGTCATCGCTATTGCGGTGTTTTTGGCGTTCGACGAACCGCGAGTGGGCGGAAACGCGGCACATGAGCCCGTTGCGGCGCCGGCGGCGATCGATCCCTATACGCTGAGGGCGGCGGAGGAGGGTGATGCGGAGGCCCAAGTCCGCCTTGCGAAGCTGCTGCTGTTCGGCGGTGCGCAGGCCGGCGCGCAAGCCGCCGAAGCGGTGCGGTGGTTGCAGTCGGCGGCGGAGAAGGGCAATTCCGCGGCGATGGTGATGCTCGGGAAACTGTACCGTAGCGGCTTCGGTGTGCTGCAGGACTATGGGCAGGCCGTGAAGTGGATCCGGACGGCAGCCGAAAGGGGGGATCCAGAGGGCATGCTCGAACTGGGTCGGCTGTACCGTGACGGCGTCGGTGCTCCGCGGGATCCGGTGCTTGCCTATGTGTGGTTCAATCGTGCGGCCGCGGCGCGGCAGATCGACGCGGTACGACATCGCGCGGACGTTGCACGCGGCCTGACCGCGGACCAGTTGAAGGAAGCGCAGGCGCAGTCAGCGGCGCTCGAAGCCAGGCAACGCGACGCCAAACTGGCGAAGGACGGCAGAAAATGACGGCGCTTTGGCTCTGTGAAGGTCATGCAGCGGCGCAGTTGGCGACTTTGGCCTTTGGTTCGTCCGCCCTGCGATCCATGGCAGGCTGAGCCGCCGCAAACGCCCCGAGCCGCCGGATCGCGTCCTCGATGCGCGGCGACCAGGGGTTGCCGCAATTGAGGCGCAGGCAGTTGCGGAAGTGGCCACCGGGCGAGAAGAGTTCGCCGGGCACGATCGCGATGCCGGCCTGCGCGGCTTCCTCGAACAGCGTCATGCCGTCGCCGCCGGCGGGCAGTTCGACCCATAGCACGAAGCCGCCCTGCGGCTGCGAGATGCGCGTTCCGGCGGGGAAGTAGCGCAGCACCGCTTCCGACATCTGCATGACCTGTTTCTGGAAGGCGCGGCGCAGGAAGCGCAGGTGGCGGTCGGAGGCCGTCGATTCGAGGTAGCGTGCGGCGACCGCCTGCGTCACCGGGTTCGTCGCGCCCGAGGTCAGCGTCTTCTGCAGCAGGACCTCGGCGTGATAGCGCCCGGCCGCGACGTAGCCGAGGCGCAGTGACGGGATCAGCGTCTTCGACAGCGACGAGCACATCATGACGTTGCCGGTGGTGTCGAAGGACTTGAGCGGCCACGGGCGCTGCGGGCCGAAATACAGCTCGCCGAAGATGTCGTCCTCGATCACCGGAATGCCGCGTTCGGCAGTCAGTGCGGCGAGGCGGCGTTTTTCTTCGTCGGGCATCAGGCTGCACAGCGGGTTGTTGAAGTTGGTCACAAGCAGGCACGCGGCGATGCGCCGTTCGCGGCTCGCGATCTCCAGCGCATCCACCGACAGGCCGAGCCGCGGGTGGGTCGGAATCTCCAGCGCCTTGAGGCCGAGCTGTTCGAGCAGCTGCAGCATCAGGTAATAGGACGGCGATTCGACCGCCACCGTATCGCCCGGCTTCGTCACCGCGCGCAGGCACAGCAGCAGGGCTTCGGTGCAGGAATTCGTGACGACGATCTCGTCGGCGGCGAGGGCCTGCCCCCAGGTCAGCGAATGTCGCACGAGCTGGCGCACGAGCTCGGGGTGATTGATCATCGCGTGGCTCGCGGCGTCGAGGAGATGCTTGGCGTGCCGCCCGATCTGCCCGTACAGCCGTTGCAGCGTCGCGATCGGCAGGAGTTCGGGGGCGGGCAGCGCGGCGCCGAGCGGGACCATGTCCGGGCGGTTGTTCAGCGTGACGACGCGCATCATGCGGCTGCTGATGTCCACGGCGACGGGGCGTGTGCGGCGCGGGCGCGGCTGAGGTTCGAGCTGCGCGGCGTGGGTTGCCGTGGGCGCCCGCACGAAGAAGCCCGATTGCGGTCGCGCCTCGATCTGGCCGCGTTCCTCCAGTTGCCGCAGCGCCTGCACGACAGTCGAGATCGACAGCTTCTTCTCGCGCGCCATCGTGCGCACGGAGGGAAGCCGATCGCCCGGGCGCAGGATGCGCTCCGCGATCATGCCGCCCAGCTCGTCGGCGAGCACTTCATAGCGCAGCGCGCGTTGCTCCATTTCCGTCCCGTCCCGGCAAACCGTCGCTTTGCATTGTCCCGCCGACCGACCGCGACCGAAAGGCACAGTTGCCTCCATTTCCGACCAGTACACTTCAAAAAACTGCTGACTGTATCGATGTCAATTTCGTTTCCGTGTGTCTGTACTGGAGTGGTCGCGATTCCTAGACTGGCAGTGCGCGGTCAAAGACGACTTCAGGAGAGCGATCATGCGGATGTTGAGGAGCAGCGGAACGATCCAACTGGACGAATGGAGTCCGCTCGCCTTGCGCGACGCCAGCGGGCTGCGCGTGGAATGTACCCACGGCCGCATCTGGGTGACGGTGGAAGGGCAGGCCGGCGATTTCTTCCTCGACGCGGGCGACGTGATGCGCGTCGTCAGCAAGGGCTTGGTGCTGATCGAGGGGGTGCCGCGCGGCAACGTGCGCCTCGTTGCCGATGCGCCGTGGCCGATTCGCTGGGCGGGCCGCCTGCTGCGCCTTGTGTATCGTCCGCGTGCGCTGCGCGGTACGGGCGCCGCCGGGGCGGCGATCTGACCGAGGGGGCGGACGCGGGCGTAGAATTTCCCGCATGAAGCTGACCATCGAACCCCTCACGCCGGAACGCTGGTCCGATTTCGAGACCGTGTTCAATGCCAGGGGCTGTTCCGTCGCCCGCGGATGCTGGTGCATGTACTACCGCCTCAGCGGCGCGCGCGGTCCCGAAGTGGATGGCATAAAGAGGGCGCAGGCTTGGCATGCCCGCTTCAGGGCGGTGGTGGCCGAGGGGCCGCCGCCGGGCCTGATCGCGTACCGGGACGGGGCGCCCGTCGGCTGGGTGTCGCTCGGCCCGCGCGAGGACTTCGCGCGGCTCGAGCGTTCGCCGGTGATGAAAGCCGTCGATGAGCAGCCCGTGTGGTCGATCGTGTGCTTCGTCGTGCCGTCGCAATACCGCGGCCAGGGCGTGGCGCACGCGCTGCTCGACGGCGCGATCGCCTACGCCACGCAGTGCGGCGCACGCGTGCTGGAGGCCTATCCGGTGGATCAGCCGGGGCGCGCCCGCGACGATGCGATGTGGTTCGGCGCCAAGTCGATGTATGACGCCGCCGGCTTCGACGAAGTGGCCCGCCGCAAGCCGCACCGGCCCGTTGTCCGCCGCATCCTGTAAAGTACGTCTGCTCGAGGCGGGGGCGGATCCGACCCTGCGCACGCATCGACGACTACGAGACGCCGCGCGAGATGGTCGAGCACGCGGGGCTCGTACAATTCGCCGAACGGCTCGCCGATCACGAGCGGCGGCGTCGGATCCCGAACCGTTCGCACGACTGACCGGACCCCGCATGGACCGTTACACCGAAATCCGCAGCTTCGTCCTCGTCGCCGAAAAGGGCAGCTTTGCCGCCGCCGCGCTGGTCGAAGGCGTGACGCCGGTCGTCATGGGCCGGCGCCTCGACGGCCTCGAGAAGCGCCTCGGCGTGCGCCTGATGCACCGCTCGACGCGCGGCCTCACGCTGACCGACCTGGGCGAGCAGTTCCTCGAGCAGTGCCGCTACCTGATCCACGAGTTCGACGAGGCCGAGACCAGCGTCAGCGCCGGGCGCGACACCGTGCGCGGCCACCTCGTCGTGTCCGCCCCTGCGGCCTTTGGCCGCCGCCACGTTGCCGCGCACGCGCCGGCCTTCAAGGCGCGCTATCCCGAGCTCAAGCTGTCGTTCAACCTCACCGACAGCGTCGTCGACCTGGTGCGCGAGGGCTACGACATGGGCATCCGCATCGGCGAGGTCACCGATCCGAACTACGTCGCCCCCCGCCTCTTCCCCAACCGGCGTGTCGTCTGCGGCACGCCGGAATACTTTGCCCGCCATGGCGAGCCGCGTGTTCTGGAAGATCTGGCGCGCCACAATTGCCTCGCATTCAACCTGCAGGGCGGGCAACAGCGCGGCTGGAGCTTCGTGCGCGATGGCAAGCTGGTCGCGGTGCGCGTCGATGGCGACCTCGACTGCAACGACGGCGAGCTCCTGTATAGCTGGGTCAGGCAGGGGCTCGGAATCGGCTGGCGTTCGACCTGGGAGATCCAGGCCGAGCTCAAGCGCGGCGAACTCGTGACCGTGCTCGACGAGTTCGCTGCGCCCACCTACGACATCCAGGCCGTGTATCCGCAGCAGCGCTACCTGCCGGCCAAGGTGCGGCACTTCATCGATTACCTGAAGGGCATCTACAACACGCCCGGCTACTGGGAGCGCGGCTAGTCCGCACCCCTTCCGCGACTACTGCTGGGCGCGGAAGCGGTAGCCCTGGAAGTCGAGCACCACGCCGTCCTTCTCGGCGCTGGTGAGCGTCACACCGGGCACGACTTCCTCGCCTTCCTGCACCAGCCGGTCGTTGATCACGACCATGCGCTTGCCCGAGTCCGGCGCCGCCGCGAAGCCGGAAATGTCGAGGCGTGGCAGGATGCCGCGTACCGCGGGCGGCAGTTCGTGGAGGCTCAGGATGCGTCCGTCCGATCGCTTGCGGATCGCTGCCGGTGCAGGTGCTGCAGGACTTGCGGTGGCGATGCGTGTGGCGGCGGGAGCGGGAGACGGTGAGGGGGGCGCAGACTCGGCCGACTTCCGCGAACCGGACTCGCTGCGGCGGACCGGCGTGCCCACTGCGGCCTGCGTTTGGATTTCGGATGCCTGCGGTTCGCGGCGTGTCGTCGAGACGGGGGCTGCGGTTTTCATCGTTTCAGGGGCCGCAGCAGGTGGGCGCACAGGGGCGAGGGGGGCGAGTGCCGGTTGTGAGGCGGGTGCGGCAGCAGCAAGCGGAACCGGGGGCGGAGCAGGCTGCGGCGCCACCGCCAGTGGCGCTGCAGGTTCAGCGAGGGCGCTGGCGGCGGTGGACTGGCTCGGGCCCGCCGGCACCTCCTGTATCGCCTGCGGCGGAGGTGCCGGTTGCGGCATGGGTTGTGCCCACGTGGTCCGCTGCGGCGTTTCCGCAGCCTTTGCGACGGGCGCCGGCGCTGCCGGATGCGGTGCCGCTGCCTGCCACGGGCGCCACCAGCCCAGGATCGCCGCCGCGAGTGCGAGCGCGAAACCTGCTGCGAGATAGGGCGGGCGGGGCGTGGCCGCGTGACCCGTTGCGTTCGGCGTGGTCTCGGGAAGGGTGCTGAGGTCCGGCACCTTGCCGCGATGGCGGGCGTGCTCGGATTTCTGCAGGGCTTCGAGGATGTAGGACATGCTATGGGGCCTGCTTCGTCAGGACGGGCGTGCCGGGGTCGGCCAGGGTCGCGAGGCGCACGATGGTCATCGGGCCGACCACCCCGTCTTCGGGCAGCCCGGTGCTGCGCTGGAAGGCGCGCATGCGCTCCTCGATCCGGGCGGTGTAGGTGCCGGCCGGCGCTTCGGGCTCCGCGAGGCCCTCCCAGCGCCCGAGCTGGCGCACCACCCACGCCACGTCGGCGCCGCGCATGCCGGTGCCGACGGTGCGGTGCCATCCGGACGGCATCCGCCACAGCAGCGTGTAGTGGCCGTGCCATTGCTGCCGCAGGCTGTCGAGCGCTACCTCGCGCGTGTCGCCGGCGAACGAGATGCGGGCGCGTTCGCCGTCGATCGCAAGCAGCGTCGCGAGGAAGTTCGGGCCGTCGGGCTGGCGCAGTTCGACGATGGCCGGCGCGTTCATTGCCCGCAGCTCGTCCAGCCCGCCGTCGCGCCGCAGGCAGCCGAAGTCGCGGTGCGCGGCGAGGCGGCAGGCGTCGTCGATGCCCACCAGCCGTGCGTCCAGCCCCCACAGCGCGAACAGGCTATGTACGGCCATGACCTCGTGCAGCCAGTGCTCCTCGGGCCTGGGCCAGACGATCGGCGCCGGGGGCGGTGCCGCTACCGTGGCGACAGGCGGCGCGCCCGCCGCGGAGCTGTCTGCGTCGTGTGCCTGGCGTTCCGGCGCGGGGGGCGCAGCAGGTTCCGTGGACGCCGTGGGGGCCGCTGCGACGGCTGTTGCCGTTCCGGTCGCGGGATCCGAAAAGCCGTAATGCCAGGCCGCGGCCGCGCCGCCAACGAGGGCGATGCCGAGCGCCGAGGCCAGCACGATCCGCCGTGCCACGAATGCTTGCGGCACGGAGCCCAGCACTTCGGCCGCCGCCTTGCCGAGCGTGCTGCGCCCGACGCTCGTCTTGCCTTCGACGTAGGCGCCGAGCAGCGCGCGGTCGCAGATCACGTTGATGAGCCGCGGCGTGCCGCCGCTCAGGCGGTAAAGGCGGTTGATCACCGCGTCCGGAAACAGCCGCTGCTGCCCACCGGCGACCGCCAGGCGGTGATTCACGTACGCGCCTACTTCCTGTCGCGACAGCGGTTCCAGGTGGTAGCGCGCGACGATGCGTTGCGCCAGCTGCCGCAGTTCCGGCTGCGCGAGGCGTTCGCGCAGCTCCGGCTGGCCCAGCAGGATGATCTGCAGCAGCTTGCGCTCGTGGGTCTCGAGGTTGGTGAGCAGGCGCAGCTGTTCCAGAACTTCGTTCGACAGGTTCTGCGCTTCGTCGACGATCAGCACCGTCTTGCGTCCGCGCGCGTTGGCGTCGAGCAGATGGCGGTTGATGCGATCCACCAGCACCTTGATCGAGCGCTCGCCGGCCGCGACCGGCACATGCAGCTCGTCGCACAGCGTCGCGAGCAGTTCCACGGTGTCGAGCTTGGGGTTCAGGATGAAGGCGATGTCGCAGCCGTCCGGCACCTGTTCCAGCAGGCAGCGGCAGATCGTGGTCTTGCCGGTGCCGACTTCGCCCGTCAGGAGCACGAAGCCGCCATCGACGCGCAGCCCGTACAACAGGTGCGCGAGCGCTTCGCGATGACGTTCACTCATGAAGAGGTAGCGCGGATCGGGCGCGATCGAGAAGGGCGCCGCGGAAAACCCGAAATACTCGTTGTACATGCGTGCGTCTCGTCGCCGCCGGAGCGGCCGGGCGTCGTTGCGGGAGATCCGGAGCGCGCCAGCAGGGCGGCGCGCTACGCTAGTGTCACATTAGCGGCGCGGATTCGCAAACCGTGCGCTGAGTGCGGAGCCGCCGCGCCGACCTCCGGTGGTGCCCGGTTGCCTCTGCGTCAGGCTGCACTAAACTCCAGTGGTCCCCGCCCACTTGAGTGTGAGTCCTTGAAAGGAGCTGCCGTGCGTATGTCGGCCTCTGGCCCCAGGCGTGAGCAATCGCGAGATGAAGAGCTCGCAAACAGCGTGAGCCACGGCATAGGGTTGGGTGCAGCGCTGGTCGGGACGCCATTTCTCATCAACCGGGCGGCGGAGCAGGGGCAGACCGCATTCACCGTCGGCACGATTGTCTTCGCCGCGACGAGCATTTTTCTTTACCTTGCGTCGACCCTGTATCACGCGCTGCCGGTCGGCAAAGCCAAGCGGATTTTTCGCGTCATCGAGCATTCCGCAATCTTTCTGCTCATCGCCGGCACGTACACGCCGTTCACGCTCGGAATACTTCGTGGTGCCTGGGGGTGGGCGCTACTCGGGATTGTTTGGGGTCTCGCGATGCTCGGCGTGGTCCTCAAGGTGTTCGACAAGGCATCGAATCCCATCTTTTCCACCGGCCTTTATCTATTGATGGGGTGGGTCGTCGTCATCGCGATCGATCCCCTGCTTACACAAATGCCTTCCGCGGGCCTGCTCCTGTTGGTCGCCGGCGGTTTGTCCTACACGGTCGGGGTGGCTTTCTTCGCGACCGATTCGCGGCTGCAATATGGTCACCTGATCTGGCACCTGTTTGTTCTGGCCGGGACGGCATGCCACTATTTTGCGATTCTCTGGTATGCGGCCTGAGAAGCCGGTGTTCGGGGCGATGTGGCGATGAAGGTTCCTATTCGGCTGTTGTCGACCGATGCCGCACAGGGGATGACGGTGAGCTGCGCCCGGCCTTCACACTGAACGCGCACCTGCACTGGATTGCGTCGGGTATTCGCGAGGAGGATGCACATGAACGAGAAGCCTGCAGCCAAGAGGGAGTCGACGGCGGACCGCGAGTTCGTCCATTCGCGCGTGATCGATGCGCCGCGCGAGCGCGTCTTCCGGGCCTTCAGCGATCCCGCGCACCTCGCGCGCTGGTGGGGGCCGAAGGGCTTCAGCAATACTTTCGAGGAGTTCGATTTCCGGTCCGGCGGCAGGTGGCGTTTCATCATGCACGGACCGGATGGCAGGAACTACCCGAACGAAAACGTGTTCGTCGACGTCGCGCCGGAGCGGATCGTGGTCGAACATGTCGTCGGTCACCATTTCGAGCTGACGATCACGCTGACGGTGCAGGGCGAACGGACGCTGGTCGGCTGGCGCCAGCTGTTCGATACGGCGGCGGAGAAGCAGCGGATTGCCGACTTCGTGACCGAGGCGAACGAACAGAACCTCGATCGCCTTGCCGCCGAAGTGCTGAACGTCGCTTGAGTCGTGTATCGCGCATGCCAAATGCGGGCGGCTTGATGCAGAATTGCTGCGCCCCGCGGCGGACGGTTCCGCCCGTCGTGCGCAACTATCGTTCAACTCACCGCGAGTCTTATGGCCATTACCCGCATTCACCTTGCCGCAGCGACTGCCGTGGCCTTTTCCGCCATCGTGCTTGGCGGTACCGTGATCCGTATCGCCCTGTCGAGCGACGCCTTGATGCTGCGCTTCAGCTTCTCGCAGCCGCTGACGTGGATCATGGGGTTGATCGGCATCCTCGTCGCGTGGGGGCTGCTGAAACACTACCGCTGGGCCTGGTGGCTCGGCATGGGGGCGGCCGCCTACGAGCTCTACCGTGTCGGGAGCGTGCTCGTCGAGCACTTCAGCTTCTCGCGCCCGCCGGCCTTCTGGCCGCTGCTGGTTGCCGTGCTGATGCTGACCTTCCTCGTGCTGGCCTTCCCGTCGCACGTGCGGACGTCCTGCAGCCGCTGACCGGCGGTCGTGCATCGTGACGGCAACTCCGTTGGCATCGTGACAGGAGAATGTGCGGCGCCGGCAAACCCGATGGTATGAGCTATATTTCGGAGGCTAGTACAAACGTATTCCGGGGAGGGCGCGTCCATGCTGCATCTCCGTTTTTTCCTGTCTTCACCGGGAGATGTCGCCGACGAGCGCACCTTCGCGCAGCAGGTCATCGAGCAGGAGCTGCCGAAAGACCCGCTGTTGCGTGGCCAGATCACATGTGAGGCGATGCGCTGGGACGATCCGGCTGCGCCCGTGTCGATGCCCGCCACCCTCAGCCCGCAGGACGCGGTCAATCGCGGCCTGGCGAAGCCATCGGAATGCGATGCCGTCATCGTAATCCTGTGGTCGCGACTCGGCACGCGGCTGCCGGATACCTGCACCCGGCCCGACGGCAGCCCGTATCTTTCCGGCACCGAATGGGAGTACGAGGATGCGCTGGCGGCCAAGCCGCCGCCGTTCATCCTCGTCTATCACCGCAAGGGCAAGCCCGATTTCGGCGACCCGAACGATCCCGATTTCGACGAGCGGGTGCAGCAGTTCCGCCGGGTAAAGGCGTTCTTCGACCGCTTCCGCAACCCGGATGGATCGTTGAAGGGGGGCTACGCCGAATACGATACGCCGCAGGAATTTCGCGACCGCCTGCGACTCGACCTGCGGGCTTTCGTCGAGCATCAACTCGCCGCAGGGAAAACGGATGCGCGGGCGCCCCGGATCAAGGCGCCGCCGCCATACGGGCGCATCGTCAAGGCGCTGAATTCGGGCATGGTCGTGCCGATCATCGGCAACGGCATCAGCCATTCCGGGCGTCCGCCCGATGTCCGCTGGAATCCGCAGGAGCTCAGGTTCCTGCCCAGCGGTGCGGAGCTTTCGCTCTTTCTCGCGGACGATACCGAGTTCCCGTCGGAGAAGGAGCGCGACCAGCTCGCCGAGGTCGCGTCGTACTACGAGGCCTTCCACACGCGCGACGCGCTGCACGAGCGCCTGCGCCAGATCCTTGCGCCGCAGGCAGTCGCCGGGGTTGCCATTCCTTCGCTGTACGGATTCCTGGCGGAGGTGTCGCGGCCGCTGCTGATCATCACGAGCAACTACGACACCCAGATCGAGCAGGCTTTCCGCGCCGCCCAGCGGCCCTATGACCTGGTCGTCTATTCCGAACTGAAGGATCTCGGCAATGCCGTCCTGTGGTGGCCGCATGGGGCCGCGCAGCCGCAGACCCCGGCGCCCAACGAGCTCTATATCGATCTCGACACGACCACCGTGATCTTCAAGATGCACGGGTCGATCCTGCCCGAGACGTCCGAATGGGACAGCTTCGTGATCACCGAATCGGACTACGTGGAGCTGCTGTCGCGCATCGCCAGCAAGTCCGCGATTCCGGCGCTGTTCGCCACGCATTGCCGCGACCGCAACCTGCTGTTCCTCGGTTACAGCCTGCGCGACTGGAGCTTCCGCACGATCCTGCAGAGCCTCAATCGGTTCTTTGCCAAGCGGTCGGCCGCTGCGGGTGACGACGAGATCCAGTCCTGGGCCATCGACGACCAGTTCTCGGAACTCGAACTCAAGTTCTGGCAGAAACGCGGGGTGTACCCCTATGAGGTGACGATAGACGAGTTCGTCCGCACGCTGCGTTCGAGGATGACGCCGTGAGTGCGGGCAGCGACGAACGGGTGCGCTGCCCCTACGTGGGCTTGCAGCCGTTCGAGGAACGCGACCATGAATTCTTTTTCGGACGTGAGCGCGATCAACACATCATCATTTCCAACCTGCTGTCCTCGCCGCTGACGATTCTTTACGGCGCCAGCGGCGTCGGCAAGAGTTCGGTGCTGTTGGCGGGGGTGATTCCGCAGTTGCGTCGCGAACGGCCGAAAACCCCCGTGGTGGTGTTTCGCAACTGGGTGGATCGCGACTTCCAGCTTGCGCTCACGCGTGCGTGCATCGACGCCGTGTGGGCGCAGCATGGGGACCAGCCGAAGCCGGCGGAGTCGCTGCCTTTCGATGAAGTCCTGCGCGCCTGCGGCGAGGCGGCCCACGGCCCCGTCCTGGTGCTCTTCGACCAGTTCGAGGAGTACTTCCTCTACCACCCCAAGTCCACCGACCCGAACTCCTTCGAAGCGCAGTTCGCACGCGCGGTGAATCGTGATGATGTCGATGTCGGCTTTCTCATCGCATTGCGCGACGACAGTCTCTCCAAGCTCGACCGCTTCCAGGAACGCATTCACAACCTGATGAGCAACCGCCTGCGGCTGAACCATCTCGACACCGCCGGGGCCGCCGTCGCCATCCGCAAGCCGCTCGAGGTGTGGAACGCCAGGCAGGCGCCGGGGCAGCCGCACGTCGACATCGAGGACGGGTTGATCGACGAGCTGCTGCGCCAGGTGCGCATCGGCGAGGTGTCGGCCGGTCGCCACGGCGGCAGCGGCGGCAGGCAGACGGACGATGGCTACATCGAGGCGCCTTTCCTCCAGCTCGTGATGGTCCGGCTGTGGGAGGAGGAGCGCGAAGCACATTCGTACACCCTGCGGCGAGCCACGCTGGACCGCCTGAAGGGCGCGAACGAGATCGTCCGCACGCACCTGGACAATGCGATGGCCCGACTGGACGAGACCAGTCAGGCGGTGTGCGCCACTTTCTTCGATCGCCTCGTTACCCCGACCGGCAGCAAGGTCGCCTGCAGCGCGGCCGACCTCACCAGCTGGGCGGGCGAGCTGGCGCCCAAGGTGCCCGAGGTGCTGGGTTCGCTCACCGATGCGCGAAACCGCATCCTGCGCACCGTTGCCGTGCCCGATCGTCCGGACGCGACGCGCTACGAGGTGTTCCACGACGTGCTGGCCCCGGCGATTCTCGACTGGCGCCGGCGCTACGTCGCCGACCAGGGGCGAGCCGCCGAGGTCAGGCAGGCGCGCGAACAGGCCGCGAAGCGCGCGCTGCGCCAGTGGCTGTTCGCGATGGGGGTGATGGCCGGCGCCGCAGTCACCGGCTGGATCTACGCGTCGTGGGAGGAGCGGCGCTCCGGGGCGAACCAGAAGGCGGCCGAATCGATCTCCATCGCGCCCTTCGATGCCGGGCGCGCGCTCGATCTCGCGCTCGAGGCGGTCGAAGCGACGGCACCATTCGGCATGTCGCCGACCTTCGCGGCGCGGATCGGCCTGGCGCCGACGGCCGTGGCCGAGGATGCCTTGCGCCAGGCGATCCAGGCCTCCCGCCTCGTCTGGACATTGCCGGTGAGCAAGAAATGGGTGTCGGACCTGGCATTCAGCCCCGACGGGCACCGGCTGGCCACGGCGGACCAGGACAAGACGGTCAAGCTGTGGAACATCGCCGAAGGACGCCCGCGAGAACCCCTGGTTTCGTTTGCCCACGACAAGTGGGTGCGCAATGTCGCCTTCCTGCCCGCGGGCGACCGGCTCGTGACCTCCGCCGAGGACAAGGCCTATCTTTGGGCGGTCGATGCGCCGCAGACGCCGCTCCGCACATTCGAGCACGGAAGCCCGATCTACAGCGCCTTCGCCGTCAGCCAGGACGGCAGGCGCCTTGCGACGGGCGGTGCCGGAGACAAGGAACACAAGGGGCGCGTGATCAAGGTGTGGGAGCTCGATGACTCCGCGACTGAAACGGTGCCGCTCGCCACCCTCGATGTCGGTGGCGCGTGGGTCATGGGGCTCGCCTTCAGCCCGGACGGCTGCTGCCTGGCGACGGCTTGCGTGGAGCGGGGCGATGGGGCCCGAACCGCCGCCGGCATGTGGAGCCTGACAACCGGCGCCGAGATCCTGCGGCTGCCGCTCACCGAGGCGAGCGATGCCGTGGCGTTCACGCACGGCGGAAAATCGCTGGTCACCGCCAGCCGCGACGCATGGGTGCGCGTGTGGCAGCCTGCCGGCGAGACGCTCGACGAGCTGCTCGCCCGGGTGGGCGAATCGAACCCGCCGCCCGGTGCCGAACTTTCACTGCATCCGGACTGGAGCATGCGCATCCTGGCCGGTCACGGCGACCGGGTACGGGATGTGGCCGCGAGCCCGGAGGGCAGGTACCTCGCAAGTTCCGCGGGCGACTCCACGGCGAGGATCTGGGACAGCGAAACCGGCGAAAACCTGCTGACGCTGGTCGGCCATACGTCCTTTGTCGAGGCGGTCAAATTCAGTCCGGACGGGCGCCATGTGGCCACTGCGAGTCGCGACGGAACGGTAAAGTTCTGGAACATCGAGGGCCACTTCAAGACCGTCACCAGCCTCGCATTCAGCGCCGATGGCCGCCAGCTCGTCACGGGCAGCGGCGACCGCACGGCAAGGATCTGGGATCTGTCCGGCGGCTCGCCGGTCCTGCGCCACATGCTGCGCGGCCACACCGGTCAGGTGTTCCGTGTCGCCTTCGCTCCGGGTGGTGCGCAGGTCGCCACCGCCGGGCTGGACAACACGGTCAGGCTTTGGGACGTGGCGACCGGGGCCCAGACGGCCATCCTGCAAAAGCACAAGGATCAGTTGCGGGGGCTGGCGTTTAGCGCCGACGGCAAACGGCTCGCGAGTTCGGGAGCCGATGGTTACGCGTGGCTGTACGAACTCGATGGCAGCGGCTTTCCTGCCGTATCGGTATCGCATGGCGGCAAGAGTATCGTCCAGGCCTCGGCCGTCGCTTTCCATCCGGGCAAGGAACAGTGGGCGACCAGCGGCTTCGACGGCAAGCTCCAGCTGTGGGACTTCGCTGCGCGGAATGTCGGCACGATCGAGCTTCCGGAGGCGGCGCGCACGCTCGGGACGCGCTTCGCCGAACTCGCCTTCAGCCCCGATGGCTCCCATATCGCCGCGCTCGTGCAGCGCCGTGTGTACCTGTGGCCGGTCAGCGCCTTCGGGCAGCCAAATGCCGAGCCCGCCGCCACCTTCACCATCGACGGCGTCCGTTACTGTGCCGCAATCGCATACAGCCATGACGGCAGGCAGCTTGCCGTCGCGTGCAACGATGCCGGGGTGAGGGTCTTCGACATGGACAAGCTTGAACTCGTGAAGACCATCACCGTGCACAAGAACGACGTGCGCGACCTCGCCTTCAGCCCGGACGGGACCCGACTGGCGACGGCGAGCAGCGACAGGACCTTCAACGTGTCGCCCCTTGGCTTCGAGGAACTGTACGCAGCGGCGCAGCGTCTCCAGCGCGAGACCCGGGGTGGCGAGGACTAGCCACGCGAATCCGCTCCGGACAGGGTTGTCCGGAGGTCATGCATGAGAGGAAAAGGAATGATCGAGATCGTCCCTTACTCGCCGGCGCATGCCGACGGTGTCGTCGACGTGATCCTGCCCATCCAGCAATCCGAATTCGGTATCCCGATCACGCTGGAGGGGCAACCCGATCTGCGCAACATCCCCGGCTTCTATCAGCAGGGGCGCGGCAATTTCTGGGTTGCGCTGGACGGCGGCCTGCCCGTCGGGACCATCGGCTTGCTCGATATCGGCGCGAACCAGGCGGCACTGCGCAAGATGTTCGTGAAGGCCTCGCACCGCGGCGGGGGGAATGGCGTCGCGCGGCACCTGCTTGAAACCCTGCTGGAGTGGTGCCGGACATGCGATGTGCATGACGTGTTTCTCGGCACGACGGCGAAGTTCCTTGCGGCGCATCGCTTCTACGAGAAAAATGGCTTCCGCGAAATCGCCCGAGCTGACCTGCCGGCGAGTTTTCCCGTGATGGCGGTCGATTCGAAGTTCTATTGCCGGGCGCCCTGATCGCAAGGCAGCCGCACTCGCGGCGCGGGCGTGGAAGCCTATTCCCATGTTCCCTTCATGGTAGAACCTGCCATGAAGGCCGTGTATGCTTTTTGGATCGATCGGCGGCTCGAATCCCTTATCCGTAGAAGGACTGGTCCAGCCCCAGGAATCCGGCCGCGCTCGAGTTGGCGAATGACCGTTGTTTCACTGAGGGAAACATGTTCCTACTCGACAAGCTGTTCGGCAGGATCAAGGGGGCGGCACCGGCCGCGGTGGCAGCGGGCGACTCATCCGGACCAGCGCCGGTCCGTGCGCCCGCCAATCCGGCGACGGGAGCCGCTGCGCCGGGCACGCAGATCCGCCACGATCCGGCCCTGATCTCCGCACTCATGCAGGATCACGTGGCTTTGCTGGATATCCATGCGGCCATCGCTGCGGCCCTCGACGGCGGGCGGCTCGATGTCGTGCAGAGGCGGTTGGAGGAGTTCAGGATCGCGCTCATGGATCATCTGCTCAAGGAAAACGTCCGGCTCTACGTCTATCTGGAGCATTCCCTGCGGCCGGACGCGGTCAGTCACCAGCTGATGCGCGAGTTTCGACACGAAATGGACGGCATCGGACGCGCCGTCGTCGATTTTCTGGACAAGTACAAGGAGCTGGGCCGCCACTCCGAACTCGCCGGGGCATTCCGGAAGGATCTCGCGGCGATCGGGCAAGCCCTGGTGAGCCGGATCCGGCGGGAGGAGGATATCCTCTATCCGATGTACCTTCCCGCGGCGTGAGGCGGGTCCGGACGGGCGCCCGCGGCAGGATCCCGGCGCGTCGGTCCCTCGCATCCGCCTGATTCGATTCGCACACTCGAGGAGTGACAATGAAACTGATCGGCATGCTCGACTCGCCCTACGTCCGCCGCGTGGCGGTTTCCATGCAGCTTCTCGGGCTGCGCTTCGAACACCAGTCGCTGTCGGTGTTCCGCAATTTCCCCGAATTCCAGGCGATCAATCCCGTGGTGAAGGCGCCGTCGTTCATCTGCGACGACGGCGAGGTGCTGATGGATTCGACGCTGATCCTGGAATATGCCGAAGCGCTCGCCCGGCCGGGTCGCAGCCTGATGCCCACGTCCGTGGCGGAGCTTCAGCACGCGCTGCGCGTGATCGGGCTGGCGCTGGCGGCGTGCGAGAAGAGTGTGCAGATCATCTACGAGCGTGGACAGCGTCCGCCCGAGAAAAGGCACGAACCGTGGGTCGAGCGCGTCACCGGACAGCTGCTTGCCGCCTTTGGCGCATTGGAGCAGGAGGTGAAGCGGCGACCGCTCGCGGTGACGAGCGCGACGATCGACCAGGCGGGCGTGACGACGGCGATCGCGTGGCACTTCACGCAGCAGACGCATCCCGAGGTGGTCCCGGCAGCGAACTATCCGAACCTGGCGGCGCTTTCGGCCAAGGCCGAAGCCCTACCGGAATTTCTCGCGGCGCAGTACGGTGCGGGTACATATCGGCACGCAGGCTAAGGGCAGGGGGAGGCTGATCGTATTCGACGGGCTCTTCCTCGGCATCGTCCTGTCGGTGAGTTTCCGTCGGAGCCGAATCCGATGAAAGGAGCAAGGTGATGATCTACAAGGGTAGCTGCCATTGCGGTCAGGTGACCTTCGAGGTCGAAGGCGAACTCACCCAGGTGATGGACTGCAACTGCTCGATATGCTCGCGCAAGGGGGCGTTGATGTGGTTCGTTCCGCGCGACAAGCTGCGCCTGCTGACGCCGGAGGACAAGCTCAGCACCTACACCTTCAATACGCACACGATCAAGCATCGCTTCTGCCCGACTTGCGGCATCCACCCGTTCGGCGAAGGGACGGATCCGCAGGGCAACCGCATGGCGGCGATCAACGTGCGTTGCCTGGAGGGCGTGAAGCTCGCGTCCCTGCCCGTGAAGCACTTCGACGGGCGCTCGCGCTAGCCGCTCCTGCCCGCCGGGCCAGGACGCCCGCTGCCGATCGGCTCAGGCGCGGTTGAGCCGCTTCCACAAGGTCGTGCGCGACATGCCGAGGCGACGGGCGGCCTCGGCCTTGTTTCCGCCGCACGCGTCGAGCATGCGGCGGATCTGCGCGTGCTCCTCGTCCGGCGGCAGTGGTGTCGCGTAGTAGCGCGTCAGCGACAAGGGCACTGGTGCGGCGGGTGGCGACTCGATCCGCGCCGCCACGTCGGGCAGCAGGTGTCGCGGCAGGATCGTCGTCCCATCCGAGTTCACGACCGCATATTCCAGCGCGTTGAACAGTTGCCGCACATTCCCGGGCCAGGGGTAGGACTCCATCGCCACGATTGCCTCCGGCGACAGTCGCAGCTCGGGCCGGTGGTAGCGTCCGCTCAGTTCGCCGAGCAACTGGCTCGCGAGCAGTGCGATGTCCTCCCGGCGCTCTCGCAACGCCGGCACGTGCAGCGGAAGGACGTGCAGACGGTAATAGAGATCCTCACGAAACTCGCCGCGGGCGACCAGCGCAGCCAGATCGCGGTGTGTCGCCGCGACGACGCGTACATCCACCTTGCGCGGATGATTTTCGCCCACACGCACGATCTCTCGTTCCTGCAGCACGCGCAGCAGCCGGGTCTGCGTCGCGGGAGAAATCTCGCCGATTTCGTCGAGCAGCAGCGTGCCGCCGTTGGCCGCCTCGAAACGGCCGATGCGCGCGCCGGTGGCGCCGGAAAACGAACCTTTCGCGTGACCGAAGAGTTCGGATTCCTGCAGGTTCTCCGGCAGCGAAGCGCAATGCACGGCCACGTACGGGCCTTTCGCGCGCGGCGAATTGTCGTGCAGCGCGCGGGCGACCAACTCCTTGCCGACGCCGCTTTCGCCGGTGATCAACACGTTCGCTTCGCTCGCCGCGACGCGCAGCGCCTTCTGGTAGAAGTCCTGCATCGCGCGGCTGCGGCCAGTGAGTCCGCCGAGCTGCCAGCGGTCGCGGACCTCGGCTTCCAGTTCCAGCTCGCGTGAGCGGTCGCGCAGGATGATCGCGCAGTACAGCCCGGATTCGTTCGGCGGCAACAGCATCGCCCACATGCGCAGCGGGACGTCGATGCCTGCAGGCGAGGGGATCACGATGTCCTGGATCTTGTCGTCCTCGCCCTTCGCCGGGGTCAGCGAACATTGCCCGCGCGCTTCGCAGGCGCGGGCACACTCCGTGCCGGGGAACAAGGTCGGGCACAGTGCATCGACCACGCGCGGATTGTCGCGCCCAATCATCCGCGCGGCGGCGCTATTCATCTCGAGCACGCGACGCGTGGAATCCAGAAACAGCACGCCTTCTTCGAGGCTGTCGAGAAACACTCTCAAGGTCGCCAGACTCGGCATCGAAATCCTCCTTCCGTTCAGACTGAACGTTCAACGTGAACGTTCAGTTGTGCTGGCGACCACATTTCAACAGCGATCGCCGCTACGAAAAATGATTGGGATCAATCGTTTGCAGAAGGTGGCACGGTGCTGGCTAAGTGAATGCACGGGGGACGTTCCGTCCCGAAGACGATCGCATGACAGGAGAATCCACCGTGCAACCAATCGCTTGGCAAATATCGCTTGTGCTGATGACGCTCGTCGCGTTCGGCTTTGCCTTTGTCGCCATCAATTCCGGCCGGCGCCAGGACGACTACACGCCGCTGCAGAAGAGCGCCTATCGCCTGCGTACGCGGCTGTTCTGGGGGCTGGTTCTGGTATTCGGTCCGGCCATGATCTACACATTGCTGGATCTGCCGTACGACGCAGCACGCGCACGCGCCGGTTCGGGGGCGGTGCAGGTCGTCGACGCGACCGGTTACCAGTGGCGCTGGGAACTGAGCCGGGACCACGTCGCCGCGGGCCAGCCGGTCGAGTTCCGCGTGACCAGCGCGGACGTCAATCACGGCTTCGGCATCTACGACGCCAATCTGCATCTGGTCGCGCAGACGCAGGCGATGCCGGGCTACACGAACACGCTGCGCCACACCTTCGCCGAGGCCGGAACCTACAAGGTCCTGTGCATGGAGTACTGCGGCGTCGCCCACCACAACATGATGACCGAGATCCGGGTCGTCGCTCAGTAACGGAGGACATGAACGTGGCGACCTACACCTACGAACACACCCCGGACCACGGGGCAAAGGCCGGCGTGCTGGCCTATCTCGCGACCTCCGCCGCAGTGCTGCTGCTGATGATGGTCTTCGGCCTGCTGATGCGGCTGGAGCAGGCGCAGTGGATCTCGATCGGCGCGGACCGCTTCTACGAACTGATGACGCTGCACGGCGCCGGCATGGTCGGTATCGCCGCGATCGCCGGCGCGTCGGTGATGTGGCACTTCCTGCGCCAGTACGTCGACCTGTCGTCGCGCATCTTCATCGCCAACCTCGTGCTGTTCCTTGCCGGCGTCGTGATGATCCTCGGTAGCGTGCTGATCGGACACTTCCATGGCGCGTGGACCTTCCTGTTCCCGCTGCCGGGCAAGTCGATGGGCATGTGGAGCCCGGGCGCCGCGGCACTTTTCATGGGCGGGCTGCTCGTCATCGGCGTGGGATTCCTGCTTCTGCATCTGGACATCGCCCGCGCGATCGTCGCGCGCTACGGCAACTTCGCCCGCGCGCTCGGCTGGCCGCAGCTTTTCGGCCACGACGACGGCAAGGCGCCGCCGCCGACGGTCGTCGCCAGCGCGATGGTCACGGTCGTCAATGTCATCGGTCTGGTGGTCGGCGCGAGCATCCTGACGATGATGCTGGTGAACCTCTACGTGCCCGGCTTCGACATCGATCCGCTGCTGGCGAAGGGCATGATCTATTTCTTCGGCCACATCTTCATCAACGCGACGATCTACATGGCGGTGATTGCGGTCTACGAAATCCTCCCGCGCTACACGCAGCGGCCATGGAAGTCGAACAAGGTCTTCCTCGCGTCGTGGACCGCCTCGACGCTGATGGTGATGTTCATCTTCCCGCACCACCTGCTGATGGACTTCGCGTTTCCGAAATGGATGCTGGTGATGGGCCACATCATCGGCTATCTCAACACCGTGCCTATCCTGGTCGTCACCGGCTACGGCGCGCTGATGATCGTCTATCGTTCGGGCATCCGCTGGGACATGGCGTCGAAGCTGCTGTTCCTGTCGCTGTTCGGCTGGGCCGCGGGCGCGATGCCGGCCTTCATCGACGGCACCATCACCGTGAACTATGTGATGCACAACACGCTGTGGGTGCCGGGGCACTTCCACACCTACCTGCTGCTCGGCATGGTGGCGATGGTGTTCGGCTTCATGTACTACCTCGGCAAGCCCGACCACGAGGCCGACGATCGGCTGATCGATCGCATCGCGTTCTGGCTCTTCACCGCGTCGGTGCTCGGCTTCACGCTGAGCTTCCTGTATTCCGGAAAGGAAAGCGTCGCCCGCCGCTACGCCGCCCATCTCCCCGAATGGGTGCCGTACGACCGCATCGGGGCGGTGTTCGCGATGCTGGTGATCGCCTCGTCGCTGCTGTTCGTCGGCCGCTTCTTCTCCCGCATCGGGCTGGCGCGGCACGACTACCAGCGCGCCCCGGTCGCGCGGCCTGCCACTGCGTGAGTCGCGGCACATGAGCGCCGTCGCGCGCAGCGTCGCCGTCACGGCGCTGGTGACCGTCCTCGGCAGCGGCGCCTTCTGGTGGGGCACCGACGGCTTCACCGCATTCACCGCGGAGACCGCGCGGCGGGTGGACATATTGCGCGCGCCGCGCCCCTTGCCCGCGGCCGTCCTCGAAGACCAGGACGGCCGCGTCTTCAATCTCGACGACTACCGCGGGCGCCTGCTCGCGGTCGAGGTCATCTACACCCGCTGCACCACGATCTGCAACAGCCTCGGCATGGCGTTCCGGCAGATTCGCGACCGCGTGCCGGCCGAAGCCCTTGGGCGGGATGTCGCGTTGCTGAGCATCAGCTTCGACCCTGAGCGCGACGATCCCGCGAGTCTCAAGGCTTACGGCATCGCCCACGGCGCCGACGGCGAGCATTGGCGGCTCGCGCGGGTGCGCGATGCGGCGCAGCTGCGGGCGCTGCTGGAGGCGTTCGGTGTCGTCGTCATCGCCGACCGCTTCGGCGGCTTCGAGCACAACGCCGCGATCCACCTCGTCGGCCGCGACGGCCGGCTCGTCGAGATCAGCGATCTCGATGCGCCGCTGCAATTTGCCGCGAAGCTCGTGGAGACACTGTGACAGCCATCGCTCCCGATCGCGCCCGTATCGGCTTCTGCGCTCTCGGCGCGCTGTACCTGTTGCTCGCCGCCCCGCCCGTACGGAGCTGGCTCGAAGCGACGATGAGCGGCCACATGCTGGTGCAGATTCCGCTTCTCGCCGCGATCGGCTTCGCCGCCTGTCGCCTGCTAGGAGCGCGCCACCAGGAGCGGCTCCTCGCCATTGCCGGCGGCCCGATACCGCTTGTCGTGATGGCGTTCTTCGCGTCGAGCTGGTGGATGCTGCCGCGTGCGCTCGACGACGCGCTCGCGCATCCGCTCGTCGAGGTGGCGAAGTTCGTCAGTCTCCCGACGCTCGTCGGCCTGCCGCTGGCGCTCGCGTGGCGCCGGCTCGGCATCATCGGCCGCGGATTCGTGTGGACCAACTTCATCAGCATGCTGGCCGTGCTCGGGTGGCTGTACATCGCCGCGCCGCAGCGGTTGTGCAACAGCTACCTCGTCGATCAGCAGGCAAGCGCCGGATGGCTCATGGTCAAGCTTGCTTTGCTGCTGTTTGCCGCGTGGCTTGGCCACCTGTTCGTTGCTGGTCCCCCCGTGGGAAATCCGCGCGCCGTCCACGGGCCGTGACAGTGTGTTCCTGTCACGGCCCGGCGTCGCTACGTGCCGGGCGCACCGCTTAGCGGGGGGGCTCGATCAGGACCGCTTCGTCGAGGGTGATCTCCTCGCAGTTGTGGCCGGGGCCGGCGCGGTCGATGACGAGGAAGTCGCAGACGCCATCGAGCGCGAGCAGCGGGTGGTGCCACACGCCGCGCGCGTAGTTGATGCCCTGGTCGCCGCGTGCGAGGAACACGCGCAGGTCGGCGGCGCGCGGGGCGTCGCCCGCGGGGGCGACGACGACGAGATAGGCGCGTGCCGACAGCGGCATGAAGGCCTGGCTGGCGAGCGGGTGGCGCTCCATCATCGTCACCGTGAACGGCAGAGCCCGCGGCTGGCCGCGGAAGATCGACACGATCGTGCGGCCGTCGGGGCCAGGGTCGATTTTCGCGAGGTCGTGGAAGCGCTCGGTGTTGCCGCCGTTGATCGTGAAGCGGTGCGCCGCGTCCGTCGCCTCGATCACGTCACCGAAGGGCGCGAAGGCTGCGGGTGTCAGCGCTTCGGCGACGATGTGCCGCGGTTCCGGTACGTCCGCCCGCAAGGGCAGGGCGGTCATCGCGCCACCTTGCCCCACAGACGCAGACGCGAGACGCCGCCGTCCGGGATGATGTTCAGACGCACGTGGGTGACGGGGCCGAGCTTGGCGATCTGCTCGGCGAAGCTGTGGATGGCATCCATGCTGAGTTTCTGTTCCGGCAGCAGCACGGGCCAGAACATGCTCTGGGTGATCACGGACTGGTCGGTGCCGCCGTCGACGAAGGCGGCCTGGATGGAGCAGCGGTCGGGGTAGTTGCCCTTGAAGTGGGCGGTGTCGACCTCGATCTTCTCGATCGTGCCGGCGGCACCCAGCTGCAGGATGCACCAGTCGTTGCCGGGTTCGCGGCGGCGGCGGGTTTCCCAGCCATCGCCCATGTTGATGCCGCGCCCGGGCAGGATGAGGTTTGCGGCGGTGCCGAAGTGCGCGTCGTTCCACGCGACCGGGCGGCCACCGTTCTCCAGTGCGACCAGATCGACGAGCTCGTCGCCACGTCCTTCGAACACGCCGACCGGCTGGCCATACACGCGCAGCCGCGCGATGCCGCCGTCGGGGTAGATGTTCACGCGCAGGTGGGTGAAGGCAGCGTCGGAGTTCGCGCGCAGCAGGTGGTGGCTGTTGCCGGAGAGCGAGGTGGAGGGGAGGATCTCGACCCACTTCGCGTCCTTGAGCGCGGCGACGTCGTCGCTGTCCGAGACGGTGGCCTCGATCGACACCGCCGGCGCGTAGTTGCCGGTGAAGTGGCTGGTGTCGACGTCGAAGCCGCGGATCGTCCCCTTGCGGCCAAGCTTGACGAGGCACCAGTCGTGACCGGTGGTGCGCTTGCGGCGGGTCTCCCAGCCGTCCATCCACTTGCCGTTGTCGTCGTATTTGCCGGGGACGAACTGGGCGGGCTCGGGGTTCAACATGCGCGCGACTTCGGCGAAGAAGTCGTCGGAGGCGTAGAGCGCCTTGGCGCCGATCCTCGGGTTGGCGAGGTCGACCGAGCGGGCGGCCCAGTCGGGCAGGACGGCGGGTTCGGCGATGCGGATGCTGCCGGTGTTATGACTCATTGTGTCTTCCTTGTCGGGGATGGTGGATATATTGCCCGCAGCGTTGGCCGCTGCGGGTGCCGTTCTGTTTGCGAGCCCGTCAGGCGCTGCGGGCGCCGGCGGCGAGCGGGTCGATGGGGAGGGCTTCCGCGGCGAGCGGGCCGGGTACCGTCGCTTGCGGCGCGGGCGTGCCGGCCAGGGCGTTCAGGTCGATCACGATTTCGCGGTCGAGCACCTTGTTTGCGCGCTGGCGGTCGATGTCCTTCTCCCACACGCCGACGACGACGGTTGCGACGCAGTTGCCGATCATGTTGGTCAACGCACGGGCCATGCCCATGAACCAGTCGACCGAGAGCACCAGCACGAGCCCGATCGCCGGAATCGCGGGAATCGCGCTCAGGGTTGCGGCCAGGATCACGATTGCCGAGCCTGGTACGCCGTGGGCGCCCTTGGATGTCACCAGCGAAATCGCCAGGATCGTGAGCAGGTCGACCATCGACAGCGGTGTGTTGGTGGCCTGGGCGATGAACACCGCGGCGAGCGTCAGGTAGATCGAGAAGCCGTCGAGGTTGAAGGAGTAGCCGGTCGGGATCACGAGGCCGACGGTGGAGTCCTTGATGCCCATCAGCTCGAGCTTGCGCATCACCTGCGGCAGCACGGAGTCGGACGAGGCGGTGCCGAGCACGACCAGCAGTTCCTCGCGCAGGTAGCGCAGCAGCTTGAAGATGTTGAAGCCGGCCAGCCGCAGGATGAAGCCGAGCACGCCGACGACGAAGATCGCGCAGGTGACGTAGAAGAGCGCGACCAGCATGCCGAGCTGCTTGAGCGAGCCGATGCCGTACTTGCCGACGGTGAAGGCGATGGCGCCGAGCACGCCGAGCGGGGCGAGCTTGACGATGAAGCCGATCAGCTTGAAGAACACGTGCGCGAGGCTGTCGATCGCAGCGGTGACCGGCTTGCCGCGTTCGCCGAGGGCCGCGACCGCGCAGCCGAACAGGATCGCGATCAGCAGCACCTGCAGGATGTCACCCTTGGCGAAGGCGTCGAAGAAGGTCGCCGGGATGACCTTCATCAGGAAGTCGACGGTGCTGGTCGCCTGATGCACGCGCTCGGTGAGGCCGCTCATCGCCGAGGCGTCGAGCGATTTCGGGTCGACGTTCATGCCGACGCCGGGCTGCAGCACGTAGGCGAGAACGATGCCGAGTGCGAGTGCGAAGGTCGTGACGATCTCGAAGTAGACGACCGCCTTGACGCCGACCCGGCCGACCTTCTTCAGGTCGCCGGTGCTGCAGATGCCGTGGACGACGACGCAGAAGACGAGGGGGGCGATGATCATCTTGATCAGCTTGATGAAGCCATCGCCGAGCGGCTTGAGCTGGACCGAGAACTCCGGCCATACGAAGCCGACGACGACGCCAAGGATCAGGGCGATGACCACCTGGCCGAACAGGGTCTTGTGAAAACGTTTATGCATGGTTCACCTCGCGAACCGGATGAAGAAGGCTGCGTATCGCAACCGCTCGTGTGCCGTGTCGTCTCGGACCTTTGGTGTGGAACTCCGGGGCTTCGGCCATCCGTCGAACGGTCACCGGGTCGGTGTGTCCGCCGCAGATGCTTTCTCAAATGTGTACTGACATGTTAGTTGGCGTGTCACTTATTAGTCAATAAAAAATTTTTTTATGGATGTGGATCACATGTCATCCGACATTTGCCCTGTCGCGGCACGGGTGTACCATTTGGGCAATCTTGGAGAGGCAGACGTATGAACATGCCGGATGGTGAAGGTTTGCTGCTTGCCGAAAAGGCACTCAACGCACTGAAGGCGATGCTGACCGGTGGACAGCTGCGCGCCGGCCAGTTCGTGTCGATGCCGGACCTCGCGCGCATGGTCGATCTGCCGCTCGCGCCGGTGCGCGAGGCAGTGAAACGTGCCGAGTCGGCGGGGCTGCTGAATGTGCTGCCCAAGCGCGGCGTTGCGGTGATGGAAGCGACGCCGGACCTCGTCCGCGAATACTTCGACCTGCGCCTGATCTTCGACCAGGAAGGCGCGCGCCGCCTGGTGCGGCAGGGGGAGGGCAAGCGCCTCGCCGAGCTGCGCGAGATCCACATCCGTCTCCTCGATGCCGCGCGAACCGGCATCACTGCCTCGCTGCAACGCGAGGCGATGGCGGTCGACTGGTCGCTGCATTCGACGCTGTCGGGCGCCCTCGGCAACGCGACCGTGCGCGAGATCTACGCCCAGAACCGCGACCGCATCTCGGTGATGCAGCACTCGCGTCCGCTGCTGCCGGACCGCATCGTGCCGGCGATGGAGGAGCACGTCGCGATCATCGATGCGATCATCGGCGGTGACGAACAGGCGGCGGCCGAGGCGGTGCGCCGGCATTTCGAACAGACCCTGCGCTGGTGGGGCATCTTTGCCTGAGGGCCCTTGCTTGGGGGCGCTCCGAGGGTGAGAGGCGGAAACCCGATGTGCTGAGCGGTGTCTTGCTCCTCGGGACACGACGATCGAGGAGGCGAGATGCGTACGAAAACCGGCGCAGCGGAGCGGATTGCTATCCGGGGAAGATCCAGGTGAATCCGGACGAGGCGAGACGATGAACGAATTGCTCGACGCGCTTCAGTGGCCGGCGATGCTGACGACGCTGGTCGCGGCATGGCTCGTTGCGTCGCAACACAAGCGGAAACGCAATTGGGGCTTCGGGTGGTTCATCGCGAGCAATGTGCTGTGGGCGATCTGGGGCTGGCACGACGGTGCTTACGCGCTGATCGCGCTGCAGTTCGGGCTCTTCGCGCTGAACTTGCGCGGGGCGAGGAAGAACGACCCGGAGGCTTAGCCGATGGACGTTGCTTCCTGTTGAACGGCGCCGCTTTCGTGGACACGGCCGTGGGCGTGGCGCTGGCGCTCGAGCGTCATCCCTGACTCATCGCCGCCTTCCGCGAACACCCCTACAGCCCGGCGCGCTGAAGGAAGGCCACAACACCCGCGATCTCGCGTTCCAGGTCGATGAAGGATTCGTGATCGCCGGGCAGGATCAGGAGCTCGACCGTGCCCGGGCGGGCGGCGGCCTGGATTCGATGGGCGTCGGCCGGGGGGACGACCGTATCCTGTTCGCCGTGCACCAGCAGCACCGGGCAGTTCAGCCGGGTGATGCTGCGCAGCGGGGCAATGTCGTCGAACCGGTGCGCGATGGTGCGCTCCACATGGCCGAGGACGTAGCGCGTCACGATCGCCGGAAGGCGCCTGCCGGCGAGCCAGCGGCCCATCATCTCCTGCGGGTGTGCGAAGGCGGAGACGCTGACCACTGCCGCAATGTCGTCGCGGCGTGCGGCGGCGAGAAGCACTGCACCGGCGCCGACGGAGTGCCCCAGCAGCGCGATGCGCCGCGGGTCGATCTCCGCACGAGCTGCGAGCCAGTTGCAGGCGTGGCTCGCATCTTCGGCGAAGCGCGGCAGCGAGGCGAAGCTGTCGGCGTCCGAGAGCCCGTGGCAACGTGCATCGATGAGCAGCGTGGCGAAGCCGGCACGATGCAGCGGAGCGGCCAGCGGCAGCATCATCTGCGCGTTGCCGCCCCAACCGTGCACGATCACGACGGCGGGTGCGCGGCCTGCCGCCGCGGCTGGGATCAGCCAGGCGTGAAGCTGCCTGTCGTTCGCCGTCGGGATGCGCACCGTCTCGAAGGCGAGGCCACGGGCAGCGGGCGTCTCGGTCTCGCGGATGCGTGGCGCGGCGAGGCTCGCGCGTATCGCGTAATGCGCGGCGGCGCGCAGCGTGACGAGTACGGTTGCGGCACCGGCGAGAAGAAAGAGGGCGGTCACGAGCGTAATGGCAGGCTCCCCGAAGCCTCGGCAATCGGTTCACAGTCTCATGGTTGTGGTATCCCGCACAATTTGGCGGCGAGGGGGATGACTGCGAGGCGTGCGGAGCAGGGGGCAGCGCGGGGTCGTTCAGCAAAAGGTGTCGGCTAACGGGGCGAGCGTTCGGAAATCCGAACGCTCCCAAGGGTCCGGGTTCGGGTTTCCGAACGAAGCCGCACAACGCGGCCCCCGGCAGATCGCGGATTTCACGGGCTTGGCGCGTTGCGCGGCGCAGCAAAAAACCTGGCACGCCGTCTGCAATGGATATGGCCATCGGGATTGTTTATCCCGCCATACCAAAGGAGACATGATGCTGCTGCGCAAGCCCCTGAATGCCACCCTCGCCGCCCTGATCACCGGCGCCGTCGCCCTCATGCCCGCCGTCGCGCAGGCCAATACGCTGCAGAAGATCAAGGAGACCGGGACGATCACGCTCGGCCATCGCGAATCCTCGATCCCCTTCTCCTACTACGACCAGAACCAGCAGGTGGTCGGCTATTCGCAGGAGATGATGCTGAAGGTCGTCGAGGCGGTCAAAGCCGAGCTGAAGATGCCGAGCCTGCAGGTGCGCATGATGCCGGTGACCTCGCAGAACCGCATTCCTCTGGTGCAGAACGGCACCGTGTCGATCGAGTGCGGCTCGACGACGAACAACAGCGAGCGCGCGAAGCAGGTCGCCTTCTCGAACACCATCTTCGTCGTCGGCACGCGCCTGATGGCCAAGAAGGATTCGGGCGTGCAGGACTTCGAGCAGCTCGCGGGCAAGAACGTCGTGACGACCGCCGGCACGACCTCGGAACGCCTGCTGCGCAGGATGAACGAGGAGAAGAAGCTCGGCATGAACATCATCAGCGCCAAGGACCATGGCGAATCCTTCCTGACGCTGGAAACCGGCCGCGCAGTGGCCTTCATGATGGACGACGCGCTGCTCTACGGCGAACTCGCCAAGGCCAAGCGCCCGGCCGACTGGGTGATCACCGGCACGCCGCAATCGTATGAAGCCTACGGCTGCATGATGGCCAAGGACGATCCGGCCTTCAAGAAGGTGGTCGATGCCGCGATCGCGAAGACGATGACCTCCGGCGAGGCCGAGGCGATCTATAACAAATGGTTCCTGGCGTCGATTCCGCCGAAGAACATCAACCTCGGCTTCCCGATCTCGGATGCGATGAAGAAGCTTTTCAAGGAGCCGAACGACCGTCCCTTCGAGTGATCGCCCGGACCCCGACCCCACCTCAAAAATACAAAAGGCCCCCGTGCGGGGCCGCTTCAGGAGACTCGAGATGCAGGTTCGCAACCACAAGGGCTGGACCGCCGGCCGCACGCTGGCGCTGATCGCCGCGCTGGCGCTGTCCAGCAGCACCGCTTTCGCCGATGCCAAGAGCAAAGTCGTCATCCTCGCCACCGGCGGCACAATCGCCGGAGCGGGGGCCACCGCCGCGAACAGCGCGACCTACCAGGCCGCCAAGGTGCCGGTCGACAAGCTCATCGCCGGCGTGCCGGAACTGGCCGACGTCGCCGACGTGCGCGGCGAGCAGGTGTTCCAGATCGCCTCGGAAAGCTTCACCAACGAGCAGCTGATGACGCTGGGCAAGCGCGTCTCGGCGCTGGCGAAGCAGGACGACGTCGACGGCATCGTGATCACACACGGCACCGACACGCTGGAGGAGACGGCCTTCTTCCTGAACCTCGTCGTGCATACCGACAAGCCCATCGTCGTGGTCGGCGCAATGCGCCCGGGCACCGCGCTGTCGGCCGACGGCATGCTCAACCTGTACGACGCGGTCGCCGTCGCGGCGGCCAAGGATGCGCGCAGCAAGGGCGTGCTGGTGACGATGAACGACGAGATCCAGAGCGGTCGCGACGTCACGAAGGCGATCAACATCCGCACCGAGGCCTTCAAGAGCCCGTGGGGCGCGCTGGGCATGGTCGTCGAGGGCAAGAGCTACTGGTTCCGTGCTCCGGTGAAGCGCCATACGACGAGCTCCGAGTTCGACATCGACAAGATCGAGAAGCTCGCGCCGGTCGAGGTCGCCTACGGCTACGGCAACATGAGCGAGGCGGCCTACCGCGCCTTCGACAAGGCGGGCGTGAAGGCGGTGATCCACGCCGGCACCGGCAACGGCTCGGTCGCCAAGCACATCGTGCCGGTGCTGCAGGAGCTGCGCGGCAAGGGCGTGCAGGTGATCCGCTCGGCGCGCGTGACCAGCGGCGGCTTCGTGCTGCGCAACGCCGAACAGCCCGACGACAAGTACGACTGGGTCGTTTCCCACGACCTCAACCCGCAGAAGGCGCGCATCCTCGCCGCGGTCGCCCTGACGCGGACGCAGGACAGCAAGGAATTGCAGCGCATCTTCTGGGAGTACTAAACCCGGCTTGAGCCGAACGCCCGGAACGCTCGTTCCGGGCTCCCGCCCCTGAAGCATCCCGTACCACCGGCGCCGCGCGCGCCGGGGGCAGCGGACGGCTGTGCCTGTCGCAGCCGCAGGGGCCTTTTTCTCCGACGTTTCTGGAGTCTTGCATGGAATACCAATGGAATTGGGGCGTGTTTCTGCTCCCCAGCGCCGTCAATGACGGCACCTACCTCGACTGGATGATCGCCGGTCTGCAGACGACGCTGTTGCTGTCGCTGTCGGCGTGGGTGATCGCGCTGCTGCTGGGTGCCGTCGTCGGCGTGCTGCGCACGGTGCCGCATCGCGGGCTCTCCGGTGTGGCGACGGCCTACGTCGAGATGTTCCGCAACATCCCGCTGCTGGTGCAGCTGTTCTTCTGGTATTTCGTGCTGCCGGAGCTGCTGCCCACGGCAGCCGGCGACGCCTTCAAGGCGCTGAACCCGATCGCGCAGCAGTTCATTGCAGCGATGGTGTGCCTGGGCTTCTTCACCAGCGCGCGGGTTGCCGAGCAGGTGCGCTCGGGCATCAACGCGCTGCCGCGCGGGCAGAAGAACGCGGGCCTCGCGCTGGGCCTGACGCTGCCGCAGACCTACCGCCACGTGATGCTGCCGATGGCCTTCCGCCTCGTCGTGCCGCCGCTCACGTCCGAATTCCTCAACGTGTTCAAGAACTCGGCGGTGTGCTCGACGATCGGCCTCCTCGAACTCGCCGCCCAGGGGCGCCAGCTGGTCGACTACACGGCACAGCCCTACGAGTCCTTCGTCGCGGTGACGGTCGCCTACCTGATGATCAACGTCGTCGTGATGCTCCTGATGCGCAAGGTGGAAGGCCTCGTGCGCGTCCCCGGTTACCTCGGAGGCAAATGAAATGTTCGGTTCCTACGAATTCGACTGGTCGTCTATCCCCGGCTCGCTGACCTTCCTCGGCCAGGGCCTGATGGTGTCGCTCGAGATCACGGCGCTCGCGATCGTCGCGGGCATCGTGTGGGGCACGTTGCTGGCGATGGCGCGCCTGTCGTCGATCAAGCCGCTGGCGTGGGCCGCCGCGGCCTACGTGAACCTCTTCCGCGCGATCCCGCTGGTGATGGTGCTGCTGTGGTTCTTCCTGATCGTGCCGAAGTTCCTCGAGAGCTTCCTCGGCCTGCCGCCGGGCTCCGACGTGCGCTTGGCCTCCGCGATGATCGGTTTCGCGCTGTTCGAGTCGGCGTACTACGCCGAGATCATCCGCGCCGGCATCCAGTCCGTGCCCAAGGGCCAGCTTGCCGCCGCCCACGCGCTCGGCATGAGCTACCCGCAGGCGATGCTGCACGTCGTGCTGCCGCAGGCCTTCCGCAACATGGTGCCGCTGTTGCTGACGCAGGCGATCATCCTGTTCCAGGACACCTCGCTGGTCTATGTGTCGGCGCTCGCCGACTTCTTCGGCGCGGCCTACAAGGTCGGCGACCGCGACGGGCGGCTCGTGGAGCTGGTGCTCTTCGCCGGCGCCGTCTACTTCGTGCTGTGCTTCGCCGCCTCGCAAGCCGTGCGCCACTTCCAGCAACGCCTGCAGCGCGCCTGAGCGCCGCCGCACTCCGTTCCTAACGAATACACATCGACTTCAAGGGCATCGTCATGATCACGATCGACAAGGTCAGCAAGCATTACGGCAACTTCCAGGTCCTCACCGACTGCTCCACCCACGTCAACAAGGGCGAGGTGGTGGTCGTGTGCGGCCCCTCGGGCTCGGGCAAATCCACCCTCATCAAGTGCGTGAACGGCCTGGAGCCGTTCCAGCAGGGCGACATCCACGTGAACGGCACCTCGGTCGGTGCGGCCAAGACCAACCTCTCGAAGCTGCGCGCCCACGTCGGCATGGTGTTCCAGCACTTCGAGCTGTTCCCGCACATGACGATCCGCGACAACCTGACACTCGCGCAGGTCAAGGTCCTGAAGCGCGACAAGGACGAGGCCGCGGAGAAGGGGCTGTATTTCCTCGACCGCGTCGGCCTCAAGGCGCACGCGCACAAGTTCCCCGGTCAGCTCTCCGGCGGCCAGCAGCAGCGCGTCGCGATCGCCCGCGCGCTCGCAATGGACCCGATCTGCATGCTGTTCGACGAGCCGACCTCGGCGCTCGACCCCGAGATGATCAACGAGGTGCTCGACGTGATGACCGAGCTGGCACAAGAGGGCATGACGATGATGTGTGTCACGCACGAGATGGGCTTCGCCAAGCGCGTCGCGCACCGCGTGATCTTCATGGACCACGGCAAGATCGTCGAGGACGACAGCAAGGAAGCCTTCTTCGCCAACCCGCGCTCGGAGCGCGCGCAGCAGTTCCTCGCGAAGATCCTGCAGCACTGATTATCCGCAGCACTCACTCCAAAAGACCACAAGCACCGGAGACAGCATGCATCACGAGAACCTTCCGTCCTACCTGTCCGCCGACCACCTCGGCCCGTGGGAGACCTACCTCAGCCAGATCGAGGCGGTCGCCCCCTATATCGACGCGCCGCTGCGCCCGTGGATCGAGACCCTGCGCCGCCCGAAGCGCATCCTCGTCGTCGACGTGCCGATCCGCCTCGACAACGGCGAGATCGCGCACTACGAGGGCTACCGCGTGCAGCACAACGTGTCGCGCGGCCCCGGCAAGGGCGGCGTGCGCTTCCATCCGGACGTGACGCTCTCGGAAGTGATGGCGCTGTCGGCGTGGATGACGATCAAGAACGCGGTGGTGAACGTGCCCTACGGCGGCGCCAAGGGCGGCATCCGCGTCGACCCCAAGCCGATGTCGCGGGCCGAACTCGAGCGCCTGACGCGCCGCTACACCAGCGAGATCAACATCCTCCTCGGGCCGGACAAGGACATTCCCGCGCCCGACGTGAACACCAACGAGCAGGTGATGGCGTGGATGATGGACACCTACTCGATGAACCAGGGCCGTACCGCGACCGGTGTCGTCACCGGCAAGCCGATCGCGCTCGGCGGCAGTCTCGGCCGGCATGATGCGACGGGCCGCGGCGTGTTCGTGAGTGCCCGCGCGGCCGCCGAGAAGATCGGTCTGCCGATCACCGGGGCGCGCATCGCCGTGCAGGGCTTCGGCAACGTCGGCGAGGCCGCGGCCCGCATCTTCCACGACGCCGGCGCGAAGCTCGTCGCGATCCAGGACGTCGCCGCGACCGTGCACAACCCCGCTGGCATCGACCCGTACCAGCTGCGCAAGCATCTCGCCGAGGGCGGCAAACTCACCGACTATCCTGGCGCGACCGAGATCGCCCCGGCGGATTTCTGGGAACTCGACTGCGAGATCCTCGTGCCGGCGGCGGTCGAAGGCCAGATCACGGCCGCGAACGCGCCGCGCATCCGCGCCAAGATGATCGTCGAGGGCGCCAACGGCCCGACGACGCCGGAAGCCGACGCCATCCTGCACGACCGCAACGTGCTGGTCGTGCCGGACGTGCTCGCCAACGCGGGCGGCGTGACGGTGAGCTATTTCGAGTGGGTGCAGGACTTCTCCAGCTTCTTCTGGACCGAGGCGGAGATCAACGCCCGTCTCGAGCGCATCATGACCGAGGCCTTCGGTGCCGTGTGGCACATCGCCCAGGAGCGCAAGCTCACATTGCGTACCGCAGCCTTCGTCGTCGCTTGCCGTCGCGTGCTCGAAGCGCGTGCGGTGCGGGGCCTGTATCCCTGATACGGCAAGGGTGGGGCGGATGCGTTGACGCGCCTCCCGCCCCACGCCCGCCGCGATTCATCGAGCGGACTGCACTAGAATCCGCGCACAGCCCCTCGATCCCCATCGATGCCCCCCCGCCCACGACTCCACGTCGCTGTCCGCCTTGCCCTGGTCGCCGCCTGCATGCTGCTGGCAGGCGTCGCGGCCTATCATTTCAGCGCCCGTGCCGGGCTGGCGGCCCTGCGCGCCGACACGCGCCACGACCTCGACCTGCTGGCGACCGCCGTCGATGGCTCGGTCACCCGCTACGAGCATCTGCCCAGTGCCGTCGCGTTGAGCAGCGAGGTGCTGCGGCTGCTGCGCGCGGGGAAGGACGAGCTTGCGCCGCTGCAACCGGCGGCGAACCATTACCTCGAACAGCTCAACGGCTTCTTCGGCGGCCTCGCGATCTTCGTACTCGACGTCGAAGGGACGGTGGTCGCATCCAGCGACTGGATCTATTCCGACAACCTGCTCGGCCAGAACCAGAAGCTGCGCTCCTATTTCCAGGCCGCCGTGCGCGGCGCGCCGGACCGTTACTACGCGATCGACGAGACGCGCAACGAAGCGGGCTACTTCTTTGCCCACCCGATCCGTGACGAGGGCCAGGACTGGCGCATCGTTGGCGTCGCGGTCGTGAAGATCAGCCTGAGCGAACTCGAACGGCGCTGGATGCCCCGGGACGAGCCCATGCTGCTGGCCGACGCGAACGGGGTCGTCATCGTCGCGTCGGTGCCCGAGTGGAAATACACGGTGCTGCGCCCGCTGAGCGGCGAAGTGGCCGCCGAGATCAGCGCGGCGCGGCGTTTCGCCGATCAGGCGATCCGGCCTTTCCCGGTGACGCTCGATGCAACGGGCACCGGCGGGGCCGCGCTCGTCTCCTTCCCCGAAGCGCCGATGCTCGTGGGTGGGCGCCGCCTGAAGGCGCGGGATTTTGTCGTCGAGACCCGCCAGTTGTCGGGAACCGGCTGGCAGCTCGTGACCTTTGCGGATCTTCGCGCGCGCCGTGCCGATGCGCTGACCGACGCCGCGCTCGGCGCCGCGGCGACGGGCTGCGTGTTGCTGCTCGGCCTCTTCCTGCACCAGCGCCGCCGCACGCTGAAGAGCCGCGCGGAGGCTCAGGCGCTGCTGCAAAAGGCCAACGCTGAGCTCGAGCAGAAGGTCAGCCTGCGCACCGCCGACCTGACCGCCGCGAACGAGCGCCTGCGCGCCGAGGTCGCCGAGCGCGAGCGCGCCGAGCAGACACTGCGCGCGGCGCAGGACGAACTCGTGCAGGCAGCCAAGCTCGCCGTCCTCGGCCAGCTCGCGACCGGCATCACGCACGAGCTCACGCAGCCGCTCGGTGCGCTGCGCACCTTGGGGGGGAATGCGATCGAGTTCATGCGCCGCGGCGATCAGGCGACCGCGCAGGGCAACCTGGAAATCATGGCGACGCTGGTCGACCGCATGGGCGAGATCATCGATCCGCTCAAGACCTACGCGCGCAAGTCGCCCGCGCGCCCCGCGTCCGTCGACGTCGCGCACGCGCTGCGCAACGCGCTGTTCCTGCTCGACCAGAAGCTGCGCCGCGCCGGCGTCGCGGTCGACAACCGCTGCGAGCCGGGCAAGGCGCTCGCGTGGTGCGACCAGAACCGCCTCGAGCAGGTGCTGGTCAATCTGATCGGCAACGCGGTCGACGCCATGAGCGAAGGTCCCGTGCGCACGCTGCGCCTGGAAGCGGAGGCGGCGCCGTCCGGGCGGCTCCTCGTACGCGTCATCGACAGCGGGCCTGGCCTGTCGGAAGATGCTCTCGCGCACGTCTTTGAACCCTTCTTCACCACCAAGCCGGTCGGCGTGGGGCTGGGCCTGGGGCTTGCGATCTCGCAGGACATCGTCCGCGACTTCGGCGGCGACCTGTCCGCGGCCAACCATCCCGACGGCGGCGCCGTCTTCACGCTCGACCTGCCGATGGCCGGAGAACAACAGGCATGAACCCTCCTCTCGCGCTCCCCCAGACCGAAGAACTCAAGGTCCTCATCGTCGAGGACGACCCCAACGTGCGCCTCGGCTGCGAGCAGGCGATGCAGCTCGCCGGCATCCCGGTACAGGCGGTCGCCTCGGCCGAAGCGGGACAGCGCCTCGTCGGCCCGGATTTTCCCGGCGTCGTCGTCACCGACATGCGCCTGCCGGGCATGGACGGCATGCAGTTCCTGCGCGCGTTGATCGCCCAGGACGCCGCCCTGCCGGTCATCATGATCACCGGTCATGGCGACGTAACCCTCGCGGTCGAGGCGATGAGGAGCGGCGCCTACGACTTCATCCCCAAGCCCTTTTCGCCCGAGCACCTCGTCGAGGTGGTGCGCCGCGCGCTGGAGAAGCGCGCGCTGACGATGGAAGTCGAGAGCCTGCGCCGCCGCCTTCACCATCGCGACGCGATCGAAGGCCGCCTGATCGGCCGCTCGCCACAGATGGAAAAGGTGCGCCGCCTGCTGCTCGAGCTCGCCGACACCAGCGTCGATGTCCTGATCGTCGGCGAGACCGGCACCGGCAAGGAGATGGTCGCGCGCTGCCTGCACGATCTGAGCAGCCGCCACGCGGCGAACTACGTCGCGCTCAACTGCGGCGGCCTGCCGGACAACCTCATCGACAGCGAACTCTTCGGCCACGAGGCCGGCGCCTTCACCGGCGCGCAGAAGCGCCGCATCGGCAAGATCGAGCACGCCAACGGCGGCACGCTCTTCCTCGACGAGGTCGAGTCGATGCCGATGGCGGTGCAGATCAAGCTCCTGCGCGTGCTGCAGGAGCGCGTCGTCGAGCGCCTCGGCTCCAACGCGCTGATCCCGGTCGTGTGCCGCGTCGTCGCCGCGACCAAGGAAGACCTGCGCGAACTCGCCGACCGGCAGAAATTCCGCGCCGACCTTTATTACCGCCTCAACGTCGCACGCGTCGAACTGCCGCCGCTGCGCGAGCGCCGCGAGGACATCCCGCTGCTGCTCGAACACTTCATGCTGCATGCCGCGCAAGTGCACCAGCGTCCCATCCCCGAAGTCGCGCGCGACCAGATGCAGCAGCTGATGGCGCACGACTGGCCGGGCAACGTGCGCGAACTGCGCAACGCAGCAGAGTGTCTGGTGCTCGGCCTGCGCCGCGATTTCGGCGCCTCGCCGTCGCCGGAAGCGCGCGGCGCCTCGCTCGCCGAAGCGGTCGAGAACTTCGAGCGTTCGCTGATCGCCGCCGAGCTGCGCCGCCAGAACGGCAACCTTGCACGCAGCAGCGAGGCGCTGCAGATCGCGAAGACCACGCTGCACGACAAGATCCGGAAATACGGGCTCGCGGGCTAGAATCGGCGGGTTTCCTTACCCCGAGGACAGCCCCATGACCATCCTGCGCGACAAGCTCTACATCGGCGGCCGCTGGGTCGCCCCGGCCGGCAGCGGCCTGATCGACGTCATCGATCCGAGCGACGCCTCGGTCTACGCCCGCATCCCCGAAGGCGCCCCCGCCGACGCAGAAGCCGCCATCGCTGCGGCCCAAGCCGCCTTCGATGCGTGGTCGCGCCTGCCGGCCGCCGGGCGCGCGGACTGCATCGAGCGCGTGGCCGCCGGACTGGAAGCGCGCCGCGACGAGCTCGCCGCGGCGATTGCGCACGAAGTCGGCATGCCATTGAAGATGGCGGGGCGCTTCCAGGTCGCCGGGCCGGTCGGCAGCTGGAAGCACTACGCGAAGCTCGCACGCGAATTCCAGTGGGAAGAGCGCGTCGGCAACTCGCTCGTCGTGCGCGAGCCGATCGGCGTCGTCGGCGCGATCACGCCGTGGAATTTCCCGCTCAACCAGATCTCGCTCAAGGTCGCCCCGGCGCTCGCGGCCGGCTGCACGGTGGTGCTGAAGCCCTCCGAGGTCGCACCGATCAACGCCTTCATCCTCGCCGACGTCATCGCCGAAGCGGGCCTGCCGGCGGGTGTGTTCAACCTCGTGACCGGCTACGGCCCGGTCGTCGGCGAAGTCCTCGCGTCCGATCCGCGCGTCGACATGGTGTCCTTCACCGGCTCGACGCGTGCCGGCCGCCGTGTCGCCGAACTCGCTGCCGCGACGGTGAAGAAGGTCGCGCTGGAACTCGGCGGCAAATCGGCCGCGGTGATCCTCGACGACGCCGACCTCGCCGCCGCGGTGAAGGGCACGGTGTCGAACTGCCTGCTGAACTCGGGCCAGACCTGCTCGGCGCACACGCGCATGATCGTGCCGCGCGCGAAGCTCGCGCAGGCCGCCGAACTCGCGGCTGCGGCGGCAGCATCGTTCAAGGTCGGAGCGGCCTTCGCGGATGACAGCAAGCTCGGCCCGCTCGTCTCCGACGTGCAGCGCGAGCGCGTGGTCGGCTACATCCGCCGCGGCATCGCCGAAGGCGCGAAGCTCGTCGCCGGCGGCCCGGACGCCGCGCCGGCCGGCAGCGGCTTCTTCGTCGCGCCCACCGTGCTCGTCGTCGAGGACCGCAAGGCCACCGTTGCGCAGGAGGAAATCTTCGGCCCGGTGCTGGTGATCCTGCCGCACGACGGCGACGAGGATGCGATCGCGCTGGCGAACGATTCGATCTACGGGCTGGGCGGCGGTGTATGGGCGGGCAGCGACGAGCATGCGCTGGCCGTCGCGCGGCGCATCCGCAGCGGCCAGATCGACATCAACGGCGCACCGTGGAACCCGCGCGCGCCTTTCGGCGGCTTCCGCCAGTCCGGCCTTGGCCGCGAGAACGGCGTCTACGGGCTGGAGGAATTCCTCGAGTACAAGGCGATCCAGCTGCCGCAGAAGGCGTGAGTACCGTGTCGGTGCAGGCCGGCGCGCTTCAGTAGCCGCCGCGGCCCGGCGTCGGTGCGCGCCGGGCGCGGAAGTCCGGCGTCAGCCCGATCGTCGTTGCCGCGTCCACCGCGCCGGTCGCCGGCACCGCGAGCGGTCGCGCGGTCGCCTGCTCGCTGCCTTCGAGCCGCGGATGCCACACCCGCAGCGTGTAGTCGCCTCCGGGCAGGCCGCCGAGCGTCGCCTTGCCGTCGGCGCCGGTCTTTGCGAAATGCGGGCTTTCAGACACGTAGATGTAGCCGACCATCCAGTCGTGGATGTTGCACCCGAGGATGACGACGCCGGGCTTTTCGAAGAGCACCGGCGAGGTCGGCGTGCCGCTGTAGAGCGGCAGTTCGAAGGTCTTGGCCGGCGAGAACGAGTAGACGTGGTGCCGGATGTTGTCGTTGTTCGGGAAATGGACCCGAGTGCCTGCCTGCACCGGCAGCACGTACGGGACGAATTCCTTGTTGCGCTGGTCTTCTTCGGCGAGGCCCGGCGGGATGCCGGCGCCCGTGGCGCCGCCGGACGGAACCGCGACCACGACCGCATCGGCGACGGGTTTGCCGTCGCGGTCGCGCACCGTGGCGCGGATGTCCCCTGCGGCGGCGGGGGCCGCCGGCAATGCAAGCATCAGCAGCGCTAGCAGGCGGCCGAGAGCGGCCTTCGATCCGCTGATGGGTGGTGCGGCAGGTAAGCGAGCGCGTGTCTTCATCGCCGTTCAGAACCCGTAAAGATAGGTCGCGCGGAACAGATTCCCGCTGTAGTCGATGCCGCCGTCCGCACGGCTGTCGCGGTATTCGTAGCCGAGGCTGACCGAGGACTGGCGGCCCACTTCGCGGCTCACGCCGATGCTGAACACCCGCGTCCGTGCCTGCATCGTGTATGCATAGGTATTGTCGCCGAACACCGGATCGGGTGCGATCGCGCTCGATGCGAGGAAGATCGGCCGGTTGCGCTGCGTCGTGGATACGATGTCGCCGCGGTGCCAGGTGAAACCGACCGAAACGAGGTAGCGCGGGTCGCAAGCGAAGTCGGCGCCGATGCCCGCGCTGCGGCTGCTCAGGTCGAAGACGTTGGCACGGATGAAGGGGACCACGCGCGCGGGCACGTCGTCCGATTCGCGCCGCTCGCTGCGCACGAAGGCACGCAGGGCGAGGCGGTCCGTTACCCGCTTGCTCGCCTCCGCTTCGGCGGCATACAGCCACCCGTCGCGCAGGCGGTTGTCGTACTCGAGCCGCGACGCCGATCCGGTCAGCGCGAACTGCGGCACGTAGGGGCCGAGACCGAACTTCCGGCGGTAACCCAGCGCCAGACCGGCGTTGATGTTGTCGAGTCCGTCGTAATGGCGGTACTTGGTGGCGGCGAGGGCCCCCCTCAGCGCCAGGCTGTCGTAATCGGTGAGCTGGAAGCGCGGGCCGCCCGACGTGGAGACGGAGAGCGCGAGGTCGCCCTTGATGTCCCGCCCGAGTTGCGCGCGCGTGAGGTTGTCGTCATAGACGAGCTCGACGCCGAGGTCGTCGAGCGGTGCCGCGGATGCCTGCGCCGCGCACAGGACCAGCGCAAGGCAGGCCAGCCTCTCATCGAACTTCATGTCATGTCTCCTTTGCCGTCGTGCCGTGTTGCGCCGCATCGCGTGCGAGCCAGGGTTCGAGCTGCGCGACCGGCAGCGGTCGGCAGATGTGATAGCCCTGCAGGTAGTCGCAGCCCATGTCGTGCAGCAATTGGTGTACCTCGTCGGTCTCGACGCCCTCGGCGACGACGCTCAGTCCCATATTGTGGGCCAGATCGATCACCGAACGCACGATCGTCATGTCGTCCGGGTCATGCGCCATGTCCAGGACAAAGCTCTTGTCGATCTTCAGCTCGGCCACCGGCAGGCGCTTGAGTTGCGCGAGCGAGGAATAGCCCGTGCCGAAGTCGTCGATCGACAGGCCGAATCCCATCTCGTGCAGCCGCGTCACCGTGTCGTGTGCGCGCGCAGGATCATCGACGATCGCACTCTCGGTGATCTCGAGCAGGAACCATTGCGGCGAGGCGCCATGGCGCGCGAGCAGTTCGGCGAAGCGCTGCGGCAGTTCGGGATCGAGCAGGTCGCGCGCGGAAAGGTTGATCGACACCTGCAGCGCCAGCCCTGACGCGCGCCAGCGGGCGCACTGCTCGAACGCGCGGCCGATCACCCACTGGGTGATTTCGCGGATGCAGCCGGTCTGCTCGGCGAAGGGGATGAACTGGTCCGGCGGCACCAGGCCGCGCACCGGATGCTGCCAGCGCACCAGCGCTTCGGCGCCGGTGATCGCGCCGCTGGCGAGATCGAGGCGCGGCTGGTAATACAGCACGAACTGATCTTCCTCGACCGCCTGGCGCAATTCGCCGGTGAGCGACAGCCGGTCGTGATTCCCGGCTTCCGCGTCGAAGCGGGGGTCGTAGACCGCGCAGCCCATACGCTTGCGCTTCGCAACGTACATCGCCGCGTCGGCCCGGCTCATCAGCACGTTGGCGTCGTCGCCCTGCTCGGGGAAGCTTGCGATTCCGATGCTGCCGCTGACGTCGAGCTGCCGTCCTTCGACGAATACCGGCGCTTCGAAGGCCTGCAGGATCTTGCGCGCGGTCGCCTCGGCCATCGCCTCGCTGGAGGCCGGCAGCAGTACCGCGAATTCGTCGCCGCCGAGGCGGGCGGGCGTATCGGACGCGCGCACGAGAACCGTGCGCAGGCGCTCGGCGACTTCGCACAGCAGGCGGTCGCCGACATGATGGCCGAGCGTGTCGTTGACCTCCTTGAAGCGGTTCAGGTCGATGAGCAGCACGCTGACCGGTTGTGTGAGCCGCCGGGCGAGTCCGAGCGCCTGCTGCAGACGCTCGTTGAACAGCGCGCGGTTGGGCAGGCCCGTCAGCGCGTCCTGCAGGGCCATCGACTTGATCTGCTGTTCGCGCGCGGCGATCGCCAGCCTCATGCGGTTGAAGCTGGCCGCGAGTTCGCCGAGTTCGTCGGAGCGGGTCTCCGGCGGTCCCTGGTCGTATTCGCCGCGTTCCATGCGGCGCGCGAATTCGGCCAGCGCCGACACCGGCCGCGAAATGCTGCGCGCGATCAGCAGGCTGCCGGCCACCGTTGCGCACAGGCCGAAGGCCGCGAGCGCGAGCAGGATCACGCGCAATCCGTCGAAACGGGCGATCGCGTCGCGCAGCGAGCTTTGCAGGATGGCGACGACCGCACCTTCGTCCACGCGACCGAGGACCGAACCGGAAAGCAGGAAATCGGCGCCGAGCAGGTCGGGAGTGATCGGCGGCACGGCGGTTCCCGTCGGGGGGCCGAGCGCGCCCAGCAGGGCGCGGGTTCCGGCCGGCGGCAGCGTCGTTGCGGCGACGTTCCAGCCGCGCTCCCGCGCCCAGGTGGCGAAAGAGACGTCGAGGCCGGTGAGCAGGCCGAGGTCCTGCGCGAGCTTGTTGTCGACGCTGAACGCCACCATCACCCACGCGACCGGAACCGGCGCCAGCACCGGCACGACGACGATCTGGAAGGGCGCATGTCCGATCAGCGCGATCGCGGATGCAGCACCCTTGCGTTCGGCGTCCTCGATCAGGTGCGGAAACGGAAACAGCGGCCGTTCGCCGTTACTCTGCGCTGCGGTTTCGCCCACCACCCGGCGGTCAAGGCCGATCAGCATCATCTTCGCGGCGCCGATGCGAGCGCCGTGGTTGTTCAGGGCGGATACGATGGTCGCCTGGTCGCTGCTCATCAGTGCCTGACGCAGCCCGAAATCCGAGGCCAGCACGCTTGCGGCCGTGGTCAGCTGCTGGGTGCGATCCTCCATCATGCGAACGAAGATCCGTCGTCCGACTTCGACTTCCTTGCGCACCGACTCGCTTGCGTTCTCCGATACCGCCCAGTTCAGCGCAAGCAGGGTCACGAGCTGGATCGCCACCAGCAGCAGCGCAACGAAGACGATGACCTGATGCGCGACGAAGCGCGTCATGCTTACGCGGCCGGCGAACATCCGCGGCAGCGCGCTGCGCGCGCGCTTCAGCAACTCGCCGGCGGCGTGCAGGGGGCGTGACGAACAACAGGAGCCGGGCAGTTGCGCTGCCATCGTTCAGTACGCCTTCAAGGGTGGAAGCATCGGTGCACGGGCGGTCGCGCGATGCCTTCTCGCCGTGCGGGGGGTGCGGCCGGCGCTGCGGATTGTCGGTTGCATGCTAACGCTCTCGTCGTGGCGCGACCGGTCTGGTGAGGTCGGAGTGAGGCGGCTGCACGCAGTGACGATGATTCGTGCGGCGCCTGCCCGAATGCGGCCTGTCTTCCGGCCGCGCGATTGAGCCTCGCCGTTCGAATTGTGTCGGAGCGCACCGGCTTCGCCTGCGAAATTGTTCCCCATGCATGTTAATGCCTGGGGCAGTGAAGAAGACTGTCGCCCGCGACGCCATCACGAGCCCCGTCCGCGCCGCCCTGCAGCGCGCGGACCGGGCCCGGCAACCCCGCTATCGTGACCTCTAAAAGGTTGTAGACCGGAAGCTTTGCGACCCCGCCTTTCGCGCGGGAGTGCCGATTTGTGTTACGGATTGTTGCTTCCAAGATACGCGGAAGCTTTGATCTGTGTCAATCTCAGAAAGTGCGAATTGTGTTTGCAGGTCAGATACTTGTCGAATTTGCAGTACATCGAAAGAAATAGGCGTCGGCGGGTGGTGCCGCCCGGTCGGCTGGTGCCCCCGGGGCTGGTCCTCTCAGACCCCGCCCAGCGCGCCGGCCGTTGCGCCGACGACGATCATCCAGATCGGAGCGAGCCGGGTCTTCAAGGTCACCGCCATGGTCGCGGCGATCAGCGCCAGCGCGCCGAGCCGGTGATCCGGCGCCGCGATGAAGGGCAGGCTCAGCAGCCAGCCGGTCGCGAACACCAGTCCGACCGACACCGGAGCGAGGCCCGCGGTGAAGGCGCGCACCACCGGCGCATCGCGGCGCTGCGCCCCCCAGCGGCTCACGCCCAGAGACAGCAGCGTGGAAGGCAGCAGGATGCCGACCAGCGCGGCGGCGGCGCCGACTACACCGGCGACCTGGAAGCCCAGCACCGGCACGAACAGCACGTTCGGCCCCGGTGCGGCCTGTGCCAGCGCGATTGCGGTCGTGAATTCCGCATCGTCGAGCCAGCCGCGCTCGGCGACGAGGAAGCGGTGCATTTCGGGCGCCGTCGACATCGCGCCGCCGATCGACAGCAGCGACAGCATCAGGAAACGCAGGAACAGGTCTACGAGGTCGGCCAGCGGCAGGGTGCTCATCATCGGCCGTGTTCCCGGCGTGCGATGCACCAGCGCGCGATGCACCAGCCGGCTGAGCCCAGCCCGATCACGACCCACGCGAGCGGCGCCCGGAACACGGTCACCGCGACCAGCGTCGTCAGTCCGAGCAGCGCACACAGCACGGGCCCGAGCGGATTGCGGCGCAGCGTGCCGAGCATCTTCAGTGCCATCGCGAGGATCAGCCCGGCCGCCACCGCCCCCATTCCGCGCAGGGCGCCGGCCACCGCAGGGAAGCTCGCGAGCTGGTTGTAACTCGCGGCGAGCACGATCACCAGCACAAGCGGCGCGAACAGCATCCCGCTGATCGCCGCGAACGCGCCGCGCCAGCCGAAGAAGCGGTCGCCGAGCATCAACGACAGATTGACGACGTTGGGGCCGGGCAGCAGCTGCGCGACGGAATAGGCATCGACGAATTCCTCCCGCGTCATCCAGCGGCGGCGGTCCACGAGCTCGCGCTGAGCGACGGCGAGCACCCCGCCGAAGCCTTGCAGCGCGAGCACGGTGAAGGCGATGAACAGATGCAGCGGCGAGCGCGGGCGGGGGTAGTCTGGCGCAGCGGGTGTCACGGGCGTTTTGTTCTTGCGGTGGGTGCGGGCCGGGCATCGGCCGCGATCGAACGCGAGAGCTTAGCGCAAAGAGGCAAGGACGGTGCGCTCCCCGGCGGCACCTTGCTCTTCATCTACTTTCGCGTCGTTGCGTGCCGGGATATTTTTCTTCCCGCTGCAGTCTACGCAGTTGCCGGTGCCGTGCGGCCGTGGTTGCGTGCCGCGCACGTCGCAGTCGCGAAAGCAGCCGGGAATACGCAGAAGCGGCATGGTCCGCCTGCTGAAGCGGTTCTCCCCACGCGGCCCCGGCATCCCGACTGCGCCACTTGTTCGTGTAGCGCGGCGAAGAACGACTTCAAGCCAAAGAATATCCCCGCGCCCCTGGAACGATCCGCGTGCGGCCCCTCTCTCGAGTCTCTCCCCGTCACCTTGTCCGGCGCCTCGTCGCCGCGGGCTGCACCGCGTTGTCCGTCGTCTGGGCGCCGAATCTTCCCGCGCAGGACAGGGCCGTCACCACCATCGACAGCGACGGCGTCCAGCGCATCGCCATCGTCGGCGGGAGCTACTTCTTCAGGCCCGATCGCATCCTCGCGAAGGCCGGCCAGCCGCTTCACCTCATCGTCAGGATGGAGGAGGGCATCGTTCCGCACCGTTTCGTGCTCGACGGCCCGGATGGCAAACCGGTCGCCGATATCGAACTCGCCACGACGCCGAAGACGGTTCAGATCGACCTGCCGCCAGGGCGGTATTCATACACCTGCCCGAACCGCCTCCTCATGTTCAAGAGCCATCGCGAACGCGGCATGTCCGGCACGCTTGAAATCCGCAACTAGCTGGGGCCACGTCCCGCGTCGGATCGCCTCCGCAAAGACTCCGGCCGATCCTGAAACCACCATGTCCCGGCTTCACTCTAATAGAACAAGGTCGCGAACAAGCATTGATCACCCTTCGAAAAATCCGGAGCCAGAGATGCGTACAGCCCTCTTTCTCGCGCTCGCCGCGCTGCTTGCGTCCTGCGCCACCCCAGCCGAGCGTGCCGCCCAAGTCGAACGCGAGGTCGAACAAATGATCGCCGTGTATGGACCGGCCTGCGAAAGGCTTGGCTACAAGCAGGACGCCGACCAGTGGCGCGACTGCATCCTGCGGCTCAATGCGCAGGAGCGCTATGAGCGTTACAGCCGGATGCCCACGTCGACCACGTGCATCGGCCATCGCGGCTTCTTTCATTGTTCGACGTTCTGAACCCGGACCCCGGAGCCTTCGGTGCGCGATCCGCCGATAAGCAGCGGACCACGCCCGCGTTGCGCGCCGGCGCTGTCATGACGCGCGGGGGCCCGACGTGCGGTGGCTGATGCTAGCCTTGGCCCTCAGTGCGGCCGGTCCGGCTGCCGCGGATCTCCTCCACGACGCGCAGGAACGCTTTCGTGCGCTCGAAGGCTATCGCGTCACCCTTCGTTCGCTCGCCGCCGACGGTCAGCGACAGATCATCGCATGCGCCTACCGCAAGCCGGGCTGGATACGCCTGGACTTCGTCGAACCCCACAACGGTGCGGTGCTTGTCTATGATCCCACCGCGCGCCGCGCGCACCTCTGGCCTTTCGGCGCCGGACACTTCCCCGTCCTCAACCTCGCTCCCGACAACCCCCTGATCCGCAGTGCCGGGGGGCACAGCGTCGACCGCTCCGACGTCGGCTCGCTGCTTGCAAGACTCGTCGAACTGCGCGCAAGGGGCGGGGCCGGCGCACCGGTCGATGCCGAGCTTGCCGGGCGCCCGGCGCGCCTCGTCGAAATCACCGGAGCCGGGAATGCCCACGTCGACGGCGTGCATCGCTACCGCGTCTGGTTCGAGCAAGGGACCCTCTTTCCCCTGGAGGTGCAAAGCTACGACGTGGCACTGGACGTCATCGAAACCGTCGACATGAGCGATGCCGAGCTCGATCCAGCCTTTCCGGAGCGTTTCTTCACCCCCTGACAGGGAGCAAGCATGCGGCCGTCGGCCACCAATCAATATCACCTGACGACGCTCTGGCAACTCGACGCTCCGCTCGAGACCGTCTGGGACGTCATCACGCACCCCGAACGCTGGCCCGACTGGTGGGCCGGCGCCGAATCCGTCGTCGCGCTGGATGCCGGCGACCCCGACGGCATCGGCGCGCGCCAGCACTACACCTGGAAAGGGCGCCTGCCCTACCGCCTGCGCTTCACCAGCTGCGTCACCCGTGTCGAGCGCCACCGTCTCCTCGAAGCGCGGGTCGTCGGTGAAGTCGAAGGCATCGGCCGCTGGCACTTTGCCTTCCGCGACGGAATGACCATCCTCCGTTACGAATGGCTCGTCTCCACCAGGCCCCTGTGGATGAACCTTCTCGCTCCCCTGGCCCGTCCCGTGTTCCGCTGGAACCACGATGCCCTCATGCGCGCCGGCGGCTTAGGCCTCGCCCGCCACGTCTGCGCCCGGCTGCACTGTCACGAAACCCGATCCTCATGATCCCGCCGCACGCGCTCCCTGCCGCCTGCGCCGGCATCATTGCCGGGTCGATCGCCACCTTCGCCCAGATGCTGCTGTGGTGGTTCGACGGCACGCCCGTCATCGACACGCTCCTGCGCGACGCCCGCCTGACTGCCGCCATCGTCATGGGCACAGGCGTGCTGGGGCAGGGGCCAGCTTGGCGCTGGGACGTGATGGCGTGGGCGACCGCCATCCACTTCGCACTGTCGTTCATCTATGCGCTGATCGCCTGGCCTCTCGCGCGCACCCTCAGCGTCCCGGCCTCCATCAGCATCGGCGCCCTCTACGGCGCGACAATCTACGTGATCAACCTCCACGGCTTCACCCACGTCTTCCCGTGGTTCGACGTCTCGCGCGGATGGGTGACCATCCTCACCCATCTGGTCTTCGGCGCTTCCCTGTTCGCGAGCTGCGTCCTTCTCGCTCGTCGGATGCCTCGCCCGCACCGATTCGGCTCGTCGAACCGGTAACAGTCCGAGCCGACTTTTCCGCCGCAGGCGATCCCCCCGTCCCCTTGGCGCGCCCCTGAAGAACTTAATTCCGGATGACCGCAAAAAGCGCTTGACGGCCTGTTTGAGGTCTATATAATTCGCGCCTCTTCAGCGCTGCGGCGGACTTGGCGGCGGCGGTGGAGGGCAGGAAAGAGAGGGCGGTGCGGCGGCGAATTAAAAAAGTTTGCTGCGGTGCTTGACGAAAGAAGTTAAGTTTGTCAGAATCTCTTTCTCGCTGCTTCGGCGGCGGTTCTTTAAAAAATTGGACAACCGATAAGTGTGGGTGCTTGGTTGGCGCGACCGAACTGCTTCGGCGGTTTTAATGTTGCAAAGATTGAGTGCTCACAGATGTCAGTAATGATTCTTTGAGTACTTTGTTGGATTGAACTTAAGA
>NZ_FTMD01000023.1 GCF_900156155.1 Aromatoleum tolulyticum
GAGCCCCCTGAAGGGTCGTTGAAGACCACAACGTTGATAGGTCGGGTGTGGAAGCGCAGTAATGCGTTAAGCTAACCGATACTAATTGCCCGTGAGGCTTGATCCTATAACCCTGGATCGACAGCGAACTCAACACGCCAAAATACAATCACACCCCCACACACTCTACTTCCCCCACTTTGTGACCCTTTACAGTCTGACGACCATAGCGTCCTGGAACCACTCCTTCCCATCCCGAACAGGACAGTGAAACAGGTCCGCGCCGATGATAGTGCTCTTCGTGAGTGCGAAAGTAGGTCATCGTCAGACTACCTACTCCCAAAAAAGCCGCTCTTCCTAAACAGGATCAGCGGCTTTTTTGCGTCTACGCTCCGGATTTCGTGTTAGGCCGGATTTGTTGTATGTTGCTGTCAATCGCCCGCAAGTCGGCGTGTGCGGCTCGAAACGAGTTGGCCGGCGAAATTGCGGCGTCATCTGCCCTTCCGGTTTCAAGGAGATAGACGATGCAAGCAGTCCGTTTGTGCAAGGTACAGGTGGTGGCCGCGCTTCTTGCCGGTCTTCTGGGGTGCGGCTTTGCAAATGCCGAGAAGCCTGATCATGCAGGAGGGGGCGGCAAGGGCGGGCAACACGAGCGGGCCGAGAAGGGGCACGGCGGAAAGGGCGGCGGGCAGCAAAAGGGCGAGCGGGACGATCGGGGGCCCGCGGACCGTGATGGCCGCGATAGCGCGGCGCGTTCGCGAGACAGTGGTTCACGCCATGTCGTGACACGTTTCGAGACGCGGGAGCGGACGGTGATCCGGGAGTATTTCGCGCGCGAAGGGGGGGCGGGCAGATGTCCTCCCGGCCTCGCCAAGAAAGGTAATGGCTGCATGCCCCCGGGCCAGGCGAAAAAATGGGCGGTTGGTCGGGCGTTGCCACGCGATGTCGTGTATTACGATCTTCCGCCTGCGCTCGTCGTTGAGATCGGGGTGCCGCCGCCGGGGCACAAGTTCGTGCGAGTTGCCGGGGACATCCTGATGATCGCCATCGGGACAAGCATGGTTGTAGATGCAATTGAGGATCTGGGCGGGTTGTGATCGCGCGCGATTCGGAATTGGCGGTAAATATGGCGCGGTCGGAACGCGGTGCGCGCTGGCTCAATTCCGTGGTACGACTTCGTGATGCCCTGAGGGGCGTGCTACTCGTCGTGGCTTTCCAGGGCCTGCGCGGGGGAGGTTCCCCGTGCAGGCTTAGTTTGCCTTAAGCGCTGCCGAGGTGGCGGCCACCGCCGCCGGGGCGGGCGATTCCGGCGGAATCATAGAGCTGCGGCTGCCGGGCGGCGTCGAGCAGAATCGACATCGCGGCCTGGTTATGCTGGAGGCGCTCGGAGATGAGTTTGCCGTTCAGTTCGTTGCGTGCCTGCGCGTCGCGTGCGAGCGCGTGAATTTCGTCCCAGCGCCTGAGACTGTCCGGCAACGGCTCGCACACCTCGCGGATCGCGGCATCGGTGTTCGGACGACGAAGCCTGCCGAGCAGCAGGGCGCGGTCGTTGTGGATGCGCTGCAGCTGATGGAAGCGTTCGGTCTTTTCGCGTGTCAGGACGAGCAGGCTGTCGGCATCGCCGGCGAGGAGCAGGGCTTCCTCGCGTTCGAGCAGCGCAAGGAAGCCGCGCAGCAGAACCGCCTCGCTGTCGATCAGCTGGACGAGGCGCTGAAGTTCGGGCTGCAGATTCACGGACACTATTTCTGCGCGTCGAGCATCTGGCGCACGCTCTCGATCAGGCCGTCGGCGATGCGGTTGGCGTCGACCTTGAAGCGACCTTCGCTGATCGCCTGACGGATTTCATCGACGCGGTTGCGGTCGATCTCGGGTGCGGCGGCCATCGCTGCTTCGGCCTTGTTGAGGCTGGACGAGAGCGAGGACAGCTCGACCTTTTCATTCGCGGCGCTGGCAATCGTCGTGCTGGCCGGGCGTTTTTCCCGGGCTTCTCCGGCCGGGGCGGACCCCGGCGGCTTCAGTGTTCCCTCGATTTTCATGGCGCTACTCCCATTAAGCGGTCTCTGCTCGTGTTGACGACCGCAGGAGCGAAAACTTTAGGTTTAATTTTTCGCATGGCCGCGGAATCAGAAATCGAGCTCGACGCTGCCGTCGGCGCGCGCCTTGCCCGAGATGACCTGGCCGCTGCCCAGGCGCACGCGCACGGGTTCTCCTGCTGCGGCGGCATTGAGTGCGCGCCCTTCATTGGTAACCGTGAAGCCGCTGCCGGATCCGACGACCTTGACGTTCTGGCCCTGCCGTACGGCCTGAGGCAGGCGGAGCATGTCGGTGCGCAGCGCATTGCCTGCGGCAATCGTGAAGCGGGCGCTGTGGCCGACGGCCTGGGTCATGTCGGTCAGCGTATTGGGTGCTTCGCCCGCGAGGTCGCCGCTGCGCCGTTCGAGATCCGTCGGTGCGATCACCTGGCCGGCACGGATCGGGCGCGCGGCAACCAGATAGTCGCCGACGACCGAGATCTGCGCGGGCACATAGATCGTCCAGCCGATGGGAGATTCGCAGCGGACGCCGACGTTGATCCGGCCCCAGGCCCTCGTCCCCGGGGGGAGGAAGGGAACGAGCTCGGCGCAGGCGGGGAGCTGGTTCTGCGGATCGACGCCTTCGACGGTGATGCCGACCTTGCCCGGCAGGCCCGAAGTCTGCTGACCGAGGAACGTCATCACGGCCTGCCGGACCGGCGGCAGGGGCTGCTGAGCACCGGCGCTTCCGCCGGCGAGCGCGAGGCTCAGGGGCAGCAGGGAGATGACGGCGCGACGGCGGGAAGGAGGGATGAGGCGGTTCGAAAGCATGGGGCGCATTCCACCATGCGGCCGGCCGATCGGCAACCGGCAAAGTTTTCCGCTGCGGCTTGCCGGGTGCTGAGGCGGCACTGCTGAAAGCGGCGGAATTGGCCGGTATTTGCCGGTCTTATCGCGGCTAGGGGCTTGCGGGGTGCGGACTAAGATCGCTGGCATGGAAGGTGCGATGAACCAGGTGCCAGCCGATGAAGAGCTTAACGGCCGTCGGCGACAGAACTTGAGGTGATGCCATGAAGACCCAACTCGACAGCGCGCTGCAGTTTCACCAGACGGCACTGAACCTGCAGGCGCAGCGGCAGCAGATGCTGGCGTCGAACATCGCCAACGCGGACACGCCGAACTACAAGGCGCGTGACATCGATTTCCGCAGCGCGCTGAAAGGGGCGCTGGGCGAACGCATGGGGCCGCTTGCGCTGGCAAGCACGTCTACGCGGCACCTCGACGTGGCCGGGGATATGCCGTTCGGCGCCTTCGTCGGGTATCGCCGCGAGTTCCAGTCCAGCGTGGACGGCAACACCGTGAATATGGACGCGGAGCGTGCCGCCTTCGCCGAGAACTCGGTGCACTACGAGGCGAGTGTGACCTTCATCAACGGCCTGCTGCGCAGCATGCAGACAGCGATCACCGGTCAGTGAGCGGAGGGCAGGCGTCCATGAGCATGTTCAACGTATTTGCGATCGCCGGATCCGCGCTGCATGCGCAATCCGCGCGGCTGAACGCCACGGCGTCGAATCTGGCGAATGCCGACAGCGTTGCGGGGCCCGACGGCCAGCCCTACCGTGCCAAGCAGGTGGTATTCACCGCCGCGCCGGTGGCGGGTCCGAACAGCGTCGGGGTCACGGTTTCGAACGTCGTCGAGAGCGCGGAGCCCGGGCGTCTGACCTATGACCCGAGCAGCCCGGCGGCGAACGCGGAAGGCTACGTCGAGATGTCGAACGTGAATGTGGTCGAGGAGATGACCAACATGATCTCGGCTTCGCGTGCGTACCAGAACAACGCGGAAGTGATGAACACGGCGCGCACGCTGCTGCAGCGCACGCTGCAGATCGGGCAGTAAGGTTTTCGGGAGCGGATCATGGCAACGGTCAATAACACGGTTTCGTCGGCGGCTGATTCGGCACTGGCCTTGCTCGGGCGGAAGGACAGCACTTCGGCGAAATCCGATGTGGATAGCCAGGGGCGCTTCCTGACGCTGCTGACGGCACAGTTGAAGAACCAGGATCCGATGAATCCGCTCGACAACGCGCAGGTGACTTCGCAGTTGGCGCAGATCAGCACGGTCGACGGCATCGAGCGGCTCAACACGATGCTGACGCAGCTGCTTGACGGGCAGCAGTCGTCCGAAGCCTTGCAGGCGGCGTCGCTGGTGGGACGCGGCGTGCTGATTCCGGGCAGCGGGCTGAAGCTCGGCGATGCCGGGTCGATCGGCGGCTTTGCGCTCGACGTCCCCGCCGATGCGGTCACGATGCACATCAAGGATGCGCAGGGGCTGGAGGTCGCGGCGGTCAACCTCGGGTCCTTCGACGCCGGAACGCACAACTTCCAGTGGGACGGCACGACGAGCGACGGCAGCCGTGCAGCCAACGGCAAATACACGGTGAGCATCGAGGCGGTGACCGGCGGCAAGCCGGTTGCGGCGGAAGTCCTCGAATTCGGGGCGGTGACGAGCGTGGTGCGCGGCACCAAGGGTACCGACCTCCAGGTCGGCGACATGGGCATCTTCAAGATGTCCGATGTCCGCCAGATTGTTTGAAGAATTGTTTGAGACCGAGTTTCCAGGGAGACGGCCATGGCTTTCCAGCAAGGTTTGAGCGGACTTAATTCGTCCTCGAAGGCCCTCGATGTCATCAGCAACAACGTCGCGAACGCGAATACGGTCGGCTTCAAGGCCGGGCGCGCGGAGTTCTCCGACGTGTTTGCGGCCGCGCTGAACGGTGCCGGGGGTGGAACACAGGTGGGCATCGGGGCAGCGATCGGTGCCGTGACGCAGTTGTTCTCGCAGGGGAACATTACGACGACTAACAATCCGCTCGACGTTGCGATCAACGGCAACGGATTCTTCCGCATGTCTGCGTCGGACGGGACGATTGCCTACACGCGAAACGGGCAGTTCGACGTGAACAAGGACGGCTTCATCGTCAATTCGCAGGGCTACCAGCTGACGGGTTACGCGGCGACGAATGGCGTGATCCTGACCGGAGGCGAGCCGCAGCGCCTGCAGCTCGATTTCTCCGATGTGCAGCCGAATCAGTCGTCGCAGATGATGCTGACGATGAATTTCGACTCGCGCGAGCCGATTTCGCCGTCCTTCGATCCGACCAACCCGGCGCCGCTCGACCGCACGAACCCGACCGCGGGCGGGTACAACTTCTCGACCTCGGCGACCGCCTACGACACGCTGGGCAATGCGCACACGCTGACCTTCTTCTTCCAGAAGACCGCGGCGGGTACGTGGGACGGGTTCTACCAGGTGGATGGCACGGGCGACGCGATCGCGATTCCGGCTCCGGGTTCGCCGTTGCAGTTCGACACTGCGGGCACGATGACGGCGGGTGGCCAGTTCGACCTCACTTTCCCCGAGTTCGCCGGGACCGGCGCTTCGGCAACCCAGACGATCAGTTTCAATCTGGCGGATTCGTCGCAGTTCGGTAGCGCCTTCGGCGTGAATACGTTGCGTCAGGATGGCTTCGCGTCCGGTCGCCTGACGGGCATCACGATCGGTGACGACGGCGTGATCCTGGGGCGCTATAGCAACGGCCAGAGCCGCGATCTTGGCCAGGTGGTGCTGGCGAACTTCCAGAGCCCCAACGGGCTGCTGTCCCTAGGCGGCAACCTGTGGGCCGAGTCGCCGGATTCGGGCCAGCCGATCGTCGGCGTGCCGGGCAGCGCCAACCTCGGCCTGCTCAATGCGGGCTCCATCGAGGAGGCGAACGTCGACCTGACGGCGGAGCTGGTGCAGTTGATCGTGCAGCAGCGCGCCTACCAGGCCAATGCGCAGTCCGTGCGCGCCCAGGACCAGATCCTGCAGACGTTGGTGAACCTGCGCTGATCGGCATAGTCGGCTGCGCGGGATAGGGAGAAGGGATCATGGATCGGCTGATCTACACGGCGATGACGGGGGCGAAGCACACGATGGGCCAGCAGGCCGCCGTGTCGCACAACCTGGCGAACGCCACCTCGACGGGTTTTCGCGCGGAGCTGCACAAGCTGCGCGCGGTGCCGGTGCAGGGCGAAGGGCTCGCGACGCGGGCCTTCGTCGTGGACGCGAGTGTGGCGTCGAACTTCGAGCCCGGACCCATGCAGCACACCGGGCGGCCGCTGGATGTGGCGGTGGAAGGCAAGGGCTGGATCGCGGTGCAGTTGCCGGACGGGCGCGAGGCCTACACGCGTGACGGCAGCCTGCAGTTGAGCGCGAACGGCGTCGTGCAGACGCGCAGCGGTCTGCCGGTGCTGGGCGATGGCGGCCCCGTGACGATCCCGCCGGACAACGAGTTCCTGGTGGGCAAGGACGGCACCATTTCCGCACTGCAGGCGGGCGGGGCCGAGAACGTCATCAACGTGATCGGCCGATTCAAGCTCGTGAATCCGCCCGAGGCGTCGCTGGTGCGCGGCGACGACGGTCTTTTCCGCCTGCAGGACGGCGCCGCTGCGCCTCAGGACGAGAACGTGCGCGTGGCGGGCGGCTATCTCGAGGGTAGCAACGTGAGCGTGGTCGACCAGATGGTGCAGATGATCTCGCTGGCACGCCAGTTCGAGATGCAGACCAAGATGCTGCAGACCGCCGAGGCGAATGACCGCGCCGGCGCGCAGGTGCTCGCGGCCCGCTGACGGGCGGCGGGCGAGCAGGAAATTAGCGGGGCTTTTCGGCGGGTGTTCCGGCGATCGAGTCGATCCGCCCCGCCGTAAACTGACCCCGAGACTGCAGGCAGACCGTCTGCCTGCGAAGGAAAGGGAGTCAGGATCATGATTCGCTCATTGTGGATTGCACGGACCGGCCTCGAGGCGCAGCAGACTCAGCTGGACGTGATCTCGAACAACCTCGCGAACGTTTCCACCAACGGGTTCAAGCGTGCGCGCGCGGTGTTCGAGGATCTGCTCTACCAGACGATCCGCCAGCCGGGTGCGCAGAACACGCAGCAGAACCAGATCGGCAGCGGCCTGCAGATCGGCACTGGCGTACGTACGGTGGCGACCGAGCGCATCCACACGCAGGGCAACCTGCAGCAGACGGGCAATCCGCTCGACATGGCGGTCCAGGGCAACGGCTATTTCCAGGTGACGCTGCCCGACGGCACGCCGGCCTACACGCGCGACGGCGCGTTCCAGCTCGATTCGCAAGGGCAGATCGTGACGGCCAGCGGCTACCCGCTCGAGCCGGCGATCATCATTCCGAACGATGCGCAGACCGTCACCATCGGCAAGGACGGCACCGTCAGCGTGCTGCAGGCCGGCCAGACGGCGCCGACTGTGGTCGGCAACATCCAGATCGCGACCTTCGTGAATCCGGGCGGTTTGTCGAGCGCGGGCGAAAACCTGTTCCGCGAGACCGCCTCGAGCGGCGTCGCGACGCCCAATGCGCCCGGGACCAACGGCGCCGGGGTGCTCAACCAGCAGTATGTCGAGACCTCGAACGTGAACGTCGCCGAGGAGCTGGTGAACATGATCACGACGCAGCGCGCCTACGAGCTCAATTCGCGGGCCGTGCAGACGTCCGATCAGATGCTGGGGCGGCTGACGCAGCTGTAAGGAGCCGATCATGATGCGTCAGGTGCTGGGGGCGATTGCGGTGCTGCTGCTGTCGGGTTGCGCGTCGATCTATTCGACTCCGCCCACGGTGGTGCATCAGCCGATGACGGTGCGGCCGGAGGCGCGTGCGCAGATGGTGCCCGCGAACGGCTCGATCTACCAGGCCGCGCAACTGCGGCCGCTGTTCGAGGACCGCCGCGCGCGCCTCATCGGCGACACGCTGACGATCAATCTCGTCGAACGCAACACGGCGCAGAAGCGCGCCAACAGCAGCGCGTCGCGTGCCTCGGACGTCACCGGCGGCATCACGGCAGCGTCGAAGGTGCCGCTGTCGGGCCTCGCGGGCATGAATCTGCAGGCCGGCGTCGAGTCGGACTTCGAGGGGGCGGGCGCTTCGGCGGCGAACAACGTGTTCAACGGCACGATCACCGTGACGGTGATCGAGGTGTATCCGAACGGCAACCTGCTCGTGTCGGGCGAGAAGCAGATGGCGATCAATCAGGGCAACGAGTTCATCCGCTTTTCCGGCGTGATCAATCCGAACACGGTGACGGCTGCGAACACGGTGCAGTCGACGCAGGTCGCGGATGCGCGGATCGAATACAAGGGTAGCGGTTACATCGACGAATCGAACACGATGGGCTGGCTGCAGCGCTTCTTCGTGGCGGTGTCGCCGTTCTGAGCGCTTCGATGCGTCGCGGGAGTGGATGATGTTGGGCAAGGGCAGGGGAATTCGCGCGTTCGCGTGCGTGTTGGCGATGCTGGTTGCGGGAACGGCGTTCGCCGCGGAACGGCTGAAGGATCTGGCGACGATCGCCGGCGTGCGCGAGAACCAGCTCGTCGGCTACGGCCTCGTGATCGGTCTCGACGGCAGCGGCGACCAGACGACGCAGACGCCCTTCACGGTGCAGAGCATCATCAACATGCTCGGCAACATGGGGGTGACGCTGCCGCCGGGCACGAACCTGCAGCTCAAGAACGTCGCCGCAGTCATGGCCACCGCGAGCCTGCCGCCGTTTGCGCGGCCCGGGCAGCAGATCGACGTCACTGTGTCGTCGATCGGCAATGCGAAGAGCCTGCGTGGCGGCACGCTGGTGATGACGCCGCTGAAGGGCGCCGACGGCCAGGTGTATGGCGTCGCGCAGGGCAATCTGCTGGTGGGTGGGGCAGGGGCTGCGGGCGGAGGCGCGTCGCAGACGATCAACCACCTGTCGGCCGGGCGGATTCCCGGCGGCGCGACGGTCGAGCGTGCCGTGCCGACTGCGCTCGCACAGGGCGAGTTCGTAACCTTCGAGCTCAAGGACACCGATTTCGGCACCGCCCGCCGCGTCGTCGATGCGATCAACCTGGCGACCTCCACCGGCACCGCGCAGGCGCTCGACGGACGCAGCATCCAGGTGCGCGCGCCGCTCGATCCCTCCGACCGCGTGGCCTTCCTCGGCAAGCTCGAGAATCTCGAAGTCACGCCGGTGCTGCAGGCGGCGAAGGTGATCGTGAATTCGCGCACCGGCTCGGTCGTGATGAATCAGGCCGTGACGCTGCAGAACGTCGCGGTCGCGCACGGCAATCTGACCGTCACGGTGGGGGTCGATACCGCGGTGAGCCAGCCGGCGCCGTTGTCCGGCGGGCGGACGGTGACGACGCAGAGCGGATCGGTCGATATCAAGCAGGGCCAGGGCACGCTGCATAACGTGCGCAGCGGCGCGAACCTCGCCGAGGTCGTGAAGGCGCTGAACACGCTCGGCGCCACACCGATGGATCTCGTGAGCATCCTGCAGGCGATGAAGGCTGCCGGGTCCTTGCGCGCGGAGCTGGAGGTGATCTGACATGGTTGCCGCCACCCAGATCAACGCGATGGATCCGCGGGCGCTCGCGGACATGAAGCGGCTGGCGCGCGACGGCAACTCGCCCGAGGGGCTGCGCGCGGCGGCCAAGCAGTTCGAGGCGCTGTTCATGCAGATGGTGCTGAAGTCGATGCGCGATGCGACGCCGTCGACAGGGATGTTCGACAGCGACCAGACGCGGCTCTTCCAAGCGCTGCAGGACCAGCAGATGGCGATGAACATGGCGCAGGGGCGCGGTGTCGGCCTCGCCGACGCGATCGTCCGCCAGCTTGGCGGCGAAGCCCCGGCACAGGCTGCAGCGGGTGAGGGCAGCTTCGATGTGTCGCGCATTCCGCGGCGGGCGGCAATCGTTGCCGGCGGCGAGTTGCCGGCGGCAAACCCCGCCGTCGATGCCGACGAACTGGCGGAGTTTGCCGCCCGGCTCGGTGCGGTAATCGGCAAGCCGCGCAGCGAGACCGACGGGCTTCGGGGGGCGGGTGATGCAGGGGAAGCAGCGGAGGTGCAATCGTCGCCGCGCCCGGTTCCCGAAGGCGCACGCGAGTTCGTCAATCGCGTGTGGGCGCATGCCGGCGAAGCCAGCCGCAGCACGGGTATCCCGGCGCATTTCATGGTCGGGCAGGCGGCGCTGGAGACCGGCTGGGGGCGCGGCGAGCTGCGCCGCGCGGACGGTTCGCCGAGTTACAACCTCTTCAATATCAAGGCCGGGCCGAACTGGAAGGGCGCGGTGGTCGAGGTGCCGGTGACCGAGTACGCGAACGGCCGTCCGTACACGGAAACCGCGCGTTTCCGCGCCTACGGTTCGTATGCCGAGGCGTTCCGCGATTACGCGAGCCTGCTGCGCGGCAATCCGCGCTATGCGGAAGTGCTGGGTCAGACCGACGCCGCGGGTTTCGCGCGCAGCCTGCAGCAGGCGGGCTACGCGAGCGATCCCATGTACGCCGACAAGCTCACGCGCATCATCGGCGGCGCCACGCTGCGCACGGCCCTGGCGGGCTGAGTTCGTTGCTGGCAAAAGTTTTGCTTAGTAATGCCGTAAGAGCAGCGGTAACGAGGGAAACATCATGGCTGGACTACTGAGCATCGGTCTGACGGGCATCAACAGTTCGCAAGCGAACCTGTTGACGACCAGCCATAACATCACGAACGCCAACACGCCGGGATTCAACCGCCAGACGACGATCCTGACCACGGCGGATCCGTTCTTCTCCGGGGCCGGCTTCTTCGGCCAGGGCGTCGAGGTCGATGGCGTGCGGCGCCAGTACGACCAGTTCCTCAGCCAGCAGGTGCTCAATGCATCCGCGCGCAAGGAGGAATTTGCCGCCTACAACACGCAGATCTCGCAGATCGACAACTTGCTCGCCGACACGAGCTCGGGCCTCTCGCCCGCGCTGGCCGACTTTTTCGCCGGTGTGCAGGACGTGGCGACGAATCCGTCGAGCCTCCCGGCACGCCAGGCGCTCATCTCCAGCGCGGAGTCGCTCGCATCGCGCTTCAATGCCCTCGATACGCGGCTGAGCGAGATCCGCGACATCAACGAGGGACAGATCGTCAGCACGGTCGATTCGATCAACGCCTATGCGCGCCAGATCTCGGACATCAACGAGCGCATCGCGCTGGCGCAGGTGGGCGGGACCTCGATCCCCGCGAACGATCTGCTGGACCAGCGCGATAACCTCGTCGCAGAGCTCAACAAGCTGGTGAAGGTGAGCACGACGACCGAATCGGACGGCTCGCTCAGCGTGTTCATCGGCAGCGGTCAGCCGCTGGTGGTTGGCACTGCGGTATCGCAGCTTGTCGTCGAAGCGGATTCGTCGGTGCCGTCCGATCCCTTCCGCGGCGAGATCCGCCTTGCGACGCTCGGCGGTGGCTCGGTGCTGATGCCCGATTCGGTGCTTACCGGGGGCCAGCTCGGCGGGATGCTGAGATTCCGCAACGAGACGCTCAACGCAGCGCGCGAACAACTGGGCGATCTCGCGATCGCGGTGGCATCCGAGTTCAACACGATCCATGCCGCGGGATACGACCTCGACGGGACGACCACCGGCATCGCCTTCTTCAAGGATCTGAGCAGTTTCGCCGCCACCGACCTCGGGCGCCGGGAGGCAGCCGGGGCTTTTGCCGTCGTGCTCACCGATCCGCGCAAGGTCGCGGCTTCGGGGGCGCCGACGGGCACCGTGGGGGCGGGCGGGAGCAACAACGAGAATGCGCTGAGACTCGCCGCGCTGCAGACGGAAAAGGTCATGAACGGCGACACGGCGACTTTCCAGTCGGCTTACGCGCAATTGGTCAGCTTCGTCGGCAACAAGACCCGCGAGGTGCAGATCGGCGAGCGCAGCCAGGAATCGCAGCTGCAGCAGGCGATCGACGCGCAGCAGGCCCTTTCGGGGGTGAATCTCGACGAAGAGGCGGCCAACCTTATCCGCTTCCAGCAGTCCTACCAGGCAGCGGCGCGGGTCATGTCCGTGGCGGGGACGCTGTTCGACGAAATCCTGTCGATTTCGCGTTGAGCGGGGTGACATCATGAGAATCTCGACCGGAATGATCTTCGACGCGGGCCGCAACTCGATGATGCGGCAGAGCGCGGATCTCCTGCATACACAGCAGCAGCTATCCTCGGGACGTCGCATCCTGAGCCCGTCGGACGACCCGATCGGCGCATCGCGCGCGCTCGAAGTGACGCAATCGAAGAGCGTCAACACGCAGTTCCAGACCAACCAGGGCTATGCGAAGGATGCACTGGCATCGCTCGAGAGCAATCTCGGCAGCATCACGGACATCCTGACCTACGTTCGCACGCGCGCGGTGGAGGCGGGCAACCCGGCATTCAGCTCCAGCGAGCACGCGGCGATCGCGACCGACCTCGAGGCGCAGTTCAATTCGCTGCTCGGCATCGCCAACAGCAAGGATGCGACCGGGGATTTCCAGTTCTCCGGCTATCAGTCGGCGCAGCCGGCCTTTTCCGGTGGTGCGACGGTACCGGCGGCCGGACCCGGCCCGGTGATCTACGACGGCGATGGCGGCGAGCGCAGCATGCAGGTCGGTTCCACTCGCGTCATGCCGGTGGCCGAGCCCGGCAGCAAGGTGTTCATGGCCGATTCCGTGACCGGCGAGTCGCAGGTGTTCGGCGCAATTTCACAGTTCATCACCGAGCTGCGCAAGGATCCGGCCGATCCGACGCGCGATATCGCTGCCGCGGTTTCCCAGGCGATCGGCGACATGGATGCGGCGCTCGAGAACGTCAGTACAATACGGGCCTCGGTCGGTTCGCGCATGGTGGAACTCGACGCGCTGGGCGAACTGGCTGCAGCCCAGGGCCAGCAGTATGCCGAGACGTTGTCGCGGTTGCAGGACCTCGACTACAACGAGGCGATCACGCGCTTCTCCCAGCAGCAGACGATTCTCGAGGCCGCACAGCAGTCCTACGTGCGCGTGACGGGGCTGTCGCTCTTCAATCTGCTCGGCTGAGGTCCCGAACGTGTTCCGCGTGCCTGCCCGCCTCGCCCTGTGCCTGATCGTGCCAGCCTTCGCAGGTTGCGCGCTGCTGCAGGATCACGGTACGAAGGTGGCCGCGGGGGTGGGGGCCGCGATCACGGCTTCGGAACTGGACCTGTTCGAGCCCGAGTTCATCGGCGGGGCGTTGATCGCCTATGCGATCTACGATCCGCTGGCGCCGACCTGGGATATCTCGGTGACCCGGCTCGACGAGGAGCGCGTGCGCTTCGATCTGCGCATGAAGAGGCTGGTCACGGGCGGCGAGGGCGAGGCGCGCCAGGTCTTCATCCGCAATGCGCGGGAAATCGCTGAATCCAAAGGTCTTGCCGGCTTCGACGTGATGCGTTTCGAGGAAGGTATCGACTCCACCCGTCCATTCGCGCGCCGCATCGCGAGCGGCGAAGTGCGCTACCTGCGTTCGCGCACCTTCCCCGGCATCTGAACCCGCCTAGACGAAGGCACGCAGCAGCCGGTCTATGCCGTCGAAGCCGGATTCGAAGATGCGCTGCAGCACCGGCGCAAAGCTTCCCATGCTCAGCAGCAGCACCACGAACCCCACCGAAAGCGTCACCGGAAAGCCCACGGCGAAGAGGTTGAGCTGCGGTGCCGCGCGCGTGAGCACGCCGAGTGCGGTGTTGGTGATGAGCAGCGCCGCGACCATGGGCAGGGCCAGCAGCAGGCCCGACGCGAACATCACGGCGGCGTAGGACGCGACCAGCAGCCACCCTTCGCCCTTGGGTAGCTTGCCGACGGGGAGCCATTCGAAGCTCGCGACGACGACGTTCACGAGCATCAGGTGGCCGTTCATCGCAACGAACACGAGCAGCGTGAGCAGGCCGAGGAACTCGGCGATCACCGACGTCTGGCCGCCGGTCTGCGGACTGAAGAACACCGCGAAGGACAGGCCCATCTGCAGGCCGATCATCTCGCCCGCGACGTCCACCGCGGCGAACATCAGCCGCATCATGAAGCCCATGGCGATGCCGATGAAGGCCTGCTGGGCGAGCAGGGCCAGCGCCAGCATGGAATCGGCTGGCACCTCGGGCATGGGCGGCAGGGCGGGGAGCACGGCCATCGCCATCGCCAGGCCGACGGCCAGGCGGATGCGCACGGGCACCATGCGGTTGCTGAACAGCGGGGCGGCGCTCACCAGCCCGAGCAGGCGCGCGAGCGGGAACATCAGGGCCGCGAGCCAGGCGTCGAGCTGGGCCGAAGTGACGCTCAGCATCGCCGGCGCTATCCGATCATTGTCGGTATCGACTCGAGCAGGCGCCGCGTGAAGTCGGTGATCAGGGCGATCATCCAGTGGCCGGCGACGACCATCGTGACGAACACCGCGATGAGCTTGGGCACGAAGGTCAGCGTCATCTCGTTGATCTGCGTCGCGGCCTGGAAGACGCTGACGATCAGGCCGGTGATCAGCGCGGCGAGGAACATCGGTGCGGCCAGCATCAGGGTCATTTCGACGGCCTGGCGGCCGATATCGACGACGGTACCCGGGGTCATGGCGAAATCTCCTGTCTTATACCGCGAAGCTGCCGACCAGCGACCCGATGAGCAGGGTCCAGCCATCGACCAGCACGAACAGCATGATCTTGAACGGCAGCGAAACGATCACCGGCGACATCATCATCATGCCCATGGACATCAGCACCGACGCGACCACCATGTCGATGATGAGGAAGGGGATGAACACGAGGAAGCCGATCTGGAAGGCGGTCTTCAGCTCCGACGTGACGAAGGCCGGCACGACGACGCGCATCGGCAGGTCCTCGGCCTTTTCGACCGGCGCCGTCTTCGACAGCTTGGCGAACAGCGCGATATCCGGTTCGCGCACCTGCTTGAGCATGAAGGCCTTCACGGGCACCGTGGCGCGCTCGAGGGCCTGGTCGAACTGGATCTCGTTGCGCGACATCGGCAGGTAGGCGTCGTTGTACACCTTGTCGGCGATCGGCGACATGATGAAAAAGGTGAGGAACAGCGCCAGGCCGAGCAGCACCTGGTTGGGCGGCGAAGTCTGCGTGCCCATCGCCGTGCGCAGCAGCGCGAAGACGATGATGATGCGCGTGAAGCTCGTCATCATCAGCACCACCGAGGGCAGGAAGCTCAACGAGGTGAGCAGCAGCAGGGTCTGCACGCTCAGGCTGTAGGTCGTGCCGCCGCCCGGCGCCGGTGCGCCGGTGACGGCCGGCAGACCCTGGGCGCCGGCCGCGATCGGCAGAAGCAGCAGGGCGAACGGAGCGAGTGCGCGGATCAGCGCGGAGCGGGCGTCATTTCGCATCGTTGCGACGCTCCATCGAACGCTTCAGCCAGCCCTGGAAGTCCCCGAACGGCCCGGAGATCGGCGGCGCACCCGGCGATGTGTTCTGCAGCGTGTCCGCGGGCAGCGTGTGCAGCGTGCGGACGTTGGTCGGCGTGACCCCCAGCACCAGCACCTGTCCGCCGACTTCGACGAGCACCACGCGCTCGCGCGGGCCGACGGGCACGGCGCCGAGCACGCGGAGTCCGGCGGCGGCCCCGTGCGGCGCCGAGAGCTTCTTGATCAGCCACAGGCAGCCCAGCAGCAGGCCGAGGACCACCGTGAGGCCCAGCAGCATCTGGCCGAGGCCGTCGGTGATGCCGGGGGCTGCCGGGACTGCCGCGTCCGCGGCGAAGAGCGGCGTGGCCGCGGCGGCCAGGAAGGGCGGCGCGAGGCGGACGGGCGCGGGAAGTTTCGGAAATTGCGTCACGGTGGATCTGCGCATCTTGGGATGGGAGAAGCTTACCCGTGCGCAGGTCTTGCCGAGGGGGCAATAAGACGGGCAAAAAGGGGACAATTCGGTGCTTTGCCGCGCGCTCGATGCGCGGGCGCGCCGCCGCGCAGGCCGCCGTTGCGGCGGCCCCGGGCGTTCAGCCGCGGATCTTCCGCATGCGCTCGGCGGGCGTGATGATGTCGGTCAGGCGGATGCCGAACTTGTCATTGACGACGACGACTTCGCCCTGGGCGATCAGCGTGCCGTTCACGAGCACGTCCATCGGTTCGCCCGCCAGACCGTCGAGCTCGACCACCGAGCCGTGCGCGAGCTGCAGCAGGTTGCGGATCGAGATCTTGGTGCGGCCCAGTTCGACGGTCAGCTGGACGGGGATGTCCAGGATCATGTCGAAGTCGTTGAGCCCGCCCGTGCGGGGGGCGGACGCGCCGAAATCCGGGAAGAGGTGGCTGGCGGGTTTCGCCTGGTAGGGCGACTCCGCTGCGGCGGCAAGGTCTGCGGCAACGCGACGCGCCTCCGCGTCCGGGCTGGTTTCGGCTGCGGCCTGTTCCATCATTGCCGCTGCCCAGTCGTCTTCGGTGACCTGGTTTTCGAGATCGTTGTCAGCCATTTCGGCCTCCGAGTGTTGTGGCGTCGTCGTCGTTGGCGATGAAGCGTTCGACCTTGATCGCGTAGTTCGTGCCCTGCCTGCCGTAGCTCACTTCCAGAACCGGGCTGCCGTCGACTTCGGCTTCGAGCACCTTGGGCACGTCGATCGGGATCACGTCGCCGACGCGCATATTCACGATATCGCGCAGGGTGACTTCTGCGCTGCCCAGATTGCACACCAGTTCGACATCGGCGTTCTGCAACTGGCGCGAGAGCAGGCTGATCCAGCGGTTGTCCTGGCTCAGGTGGTCGCTTTGCATCGTCGAATAGAGCAGGTCGCGGATCGGCTCGACCATCGAGTACGGGAAGCAGATGTGCATGTCCGCCTGCGAGCCACCGAATTCGAGCGAGAAACTTGCCGAGATGACGATTTCCGACGGCGTGGCGATGTTCGCGAACTGCGAGTTCATCTCCGAGCGGACGTACTCCATTTCGATCTTGAATACCGGAGCCCACGCCCGCGTGTATTCGGCGAATACGACGTTGAGCATGCCCTGGATGATGCGCTGCTCGGTGGGCGTGAAGTCGCGCCCCTCGACCCGCGAATGGAAGCGGCCGTCGCCGCCGAACATGTTGTCGACGATGATGAACACGAGGTTCGGGTCGAAGACGATCAGCCCGGTGCCGCGCAGGGGCTTGGCCAGGATGAGGTTAAGGTTCGTCGGTACCACCAGGTTGCGGACGAACTCGCCGTATTTCTGCACCTTCACCGGCCCGACCGACACTTCCGCGTTCCGGTGCATGTAGTTGAACAGCCCGATACGCAGGTAGCGGGCAAAGCGTTCGTTGATGAGCTCCATCGTGGGCATGCGCCCACGGACGATGCGTTCCTGGGTGGCCAGGTTGTACGGACGAACGCCCGTCTGGTCCCCGAGTTCTTCTTCCTGTTCCTCGGGCTCCCCGGCGACGCCCTTCAGCAGTGCGTCGACTTCATCCTGGGAGAGAAAATCGGAAGACATGACGTCCTCTTACTGGATGATGAACGAGTTGAACAGCACCGCCTGGATCGGTCCGGCGGCGGGGACGCTCTTCCCGTCGCCCGCCTTTGCGGGCGGCGTGCCGAGCACGCCATTGGTGCGGCGGAGGATCTCTCCCGCCAGCGCTTCGCGTCCTTCCATCGTAGACAGTTCCGAAGGCAGTTTGCTCGACAACAGCAGATTGATCTGGTGGCGGATCTCGGGCATGAAGGCCTTGAGGTTTTCACCCGTCTTCGCATCGGCGACCCGAAGGGCCATGACGACCTGGAGGTAGCGCTCGCCTTCCGCCGGTGCGAGGTTCACGACGAATGGATCCATCGGCACGAAGGTCGGCGGCTTGTTCAGATCGACGGCCGCGACCGCGGGAGCTTCGTCGCCGGCGGCGTCGGCCGACTGGCTCTTCTTCATCAGCAGCAGGCCCACCACCGCGACCGCGAGCAATGCCACCACGAGGACGGCGGCGATCAGCAGGATCAGGAGCTTCTTGCTCCGTTTCGGCGCCGGTGCGGGGGCTTCAGCTGCTGCGGGAGGGGGGGTAGGGGCCTTGGCCATGTAGTTCTCCTGTTTCCACAATTGAATTATCCGCGATAAATTGCGTCGCCCAATTGCGGAAAAGTGGGGAAGACCGGCCCCAATTCAAATCGTCAGGCAAAGATGTCGACCATGCCCAGTCCGGTGCGCGACCAGGATGCAGGGGAGAGGGGAACGGCCCGGACCTCGCCTGCCTGATCCGCTCCGGTCGCGCCACGCTGCCCGCGGCCGGTGCCGGTCCCCGAATCCTGCTGTGCGCGTTGGTCGCCCTGCGTGCTGACGTTCGTCTGGCCGAGGTTGATGCCCGCCTGCTGCAGGACTTCGCGCAGTCGCGGCAGCGCCTGCTCGAGCGCGTCGCGGGCGGCCGCCGACGCAGCGACGAAATGCGCGGTCGTCTGGTCGCCGTTGACCTGGATCGAAACCTCGAGCTTGCCGAGATGGGCCGGCGTGAGTACGAGCTCCGCCCTGGATTCGTTGCGGCCCACCATCCACATCATGCGGTTGCCGACGTCCTCCGCCCAGGCGCGCTGGCCGGCAGGGGTATGCACCGGCAGCTGCGGCGGCGTCTGTTCCGTGCGCGTGGTGCCGGGAGCGAAGGCCGAGGCGTGCAGGCCGGCAGCCTGCGCATCGGGCTCGAGTGCCTGGAGGCCGGGCGCAGGCGGTGCCGGCTGCTGCGACGCCATTTGCAGGCGCGCGCCGAAGGCCGCGGGGGCGCTTCCGGCCGTAATGTCGGCCTTCACTTTGGCGACCGCGTCCGCAGCGCCTCCGGCGTCCGCCCCGGCTTTCTCCGACGACTCGGTCTGGGCGGTAGCTTCGGCGATCAACTGGCCGAGCGTGAAGGCACCGGACTTGCGCTTCGGCGTATCCAGAAGCACGTCGGACGTCAGCAGGGAGTCGCCTTCCGCGGCGGCATCGTCAGCCGGCAAGGCGGCAACGCCGGGCATCAGGGCGGCAAGGCTTGCCGCCTGGGCAGCGGGATCCGCCGCAGCGGTATCGGGCTGGGCCGCATTGCCGTCCTGCGCTCCGCCTTCCGTCGTGGAGGTGTCCGACGCGGTATTCTCGCCGGTCGTTTCGGCTCCGGTCGTTTCGGTTGCGGTCGCTTCGGCGTCGTTTGTTTCGTTCTTCTGGCTCGTCGCGCTGGATTCGCCGCTGCGCCGTGTTTCGCTCCGTGCCTCGCTGCGCGGGCGTTCCGCCGCCTGCGTCGCACGTTCCTGCGGTCTTTCCCTTTCCGGGCGGGCGGGCGAGCGTTCGGCCGCGTTCATGCGGCGGTCGAGGGCACGGGAAAAACTGTCGTCGCTCAGTTCGCTTCCGCCGGCGCGGTTTTCCTCCGCTGCGCGTTGCGGCGGTTGTGCGGGCGCAGACGGCGCATTCAGGCGCAGCATGCTGGTCAGGATCTGATTCGACATGGTGGATTCCCTTTCACGGCTGTATCTGCCGTGAGTTCAGCAAGGCGCATGCCAGGCTTCGGAACGAAGAAAGGAGGGTCAGGACTCGCCGCCGTCTTCGCGGTTGGCGTAGCGCTTGGCGGAGTGTTCGTCGGACTGTCGCTGTTCGAGGCGGGCTTCCTTGCGCGCCTCGCCAAGGTCGTGGCGTTTTTGCAGCGTGTCGAAGGCCTTCACCTTGTTGCGCTGGGCCATCCACGCATTCTGTCCGGCGACGGTCATCTGGCGGGAGCGTTCGACGTTGGCTTTTTGCACCGCAATGGCTTCGTCGATGCGGCCGATGAAGGCACTGAAGTTGCGCCACTCGTCGGGGCTGATGCCATTTCGCGCAGCTTCATGAAAACGCGATTCGTACTCGTCGCGATAGTTCTGCAGCAATTCCAGCTTGCGTGTGCCCTCCTGCTCGCTGGCGATGAGCTCGCCCAGCCGGCGCGCAGCGTCGTCCATGCGTGTCTGGCTCAGTTCCAGCAGTGGCTTGAGGGGGAAGGATTTGCTCATGGTGTGAAACGATGCGCGACAGGACGTCCGGATCCGATGTTAACTTGTAAGCATTCTAAACGAGCGGCGTCACTTCGGCCTGTGACACCGCTCACCCCGGGGTGAACAGCGCGCCGAGGCCCGCAAGCGCGTTGGGATAATTTTCCTGCTCGTCGATTCTTTGCTGGAGGAACGCTTCCAGTTTGGGGTACATGGCGACCGCCCGGTCGAGCAGCGGGTCCGAACCCGGCTGGTAGGCGCCAACCGCGATCAGGTCGCGCGAACGCTGGTAGCGCGAGAACAGCTGCTTGAAGTGCCGGACGAGTTCGAAATGCTCGGGGCTGACGAGGCCATGCATCGCGCGCGAGATCGATTGCTCGATGTCGATCGCGGGGTAGTGCCCCTGGTCGGCGAGCGCGCGCGACAGCACGAAGTGTCCGTCGAGAATGGCACGCGCCGAGTCGGCAATCGGATCCTGCTGGTCGTCGCCTTCGGCGAGCACGGTGTAGAACGCCGTGATCGAGCCGCCGCCTTCGAGCCCGTTGCCGGCACGCTCGACCAGCGCCGGCAGGCGCGCGAACACGCTCGGCGGATAGCCGCGCGTCACCGGCGGCTCGCCGATCGCGAGGGCGATCTCGCGCTGTGCCATCGCATAGCGCGTAAGCGAGTCCATGATCAGCAAGACCTGCTTGCCGCGGTCGCGGAAGTACTCGGCGATCGTCGTCGCGTAGGCAGCGCCCTGCAGGCGCATCAGCGGGCTGGTGTCGGCCGGCGCGGCGACCACGACCGAGCGTGCGCGGCCCTCGGGGCCGAGGTTCTGTTCGATGAATTCCTTGACCTCGCGGCCCCGCTCGCCGATCAGTCCGACGACGATCACGTCGGCCGAGGTGTAGCGCGCCATCATGCCGATGAGCACGGACTTGCCGACGCCCGAGCCGGCGAAGAGGCCGAGGCGCTGCCCGCGCCCGACGGTGAGGAGCGCATTGATCGCGCGGATGCCGACGTCCAGAGCGGTGTCGATCGGCGCCCGCGTCAGCGGGTTGAAGGGGCGGCTCTGCAGCGAGCGGCTTTCCGTCGCATCGAGCGGGCCGAGGCCGTCGAGCGGGCGGCCCGCGCCGTCCACGACACGCCCCAGCATGTGCTCGCCGACCGGCAGGTGCTTGGCGCGGTCGGAGGTGCGGCGTCGGGGCACGAGCCGGGCGCCGAGGACGATGCGCGGCGGTGACGGTTCCACGGGCATGACCGAGGCGCCCGGCGCGAGGCCGAAGACGTCGTCGGTCGGCATCAGGTAGAGCTTGTCGCCGTTGAAGCCCACGACTTCCGCCTCTACGGTTGCGCCGCCGCTCGCGAGGATGCGGCAGTCCGCACCCAGCGGGAGCCTGAGCCCGGCGGCCTCCATGACGAGGCCGTTGATCCGCGTCAGCCGCCCCGAGATCTCGAACGGATTCACGTTCGCGAGCTGGCGCCGATGGGCGTCGAGGTAGCCGGTCCATGCGGCCGCACGCGTCGCGTTCACTTGCCGTCGTCCCAGGTCGAGCCGCGGTGACCGAGGCCTTCGAGAATCCTGCGCCAGCGGGTCTCCACCGTCGCGTCGATCTCGCTCGCGGGCGCCTGCAGCCGGCAGCCGCCGCGCGTCACCGAATCGTCCTCGATGATCTGGTGGTGCAGGTGAGTGGGCTGCTCCGCCAGGTAGGTGCGGATCAGCACGACGTCGTCCGGATGCACGTGGATGCGCACCTGCGCCTGCGGCAGCTGGTTCAGTGCGGCGCGGATGGTTTCGATAAGGGCATCTTCGGGATTCTCGGCCAGGGTGCGCCGGACCATCTGGCGCGCGACCTCGATCGCCAGCGCGACGATTTCGTCCGCGACTTCCTGATCCAGCTGCTTGAGTGCCGTGTCGAGCCCGTCGGCCAGGCCACCCAGGCGATTTGCCTGCTCGCGGGCGTACTCGGCCCCCTCCGCAAAGCCGACTTCATAGCCCTCGCGGCGCGCATCGTCGAACATCGACTCGATCTCGGCCGCCGTCGGCAGCTGGATTTCCGGCTGAGGTGCGGGCGCGGGTTCGGACGGCGGAGCCGCCTCGACAACCGGCTCCGGCGGAGCAGGGGGGGCGGGCTCGGCTTCCGGAGGCTGCAGCTGCGGCTCTTCCGGTTCGCCGAAGGTCGGCGGCTCCCAGCGACGGTAGGCGCCGACCGCCTGATGGCGCGAGATGCTCATGGCCGGCTCCGGGAAGATTCGCGCTGCCCGGCGGGGCGCTTACACGAAGGCATCTTCGGACCCCTTGCCGCCGAGCACGATCTGGCCTTCCTCGGCGAGGCGACGCACCACCTTGAGGATCTCCTTCTGTTCCGCCTCGACCTCGGACAGGCGCACCGGGCCCTTTGCCTCGAGGTCCTCGCGCAGCATGTCGGCTGCGCGCTGGGACATGTTCTTGAAGATTTTCTCGCGCAGCTCCGGCGCGGCACCCTTGAGAGCGGTGACCAGCGAATCGGACTGCACCTCGCGCAGCAGCGTCTGCACGCCGCGGTCGTCGATGTCCATGATGTTCTCGAACACGAACATCTCGTCGAGGATCTTCTGGGCGAGGTCGGGATCGTACTCGCGCACGTTGTCGAGCACCGCCGTTTCCGCCGCAACGCCGACGAAGTTGAGGATCTCGGCCGCGTGGCGCACGCCGCCCATCGAGGCCTTCTTGACCGTGGAGGCGCCCGCGAGCATGCGCGCGAGGGCCTCGTTGAGTTCCTTGAGCGCGGCGGGCTGCACGCCGTCCAGCGTCGCGATGCGCAGGATCACGTCGTTGCGCAGGCGGTCGGGGAACTGCTTGAGGATCTCGCCCGCCTGGTCGAATTCGAGGTGTACGAGGATGGTTGCGATGATCTGCGGGTGTTCGTTCTTGATCAGGTCGGCAGCGGTCGCGGCATCCATCCACTTCAGACTCTCGATGCCCGCGGTGTCCGAGCCCTGCAGCACGCGCGCAATGATGTGCCCGGCGCGTTCGTCGCCGAGTGCCTTGGTCAGCATCGCGCGGATCTGCTCTTCGTCGGCTTCGACCGGCGCGCCCTTGATGCGGTGGGCCTCGAGCTCGTCGAGCACCGCCTCGACCGTCGAGCGCTGCTGCGAAGGCAGGCCGGCCATCGCCATGCCGAGCTTCTGCACTTCCTTCGGGCCGAGCAGCTTGAGGACTTCCGCCGCCTCGTCCGAACCGAGCGCGAGCAGCAGCATCGCACTCTTCTCGACGCCTTCATCCATTGAGCTCATTTCTTGCCTTCCTCATTGACGCCCATCCATTCCTTGATCAGGTTCGCGATGACGCGCGGGTCGGATGTCGCGAGTTCCTTCGCCCGGGCCAGCTTCGCGTCGAAGGTGTTTGCGGGCTCCATGTGCGAGAGGCTCACCACGGCGCCCTCGTCTTCCTCCTCGGGGGCAGGGGCGGGCGCAGGCGGCGGTGCCACGGTGCGCAGCAGCGGACGCACCACGCCGAAATACACGAAGGCGAGCGCGACGAGAATCACGACATACTTCAGCGCTTCCTTGCCGAGGTCGACCATCTCCGGATCCTTCCACACCGGCACCTGTGCCTGCGACTCGGTGCGGCCGGCGGCGAACGGCGCGCTGGACACGTTCAGGCTGTCGCCGCGCGCCTGGTTGAAGCCCATCGCTTCGCGGACCAGACTGGTGATGCGCGCGATTTCGTCGTCCGACAGTGCTTCCGCGCGCGCCTCACCATTTGGCAGCGTTTCGTTGCGGTGGTTCACGACGACCGCGACCGACAGGCGCTTCACCTGGCCGAGTGCCTGTTTCGTGTGCTGGATCGTGCGGTCCAGTTCATAGTTGATCGTCGCCGCACGATTGCCCGTGAAGGGCGTGGCGGGGCCGCCGGGCGCGCCGCCGGCTGCGACCGACGGCGAGGTGATCGGCGCGGTGGCGGGAACGGGCGGCTGGTTGCTCAGCGCGCCGGGCACCCCTTGTGCGGCCGGTTCGCGCATCCCCTGTTCGTTGATCTGCTGGCTGCGGATTGCCTGATCGGGCGAGGGATTCGGCTTGAAGGTCTCCGCGGTGGCCTCGACCTGGTCGAAATCGACGTCCGCCGTGACCTGGGCCTTGAAATTATCCTGGCCGACGATCGGCGTGAGGATTGTCTCGATGCGGCGGATATAGCCCGATTCGACCTCACGCACGTAGCTGAGCTGTGTTGCGTCCAGGCCCGCATTGCGCAGCGGGTCGGGGCGGTTCGTGAGCAGGGTGCCGTTCTGGTCGATCACGCTGACGTGGTCGTTTGCCAGCTGCGGCACGCTCGAAGCGACCAGATGAACGATGCCGGCGACCTGGGCGGAATCCATCGTTCGTCCGGGGTACAGGTTCACCATCACCGAGGCGGTCGGCTTCTGCTCGTCGCGCAGGAAACCGGACTGCTTGGGAATCGCCAGATGCACGCGCGCAGACGAGACCGATGAGATCGCCTGGATGGTGCGCGCCAGTTCGCCTTCGAGCGCGCGCTGGAAGTTGACCTGCTCGTGGAACTGCGACACGCCGAGCTTCTGGTTTTCCATCAGCTCGAAGCCGACCAGCCCGCCCTTGGGCAGGCCTTGCGCGGCAAGGCGCAGGCGCACGTCGTGCACCATCCCCGACGGAATCAGGATTGCGTTGCCGGCCGGCGAAAACTTGTAGGGAACGTTCTGCTGCTGCAGCGCGGTGACGATCGCGCCGCCGTCGCGCTCGTCGAAGTTCGAGAAGAGTACCGCGTAGTCCGGCGTCCGCGACCACAGCCAGACCCCCACCAGCATTGCGATGGCGATTGCCACGGCGGCGCCGGCGGCGAGCTTCTGGCGCTGGCTCAGCTCATTCAAGCGCTGCAGCGCCAGCTGGGCCGGCGGCAGGGTTCCCCGATCAACGGCGGTGTCGGCGGTGGCCATGGTGGAGTCCTTCGATCACGTCACTTTTACGGATGACGGCATTGTCCGTCCGCGTGTGCAAATCGCGCGAGCGGAAAAGCGGCATTTTTTGCCGCCTATTTGCCGGTTAACATGGACGGGTCAAGGCTTAATCTGCCAGCCGTGAAAACAGGTCCTGCACGCCATGTCCGCTGAAACGCCTCCTGCCGCCTCGAATGCCGCGCCCGGCGCGGGGCAGCGCCTCGACGCGGCGCAGCTCGCCGAGGCGTTCGAGATGTTCGCGCGCGCGTCCGAAGAGCTGTCGACCGCCTACAACGCGCTGCAGGGGCAGGTCGCGCAGCTCACCGAACGCCTCGCGGTGCTGCTCGGTGCGCTGCCGGCAGGCGTCGTGATGCTCGATCGCGCCGGCCGTGTCGGGCAGTGCAACAGTGCGGCCGAGAGCCTGCTGGGCGGCGATCTCGCGGGCCGTCCGTGGGACGAACTTGCCGCCACCCTGAATGCCACCGAAACGCCCGGCGAAGCGACCGTCGGCGCGGACGCGGGCGCCCGCCGGGTTTCGTTGTCCGAGGCAGCACTGGAGTCCGGCGAAGGGCGCATCATCCTGCTGCACGACGTCACCGACACGCACCGCATGCGCCTGCAGGCCGAACGCAACGAAAGGCTGGCGGCGATGGGCGAGATGGTCGCCGGACTTGCCCACCAGCTGCGCACGCCGCTCGCCGCCGCGCTGCTATACACCGGCAACCTCAAGCAACCCGAGCTGGCCCCCGCCGATCGCGCGCGCGTCGCCGACCGCGCGATCGAGCGCCTGCGCTACCTCGAGCGCCTCATCCGCGACATGCTGCTCTTCGCGCGCGGCGACAGTCTCGGCCGTCAGCGTTTCGGCATCTGCGAACTCGCGGGGGAACTCGTGCATACCCTCGAACCGCTCGCGCGGGCGCGCCAAGTCGGGTTTTCGTCCGCCTGCGACTGCGGCGATGCGACCCTGCTCGGCGACCGCAAGGCCTTGGGCGGTGCGATCACGAACCTGCTCGAAAACGCCATCCAGGCCACCGAGGCCGGCGGCGCGGTGGACCTTTCCGCCACGCGCGAAGGCGACACCGTGCTCTTCCGCATCCGCGACAACGGCCGCGGCATCGAGCCGGCCCACCAGGCGCGCCTGTTCGACCCCTTCTTCACCACCCGCGCGGACGGCACCGGCCTGGGGCTCGCGATCGCACGCGGCGTCGCGCGCGCCCACGGTGGGGACATCGCCGTCGAATCCAGCCCCGGCAAGGGCGCCTTGTTCATCCTCAGCCTGCCGCTGCCGTGTCCCGACGAGGGGGGCGCCGCGCTCGCACCGAAGGAATCTGCATGATCGAACAGATCAACATTCTCGTCGTCGAGGACGACGCCGCATTGCGCGATGCCGTGTGTCTCACGCTGGAAATGGGCGGGCATCGCGTCACCGGCGTCGACGGCGGACCGGCCGCTCTCGCCGAGATCGGCCGGCAGGCATTCAACCTCGTCGTCAGCGATTTGCGCATGCAGCCGATGGACGGCCTGCAACTCCTCGGCGAAATCCGCTCGCGCCTGCCTCAGCTTCCCGTCCTGCTGATGACCGCCTACGGCGACGTCGACAAGGCCGTCGCCGCGATGCGCGGCGGCGCGTGCGACTTCCTCATGAAGCCGTTCGAACCCGACGTCCTGCTCGAAAACGTGCGGCGCTACGCCTCGCAGCCGCCGGGTGCCGACGACACCATCGCCGAGGATCCGCACACGCGCAACCTGCTCGCGCTCGCCGCGCGTGTCGCCGACACCGACGCCACGGTATTGCTCACGGGCGAATCGGGCACCGGCAAGGAAGTCTTCGCGCGCTACATCCACGATCACTCGTCGCGCAAGGCGGGGCCCTTCGTCGCGATCAACTGCGCGGCCATCCCCGAGAACCTGCTCGAGGCGACGCTGTTCGGTTACGAAAAGGGAGCGTTCACCGGCGCCCAGACGGCGCAGCCGGGCAAGTTCGAGCAGGCGCAGGACGGCACCATCCTGCTCGACGAGATCTCGGAAATGCCGCTCGCGCTGCAGGCCAAGCTCCTGCGCGTGCTGCAGGAACGGGAGGTGGAGCGTGTCGGCGGGAAAAAACCGGTCGAGCTCGACATCCGCGTGCTGGCGACGAGCAACCGCGACATGGCGCGGGAAGTCGCCGCCGGCCGCTTCCGCGAAGACCTGTACTACCGGCTCAATGTATTTCCGCTGGCGATCCCGGGGTTGCGCGAACGCCCCCGCGACATCCTGCCGCTCGCGCGCCATTTCCTCGCCCGCCACGGCGAACGCCTCAAGCGCAGTGCCCGGCTGAGCCCGGAAGCCGAGCAGCTGCTCGTGCGCCATGCCTGGCCGGGCAACGTGCGCGAACTCGAAAACGCGATGCAGCGCGCGCTGATTCTTGCGGCCGGCGACACGATCACGGTGGAGACGGTGCATCTGTGCCTGCCGAACTGGGTCGCGACGGAACCATCGGCCCCGAGTGCCGAAGTGCCAAAGCGGGGCGACACGGCGCCGGTGTCGGTATCGGTTTCGGCAAATTTTGCCGTGTCGCCGGAAAATGTTGCCGCTTCGTCCCCTTCCCGGCCCGATCCGGCTGCCGGCGGGCGGCCGGCAAACATGAAGGATCTCGAACGCGAACATATTCTCTCGACGCTGCGCGAAGTCGGCGGATCGCGCAAACGCGCCGTCGAAAAGCTCGGAATCTCGGAACGGACCTTGCGTTACAAGCTGCAGCAGTACCGCGACGAGGGCTACGAGGTGTAGGCATGGAGTTGCGGTAGCGGCCGCCCGTGCATTGGCCGACACCCGGCAACATCCTTTTGGCACGACGATTGCTCTGCTAGACTGAGGACAACGGATACTCCGTGTTGGAGTCGAGCGTATGGATACGCGTGGAATCAACCAGATGATCGGCGAATTGCGCGCCACCGCCCAGGCGGCGGGTGCGAAGTCGTCCGCCCCCGCCAACCAGGCTGCAGGCGGCGTCGATTTCGCCGAAGTGCTGCAGGGTGCGCTCAAGGACGTGAGCGCCGCGCAGCAGGAAGCGCGCGGCATGGCGCAGGACTTTTCCGCCGGTGATCCGAACGTCAATCTCCAGGACGTCATGGTCAACCTGCAGAAGGCCAACCTGTCGTTCCAGCAGATGGTTCAGGTGCGCAACCGTCTCGTCACGGCGTATCAGGACATCATGAACATGCCTGTGTGACGTGTTCCGTGCGCACGGACGATGAAGCCGCCGCAGGGCGGCTTCGTCGTTTCCGAGCACAGGATTCAGTGTTCGTCGTGCATTCGCCGCTCACGTTCGAGCTTGAACATGTAGCGCTGGATGCGTGCGGTCGCCTGGTTCGACAAGCCGATGAACTCGCAGCCGGCGCGCAGCACCTTCACGCCGTTTGCCTTCTCGATCTCGAAAAGGTTCCTGACCTTCAGGCGCACGGGCAGGGGATTGCCGTCGGGTAGGCGGAGCGAGCACTGGCTGTATTCCGTTCCGGGTTCGAAGCGAAGTTCCTTCGGCGGGACGAGAACCGCCAGTCCGCCGCCGCTGATGTCCACGATCCGTACCTGCACCTCCTGCCGGCGGCCGTCCTCGGGCACGTGAGTGATCACGCAGACGAGCGGCTCGGCTTGCGATGTGGGCAGGCGATAGAACTCGCGCCGTTGCAGGCGGATGATGCTGTCGGGAAGCGTCGCGCGCAGGGCGGGTTTGCCCGCATGCACGATGCGGGCGGGAGCCTCGAGCGCGAACTGCAGCTTCACGTTGTCGAGGCGCGTCACGCAGACGAGCCGGGCGGCGCTCCCTGCGCGAGCGTTACGTACCTCGTCGGGGCAGGCATCGACGATCACGGCGCCGTCGTCGGTCAGCGCGAGCGCCAGTGTGACGAAGGATTCCCCGCCGTCGATGAAGGCAGTCAGGAGCGGACGTTTATCGACCAGCATCCGGAGCAACTGAATGATTTCGAGCGGGTCGCGCACCGCATAGCGGGCGAGGGCGTCGGCATCCAACGGTCGCTGCGGCGTCGTGGTTTCGGACGGTTCGGGCATCGGCAACGAGTCCGGGCAAAGCCGGATTTATAGCACGACTGCGAAACCGCAACGAATACCGTTCGGACTGAGCTTGTCGAAGCCCTGCGATTGCCCTGCGAAAGGCTCAGGGCGAACGGAGGTATTCGATTGCTGCCTCATCAGGGGCGAGCCGGTCCGCCCGGTGCTTGCGCCTGCGCGCCCGCGCTGCCCTGCTCGACACGATAGATCCACGCCAGCAACTCCGCCACCGCGACGTACAGCTCGGGCGGGATACGCGCGTCGAGGTCGACCTGCATCAGAAGACCGACCAGTTCGGGGGATTCGTGCACGAACACCCCGGCTTCGCGCGCGCGCTCGATGATCTCGCGCGCGATCAGTCCGCGCCCCTTCGCAACCACGCGCGGTGCGGCGTCGCCCTTGCTGTAGGCGAGCGCGACGGCCTCGCCGCGCGGTGCCGGATCGTGCTCAGTGTTCGCCATCACGGCGCTCCGCGACGAAGCCCGTGAGCGGGACGTTGGCCGCTTCGAGGGCGCTGTCGAGCTCGGCCCGGGCGTTGGCGAGCGCCGCGACCGTAGCGTCGTCGTCGGCCATCAGGCGCAATGCGACGCCTGCGGGCGTCAGGATCAGAAGCGCCTCGACACCGCCGAGCCGCGGCAGGCTGAGCCGTAAGGTGGTCTTCCACTCCGTCGGCGGCTCGTCCGAACCCGGTTCGCGGTCGCGCTGCGGATCCTCGATTTCCCATTCCATCGTCTGTCCCGGCCAGACCTGTCCCTGCCAGACGTAGTTCTGTGTCGCCATCGCGTCGAGTTGCTGATAGACGACCGGGACGAGCCGCTCGGGAATGGCAGCTGTGCGCATGCCCTGAGCCTGTGCCGGATTCGTGCCGCCTGCGGCGTCGGATTCGTTCGCCGCCACCGCCGTCCCGGCCGCCCCTTGTGCCGGCGCGTTCGCCGCCATGTCGGTGCCGGCCCGCAGCAGGCCCGGCGAACGAGCGAGTACGGCTGCATCGGCCGGGCCGGCAGACTGGGGCGCGGGCCCACGCAAATGCTCGCCCTGAGGCTCCTGCAACAGCGCCGAGGTCGCGAGCTTGCCCGAGAGCCATTGCAATTGGTGGGATTCGTAGAACAGGCCGCTCTGGGACAGCGCCTGCTGCAGGGCCGGGGCGAGCGTCGCGGCGGCATTGTTGGTCGGTGGCGCCGCAACGATGGGTTTTCCGGCCGCGAGCGACGCAGGCTGCGGAGCGGGCTGCCCCGTGAGCAGGAATCCGATCAGCCGCCCGGCGGCGCTGAGCGTCGGGCGAGCGCCTTCATTGCCCGTGAGCATCGGCTCGGCGAGCTGGGCGAACACCGCCTTGGGTGTGCTTTGAGTGACGACCAGTTCCAGCGTGTCGCCGGTATTCGCCGACTGATTGAGCGCCAGCGTGTAATCGCGTCCGCCTACGACGGCCTTGAAGGTGCCATCGGGCAGCCGGCGGTCGATCGTCGCGACGAAGCGTTCGCCGGGCAGGAGCTCGGGAAGGCGAGCCTGAATCTCGCGCACACGCGACGTGCCGTTGATCGGCGGTTCGCTGTCGAAGAGGCTCGCCTCGGTGATCAGACGCAGGCGGGCGGCGAGATCGGAGGGGATCATCGTATGCGCTCCTGTGTCGTCAGACCGTCCGGAGGCCGGTCAGATCCTCAGGGGCCGAAGGCGCCGTAGGCGGCGCGCACCGCACGGTCGCGTGCGGTTCCCGACAGTAGCTTGCGCACGCTGCCGAGCCAGGGTTCGACGTGTTTGCGGATTTCGACGTCGTCCTCGAGCATGGCGGCGATCAGTTCCGCCTTGCGTACAGCCTCCGCGGCGTCGAGGGGCGCCTGCGCCGCAGCCGCGGCATGCAGGATCTCGTTGCGCAACGCGGCCATCTCGCGCTCCAGCGTGACGAGGCGATCCCAGTCGTTCGCCCGTGCCGCTTCGACCATCGTGGCGGAAACCACACTCATCGACTCGAACAGGGAAAGAGGGGATGCCATCACGGATCTCCTCAGGCTGCCGCGGTTGCCGCATCCGGTGCGATGCCGGCCCAGGCTTCGCGCAAGGTGGCGAGCAGGTTGCGGACCTCGTCGAGAGCCGCGCGGCTGTTGTGCAGGTTCGCGTACAGCAGGCGTTCGCCCATGTAGACGTACAGCGCATCGAGCCGACCGGCGAGTTCCCCTCCGGCGACCGGATCGAGACTGGCCTTCAGGCCGTTGACAATGATCTCGATGGCCTTGGAGATCGACTGGCCCTTGGCCGCGATATCATTCCTTTCCATTGCTGCTGCAGCAGTGGCGATCGAAAGAATCGCGCCGTCGAAAAGCATCAGGATCAGCTTGTGCGGATCGGCCGTGCTCACGCCGGTTTCGACGCCGACCTTGGCGTAGGCCGATGCGCGGTTGGATGATGAGCCGAACATTGCGTTGCTCCGGGGTTATTCGCCAATTTTTGGCAGGTTCGCGAGTTGCTGCGTGAGATAGTTACTCGTTTGCGTCATGCTGGCCACCATCGCGTCGAGAGCCGTGAATTGCGCCATGTAGCGCTTCTGGATACCTTCCAGCCGCGCTTCGAACGCTTCCCGCTGTTTGCCGATCGACTTGATCGAGGCGTTGATGCCGTCGGTGCGCCCGGCCAACAGGCCGTCGCTGGCAAGGAAATTGTCGAGACCTTCCGAGATCGTGGCGGCGAGGCCTTTCACGCTGCCGGCGCCGCCGAAGAATGCCCCGACGTTGAGCTTCGGGTCCTGCAGCGCAGCGTCCAGTTTGGCGCTGTCGACTGACAGCTTGCCATCAGTCTGGAAGGTGATGCCGATGTCGGTGAGGCGGCTGACATTGCCCAGGCCGGCAAGGGTGCCGCCAACCATGCTGCGCACCTGGCTCTGCACGCTGCGTGCCGTGGAGTCGCCGGTCAGTGCAGATGCGGCCTTCTTCTCGGCGTCGTAGTTGGTCAGGTTCTTGAGCGTGGTCTGCGTGTCGTTGTAGGCCTTGACGAAGGCGTCGATGGCGCTGCGCGCGCCGCTCTTGTCGCTCGCCACGGTGAGGCTGGCAGCCGTCGTGGTCGGTTTCGTGAGGGCCAGCGTTACGCCGCTGATGACATCGCTGACGGTATTGCTGCTGCGCGTGATGGCGATGCCATCAACCGTAAATGCCGCATCCTGCGAAGACTGTATCCGGGTGGTGGTCGGAGAGCCCGCCGGTGTCGCCGGATCGTAGCTCAGGCCCACGCTGCCGCCGATGCTGAATGCCTGGTCGGCGCCGGTGTTCTTGCTGGTGATCACCAGCTGTTTAGCGGTGCCGTTATTGACCAGGTTGGCAGAGATGCCGAGATCGGCTGTGTTGATCGCGTCGCGCAGCTCCTCGATCGTCTTGCCTGTGAAGCTCAGCGTCTTCGTCGTGCCCGCCCCGGCGGTGAATGTGCCGCTGATGGTTTCGCCGGCCACGAATGCGCCGTCGATCATCTTGCCGAAACGGATGTCCAGGGTTTGCGGCGTGACGCTGCCGTCGGCGGGTACGAACTGCGTGGTCGCGTTGCTGGCCACGCGCTGCGCCGCCGCCAGGCTGCCGACCAGCACCGAGTAGTTGCCGGTCGTTGCGCCAGCGGCGGTAGTGGCGGTGAAGCCCGCGTCGGCACCGACGGTGGCCTTGGTGGCGGAAAATTTTGCCGCGTCGTTCAGCGCTTTTGCCGCGGTCTGCAGTGCGGCCAGGCTGCTCTTGATCTGGCCAAACGCCGACAGCCTGGACTGGAAGCTCGCTTCCTTCTTCGCCAGCGCCGTGAGCGGTTGACGTTCGACGGCCATCAACTGCGACACCATGCCGTTGATGTCGAGTCCGGAGCCGAGTCCTGATGCGGTCAAAGCCATGATGTCCTCCTCGCGGCTAGGCTTTCTGCTGTATCAGCAGGCCCTGAAGTCGGTCGAGAGCCTTGGAAATCGCCAGCACCTCTTCGGACGGAATCTGGCGGATCACCTCGTCGGTGGTCGAGTCGACGACTTTTACCAGTGTACGCCCGGTTTCTTCGTCAATCGAGAACAGCAGGTTCCGTGCCACGGGTTCCAGCACTTTTTGCACTTCGGCTACCGCCTGGATCAGTGCTTCGTGCGTGGGGGCGACTGCGGTGGGTGGGGAGGTGGCTGGCGTCGCTTGCTGTACGGCCGGACTGGAAACCGTGCTGCGTTCGCCGGTGACCGCCCGCGTCACACCGGCGTTCATCGCGGCTGCGTTGTTGGTGATGTTCTGAATGGTCATGATTCCACCTCTCCGATGGGCCACAGGCGCGAGACCCTTACGAGCCCCGCGCCTGTGGGTGTTGCCAGTCTAACCGACGCTTAGCCGCGGAGCAGGCTGAGCACGTTGTTCGGCAGCGAGTTCGCCTGCGCGAGCATCGCGGTACCGGCTTGCTGCAGGATCTGGCCGCGCGTCAGATTCGCGGTTTCCTGTGCGAAGTCGGCGTCGAGGATGCGGCTGCGGGAGGCGGACAGGTTTTCCGACGTGGTCTGCAGGTTCGCGATCGTCGAAGAGAAGCGGTTCTGGATCGCGCCGAGATCCGCGCGAGCGCCGTTGACCGCTTTCAGTGCCGCGTCCATTGCGACGATCGCATTGTCAGCCCCGGCGGTGGTCGAGATGTCGAGGCCGGCGAAACCGGTCATCGCCGTGCCCACGGCATCGCCGTTGGTGGCCGTCCCGACCATAGTGCCGGCGAAGCCGCCCGGGGTGTTGAAGGTGTTTGTCAGCGCGATGGTCATGTCGGTACCGTCAGCCTTGCTGATCACCAGATCGCCGCCGGCAACCGTACCGGTCGCTGTGTAAGCGCCGCCGGAGCCGGCAATAAACGCATCCACGCCGGTCTGGACTTCCGCAGCAGTTACCGTCTCGACAGCAGCGGTGGTGGTCTTGGTGAAGGCATTCGTGCCATCAACCGTGAGGGTGAAGGCTTGGCCGATTGCGTTGGACGTTGCGGTGGTAAAAGCACCCGATGCACCGCTGGTCGTAGCGGTGGCCGCCGCCGAGGTCCAGCTACCCAAAACAGCAATGTTCGCGTCGGCAATATTGCTGACCGTGATGATCTGTCCCTGGTCCGCGCCGACCTGGAAGTCCTGATCGGTGAAGCTGCCATCGATGAGTTTCTTGCCGTTAAAGGTCGTGTTGTCGGCGACGCGGTCGATTTCCGCCTTGAGCTGGATGACTTCCTTCTGCAGCGCGACGCGGTCTTCGTCGGAGTTCGTCGCGTTACGCGACTGCACGGCCAGTTCGCGGATGCGCTGGAGGTTGTTGCCGATCTCGCCGAGTGCGCCTTCGGCGGTCTGTGCGAGCGAGATGCCGTCGTTGGCGTTGCGCACCGCCTGGTTCAGGCCGCGGATCTGCGCGCCGAAGCGTTCCGAAATCGCGAGGCCGGCCGCGTCGTCCTTCGCGCTGTTGATGCGCAGGCCCGAGGACAGGCGCTGCAACGAGGTCGCGAGCGCGGCGCCGGAAGTGTTCAGGTTGCGTTGCGCGTTGAGCGACGAGACGTTGGTGTTGATGACTTGTGCCATGATGTTTCTCCTAGCGAAAGGTGACTTCGGTTATCCCGGCTTCATGCCCTGTTTGCATCTGCGCGGGCGTTTTGTCTGCCGTTGAATCCATTAACGGAGGGGCCGGAAAAATCTTTAGGGAATTTGCAAGGAGATTTGTCGAGGGGCTTGTGATGGCCCCCACATGGCCCGCTCGCGCATCACTCATGGGTGCCGGCGTCCTCGCGGGGGCGCGTCCGGTTCAGGCGACGGGATGCGCGACGACCTTGTTCTTGCCCGCCTGCTTCGCTCGGTACATGGCCTCGTCGGCGCGCTGCACGGCGCTTTCCACCGTGTCGTCGGGGTTCCATTCGGTGACGCCGGCGCTGAACGTGATCAGCACTTTCCGGTCGTGCGTGAGGAAGAAGTTGCGCGTGAGTTCGCGTTGCAGGCGGACGAGGGCCGCTTGGGCTTGATCGATGGAGGTGTCCGGGTAGAGCAGGATGAATTCCTCGCCGCCGTGGCGGGAGATGGTGTCCTGCGGGCGCAGGCTCTGCCGGATGATGGTGGCGAGGTGGATGAGGGCGTTGTCGCCGGTGCGGTGTCCGAAGGTGTCGTTGAGCTGCTTGAAGTTGTCGAGGTCGAGCAGGGCGAGGCTCAGGGGGCTGCCGTGGCGGCGGGCGCGGGCGGCTTCCTTGTCGAAGGTTTCTTCCAGGCCGCGACGATTGAGCACGCCGGTGAGCTGGTCGTGGCGCATGAGGCGGCTCGTTTCGTCGAGCTGCCGCTGCAGTTCGTTCATCCGTTGTTCGGCTTCGCGGGCGCGTTCGCGCGTGGCGTCAAGTTCGTCGCGGGAGCGTCGGGCGGTGTCGCGCATCGTGAGCGTTTCGCGCATCACTTCGCCAAGGACTCCGCTGATCTCGGTGATGTCGCGTGCGGTGGAAATGCGGTCGGCACAGTTGCCGATGCGGTCGTGGTAGGCGCCGGTGGTTTCGGCGAAGCTGGCGAGGTGGTCGACGAAACCGGCGAGCAGTTCCTTGAGCGAGCGCTGGGCTTCGGAGTGGTTGTGCTTGAGCTGGCTCTGCTTGTAGATGATCTCGCGCAGGCGGCGCTCTGCGTCGTCGATGAGGCGCACGTTCGCCGGTTTGCCGAGGACGTCGCGCAGGACCTCGATCTGGCCACTGAGCCAGCTGTCGTCGACGACGATCTGGTCGATGTTGTCGAGCAGCAGGCGCAGCAGGTTGCGCAGTCCGGCGTCGATTTCGGCCCGGTCACCCGCGACCATTTCGAGCCGGTAGGCGAACTTGCGCATGCGCGTGGCGATGTTATGCAGTTCGTCCGCGCTGCTCGCGGTCTTGACCGATCCGGCGAGTCTGTCGGCTTCCTGCGCAAGTTCGGGTTGTTCGGCGAGCAGCGGGGGGAGCACCGTATCGAGCGCGAGTTGCAGCAGCTCCTGTTGGGTGGCCAGCAGTTCGCCCGCTTCTCCGGACGCGGTCTGGCGCACTTCGGGGGCGACGCCAGCGGGGGGCGTGCCCGCGGACGGCCCGTTCGCAGGCGCGTTTGCTGTGTCGGACAGGCTGTGGAGTGTCGGCGACTCGGGGTCTGCCGGGGCCTGCATCCACGAGCGGACCAGTGCCTGCAGACGTGCGTGCAGGGTTGCGGGATCGTTGGCCGCGAGCACGCGTTCAAGCGATTCGCGCTTGCGTGCGGTGGTCCAGCCGAGCTGGCGCGCTTCCCACTGCCTGAGCAAGTTGGCGATCAGTTCGTTCCAGGCGGGCGGCTGTTCGGTCTTCAGGCTGGCAAGGTAATCGGCCAGCGCCTGGCGGCTGGTGTCCTGATTGTCTTCCGTCAGAGCCTGGTCCAGCTGGCGGGCGATCCGCGCGCGTTCTGCGGTGTCGCGCGGCAATTGCCGCGCGAGGACGCGCACGAACTTGTCGGGGAAGGTGCCTTCGGTGTCTGCCGTCCCGGCGACCTCGTAGTAGAGGGCGCGAAAGTTGTCCGGTGTCGGCGAGATGCGCCGTGCCGCAAACAGGCGCAGGACTTCGCGGGCAATTTCCGATGGCTGGGTTGGGGCGGGCATCGACAGCAGCTTTCACGCGGGCAGGTTGAGCGCCGATTATAGGGAGATCGGCGCAATACCGGACATGCGGGCATGGACTAGCGTGAAATTTCTGCCGGCCGATGCATGACCAAGCCGGCGGGCTTTGACAGGCCAAGCCCGGAATTCAGCGCTCTTCGGCGGCGCTGCGAGCCTGCATGCGCATGAACCATACTGCGGAGATCGTTGCGGCCGCGAGGGTCGTCGCCTCGACGACGTGGCCGGTGCCGAGCATCAGGCCGGAGGCGCCACCGCAGCCCATCAGCAGTCGATTGATCCACTGTTCCATATTGGTCTCCGTCGGGAAGAGAGCCCTCTGCGGGGCCGTGTTGATCGAGCGCTGTAAGTATATACAGTATTCGAATCCGGCTGCAAGCGATGGGTGCGGCGTTCGCGCGCCGGACGCGGGCGGCGCGTGCACAAAGAAAAAGGGGCGCCGAAGCGCCCCTTGAACCCACTCTGTGCGTTGCTTATTTCTTCCGCGGTGCCGGCACGTCGGTGCAGCTGCCGTGCGCGACCTCGGCCGCCATGCCGACGGTTTCGCCCAGCGTCGGGTGCGGGTGGATGGTCTTGCCGATATCCACCGCGTCCGCGCCCATCTCGATGGCGAGGCACACTTCGCCGATCATGTCGCCGGCCGAAGGGCCGACGATCGCTCCACCGATCACGCGGTGCGTTTCGGCGTCGAAGATCAGTTTGGTGAAGCCGTAATCGGCACCGTTGGCGATCGCGCGCCCGGAAGCGGCCCACGGGAACTTGGCAGTCTCGACCTTGCGGCCTTCCTTCTTCGCCTGGTCCTCGGTGTAGCCGACCCACGCCACTTCCGGATGCGTGTAGGCGACACCGGGGATCACGGTCGCGTCGAACGCCGACTTCTCGCCGGCCGCGACTTCGGCGGCGACGTGGGCTTCATGCACCGCCTTGTGCGCGAGCATCGGGTTGCCGACGATGTCGCCGATGGCGAAGATGTGCGGCACGTTGGTACGCATCTGCGCATCGACCGGGATGAAGCCGCGATCGGTGACGACGACGCCCGCCTTGTCGGCGGCGATCTTCTTGCCGTTGGGGCTGCGACCGGCGGCCTGCAGGATCATGTCGTAGCGCTGCGGACCTTGCGGTGCCTTCTCGCCTTCGAAGGTGACCCACAGGCCGTCGTCCTTCGCCTCGACGGCGACGGTCTTGGTCTTCAGCATGATGCTGTCGAAGCGGTGGGCGTTCTGCTTCTCCCACACCTTGACGGCGTCACGGTCCGGGCCCTGCATGAGGGCGTCGAGCATCTCGACGACATCGACACGGGTGCCGAGCGTCGAATACACCGTCGCCATCTCCAGGCCGATGATGCCGCCGCCGATGACGAGCATCTTGGCCGGCACCTGACGGAGTTCCAGCGCGCCGGTCGAATCGACGATGCGCGGGTCGCGCGGGATGAAGGGCAGGTGCACCGCGGCAGAACCGGCGGCGATGATGCACTGCTTGAACTTGATGATCTTCTTCTCGCCGGTCTTGTCCTGCGCGTCGCCGCTGGTGATTTCGACTTCGACGTGGTTCGGGTCGAGGAAGCTGCCGTAGCCGCGCACGACGTCGACCTTGCGGCCCTTGGCCATGCCCGCGAGGCCGCCGGTGAGTTTGCCGACGACCTTGTCCTTGTGGGCGCGCAGCGCGTCGATGTCGACGGTGGGCTTGGCGAAGGTGATGCCGGCGGCGGACATGTGCTCGGCCTCGTCCATGACCGCGGCGACGTGCAGCAGCGCCTTCGACGGGATGCAGCCGACGTTCAGGCACACGCCGCCGAGGGTGGCGTAGCGCTCGACGATCACGGTCTTGAGGCCGAGGTCGGCGGAGCGGAACGCGGCCGAGTAGCCGCCGGGGCCGGCGCCGAGCACGAGCATGTCGCACTCGATGTCGGCGCCGCCGGCGTGGCTCGACGCTGTCGGAGCCGCGACGGGGGCAGCAGCCGGTGCCGCGGGGGCGGCGGCCGGAGTCGGAGCGGCGGCCGGAGTCGGAGCGGCGGCGGGTGCAGCCGCGGCGGCAGCGCCCGCCGCTTCAACCTTCAGCAGCACCGCGCCTTCGCCGACCTTGTCGCCGACCTTCACCAGCACTTCGGTGACGACACCCGCGGCGGACGACGGCACGTCCATCGTCGCCTTGTCCGATTCGAGCGTGCAGATCGCGTCGTCGACCTTGATGGTGTCGCCGGCCTTCACGAACAGCTCGATGATGGGGACGGACTCGAAATCGCCGATGTCCGGAACCTTGACTTCAACTTGGCTCATGGTGCGGCCTCCTTACAGCATGACCCGACGGAAGTCGGCCAGCAGTTGAGCGAGATAGACGTTGAAGCGGGTCGCCAGCGCGCCGTCGATGACGCGGTGGTCGGCGGTCAGCGACATCGGCAGGGTCAGGCGGGGCACGAACTGCTTGCCGTCCCACACCGGCTTCATCACCGACTTGTTGACGCCGAGGATCGCGACTTCCGGTGCATTGACGATCGGCGCGAAGTACGTGCCGCCGATGCCGCCAAGCGAGGAGATCGTGAAGCAGGCGCCGGACATGTCGGCCGGGCCGAGCTTGCCGTCGCGCGCCTTCTTCGCCAGTTCGCCGGTTTCGGCGGCGATCTCGAACACGCTCTTCTTGTCGGCGTTCTTCACCACCGGCACGACCAGGCCGTTCGGGGTGTCCGCGGCGAAGGCGATGTTGAAGTACTTCTTGTAGACCAAATTGTCGCCGTCGAGCGAGGTGTTGAACTCGGGGAATTCCTGCAGCGCGCGCACCGAGGCCTTGATGATGAAGGCGAGCATCGTGAGCTTCTTGCCCGACTTCTCGTTCTCCTTGTTCATCAGGACGCGGAAGGCTTCGAGGTCGGTGATGTCGGCGTCCTCGTGGTAGGTCACCGCCGGGATCATCGCCCAGTTGCGGGCGAGGTTCTGGCCGGAGATCTTCTTGATGCGCGACAGCGGCTTCGACTCGACTTCGCCGAACTTGGAGAAATCGACCTTCGGCCAGGGCAGCAGATCCAGTCCGCCACCGAGGCTGCCGACCGAGGTGGCGGCCACCGCCTTGCCCGGGACGACGCCGGTCTGCATCGCGCCCTTGACGAAGGCGGTGACGTCTTCCTTCAGGATGCGACCCTTCGGGCCGGTCGCTCTGACCTGGGCGAGATCGACACCCAGTTCGCGGGAGTAGGCGCGCACCGACGGGCTGGCGTGTACCTTGCCGCCGAGGGTGACGGCAGACGGCGCGGCAGGGGCGGCGACGGCGGGGGCCGACAGCGCGGACTGTCCGAATGCAGCGGTCGACGCGGCGGGGACGGCACCCGACGGGGTCGAGGCGGGGGCCGGAGCTGCGGCCGGTGCGGGGGCGGCGGCAGGCGCGGCGCCAGCGCCTTCGACCACGATCAGGACGGAGCCCATCGACACCTTGTCGCCGAGCTTGACCTTCACTTCCTTGACCACGCCGGCGGCCGACGACGGCACGTCCATCGTCGCCTTGTCCGATTCGAGCGTCGCGATCGCGTCATCGACCTTGATCGTGTCGCCGACCTTTACGAACAGTTCGATCACCGGCACGTCGGAGAAGTCGCCGATGTCCGGCACAGCGACTTCGATCGGGCCGGCCGCGGCCGGTGCCGCTGCGGGCGCTGGGGCCGGAGCGGCAGCCGCCGGTGCCGGAGCAGCAGCAGGGGCGGGCGCCGGGGCGGGGGCTGCTGCGGCAGCAGCGCCGGCAGCCTCGACCTTAATCAGCACGCTGCCTTCGGCGACCTTGTCGCCGACGCCGACCAGCACTTCCTTGACCACGCCGGCGGCGGACGACGGCACGTCCATCGTCGCCTTGTCCGATTCGAGCGTCGCGATCGCGTCATCGACCTTGATGGTGTCGCCGACCTTCACGAACAGCTCGATGACCGGCACGTCGGAGAAATCGCCGATGTCCGGAACCTTCACTTCAATGATTTGGCTCATGTTCTTGTCTCCCTCGCTCTCTTAGACGCTCATCGGGTTGGGCTTGGCGGGATCGAGGTTGTACTTCAGCAACGCGGCGGCGACCTTGTCGCGCTCGATCAGGCCGTCGTCGGCGAGTGCCTTCAGTGCGGCAACGGTGACCCAGTGGCGGTCCACCTCGAAGAAGTGGCGCAGCTTCTCGCGCGTGTCCGAACGGCCGAAACCGTCGGTGCCCAGCGTCGAGTAGGTGCGCTTGACGAAGGGACGGATCTGCTCGGAGAACATGCGGATGTAGTCGGTCGCGGCGATCACCGGGCCGGTGGTGTCCTTCAGGCACTTCTCGACGTGCGACAGGCGCGGCGCTTCCATCGGGTGCAGCATGTTCCAGCGTTCCGCGTCCTGGCCGTCACGGGCGAGCTCGTTGAAGCTCGGGCAGCCCCAGATGTCGGCTTCGACGCCCCAGTCGTTCTTCAGCAGGTCGGCCGCGGCGATGACTTCGCGGAAGATGGTGCCGGAGCCAAGCAGCTGCACGCGCAGCTTGCCTTCGCTGCCCTTACGGAACGCGTACATGCCCTTGATGATGTCGGCTTCGGCGCCGGCAGGCATCTCGGGATGCTCGTAGTTCTCGTTCATCACCGTGATGTAGTAGTACACGTCCTGCTGCTCGGCGAACATGCGGCGCATGCCGTCCTGCACGATGACCGCGACTTCGTACTGGAAGGTGGGGTCGTAGCTGATGCAGTTCGGGATCATGTTCGCGAGCAGCAGGCTGTGGCCGTCTTCGTGCTGCAGGCCTTCGCCGTTGAGCGTCGTGCGTCCGGCGGTGCCGCCGATCATGAAGCCGCGGGTGCGCTGGTCCGCGGCCGCCCAGCACAGGTCCATCGTGCGCTGCAGGCCGAACATCGAATAGAAGATGTAGAACGGCACCATCTGTACGCCGTGCACCGAGTACGCGGTGCCGGCAGCGATCCAGTCGGCCATCGCGCCGGCTTCGTTGATACCTTCCTGCAGTACCTGGCCGGTCTTCGATTCCTTGTAGAACATCAGCTGGTCATGGTCTTCCGGCACGTAGTTCTGGCCTTGCTGGTTCCAGATGCCGTACTGGCGGAACATGCCTTCCATGCCGAAGGTGCGCGATTCGTCCGGGACGATCGGCACGACGTGACGGCCGATCTGCTTGTCCTTGAGCAGCGTGTTCATGATGCGCACGATTGCCATCGTCGTCGACAGCTCGCGGCCTTCGCCCGAGGCCTTCAGCAGCGCGGCGAAGTTTTCGAGCGCCGGCACGGCGAGCGGCTCGGCCTTGCGGCGGCGCTGCGGCAGGAAGCCGCCGAGCGACACGCGGCGCTCCATCATGTACTTGTATTCGGGCGAGTCTTCGGCGAACTTCAGGTAGGGCAGTTCTGCGATCTTGTCGTCCGGCACGGGGATGCCGAAGCGGTCGCGGAAGCGGCGGATTGCCTCTTCGTCGAGCTTCTTCTGCTGGTGCGAGATGTTCATCGCCTCGCCGGCCTGGCCCATGCCGAAGCCCTTGACGGTCTTGGCGAGGATCAGCGTCGGCTGGCCCTTGTGCTCGACTGCCGCCTTGTAGGCCGAGAAGATCTTGAACAGGTCGTGGCCGCCGCGGTTGAGTTGCCAGATTTCCTCGTCGGTCCAGTCGGCGACCATCGCCTTCAGTTCCGGCGTGTTGAAGAAGTGCTCGCGCACGTAGGCGCCGTCCTTGGCCTTGAAGGTCTGGTACTCGCCATCGACGCAATCCATCATGCGCTTCTTCAGCAGGCCCTTGGTGTCGCGGGCGAGCAGGGCGTCCCAGTGCGTGCCCCACACGAGCTTGATGACGTTCCAGCCGGCGCCGCGGAATTCGGCTTCCAGTTCCTGGATGATCTTGCCGTTGCCGCGCACCGGGCCGTCCAGGCGCTGCAGGTTGCAGTTGATGACGAAGACCAGGTTGTCGAGCTTTTCACGCCCGGCCATGCCGATCGCGCCCAGCGATTCGACTTCGTCGGTCTCGCCGTCGCCGAGGAAGGCCCAGACCTTGCGGTCCTGCGCCTTGGCCATGTCGCGCGAATCCATGTACTTCATGAAGCGTGCGGCGTAGATCGCGCACAGGGGGCCGAGGCCCATCGACACCGTCGGGAACTGCCAGAAGTCCGGCATCAGCCAGGGGTGCGGGTAGGACGAGATGCCCTTGCCGTCGACTTCCTGGCGGAAGCTGTCCATCTGCTCTTCGGTGAGGCGGCCGAGCATGTAGGCGCGCGCATAGACGCCGGGGACCGAGTGGCCCTGGAAGAAGATCAGGTCGCCGCCGTGTTCGGCGCTGGGGGCGCGCCAGAAATGCGAGAAACCCACGTCGTAGAGCGCTGCCGCGGACGCGAAGGAGGCGATGTGGCCGCCGACGTTGGTGTGCTTGTTCGCGCGCACGACCATCGCCATCGCGTTCCAGCGGATGTAGGAGTGCAGCTTGATCTCCATGTCCGGATTGCCGGGGTACTTCGGCTGCTGGCTGGCGGGGATGGTGTTGATGTACTGCGTCGTCGCCGAGTAGGGGATGTCGATGCCTTCCTCGCGGCCGGCTTCGATCAGCTTCTCGATCAGGAAGTGCGCGCGGTCCTGGCCTTCATTGGCAACGACCGCCTGGAGGGCGTCCAGCCATTCCTGGGTCTCCACGGTGTCCGGGTCCGTCTGCAGCGTTACGTTGGGTGTCGCGGCCATGCTCTGTCTCCTTGTGTTGAGCTTCGCGGTTTGGCGAATCCGCCCTTGCGGTGATTCGGGTCGAATCCGTAAGTCGCCGGTCGAGGTCGTCGAGCAGCATTTTTCGCATTCTAAAACGAGATTTCAGGATGTGCAATAACTCCCGGTGCTCATTTCGGGCATGGAAACGGGCATGCGGAAAGCACGGCAAAAGCCGCGCCGCGAACGGCATCGGGCGCGTTCGTGGCGGACGGAAGCGGGACGGGTGCAGAGGGGAAGAAGCGGTTCGCCCGGGTGCGGGCGGGAAAAAAATCGGCCGGGAGAAAGGGAGGGAGAGGAAGATCTCCCGGCCGATTCGGAAAGCGGGATGCGGAGGGGCTAGCGGCCCGATGCCCTGCGACGGTCTTCATCGTAGGCGAACACCACGCGACCGTCGCGTACCTCGCCCATGAAAATATCATGGACGCTGGTAATCGTCTCGTGGCGGTCCTTCGAAAAGGGGGTGCGATACGTCATGACCACGCCCTCGATCTTCTCGTTCAGGTTTTCCAGCGCCTCGCGGACGCGGTCGCCATCGGTGGTGCCGGCCTGGCGGATCGCAGCGGCGAGCAGAAGGAGCGAATCATACCCCTGTGCGGCGGCAGGAGGGACCGGAATGCGTCCGCTGCCGGTCGATGCGCGCCACGCGTCGATGAAGGTCTTGCGACGCGGGCTCGTCGGTTCCGGTATGAATGTCTGTGGCATGCGTGCGCCTTCGGCGTTGGGTCCGGCGTTGTCGATGAAGTTCGACATCGCCAGCGTCCAGCTGCCAATCAGCGGCACGCGCCAGTTGATGCGTGCCATGCCGTTGGCGATCTGCGCGAGTTCCGGGCCGATGCCGTAGGTCAGGATCGCTTCCGCGCCGGCGTCGCGCGCACGGCGCAACTGCATCGTCATGTCGGTCTGCTGGAGATTGAAGCGCTCGACGGCGACCGGCTTCAGGTTGCGCTCGGCGAGCGTGCGTTCGAGGTCCTCGCGTCCGAGCTGGCCGTAGTTCGTGGCGTCGTGGAAGATCGCGACGTGCTTCAGTCCGCGTCGCTCGACGGCTTCGCTGACGATCATCGCCGCCTGTATCGTGTCGCTGGCGGAGACGCGGAAGACGAAGTTGTCCGGATGCTGCGGGGGCAGGAATTGCCGGGTCACGACGGAGCCCGTGGCGACCGAGGTGATCACCGGGATGCGTGCTTCCTGGTAGAAGCGCTGGCTCGCGAGGGCGACGCCGGTGTTGGCGATGCCCAGCCCTGCGACGACGCGCTGCCTGGTGATGAGCTCCTGCACGACCTGTGCGCCGCGCTCGTTGCGCGCCTCGTCGTCGCGTTCCACCAGTTCGATCGGGCGCCCCAGCACGCCGCCCCGCGCATTCAGTTCGGCGGCGGCGATGCGGATGCCCTCGCGCATGGATATCCCCATCGGGCTGGAGCCGCCTGTGAACGGACCGGACACCCCGATGCGTACGGGATCGGCCGCCAGTGCGGGCTGGGCGAGGAGATACAGCAGTGCAAGGATCAGGCGCAGCACGCGGAAATCTCACGTCAGATGGGCAAGGCCACCAATGTACGTTCGGTGCCGGTCCGGCAGAATTGGCGGAAACCCGAAGCGTCGCGAGAGCTTTTAGGGGAAAACCCGACTGACGCCGGCGCGCTGCCGCCATGACAATTGCGGCGGACCGGGCCGCTTGCGCGGATGCGCGCGTTGGCGGTCCGTCGTCCGATCCTGCCGCCTGCTCCGCATTCCGATGCCCGAATCCGCCGAATCCGCCGAATCCGCCGAATCCGGCCGCCTTGCGCGGACCCGACTGTACTGGACCGCCCCTTATGTGGCGGTGGGCATCTTCGCGCTCACGATGCTGGGTCTGGTGTGGCTGCTGCAGTTGCGCGACGCCGAAACGCAGCGCAACGCGGTCGCCCGCGACGTGCAGTGGGCGGAACAGACGATGCGCCTGCACATGCAGGGCACCGAGGAGTTCCTGAGCCAGCTCGCCCGCGATCTGGCCGTGTCGGCGCTCGACCAGAATGGCTTCCAGGTGCGTGCCAACCAGCACATCGCCAACAACGGTGAATTGGTGAACGTCGTCTGGGTCGGCCCGGAAGAGCTGGTGCGCTGGACCGCGCCCTTCGATACCACCGACTGGCTGACGGGCGACGCGCTGTCGCGCGTGCAGGCGGCCACCCTGTACCGGGCGCGGGACACCGGGCATGCCACCTACGGCGAGGCCTACCAGACGCCGGGCAAGCGCCACGTGCTGGACGTGTTCGTGCCGGTGCGGCACGGGCGCGAGTTCCTCGGTGCGATCGTCGGCGTGTATTCGATCGAGCGCGTGCTGCAGTACCTTGTGCCGAGCTGGTTCGGCGAGAAGTACCATCTCGCGCTGATCGGCCCGCAGGGCGAGACGCTGGCGGTGAATTCCAGCGTCGTGGACCTCGACCAGTCGATTTCGTATTCGATTCCGCTCGACCCGCCCGGCACCGGCCTCGTGCTGCGCGCAACGGCCTTCCGCACCCCCAGCCAGCTGCCGCAGGCCCTGCCGACGGCGATGATCATCGGGCTGTCGGTGATCGTGTTGTGGACCCTATGGCTGCTGCGTTCGCACGTACAGCGGCGCGTGCGCGTCGAGAAGGAGCGCGACCGGCTGTTCAACCTGTCGCTCGACCTGCTGTGCATCGTCGGTCTGGACGGCGTGTTCCGGCGCGCGAACCCGGCGTTCGAGCGCATCCTCGGCTATCTGCCGGACGACTTGCCCGGGCGTCCGCTGCTCGATCTCGTCCACGCCGATGACGTCCCCTTCGCCGTCGAGCAGATGCGTCGGCTCGCGGAAGGTCAGCCGGTGAGCTTCGAGATCCGCTGCCGCTGTGCCGACGGCAGCTTTCGCTGGCTCGACTGGAGCATCAATCCGGTGCGCGAGGAAAAGCTGGTGTATGCCGTCGCGCACGACATCACCGGGCGCAAGGCGGGCGAGGAGGCGCTGCGGGCGGAATCGGCCTTCCGCAAGGCGATGGAAGAGTCGGTGATGACCGGCATGCGCGCGATCGACCTCACGGGCCGGATCATCTATGTGAACTCCGCCTTCTGCCGCATGGTCGGCTTCGAGCAGGAGGAGCTCCTCGGTGCGACGCGGCCCTTCCCGTACTGGGCGCCGGAGGAGTTGGAGCTGTGCAGCCAAAACCTCGACCTGACCCTGCTGGGACGTGCGCCGCCGAGCGGTTTCGAGATGCACATCCGGCGCAAGAACGGCGAGCGCATCGACGCGCGCTTCTACCTTTCGCCGCTGATCGACGCCAACGGCGTGCAGACCGGCTGGATGGCCTCGGTCACCGACATTACCGAACCCAAGCGCATCCGCGCCGCGCTCGAAGCCGCGCACGAGCGCTTCGAAGCGGTGCTGGACGGTCTCGAGGCGGCGGTGTTCGTGGCCGATGCACGTACCGACGAGATCCTGTTCGCCAACCGCGCGTTCAAGAGCATCCACGGTTTCGATGCCGTGGGCCGGACGGTGCGCGGTGTCGCCGTGCCGCAGCCGGAACGCGGCGACTACCCGGTCGACCCGCGCGGCCTGACCGCCGCCGACCTGCCGCGCGAGCTGTTCGATGGCGAACTGCAGCATCCGTTGTCCGGACGCTGGTACCACGTGCGCGAGCATGCGACGCGCTGGGTGGACGGGCGCGTTGTGCGCATGGGCATCGCGACCGACATCACCGAGCGCAAGCAGACCGCCGAAGTCTCGCGCCAGCAGGCCGAGCGCCTGCAGCGCACCTCGCGCCTGATCACGATGGGCGAGATGGCGTCCACGCTCGCGCACGAGCTCAACCAGCCGCTGTCGGCCATTGCCAACTACTGCATGGGCTGCGTGACGCGCATCCAGTCGGGTAGCGTGCGCGAGGAGGATTTGCTGGCGGCGATGCAGAAGGCGAGCTTCCAGGCCGAGCGCGCCGGCAAGATCATCCGCCGCATCCGCGAGTTCGTAAAAAAGAGCGAGCCGCGCCGCAGCGCCGTGCAGATTTCCGACGTCCTCGACGACGCGATCGGTTTTGCCGAGATCGACGCCCGGCGCATGAGTTCGCGCATCGTGCCGGAGGTGGCTCCGGACCTGCCGGCAGTGTTCGCGGACCGCATCATGATCGAGCAGGTGGTCCTGAACCTGATCAAAAACGGCATCGATGCGATGGCCGACCTGCCGCCCGAGCAGCGCGTGCTGACGGTGCGCGCACGCGCGCTGGGACCGAGGGCAGTCGAAGTGGCCGTGATCGACCGCGGCCACGGCATCGGCGACGAGGAGCGCGGCCACCTGTTCACGCCCTTCTACACAACCAAGTCGGAAGGCATGGGGATGGGCCTCAACATCTGCCGCTCGATCATCGAATTTCATGACGGACGATTGATTGTGGACTCCAATCCGGAAGGGGGTACCATCTTCTCATTCACCTTGCCCACCGAGATCGCCAGTGACCGCACCGTCCGCCGAAGCTGAACAATGCATCTACATCGTCGATGACGACGAAGCCCTGCGCGATTCGCTCGTGTGGCTGCTCGAAGCGAGCGGGCATCGCGTGCGGGCATGGGAATCCGCCGAAAGCTTCCTGCGCGACTGCCTCCCGGCGATGACGGGCTGTCTCGTGCTCGACGTGCGCATGCCGGGTATGAGCGGGCTGGAACTCTTCGAGGAACTCAAGCGCCGCCACTTCACGCTGCCGGTGATTTTCATCACCGGCCATGGCGACGTGCCGATGGCAGTATCGGCGGTGAAGAAAGGCGCCGTCGATTTCATCGAGAAGCCCTTCAGCGAGCGCGACATGCTGAACCTGATCGCGGAATGCCTCGCTGCGGAGCAGCAGAACCGCGACAAGCGGCAGCTCGAGGCGGAGACCGCACGGCGCCTGACGCACCTTACGCAGCGCGAGCGGGAGGTGCTGGATCTCATCATCGCGGGCAAACTCAACAAGCAGATTGCCGACGTGCTCGGCATCAGCATCAAGACGGTGGAAGTTCACCGGGCGCGTGTGATGGAGAAGATGGAGGCCAACTCGCTGGCCGAACTCGTGCAGAACGTGCTGGCGGCGCCCGGAGGTGGCGGCCGCTGACGGATGTGCCGCCTGTTGCGGAGGGGAAACATGAGCGTCGGGAAGTGTCTGGTCGCAGTCCTCATCCTCGCGTGCGTGGCACCGGCGATCGCCGCCCCCGACCGGCCGGCGGAGCAGCTGGTCCGCGAGCGCTGCCGCAAGTGCCACGGCGTGAGCGGACTCAGCGGCGAGGCCGAGTTTCCCAAGCTCGCGGGCCAGGACGTCGAGTACCTCACCCGGCAGATGGCCAACTTCAAGACCGGCGTGCGCACCAGCAAGCGCATGAAGCAGCGCGTCGAAGACCTCTCGGGTGGCGAAATGCGCGCACTGGCCGAGTATTTCAGCGCAAAGCCGATGGTGCCGGAGCAGGGCGCCGACCCGGCGCAGGTCGACATCGGCCGCCGCATCTACTATTCCGGCATCCCCGCAAAAGGCGTCACCGCCTGTACCACCTGTCACGGGCCGCAGGGCCGCGGCGCGATGTACCTGCCGCGCCTCGCCGGCCAGCACGCGCAATATCTCGCTGCGCAGTTGCGGGCCTTCCGCGAGCATTCCCGCACCTCACCCAACATGGTCATGCATACGGTCGTCGAGAACATCGCCGACCCGGAGATCGAGGCCGTCGCAAGGTTCCTCAGCGTGATGGAGTGAGTGCCGCCGGTCGGCGCCCGTCGACCGCGTTGACGCCGACCTGTCACCGGGGCTCAAGTTTGGGTGCATGCGCCCGTTAATGGTCGTTATTAAATTAATATTTGCGGCCATTAATTTTGTTGGGGGTATATGGTGCCAAACCTGTATGGTCTGAGTGTGGGATTTCGCTTGCGCCTCATCGTGATCGTGGCGTTCGTTCTGTTCGCCGCGGTGATGGCCCAGGCTGTGGTCTCTTTCCGCGGGGCGATGGAGGGCGAGCGCAAGGGAAGCGTCCAGCATGCGGTCGAGTCCGTGCATGGGACGCTCGAGTACTTCCACAAGCGCGAAACGTCGGGCGAGATGAGCCGCGAGGACGCGCAGGCCGCTGCGAAAGCCGCGATCAAGGGACTGCGCCACGGCGAGGGTGAATACTTCTTCATCACCGACATGCACCCGCACACCCTGATGCATCCGATCAAGCCGGAGCTCGACGGGCGGGACATGACCAATGTCGCCGACCCCAAGGGCAAGCGCCTGTTCGTCGAGTTCGTCGAGGTCGTGCGCAAGGACGGCGCCGGCTTTGTCGACTATCTCTGGCCCAAGCCGGGCGAGAGCGAGCCGCAGCCGAAGATTTCCTACGTCAAGACTTTCGCCCCCTGGGGCTGGATCCTCGGGACCGGCGTCTATGTGAACGACATGGATCGGGTCTTCTGGCGTCAGACGATGCAGACTCTGGTCTTTGCCGGCATTGCGGTGCTGTTGCTGGTCCTGGTGTCGTGGCGCATCGGTCGCGGCATCCTGCGCCAGCTCGGTGGCGAGCCGTCGGACCTGCAGCGCATCGCCGCGCGGATCGCAGAGCGCGACCTGACTTCACACGTCAAGGTGAAGGAGGGCGATTCGCGCAGCATCACCTACGCGATGGACCAGATGCAGTCGCGGCTGGCCGAAGTCATCCGGCGCGTGCGCGACAATGCTCACGACGTCACCGACGCCGTGCGCCAGGCGGCCGATGCCGGACAGGCGATCCACGACTCTGCGCTGCACCAGACCGAAGTCGCCGGCAGTACCGCCGCCGCCATCGAGCAGATGGCCGTGAGCATCGCCCATGTGTCCGAGAACACCGACGAGGCGCGCGGCAATTCGCAGCGCACCGCGGAGGTCGCGCAACGCGGCGAAGACCTCGCCCGCGACGCCTCGGAGGGTATTGCCCAGATTTCGGAGACGGTCGCCGGTGCGGCGAAGCAGATCCAGGTGCTGCGCGACCGCTCCGGCGAGATCGGCGAGATCGCCGACGTGATCCGCGAAATTTCCGACCAGACCAACCTGCTCGCGCTCAACGCCGCGATCGAGGCCGCCCGTGCGGGCGAGCAGGGCCGCGGCTTCGCCGTCGTCGCCGACGAAGTGCGCAAGCTCGCCGAGCGCACCGGCGCGGCCACGGCGCAGATCTCGCAGGTGATCCAGGCCGTGAAGGCCGAGACCGAAAGCGCGGTGGCGAGCATCGAGCAGATCGTGCCCAAGGTCGATTCCGGCGCACGCCGCTCCCAGCAGGCGGCCGATGCGCTGCGCGAAATCCGCGAGGGCGCGCGCGACACGCTCGGGCGCCTCGAAGACGTCGTCTCGTCGATGAAGGAACTGACCGCCGCCAGCAACAGCGTCGCCACCAACATGCAGGAAGTGGCGCAGATGGCTGAGCGCAGCAGCAGCGAAATCCGCAGCAGCACCGAATCGACCGAGAAGCTCAGGCACAGCGCCGAAGCGCTCGAAGCCCTCACCGCTGGCTTCCGCGTCGACTGAAGCCCTTTCAACACGGGGCATTTTGCCCCGTTTGATCCTGGTCAAGAGAGCAAAGTTGACCGATCGGTAAACTTTGCTCTCTCCGATTCACCTCATCCAGGGTCATCCCATGCCTGTCACGCAGACCGTTCCCGCGGCCGCCCGCATGTTCCTGTCCGGCAACGACGCGGTCGCGCGTGCCGTCTGGGAAGCGGGCACCCGTGTCGCCGCCGCCTATCCGGGCACCCCGTCGACCGAGATCCTCGAAATCCTGTCGCGCCATTCCGGCCTGCACACCGAATGGTCGGTGAACGAGAAGGTCTCGATGGAAGTGGCCCTTGGTGCCTCGATGGTCGGCGCGCGCGCGTTCTGCGCGATGAAGCACGTGGGCCTCAACGTGGCCTCCGACGCGCTGATGACGATGACCGTCACCGGCACCGAAGGCGGCCTCGTGATTGCCGTCGCGGACGACGTCGGCATGTCCTCGTCGCAGAACGAGCAGGATTCGCGCTACTGGGGGCGCTTCGCGCACGTCCCGGTGCTCGAGCCCGCCGACTCGCAGGAAGCCTACGCGATGACGCTCGCCGCCTTCGAGCTGTCCGAGCGCCTCAAGAGCCCCGTGATCCTGCGCCTGACGACGCGCATCTGCCATGTGAAGGGCGTGGTGCACACCGGCGAGCGCATCGAGATCGAGCCCAAGGGCTTCGTCAAGGACCCGCGCCACTGGGTCATGGTGCCGGGCAACGCCAAGCCGCGCCTGCCCTCGATGTTCGAACGCGAGGCCGCGGCGCGTGCCGAGGCGGAAGTCACCCCGCTCAACTTCCAGGTCGAGAGAAGCGACCGCCGCATCGGTTTCGTCACCTCCGGCCCCACCTTCATGCACGTGCGCGAGGCTTTCCCCGACGCACCGGTGTTCAAGCTGGGCCTCTCCTGTCCGCCGCCGCTCGAAAGCCTGCGGCGCTTTGCCGCCACGGTCGACACTGTTCTGGTCGTCGAGGAAACCGAGCCCCTGCTCGAAACCGAGATGAAGGCCGCCGGCATCGCCTGCCACGGCAAGGACGTGCTGCCGCGCATCGGCGAACTCGCGCCCGACGTGCTGGAACCCGCGGTCCGGCGCCTGCGCGGCGAGGTCGTGCCCGAGCCGGAGCATGTTCCGGCGCAGCAGGTTTTCCCGCGCCCGCCGACGATGTGCGTCGCCTGCCCGCACCTGGGCGTGTATTACACCCTGTCGCAGATGCGCAACGTCATCATCTCCGGCGACATCGGCTGCTACACGCTGGGCGCCGGCCATCCGTGGAACGCGCTCGACACCTGCATCTCCATGGGGGCGTCGATGGGCACCGCGCTGGGCATGGACAAGGGGCGCGGCAAGGTGGACGAGAACAAGAAGGTCGTCGCGGTGATCGGCGACTCGACTTTCATGCACATGGGCATGCAGGGCCTGCTCGACATCACCTGGAACCGCGGCAACGTCACCGTGCTGCTGCTCGACAACCGCGCCGTCGGCATGACCGGCGGCCAGGACAACCCCGGCACCGGGCGCGACATCCACGGCGCGGAAACCACGCGCGTCGATTTCGCCAAGCTGTGCGAGGCGCTGGGCGTGAAGAAGGAGCGCATCCACGTCCTCGATCCCTACGAACTGCCGGTGCTGTTCAAGGCGCTGCGCGAGGAAACGAAGATCGAGGAGCCCTCGGTCATCATCACCAATCGCCCGTGCGTGCTGATCGACCACTACCAGCCGGCCAAGTCCTACACGGTCGAGGAGGACCGCTGCACCGGTTGCGGCAACTGCGTCGAAGTCGGCTGCCCGGCGATCCACGTCACGCGGCGCGACAAGGTGATCAAGGCTTCGGGCAAGGAAGTCGACCTCTCCTTCGTGCGCATCGAAACCTCCGCCTGCACCGGCTGCGGCCTGTGCGTGCAGCCCTGCGCACCCGCGGCCATCGTGCACGCCGATCCCGTGCAAAACGTCCAGTCCGTCCAGTTCGTCAGGAAATGAGCGCCGCCATGTCCAAGATCACCAACATCCTCGTGTGCGGCGTCGGCGGCCAGGGCGTCATGACGGCGACCGAAATCCTCGCCGAAGCGGCCATCTCGCTCGGCTTCGATGTAAAGAAGACCGAAGTCGCCGGCATGAGCCAGCGCGGCGGGGTCGTGACCTCGCACCTGCGTTTCGGCGACGCGGTCCTGTCGCCGCAGATCGCGCCGGGTGAGGCCGATCTGCTGATCGGCTTCGAATCGGCCGAAGCGCTGCGCTGGAGCCATATGCTGCGCCCGGACGGCGTCGCGCTGGTGAACTCCGGCCGCATCGTGCCGCCGGTCGTCAATCTCGGGCTGTTCGACTATCCCGAAGATCCGGTCGCACAGATGCGCGCGCTGGGGCTGACGGTGCATGCGTTCGACGCCAGCTCGCTCGCGATCCAGCTGGGCAACATCCGCCTCGGCAACACCGTGATGCTAGGCGCCTGCGCCGACAGGCTGCCCTTCCCGGCAGAAGTCCTGCGCGACGCCGTGCTGGCCCGTTTCGGCACGCGCAAGCCGCAGCTCGTGGAGGCGAACCGCGGGGCCTTCGAGGCGGGACGCAGGGCGGTCGGTGGCGAGGCGCTGGCGGCATAGGACGCAGGGCGGGAGGAGCGCAGCGCATCCCGCCAATCCAGGAGCCGAAGCTCGCCCAACGATCGCATGGCGGGATACGCCTTCGGCTCCTCCCGCCCTACGCGCACGCCTCGCGCCGTTCGCACAAACCCCTGATCCTGCGATAAAATCGCGGGTTTTTCCATCAGGGCATCTTCCATGACTGCTCGCATCATCGACGGCAACGCCCTCTCGGCGCGCGTGCGCGGCGAAATCGCCGACCGCGCGGCAACGCTCAGTGCGCAGGGGGTGCAACCCTGCCTCGCCGTGATCCTGGTCGGCGACAATCCGGCTTCCGCCGTTTATGTCCGCAACAAGGTGTCCGGCTGCGAAAAGGCCGGCATCCGGTCGCTGCGTTACGATTTCCCGGCCGATGTCGATGCCGCCGAAGTCATGGCGAAGATCTCCGCGCTCAACGCCGACCCTGCCGTGCACGGCATCCTCGTGCAACTGCCGCTGCCCAAGCAGTTCAACGAGGCGGAAGTGCTCGAGGCGATCAGCGTCGACAAGGACGTCGACGGCTTCCACGCCGAGAACGTCGGTCGCCTGTCGCAAGGCCAGGAAGCCTTCCTGCCGTGCACGCCGCATGGCGTCATGAAGATGCTCGAGGCCGAGAACGTGCCGGTGCAGGGCGCCGAGGCCGTCATCATCGGGCGCTCGAATATCGTCGGCAAGCCGATGGCGATGCTGCTGACCAATGCCGGCGCGACCGTTACCGTCACGCACTCGAAGACGCGCGACCTCGCCTTCCACTCCCGTCGCGCCGACATCCTCGTCGCCGCGATCGGCAAGCCGCGCTTCGTCACCGGCGCCATGATCAAACCCGGCGCGGTCGTCATCGACGTCGGCATCAACCGCCTGACCGAAGGGCCGGATGCCGGCAAGCTGTGCGGCGACGTCGATTTCGCATCCGCGAAGGACGTCGCGTCGGCGATCACGCCGGTGCCCGGCGGCGTCGGGCCGATGACCATCACCATGCTGCTCGCGAACACCGTAGAGTCGGCCGAACGCGCGCTGCGCAGGAAAGCTTGATCCATGAGCCCAGCAAACGATAAACCCCTGGTCGGGATCATCATGGGATCGAACTCCGACTGGCCCACCATGCAGGCCGCGGCGAAGATCCTCAAGGAATTCGGCGTCCCCTACGAGGCGCGCGTCGTCTCGGCCCACCGCACGCCGGACCTGATGTTCGCCTATGCGGACACCGCCCGCAGCCGCGGGCTGAAGGCCATCATCGCCGGCGCCGGCGGTGCCGCCCACCTGCCGGGCATGGTCGCCGCGAAGACCACCTTGCCGGTGCTGGGCGTGCCGGTGCAGTCCAAGGCGCTGTCCGGTCAGGATTCGCTGCTGTCCATCGTGCAGATGCCCAAGGGCATCCCGGTGGCGACCTTCGCGATCGGCGAGGCCGGCGCGGCGAACGCGGGCCTCTTCGCCGTCGCGCTGCTCGCCAACGAGGACGCCGCGCTGGCCAAGAAGCTCGAGGAATTCCGCACCCGCCAGACTCAAACGGTGCTCGACATGACATTGGACGAACAATGACGACCCCCACGTTCGCGACTGTCGTATTCGCTCGGAGTGTCGCCTTTGCACAGGCGACCCGTTTCGCGGGCGCGGAGCAGTGCTCCGCGAAATCCCCGCTTCACCCCCCCAAGGGGGCGAACGTCCTCCTTGGGGCGGCCCGGCGGAGGACGCAATGATCCTGCCTCCCGCAACCCTGGGAATGCTCGGTGGCGGCCAACTCGGCCGCTTCTTCGTTTCTGCCGCCCATGAAATGGGCTACAAGGTCTGGGTGCTCGACCCCGATGCGAACAGCCCGGCCGGGCTGATCGCCGACCGCCATATCGTCGCCGCCTACGACGACTACACCGCGCTCGACGAACTGGCGAACGGCTGTGCGGCCGTCACGACCGAGTTCGAGAACGTTCCGGCGACGACGCTCGACTACCTCGCCAAGTTCATTCCCGTGCATCCGTCGGCGAGCGCCGTCGCCGTGTGCCAGAACCGCGTCGCCGAAAAGACCTTCCTCGCCGACAACGGCCTGCCGCACGGCCCCTTCGCGGTGATCCGCTGCGAGGAGAACCTGCGCAGCGCGGACGAGGCGCTCTTCCCGGCGGTGCTCAAGGTCGCCCGCTTCGGCTACGACGGCAAGGGACAGGCGCGCGTCGCCAACCGCGACGAGGCACTGCACGCCTTCCACCAATTCGGCGGCGAATCCTGCGTGCTCGAGAAGATGCTCAAGCTCGACAGCGAAATGTCGGTCGTGCTCGCGCGCGACGAGGACGGCGCGGTGCGCTGTTTCCCGGCCGGCGAAAACAGCCACCGCCACGGCATCCTCGACGTCACCATCATGCCGGCGCGCATCGAACCGGTGCTGGCCGAGCGCGCACGCGAAGTGGCGCAGGCCATCGCCGAGCATCTCGACTACGTCGGCACGCTGGGCGTCGAATTCTTCGTCTGCGGCGGGCAGCTCTTCGTCAACGAGATGGCCCCGCGTCCGCACAACAGCGGCCACCATACCATCGACGCCTGCGTCACCAGCCAGTACGAGCAGCAGGTCAAGGCGCTGTGCGGCCTGCCGCTCGGCGAGCCGCGCGCCCACAGCGCCGCGGTGATGGTGAACCTGCTCGGCGAACTGTGGTACGACGAGGCCGGCGAATACCGCGAACCGGATTGGTCGGTGCTGCAGGCGGTACCCAACCTGCGCGTTCATCTGTATGCCAAGCACCACGCCCGGCCCGGCCGCAAGATGGGCCACTTCACCGTGATCGGCATGGACGCGGAGCAGGTTCTCGCCGCCGCGATGCAGGCTCGCGAGGCGATCGGCATCCGTGATGAAGGGCACTGATCCCGCGCTGCAGCCGGACGCGGACGACATCCGGCGCGCCGCTGACCTGCTGCGCGCCGGCGAACTCGTCGGTATGCCGACCGAGACGGTGTACGGCCTTGCGGCCGACGCACTGAACGTCGACGCCGTCGGCAAGATCTTCAGTGCCAAGGGTCGGCCGGCCGATCACCCGCTGATCGTCCATCTACCCGATGCCGCGCACCTCACGCGCTGGGCACGTGCCATCCCGAAGGAAGCGATCGCCCTTGCGAACGCCTTCTGGCCCGGCCCGATGACGCTGATCCTCAAGCGCGAGGAGGGCGTGCCCGACGCGGTCACCGGCGGGCAGGACACGGTCGGCCTGCGCGTGCCCGACCACCCCGTCGCGCTCGCCCTGCTGCGTGCATTCGACTCCGGTATCGCCGCGCCCTCCGCCAACCGCTTCGGCCGCATCAGCCCCACCACCGCCGCCCACGTCCGAGAGGAGCTGGGCGACAAGGTCGCGCTGGTGCTCGACGGCGGCCCCTGCCAGGTCGGCATCGAATCGACCATCCTCGACCTCTCGCGTGACGCGCCCGTGATCTTGCGCCCCGGCGCGATTTCCGCCGACGACATCGCCCGCGTCATCGGCCGCCGGCCGGCAACGCGCACCGCGCACGCGGAGGAGGGCGTTCCGGCGGCCGAATCCGACCAGCCGCGCGTCTCGGGTTCTCTCGCCGCACACTATGCGCCGCGCACCCCGCTGCAACTCATTCCCGCCGCCCGTCTGGTCGAGGAAGCCGCCACGCTCGCCGGCGAAGGCAGCCGCGTTGCCGTGCTCGCGCGAACCTGCCCGGACCCCAGGGACGCCCGCCTGATCTGGCGCAACGCCCCGGCAGATCCCGCCGGCTTCGCACACGACCTCTACGCCAGCCTGCGTGAGCTGGACGCCTGCGGCGCGGATTTCATCGTCGTCGAAGCGCTGCCGGAAACCCCCGACTGGCAAGCCCTCGCCGACCGCCTCGGCCGTGCCGCCGTAGGCTCCGGCGACGGTGAAGCGGTGGCCGACGAGCACGACGAAACCTGACGGAAAATTCGCCCTTCCAAATCGGAAAAAGCATCGCTATAATTCGCGGCTCTTGGGCCGATAGCTCAGCTGGGAGAGCGCTGCGTTCGCAATGCAGAGGTCGAGGGTTCGATCCCCTTTCGGTCCACCACGAACAAGTCCGGATCCTTCCGGAAAAAGCCGGGAACGCCAATAAACAAAAGGCTTCCCGGCTTTTTTTCGTCCGTCGTGTTCCGGGATGATCTGTTGAAATCCCGGGGTATGTGGCGGTATTGTTATTGGAGGTTTGTGACCGACAATTGCATCGCAAACCTGCAACGACAGGTGAAGACATGAGCGTCACCGAAAAGATCAGGCAGTGCCACCCCGCGCTGACCGCGCTGCGGCGCGACATTCACGCCCATCCCGAACTCGCATTCGAGGAGCATCGCACCGCGGAGCTCGTCGCACGCCGCCTCGAGGCCCTGGGCGTCGAGGTGCATCGCGGCCTTGGCGGCACCGGCGTCGTCGGTGTGCTCAAGGCCGGACGCAGCCTGCGCGCCATCGGCCTGCGTGCCGACATGGACGCTTTGCCCATCCAGGAGCGCAACGACTTCGCGCATGTCTCGCAGCACGCCGGCTGCATGCATGCCTGCGGCCACGACGGCCACACGACGATGCTGCTCGGCGCCGCCGAGGTGCTCTCTGTTCACCCCGACTTCGACGGCACCGCGTATTTCATCTTCCAGCCGGCCGAAGAAGGTGAGGGCGGTGCCGATGCGATGGTCGATGACGGACTTTTCGACCGCTTTCCCATGGCCTCCATCTTCGGCATGCACAACTGGCCGGGCCTGCCGGCGGGACAATTCGCCGTGCATGACGGGCCCGTGATGGCGAGTGCCGATCGCTTCGACATCGAGATCCGGGGTCAGGGCGCACACGGCGCGATGCCGCACCTCGGTACCGACTCGATCATCGCGGGGGCTGCCTTGGTGCAGACGCTTCAGACCGTCGTCAGCCGCACCCTCGACCCGCTGGACTCCGCGGTCGTGTCCGTGACGCAGTTTCATGCCGGCGAAGCCTACAACGTCATTCCGGATCGCGCGAAGCTTTGTGGCACCGTGCGTGCGTTCAGCGCAGCGGTGCAGGACCGTATCGAGGCGACCATTTCCCGTATCGGCGAAGGCGTCGCTGCGAGCCACGGGGTCAGCGTCGAGGTCGATTACCGCCGCGGCTACCCGCCGACGATCAACACCGCCGATGAAGCCGCGCTCTGCGCCGCGGTGGCCGGCAGCCTGCCCGGCGCCCGTGTGCTGACAGACCTGCCCCCGAGCATGGGGGCCGAGGATTTCGCCTTCTACCTGCGCCACAAGCCGGGCTGCTACGTGTGGATAGGCAATGGCCCCGGCGAAGGCGGCTGCACCCTTCACAATCCGCACTACGACTTCAACGACGCCATCATTCCGTTCGGCGTCGCCTACTGGGTCGAACTCGTGCGGCGCCTGCTGCCGAAAGCCTGAACCTTTGTTGGCATGCGCCGTCCACCAGCGCATGAATACACTGCACCTCGCCCTGCGCATGATGATGCGCGATCTGCGGGCGGGGGAGCTCCATCTGCTGGGTCTCGCCATCATGGTTGCGGTGGCCTGCCTGACCAGCGTGGGCTTCCTCGCCGACCGCGTCGCCCGCGGACTTGATCGCGAAGCAAACCAGTTGATGGGCGGGGATCTGCTGTTGCGTGCCGATCATCCGTGGGACGAGAGCTATCTCCGCGAGGCAGAGAGGCTGGGGCTGCAGCAAACCGGCACGGTCCTGTTCACCAGCATGGTGAGCACCGAAAGCGCCGCGCAGCTTGCCGGAGTGAAAGTCGTCGGCGCGGGATACCCGCTGCGCGGGCACATTCGTATTGCGGCGGGCGCCAATCAGGCTGATGTGATCGCCAATCGCATCCCCGGGCGCGGTGAAGTCTGGCTCGACGAGCGGTTGCTGGCGGCGCTCGGCGTCGCCGTCGGCGATCGCGTCGGTCTGGGGCGTCTCGAGTTCAAGGTGGGTGGGATGCTGACTTTCGAGTCGGACCGCGGCGCCAACTTCTTCAGCCTTCTTCCCCGCGCGATCTTCAATGCCGAAGACCTTGCCGGGTCCGGTCTGCTGATCCAGGGCAGCCGGGCCGCCTGGCGGCTGCATCTTGCCGGTGAGCCGGATGCGGTCGCGGCATTCGAGCGCTGGGCGAAAAACCGTCTGGCGCGCGGCGAAACGCTCGAGAGCATCGAAGATGCGCGACCGGAAGTACGCAATGCACTGGACCAGGCGCAGCGTTTCCTGAGTCTCGCTGCGTTGCTCACTGTGATCCTTGCTGCCGTCGCGATCGGCATGTCGGCGCGACGTTACATGCGGCGTCACCTTGACGCCTGTGCGGTGATGCGTTGCCTGGGGGCTCGTCAGGCGCAACTGCTGGGGCTGGTCATTGGTGAGTTCATGCTGTTCGGGCTGGTCGCCGCCTCGCTCGGGTCGATCCTCGGTTGGGGGGTGCAGCAGGGGTTGGCCCTGATCCTGGCAGGCCTGATGGAGACGGTACTGCCGTCTCCCTCGCCGGCCCCGTTCATGCATGGAATTGCGGTCGGCGTCGTGCTGCTGATCGGGTTCGTGATGCCGCAGCTTCTGCGCCTCGGACGCGTTTCAACACTCAGGGTCTTGCGGCGTGAGATCGTGCTGGTCGAAAGGCGCAGTGCTTTAGCCTGGCTTGCCGGGGCCGCCGCACTGCTTGCGCTCGTCTTCTGGATATCCGGCGAGCTGCGCCTCGGGCTCCAGGTTTCCGCCGGCTTCGCTTGCGCTTTGATCTTGTTTGCCGTTGCAGCGTGGAGTGTCCTGCGTCTCCTCAATCGCGCGCGTGGCGGGGCCATGCTCGGAGGCAGCGGCTGGCGCTACGGCATTGCCTCCCTGGTGCGCCGCGCTGGCGCGAGTGTCGTGCAGATCGTTGCACTCGCTGTGGGGATGACCGCCCTGTTGCTGCTGACGATCGTACGCGGCGATTTGCTCGACGATTGGCGGGCAATGACCCCGCCAGATGCGCCCAACCGCTTCATCATCAACATTCAGCCGGATCAGAGGGAGGCTCTGTCTGCGTATTTCGGGCAGCAGGGGCTCGGTGAACCCGATATCCGACCGATGATTCGTGGGCGGCTCGAAGCGATCAACGGAAGTGATGTAAGGCCCGAAGACTACGAAAACGCGCGCAAGAGGCGCCTTGCCGAGCGCGAATTCAATCTGAGTTACGGTAGCCGCGTGCCGGAGGGTAATGTCGTCGTGTCGGGGCGCTGGCACGGCGCCGAAACCGACCCGCAGTTTTCCGTCGAGCAGGGCCTGGCCGAGACGTTCGCATTGAAACTCGGCGATCGCGTGCGCTTCAATGTTGCCGGGCGCAGCGTTGAAGCGCCGATCACGAGTATCCGCGAACTCGAGTGGGACTCGATGCGTGTGAACTTCTTCTTCATCGCTTCGCCAGGCATGCTCGAGGGCGATCCGGCGAGCCTTATCACCAGCTTTCGCGCTCCGCCGGGGGACCAGCGATTCACCGCGGAATTGGTGAGACTTCTTCCGAATCTGTCGGTGATCGATATCGACGCCGTGATCGCCCAGGTGCGCTCGATGACCGACAAGCTCGTCCTCATCGTGGAATTCGTGTTCGTCTTCGCGTTGGTAGCGGGATTTCTCGTGCTGTTTGCTGCGCTGCAGGCAACGCACGATGAGCGCGATTACGAGCTTGCCATGTTGCGCACTCTGGGGGCGAGTAATCGGCAGGTGCGTCAGGCCTTGCTTGCCGAGTTCGCCGTGCTTTCGGTTGTGGCGTGCGGGCTTGCGGCGATTGGAGCGGGGGCTGGCGGATGGGGCATTGCACGCTACGCGTTCAAGATGCCTTACCTTCCGGATGTATGGCAGATCGCCCTGGCGACGTTTTTTGGGGGCGCTGCGGTGCTGGCCGCAGGGTGGTTCGGAACCCGAACGCTGCTCAAACGCCCGCCGATGGCAAGCCTGCGCCGGCTTGCGTGACTGACGTAAATTGGATAAATGTGTCCAAAAGAATTTCTCGAAACAAAGACATTGTCCTGATCTCGATTTCTGAAAACGAGAAAGGCGCCCCTCGATGACGGGCGCCTTTCCGTTCGATGACCCGATTCGCCTACTTGACGTGACAGGTGAGACAGATCTGGCTGCTGTCTGCCGTTACGCGCAGGAAGGTCGGAATGAACGCGCCGCCGGTTCCCGGTACGCCGTGCGGGTCGTGACAGGACGCGCATTCGACTTCGTAGCCCTGCCCGGAGTCGAAGAAGCGGATTTCGTCCTTGGTCGGCCTGTTGTTGCCGTCCTTGTCGAAGTACTTCATGGTCCCACGGATGCCGCCCGGGGCGTTCCAGTCACTGCCGCTCGGCAGCAGCACGCCCACGGGGTGATCGTTGGAGAGGTCGGTGCCGATCGCCGCTGCAGTGAAGTCCGGTGCGCCGTTCTCGAGGCCGGGGCTGTGACACGACAGACAGCCCGTCTTGCTCAAGGCGTTATGAGACGATGCGTCGGCGATTGCCCGCGCGGACTTCGGCCAGCTGTCGAGGAATGCCTTGTCCGGGCTCGCCGCCATATTGCTCCAGTAACGGCCGCTTCCAGGCATGTTGACGATCGAGTCGATCGCAGTTTGACCGTCATGACAGGACAGGCAGGTCAGCGAGTTCGGACCGGGCTGGGAAACTTCGCCACTGAGCGTCTGCTGGTTGTACAGCGTGTAGGTCGTGGCGCGGATGGTGCGGTTCCACAGCGGCGCGTTGATCGTTGCGTTCGCCGCGTGCGGCGTGTGGCAGTAGACGCAGATCTCGTTGTAATCGTTTCGTACGAAGTCCATCAGTTCACCGGCCGGACTGCTGCCGGACGTTGATCGTTGCGTCATGTTGTGGCGTGTGTTGCCGATGGTTCCTTGACCCGAGAACTTGGTCCCGACGTCGCCGTCGGCCTGTGCGCCGCCAACGAACAGGATGCCGCCCAGAAGGACGGAAACTGCACGTATTGTTAAATGCATGGTGTGGTGCATCCCCTTGTTTGAACGACTGGTCGTTGTTTGGTGCCCGCTTGGGCTAATGCTTTAGGAATTAATAAAGCAAAACTCAGGCCAATCTATTCGTCGTCGGGGGCTTGCCTATTTCGTGGGCGTCGGGCGATAGACCTCGATCTTGCGGTGGTAATGATCGGAGATATAGAGGCGGCCCGTTTCGTCCACCGCGATCCCCGCGATGAGGCCGAACTGACCCGGCAGATCCCGCAGACCGGCTGAACCGATCCACATCAGCAACTCGCCGGTGGGGCTGAACAGCTGGACGTTGTTGAAGGATGCGTCGGAGACATACACCCGCCCTTCGCGGTCCGTCGCGATGCTGCGTGGCCTTGAAAACTGCCCCAGACCGTTCCCGACGCTGCCGAAGTGCAGTTTGTAATTCCCGTCGAGGTCGAATGCCTGGATGCGGAAGTTCCCGGAATCGAGAACGAGCAGGGTACCGTCATCGGTAACGGTTGCGGCAAGCGGGATATTCAGTTTACCGGGGGCTCGTCCTCGTGGTCCGATTCTGAAGAGCTCAGAGCCGTCGGGGGCGTATGCAACGATCTTGTGGTCGTCTCCCTCCACGCTGCCGCGGTCGACGACGAAGATCTTCTTTCCATCCTTGCTGACGGCCACCCCCGCTGCGCGTGTCCAGTCCTTGCCGTTGCCAACGGAATACTTGAAGAGTCCGATTGCATCATAGACCATGACCTTGCCGAGGGTCGCATCAAGGACAAACAGGTTGTTCTGGCTGTCCATGGCCATGGATATCGGGCGCAGGATCTGGTTCGGTTCGCGAACGCCGATCTTGTATGCACGGGCACGCGGAACGTCGAACACGACGATTGCGTTGGTCGCAGGATCGGCAACGTAGATTCGGCCATTTCTGGCAGCCAGAGCGGCCGGCTTGCGGTACACCGGTTCTTCGGTGGGTGCGGGTCGCCCGGTAAGCGTTCTTTTCAGGCGTTCCTCATCAGTTTCCTTCCGGATGCTGGCTTCCGAGACGAGTCGCGCTTCGTATGTGAAGCGGGCGTTGTCAGGGGGGGCTGGCCATTGCAACTGGATCTCGGGCTCGTCCTCCGTCGTGGATGCTGTCTTGTCCGTGGTGCAGCCCCCGAGTGTCAGGGACAGGATCAGTGAAGCGGCGCCGGCAAGGATCAGGCGGCCGGTCCGTGAGTTGCGGAAATCGGTTCGGGGGCGGAAGAGTGCTTGCATGATGCTTGGGTTCGCAGCGGTCGGGAGCGGTGAGTCATGGCTGCCGGAGGCTCGGGAGCCTGCGGTCATGCAGGGTTGATGCAGGATGATAGCGGATGCTCAAATGACATCCAACTTGGGCGAGTACCCGCTGCGCACATCCTCCGGTCAGATGTGCGATGCAGCGAAAGCGTACGTTGCGATGCTCGTCACGAGCCCGGGCGGTCGATTTCGTCCGCTTGGTATAAGGGGGTGTGAGCGGTCTGCGCAAAATCGGCGGTGCGTCTCGGGAGCTTGGATCTCTGGGTCTTGCTGCCCGAAGCAAGATCGATGCCCTGCAACGCCGTGCAGAACCCCGCTATCCGCCGATGTAGGACATTTCGATCTTTTGCAGGCCCTTGGTGTTGGCCGTGCGGATTTCCGAATAGCGGTCCTCGCGGTGCTGCCAGACGGTAGCGATGGCTCGATCGAGTTCGGAATCGCTTGCCCCTGCGCGCAACAGGGTACGGAGGTCATGGCCGCTCTGTGCGAAGAGGCAGGTGTAGAGCTTGCCCTCGGTCGACAGGCGGATGCGGGTGCAGGTCGAGCAGAAGGCCTGTGTCACCGACGAGATGACGCCGATCTCGCCGCCGCCATCGGAGTAGCGCCAGCGCTCGGCGACCTCGCCGGTGTAGTTCGGCTCGATCTGTTCGACGGGAAACACGCGGTGAATCCGCTCGATGATTTCGCGTGACGGGACCACCGCACTCATTTCCCAGCCGTTCGAGCAACCGACGTCCATGAACTCGATGAAACGCAGGATATGACCGGTGCCGCGGAAATGGCGCGCCATGTCGGTTACGCAGTGGTCGTTGACGCCGCGCTTGACGACCATGTTGACCTTGATCGGACCGAATCCGGCTTCTTCCGCTGCGGCGATACCCTTGAGGACGGCCGCCACGGGGTAGTCGGCGTCGTTCATCATCCGGAATGTGGCGTCGTCGATCGCGTCCAGGCTCACGGTGACGCGGTGCAGGCCGGCGGCGCGCAATACGCCGGCCAACTTGGGCAGCAGTACTCCGTTTGTGGTCAGGGTGAGTTCGACATCGGGAATTTCGGCGAGCTGGGCGATGAGATTCTCGACATGCTTGCGCAGCAGTGGTTCGCCGCCGGTGATGCGTATCTTGCGCACGCCGCGGGCTGCGAAGAGCCGGGCCACGCGCGTAATCTCCTCGAACGACAGCAACTCCTTGCGCGCGAGGAAGGCATGGTCGGCGCCGAAGACCTCGCGCGGCATGCAGTAGATACAGCGGAAGTTGCAGCGGTCGGTAATCGAGATGCGCAGGTCGTGGACGGTGCGGCCGCGTTTGTCCAGAAGAGGCGCGCCGGCAGGTGGGGGCTCGTCGGTGGTGAGCGGCAGCTTCCCGCTGGTGGGGTAGATCGGGATCGATTTCATCGGATGAGTGGCTGAAGTGGCCTCGAATGCTGCATGCTGTAGGTGCCGGGAAAACTGTGGCTGAGCGCTGATGTCTATTTATAGGATAGTTAACAGGCGGTTTCGGCTGAAGGCAATACCCGAAACGGCCTTCCGCGGGGTGTCGGTGTCCGTCCTTCTTGCCGGCGGCCTCCGCAGTTGGCACAGTAGCGTGGAAGTGGGTTCGTTGATATGAGCCAAAAGTATTAATCTTCCGGCGAGTGCACGTAGCCCTTTCGAGGGATTTGCGATGACGACACGAGTTACAGAAACTTCGACCGAAAAGCTCTACGAGCGTTTTCCGCATCTTCGCAAGATCGACGGGATGTGGGGGACGGCGGAGTGCCGCAAGTTCATCTTTCTGCTGATGACCGACACCCGTGGCGGGGCGCGCCAGGGTTTCCCGCCTGAGCATGCGGGAACCATCATGTCACTGTTGATGGAGCATGATCGGCGCTTTCCGCAGTTCGAGAATGATGTGGGGCACCACGACACCCGCTGGGGCGACCTCTCCCGTCGGGGGATTCGCTGACCGCGCTTGCCTGCAAGGGAGGGCAAGGGAATCATGATGGGGTGGTCGGGCATCCGGGCGCCCAGTTTTCATTGCGGTATCGGGAGAACAACAACATGGCCGACCTGCGCCCACTCGCAGCGGACCGTCTCCGTAACCGTTGCGCACCCGAGACGTTTGAATTTGCGGATAGTTCAAGCCTTCCTGATCTGCCGGGCGGAATTGGTCAGGGAAGAGCAGAGGAAGCGCTGCGTTTCGGTCTGGCGATGCGCCAGCCCGGCTACCACGTGTTCGTCCTCGGCGAGCCCGGAACGGGGCGGCATGCGACGGTGTTTCGCCTGCTGCGTGAAGTCTCCGGCTGCGGCGGGGTCCCGCCCGACCTGTGCTATCTGCACAATTTCGATGATCCGCAGCGCCCGCGTCTCCTCACTCTGACGGCGGGCCGTGGGGCTGAATTGCGGGTCGACATGCAGGCGTTCATCGCCGATCTCGGTCCGGCAATCGAGGCGGCTCTCGCCAGCGAGACCTACAGCAGCCGCATCGAATCGCTGCAGGATGCCCACAAGACGCGGGAAGACGGCGCACTGCATGAATTGGGCGAGGCATGTGCGGCCGATGGGGTGTCGTTGCTGCAAACGCCGGACGGCTTCGTGTTCGCGCCCACGAAGGACGGGGCGACCATGTCTCCCGAGGATTTCGAAGCCCTGGCACCTGAAATACGGGCCGCGGTGGAGAAGAAGGTGGGTGCCTGGAGCGATCGACTGGCCGATCTGCTCGAGCAGTTTCCGGGGTGGCGGAAAGAGCTTCACGAGGCGATGAAGCGCGCGGCGTGCGATGCGCTGACGCCGGCAGTTTCGCATTTGATGCGCGAGCTGCGCGAGCGCTATGCCGACCTTCCTGCGGTGCTGGCCTTTTTTGATGCGATCAGGCAGGAGATCCTCGCGAGCGGAAGCGACTGGGCCGCTCAGGAAGGGGAAGAGGACGAAGGGGCGGAGGACGAAGCGCGCACGAAATTCCACCGTTATCAGGTCAAGCTGATGGTGGATCACTCCGCGACGCGCGGTGCGCCGGTCGTCTGTGAGGACAATCCGACCTTCGGCAACCTGATCGGGCGTATCGAGCATATTTCCCAAATGGGCACGCTTGTGACCAATTTCAGCCTGATCCGCGCCGGGGCCCTGCACCGGGCGTGTGGCGGCTATCTGGTGGTCGATGTCGAGCGCATCCTGACGCAGCCATTCGCGTGGGAGGGATTGAAGCGTGCGCTTCGCGCCCGCGAGATCCGCATCGAGCCGCCGGCGGAAGCTCAGGGCTGGAGCAACATGCTCACCCTGGAGCCGGAATCCATTCCGTGCGACGTCAAGGTGATTCTGATCGGTGACCGTGAGCTGTTCTACCTGCTCACTGAAAACGACCCGGACTTTCCCGAGTTGTTCAAGGTGGCCGCCGACTTCGACGAGGATATGCCGCGCAGCGGCGCCAATGTCGTTCGTTATGCGGCGTTGCTCGCGATGCTAGGGCGGGCGTCGGAGCTGTTGCCGTTCGATCGGACAGGCATTGCGCGTCTTGTAGAGCACGGCGCGCGTCTGGCTGAGGATGCCGGGCGCCTCAGCCTGCAGACGCGCTTGCTGGCGGATGTGATGCGTGAGGCGGATTTCCATGCGCGGGCCTCGCAGCTGCCCGCCGTCGGTTGTGCGCAGGTGGATGCGGCGATCGCATCCCGCTCGCGGCGATTCGGACGCTACGCCGAGCGGGTGATCGAGTCGATGATCGACGGCACGACGCTCATTTCCACCAACGGCGCGCGCTGTGGCCAGATCAATGCCCTGGTTGTGGTCGAACTCGCCGGCGAGCAGTTCGGTCATCCGATGCGCATTACGGCGACGGTGCGACTCGGGGAGGGTGATGTCGTCGACATCGAGCGTGAAACCGAGCTCGGAGGGGCGATCCATTCCAAGGGGGTTCTGATCCTCTCAGCGTTTCTTGGCGCCCGCTATGCGCGTCATCAGCCGCTCTCCCTGTCAGCCAGTCTCGTGTTCGAGCAGTCGTATTCGCCGGTGGAAGGGGATTCGGCGTCCCTGGGCGAACTCTGCGCATTGCTGTCCGCGCTGGCGCAGGTTCCGATTCGTCAGTCCTTCGCGGTGACCGGATCGGTTAACCAGTTCGGCGAGGTCCAGGCGATCGGGGGTGTGAATGAGAAGATCGAGGGATTCTTCGATCTCTGCGTCGCGCGCGGATTGACTGGCGAGCAGGGAGTCGTCATTCCGCAGGCGAGCGTACGGCATCTCATGTTGCGCGATGACGTTGTGGCGGCAGCGCACGAGGGCCGGTTCCACGTCCATGCCGTCGCCACCGTGGATGAGGCGATGGAGATCCTGACCGGGTTGCCGGCTGGCGTTGCGGACGCCAAGGGTGTAATGCCGCGGGAGACGGTGAATCACAGGGTCGCTGCGGCGCTGAGCGCCATGATTGCGGCGAAACATGCGTTCGATCACGGGGGCGACGGTCGTCACGTTCGCCAGCGGCGGCGGCACGAAGGCAGTCAGGAATGAGATTCCGGTGCAGTTGGCCTGATCGCGTGTGACGGTGTGGGCGGTCGCGATGGGGCGTGCCGCAAGTTCGCAAAGCAAATGGGCCACCCCGAAAGGCGGCCCATCTACTTGGCTTTACTGGCTCCCCGACCTGGGCTCGAACCAGGGACACACGGATTAACAGTCCGTTGCTCTACCGACTGAGCTATCGGGGATCGGTATCGTCTGCTCATGCAGAATGCTGCAGGAGCCAAATTTTGGCTCCCCGACCTGGGCTCGAACCAGGGACACACGGATTAACAGTCCGTTGCTCTACCGACTGAGCTATCGGGGAATTGAGCCGCGCATTATAGGTAGCGCGCGACTAAGCGTCAATATTGCTAACGCGGATTTCTTAGGCCTTCACGACTGCGGCGATCGCCTTCGCGACATAGCCGATGTTGCGCGAGTTGAGGGCGGCAAGGCAGATGCGGCCGGTCGATACGGCGTAGATGCCGAAGTCGTTCCTGAGTTGGTCGACCTGTGCGACCGACAGGCCGGTGTAGGAGAACATGCCGCGCTGCTGGATCACGAACGAGAAGTCCTGCGCGACGCCAGCTGCCTTCAGGTTCTCGACCAGCCCGGTCCGCATTGCGCGGATGCGGTCGCGCATGCCGGCCAGTTCGTCTTCCCACATCTGGCGCAGTTCGGCCGAGTTCAGCACTGCTGCGACGACGGCGCCGCCGTGGATCGGCGGGTTGGAGTAGTTGGTGCGAATCACGCGCTTGACCTGCGAAAGCACACGAGCCGATTCGTCCTTGCTCGCGGTGACGATCGACAGGGCGCCCACGCGTTCGCCGTAGAGCGAGAACGACTTCGAGAATGAGCTCGAAACGAAGAACTGCAGACCGCTGGCCGAGAACAGGCGCACGGCGACCGCGTCCGGCTCGATGCCGTCGGCGAACCCCTGGTAGGCCATGTCGAGGAAGGGTACGAGACCGCGTTCGCGGCACGCACCGACGACCTCGCCCCACTGCGCTTCGGACAGATCGGCCCCCGTCGGGTTGTGGCAGCAGGCATGCAGCACGACGACGGAACCCGGAGCGAGTTGCTCGAGCTTGGCCTTCATGCTGGCGAAGTTAACGCCGCGGGTGCTCGGCTCGTAATACGGATAGTTCTCGACCGGGAAGCCGGCGGACTCGAACAGCGCGCGGTGGTTTTCCCAGCTGGGATCCGAGATGTAGACGGTTGCGCCGGGGACCAGGCGCTTGAGGTAGTCGGCGCCGACCTTCAGTGCGCCCGTGCCGCCCAGTGCCTGGACGGTGACGACCTGGCCGTTGGCGATGAGGGCCGAATCCTTGCCGAAGAGCAGGTTCTGTACGGCGGTGTTGTATGCCGCGGGGCCTTCGATCGGCTGGTAGCCGCGCGGCGGCATCGCTTCGAGACGCGCCTTCTCGGCCGTCTTCACAGCTGCGAGCAGCGGAATCTTGCCGTTGTCGTCATAGTAGACGCCGACGCCGAGGTTCACCTTCTCAGTGCGCCCATCGGCGTTGAAGGCCTCGTTCAGTCCGAGGATCGGGTCACGGGGCGCCATCTCGACGGCGGCGAAGATCGAAGCGGGCATAAAACAACTCCAGGTTGGGCGGGGGGCGTCGGGGACTGAACCTGTCGCGTTGGTGCCGGTCCATCCTGCCGTGCCTTGAGCCGCATTTTGCGAAATAATGCGTGTTTGCCCGATTCTGTTCCGTCTGTCGCAACAAACGGGCAAGCGCTTGAAACAGCCGGAAATTCTAGCATGACGAGTTCAATGGACAGTGTTCCGGTGGTGACTTTCGAAGGGAGTCCGTTCAGGCTCCATCAGCCCTTTGCTCCCGCGGGCGACCAGCCGGTCGCGATCGACTTGCTGACGGAGGGGGTGTCCGACGGCCTGATGTTCCAGACCTTGCTCGGCGTGACCGGCTCGGGCAAGACCTACACGATGGCGAACGTCATCGCACGCTGCGGCAGGCCGGCCTTGGTGCTGGCGCCGAACAAGACGCTCGCCGCACAGCTGTACGCCGAATTCCGGGAGTTCTTCCCGGAGAACGCGGTCGAGTATTTCGTCTCGTACTACGACTACTACCAGCCGGAAGCGTATGTTCCGTCGCGTGATCTCTTCATCGAGAAGGATTCGAGCATCAACGAGCACATCGAGCAGATGCGCCTGTCGGCAACGAAGAGCCTGATGGAGCGGCGCGACGTCGTGATCGTCGCGACGGTGTCGTGCATCTACGGCATCGGCGACCCGGTCGATTACCACGCGATGATCCTGCATCTGCGTGAGGGTGAGCGCATCGCGCATCGCGACCTTGTGCAGCGACTCGTGGCGATGCAGTACACGCGTTCCGACATCGACTTCCGGCGCGGGACCTTCCGTGTGCGCGGCGACGTGATCGACGTATTTCCGGCGGAGAATGCCGAGTATGCGGTGCGGATCGAGATGTTCGACGACGAGATCGAGCATCTGACGCTGTTCGATCCGCTTACCGGGCACCTGAAGCAGAAACTCGTCCGCTTTACCGTTTACCCGTCCAGCCACTACGTCACTCCGCGTGCGACGGTGCTGCAGGCGATCGAGGCGATCAAGGAAGAACTGCGCGATCGGGTCGGCTATTTTCAGCGCTCAGCCAAGCTGGTGGAGGCGCAGCGCATCGAACAGCGCACGCGCTTCGATCTGGAAATGCTCAACGAGATGGGGTTCTGCAAGGGCATCGAGAACTACTCGCGTCATTTGTCGGGACGCGGCCCGGGCGAGCCGCCGCCGACGCTGATCGACTATCTGCCGGCGGACGCGCTGCTGTTCGTCGATGAGTCGCACGTGGCGATTCCGCAGGTGGGCGGCATGTACAAGGGCGACCGTTCGCGCAAGGAGAACCTTGTCGAATACGGCTTCCGGCTGCCGTCGGCACTCGACAACCGGCCGCTGAAGTTCGACGAATTCGAGCGCCTGATGCCGCAGACGATCTTCGTGTCCGCGACGCCTGCGAATTACGAGGCGACGCATCAGGCGCAGGTTGTCGAGCAGGTTGTCCGCCCCACGGGGCTGATCGACCCCGCGGTGGAGGTCAGGCCCGCAAGCACTCAGGTCGACGACCTGCTGTCCGAGGCCAAGCGCCGTATCGCCGTGGGCGAGCGCGTGCTGGTAACGACGCTGACGAAGCGGATGGCGGAGGACCTCACCGATTATCTTGCCGAAAACGGCATCCGCGTGCGCTACCTGCATTCCGACATCGACACGGTCGAGCGTGTCGAGATCATCCGCGATCTGCGTCTCGGGGAGTTCGACGTGCTGGTGGGGATCAACCTGTTGCGCGAAGGCCTGGATATTCCCGAAGTGTCTCTCGTAGCGATTCTGGATGCGGACAAGGAAGGTTTCCTGCGGTCCGAGCGCTCGCTGATCCAGACGATCGGGCGGGCTGCCCGGCATATTCACGGTTGCGCAATCCTTTACGCGGACGTGCTTACGCGCTCGATGCGTGCCGCAATGGACGAGACGGAACGACGTCGCGTGAAGCAGCTCGCGTTCAACGCCGAACACGGTATCGTCCCGAAGACGGTGAGCAAGCGCATCAAGGACATCATCGATGGCGTCTATTCGAGCAGCGACGAGCGCAATGCGACTGTAGCGCAGGAGGCGCGTGCCGAATATTTCGCGATGGACGAGAAGACTGTGGCGAAGGCGATCCGCAAACTCGAGAAGGAAATGCAGGAGCATGCCCGTAACCTCGAATTCGAGAAGGCTGCGGCAGCCCGGGACGAACTGTTCAAACTGCGTCAGCGCGCCTTCGGTGCGGATCAGCATGGTGCAGCATGAGAGGGGATGTCTTGACCAGGATCCTGTTCGTTTGTACCGGCAACATCTGCAGATCGCCAACTGCCGAAGGCGTGGCCCGGCATGCCATCCGCGCGGCCGGGCTCGACGGGGTGATCGAGGTCGAATCGGCCGGGACGCACGGCTATCACGTTGGCGAGGCGCCGGATCCACGTACGCGCAAGGCGGCCGAGAAGCGCGGCTACGATCTTTCGATGTTGCGGGCGCGCAAGCTCGAAGCGGCGGACTTCGAGACCTACGACCTGTTGCTCGCGATGGACGCAAGGCACCTCGAGATCATGGAACGTAACTGCCCCGACAAGCATCGCGGCAAGGTCAGGCTCTTCATGAGTTACGCACGCCGCTTCAAGGCTGACGAAGTGCCCGATCCCTATTACGGCGGCGAACGCGGGTTCGATTTGGTGCTCGATTACTGCGAGGATGCGGTCGATGGGCTGCTCGACGCCCTGAGGTCGTCGCCCTGATCGATGTCCGCACGACTGGCTTGACCCGTCCTGAATTAGGTTGACACCTGTTGTGACGGACAAGCCGGCTTAATGGCCGGCCTGCATAGACGCCCGATGAACCTCATCGGGCGTTTTCAATTGTAGCGAGCAATGCGGCCGTTCCGTGTTGTAGATGGCGATAGACTGACTGACCATGCGCCGAGCCTCGTGTAGATCGTCGGGCAATTGGAGCAGGAATTCCTGCTTGAGAATGCCATTGACCCGTTCGGCCAAGGCGTTCTGGTAGCAGTCGTAGCCGTCGGTCATCGAGCAGATCAGCCCGTGTTTGCGGTGAATGGCCTGGTATTCATGGGCGCAGTATTGGACGCCGCGATCGGAATGATGGACCCGCGGCTGACTTCCCCGGCGTCCCTTCAGCGCCATCTTCAAGGCTTGGCTGACCTCGGTCGTGTGCAGGCTGT
>NZ_FTMD01000008.1 GCF_900156155.1 Aromatoleum tolulyticum
ACAACGTTGATAGGTCGGGTGTGGAAGCGCAGTAATGCGTTAAGCTAACCGATACTAATTGCCCGTGAGGCTTGATCCTATAACCCTGGATCGACAGCGAACTCAACACGCAAAAATACAATCACACCCCCACACACTCTACTTCCCCCACTTTGTGACCCTTTACAGTCTGACGACCATAGCGTCCTGGAACCACTCCTTCCCATCCCGAACAGGACAGTGAAACAGGTCCGCGCCGATGATAGTGCTCTTCGTGAGTGCGAAAGTAGGTCATCGTCAGACTACCTACTCCCAAAAAAGCCGCTCTTCCTACTCAGGATCAGCGGCTTTTTTGCGTCTACCGCGTGCTGGATGTCGGGTAGGCCAGTTCATTCTGCTAGGATTTGGCGACCCCCGCTGCATGGGGATTGCGATCGTTTCTGTTGTAGGTATCAGTCAATGGCTCTCACGGACCAAGCGCAAGCGTTGCTGGACATGGTGTATCGGGTCGGTGCCCCGCGGTTTCACGAGCTTACGGTCGCTCAGGCGAGGCATTCGTTCGAAAAGCTGCAATTTGTGTTCGGCGGCGAGCCGGAGGCGGTCGCTTCGACGCTGGAAGTTCCAATGGCGCGCCCCGACGGCAGCGCTCTTCTTGCTCGTCTTTATCGGCCGCTCGAGGCAGATCCGGCCGAGGCGCTGCCCTTGCTGATCTATTTCCATGGTGGTGGATGGTGTGTCGGCAGCGTGCAAAGCCATGACTCACTGTGCAGGCAGCTCGCGAATCGGGCTGGATGTGCGGTGCTGTCGGTCGATTACAGGCTGGCGCCGGAGCATCCTTTCCCGGCTGCGGTTGAGGATGCGCTGTTCGCGGTCGAGTGGGCACGGGCGAATGCCGAACAGTTGTTGGTGGATCCGGGGCGGTTCGGATTGGGCGGGGATAGCGCAGGAGGGAATCTTTCGCTGGTGACGGCCCTCATGCTCCGCGATCGGGCGGCGGCTGCTCTGCGTGTCCTGTGTCTGATTTATCCCTGCACCGAGATAGAGAGCAGTCGCCCCTCACGCGCCCTTTTTTCGTCCGGTTATTTTCTTGATCGCGAAAGTCTCGTGTGGTTTTTCGAGCGCTACCTGCCGGGCGGGCAGGCGAACGACTGGCGGGCCTCGCCCATGAAGGCCCGCTGGCTGGGTGATCTGCCGCCGATGCTGTTGGTAACGGCGGAGTGCGATCCGCTGACGGACGACAGCGTGGCGTTTGCCGACCGGGTCCGCGCGGAAGGTGGAAGCGTCGAGCATCTGAGCGTTGACGGCATGGTGCATGGCTTCGTTACCTTGGGAAAGTGGTTTCCCGAGGCGTCACAGGTGGTCAACCGGATCGCAGTGCATCTGCGCCAGCGGCTCACGCCGACAGTAGACGCCGCCTAGGGCAGGACCCATTCGTGGGGATACGGTGCTCCACGAAAGTTGAGTTCGGAACGGCGTGACCTGTTTAACAACGACGGCAAGCGTAAAGCGCTAGAGTTTCCCCGACGTACCACGGAATGTGGCGGCCCGCCGCGGCGTGCGATCACGCACGATCAAGGGTAGGCCGTGTGGCGGGGAGATGCGCGATGTTGAAGGTGCTCAAACAATATGTACCGTCGCACGCGCTGCAACAAATAGTCTTCGACGCGTCGATCCTGTTCCTGGCTGTTCTGCTTGCGACCGCCCTCCCATTGCGCGGCAGCGCGGTGGACTGGAGGGTGATCGTTCCATCTGCATTGCTCTTTGCCGTGCTGATGATCATGTTGAATGGCGCTCTTGGCCTTTACCGCGGGGGGGCAGTGGAGGGGGGCGTTGGGCGCGCCGTCTCTCGTATTCTGGTGTCGGTCATTGTGAGTGTCCCGGTTGCGTTTGCCGTCTTCGCGGTTCTGCCGTGGACATACTTCGAGTCCGAGGCGGTGCAGATTTCCGTTGTTCTGCTGTTGGGAGCGCTTCTCGTCTTGCGCGGCTTGGCGAACCGGCGCGGTGCGACGTCCGCGTTCGACCCGCGAGTGCTGATCATTGGAACAGGTGCTGAAGCGCAGGCTGCTGCCCGGTCCTTGGGGGCACGAGGAGCGAGTGCGGATATCGTCGGATTTTATCGATCGGTTGGAGAGGACTTGCCCGCCGTTGATCCGGAACAGATTTTTTCGGAAGGGGAAGGTCTTCTCGAGATGGTCAGGCGGCTCCATGTGAGCGAAGTCATCGTCGCCGTTCGGGAGCGCAGGGGGGGGGTGCTTCCGATCCGGGAGCTGCTCGAATGCAAGCTAAGGGGGGTGAAGGTTCTTGACCTGTCGTCATTCTTCGAGCGCACGCATGGGCAGGTACCGATTGATTCATTGAAGGCGAGTTGGCTCATATATGGCGACGGGTTTCGCCAGGGGGCCGCGCGCAGGACCGTCAAGCGGTGCTTCGATTTGTTTGCGGCGTCGATCCTGCTGATTCTTGCGCTGCCCGTCATGTTCGTGACCGTGTGCTCCATTCTGCTGGAGGACGGGCGGCCGGTACTGTTCCGGCAGGAGCGTGTGGGGCGGGGGGGGCGAGTATTCAAGGTGATCAAGTTCCGCAGCATGAGGCAGGACGCCGAGGGGGATGGAACACCGCGGTGGGCGCAACTGGGCGATGAGCGCGTGACCCGTGTCGGACGTGTCATCCGACGTCTTCGGATCGATGAACTGCCGCAGCTGTTCAATGTGCTGTCGGGTGAGATGAGTCTGGTCGGACCTCGACCGGAGCGTCCGTATTTCGTCGATCAGCTGACGCGGGAGATCCCGTTCTATTCGGTGCGTCACAGCGTCAAGCCGGGGGTAACGGGCTGGGCCCAGGTACGTTATCAGTACGGTGCTTCTGTCGACGACGCTATGCAGAAATTGCAGTACGACCTGTATTACGTGAAGAACCACAATCTGGCCCTGGACATCCTGGTCCTTTTCGAAACGGTCCGGGTTGTGCTGACGGGCGAAGGAGCGCACTGAACCGTTGCCGATCAGGGGCGCTCGGTTGTTGTGTGCATTGGATGATCTCCCGCAAGTGTGAAGCTTTGCGCCGCTAAGGTCAGGGGACTGATTTGTCTGAATTGGCAGGGGTGGCATACAGCATCGCTTTCAGTGCATATGCGCTGTTCGGGCTTTACCTGCTTCCTGGCTGGCGCAAGCGGCCGCGCGGTGGCTTCCTCTTGTTAGCTGTCGGGGCGAGTGCCCTGTGGGCTCTTGCCAACGTCTTTGTCGTCCGGAACCCCTCATCGATGGCGCATACGCTGGCCTGGGTGAGTGACACTGCTCGTCAGGTCTGCTGGTTGGCGTTGGTCATCACGCTGGTACAGACGGTCAGCAAGGGCACCGTGCGCTGGCCGATGGTCGTTGCGGCCATCGTTGCATTCGCCCAACTGCTCGGTGTCTTCGGTATCGAGGCGGGCTTTCTCCCGCTCACTTCCTTGCATTTGGGCAGCTTCCTTGCGGGAGCGGTGCTGGGGCTGGTACTGGTCGAGCAGCTCTTCCGGACCGTACCCGCGGAATCGCGCTGGGCCGTGAAGCCGCTGTGCCTGGCGTTATCGGCTGGTTATGTCTTCGAGTTGTACCTTTTTGCGGACGGGTTCCTGTTCGGCATTCTGGATGCAGATGTATGGGCAGTGCGCGGCATCGCTCATGTATTGACGTTACCGCTCATCGCCGTGTCGGCGGGCCGCAATCCCGATTGGGTTTTCCGCATCACGGTTTCGCGCCAGGCGGTGTTCCATTCGACTGCACTGGCTCTGTCCGGCGCCTACCTTCTTATCATATCTGCCGCCGGGTATTACGTCCGCTTTGTCGGCGGCGATTGGGGGCGGGCTCTCCAGCTGACCCTGCTATTTGCCGGCCTGCTGCTTTTGAGTGTGTTCCTGGTCTCAGGGGCGCAACGAGCACGACTGCGCGTTTTCTTGAACAAGCACCTGTTCCCGTATCGCTACGACTACCGAAGCGAGTGGTTGAGATTTACGCAAGCCCTGTCCTCGGCAGACGGTGCGCTTGATTTGGGGGAGTCAGTGATCAAGGGGCTGTCCGATCTCGTCGAGAGCCCCGGAGGCGTGCTGTGGCTTCGGGAGTCGGGTGGGCATGGCTATTCCGTTCATTCTCGGCTCAATCATCCGGCGATTGCCGTGATGGAAGACGAGGGCAGCGCATTCTGTCGCTTCCTTGCGGAACGTGAATGGGTAATCAACCTCGAGGAGTACCGATCCGGGGCGACCAACTATGAAACGCTGGTTCTTCCGGTGTGGTTGTCGGAGATTTCCAGCGCGTGGCTGGTTCTTCCGCTGAAATCCGGGGGTGTCCTGGTGGGTTTCGTGGTGCTTAGTGCGCCACGGACGCCGGTGGACGTGAATTGGGAGGTTCTCGATTTACTGAAAACGGCGCAGGCCCAGGCGGCGAGTTATCTGTCGCGCATGCAGGCGATGGAGGCGCTGATCGAGTCGAGGAAGTTTGATTCGTTCAATCGCATGTCCGCATTCGTTGTCCACGATCTGAAGAATCTGGTTTCGCAGCTCTCCCTGATGTTGAAGAACGCGGAGCGTCACAAACACAACCCGGCGTTTCAGGAGGATATGCTGGAGACGGTTGCGAACGTCGAATCGCGCATGCGCGGCCTGATGGCGCAGTTGCAGGAGAAGCGTTCGATCGATCCGCCGCGGCGTGTGGAGCTCAATGCGCTGGTAGAACGCCTGAGGCAGGCAAAGCGTCACCAGCGTCCGACGATCGACTTTGAGGCGGGCGACGGGACGGCGGTCGAGGTGATCGCGCACCCCGACCGACTTGAACGTGTCATCGGCCATGTGTTGCAGAATGCGCTGGAAGCGACAGCAGGCGATGGTAGGGTGACGGTGAGCATCATGCCGACGGGAGACGGTTCGGTGGTCTTGAGCGTCGATGACAATGGATGTGGAATGTCGAAGGAATTCGTTCGGGAACGCTTGTTCCGTCCGTTCCAGTCGAGCAAGACAGGAGGAATGGGCATCGGTGCATTCGAGGCTCAGCAATACATTCGGGAGATTGGCGGTAGCATCGCGGTCGATAGCGAACCCGGGAAGGGGACTCGCGTAGCGATTACGTTGCCGGTGGTTGCCCGCGAAACGCGGGATGAAGTACAGGCGGCGGTAATGACGCAGGGATCATGAACGACAAGAGACGTACGCTTCTGGTTGTGGAGGATGATCCGGCACTGCAGAAGCAGATGCGATGGGCATTCGATTCATTCGAAACCGTTGTCGCTGACGACAGGGAGAGTGCGCTCGCCCAGTTGCGTCGTCATGAGCCCGCAGTCGTCACGATGGACCTCGGCTTGCCGCCACGCCCGGACGACGTGAGCGAAGGTTTCCGGCTCTTGGGGGAGATGCTGGTGCTGGCTCCGGAAACGAAGATAATCGTCCTGACCGGGCAGCATGATCGCGAGAATGCGGTGAGGGCGGTCGCGATGGGCGCTTATGATTTCTTCGGCAAGCCTTTTGAGTCGGAGTTGCTTGCTCTGACGATCGATCGTGCGTTCCGTCTGCATGATCTGCAGGCCGAGAATCATCGTCTCACTGCCCAGCAGTCCAGCCCGCTTTCCGGAATCATCACGCGCGATGCCGGTATGTTGAAGGTCTGCCGGACTGTGGAGAAGGTTGCATCTGCGAATGTCACCGTAGCCTTGCTTGGCGAAAGCGGGACGGGTAAGGAGATTCTGGCGCGCGCCTTGCACGCGTTGTCTTCACGTTCAAGGGAGCGATTCCTCGCGATCAATTGCGCGGCGATTCCCGAGAATCTGCTGGAAAGCGAGCTGTTCGGCTACGAGAAAGGAGCCTTTACCGGGGCGGCCAAGCAGACACCGGGAAAGATCGAGACGGCGCACAAGGGGACGTTCTTTCTAGACGAGATCGGTGACCTGCCGATGGCCCTGCAGGCGAAGCTGCTCCGCTTCCTGCAGGAACGCGTCGTCGAGCGCATCGGCGGGCGCGAGGAGATTCCGGTCGATGTGCGCGTCGTATGCGCGACGCACCGGGACCTCAAGGCGCAGATCCACGCAGGGCTCTTTCGGGAAGACCTCTACTATCGGCTTGCCGAGATCGTCATCGATATCCCCCCCCTGCGGGAGCGAGACGGCGATGCCGTGTTGCTGGCACATGCGTTCGTACAGCGCTTCGCGAAGGAAAACGGGCGAGGGGCCATGCATCTCGGTGAGGATGCGCTTGCCTCAATCGAGACGCATCCCTGGCCGGGAAATGTGCGGGAACTGGAGAACTGCCTCAAGCGCGCCGTAATCATGGCGGAGTCCAACCGGATCACGGCGGAGGATCTCGGGCTCGATGCGGCGGAGGCCGAGTTGATGGAGCTAAATCTGCGTCATGTCAGGGACGAGGCCGAGCGAAGGGCGGTGATCAGGGCGTTGGCCAGAACCAACGGCAATATAGCGCGTGCGGCCGATGCGCTTGGCATCAGCAGGCCATCTTTGTACGACTTGATGAACCGTTTTGGATTCAAGAAGGAGAGTTGACGTGTCCCGTCCGTTGGTTTCACCTCGGTCCAGACGGCAGGTTGCGCTGGCCGTCCTGTTTGCCGGTTTACTTGCCGGCTGCGGCGCGAGCCCTGATTCCATGGTGGGTTCGGCCCGCGATTATCTGGCGAAGAACGATCTCCAGGCGGCGAGCATCCAGCTCAAGAATGCCTTGCAGGAGAATCCGTCACTCGCTGAAGCTCGATATCTGCTTGGAACCGTAAATCTCAGGCAGGGGAATGCGACTGCCGCCGAGAAGGAGTTTCGCCGCGCGCTTGAGTTAGGTACGCCTGCGGAGCAGGTGATCCCGCTTCTGGCGCGTGCGCTGGTGAAGATGGGGCAGTTCGAGCAGGTCATCAAGGAATTTGGAGACGCCACCCTACAGGATCCGGCGGCGAACGCACGACTCAGGGTGAGTGTCGGCGATGCCTATCTCGAACGCAGGGATTTTCCCAAGGCACGCAAGGCGTTCGAGGGGGCGTTGACGTTGAACGACGATGACGTTCCGGCCCGCATCGGTCTCGGTCGTGTCAAATTCATCACGGGCGACGTCGACGGTGCGTTCGGAGAGGCCGAGGCCGTGCTGGCTCGCGGCGTGGTGGGGGAGGAGGCCGGCGATGCCCATGCATTGCGCGCTGACGTGCTGCTTGCGCGAAAGCAGGCCGACGACGCACTCGCCGCGCGGCACGAGGCTGTGAAGTTTCATCCGTCATCGGTTGCGTATCACTTTGCGCTGATCACGTTACTGCTCGAACGCGGCGACATGAATGGCGCTGCGGAACGGCTCGTGGCGATGGAAAAGATCGCTCCGAAGCATCCGCTCACCCACTATCTGTTCGCGTTGCATGATCTCCGAAGCGGTAAGGCTGCCACCGCTCGCGATCATATTGCGGAGACTGTTCGTCTGGCTCCCGAGTACCTGCCGGGCCGCCTGCTCGCGGGTGTGATTCACGCCAGCCTGAACGAGCATGTCGTTGCGCGTGAACATCTGGCGATGGTGGTCGGTCGAGCTCCTCAGAACCGGAATGCCCGGCGGGCGCTCGCACGGTCGGAACTTGGTTCAGGTAACCCCGACAAGGCGATGGAGACACTCAAGCCACTCCTTTCGGTAAAGCCCCCCGACTCCGACACCCTGCAACTGGCCGCGCGCATTCAACTGGCTCAGGGCAAGCTGGATGCGGCTTCGGAGACTTACGAAAAACTCGTCGCAGTGCGACCATCCGACGACCTCGCACGTACGCAACTCGGGGTCGCTCGTCTGCTCGAGGGTGACGCAGCGGCCGGTCTGAGCGATTTAGAGGCCGCTTCGACGCTCGAAGGTAGTTCCGGAGCTGCCGATTTTGCGTTGGTGATGGTGCATTTGCGACAGGGGGAGCTCGACAAGGCTGCGGCTGCGCAACGGCGGCTTGAGGCAAAGCGCCCGGATGACCCCCGTACCTACATGCTGCAAGGCGGAATCGCACTTGCCAAGCGGAATGTGGCCGACGCACGGCTCTCGTTTGAGAAAGCGCTTGCACTCAGGAGCGATTACCTGCCGGCTGCAGTGAATCTCGCACGCATGGATCTGGCGGAAAAGAAGCCGAAGGATGCGCTCGACCGCGTTGAGGCAATCGTCGCCAAGCATCCTGATAACGTTGCCGCTTCTCTCCTGTTGGCGAACCTGCAAAAGGCGACCGGTGCGAACCCGGACAAGGTGCGTGAAACCCTCGAGCGCGTGAGCCGGGCGACGCCCACGGAAGCGACGCCGAAACTGGCCTTGGCCGCGGAGGCGTTGGGACAGCGGGATGCGAAGAAGGCGATTTCGCTCGCTCAGGAAGTCATTGCCGCTCATCCGGATGATCCTCGTGCGTACGAGATGATGGGCCGAGCCCAGTTGCTGGCGGGTGATCTCCAGCAGGCGATCACGGCATTCAACAAGCAGGTGAGTCTGCAGCCGAAACTGCCGGCACCGCTGATTCGGCTTGCGGATGCACAACAACTGGCGAAGGACTCCTCCGCCGCGGAGCAATCCTTGCGACGCGCGCTTGTTCTCAAACCGGATCTGATCGAGGCACAGCAGCGACTCGCTGCATTGCTCGCGGGTACCAAGCGATCGACGGAGGCGCTTGGGATCGCCCGCACGGTCCAGAAACAAAGACCGAAAGTGCCGGTAGGGTGGAATCTCGAAGGAGACCTGCATTTGCTCGCCAAGGACTATCCATCTGCCATCGCGGCCTTTCGCAAGTCATTGGGTGTCAGACGGGTGCCTGAGACCGTGATCAAGTTGCATGGGGCACAGATACAGGCAGGCAGGCCGGACGACGCGGAAAAGTCCGTTGCGGATTGGTTGCGCCAGGAACCTAAAGATTTGAGGGTGCGCAGTTATCTTGCCGAACGGGCTTTTGCTGAGCACAAGCTGGAAGAGGCTGAGCGGCTGTACCGCAAGCTTGACGAGATCAGGCCCGATGCGCCCCAGATTCTCAACAATATGGCTTTGATCGCAGGCCAGCGCGGGGATCCCCGGGCCATGAACCTGGCAGAGCGGGCGGTCAAGTTGGCTCCTGAAAATCCTGCGATTCTGGACACGCTTGGCGTACTGCAGATCGATAACGGCCAGACGGAAAAGGGAATCGAGAATATCCGCAAGGCGGTTTCCCTTGCTCCCACCGCTCCAGCCCTGCGTTTGAGCCTGGCGAAGGCCTATGTCAGGCTTGGTCGGAAGGAGGATGCTACGAAGGAAGCCGAAGCCCTGTTGAAGGCGCTGCCACAGCACAGTCCCCTGCGGGCCGAGGTGACGGCGTTGAGGGAAAAATTGTGATTCTGTTCCTTCTTTCGTTTATGCCAATTATCCGTTTCCAAAGAGTGCAATCATGACTACGGTCGCCGTTATCGGTCTGGGCTATGTCGGCCTGCCGCTTGCCGTTGAGTTCGGCAAGAAGTTCAAGACGCTGGGGTTTGATCTTTCGGCCCCCAAGGTCGCTGCATATCGTGAGCATTACGACCCGACCGGAGAGGTTTCGGGGGATGACTTGCGCGCCGCGACGATGCTCTCATGCCATGCAGATGCGAAGGTGATTGCCGAAGCCGATTTCGTCGTCGTTGCGGTACCAACCCCCGTGGATCTGGCGCATCAGCCGGATTTTTCACCGCTGGTCGGCGCATCGCGGACCGTCGGACAGAACCTGAAGCGAGGGGCGATCGTCGTATTCGAGTCGACGGTGTATCCCGGCGCAACCGAGGAAGTCTGCATCCCGATCATCGAGCGCGAGTCCGGCCTCAAGTGGAAGGAGGACTTTTTTGTCGGCTACTCGCCGGAGCGGATCAATCCGGGCGACAAGGAACGCACGGTCACGAAGATCGCGAAAGTGGTGTCGGGGGATACCCCCGCGACACTGGCGAAGGTTCGCGAGGTTTACGGGGCGATCATCACCGCGGGGGTCTATGCTGCAAGTTCGATCAAGGTCGCGGAGGCCGCGAAGGTCATCGAGAACACGCAGCGGGACCTCAACATTGCACTGATGAACGAACTGGCGGTGATCTTTCACAAGATTGGAATCGACACGCTCGAGGTGCTCGAAGCCGCAGGGACGAAGTGGAACTTTCTGCCATTCCGCCCGGGCCTTGTCGGCGGCCACTGCATCGGCGTCGATCCCTACTACCTGACGCACAAGGCCGAAATGCTGGGTTACCACTCGGACGTGATATTGGCCGGGCGGCGCATCAATGACGGGATGGGCAAGTATGTTGCCGAACAGACGGTCAAGCAGATGATTCAGGCGGGACATTCGGTGCGTGGCTGCGACGTCATCGTTTTGGGGCTCACCTTCAAGGAGAATTGCCCCGACCTTCGCAACAGCAAGGTCATCGACGTGATCCGGGAATTGCGCAGCTTCGGTTGCCGGGTGCACGTCCATGATGCTGTCGCAGCGTCGCCCGAGGCTGAGCACGAGTATGGCGAATCACTTGTGTCCTGGGAGGACCTGCCGCGCGCGATGGCCGTGGTTGCAGCTGTTTCGCACAAGGCATACCTCGAAATGCCGCTCACGCGGATTACCGAAAAGATGTTGCCGAACGGTATCTTCGTCGATGTGAAGTCGGCGTATGACCGGGATGCGTTGGCCGCTTCCGGTATAACTGTGTGGCGGCTCTAGCTGGAGAGATCTGCGCTAGCGATGCTATGCGGGAGGTCGTGATGGGATGTCGGCTGTCCGTAGGCAGAAGCGCTTGCTTGTTGGGGGCCGCATTGCTTGCCGCCGGATCGCACGCGTCGATTGCCGCGAATGATGAACCTGCGGCGGCGGAGCGGGCGGCCGTTGGAGTAATTTTCGCAGATCACGCGCGCTATTTGGCGGGGGTTGCCGTTGCCCATGAGCACGGTGAGGGCGTGGCTCGAGAACCTGCAAGGGCTGCCGCGCTGTACTGCGAGTCTGCACGTCTGGGCAACGTCGACGCGATGTATGCGCTCGGTTGGATGTACGCCAACGGACGAGGCCTGGAGCGCAACGATGCCTATGCCGGGACTCTGTTCGCGATGGCGGCGTTTTTCGGACATCCGCAGGCGGATCAGATGCGCCGCTACACCGGCGATTATGTGGGGGCCGTGCCCGACTGTCTGCAGCCGCCTCCGGACGAATCACTGGATCCGGGGTGGAGCGCCGAAGCGCACATCGCGGCACTGTCGGCGCAGCGCAAGCAACTGGCGCGACTCGTGGTCGATCTCTCCGCCGAATACGCGATCAGCCCGAGACTCGCGCTCGCAATCGCCCTGACCGAGTCGAACCTCGATGCGGACGTTGTCTCGCCGAAGAATGCGATGGGAGTGATGCAACTGATCCCGGATACCGCGGCGCGCTTCAACGTACGAAAACCCTTCGATCCCGAGGACAATATCCGGGGCGGTCTGGCGTATCTGCGTTGGCTCCTGGCCTATTTTCGCGGGGACATCGCCATGGCTGCAGCCGGATACAACGCTGGCGAGCATGCCGTCGATCGCTATCGAGGAGTGCCGCCATACGCCGAAACGCAGGCCTACGTTGCACGTATCCTGGCGTTCATGCAACGGCGAAAGCATGCATACGACAGCCGTATCACGGAGCCGAGCCCGGTCGCTCCTGCGTTGCAGCTGGTAAGTGAGCGCGGGGGAGGCTCGTGAAAGGAGGTTGGTGTCCGGCGTTGCGTGGTGCGTGGATGTGGCTTGTCGTGCTCTGCGTTGCCATTCCTGTTCCGCGCCCGGCGGTAGCGGGTCTCGTCGAAGTGCTGCCGCGACTGAAGCCCTCGGTGGTTGCCGTGGGAACGTTTCAGCGGGCCCGCTCGCCGCAATTCCGATTCCTTGGCACGGGATTCGCGGTCGGAAGTGGTCGCCTCGTCGCGACCAATGCGCATGTCGTATCGGTGCCGGTTTCGGATGATCAGTTGGAGTCCCTGGTCGTCGTCGTGCCGGGGGCCCCGCAAAGCGCCATCCGCAGGGTTGCGAAGGCGGCGGTCGATCCGAATACCGATCTTGCACTTCTGCGGCTCGACGGCGAGCCTTTGCCCGCCTTGCCGCTCGCCGAGGCAAATTTCGCTGCCGAGGGGCAGCCGATCGCATTCATGGGGTTCCCGATCGGCAGCGCACTGGGACTCACGCCAGTCACGCACCGGGGTATCGTCGCAGCAGTAACCCCGATCGGGATACCGCAGGCGAATTCCCGCCAGCTCAACCCGGCATTGATCCGTCGACTCTCAGGGGAAAAGCTTCGCGTCTATCAGCTCGATGCAACGGCATATCCGGGCAATAGCGGCAGCCCGTTGTTCGATCCGGACAGCGGGGAAGTGCTGGGCATCATCAATATGGTCTTCGTGAAAGGCACGAAGGAGAACGCATTGAGCGCCCCGTCGGGAATTACCTATGCGATTCCCGTTTCACACCTGCGCGCCCTGTTGATGGATGTCCGGTGATGGTGGTCCCCCCGGCGAGAATCGAACTCACATCTAGCGCTTAGGAGGCGCTCGTTCTATCCATTGAACTACGGGGAGGGGCGCGCAATTCTATCCGGTTGCGCGTCGCGCACCAAGCGCGGTGCGTAACCGTATGGGCGTTCAGGGATCAATCGCATTGTGAGGCTTCGGCTCGATATCGGGTCCGGGCGTCATGTCGGGACGCCCGTTGCGTGGCGGAAACAGGAAGTCGCGAGGGCTGGAGACGAAGCGTCGCAGGGTCATCCACACGAGGGTGCGGCCCTGCGCGAAGGTGATTCGGCGCGCACGCATTGCCACGTACAGCGTGAGGGAGAAACTGACGCCCAGATTGGTGAGGCCGATCAGCGCGATGCCGCACGCGGCGAGGGCGGCAGCCTGCCAACCCGGCGCGAAATCGAGGCCTGCGCTGGCGAATCCGACATAGGCGGACGAGAAGGCGATATGGCGGATGTCGAGGGGGAGGCCGAACAGTACGCCCACTGCAGTGACGCCGCCGAGCAGGAAACCGAAAAAGAAGTTGCCGGCGAGCGCTCCGAGGTTGTTCTCGACGTAGCGGGCGATGCGTTCCATGCGTTGTGCGCCGAGAAGGCGACGCGGCCATCGCAGCTGCAGGAGACGCTCCGGAATGCGTGCATAGGCGCAAAGGTTGTCGTAATAGCCGGCGATGAGACCGGAGAGGAAGAGGCAGACGCCGGCGATTGCGGCGAAGAACAGGGCGCCCCCGGCCGGATCGATCTCGTCCTGCAGCGCATGCGCCTTTTCCGGCGACACGAAATGGGTGCCGGTGGTGGCGTGAACGATCAGTGCGATCACCATCGCGGCGGGGATCGCCACACCGACGTTGCCGACAATTGCAGCAAGCTGGCTGCGCACCGTTCGGGCAATCAGGTCGACCAGGTTGTCGAGATCCCGGCTCTTCCCTTGCGTCTCGCCGATTGATGCGGCGATCGCGTTGGCCGTCATGGCCGGCTGCTTGGTGGCAACGGTGCCGCCGATGATGTGGATGATGACGAAGCCGATACCGTAGTTCAGGCAGAAGCTCAGAGCGGACGTGAGCGGCGCGTGGCCGAGCGTTGCGAGCACGAGCTTGAAGGCGGCCATGCAGGCGATGATCAGTCCGCCGAATGCGGCGGACTGCAGCATGCCGAAGTACTCGCGGCGGGTGGTCGTGATGTAGCGTTCGCCGGTCTTGCCTGCGCTCTCGGTCATGCGCAGCGAAAGCAGTTCCACGTTCTTGCCGACATAGTCGGAGAGGCGGTGTTTGCGGCATTCGGAGCGGACAAGCTCCTTGAACAGATCGACGATCTCGGGGGCCACGTCCGCGAGCATGCGGCGTTGCCGCAACCCTGCAAGCAGGCGCAGCAGGCGGCCGATGCGTCGGAGGTGCTGGCGCAGGCGCTCGAGCTTGAAGGTCAGGGTGAGGCTGGTGCCGAGCTTCGCCGCGCGCCGGCGGATGCGCAGCAGGGCTTCCTCGCATTGGTCCAGCATGACCTGGACGTGCCGTTCGTCCTCCACGAGCGTCGTCGGTGTTTCCCACCACTGTGCGTAATTGCGGATGTAGGCGACCAGTTCGGCGTTTTGCGCGAGAAAGGCCGATTCGTGTTCCTCGAGTTCGGGGTCGATGCGGATGAACTCGGGGTCGAGGCCGATCGCGCTGGCGTGATAGGAGAGCACGCGGAGGGCCTCGAGGATCTCCGCGATCGCTTCGGGCAAGGCGCGGCTGTCGGCCTCAGACGCCGGCGCTTCGTCCCCGAGGACGGTGCAGATCAGCTCGCACCACAGTTCATCGGAGATGGCGTTGACCCACACTTCGTCGTCGTTGCGCCATAACAGGACGGCGAGCACGTCCTTCATGTACGCGGTGTCGAGGTAGTCGGGCAGCAGCCGTCCGGTGAGGCGTCGCGCCGTTTCGGAAAAGAATCCGGTCGAGGGTAACAAGCCGGACGAAGCGTAGAGCGATACCTGCTTGCGTTCGCGGAACAGCCTGCGGAACGCCGAGTTCAGGCGTCGGCGCAGGTCCGGACGCGTCTTGAGCGTAGCGATGAGCTGCCGTAGCCGGAATTCAGCGCCCGCGGCGTCGCCGGCCCTGGGCGGGCGCAGCTGGCCGATCAGGTCTTTCCACTGTGCGAGTTCGTCGCATTCGGGGGTATCCAGGCGTTCCAGCAGTCGATCCATCCGGTCTCCATTCGTGTGGTCGCTGTCAGCCGATGTTGCAGTGCGCAAAAATCGGGTGAGCCTGGCATCTTAACAGACCGCTAAAATGCGAATCCTTTACCGCGAGTAACATCCCATGCCGCTCCTTTCCGTCGACAACGCTTGCCTTGCCTATGGTCACGTCGATCTGCTCGACCGTGCCGAGTTTCAGCTCGATGCGGGGGAAAGGGTTGCGCTGATCGGCCGCAATGGTTCGGGCAAGTCCAGTCTGTTGAAGGCGCTGGCCGGCCAGGCGACGCTGGATGACGGCACGGTGTGGCGTCAGTCCGGCCTCAAGGTCGCCTATGTGCCCCAGGAAGCGGACTTTCCCCGCGATCGCGACGTGTTCGCGACGATCGCGGACGGCTTGGGCGAGGCGGCGCGCCTGCTCGTCGATTATCACGATGCGATGCATGCCGTGGCCGAGTCCGCGAGCACGGAGGCCTTGGCGCGGCTCGACGCCCTGCAGCACGAGGTGGATGCGACCGACGCGTGGCGGCTGAACCAGCGCGTCGACGAGATCATCGTCCGCCTTGCGCTTCCGGGCGATGCGCTGGTGTCCAGCCTTTCGGGCGGCGGGGTCAAGCGGGTGGCCCTGGCCCGGGCGTTGGTCTTGGAGCCGGATCTGTTGTTGCTCGACGAACCGACCAACCATCTTGACCTCGACGGCATCGTCTGGCTCGAATCGCTGATCCGGGAGTTCCGTGGCGCAGTCGTCGTGATCACCCACGACCGGGTGTTCCTCGACAACATTGCAACGCGCATCATCGAGCTCGATCGCGGGAAGCTGAGCAGCTACCCGGGTAAATTCGGCGACTACCAGCGGCGCAAGGTCGAAGAACTGGAGGCCGAGGCGAAAGCCAGCGCGCGCTTCGACAAGGTCCTGGCGCAGGAGGAGGTGTGGATACGCAAGGGCGTCGAGGCCCGCCGCACGCGCAATGAAGGGCGCGTGCGACGGCTCGAGGCGTTGCGGCGCGACCGCGCTGCCCGGCGCGACCGTCTGGGGAACGTCAAGCTCGCGGTGGAGAAGGGCGAGCAGAGCGGCCAGATGGTCGCGGAACTGACCGACGTGACCAAGCGCTTCGGCGACCGCGTGGTGGTGCGCGATTTTTCGACGCGCATCATGCGCGGCGACCGTGTCGGCCTGATCGGCCCGAACGGAGCGGGGAAGACCACGCTGCTCAAGCTCATCCTCGGCGAGATCGCTCCGGATTCGGGCACCGTGCGCCGCGGCACGCGCCAGACAGTCGCCTATTTCGACCAGCTGCGCGCCCAGCTCGACCCGGAACTGCCGTTGACCGAGGTGATCAGCCCGGGATCGGACTTTGTCGAGATCGGGGGCGAGCGCAAGCATGTGATCGGATATCTCGGCGATTTCCTGTTCGCGCCGCAGCGCGCACGCTCGCCGGTGAAGTCCTTGTCGGGCGGCGAACGCAACCGGCTGCTCCTCGCACGGCTGTTCGCACGGCCCGCGAACGTGCTGGTGCTGGACGAACCGACCAACGACCTCGATATCGAGACGCTCGACCTGCTCGAGGAGCTGCTGGCGGACTACGACGGCACGCTCTTCCTCGTGAGCCACGATCGGGCGTTCCTGGACAACGTCGTGACCCAGGTGATCGCTGCCGAGGGTGACGGGCGTTGGGGCGAGTACGCCGGCGGTTATGCGGACTGGCAGCGGGTGAAGCAGGCCGCGGCGGAGCGCGAGGCCGAAATGTCGAGGGCGGCGGCACCGAAACCGGTTGCGCCGGCCGCGCCCAAGCCAGCGGCCGCGAAAGGCGGGAAATTGTCGTTCAACGAAAAGCGCGAGCTGGAGTCCTTGCCGGACCGCATTGCCGCGCTCGAGGCTGAGCAGACGGCATTGCATGCAAGGATGGCCGACCCGGCGCTTTATCAGCAGGCGCCACAGGAGGTGGCGCGCATCAAGGGGCGTCTGGAGGAGCTCGACACGGAAATCGACAATGCGCTGGCGCGCTGGGAGGCGCTGGAGAGTCGCGCCGGCTGACGTCGGCACTCAGCGGGCAAGGCCGCCGACGTTGTTGAACCAGGCCGCCGCGCCGGCGGCGGACGCCAGGAATACGGCGATGTGATACATCGACCACCAGCGATAGCGCGTGGCGAGCCGGTGCGGGTCGAGGTCGGAAACGAGGAACAGCGACTTCGATGCGGGTTTGCGCACGACATGCGCTTCCGGGGCCGAGAGGACCTCGTCGCGCAGTTTCGTCACTTCGCGGCGGGCCTGGCTTCGCGCCAGCTCCCATTCGCGGAGATCGATTTCGCCGTCGCCGTCGAGGTCGAAGCGTTCGAGCAGGCGTTTGCGGTCCGATTTCCAGTGATCCAGCAGGTCGCGCGTCTGGCGCCCGATGTCGAAATCGGGGGCGACGCTGCCGAGCGTGGCGAATTCTCCGAGCACGTAGATGCGGTCCTGGTTGATCAGGCACCATTGCGTGTGTCGCGTATCGCCCTGTGTGTAGGTCTCCTTGCGGCTGACCATCATGTCGGCGCCTTCGGGATCCACCGCGCATACGCCGCTGCCGTCATCGAGCAGGAACGACGCGTCACTCTCGTAGGTGGAGACATGGCGCCATTTGCCGTCGCTCTGCCGGCGTTCTGTCTCCACGCGATACCAGAGCACGGGGAGCCCGTTTACCGGCGACAGCAGGGGGGTTCCATCGACGGGGCGGCCGCGGCCGGTCAGTTCGACGTAGCCCTGGGCTGCGGAAGCGATGCGCGAGGTCGGAGTGTCGGAGATTGCGCGCGCCGTTCCGAGCGAGCGCAGCCAGCCGGCGAGTCCGCTGGCGGCGAGAACACCGATTCCGAGACCCCACCCCTTGCCGGGTGCGGCCTTGAGCATGATCGCGACGGTGAAGAACTGCAGCGTCGGCAGTGTGACGTGCGCGATGTCGCGGCGCAGGCGGGTCAGCATACGGCGACTGGCCGTCCGGTCAGGTGCTGAACAGGGCCTTCAGGTCGACGTCCGACTTTTCGGCGCTTGCGAATTCCAGCAGGGGCTTGGCCTCGAACTGGAACATGCGGGCGACGAAGACATCGGGGAATTGCTCGATGCGGACGTTGAGCAGATTGACCGATTCGTTGTACCACTCGCGGCGGTCGGCGATACCGTTTTCCAGGGCCGTGATGCGCGTCTGCAACTGCATGAAATGTTCGTTGGCGCGCAGTTCGGGATAGGCTTCGGCGACCGCGAAGATCTGCCCCAAGCCGGTCCGCAGCATCCCTTCCGCCTTGCCGAGCGCGGCGATGTCCTGATGTTCGCGCGCGCTGGCGACGCGCGCGCGCGCTTCGGTGACCCGCTGCAGCGTTTCCTGCTCGAACTGCTTGTATTGTTTGCAGACTTCGACCAGTTTGGGCAGTTCGTCGTGGCGTTGCTTCAACAGCACGTCGATGTTCGCCCATGCCTTGGCGATGTTGTGCTTGAGCCGAACGAGGCCGTTATAGACGACGATCGCATACAGCAGGGCAATGACCAATGCGCCCAGCGCGACGGCAGCGGACATGCTCATAGTTCTATCTCCCCTTGTTGCCGCAGCATGATATACGCAATTTGCGGCAAGCCGGCGGTGTCGTTGGTACGCGGGCGACTCAGGTCGCCGGCGGGAAGAAGCGGTGGAGCTCCTCGGCGGGGGTGCCAAGGCGTGCAAGCAGCTGTTCCAGGCTCATGTGGACAAGCTTGCCGACTTCCGCGATGTCGTCGGGAAGGGCGTCGTTGTCCCAGCCCGTCTGCAGGTGCCGCGCGAGGTCGGCCGCCAGCCGCACGTTGCGCACGCGCGGATTGTCCGCCTGGTCCGCATCCATCAGAGTGATGAGCAGTTCGGGCAGGTTCCAGGCGCGCACCAGCGCTTCCTGAATCTCCAGCGCGGTGGCGCCGAAAACGGTGCGTTGCGCCTCGCTGCGCCGCAACCAGCGGTTTGCGCGCTGCATTTCGAATACCCGCAGGGTCATCACCGGTGCGAAGGTCCAGCACATGATCTCGACGGCGTCGGCGAGCAACGCCGCTACCATGATCTCGTCGACATCGAGGTCGTGGCGGAGAATGGCCCAGTCGCGCGCGAAGTGCGCCGCGCGGCGCGCGCGGCCGATGGTCTTGAGCACGCCGACCAGTGCCTGCGGATGCTCGGCGAGGCGCTCTTCCACCGTGCTCATGCCGGAGAAGGTTTCGAAGAACGGCGTCAGCCCCATCATCATGATCGCCCGCTCTACGGTCGTGATGTCGTGATTCTGCCGGGCGCCGCGCCGGGCCTGCAGCGTCGTCAGCAGCTTCATCGTCATCAACGGATCCGCTAGCACGGCGGCCGCCACGTGCCTGGCGCCTGTCGAGTCGCGCGCCGCGAGGATCTCGAATTCCCTGACGGTCCGGCGCAGCACGGGCACATCCCGTGCCGACACGAATTCGACATAGGCGTCGACCGATGCGAGCGGGGTGTCGATGAAGGCCATGAGCGTCGGGTCCAGGCTGATGTCGGAATTATCGGCAGCCGAGCGGGCGAAATGAAGAGCGGATGCCATTTGCCGGGGTGGCGTGCGGCTATTTGGCTATAATCGGCGCAAAAAGCGCGGCACGGTGTCGCGTCCCGACGAGAGAGGAGTAGAGCGCAAGTGAATACACCCTTCAAGGCTTTTCTGATCGATCAGGACGAGAACAAGAAGATCGTCAGCGGGATGGCAACCCTCGACGCGGCGAATCTGGATGCAGGCGAAGTCCTGATCCGCGTCCATTACTCCAGCATCAACTACAAGGATGCCCTCGCCGCGACCGGTGCCGGCAAGATCATCCGCCGCTTCCCTTGCGTCGGCGGCATCGACATGAGCGGCGAGGTCGTCGAGAGCGCCGATGCACGCTTCAAACCCGGCGATAAGGTCATCGCCACCAGTTTCGACATCGGCGTGGCGCATCACGGCGGGTATGCCGAATACGCCCGCGTGCCGGCGGGCTGGGTCGTGCCCCTGCCGCGGGGCCTGGACCTGTTCGAGTCGATGGCGCTGGGCACCGCCGGGTTTACGGCGGCACTGGGCATCGTGCGCATGGAGGACAACGGCCTTGCTCCGGCCAACGGGCCGGTCATCGTGACCGGCGCCACCGGCGGCGTAGGCGGCCTCGCCATCGACATGCTTGCGCGGCTCGGCTACCACGTCGTCGCGCTCACGGGGAAGGAAGTCGAAAGCGACTATCTGAAGATGCTCGGCGCGGCGGAAGTGAAACTGCGCAGCACGATCGACCTCGACAAGGTGCGTCCGCTCGAAGGCGCCCAGTGGGCTGGCGCGGTCGATAATGTCGGCGGGCAGATCCTGCACTGGGTGCTGGCGACGATGAAGCAGGCCGGCACCGTCGCGAGCATCGGCAATGCGGCGAGCTTCAACCTGAATACGACGGTGTTCCCCTTCATCCTGCGCGGCGTGAGCCTGCTCGGCATCGACTCGGGCTACATCGGCTTCCCCATCCGTCAGCGTGTGTGGGATCGTCTCGCGACCGACCTTAAGCCGCGCCATCTTGCAGCCGTGACGCGCACCATCGCGCTCGACGAGCTGCCGGACGCCTTCGACGCGTATATCAAGGGCGCGATCAAGGGGCGTACGGTCGTGCGGATCGGCGCCTGAAGCGGCAAGGGGAGATTCCGGCCATGAGCGAACAGGAAAATCAGCCGCTACCCAAGGTGCTGATCGTCGACGACTCGCGCATGGTGCGGGCCTCCATCGTCAAACTTATCCGCGGGCGCTTCGAATTCCGCGAGGAGGCCGACGGCGAAGCCGGCTGGCAGGCATTGCTCGTAGACCCGTCGATCCAACTCGTCCTCAGCGACATCGGGATGCCCCAGCTCGACGGTTACGGGCTGCTCCAACGCATCCGGTCCTCCAAGCTGTCGCGTGTCCAGGAGCTCCCGGTGATCGTCATTTCCGGCGAGGAAGACGATGCGGTGCGCGAACGCGCGCGCCAACTGGGGGCCAACGATTTCATCACCAAGGGCATCGGTGCGACCGAGCTTCTGGCGCGCCTCGACTCCCTGACGCGTCTTGCCCAGACGCGGCGCGAACTGGAGGAGAGCAGGGCTGCACTGGCCAAGCAGAGCCCGGTCGACCCCGTGTCGGGACTCGTCACCGAGTCGTACATGAACTGGCGCGGGGAGCAGGAGCTGGCACTGGCCCGCCGGCATCAGGCTGACCTCAGCGCGATGCTCGTCGAGATCGATCGCTACGACCAGCTGATCACGACCTACGGCGCCCACGTCGCCCAGCTCGTCGGGCGCAAGCTGTCGGGCATCCTCGCGACGCGCGTGCGCAAGGAGGACACCGTCACCCAGATCGCGCCCTCGCAGTTCGTCGTGTTGTCGCCCAGTACCGATCTCGGGGGTGTCTGCGCCTTCGCCTTGCGCATGCAGCAGGCGATGGAAAAGCTGGTGATGACCTACCGCGAGGATCGCATCCGCATCAGCGTGACGATAGGCGTTGCAAGCTCGTCCGTCGACGAGGCGCAAAGCGTCAGCGAGCTGATCGGCATGGCCGTGAAGCGTGCCCAGGCGGGACGGCAGGCAGGCGGAAACCGTGTGGTGGGCGACCAGGGCGAGGTCACCCAGGAGTCCGTCGATCGGCTGCTCAGGCAGGTCGTGAGCATCGACCAGCTGCTCGGCCAGATCCGCGCCGGAGACGCTGCGGAGATCGACGCGCAGCTGCCGGCAGCGGTCGCCGCGTTGATGCCGCTGCTGCAGCTGATCGAGGCCCGCCTCGGTTGCGGGATTCCGCTGGACCGCCTTAGTAACTACAATTCCGCCTCTGGGGCCGGCACGCAAGGCACGCAGAAGGCTTGAGCAGCTGCCCCGGGAAAAAATCAATAACAACAAAGCTGTGAAAGGTGGCGCCGCTGTCCCTTGGAGGAAAGGGGCCGGCGGTGCCGGAACGCATATCTAAAGCAAGAAGTGCAGGGATCAAAGTAGGGAGAGGAAGCTTATGACCGCGTACAAGGAGTTCCACCGCCGTTCCATCGAAAAGCGCGACGAGTTCTGGGCCGAGCAGGCCGGGCTCATCGACTGGAACAAGCCCGCAGAGCAGATCTGCGATTTTTCCAATCCGCCGTTCGTGAAGTGGTTCAAGGGGGGGGAAACCAACCTTTGTTTCAATGCCGTAGACCGCCATGCCGCGATCCGTCCGAACGACCGCGCGCTGGTCTACATTTCGACCGAAACCGACGAAGAGAAGGTCTATTCGTTCGCCGAACTGCAGCGCGAAGTCGAGCGCATGGCGGCGATCTACCAGGACCTCGGCGTCAAGAAGGGCGATCGCGTACTGATCTACATGCCGATGATCGCCGAAGCGGCGTTCGCGATGCTCGCCTGCGCGCGCATCGGCGCGATCCACTCGGTGGTGTTCGGCGGCTTTGCCGCCGGTTCGCTGGCGACCCGCATCGACGACGCCAAGCCGGTGCTGATGGTGAGCTCCGACGCCGGCATGCGCAACGGCAAGCCGGTGCCGTACAAGCACCTCGTCGACGAGGCCTGCAAGCTGGCCGAGTTCCCGCCGCAGAAGGTCCTGATCGTCGATCGCGGCCTGGACAAGGGCTTCCCGAAGGTTGCCGGCCGCGATGTCGACTACGGCGAACTGCGCGCCAGGCACATGGACGCGAAGGTTCCGGTGATCTGGCTGGAGTCGTCCGAGCCGAGCTACATCCTTTACACGTCCGGTACGACCGGCAAGCCGAAGGGCGTCCAGCGCGACACCGGCGGCTATGCCGTCGCACTCGCCGCGTCGATGAAGCACATCTTCACCGGCGATGCGGGCGAGACGATGTTCTCGACCTCCGACATCGGCTGGGTCGTCGGCCACAGCTACATCATCTACGGCCCGCTGCTCGCCGGCATGGCCACGATCATGTACGAAGGCACGCCGCTGCGCCCGGATGCCGGCATCTGGTGGCAGATCGTCGAAAAGTACAAGGTCACGGTGATGTTCTCGGCACCGACCGCCGTACGCGTGCTGAAAAAACAGGATCCGGCCTTCCTCAAGAAGTACGACCTGTCCTCGCTCAAGCACCTGTTCCTCGCCGGCGAGCCGCTCGACGAAACCACGCACAAGTGGATCATGGACGAGCTGGGCATTCCGGTCATCGACAATTACTGGCAGACCGAGACGGGCTGGCCGATGCTCTCGGCGATCCGCGGCATCGAGAAGACGCCGATCAAGTACGGCTCGCCGAGCTTCCCCGTATATGGCTACGACCTGCGCATCTTCCGCGAAGACGGGACCGAGTGCGGGGCCGATGAGAAGGGCATCGTCGGTGTCGTGCCGCCGTTGCCGCCGGGTTGCCTGTCGACCGTGTGGGGGCAAGACGACCGTTTCGTCAGCACCTACTTCACGTTGTTCAAGGATCCGGTGATCTTCTCGTCGTCCGACTGGGGTATCAAGGACGCCGACGGCTATCACACCATCCTCGGGCGCATGGACGACGTGATCAACGTCGCTGGTCATCGTCTCGGCACCCGCGAGATCGAGGAAGCCATCCAGGCCCATTCGGCGATCGCCGAGGTCGCCGTCGTCGGTGTGGCCGACCAGCTCAAGGGCCAGATGCCGATGGCCTTTGCGGTGGTCAAGGACGCCTCGCGCGTCGATAATGCCGAGAAGCGTGCCGCGCTCGAGAAGGAGGTCATGAAGACCGTCGACAACCTCCTCGGTGCGATCGCCCGTCCGGCCCGCGTGCATTTCATCTCGGGCCTGCCGAAGACGCGTTCCGGCAAGATGCTGCGCCGCTCCATCCAGGCGCTGGCGGAAGGCCGTGACGCTGGCGACCTGACGACCATTGACGATCCGAGCACGCTGGATCAGATCAAGGTCGCTCTGGCGGGTTGAGTCCGGGCTTTGTGAGAAAAAACGCGCCGCGAGGCGCGTTTTTTTTGCACGCAGTCAGGGGAAGGACCTTTCCGTGACGGCGGGTGCCACCTCGGCACAGGGCTTCTTCAGGTCGGGCGTCCCGCCTGGGCCACTCCTTCGTAGGCGGCTTCGATCTCGTCGTGAATCGTCCGCCACATCGGTTTGAGCAGAAAACGCATGCCCTTGATGATGCCTTGAACGTCCATCATCGACGGAATACGGATGCCCCGATGTTCGACAGGTCCGCCGATCTGGCGGACATCGACGCCGAGCTTCGCAAAATGCGAGGCCAGACGCGGTTCGGTGAGGATGAATAGGGTTTCGATTCCGGCGCGCTCGGCAAGAGCGATTGCGCCCAGGTACAGGCCGATGGGAATGTACGGGAAGCGCGGATGGATCGTGGTGCCGAAGTCCTCGTCGTGGATGGGTGCGTCGGCCGGTGATTCGCCGCGGCGGCGGCGATAGCTCGACCGTACCGCCAAGCGGGAAACCTCGGCGATCGTGTCGCGCGGCAGGCGGGCCGGATCGACGATCGAGCGGTCCAGTGTCGCAGCGCACGTGCGCTCGAACGGAAGCGGGAAATCGGGATCGTCGGGTCGCGCGAGCACGACGCGCGTGCAGCCAACCGGCCTCGACGGCTCGGTGCTGGTGCGCAAAAGGCAATGCACACTGTGTACATCGTACTCGTCGGTTTCACGACGATCCGGACGCACCGGCTCGAAGCCGAGTTCCTCGCAATACACCTCGTGCCGAATGCGATACACCGAGTCGCGCAGCGCGTCGTCGGTTGCCGGATGGATCTCGAAGTACTTCCTGAATCCGTGGCCGAGATTGAATCGGTCGAACAGGAGCAACGCGATCTCCTTGTCGGGGGACGGTAACGTGACCGGATTACCGGGCGACGTCAGGATGCGGGCAATGAGCGTCCCCTGCAGCACTTCGGTGCAGTGACTCTCACCGCGTAATCATAGTCCAACTTGCGCGTACGCGGGGTGTGGAAAAATCCGCGAGCAGGTCCGCAGATAGGTCTTTTTCGCGGTTTCTCTCACCGTGCGAATTCACTATGATGAATGACGAGTACGGAGAGGGTGTATGGTAGGTACATTATTTGATTACGATGCCGCGTTCGCTCGCAATATCGGTTGGGTGACCACTGACGAGCAGTCCGTATTGCGTGGCAAGCGCATCGCGATCGCCGGGATGGGCGGGGTCGGCGGTGTTCATCTGCTGACTCTTGCCCGGCTCGGCATCGGGGCGTTCAACGTCGCCGACTTCGACACCTTTGATCTCGTCAACTTCAATCGCCAGGCCGGCGCGATGATGTCCTCGGTCGGGCGGCCGAAGGTCGATGTACTGGCGGAGATGGCGCTCGATATCAACCCCGAACTCGATGTCCGTCGCTTCGCCGCCGGTTTGTCGGATGCCAATCTCGATGAGTTCCTCAAGGATGTGGATCTGTACGTCGACGGCCTGGATTTTTTTTCCTTCGGCATTCGGCGGGCGACCTTTGCGGCATGCCACCGCCTGGGAATTCCCGCCGTGACCGCGGCGCCACTCGGGATGGGGACCGCCGTGCTGGTGTTCCTGCCCGGGCAGATGAGCTTTGAGGACTATTTCTGCCTCGACGGATGCGACGAGGAGGAGATGTCGATCCGTTTCCTGCTGGGGCTGTCGCCCGGTATGCTCCAGCGCTCATACCTCGCCGATCCTTCGCGGGTGAATCTCGCCGAGCGGCGCGGCCCCTCTACCATCATCGCGTGCCAGTTGTGCGCCGGCGCCACCGCTGCGGAGTCGCTGAAGATCCTCCTCGGACGGGGCAGGGTCCTTGCCGCGCCATGGGGCTACCAGTTCGACTCGTACAGGAACCGGATGGTCCGCACCTGGCGCCCGGGCGGCAATCGGAACCCGCTGCAGCGACTGGGACTGTGGATTGCCCGCAAGCAGTTGCGCCGGATGCGCGATCAGGGGGCGAACGGTGGCTGAGCGTGAAACGCTGCTGAAGATTCTCGACCTCGCCCGTTGGGCGCCGAGCGGGGACAACACCCAGCCGTGGCGATTCGAGATCGTTTCGGACGACCACATCGCAATCCACGGCTTCGATACGCGCGACTGGTGCCTGTACGACTTTGATGGCCATCCGAGCCACATGGCGCACGGGGCTCTGCTCGAGACGCTACGGATCGCTGCGACGGGATTCGGACTGGAGGCACGATGGACGATCCGTCCCGGATGCCCCGACACGGCGCCGATCTACGACGTCAAGCTGCAGGAGGCGCCCGGGCTCGCGCCTGACCCGCTGTTGCCGCATATCAAGACACGGGTCGTCCAGCGCCGGCCGATGCGCACTACGCCGCTCACGGACGCGCAGCGCGAGCGCCTCGCCGGGGCGCCTGGTCATGGGTTTCAGGTGCAGTTTTTCGAGTCGTTTGCGGAGCGATTTGCGGTCGCAAAGCTCCTGTGGGGCAACGCGCAGGTCCGCCTGACCTGCCCGGAAGCCTACGCTGTGCACAAAAAAATCATCGAGTGGGGCGCGCGCTTCAGCAAGGATCGTATTCCCGAGGAGGCCGTGGGCGTCGATCCTCTGACTGCCGGACTGATGCGATGGGTGATGCAGAGTTGGGGGCGCGTGGAGTTCTTCAACCGTTACCTGCTCGGTACCGTCGCGCCGCGCATCCAACTGGATTTCTTGCCGGCGATGGCGTGTTCGGCGCATGTGCTGTTGCGCCCGCTTAGATCGCCAAAGTCGCTCGGCGATTGCGTCGCGGCAGGGGTTGCGATGCAGCGCCTGTGGCTGACGGTCGCGGACCTCGGTCTGTACCTTCAGCCACAGATGACGCCGGTGATCTTTCGGTGGTATGCCCAGTCCGGGAAGCCGGTGTCTGCTAGCCCGGGAATGAATCGTGCTGTGGCGTCGCTTGCGGGACGTTTTGATTCGATCGTCGGGGCTGACATACAAGCTCCGTTTGCATTTTTTTGCCGGCTCGGCTTCGGACCCGCTCCGCGGTCTCGATCGCTTCGCAAGGACCTCCAGGACCTGATGCAGGTCTGAGGTCACGGAATGGCAATTGGCTAAGCTGTCTGCGTACGAGTGCATCCGCCGAGGAGAGACTGCGAATGAACGAGACGGCTGCAAGCAGTCGTGAATGGGATGCCGTGATCGTCGGTACCGGGCCCGGGGGAGCTACGCTCGGCCATGCACTGGCGGCAGCGGGTTGGAGCGTGCTGTTCTGCGAGATGGGGAAGTCGTCGCTGACGGACCTCAAGACGCTGCGCGGCGGGTATCCCGAGATGTCCGCGGTGGCGTCGACCCTGCCGGTTTCCGAGCGATTGCTTTCGGGGGGGCGCTATCCTCGCGTAATCAACGATTTGTCGGGTGATAGGGCGAAGCAGTTCGTTCCGTTCATCGGGGCGGGTACCGGCGGATCAAGCGCCTTGTACGGAATGGTTCTCGAACGCTTCTTTCCCGCCGATTTTGAGCCTGGTGGGCAGTATCCGGAGGCCATAGGGGCGTCGCTTCCCGGTCGGTGGCCGATAGGCTACGCAGATCTCTTGCCTTACTACGAAGTTGCCGAGCGCTTGTATCGAGTGAGGGGAGGCGGCGACCCCTTGCGGGGGGAGGCTCCTCGAGAGCGGGTTGGGGTATCTCCACCGATGTCGGCTGCTGCGCGCGAACTTGCCGACGGTCTTGCCCGGCAGGGACTGCATCCTTATCAATTGCCGCTCGCCTGTGAATTCGTCCCCGGCTGCAGGGGGTGCCAAGGGTTTCTCTGTGGCGCCAACTGCAAGAACGACAGCGCCCGAGTCTGTCTGGAGCCCGCTGTCGTGCGTCATGGGGCGCATCTGCTGGATGAGTGTGAAGTGGTGAGAGTGGAGGCGGACCGCGAGCGGGTGACCGGCCTCGTCTGCTCCCGCGGTGGCCGGGAGTTCCGGGTCGCGGGGCGCGTCGTCGTGCTGGCCGCCGGTGCGCTGTCGACCCCGTCCTTGTTGTTGCGGTCGCAGTCCGCAGCATGGCCGAACGGAGTGGGCAACGGCTCGGGCCTCGTCGGTAAGAACCTGATGCGGCATTTTATCGATCTCTACGCGGTTTTTCCGCGTGCCAGACCTGCGCCTGGCGGAAACGCGAAGGAGTTCGGCTTCAACGATCTCTACCAGACGGACACGGGCAAGCTCGGCACCGTCCAGTCTTTCGGCGAATTGCCTCCTGGCGCAATGATCGCGGATGATCTCCAGCGCGACCTGCGCCATGCGGTTCACCCCTTTGTCGCGGCGGCTTTTGGCGTCGTGAAGCCCGTGGTTCGACCCGTTCTGGATCGGATCTTCTCGCGTGCAACGATCCTTGCGACGATGATCGAGGACTTGCCCTACCCGGACAACTGCGTACTCCCGCCATCCGTGGCGAGCGGAGCCGCCCCTGTGACAGTGTCGATCAGATATACCGTACGCAAGCCGGAGGCTCGACGGATTGCCGCAATGCGGTCTCGCATGAAGGCGCTGTTAGCACCGTGGCGTTATCTGCTTATCAAGCAGGCAGAGAATAATGAAAGAATCGCGCACGCATGCGGCACATGCCGGTTTGGTGACGATCCCCGGTCGAGCGTGCTGGATGCGAACAATCGGTGCCATGAGCTGAGGAACCTGTATATCGTGGATGCATCATTCTTTCCTTCCAGCGCCGGGACCAATCCTGCACTGACGATAGCGGCCAATGCTTTGCGCGTGGCAGACCACCTGCTGGGCAGGCCTGCGGCGAAGGTGGCGGCATGAAGCTTGACGACCTGCGCGGCCAATGGGCGCTCGTTACTGGGGCATCGTCGGGGATTGGTCACGAGTATTGTGTTCAGCTCGCGTCCCGGGGGGTGAACCTGATTCTGGTTGCCCGGCGCAAGACGCGGCTCGACGATATCGCAAGGGAGCTTGAACGAGACTCCGGGATTCGCACGGTCGTGATCGTGCAGGATCTCGGTACGCCGGAAGCGCCCGATTTGATCCGTGCACGGGTGAACGACGCGGGCATAGGCATCAGGCTGCTGGTGAATAATGCCGCCTTCGGGCATTGGGGGCGATTCGAGGATTCCTCGTCGGCGAACTATCAGGCGATGCTGCACGCGAACGTCTGCAGTCTTGTGGGACTCACGCGCGTATTTCTTCCCGATCTGGAACGGGCTGCGCCTAGTGCCGTCGTCAATGTCGCTTCCGCCGCAGCCTATCAGCCGGTGCCATATATGGCTGTCTATGCCGCATCGAAGGCGTTCGTGATGAACTTCAGCCTCGCCTTGTTTGGCGAACTGAGCAGTCGCGGTATTCTCGTTCAGACCCTCGTGCCGGGGGCGACCGAAAGCGAGTTCGATCAGGTTGCCGGTGCCTATCCGAGCGCCATCACGTCTCGGGGAATTCCCGCCGAAGTCGTGCGCGATTCACTCTTGGCGCTCGAACGGGAGACGCCTGTCGCCTTGAATGCGCGAGGGACGTTCAAACAACGCCTGTTCGCGGGCTTGTTTTCGCCCAGATTTGTCATTGGCGAAGTCGAAAAGATGTTCCGGCCGCCCGCCGGGCGGTCCTGAGGCTTCCGACATCCCGCTGCACTCTCCCGGAGGCTCTGATGCGCAAGATTTCGCTCGCCCAGACGTTGTGTTTTCTCGTCCTGCTTTCGGTCGCCTGCGCCCTCGGCATTGCCTCGACGGTGCTCCTTCTCGGGCGCTTGCCGCTCGGGGATTTTCGTGGCGTGGTGCTGTTCACGGCAGGTGTCGTCTTCATCTATGCCTGGGCAATTGCACTCAACCGCACATTCCTGCTGTTTTTTCCCCTTCGTGAAGGGTATGTCGTGCCGGGCTCGCGCGAGGAGTTTCGATATCATGTGTATCTGCTCTTCTATCTCGTGTTGTTCCAGTCGCTTACGCGCAGCCTGGCGATACCGGTGCCGCTCATGCGGGCGATTTACCTCGCACTTGGTGCGAAGCTCGGGAAGAATAGCTACAGTGCAGGCGTCATCCTCGATCCGCCGCTCACAGTGGTCGGTGACAACTGCATCATCGGACACGACGCCGTATTGTTTGCCCATGCCGTCGAGGGTGCTGACCTGGCACTTGCACCGATCACGATCGGAAACAACGTGACAATCGGTGCCAAAGCAGTCGTGCAGCCAGGGGTTGTCATCGAAGACGATGCCATCGTTGCGGTGAGCGCGGTCGTCAAGAAAGGTACTCATATCCGTCGCGGCGAGCGCTGGGGCGGAATTCCTGCACGTCCGATTCGCGTTGAGGCAAAAAAGTAGGGGGGGAACGAAGTTCCCCCCCTACGGAGTCGGCTGCTGGCGATGCGGTAACTAACGCTGATCGCGTCCTCTCAAGCGGCGGTGTGCGCGCGGCGGCGCATGAAGCCCAGTGCGCCGAGGGCGATGCCGATCAATGCCAGGCTGCCCGGCTCCGGTACCGCCTGACGCTCGAACGAACTGTTCGCGTCAGCCTGGAACTGGAAGTTCAAGTCTTCTGCACCCTGCAGGCAGCCGTTGCAGGTACCGATGTTGGCCAGCGTACCGCCATCGGCAAGGCCGTCGATCGAGAACTCCGCGGACGGGTTGATCTGCTGGAACGGTGTGATCAGCGAGGAGTTGATCGCGGTGGTGATGATCATGTTCAGCAGGTTCATGTCGGTGAAGTAATTGGAATCGACAAAGGTGATCAGCCACGAGAGGTCGGTTGAGCCGGTTCCGACGATCGTCGTGATGCCCGGGTAGTCATTGGTGCCAAAGTTGTCGAAATTAGCGGTCGCAGGGGCATCAGGGATGCCGTCGCCGTTGGTGTCCACCAGTGGCGCACTGAAATTCGAGCCAGAGATCGAGAGCAATGACCCGGCCAGGATGATGTTGTCGTCTCCCGTGCCGATGATGCCGTCGCCACCCGCGCCAGTCGCGAAACCCGTGCCGTCGAGGTTGTTGCCGGAGGATGTCGTCGCATAGATATAGAAGAAGCTGCTGGATTGATCTGCGGCCATTGCGAATGACAGCGATCCGTCGGTCTCATCGACCTGAACGACTTCTTTGAAACCTGCGACCGCGGTAAAGAAGAATCCGCCGTCCCCGTTGCTGAACAACGAGTCCCCATTTTCGTTGTTTACGTCCGCGAGGTTGGCCTGATACAGGAGTGTAATTTCCTGGCCATCGACAAGGCCGCCGGCCGGATTCCCTGTGATTGCCAGTGCATTGCCCTGTACCCAGTCGAGCGACATCGCTTCGGTAGTTATTGCGGTTCCGGACCCGCTCGGGTCGAAGCTGAAGCTCGTGGCCTGTGCCTGCGCAAGACCCGCTGCCGCACTGAGCACAGCTGCTGCCACTAATTTTTTCACCCACATGATCGTTCTCCCAGTGTGCCGCCAAGGTGGATCAACGGTATCGAAGCTGATGACGCCACGACGCTCCTGAGCTCTTTTAGCAGGAGCTGTGCCAGGTGCTCATATGTGTTGAAAAAACATGTGGTTAAGAAAAAACGGGCGATATCGGATCGGGGTGCTCAAGGTGGGTTGTAAAAATTCCCGACACGTTCGTAAGACGAGTGCGGAGATCTCGACTTGGTCCGCTTCGATGTGAATCGGCCGCCTGCCGCTTCCTTAGATAGTCGGTTGGCTGGCGGATGTTTCAATTTCAGGTCGTTCAGGACGAATTTGGTGAAATTACCCAGTTGCTAGAAAGCTTGCGTTGAGTGTGAATCGCAACACGGATAGGCGATTGTTGTGAGCGGATAGGTGTGACTTATGTCTGCGACAGAGCGCCTGAGCTTGTTCGGAATTTTTTACATTTTTCCCCGGCGTGATTCGTTCTGGCGGCTCCTGGTTTTGGTAAGTATATGATTTTATGCGCATAGTTGTTGTGTGGTGTGTTTCGTGCTTGTATCAGTGTGTCCCTTGGGGCTTAGGAGCCCTTGCGTTCGCGACCAAGGGGGGTTTTCAAATTTAACCGCGTTCGGGAGGCCATCATGAAACCCAGAAAGTGTTTTGTCCGGACCGCGCTCGCGCTGGCTGTGTCGTCGCTAGCGTTGCCGGTCTTTGCCGCCGAGGCGATAAGTTTCGACCCGGATGGTCCTGGGACGAAGCTGCCGATTTCGGTTCTGGCATTCGACTGGACGCAGAACAGTGCGCTTGCCGTCGGAGGGAATCCGTCGGGAGGTTTGACGGCCGGCGACGTGGTGCACCTGTTGGCACATGCCAAACTCGCGAAGGTCATCAATCAGGATGGCGTTGCGATCTCTCTTCCGTCCGGGATCGAGGTCACCTTCGTCGCCGGGTTTGCCGAGAACGTCACGGCTCCGGCGGCACCGGGTGCCGGGCCGGCCGGCTTCGAGTTTGCAGCCGGATCGTCATTGCCGAACTTCTTCGAGATGTGGGTCAGCACTCCGGACCACAATGCGCTCGCCGGCACAAACTACAACAACGGCAAGCGTATTCTTTATGGTGTGGTGACCAGTTCGATCGGCAACTACGCCGGCGGGGCGCCGATACAGGCGCTCGATCTCTTCGGTATCAATAATTATCCGGGCATTTCCACGATTACCGGCGTCGGCAGCACCCAGCTATCCGGTGTGATCGTCACCGCCGACGAGGACTACTTCCCGGGTTTGACGCCGACGCAGTTGGCGAACCTCAAGGTCTTCTTCAATACGTCGACCGTTACGCCTTATCGGCAGATCAATCCGTCTGCACGGTTCGTCGGCGATGCAGCAGATCTCGATCCCAATACCAATGAGTTTGTGGGTCCTGCGCCGAACGTGCTGGCGAACATCGGCACGACAAATGGTGGGCCTCATGGAGCGCGGGACGGCAATGCGACGAACGATCTCAACTTCGAACTGCAGGCGGACTCGAACCAGTCGTTTGAACCGGGTCAGGAAATCCCCGGAACCTGTCGCGTCACGTATGGCGGCAACGACAGGAACGGCAACATCGACCTGAAGAAGTTCGGGGAAATCTGCTCGAGCAACCCGCATAACGACGACAACTGCTACACGTTCGGCGGTCAGGTCGGTGCTCCGACGGCCAATCCGAACGACGGTGGGCCGTTCGGCGAGCATACGCATCATCAGGTCCAGGGGCCGGCGGGCGATTTCGTGTTCCGGGCTGGTACGCATAGCGCGCCGCAAAACACCCGTATCGATGCGGTGGTATGCAAGGACGAGGGAGCGATTCAGCCTGCGGCGGCGAATGCCAGCTTCAAGCAGATCGATTTCGAGGGAACCGGTTCGTTCAGGACGCTCAGTAGCACGGCGAAGACGTATCTTGAGGCTAACGGCGGTACCGACATCGACACTGACAACGTGAGCGATGCGCGCTACTACTTCCGGGTTGACATGGTGGATACGGGCGAGCCAGGAAACGGCGCCAAACAGCAGGACAAGAAGGCCTGTGAGGATTTCCTTGCAGCAGACTTGAACCTCCCGCTCGCGACGCCTGATCCGAGGTACCTGGAGGGTGATGGTGGATTCGCTGAAAGTGGTGCCTCGTGTGCGGACGTGTATCAGTTCTTCATCTGCCCGACCGAAGCCGCGTGTGAGGAAGCCGATGCGATGTATGCCGTCCGCGGATACTTGACCGGCGGTAATATCCAGCTGCACAAGGTGGTCAAGTAAGCAGATGTGGCGGTAAGCTGCGCCGTGGAAGTTGGCAAAAATGGTGCGCCCGAACGGGCGCACTTTTTTTTGGGGGGGGGGGAAATCGCTCGCGCGAAACCGGACGACGCGGTACGTAGCCCGCTATGCATCCGATCGCGTATCCGTTCGACTTTTTGGGCGCATGATCGGGCGCGGGACGGTTCAGGGCAGTGAACCGATTGCGCGTTCCAGTTCCCTCGCCGGATCGTACGTGCCAAAGATTCGGCTCAACCGTTCGGCTTTGTCCTTGTAGCCGTGGTCGCGCAGCAGGCGTACAGCGAAGCTGCGCACATTCGCTACGCAGGCATGCTCGGGGCGGAGTGACAACCCCGCTCCCGATGCTGCTACGTGCTCCATGTTCAGGTGCTGGTCCAGATTAAAGGGTATACCCAGCACTGGCACCCCGCGGGCGAGTGCCTGATGACTCGTCGGGCTGCCTCCGTTGCAGATGACAAGACTCGCCGACTCGCAAAGTCTGTCGCCGGGAAGGTAGTCCGCCGCCGTGACGTTGTGCGGAAGATGCGGAAGTGGCGTGCCTGCCGTAGCCACGGCGACGTGGCACTCCACAGTCGCCAGTGCGTCGAGAATTGTCGGAAGCAGCCCGCCGGTCCCTGAACTGCCCAAGGTGACGTATATCAGCGGGCGGTCGGGGGTGCTCACGGGCAGTTCGGGGACAGGGATGCAAGGCGCCCACTCCACCGGGCCGATGTACCGGTGATTCGGCGGCAACTGACAGGTGGGAACAAGCTCGGGGACGTCGGCATAGAGCGTGATGTCCGCATCGGTATACACGCGGCGCAGATCGAGTCCCAGTACCGGCAGGCCGAACCCCTTGCGCAGAAGGTTGAGCGGCAATGCGTGCCAGGCGAAGGCAACCGGGCGTGCCAGGGCGAACAGTGTCGACGCGATCGGGACGCCGACGTAGCGGGTCATCGGAAGACTGGGGGTGGGGACGCGCCGATGCAACGCGTAGGGGCTCCAGTAGGCATTGGTCAGCGCGACATAGGGTACGCGGGCGATGCGGGCACTTGCGGAGAGCGAGAGACGGAAGTCTCCGACGACGACGTCGGGGCGGACCCGGTCGAGCAGGCGGAGATCGTCCGCCGCATATCGTTTCAATTCGGCAAGGGAGTAAAGTCGATTTCCCCGGGCCAGGCGATTCATGAATGTTCGGGGGGGGAGCGAGTGAATCGGTTCTCTTGGCCAGGGCCACTGCGGAAACAACTGTAAATAACTGTCGGCGCAGGCGAAAACCACGTCCCATTTGGCTGCGTCGAGGCCGCGCGCGAGCGCATAGGGGCGAGCGACGTGAGCCAGCGTCGCGGCCTCTGCGATGAAGAGAATGCGCCTTCGGCGGCTTGTTGCCGCACTATGCCGATCGTCTGTCATGGGCTAGCAGCAGCGCGCTCTTGCGCGTGTGTCAGGCGGCAGCTCGGTGGCATTCCATCCGTACCCTGCTCCCGGGGGGCGGTTACGAATGATCGAGTAATGAGCCAATACTTTCGGAACGTAGGAGGTCGTTTCCGCATACGGCGGTATCGACTTGCCGTACCGTTCCACCGCTCCCTCGCCGGCGTTGTACGCGGCGATGGCGAGCGGGAGCGAATCGAAGCGGTCCAGCAATTCGCGCAGATAGCGGGCGCCGCCCGCAAGGTTCTGGCGTGCATCGAGGGGATCGCTGACGCCGAAGCGGGTTGCGGTGCCGGGCATCAACTGCATCAGGCCGAGTGCGCCCTTGGGTGAACGGGCCCGTTCGTCGAAGCGGCTCTCGACGAAGGCGACGGCTTCTACCAGTGCCGGATCGAGGCGGTTCTGCCTCGCGGCGTCGCGTATCAGGGGCGATAGCTGTCCGGGACTGCGGCGCAGACTGGTTGCAGCCGCTCGCGCTGCGGTGCTGCCAGTCACCGGGCGTGGCGGCCGTATTTCCAGGATCAGGCGATGGCGGGGGTCGCTGGGTGCGTCGCTGAAGTTGAACACTCCGCGGTCGTCGGCATAGCCGTAGAGGCGGTCCGCCCAGCACGGTCCGTTGCTGCAGAGCATGACGAGGGCGGTCGCGACGAATCCCGCGCGGCCATTGGCCCGGGTTCCCGAGCGACGTGCGCAGTCGGCCGTTTGCGGCAATCGAGCGGGGTCGTTAGGTGATGGCGTTGGTCTTTTCATGGGACCTCATCCGGACTTTCGGTGCCGCCTGCTGTCCTTTCGGACCGCTATGAGGAGCGATGCCACGAACGTAGCCCAGTATGTAGGAATTTCGTGATGCTTTCTATGCTAATGTTGGTGCAGACCAGTCCGTAGAGACTATCCATGCAGCCGGGATACGCGCCGCGCGGGGCGTGGTCCCTGCGGGGGAGTGCTGGCGTCGTGAGGATGCTGGGCATGCAGCTAACGATTCATTGGTGATCCATGCGTTATCGTGTCAGGGCGCTCGGGGCGAACGCATCGGTCGTCGAAACCGAGCTTGAGGCCGGGTGCGAGGCGGATGTCCGTGCGTTGGCCGAGGCACGGGGCTTGTCCGTACTTTCGCTCAAGGCGCTGGAGCGTGGCCGAGGTCGCAGCCGATTCCCGCTGCTGCTGTTCAATCAGCAGCTGTTGGCTTTACTGCGAGCAGGTATTCCGCTTGCCGAGGCGATCTCTGCTCTCGCCGAGAAGGAGCGTTGGCCGGCGATCAGGTCGGTGCTGCAGGGGCTCCGCGATGCGTTGCGAGAGGGGCGCAGCCTGTCGAGTGCGCTCGAGTCGGCGCCGCAGGTCTTCCCGACCCTGTATGTCGCACTGATTCGCGCGGCAGAGCGTACCAGCGATCTGGAGCGGGCCATCGCGCGATACATCGCTTACCAGGAGGACGGTGAGCGCCTGCGCGACAAGCTGATCAGCGCGGCCATCTACCCTTTGCTGCTCGTTGGCGTGGGTGGCTTGGTGGTGCTGTTCCTGCTCGGCTACGTCGTGCCGCGTTTCTCGCACATTTACCAGAACGTGGGCACCAATCTGCCGTGGATGTCCCGCCTGCTGCTCGAATGGGGGCAGTTCGTCGAGGGCCACGCCGTATTCCTCGGGGTGATCGTGTTGGCGATCCTGGGGGCGGGGGTCTTGGTGGTACGCAGCCCCGCGTTGTGGGCGACGGTCGGGCGCTACATGTGGCGGATGCCGTTCGTTGGCGAGCGCATGCGGGTGTTCCAGCTCGCACGCTTCTACAGGACCGTGGGCATGCTGCTTTCGGGAGGTATCCCGGTCGTGACGGCGCTGGGCATGGTGTCGGGGCTGCTCTCGCCGTCGCTCCAGGCGAGTCTGGCGGCCGCGATCGTTGCGATTCGCGAGGGGCGCAGTTTCTCCTCGATGCTGGCGGCACGCGGCCTGACGACGCCTGTTGCATTGCGCATGCTGGAGGTCGGCGAACATGCCGGGAATCTGGGTGAAATGCTGACACGCGCGGCGGAATTTCACGAAGAGGATACGGCGCGGCAGGTAGAGTGGTTGACGCGCCTGTTCGGTCCGCTGCTGATGCTGCTGATCGGTTGCGCAATCGGCCTGATCGTCGTGCTCATGTACATTCCGATATTCATGCTTGCAGAGAGCATTCGATGAGCGAATCGTTGACGGTGGAGCCTGCTGCCGCCCCTTTTACCGCAGCTGAGATGGCGACGGTGGTCGCCGGCGGCGAGCGTGTCGTCGACGGACTTGCGAAGCTGGAAGCGGATCCCGTCGTTCGCGTCGCACGGCTGGCCCGCACCCTCGGGCTTGCGTCGATGGGGCACGGGCGCCTGATGACGCTGGAGCCCGACTTCGACGCCATTCCGTTCGAGATGGCCCTGAGCCGCGAATGCGTGGCGCTGCGCGACGAAGACGGCGGATTGCTGGTGGCGATCGCCGATCCCTTCGACACCGATCTGCTCGACGGTTTGGGGGGGCGTCTCAGCGAAGCCTATGCGCTGGTGCTTGTGGACCACGACGATCTTGCGGCCTGCCTGGCGCGGCACGAGGACGAGGTCCGCCGGGCGGCCGGGATGATCGAGTCGCGCGAGGAGGGTGGTGAGGGGGACGGAGTCGAGGACCTTTCGCTCAAGCGCATCAGCGCCGATGCGAGTCCCGTCGTCAAATTGGTCAATTCGACCCTCTACGATGGCTTGAAGCAGCTCGCGAGCGACATCCACCTCGAGTCGATACCCGGCGGGCTGGTCATCAAGTACCGCCTCGACGGCGTGCTGGTGCGCGTCGGCAGCGCGCAGGGCAACGAGTTCGCGGAGCAGGTCATCTCGCGCATCAAGGTGATGGCGGAACTCGACATCGCCGAGCGCCGGGTACCGCAGGACGGGCGTTTCAAGGTCCGCTCGGGCGGGCGCGAGATCGACTTCCGTGTCTCGATCATGCCCAGCATCCACGGCGAGGATGCCGTGTTGCGGATCCTCGACAAGGAGCACCTGAGCCGCGAAATGAGCGGACTGACGCTCGAGACGCTGGGGTTCGACGACGAGGCCCGGGCCGCGCTACGCCACCTCGCGAGCGAACCCTACGGCATGCTGCTTGTAACCGGGCCGACCGGTTCGGGCAAGACGACCACGCTGTATGCGACGCTCGCGGAGACCAACCAGGGGCTCGACAAGATCGTCACGATCGAGGATCCGGTCGAGTACCAGCTCAGCGGCGTATTGCAGATCCCGGTGAATGAGAAAAAGGGACTGACCTTCGCGCGCGGCTTGAGATCCATCCTGCGGCACGACCCGGACAAGATCATGGTCGGCGAGATCCGCGACGGTGAAACGGCGGAAATCGCGGTGCAGGCGGCACTCACCGGCCATCTCGTGTTCACCACCGTGCACGCGAACAATGTCTTCGACGTCATGGGGCGCTTCATGCACATGGGGATCGATCCGTTCAATCTCGTCGCCGCGCTCAACGGCATCGTCGCCCAGCGCCTGCTGCGCATCAATTGTCCGCACTGCACCGAGGACGTGCCGCCCGACGCACAGCTGATCGCGCGCTCGCGCATCGGCGATGCGAGCCGTTTCCGCTTCCGCGCGGGACATGGCTGCGGTCAGTGCCGCGGGACGGGTTACCGTGGACGGCGCGCGGTCGCCGAGGTGTTGCTGCTCGATGACGAGATCCGCGAGCTGATCGTTGCCCGTGCCCCGATCCGGACGGTCAAGGACGCCGCCCGGCGCAACGGATTCCGCGGTTTGCGAGACGCGGCGCTTGCGGTGGCCGCCGCCGGGGAAACCACGCTGCAGGAGGTGAATCGTGTCACGCTTCTCGGCTGAGGTCCGCAGCCTGCTGATCGAGCACGATGCGATCCGCGTCGGGCGCGGCGCGACGCAAAAACGCCTGGGCTACCAGTGGGCGCCCGATGCTGCCTTGACGGCGCTGGCTGCGGCACCGGATGGCGGGGTGCAGCGCGGGTCGCGCTGGGACGTGGTGTTCGCCGATGCAGTGGTACGCTATCTGATCGTCCACTGGCCGCCCGGTCTGCGTGGCGGGCCCGAGTGCGAGGCCTTCCTTGCGCTCCGTTTCAGGGAGGTGCACGGGGTCGGGGCGCCCGAGTGGCGCATCGTCGTCGAGCGTGGAGCGACAGATTTTCCCGTGATCGCGTGCGCCGTACCTGCGGCGCACGTCGAGGCGGTGGCCGCGTGGGGACGGGAGCACAGGCTGCGCTTTGGTAGTGTGACGGGCGAGTTCGTCGCCGCCTATAACCGCGTGCGTCCCGAGCTGGACAACCCGTTCGGCGCGCTGGCGGTGCAGCGTGACGGGCGGGTTACGCTGGGATTCTGGCGCGACGCACAGTGGCAGTCCTTGCGCAGCCAGCCGCTGGGTCCGGCCGGGGATGCGTCCCTCGCCCTGTACCTGGAATCCCGGTCGCTGCGCTCGGGCGTTCCGGGCGAAGCCGGGGTCCTGTATTGCATCGGGGAGGGGCCGCGGGTTCCTGCCGGATGGCGCAAGGTTGCACTGCACGCCGAAGGGTGGGAAGGATGAGACGGGTTCCGTTGCCGGTCGATCTCGATTTTCTGCAAACGCGCCGACGCGTGAGCGCCGCGGGGTGGGGACTGCTCGTGGCCGGTCTTCTCGCCTGTGCGCTCCAGTTTGCGGAGTACCGTCGTGCAAGCGCCGAAATCGATGCGCGCGAGGCGGCGCAAACGCGTGCGCACGAGGCGGCGCGGCGCGCACAGCCCCTGGCCGCAGCGCAGGGCAACCCGGTGGGCAGCGAGGAAGCGAAGGCGCTGCGCGGTGTTGCGGCACGCCTCAACGCGGACTGGGGGGCCATGCTCGGGGGTGTGGCGGGTGCCCAGGGCGAGGGTGTCACATGGCTTAGCCTGCAGGCCGATCAGACGCGGGGCAGGATCGCGGTCGCGGGGCAGGCCCGTTCGCTGGCGGAAATGTTCGAATTCGTGGCGCGACTCGGGGCGGTTCAGGGGATACGCGAAGCGCAGTTGGCGAATTACGAATGGGTGCAAGTCGGTGCCAGGGATGCGGTGCGATTTACCGTGAATGCGAAATGGAGCGGACGTCCGTGATGCCCGGCGCTGGCCTTTTGATGCGGTACTGGTGCCTCCTTCGCGTGGTGGCGATTGTGCCTGCAACGGGCGGTGGCGAGGCTGCCGGGGTGGCTGCGCCGCAGGGAAGCCCGCCGCGTAGCGGCGGGTCGTCGTTCCGCCTTGTCAGGGAATACATCGGACGTCTCGCGATGAATGCCGGTTTTCCCGGCGCGTTCGGCGTCGTTCTGCTGGCGGTGGCCGTGCTGGGCGGATATGCCGGCGGTGCGGACAACGATCGGCGCGCCGCCGCGCTGACCGAGGAGCAGGGGCGGATGGAGCGCAACGCAAGCGCGCCGCCCCCGGGCGCCGACGAGCGCACCCGCGTCGCGGCCTTTTCCGCGCGTTTTCCGCCGCTAAGCGCGCTGCCCGACAGCCTGCGTCGCCTGAATGAACACGGTGCGGCGCATGGCATCCGTGTGCAGCGTACCGACTACGGCAGCACCGCCGTGGCCGGCACGCCGCTGACCCTCGTCAGCCTCACGATTCCCGTGCAGGCCGAGGCGGAGGCGCTCTACGTCTGGCTCGGCGCGCTGCTGCGGGAAATGCCCGAAATCGCGCTGGAGTCGGTGAGTCTCAAGCGCGACACGAGCGATGCGGCGACGGTGGAGGCGGATATCCGCCTGCAACTCTATCTGCGGGGACGCTCATGACAGGGCGCCACGTTCTCCTGGCCGCCGTCCTGCTGGCAACGCTGGCCGCGAGCTGGTGGGCGGTGAATGAGGATGCGGGCGAGCTCGCGGTCGTGCAGCCCGTCGAGCGCGCAGCCCGGCCGCAGTCCGCCTCCGGGCAGGGGGCATCGGCCGAAGTGCCGGCGTCATCGGGGGGAGGTCTGGCCATACTCGATGCAGAGCGGGCGCCGTGGCCCGAGCTTGCCGATCCTCTGGCACGTATCGTCAGTTTTGCTCCGCCACCGCCGCCATCCGTATCGATGGCCCCCGCCGCGCCGCAGGCGCCGCCGCTGCCGTTCCGCTATGTCGGCGCGATCGACGACGCGCAGGGCAGGGCCGTGTTCCTGCTCGAGGGTACGCAGGTCCGCCTGGCGCGTCCGGGAGAGGAAATTGCCGGCCGTTACCGTGTCGAGCGCATTACCCCGTCCGCGGTCGAATTCACTTATTTGCCGCTCAAGAAATTGCAGACTCTCAATCGCCAGAATCCATGAAAAAGAAGACTTCGACCTTATCGCGATACAGGGATTGCCAGGTTTTTCGCTCGATGCGCGTCTGCGGTCCGGCATGCCGCGTTGCTCCGGCGCAGAACGAATTCCCGCTCGCAGGGGCGCTGCGGAGAATCCTGCTCCCGGCACTTTCGGTCCTTCTTCTCGCGGCGTGCGCGACCAATGCGGCGCTGGAGCAGAGCCGGCGCGATTTCGCCGCCGGCGATAGGGTTGGGGCGCTGTTGCGGCTCGAGCAGGCCGTGAAGAAGGACCCCGAAGACCTCGAATTGCGCAGCTATTACGTGCGCCAGCGCGATCAGGTCGTAACCGAGAAGCTCAGTGTGGCAGAGAAGACGCATGGGGCGGGGAAGCTGGACGAGGCGGCGTCGCTGTACCGCGACGTGCAGAAGATCGACCCGGAAAACGCCCGGGCGCGGCTCGGACTCGAGGACGTCGAACGTGCGCGCCGCCGCGCCGAGCGGCTGGGGCAGGCAAGGGCCGCGCTGGCGGCTGGCGACACGTCGACAGCCGGACGTATCGCGCGTGGCGTGTATGCCGAGGCGCCCGGGGACCGGGTGGCGCGCGAGCTGGTGCTGGAACTGGATGAACGTGCCGAACGCACGAGCAAGCCGCGCGCCGAATCCCTGCAGGGGGCGATGGCCAGGCCGGTGACGCTGGAGTTCCGCGATTCGCCGCTGCGCGTTGTGTTCGAGGCGCTGTCGCGCGCGAGCGGGCTCAATTTCGTGTTCGACAAGGACGTGCGCGCCGACAGCCGCGTGACGCTGTTCGTGCGTGAGAACTCGGTCGACGAGGTGTTGCGCCTGTTGTCGGCGACGCAGGGCATCGAACGCAAGCTGCTGAATGCCAATACCGTCCTGATCTATCCGGTGACGACCGCCAAGCAGCGCGAGCACGTCGAGCTGGTGACGCGCAGCTTCTACCTCGCCAACGCGGAAGCGAAGGCGGCGCAGACGCTGATCAAGCAGCTGGTGAAGAGTCGCGACGTGTTCATCGACGAGAAGCTCAACCTGCTCGTGATGAAGGACACGCCCGAGGCGGTGCGCATGGCCGAGCGGCTGGTCGCGACGCTGGACGTGCCCGAGCCGGAGGTGATGCTGGAGCTGGAGGTGCTGGAGGTCAGCCGCAACAAGCTGCTGGACCTCGGGATCGATTTCCCGGATCAGATCGGTTACGGGCTGCTGACGCCCGACGTGCCGAGTACAGTCGGGTTCGTGAACGGGGTTCCGGTTCCGGGCACGACGCAGCTGGGCGGCAAACTGCTCGATGGCAACATCGACCTGCGTCACAACCGCAAGGATCTCGTGCCCTTCATCGCCAATCCCGGCGCGGTGCTGCGCCTGCGCAGCGAGGACGGCGATTCGCGCATGCTCGCAAACCCGCGCATCCGCGTGCGCAACCGCGACAAGGCGAAAGTCCATATCGGCGACAAGCTGCCGGTGTTCACGACGACCTCGACAGCCAACGTCGGCGTGTCGGCCTCGGTGTCCTACCTCGATGTCGGTTTGAAGCTGGAGGTGGAACCGTCCATTTATCGCGACGACGAGGTCGGAATCAAGCTCAGCCTGGAGGTGAGCAGCATCGTCAAGGAGGTGCCAGGCCCCTCCAGTTCGCTGGCCTACCAGGTCGGTTCGCGCAGCGCATCGACGTCGCTACGCCTGAGGAATGGGGAGACGCAGGTGCTCGCGGGGTTGATCAACGACGAGGAGCGCTCCTCGGCACAACGCCTGCCCGGCCTGGGCAATCTGCCGGTGGTCGGCAGGCTGTTCTCGGCTCAGCGCGACAGCAACAACAAGTCCGAGATCGCCCTGCTGATCACGCCGCGAATTGTGCGCAACGTGCTGCCTCCCGTCGCGCTGCTGGCCGAAATGCCCGCAGGTACGGAATCGAACATCGGTGCCGAGCCGCTGCGCATCGGTCCGACCGCGCCGCGCAGCCTGGGGCTGGTCGGTGACTCGCGGGCGGCCGCCGCGCCAGCTGTTCCCGCCGCGCTGCCGCGCCCGGTTCCCGAGGAGCGCCCGGCTGCAGTTGAGGCGCCGGAGGCCAAGGAGGAACAGGAGGCGCCCGAAGTCGTGCTGATCGTTCCCGAATCGGCTCGTCGCGGAGAACCGTTGAATGTCGTGATGCGTGTGACCGGGGCCGCGGGAGCGACCAGTGCGGAGGTCACGATCGCCTACGATGCCAATCGTCTGGACATGGACGGGGCGACGACGCCGGGGTCGGTCCAGTTGCCCGTGACCCTCAGCGACGGCAAGGCCGAGGTGCCGCTGCGCCTGCGCAGCAAGCCTGACGCATCCGGCGCCGCGACGCTCGTCGCGACCGGCATGAAACTGCGGCGCGAGACCGGCGAGGAGACCGTGCCGCTGTCGGCCGGAGGCGCGGTGCGCATCGTCGAGTGAGAGCCAGGTGGTGCGCGGATTCACCCTGATCGAGCTGGTCGTGACGGTGGCCATCATCGGAATCCTCGCGGCCGGGGCGATGCCGCTCGCCGAACTGGCGGCACAGCGCGAACGGGAATCCGAGCTGCGCATCGCCCTGCGCCAGATCCGTGCCGGGCTGGACGCCTACAAGGCAGCGTACACCGAGGCGCGAATCGAGCAGCGCGTCGATGCATCGGGCTACCCGCCGGATCTTGCGTCCCTCGTAAATGGCGTACCGGACGTCAGCACGCCCGCGGGCAAGCGCATCTACTTCCTGCGTCGCCTGCCGCGGGATCCCTTCCATCCCGATCCGACCGTGCCTGCGGCGGCGACGTGGGGGCTGCGCAGCTATGCGAGCCCGCCCGACGAGCCGGCGGAGGGCAAGGATGTGTATGACGTCTATTCGAAATCGACCCGCACCGGACTCAATGGCGTGCCATATCGTGAATGGTAGCGGCGGCATGAAGATCGGGAAGGTGGCCACCGGCTTCACGCTCATAGAGCTGCTGGTGGTCCTGGCCATCATCGCGACCCTGATGTCGATCGCGGCGCCGCGCTATTTCGATCACCTTGATCGCAGCCGCGAGGCGTCGCTGCGCCAGACGCTGTCCGTCGTGCGCGACGCGATCGACCGCTACCACTCGGACATCGGCAAGTGGCCACCCGACCTCGACACCCTCGTGACGAAGCGCTACCTGCGCAGGGTTCCCGTAGATCCGCTCACGGAGCGCAGCGATTCGTGGCTGCTTGTGCCGCCTCCGGGCGAGGATGAGGCGGGGGTGTGGGACCTGCACAGCGGGGCCGACGGCGCGGCAAAGGACGGGACGCGCTTTGCCGAGTGGTGAGCTCGCGCGCGACCGTGCGCGTACTGACGGCACGACTGCTGCGCCCCGTGCAGTCGGGGCGCCGCAGTCCGGTTACACCTACCTGCTCGTGTTGTTCATTGTCGCGGGGCTCGGCCTGCTGGTGGCGCAGACCGGACTGGTCTGGCACCAGGCGGCACAGCGCGACCGCGAGGCCGAACTGCTGGTGATCGGCGTGGAGTTCTCGCACGCGTTGTCGAGCTATGTGAAGGCCGGCGCGGATCAAAGCCTGCCCGAAAGCCTGCAGCAGCTCGTCGAGGATCGACGCGGTCCGGTGCTCGTCAGGCATCTGCGCCGGATCTACCGCGATCCTTTCACGGGGCGGCCCGTTTGGGGGCTCGAAAAGGCGGGTGGCCGAATCTCGGGAGTCTACAGCCTCGCCCAAGGCGTGCCGATCAGGCAGCACGACCTGCCCAAGGAGCTGGGCGGGCTCACCGGGGAGGTCAAAAGCTATGCGGAGTGGGTGTTCAGGCCGCTCGAGGCGGGCGGCGGCACGGCGGCGGCGACTGCGCCCCGCGCGGGAGGCGGTGCAGCCGTACCGCCGTCAGCGGAGTAGCTGTCAAGACAGCGAGCAGATTGCACCGTTTGCCCTGAGCCCGTCGAAGGGCAAACGCAGCGCTCCGACAGCCTCGGCCCGAACGCCGCTTCGTTGGGGCCCCAAGACCTAGCGCAACACCAGGTTGTCGCGGTGGATCAGTTCCGGCTCGTCGATGTAGCCGAGCAAGGACTCGATCTCGCTGCTGGGTTTGCGCGCCACGCGACGACATTCCGTGCTGCTGTAGTTGACCAGCCCGCGGCCGATCTCCTCGCCGGACGGTGTACGGCAGGCGACTGCCGAGCCGCGCTCGAAGTCGCCGCGCACCTCGATCACGCCGACCGGCAGCAGGCTGCGTCCGCTGCGCAGCGCCGACGCCGCGCCGTCGTCGATGACGAGGTCGCCTGCGAGCTGCAGGTGGTCGGCGAGCCACTGCTTGCGCGCCTGCAGCGGCGAGCTGGTGGCGTAGAGCAGGGTCCCCAGCGGCTCGCCCTTGCCGAGGCGCACGAGCGCGTCGGCCTCGTGGCCGCTGGCGATGCAGGTGTGGGCCCCGCTGCGGGCGGCACGCTGGGCTGCGCGGATCTTCGTGATCATGCCGCCCTTGCTGATGCCGGTACCGGCGCCGCCTGCCATCGCCTCGTAGGCGCGGTCTTCGGCACGCCCCTCGGCTACCAGCGTCGCCGCCGGATCCTGGCGCGGGTCCGCGGTGTAGAGGCCCTTCTGGTCGGTGAGGATGACCAGCGCATCGGCTTCGATGAGGTTCGCGACCAGAGCCCCCAGGGTGTCGTTGTCGCCGAACTTGATCTCGTCGGTGACGATGGTGTCGTTCTCGTTGATGATCGGCACGACGCCGAGTTCGAGCAGCGTCGTCAGGGTCGAGCGCGCGTTCAGGTAGCGCTTGCGGTCGGCGAGGTCGTCGTGCGTGAGCAGGATCTGCGCGGTGCGGATGCCATGGCGCGAGAAGGCGTCCTCATAGGCTTGGACGAGCCCCATCTGGCCGACCGCCGCCGCAGCCTGCAGCTTGTGCATCTCGTGCGGGCGCTTCGTCCAGCCCAGGCGCTGCATGCCGGCTGCGATGGCGCCCGAGGATACCAGCAGGACCTGCTTGCCGGAGTCGCGCAGGGCGGCGAACTGGCGCGCCCAGTCCGCCATCGCTGCCTTGTCGAGGCCGGCGCCGTTGTTGGTGACGAGGGCGCTGCCGACCTTGACCACCAGGCGGCGCGCGTTGCGGATCTTGTTTCGCATGATCTGTGACGGCAAGCGTGGGCTAACGGGGAGGAAGATCCGGCGCGAGGCCGGAGTCGGGATCAGCTGCCGGATTTCTCCGGGTGGTCCTCATCGTCTTCGTCCTCTTTCTCATTCTCTTCTTCGGCGAGGATCGTCTGCAGGCGGGCCTGATAGGCCGCCTCGACGCGGGCCTCCGCTTCCGCGGCGAGCCGGGCTTCCTCGGCGGCGCGGGCTGCACGCTCGGCTTCGGCCTGGGCGCGGTCGGCATCGAGGAAGTCCTGGATCGCGAAGATCAGCGGACGGCAGCCGTCGCCGGTGAGGGCGGAAATCTCGAAGTGGCGTTCCACCGGGCCATAGGCCTCGAGGAAGGCGGCGACGCGTTCGGCGCGCTCGTCCTCGGGGATCAGGTCCAGCTTGTTGAGGGCAAGCCAGCGTGGCTTGTTGTAGAGCGAATCGTCGTACTTGCGCAGTTCCTCGACGATCGCCTTCGCGTCTTGCACCGGATCGGCCTCCGGATCGAAGGGTGCGAGGTCGACGAGATGCAGCAGCACGCGGGTGCGCTGCAGATGGCGCAGGAACTGGTGGCCGAGGCCGGCACCTTCGGCCGCACCCTCGATCAGGCCGGGGATGTCGGCGATGACGAAGCTGCGGTTCTCGTCGGTACGCACGACGCCGAGGTTGGGCGCGAGCGTCGTGAAGGGGTAGTCGGCGACCTTCGGCTTGGCGGCCGAAACGGCGCGGATGAAGGTCGACTTGCCGGCGTTGGGCATGCCCAGCAGACCGACGTCGGCGAGCACCTTGAGTTCCAGGCGCAGCATGCGGCGCTCGCCTTCCTCGCCGAGCGTGCGCTTGCGCGGCGCGCGGTTCACGCTCGACTTGAAGTGCAGGTTGCCGAGGCCGCCCTTGCCGCCGCGGGCGATCAGCGCGCGCTTGCCATCGACGTCGAGGTCGGCGATGAGTTCGCCGGTCTCGTAGTCGGTGATCACGGTGCCGACCGGCATGCGCAGGGTGATGTCCTCGCCGCTCTTGCCGTAGCAGTCCTTGTTGCCGCCGTTTTCGCCGCGCTCGGCGCGGTGCATGCGCGTGTAGCGGAAGTCGATCAGCGTGTTGAGGTTGCGGTCGGCCACCGCAAAGATGCTGCCGCCGCGGCCGCCATCGCCGCCGTCGGGACCGCCGCGCGGGATGAATTTTTCGCGGCGGAAGGAGGCCGAACCGTTGCCGCCGTCGCCGGCGATTGCCTCGATGCGCGCTTCGTCAATGAACTTCATGGGTGCTCTGTGCCGAGTTGTGCTTATGGCAAAAACAAAAAAGCCCTACCGCAAGGATAGGGCTTTTCGAACCTTGATGCCGGAACTCAGGCGGCTTCGGGCACGATCACGACCGTGCGGCGACGCGAGGCGCCCTTCACGGTGAACTGCACGGTGCCGTTCTTCAGCGCGAACAGCGTGTGGTCCTTGCCGATGCCGACGTTCTCGCCCGGGTGGTATTCGGTGCCGCGCTGGCGAACGATGATGTTGCCTGCGAGCACGAACTGGCCGCCGTAGCGCTTGACGCCAAGTCGTTTCGATTCCGAGTCGCGGCCGTTACGGGAACTACCGCCAGCTTTTTTGTGTGCCATGACGAATTACCTCCTTGGCTAATCAGGCCGAGATCGCTTCGATGCGAAGCTCGGTGTAGTTCTGGCGATGGCCCTGATGCTTCTGGTAGTGCTTGCGGCGGCGCATCTTGAAAATCTTGACCTTGTCGTGACGGCCGTGGGAAACCACGGTGGCCTTCACTGCGGCGCCGGAAACCACCGGGGTGCCGATCTTGACCGACTCGCCCTCGCCGACCATGAGAACCTGGTCGATGGTGATTTCGGAGCCCACGTCTGCCGGTATCTGTTCTACCTTGATCTTTTCGCCGGCGACGACGCGATACTGCTTGCCGCCGGTTTTTATCACCGCGTACATGGTGTTGCTCCAGTTGATGGGTTTGCAAAGGAATCGCGCACTTTATACGACGAGGCCGGGAATAGTCAAGAAAATCAGCGCTTAGGCGCATGCGACGGAACATCGCCCGGTGTGCCGCCGGATGCGGGTATTCCCCAATGCTGACATCGGGTCGATGTGGATCTATGATTCGGATGTTGTCAGACAACTTTGGGGCGGCCGGGTAAATGGTGGCAAGTGAGGGATCGCGGCGCGGACCGCGGCTGAGCGTCGTCGTCGCAGGTCAGCTCGAAGCCTGGATCAGCGAGCAGGGGCTGAAGGCGGGCGCGCTGCTGCCGACCGAGAAGGTCTTGTGCGAGCGCTTCGGCGTGAGCCGGGCGGTGATCCGTGAGGCGATTTCGCGCCTGAAGGCCGACGGCTGCGTGATGACGCGGCAGGGTTCGGGCGCATACGTCGCGGCGCGGCCGGGGCAGGGTACCTTCCGGTTGCTGCGGCGGGACGGCAATGGCGAGGGGGCGGCGGACAACTCCGTCTCCGACCGCGAGATATCGGACATCTTCGAGTTGCGCTACCTCGTCGAGGCCGGCGCGGCCGAATTGGCTGCCCTGCGACGCTCGCCGCAGGAGCTGGAGCGTATGCGCGGGGCGCTGGAGCGCATGGCTGCCGCGTTGGAGACCGGCACCGACGCGCACACTGACGACGACGCCTTTCACGTCGCGGTCGCGGCGGCGACGCATAACCCGCAGATCGAGCGTTTCCAGGCGTTCATGGGGCAGCAGTTTTCCGATTCGCGTGTGCCGACCTGGAACGAGGCGGGGCATCGTTCCGGCCGGGCGCGCGATTCGCAGGCCGAGCACGTGCGGATCTTCGAGGCGATTGCGGCGGGCGATGCCGCGGCCGCACGGGCGGCCGCGACGGAGCACCTCGCCGGAGCGGTGCTGCGCCTCGGGCTGGACGAGCGGCGCTGGGGCGCGCTGCTTGAGATGAAGAGGGAGCGCGCGGTGGACGCGCGCAACGAGGAATTGCACGGCGTGGAGGAGGGGCGATGAATAGTGCGACGGACCCGGTGGTCCTGGGCGAGCAGGAGGCGGACTTCTCTGCCGTCGACAAGGCTCGCGTGGTGGAGGCGCTGGCGCGGGTGCTGCCCGCGGGCGCGCTGATGTACGACGCGGAGGAGCTGCGTCCGTACGAATGCGACGGCCTGTCGGCGTATCGGCAGATGCCGATGGTGGTGGCGCTGCCGACGACCGAGGAGCAGGTGGTCGCGGTGCTGAAGGTGTGCAGCGAGATGGGCGTGCCCGTCGTCGCGCGCGGCGCGGGTACCGGCCTGTCGGGCGGTGCGTTGCCGCACGCGTTCGGTGTCGTGCTGTCGCTGGCGCGCTTCAACCGCATCCTGCATCTGGATCCGCATGCGCGCACGGCGGTCGTGCAGCCGGGGGTGCGCAATCTCGCGATCTCCGAGGCGGCTTCGCCGCATGGGCTGTATTACGCGCCGGACCCGTCGTCGCAGATCGCGTGCACGATCGGCGGCAACGTCGCGGAGAACTCGGGTGGTGTGCATTGCCTGAAATATGGCCTGACGGTACATAACGTGCTGCGCGTGCGCGGCGTCACCATCGACGGCGAGATCGTAGAGATCGGCAACCATGGCCTCGATGCGCCGGGCTACGACCTGCTGGCGCTGGTGATCGGCTCCGAGGGCATGCTCGAGGTCGTCACCGAAGTGACCGTCAAGCTCACGCCCAAGCCGCAGCTCGCGCAGTGCGTGCTGGCGGCCTTCGACGACGTCATCAAGGCGGGCGAGGCGGTGGCCGAGATCATCGCCGCCGGCATCATCCCCGCCGGCCTCGAGATGATGGACCAGCCCGCGACTGCGGCGGTCGAGCAGTTCGTGCGCGCGGGCTATCCGCTCGACGCGAAGGCGATCCTGTTGTGCGAGTCGGACGGCACGCCCGAGGAGGTGGCCGAGGAGATCGAGCGCGTACGCGCGGTGCTGGAGCGCAGCGGCGCGACCGAGATCCGCGTGTCGCGCGACGAAGCCGAGCGCATGAAGTTCTGGGCCGGCCGCAAGGCGGCCTTCCCGGCGGCCGGACGCATCTCGCCCGACTACTACTGCATGGACGGGACGATTCCGCGTAAGCGCCTGGGCGAGATGCTCACCGCGATCCAGGAGATGGAGGGCAAGCACGGCCTGCGCTGCATCAACGTGTTCCATGCCGGCGACGGCAACCTGCACCCGCTGATCCTGTTCGATGCGAACCAGGAAGGTGAACTCGAGCGTGCGGAGGCCTTCGGCGCGGACATCCTCGAACTGTCGGTCGCGTTGGGCGGCACGATCACCGGCGAGCACGGGGTCGGCATCGAAAAGATCAACCAGATGTGCAGCCAGTTCACACGGCCGGAGCTGACGATGTTCTTCCGCGTGAAGGGCGCATTCGATCCGCGTGCGCTGCTCAATCCGGGCAAGGCGATCCCGACGCTCAACCGTTGCGCCGAATATGGACGCATGCGTGTGAGCAACGGGCATGTCCCGTATCCGGATATCCCCCGTTTCTGATGGATCGGGGCTGGATCCAGTTTCTTCTGGTAGCGGTGCCGGTCGTGTCGCTGATCGGCTCGTGGCTCGCGTTGCGGGCGATTGCCGAGCGGTACGACCGGAAACCGGGCACGCCGAAGACGCGGGCGCAGGCGGGGCGTGGCACAAAGGACAGGGCAGGGAACAAGGCGGAGAACGAATGAGCGATTTGACTGAACAGTGGCGCGAGCGGGTGTGTGCCGCCGCCGCGGCGGGAACGGCACTGCAGGTACGCGGGGGCGGGACCAAGGACTTCTATGGACGCACCCCGGTCGGCGAGGTATTCGATACCCGCGGTCATGCGGGCGTCGTCAGCTACGAGCCGACCGAACTGGTCGTAACCGTGCGGGCGGGCACGCCGCTCGCGGAACTCGAGGCGCTGGTCGCCGGCAGCGGACAGATGCTCGCGTTCGAGCCGCCGCATTTCGGCGCCGGCGCGACGGTCGGCGGCTGCGTGGCGGCCGGACTGTCCGGCCCGCGGCGTGCGACGGCCGGGGCGCTGCGCGACTTCGTCCTCGGCGTGCGCGTTCTCGACGGACGCGGTGAGGTGCTCTCCTTCGGCGGCCAGGTGATGAAGAACGTCGCCGGCTACGATGTGTCGCGCGCCATCGCGGGCAGCCTCGGGACGCTGGGCGTCATCCTCGACGTGTCGCTGAAGGTGCTGCCGCGACCGGTCGCGGAGACCACCTTGCGCTTCGCGATCGGCGAGAAGGAGGCGATCGATCGTCTCAACGACTGGGGCGGGCAGCCGCTGCCGGTCTCGGCTTCGGTCTGGGCGGACGGTGTGCTGCAACTGCGCCTGTCGGGCGCCGAGGCGGCGGTGCGTGCGGCCGAGCGCAAGCTGGGCGGCGAGGTGCTGGCGGACGAAGCGGCGGACGCCCTGTGGCAGGGCGTCCGCGAACAGACTGACGGGTTCTTCGCGGATGCGGCGCCGGGCGAGGTGCTGTGGCGTCTGTCGCTGCCGAGTTCGGCCGCGCCGGTGAAGCTCCCGGGCAAACAGCTGATCGAATGGGGCGGTGCGTTGCGCTGGCTGCGCTCGGATGCGCCCGCGGCGGCGATCCGCGAGCGTGTCGCCGCATTGGGCGGCCATGCGACGGCCTTCCGCGGGGCGGACCGTGCGGGCGAGGTCTTCCAGCCGCTCCCTGCTCCGGTGATGGCGATCCAGCGCCGCCTCAAGCAGGCCTTCGATCCGGCCGGGATCTTCAATCCCGGCCGCCTCTACGACGGAATCTGAACATGCAGACCCAACTTGCCGATTTCATCAAGGACACGCCGGAAGGGCGCGAGGCCGAGGCGATCCTGCGCGCGTGCGTGCATTGCGGCTTCTGTACCGCGACCTGTCCGACTTACCAGCTCCTCGGCGACGAGCTCGACGGGCCGCGCGGGCGCATCTACCTGATCAAGCAGCTGCTCGAAGGTCATGACGTCACCGAGAAGACGCGGCTGCATCTCGACCGCTGCCTGACCTGCCGCTCCTGCGAATCGACCTGTCCGTCGGGCGTGCAATACAGCCGTCTCGCCGACATCGGTCGCCATATCGTCGAGCAGCGCGTACCGCGCAGCGGCGCGGAGGCGGCCAAGCGCTGGGCGTTGCGCGAGTTCGTGCCGCGCGCCCAGGTGTTCGGCGTCGCGATGAAGGCCGGCCGCGCGGTGCGCGGCTTGCTGCCCGATGCATTGAAGGAGAAGGTGCCCGACGTGCGTCCCGGCGGACCGTGGCCGAAGCCGCGCCATGCCCGGCGCATGATCGCGCTGGCGGGCTGCGCACAGCCCGCGATGGCGCCGTCGATCAACGCCGCGACGGCGCGCGTGCTCGACGCCGTCGGCATCTCGCTGGTCGAACAGCCCGGCGCCGGATGCTGCGGCGCCGTGCGCTTCCACCTCAACGACCAGGAAGGCGGTCGCGACGATGCGCGGCGCAACATCGACGCGTGGTGGCCGGCGGTGGAGCGCGGCGAGGTCGAGGCGATCGTGATGACGGCCTCGGGCTGCGGGGTGCAGGTCAAGGACTATGGGCACCTGCTGGCGCAGGATGCGGCCTATGCGGAGAAGGCAGCCCGCATTTCCGCCATGACCCGCGACGTCAGCGAGATCGTCGCGGCCGAGGGCGAGAAGCTGCAGGAATTGCTCAAGACGCGGCGCGGCGAAGCCGTCGCAGTGGCCTTCCAGTCGCCCTGCACGCTGCAGCACGGCCAACAGATCCGTGGGGTGGTCGAGAGCCTGCTGACAACGGCCGGCTTCACGCTCACGCCGGTGCGCGATGGGCATCTGTGCTGCGGTTCGGCAGGCACCTACTCGCTGCTGCAGCCGGAACTCTCCAAGCAGCTGCGTGCGAACAAGCTTGCGGCGCTGGGCGAGGGCGGGGCGGCGATGATCGCTTCGGCCAATATCGGCTGCATGACCCACCTTCAGGCCGGTACGATGACGCCGGTGCGGCACTGGGTCGAACTGGTCGATAGCCGGCTCAACGGCTTCCCGCTCTGAGCACTCGCGGCGCACTCCGTCCGGGGTGCGCCGGTTCGCTTCGCAGGCCTTGCGGATAGCTCACCATGGATGCAGCCCCGGCGTCCCGGTCGGGGTGTGATTCTCGTCACGAGGGCCTGCAGTCCGGTGGCGCATGCCCTACCGCTAAATAGATATGCACTGTAATATCGGCGCAAAAGTACGAGCCTTGTCGTCCATGCCGATTACAGTAGAAACCTGCGTTGCGAGCCATATCGGAGATCGGCGCGAACAGCAGGACCGGGTGGGCGTCTTCGCGCATCCGCGCCAGCCCGGAATGCTCATGGCCGTGCTTGCCGACGGGATGGGCGGGCATACCGGTGGCGCCATGGCGGCAGAGCAGGTCTTGCTCAAGGCCCGGCAGAACTTCGATGATTATTCTCCGCGTTCGGAGGATGCCGGAAGCCTGCTGAGCACCATCGTCAACGAGGCTCACCTGATCATCCGCCTCACGCGTCTGACGAGCGAGAAGGAGCCTCACAGTACCGCGGTCGTATTCGTGCTGCAGCCCGGCGAGATACGCTGGGCGCATTGCGGAGATTCCCGTCTATATCACTTTCGTGATAATTGCCTGTTGACTCGCAGCGAGGACCATTCCCTCGTGGGTGACCTGCAGCGCAAGGGACAGCTCAACGACGCCGGAGCCCGCATTCATCCCAAGCGCAATGTCCTGCTGTCCTGCCTCGGAAGCGAGAGGCCTCCCGAGGTGGCTCTCGGGCAGGCGGTCAGGCCGCAGGCCGGCGACAGTTTTCTTTTGTGTTCGGACGGACTGTGGGGGCTCCTCTTCGACGCCGAGATCGCCGCGGAAGTGTGCTCGCGCGGCGCGCGCGACGCCGCCGAAGTGCTCATCGAGCGGGCGCGCAAGCGCGGGGCGGGCGCCGGCGACAACATCTCCCTCGCCCTGATCAAGCTCGTCGAGTCCCCCGCCTCACAGTCTTAGCCAGTTGCGCCGCCAGAAGGCCGCGGCCATCGCGGCAGCGACTGCGGCCATGATCGCCAGCGCGACGTAGAAGCCCTGTCCGTCCGCGATCAGGGGCATCCGTTCGAAGTTCATGCCGAAGATGCCGGTGATGAGCGTCGCCGGCAGGAACAGCGTCGTCAGCACCGTGAGGATGCGTACCTCGACGTTCAGCCGGTTGCTGACGGCCGACAGGTAGATGTCCATCAGGTCGCCGAGCAACTCGCGCACGGCATCCAGCGTCTCGATCACATGGATGGTGTGGTCGTAAACGTCGCGCAGGTAGAGGCGGGTATCCTGCTGGAAGAACGCGCTTTCTCCGCGCAGCAGGCTGTTCAGGACCTCGCGCAGCGGCCAGATCGCCCGTCGCAGCAGCTGGGTGTCGTGCTTGACCAGGTTGATCGTGCGCAGCAGTGCCGGGGTGGGGCTGGCGAGCGCATCGTCCTCGAGCTGTTCGGCCGTGTCGCCGAGCTGGTCGACCACGATGAAATACCGGTCGATGACCGCGTCGAGCAGCGTGTAGGCGAGGTAATCGGTGCCGCGTTTCAGCACGGGCGCCAAGGGCGCGCGCAGACGGTCGCGAATCGGCTCGAAGATGCCGGTGCGCCGTTCCTGGAAGGTCAGGACGAAGTTTTCCCCCAGAACCACGCTGATCTGGTCGGAACCGAGCGTGCGCGACGCCGCGTCGTACTCGAACACGCGCAGGACGCAAAACAGGTAGCTGCCATAGTCCTCGATCTTCGGTCGCTGGTGCGTGTTCAGGATGTCTTCGAGCACCAGCGGATGCAGCTGGAAGCGCCGCCCGATCTCGCCGAGGATCTCGGCATTCTGCAGACCGTGCACGTTGAGCCACAGACGCTCGTGTGCCGGCGTGTATTCGCGCGATTCGACGATGCTCGCGAAGCGCCTCTCCTCGATCCCGTTCTCGTCGTAGGCGATCAGCGTGATCTCCGGGCGATCGGTCTTCACTGCGCCGACGTGGACCAGCGAACCGGGTGGAAGACCGGCCTTCGCCGTGGTGATGGCCTTTGTTTTGCGGCGTCGGGTGCCGTTGCGTGACGTCTTCATCGGGAACTTTCTTGCATGAACAGGTTGCGCTGCAAACCGCAATCGGTATTATCCGTCAAGCGCCCAGCGCAAATTGCAAGAAATTTGCAGTTTGCATCGAAACAATAGAACAGGTGATGGCGCCAGCACCTGCAAATTCAGTCGCGGATCATCGGAGAGTCGAAAACGGAAATTGCGCTGCGGAGCGGTCGGCCGCGGTGTTTCTATGTCCGCCGTCGGAGTTGGCCCGCGCAAGCGTACACATTTACCAACCCAGTCTGGGAGGACAGCCAATGGCTCTGTTGATCGGAGTTCCAGCGGAAGTGATCGCGGGCGAGCGACGTTTGTCGGTCGTTCCCGATGTAGTGAAGAGATACCTCGGCCTCGGTGCCAAGGTCGTGATTCAGTCAGGTGCGGGCATGCCCGCGCATCTGCGCGACGACATGTTCGCGGATATCCAGGTCGCGTCGAGCGGCGTCGAGGTGTGCGCCGCGGCCGACGCCGTGCTGTGCGTGCAGCCGCCTTCGGCCGAACTGATCGCGGCGATGAAGCCGGGCGCCGTGCTGTTGGGCATGTTGCAGCCCTGGTTCAGCGTCGAGCGCGTACAGCAGCTGATGGAAAAACAGATCACCAGCTTCGCGCTGGAGCTCCTGCCGCGGATCTCCCGCTCGCAGAGCATGGACGCCCTCTCCAGCCAGGCCGCCGTTGCGGGCTACGAGTGCGCGCTGATCGCCGCCGACCACAGCCCGAAGTTCTTCCCCATGCTCACCTATGCAGCCGGCACCATCCGCCCGGCCAAGGTGCTCGTGATCGGTGCGGGCGTCGCAGGCCTGCAGGCGATCGCGACCGCGCGCCGCATCGGCGCGATGGTCGAAGCCTACGACGTGCGCCCCGAGACGCGCGAGCAGATCGAGTCGCTCGGTGCGAAGTTCGTCGACACCGGCGTGTCCGCAGCCGGTACCGGCGGCTACGCGCGTGAGCTCACCGACGAGGAGAAGGCCAAGCAGGCCGAACGCCTCGCCAAGGCCGTGGCGCAGTGCGATGCGCTGATCACCACCGCGGCGATCCCGGGCAGGAAGGCGCCCAAGATCATCACCGCCGACATGGTCGCACGCATGAAGCCGGGCGCAGTCGTCGTCGACATGGCGGCCGAATCCGGCGGCAACGTCGAAGGCACGGTCGCCGGCGAGAAGACCTGGATCAACGACGTTCTCCTCATCGGCCCCACCCACATTGCCAGCCGCATGCCGGTGCATGCGTCCGAGATGTACGCCAAGAACCTCTTCAACTTCATCTCCCCCTTCATCAAGGACGGCGAGCTCGTGCTCGACTGGGAGGACGAAGTGATGGCCGGCTGCTGCCTCACCCATGCGGGCGAGCTGCGACACGCCGGCGTCAGGCAGGTTCTGGGACTGTAAGGGGAGGACGCAAAGTGGAAGGCATTACCGCGCTGTATATATTCATGCTGGCCGCATTCACCGGATATGAGGTGATCTCGCGCGTGCCGGTGATCCTGCATACCCCGCTGATGTCGGGGTCGAACTTCGTGCATGGCGTCGTGCTCGTGGGCGCGATGGTCGTGCTCGGTCACGCCGATCCGGCAGACCCCGGACAGCTGGCCATCGGCTTCGTCGCGGTGTTCCTCGGCGCGGCCAACGCCGCCGGCGGCTACGTCGTGACCGAGCGCATGCTCGCGATGTTCAAGTCCAAGACTGGAGGTGCGCAATGAACGGCGTCATCCAGCTGGCCTATTTCGCGGTTGCCGTGGTGTTCATCCTCGGCCTCAAGGCGATGAGCTCCCCGGTCACCGCGCGCAAGGGCATCGTGTGGGCGGGCTACGCGATGATCGCTGCGACCCTCGTCACCTTCTACACGCCGGGCATGCAGAACTACGGCCTGATGATCACGGCCATCGTGCTCGGCGGCGGCGTCGCGTGGTGGAGCGGGCGCGTCGTCAAGATGACCGACATGCCGCAGATGGTCGCCATCTACAACGGCATGGGCGGCGGCGCGGCGGCCGCGATCGCGGCGCTCGAGTTCGCGCGTGGCGGCTCGCACGGCGTGGCCGGCACCACGCTGGCGGTGCTCGGCGCGCTGATCGGTTCGGTCGCCTTCTCTGGCTCGTGCATCGCCTTCGCCAAGCTGCAGGGCATCATGACCAAGGCCTGGCGGCTGCCGGCGCAGAACATGGTGAACGTCGGCCTCGCTGCGTTCGCCGTGGTGCTGGGCCTGGCCATTGTCGTCGTCGAGACGCCGCCGTCGGCCCTCGTGATCGCCTTCTTCGTCGTCGCGCTGGCGCTCGGTGCGATCCTCACCAGCCCGATCGGCGGTGCCGACATGCCGGTGGTGATCTCGCTGCTGAACGCCTTCACCGGTCTGGCGGTGGGTCTCGAGGGTTATGTGCTCGGCAACCCGGCGTTGATCGTCGCGGGTATCGTCGTGGGCGCCTCCGGTACGCTGCTCACCCAGCTGATGGCGAAGGCGATGAACCGGCCGATCCGCAACATCATCTTCACGCCGCTCTCCGGTGCGGCCGCGGGTGGTGGCGAGGCGATCGAAGGCTCGATGAAGGAACTCTCCGCGCTCGATGCGGCCTCCGTCATGCGCTACGCCTCCAAGGTCATCATCGTGCCGGGCTACGGCATGGCGGTGGCGGGCGCGCAGCACAAGGTGTGGGAGATGGCGCAACTTCTCGAAGAGGGCGGCGTCGAGGTGGTGTTCGCGATCCATCCGGTCGCGGGCCGCATGCCGGGCCACATGAACGTGCTGCTCGCCGAAGCGGGCGTGCCCTACGACAAGATCTTCGACCTCGAGGAGATCAACGCCGACTTCCCGCAGGCGGACGTGGCATTGGTGATCGGCGCGAACGACGTCGTGAACCCGGTTGCACGCACCGACAAGTCCAGCCCGATCTACGGCATGCCCATCCTCAACGTCGACATGGCGCACAACGTCATCGTCGTGAAGCGCGGCCAGGGGGCGGGCTACTCGGGCATCGAGAACGCGCTGTTCTACAAGGACAACTGCCGCATGCTGTACGGCAGTGCGCAGCAGATCATCGGCGAAGTCATCACCCACGTGAAGGCGCTGGAGGTCTGAGCGTCGTCCGGAAGCGGCCTGCGGCTCCCGAAAGGGGCCGTTGGCCGCTTCAGTCTGCGGCGGGCCGTGCCGTAATATCGGGAACCGGTGATTGGCGAGGACTGGCCGATGCTGTTGCGTGCCCTGATTGCAAGTTTGACCCTGCTGCTGCCCGCGGCCCTGTCGGCGCAGACCGCGCCCGCGAATGCGGGCGCCCCGTCTTCCCCCGCCGCAGCCCCTGAAACAACGAAACCGGATCGCTCCTTCCGCGATACCACCGGCTACCGCTATCCGGCGTTGTCGCGTACGCAGCGTGACCTCCAGAACCTCGCTTATGCGCTGCAACTGCGCGACTACTGCGCCGACGACCGCGTGCCGGACGATTTCGTGAAGGCGCAGCTCGCGAGTTTCGGCCGCATCACCGGCCGCACCGAAACCTGCCGGACGCTGCTCGCCTACTGATCCGCTACGCGAGGAAGGCGCTGAAGGCGTCGGGCGCCATTGGCCGGCCGAAGAGCGGCCCCTGCTGGAGCCGGCATCCGAGGGCGGACAGGAAGGCCTCCTGTCCTTCCGCTTCGACCCCACGCGCGAGCACGTCCAGACCGAGGACCCCGGCCATGCCGGTGATCGCCTCGACAATGGCCTCGCTGTCCTCGCGAATGCCGACCTCGCGCACGAGCAGGGGATCGAGCTTCAGGGCGTGCAGCGGGTAGCGCTTGAGCCGCGGAATCGACGACAGGCCGCGGCCATAATCGTCGATCGCCAGACGCACGCCGGTTTCCGCGATCGCCTGCAGCATTCCGATCAGGCGGGTGTGCTCATCGTCGAGCACGCGCTCGTCGAGATCCAGCTCCAGCCGCGCCGCATCGAGGCCCGACGCGCTCAGCGCGTGATGCACGCGTTCCGCGAGGTTGCCGTGCAGCAGCTGCTCGAGCGCCACGTTCACGACGACGCGCACGACGCGACCTTCGTGCCGCGGCCACGCCGCTGCGGCCGTGCAGGCTGCATGCAGCACCCAGTCGCCCATGCGCACGAGCTGTCCCGAATCGCGCGCGACTCCGGCGAAGCGCTGGAAGGGAATCAGCCCGAGTTCGGGGTGATGCCAGCGCAACAAGGCTTCGCCGGCATGCACGGTGCCGTCGCGGACGTCCACCAGCGGCTGGAAATGGACGTCCAGCTGGCCGAGATCGACCGCCTGGCGCAAGCGCGTCTCGAAGGCCAGCAGGGGGGCTTCGGGCAGGTCGTGCATCACCACCACGAGGCCGGGATGGGCAGCCGAGTCGAGCGCATACGTGACGACATCGACGTCGAAGGTTGTGCCGTCGCTGCGCCGGTGCTGCCAGATGCCCGGCTCGGCGGCGTGCCGGCCGTCGCCCGGTGTCGTGCGCAGAGCGCCGATATCCATCGTGCACAAGGTTTCGCGCGAATAGCCATACACCCGTGCCGCGGCTGCGTTCGCGGCAAGGATGCGCAGTTGCGGACCCTCGCATAGCAAGGTCGGCAAGGGGCTGTCGACGAACATGCGCTCCAGCACGCTCTCGCCGGGTGGCGCCGGAGGATTTTCCGTCGCCGTGCCGTGCTGTGCGGGCGGCAGGATCAGCAGACGCCAGTCCGGTTTCGGTCCGACGAGCACGCGTGCGGCAATCTCGCCGGCGCGTCCCGGCACTTTCAGGCGTGCGACCTGGGCGGCGTCCGCCGCCGGCCAGTCGATGCCGAGACAGTCGCCGACCGCCTGGCCGACCAGGCTGCCGCGCGTGAGCCCCAGCGCGCCGAGAGCCGCCGCATTCGCCGCGGCAATGCGGTCGCGCTCGTCGATGACGATCACCGGCTGTTCGAGCGCCGCCGCCAGCCGGGGCCACAGCGCATCCACTGCCGGCGTCTCGTCGAATGTGCTGCTGGCGTAAGCCTCGGCGATGACGTCGGGGCTCAGGATCAGGGCGTGGATGCCCGGCCGGATGCGCGCGGCGGCAACGAAACGCAGGTCGCGATGCCGTTCGCCCGGCAAGGACACGCGCAGACTGCCGCGCATCTCGCCCTGGATGAAGAGGCGGGCGCGTGCGTCGAGGAAGTCGCGCTCCGAAGGGAAGAGGTCGGCAAGGGGCTTGCCGGCAATCTGCCGGTAGTCGCGTTCCAGCAGGCGGCAGGCCGCGCTGTTGGCCTCCAGCACCACCTCGTCGCCCGTGATGATCAGCCCCTCGTCGATCAGCTCGAAGAGGGCAAGGTAGAGACCCGTCTCCGCGCCTTCGGAGAAATCCGGGATGAAGGGCTCTTCTTCGGGATGTTCGTTACCCTGCGGGCGACGGGCTGCGTTCATGGGGGCGATCGTTCCACGTATTCGGGCGATGTTTCGGCGTAGGCCCAGAATACTCGAACGTGTCGCAACGATTGCGCCGAATAGGCGGCAAGGGCGCCCCCAATTCCGCCCGATTGCCGTCTCTTGCGCTCACTTGCCGCGCCCTGCCGTAATGCCGCCTGCGGACGGCTTACTTGCGTCCCAGACCGCCCAGCAGGACCGCGATGGGGCGTGCGTGACGGCGTGGCGGTGCGCCGCGCTTGTCGGTCTCGGTGTCCGTCGGTTGCAGGCTTGCCGCGGTCGCTGCGACGGGAGTAGTTGGCTCGTAGGGCTTGCTGAAATCGAAACCGTCTGCGGCGATCGTTGACCTGCCGCGGCGTCGCGTGTCGCCGCTGCGGGCGGGGGCCGTGCTGCGGGCGCCCGGTGCCGGCTCGCGCGGCGCCGGTTCGCGCGGTGCATCGGACGTCTTCGCGGACGGGCCGCGGCGACCCCTGCCACGTGTCCCGGCCTCGTGGAAATCGGGTTCGGGATCGAAACCCGGTACGGCTTCCTGCGGGATCTGCAGCTTGATGAGCTTCTCGATCTCGGCGAGAAGATGCTTCTCCTCGGAGCTCACCAGCGACACCGCGTGGCCCTGGCGACCGGCGCGGCCGGTGCGGCCGATGCGGTGCACATAGTCTTCCGCGGTGTGCGGCAGTTCGAAGTTGATCACCGAAGGCAGATCGTCGATGTCCAGCCCGCGCGCGGCGACATCGGTCGCCACCAGCACGCGCAACTTGCCCGACTTGAACGCCTCCAGCGTCTCGGTGCGCTGCGCCTGTCCCTTGTCGCCGTGGATCGCGTCGGCAGCGATGCCGTGGCGCTCGAGGAAGTGCGCAAGGCGTCCACATTCGATCTTGGTTGCGACGAACACCAGTGCCTGCGTGTCCGGTTCGTGGCGCAGGATGTGCGCCAGCAGGTTGCGCTTGAGGCCGGCCGACACGGGGTGCACGCGGTGCGTGATCGTTTCGGACACCATGTTGCGGCGCGCGACCTCGATCAGCTGCGGCTCCTTGAGCATCTGGTCGGCGAGCTTCTTGATCTCGTCCGAGAAGGTCGCCGAGAACAGCAGGCTCTGGCGCGAGGCCGGCAGCAGGTCGAGAATGCGGCGGATGTCGGGAATGAAGCCCATGTCCAGCATGCGGTCGGCTTCGTCCAGCACCAGCATCTCGACCTGGTTCAGCACGATCGTCCTCTGCTGCACGTGGTCGAGCAGGCGTCCGGGCGTGGCGACGACGATCTCGACGCCGTTGCGCAGTTCCTGGATCTGCGGCTTCATGTCGACGCCGCCGTAGATGCACGTGCTGCGCAGCGGGACGTACTTGCTGTAGGTCTTTACCGATTCGAACACCTGCATCGCCAGCTCGCGCGTGGGCGCTAGGATCAGCGCGCGCACCGGGTGGCGCGCGGGGCTCGTCGAGGTGCTGGCGTGGCGGGAAAGGCGTTGCAGCAGGGGTAGTGTGAAGCCGGCAGTCTTGCCGGTGCCCGTCTGGGCGCCGCCCATCATGTCGCGGCCGGACAACACGACAGGGATGGCCTGCTGCTGGATCGGGGTAGGGGTGGTGTAGCCGGTGTCGGCCACAGCGCGTAACAACTCGGGAATCAACCCGAGGTCGGCGAAGCTCATAGGCGCCTATCTTCCATGGGGGCCTGTCGCGTCGGGCGCGACGCCAGAAGAGGCGACTGGAGGAACGGAGACCGGAACGTCGGGGTTCCGGAAAGGGCTCGCGCCAACCGGCAGGCCGGGTACTTTAAAAAGCGCATTATACATGCACGATCGCGCCCGTTTGTTGCAATGCAGTGAGCTGGCCGCTCCCGACTGCGGCCAGCGTTCAGGCGCCGCCCGGATTGCGCAGCGCGAGGTAGCAGGTGATCTCTTCGCGGTCGTGGTAAAGGTGCTTCAAGCGCAGCTCGAACGGCCCGTTCGGCCCGAGCCGTTTGGCGATGATTGCGCGGCACTGCTCGACCGCCTCGAGGCGCTTCTTCATCGGCAGCTTGAGATTGAAAATCGCCCGGCGGCAGCGGCCCGTGCCGATCCAGTCGGCCACCAGCGCTGCGATGCGCGTCGGCTGCTCGACCATGTCGCACACCAGCCATTCGACGGGGCGCGGCGGTCGCCACGTGAATCCGTCCGCGCGCAGGTGCTCGACCATCTCCGTCGCCATCACCGACGGCGCCATCGGGCCGTTGTCGATCGCGGTGACTCGCAGGCCCCGGTGGGCAAGCTGCCAGGTCCACCCGCCGGGCGCGGCGCCAAGATCCACGGCTCGCAGGCCCGGACGCAGGCTGGCGTTGCGTTCCTCTTCGGTCAGCAGCGTGAAGAACGCTTCGGCGAGCTTCAGCGTCGACCGGCTCGCCGCCTCGCGCAGCATGCGCAGGCGCGGGATGCCCATCGGCCACAGTGCCGCGCGCCCCGGCAGGGCGGCGCACAGCCAGGCCGTATGCGCGTCGGAGAACAGCACGTGCAGCGCCGGCAGGCCCTTCGCGCGTTCGCGGAAGGTGTTGGCCTTGTCCAGCTCGCGCTGCAGCGGCGCCGTGAAGCGTTTGCAGAAGCCGGACTGCTGCTTCGCCTCGTCGGTGTCGGGCGTCTCCAGCAGCAGGTCGGCGAAGCGCTGGCTACTCGCACGCACCGCCGCGACGATGGGCGTCGCGCGGTCGCGTTCGGGCAGGTCGGTGACGCGCGCGAACCACGGCAGGAGCTGGCGGGCAAAGATCAGGCTGCGCCAGTCGCAGCGCTCGGCGAGTTCCGCGAACGGAACCGGTTCGGGCGTTTCGAACACGACGAAGGCCGTCCCCGGCTGGGCGCGCACGAAACCCATCAGCCCGAGTCCGGCGGCAAATTCATCGAGTTCGGCCGCGGTTTCCTTCTCGAAGCCGGCACGACAAAGTGCAAGAAGGCCGTTGGCGGCAAAGCCGGATCGCGGCGACGGGGTCAGGGACATGGGGAGGGGCTCGCTGCGGGAACGTCCGCGCTGTGTGTTGTTATCGAATGGCCGCGGATGATAAGCCGCGGCGGGGGTGCCGCAAAGCGCCGGAAAACATCGGGCGCCCATCCGGCGCGCCGGCATTCATGACGAACCGGTCATTGTGCCGTGCGCGGGCGTTTCGCCGTGCGGTCTTCCGGGGGCGTCCCGCCCGTGCCGGCATCCGTTGCGCCGCCTGCCGCCGCCGGGGCCGGGGCCGGGGCCGGGGCCGGTGCCTGGGGATGGGCGACCTGCGATGGAACGGTCGGCAGGTTGTTCTGCATCATGTAGTCGTTCATCTCGCGCCAGCCCGCGAAGATGGCGGCCTTCTGCGCCTTGACGTTGAGGGCGTAGCAGTCTTCCAGCGAGCGGCCTGCGTGCCGGCAGGCGCCGCCGATCGCCTTTCCTTCGGCCTCCGCAAGGGCGGCTGTCTTGTGCGGATCGGGCAGGTCGAGCGCGTTGCTCAGCTGCTCGCAGGCGCCGAGACTCAGGAGCAGGAATAGTGGAATCACACGTTGCGCGAGCATGGGGTTACCTTGTACCTGTCACGGGGTTCGAGATGTATAACGTCCGCGGAGGAAAAATCTTGACGCAATGTTTGGAAGCCGGCCCGGGCCAGCAGGGTGGAAGGGTTTTATAATGTATTTCTTGGCATTTTACGGTCGTTAAGGAAGCAGGAATGAAGCCCTTGGCTCGAGTGTTGCGCAATGGTGTCGTGGCCGGTGTCGCCGCGATGGTGTGTGTCGGATTCCCGGTCGCTGCGCATGCGGCGAAGGCGAAACCTGCCAAGGCGGCCGCAGAGCCGGCGGGGCCGACGGAAATCCGTCTCGTGCATCAGCTCAGCCCCGAGCGCGAAGAGGCGCTGCAGAAGCTCGTCGCCCGCTTCAACGAGGGCAGCAAGGATTATCGCCTCGTCGTCCAGGCGGCCACCTGGAGCGACACGGACGCGCCGCACATGGCGATCCTGGAAGGCAGCGACGAAGACCAGTTCCTCGGCGCCGGCAAGCCGCGCTACAAGGCCCTCTCCAGCGTGATGCGCGAAGCGGGGGTGCCGCTGCAGACGCTCAAGCCGCCGGCAATGATGGATCGCGCGCTCACGGACGCCAAGGGGCAGCTGCTGGCGCTTCCCGTGGGGCTTTCGACGCCCGTCATGTACATCAACCGCAAGGAATTCCAGCGCGCCGGACTCAATCCCGATGCGCCGCCCAAGACCTGGTTCGACCTCCAGCAGGCGCTCGGCCAGCTTTTCGATGCGGGCTCGAAATGCCCCTACACGGTGTCCCAGCCGGGGCGCGTGATGATCGGCAACACCAGCGCCTGGCACAACGAGCCGGTCGCGGCACGCCAGGGCAAGGGTGAGCGTCCCGCCTTCAACGGCATGCTGCAGGTCAAGCACGTCGCGATGATGGCGAGCTGGCATCGCGCACGCTACCTCCACACCTTCGACGCCCAGTCCGAGGCCGAGCAGCGCTTCGCCTCGGGCGAATGCGCCGTCATCGCCGCCCCGTCGTCCAGCTGGACCGATTTCCGCCGCAAGGCCGGATTCGACATCGGCATCGCGCCGCTGCCGTATCACGAGGATTTCCCCGGCGCTCCGCAGAATACCCTTGCCGACGGAGCCGCGATGTGGGTCGCGGCGGGCAAGAAGCCGGCCGAGTACAAGGGCGTCGCGCGCTTCGTCGCCTTCTGGCTGCAACCCGAAAACCAGGTCGCATGGCAGCGCGAATCCGGCTATCTGCCGCTCAACCGCGCCGGCCTGTTTGCCGCGCAGAGCGACGTCCTCGGCGCCGACCTCGAGAACGTCAAGGTCGCCGTCGCCCAGCTCGGCAACAAGCCCGCAACGGCGGATTCCAGCGCGTCGAGCTTCATCGGTCGTGCGCGCGTGCTGGGCATCCTCGACGAGGAGCTGAGTGCCGTGTGGGCCGACCGCAAGCCGGCCAAGGAAGCGCTGGACAACGCGGTGACGCGCGTCCAGGCGATGTTTCCCGTTCCGCGCTGAGTTCGGCATGCACCGCCCGGAGTTTCCACTCCCCGCGGTGCTTGCGCATCGCTGCGGTGGAACGCTCGCGCCAGAAAATACCCTGGCCGGGCTTGCCGCGGCGGCTGCGAACGGCTGCCGCGGCGTCGAATTCGACGTGATGCTCAGCGGCAGCGCTTCGCCCGTGCTGATCCACGACGAAACGCTCGAGCGCACCACCAACGGTTACGGGCCGGTCGCGCACACCTCCGACGACGCCCTGTTCGCACTCGATGCGGGTTCCTGGTTCGATCCGCGCTTCGCCGGCGAACCCGTTCCCTGCCTGGATCTCGCCGCGGCCCGCTGCCAGGCGTTGGGGCTGGCGGTGAACCTCGAGATCAAGCCGTCGCACGGAACCGATGCCGAAACGTCCGAGCGCGTCGTGCGGCGTGCGCGCACGCTGTGGGCTGCCGCGCCCGACGCGGTCCTGCTGTCCTCGTTTTCCGAACGCGCGCTCGAAATCGCGGCCTCGCTCGCACCCGGCCTGCGCCGCGGACTGCTGGTCGGGGCCGTGCCGCCCGACTGGCTCGCACGCTGCCGCAGGCTGCGCGTAGCGGCCCTCCATGCCGATCACCGCCACCTCGATGCCGACTGCGTCGCTGCGGCGCGCGCCGCCGGCCTGTGGGTCGTGACCTACACGGTCAACGATCCCGGGCGGGCCGGCACGCTGTTCGATTGGGGTGTCGACTGCGTGATCACCGACCGTCCCGACATCGTCCGGGCGCCGCGCCGATGAGTGCGCGCGAGCGGCCCGCGTGCGATTCTTGACGGCACGCCGCCCGCCCCCCTACCATCTTCTTTTTGTTCCGCCGGGCGCTTCATCTTGTCAACCAAGCAGCTCTACGCGCCGATCGCCGCCGACATGCAGGCGGTCGATGCGGTCATCCGCCAGCGTCTCCATTCCGACGTCGTCCTGATCCGCCAGATTGCGGAGTACATCATCCACAGCGGCGGCAAGCGCATGCGCCCGGCGCTGGTGCTGTTCGCGGCAGGTGCGATGGGGTATGAAGGAACGAACCACCACCAGCTTGCCGCGGTCGTGGAGTTCATTCACACGGCAACCCTGCTGCACGACGACGTCGTGGACGAGTCGGAGCTGCGACGCGGCAACAAGACCGCAAACGCGATGTTCGGCAATGCCGCGTCGGTGCTGGTCGGCGACTTCCTGTACACGCGCGCCTTCCAGATGATGGTCGGCGTCGACAACATGCGCGTGATGCAGGTGCTGGCCGATGCGACCAACATCATCGCCGAAGGCGAAGTGTTGCAGTTGCTCAACTGCCACAACGCCGACGTCGAGATCGAAGACTACCTGCGCGTCATCCGCTACAAGACGGCGAAGCTGTTCGAGGCCGCGACGCGCCTGGGCGCGATCCTCGGTGGTGCGGATGAAAAGACGGAAACCGCGATCGCGGCCTTCGGCATGCACCTGGGAACGGCCTTCCAGCTCATCGACGACGTGCTGGACTACTCCTCGGATGAAGCCGCGACCGGCAAGCACCTTGGCGACGACCTGGCCGAAGGCAAGCCGACGCTGCCGCTCATCCACACGATGCAGCACGGCACGCCGGAGCAGGCCGCGCTCGTGCGTCGGGCAATCGAAACGGGCGGGCGCGACGACTTCGCGGCAATCCTCGTCGCGATCCATGAATCCGGGGCGCTGGAGGAGACGCGCCGTTACGCGCGCGCCGAGGCCAAGCTGGCGGCCGACGCGCTTTCCGCAGTTCCCCCTTCCATTTTCAAAGAAGCGCTGCTACAATTATCGGACTTTGCAGTTGGTCGAGATCACTGACACCTGCAGAGCGTCGGGGAATAGCTCAGCCTGGTAGAGCACTGCGTTCGGGACGCAGGGGCCGGAGGTTCGAATCCTCTTTCCCCGACCACCTATTCCAGAAAAGACCGCCGAATGGCGGTCTTTTCGTTTCCGGGCCCGGAGGATGCATTCGGGGCCGTGGCGCGTTACCATCGTCGTCATCACGGTGACGTACATTGGGAATCGTCGGTCGTCCGATGACCGGCTTGTGGAAATGACGCTCGATCAGCTTTCCCTGTTGCGGTATTGCGCTCTCGCATCGACGTCAGGCGAGGAGGGGCGTCCGTATGTCGTCGAAGTGGACGGCATGCGAGCGCTGCATTTCGAGGCCCTGACGGTGCAGAGCCAGATGCGGCTCGACGATCCCGCCACCCTCGAGATCGACTACACGCGCGCGATGATGGGATTCCTGCTCTTCAATCCCGAGCCGCGCGACATCGTGATGATCGGACTCGGCGGCGGTTCGCTGGCGAAATACTGTCTGCGCACCTTGCCGGACGTCCGCTTCACTGCCGTCGAGATCGATCCGGACGTGATCGCCCTGCGCGATGCGTTCGGCATCCCGCCGGACGGAGAGCGTTTTCGGGTGGTGTGTGCCGATGGTGCGGATTACGTGCGCCGGCGGGAGCATGCTCCCGATGTCCTGCTGATCGACGGTTTCGATCGCGGTGGTCAGCCCGACTGCCTGTGTACTTCAGGGTTCTACGACGACTGCCACACGATGCTCGCCGGCGGCGGGGTCATGGCGGTGAACCTCTGGTCCGGCGACCGGCGTTACGGCCTCTACGCGTCGCGCATCCGGGACAGCTTCGAGGACCGTTTCGTCGCGATCGGGGCTGAACACGACAGCAATCGCATCGCGTTCGCATGCAAGGGGCGCGGCTTTCCGCCGCGACGCCGGCAGCTGCTTGAACGTGCGCGAATGCTCGCCACGCATCACCCGATTGGGATAATGTCGACGGCGCAACGCATCCAGCAGCGCCTCGAGCGTCGCGCGCATTATCGTCCCGACCTGTGGGACGAGGGTTTGCACCGCTGGCGCGGCGACTGACTGCAGCGAGCACCGGGGCATGGGCGCCGGCGGCCACGGCGGACGGGGCGCCATCCGAAGGAGGTCGAGAATGAGTCACAAGCACATCGCGCTGTTGCGCGCCATCTTCCAGGATCCGATCAGTGCCAACATCCATTGGCGCGAGGTCGAGTCACTTCTCAATCACCTCGGCGCGACCATCGAGCCGGCGCACGGCGCCCGTTTTCGCATCGTACTGAACAAGGTCGAGGGGTTTCTGCATTATCCGCACCACGGCAGCGCCTGCACGAAGCAGGACATCAAGCAGCTGCGCGAATATCTCGGCCATGCGGGGGTCAGTCCGTCCGCCTACGAGCAGGAGCACGGCGGCTAGCCCCCGGCGGTTGCGTATGTGCCCGCGGCGGGCAGTGCGGTTGCCGTCTGTCACATGTGCGTCGTGTCGCCTGAGTTATGCTGTCGGGGTCGAGTCCGAGGCCCGGACCGACAGCTCAGATAAATACAAAACCCTGTGCCGAGCGCGGCTTTTCCGCGCCGGAAAAGGGATTCAGGGGAAACTGACCGAGATGACTGAACAACAGACGCGCGACTTTTCCGAGTTCCTCGGATATCGCTTCGAGGACCTGAAGGTGGGTATGACCGCGGCGACCGGCCGCACCGTGACGGATGCCGACATCCTGATGTTCGCGGGGGTGTCCGGCGACACCAATCCGGCCCACGTCGATGAGGAGTTCGCCAAGGACTCGATGTTCGGCGGCCGCATTGCCCACGGCATGCTGTCGGCGGGCTACATTTCCGCGGTGTTTGCGAACAAGCTGCCCGGACCGGGCTGTATCTACCTGTCGCAGACGCTCAAGTTCAAGGCGGCCGTAAAGCCGGGCGACACGGTGGTGGCACGCGTCACGCTGAAGGAGCTGAACACGCCGAAACGGCGTGCGATCTTCGATACCACGTGTACCGTGGGCGGCAAGGTGGTGCTGGAAGGCGAGGCGGAGATGTTGGTTCCCGCACGCGACTGACGTGTTCCGGCCCGTTCGCGGGCCATTTCGCGAAATGAAAAACGGGAGGTCCGCAGTGTGCGGCCTCCCGTTTTCCGTTTCGCGTCGGACCGGATCAGGCGTCGCGGCGCTTGTCGCGTTCGATCAGCGCGTAGGCCGAGTGGTTGTGGATGGATTCGAAATTCTCCGATTCCACCACGAAGCGGTCGATGCGTTTCTCGGCGTTGAGCAGGCCGGCGACGTCGCGCACCATGTCCTCGACGAACTTCGGGTTCTCGTAGGCGCGCTCGGTCACGAATTTCTCGTCCGTGCGCTTGAGCAGACCGTAGAGTTCGCACGATGCCTGACTTTCGACGAGCTGGACGAGCTCCTCGATCCACAGGAAGTCGTTGGTCTGCGCCGTGACGGTGACGTGCGAGCGTTGATTGTGCGCGCCGTATTCGGAAATCTTCTTCGAGCACGGACACAGGCTCGTCACGGGTACCACGACCTTCATCTCGAACACGTATTCGCCGCCTTCGCGCATTTCCGCGACGAAGGTCACTTCGTAGTCCATCAGGCTCTGGACGCCGGAAACCGGGGCCGTCTTGTTGATGAAGTACGGGAAGCTCATCTCGATGACGCCGGTCTCGGCTTCGAGGCGCTTGACCATCTCGCGCAGCATCGGCTCGATCGACTCGACCGAGATTTCCCGTTCGTTGCCGTTGAGGATCTCGATGAAGCGCGACATGTGGGTTCCCTTGAAATTGTGGGGAAGCCCGACATACATGCTGAAGGTCGCGATCGTGTGCTGCACGCCGCCGCTCTTGTCGCTGACGCGGATGGGGTGGCGAATCGACTTGATGCCAACCTTGTTGATGGCCAGCTGACGACTGTCGTTGGCGTTCTGGACGTCAGGAATGGCGTGGCTCTCGTGGGATTTCATGTCGCGTTCTCTGTTTGGTTGCTGCGGGTCAATGCTACCATTTCCCGACCAATTCGCTCAGCTATTGCGCACATAGATGCGCTCAATGGCGCTCAGGATCCCCGCGGGGTGCAACCCGACTTGTTCGAACAGCTGGCTCTGGTCTCCATGATCGACGAAATGGTCCGGCAAGCCAAGCCGCAGCAGGCGGGGCCGGTGCGGCAGGCTTTCGAGCACGCGTGCGACTTCGGACCCCGCGCCGCCGATCACCGCGTTTTCCTCCAGCGTCACGATCAGTTCGTGGTTGGCTGCCAGTTCTTCGATCAGTGCCGCGTCGATCGGTTTCACGAAGCGCATGTTGGCGACCGTCGCGTCGATCTCCTCGCCGACGAGGAGCGCATTGGTCAGCAGGCTGCCGAAGGCGAGCAGGGCGACCTTCCTGCCCTGGCGGCGGATTTCGCCCTTGCCCAGGGGTAGTTCGGTCATCGCGCTCTCCGGGCGAACGTTCATGCCGCTGCCGCGCGGATAGCGCACCGCCGTGGGGCCGTTGTGCCGGTAGGCGGTGTAGAGCATCTGCCGGCATTCGTTCTCGTCGGCAGGCGTCATCACGACCATGTTCGGGATGCAGGCGAGGTAGGACAGGTCGAAGGCGCCGTGGTGCGTGGCGCCGTCGGCGCCGACCACGCCGGCGCGGTCGATCGCGAACACGACGGGCAGGTTCTGCAGCGCGACGTCGTGGATCAGCTGGTCGTAGGCGCGCTGCAGGAAGGTCGAGTAGATCGCGACAACCGGCTTGAAGCCCTCGCACGCGAGACCGCCCGCAAACGTCACGGCGTGCTGCTCGGCGATGCCGACGTCGTGGTAGCGCTCGGGGAATTCCTTCGCGAATCGCACCATTCCCGAGCCTTCGCGCATTGCCGGCGTGATGCCGATGACCTTGTCGTCGCGCGCGGCGATGTCGCACAACCAGTCGCCGAAGACCTGGGTATAGGTGAGTTTGCCGCCGCCCTTGCCGCTCTGGATGCCGGCACGGTGGTCGAAGCTCGACACGCCGTGGTAGAGGATGGGGTCGGCTTCGGCAAGCTTGTAGCCCTGGCCCTTGCGCGTGATCACGTGCAGGAACTGCAGCCCGTTGAGCTTCCTGAGGTTCTGCAGCGTGGGAATCAGGGCGTCGAGGTCGTGGCCGTCGATCGGTCCGTAGTAATGGAAGCCGAACTCCTCGAACAGCGTGCCCGGCGTGATGAGGCCCTTGACGTGCTCCTCGACCTTGCGGGCGAAGTCGAGCATCGGCGGGGCGACGCCGAGGACCTTTTCGCCGGCGCGCCGTGCGGCGTTGTAGGTGCTGCCCGAGAGCATGCGCGCGAGGATCTTGGTCAGCGCCCCGACCGGCGGCGAGATGGACATCTCGTTGTCGTTGAGGATCACCAGCAGATTCACGTCGCTGGTGTCGCCTGCGTTGTTGAGCGCTTCGAACGCCATGCCGGCCGACATCGCGCCGTCGCCGATGACGGCGATCGAGCGGCGTTCGCTGTCGCCACGGTCGCGCGCGGCGACTGCCATGCCCAGCGCGGCCGAAATCGAGGTGGACGAGTGAGCGGTGCCGAAGGTGTCGTACTCGCTCTCGCAGCGCCGCGGAAATCCGGAGATGCCGCCGAAACGGCGCAACCCGCTCATCGCCTCGCGGCGCCCGGTCAGGATCTTGTGGCCGTAGGTCTGGTGGCCGACGTCCCAGACGATGCGGTCATCGGGTGTGTCGAAGATGTAGTGCAGCGCGATCGTGAGTTCGACGGTGCCGAGGTTCGACGACAGGTGTCCGCCGGTCTTCGACACCGACTCGATCAGGAAGGCGCGCAGTTCGGTCGCAAGCGCATGCAGATCGCGCCGCTCGAAGCGGCGCAGGTCGGACGGCGAATCGATGCGGTGCAGCAGGGGGTACTGAGGCATGTGGATGTCCGGCAGAGCGGAATTCAGAATCGGCGGTGAACGATGAAGTTCGCGAGTTCGTCCAGCCTGGCGGCCGCGGCACCGAAGGGCGCGATGGCGTCACGGGCGTCGGCAAGCAGCACGTCGGCCAGCGTGCGCGCTTCGGACAGGCCCAGCAACGTGACGTAGGTCGGCTTGTTCTGGTCCGCGTCCTTGCCCGCCGTCTTGCCCAGCGTCGCGGTGTCGGCCTGGGCGTCGAGGATGTCGTCGACGACCTGGAACAGCAGGCCGACGAGCTTGCCGTAGCGGTCGAGGCGGGCCAGCGCGTCGGGAGCGAGCGGGGCGCCGCACTGCGCGCCGAGCAGCACCGCGGCCCGGATCAGGGCGCCGGTCTTGTGGATGTGCATGAATTCGAGCTCTTCGCGCGTGAGCTGCTTGCCCACGGCGCCGAGGTCGATGGCCTGGCCGCCGGCCATGCCGCGCGACCCGGAGGCGCGTCCGAGGAGCGTGACCATCTCGAGCTGCACGGCGGGGTCGTCGTTCCCACGGCCTTCGGCGATGGTCTGGAAGGCGAGCGCCTGCAGCGCATCGCCCACCAGCAGTGCGGTCGCCTCGTCGTATTCGACATGCACGGTCGGTTTGCCGCGCCGCAGGACGTCGTCGTCCATGCAGGGCAGGTCGTCATGGACGAGGGAGTAGGCGTGGATGAGCTCGACGGCACAGGCGACGCGATCGAGGCGCTCGGGGTCGGCTCCGGCGATCTCGCCGGCGGCATGCACGAGCAGCGGACGCACGCGTTTGCCGCCGCCCAGGGCGGCGTAGCGCATCGCCTCGTGCAGGCGTTGCGGCGCGATCGCCGCATCGGGGAGGATCGTGCCGAGGGCGGTTTCGGTGCGGTGCTGGACGCTTTCCATCCAGGCGGCGAAATGATTCCCGCTCACTCCGGGCTCCTCCTGTCTTCGGGGTTGTCGAGCGGGGCGAGCGCGCCGTTCTCGAGCTGGAGCACGCGCTGCTCGGCCGCCTGCAGGGTTTCCTGGCAGTATTTCAGCAGGCCGGCGCCGCGCTGGTAGTGTTCCAGCGCCTGTTCCAGCGTGATGTTGCCGGTTTCCATTTCCTGCACGATCGATTCGAGTTCGGCGATGGCCGATTCGAAGGATTTCGGCGAGTTTGCCGTCTTTGCCATGACTCGAAGCCGGGCCAGTAAAAGGGAGAAAAGTAACCGATCGCGCCACTGGCGGTCAAATTACTTCTCGCATAAAATGGCCTGCTGGTTTTTCCGAATTTCTTGACTTTTCATGGGAGGTTCGGGGGTGTCCGACCTTGCTTCCAAGGCCAAATTGTCCCCGGCGGTGTCTCAGTTGCCGGTGTCGGCGTATTTCGACGAAAGCATCTTCGAACTCGAAAAACGTCTGTTGTTCCAGGCCGGGCCGGGTTATGTCGGTCATGAGTTGATGGTGCCGGAGGTCGGCAGCTATCGGTCGCTCGAGTGGCTGGATCATTCCAAGCTCCTGTTTCGCAGCGGTGACGGTGTCCATCGGCTTTCGAACATCTGTCGCCACCGTCAGGCGATCATGCTCGAAGGTTCCGGCAAGGCCGAGCGCATCGTCTGTCCGATCCACCGCTGGACCTACGACCAGCAGGGCGAATTGCTCGGTGCGCCGCATTTCCCCGAAAACCCCTGCCTCAACCTGAAGCGCGATGCGCTCGAGAACTGGAACGGCCTGCTGTTCGCAGGTCCGCGCTCGGCCGCGGCCGACCTCGCCGGCATGAACGTGGCCGGGCAGTTCGATTTCTCCGGCTACAAGCTCGATCGCGTCGAGATCCACGAGTGCAGGTACAACTGGAAGACCTTCATCGAGGTCTATCTGGAGGACTACCACGTCGTGCCCTTCCATCCGGGCCTGGGCAGCTTCGTGACCTGCGACGATCTGACATGGCAGTTCGGCGACTGGTACTCGGTGCAGCGCGTGGGGATCACCTCCCTCGCGAAGCCGGGGTCCGCGACCTACCGGAAGTGGCACAAGGCGGTGCTGGACTACTACGGCGACAAGCGGCCGGAACAGGGAGCGATCTGGCTTACCTATTATCCGAACGTGATGGTGGAGTGGTATCCGCATGTGCTGGTGGTCAGCACCCTGATTCCGACGGACGTGAACCGCACGACCAACGTGGTCGAGTTCTACTATCCGGAGGACATCGTCGAGTTCGAGCGCGAGTTCGTCGAGGCCGAGCAGGCCGCCTACATGGAGACGGCGATCGAGGACGACGTGATCGGCGAGCGCATGGACCGCGGCCGTTGGGCTTTGCTGCAGGAGGGGCGCAACGAGGTGGGGCCTTACCAGTCGCCGTACGAGGACGGGATGCAGCACTTTCACGAGTTCTATCGCCGCATCATGGGGGAGCATCTCTGATACGCGATGGCGGCGCATGGTGCGTTTCGGCACCGTGCGAGGCGCGCAAGAATCGGGTCGCCTGCGGGCGGCCCTTTTTTATATCAGGAGCGGCGCAGGCCGGTGTCCGGTGTTGCCTGTCCGTCCCGGACCGCGGTGCGACGGTCATGCTGTTTGCGCCAGCGCGCGAGCGCGTCATCGACGAGTGTGTAGACGACCGGAATCACGAGCAGGCTCAGGAAGGTCGAGGTGACCAGTCCGCCGATGACGGCGATCGCCATCGGCGCGCGGAAGGAGGGGTCGACACCGATGCCGAGCGCGATCGGCAACATGCCGGCACCCATCGCGATGGTGGTCATGATGATGGGGCGGGCGCGCTTGCGGCAGGCGTCGATCACTGCGTCGAGGCGGGACATACCTTGGTCGCGGCGCGCAACGATCGCGTACTCGACCAGCAGGATGGAGTTCTTGCTCGTGACCCCCATCAGCATGATGAGACCGATCAGGGAGGGGAGCGAGAAGCTGCTATCCGCCAGGATGAGGGCGACGAAGGCGCCACCCAGCGCCAGCGGCAGCGCCGCGAGGATGCTTAATGGCTGCGTAAACTCGCGGAACAGCAGCACGAGGACGACGTAGATGCACAGCACCCCGGTGAGCATGGCGATGCCGAAGCTCGTGAAGAGGGTGCGCATTTCGTCGGCATCGCCGACCGGTTGCCAGGAGATGCCCGCGGGGAGCGCTTGCAGTGCGGGCAATGCGCGCACATCCGCCTCGACCTCGCCCATCGGACGGGATGTGAGTTCGATGTCGAAATTGATGTTGCGGCGCCGGTCGAAACGCGCGATCTCGGAAGGGCCGCTTTCGATTCCGATGTCGGCGACATTGCCGAGCATCACGTTGCCTTGGCCGCCGGGGACGGGCAGGCGTGCGAGGAGGTCGATGTCGCTGCGTGCGGCCTCAGGAAGCCGGACGACGATGGGGACCTGACGCTCGGACAGGTTCAGCTTGGCGAGTCCGAAGTCGTAATCCCCGGCGGTGGCGATGCGCAGGGAGTCCGAGATTGCCGCCGCCGTGACGCCGAGATCGGCGGCGCGGGCGAAGTTCGGCCGGACGACCACTTCCGGCCGCACCAGGCTTGCGCTCGACGTGATGTTGCCGACGTCGTGGATCGTGCGCAGCTCCCGTTCGACCTGACGCGCGATCCGGGACAGCATCTCGGCGTCGTCGCCGACGACCGTGAATACATATTTTTCGCCGCTGCCGCCCAGGCCGACGCGTACGCGAACGCCGGGCAGGGAGTGCAATGCCTCGCGCAATTGCGCCTCGATCTGCTGTTTGCTGACCGTGCGTTCGTTTCGCGGGGTGAGGTTGATCGTCAGGGATGCCTTGCGCACTTCCGGGGCCCCGCCTGCCGTGAAGGCGTCGGTCCCGGCGGTGCCGCCCCCGATTGCCGTATACACGCGCTTGACGTGCTCGTTGCGCTCGAGGATCTCGCGCGCCTGCTCCGCCACGCGGTAGGTGTCGCGGAAGCGGCTGCCCGGCGGCAGTTCGACCGAAACGAGCGTCTGGGCGAGATCGTCGGGTGGCATGAAGGCCGTGGGCAGGAGCGGGATCAGTGCCAGGGATCCGGCGAAGAAGCCGAGCGCGGCGAGCATCGTCAGCCAGCGCCGGCGCAGGCAGGCGCGTACCCATCCAAGGTACAGGGTCGTGGGGCGGCCTTCCTGCGTCTGATGCGCCATCGGCCGCAGCAGATACGCCGACATCATCGGCGTCAGCATGCGTGCGACGAGCAGCGAGGCCATCACGGCGAGCGCCGCGGTCCATCCGAACTGCTTGAAGAACTTGCCCGATACGCCGCTCATGAAGGCGGTGGGCAGGAACACGGCGACGAGCGTGAAAGTGGTGGCGATGACCGCGAGCCCGATCTCGTCGGCCGCTTCCATCGCGGCCTGATAGGGCGTCTTGCCCATGCGCAGGTGGCGCACGATGTTCTCGATCTCGACGATCGCGTCGTCGACGAGAATGCCGATCACGAGCGAGATCGAGAGCAGCGTCACGACGTTGATCGAGAAGCCGAGGTATTCGATGCCGATCAGCGCGGGTAGCACCGAGAGCGGGAGGGCCGTCGCGGCGACGAAGGTGGCGCGCCAGTCGCGCAGGAAGAACCACACGACGATGACCGCGAGGATGGCGCCCTCGGCCAGCAGCCACAGCGAGCCGTGGTAGCCTTCGCGCACCGGATCGACGAAGTTGTACGCCTCGCGGAACGTGATGTCGGGGTGCGTCGCGGACAGCTCGTGGATGCGGCGGGCGACGCCCTCGGCGACCTCGATCTCGCCTGCGCCGCGTGCGCGCACGATCTCGAAGCCGACCACCGGTTTGCCGTCGAGGAGGGCGGCAGAGCGTCGCTCCGCCACGGTGTCCTCGAGCCGGCCGAGGCTGCCGAGGCGCACGTGGCGGCCGTCGCTGAGCACGATGTCCATGTCCGCGAGTTCGGCGGCACTCAGCGCGGTGGCGAGCGTCCTGACGGCCTGCTCGCCGCTGCCCAGTTCCGTGCGCCCGCCCGACGATTCGAGCTGGATGCGCCGCAACTGGCGGGATATGTCGGCAACCGTGACGTTGAGCGCGAGCAGGCGCGCGGGGTCGAGCTCCAGGCGCACCTCGCGCGTGGCTCCGCCGACTCGCGTGATCTGTCCGACGCCGGGCACGGACAGGAGAGCCTTTGCGACGGTGTTGTCGACGAACCAGGACAGGGCTTCCTCGTCCTGCGTCGCGGAGCCGACCGTGTAGGTGACGATGGGCAGGCCCGACAGGTTGAAGCGCTGGATCACCGGATCGCGCAGATCGCTCGGCAGGTCGGAGCGGACGCGCGAGAATGCGTCGCGCACGTCGTCGACCGCTTCCTGCGTCGGCTTTTCGAGACGAAACTCGGTGGTGATCGTCGCGACGCCATCCTGGATGCGGGTGTAGATGTGCTTGACGCCCTGCAGTGTCGCGATCGAGTTCTCGACCTTGCGCGCGACTTCAGTCTCGAGCTGTGCCGGCGCAGCGCCGGGGAGGCTCGCGCTCAGGACGACGGTCGGGAGGTCGATGTCCGGGAAGTTCTGCACCTTCATGCGCGAGAACGAAAGCATGCCGAGCAGGCTCAGCATGATGAAGAGCAGCACGCCCGGAACGGGGTTGCGGATCGACCATGACGAGACATTCATGGCCGGTGCCTCACTGCTGCGGCGAGGCGGCCGGCGTGGCTGCCGTTACCTCGACCAGATCGCCATCGTTCAGGAAGCCCACGCCGCTCTGGACAAAGTGTTCGCCGTCGGCAATACCGGACACGATCTCGATGCGATCACCGCGACGGCGGCCGGGCGCCACGCGTACCTGCGTCAGCTTCTTGTCCGGGCCTACCCGGAAGACGTAGGTGAATCCATCGCGCAGGAGTACGGCCGATTGCGGCAGGCTCAGCACATGGGGAGTGTCCTGGGCCGCCGGGGTGATTTCGCCACTTGCGAACATGCCCGACTTCGCGGCGCTTTCGGCGAGATCGACATAGACGATTCCGTTGCGCGTCTGCGGGTCGATCGATGGCGCAATGCTGCGCACACGGCCATCGATGGTTTCGCCGCTGGCCAGTTTCAGCTTCGCCGCGTCGCCGGAGCGAATCTGGCCGATATCGTCCGCCGCGACCTCCGCACGCCATTCGAGGCGTCCTTGCAGGATGAGGCGGTAGAGTTCCTGTCCTGCCTGCGGGACGGTTCCCATTGTCGCGGCGCGCCCGGATATGAGCGCGTCGTCGGGGGCGAGGATGCGGGTCTGGCGGACGCGCAGTTCAGCCAGCTGGACGCGTGCCGCGGCGAGTTCGATGCGCGACTTCGCGGTCTGTTCGGCCGTCAGGTATTGCGTGACCTGCTGTTGGCTCATCATGCCCGTCGGCTGGAAGCGCCGGGCGCGGTCGCCGTTGGCGCGGGCTTCGGCGTGCATGGCCCGCGCCTCCTGGAGTTGGGCGCGGGCCTGGGCGAGGTCGGCCTGCACGACGGCGTCGTCGAGGGTCACCAGTATCTGACCCTTCCTGACCCGGTCGCCGACGTTCGCGTGTACCTGCGCGATGCGCAGTCCCCCGATCTCGCTGCCGACGATCGTCTCCTGCCACGCGGCCACATTGCCGGTCGCGGGAATCGATCGGCTCCAAGCGACCGGCTGCGGGCTGGTGACTTCGACGGTGAGGGCTGGCCGTGCAGCGGACGTCGCGGCGGTGGGGGGGGGCTGCGGCGTGTCGGCATTCGGGGCGCTGCACGCCCCGAGGATGGCGAGCGCGGCGGCCGGCAACAACGCTGCCAGCCGTTCGGAATGTTGGCGTTTCATCGCGGCAGGGGCTCCCCTGGGGCTGCTGGATATCACCGCTCCTCGCGTGACGCTGGGGGGTGATGCGTCTTGGTACGCAAGCGGCGTGTGGGCCGGAGAACTGCCGTACGACGCTCGATAACGGCATATTTAGCCCTCTTGTGCGCGGCTTGGCAACCGCGCGCTGTGGCTCGCGCGGTTGTCGCCCCGCCATGGGGCCGTCATGGCGGGGACTGCGCGTTCAGGCGTCGGCCTGCAGTTCTCTGGGCAGCGGGAAGGTGACGCGCTCGGGAACGCCTTCGAGGGTTCGCACCGGGCCGCCGCCGAGTGCCTTGAGGCGCTCGATGACGGCATCGACAAGCACTTCCGGCGCCGAGGCGCCGGCGGTCACGCCGATGCGCTTCCTGCCCTCGAGCCAGGCCGGGTCGATGCCGTCGGCGTTGTCGATGAGATGGGCGGGCACGCCGAGCAGTTCGGCCACTTCGCGCAGGCGGTTGGAGTTCGAGCTGTTGCGCGAGCCGACGACGAAGACGATGTCGACGCGCGGCGCCATGAACTTCACGGCGTCCTGCCGGTTCTGCGTCGCGTAGCAGATGTCGTCCTTCTTCGGTCCGACGATGGCCGGGAAGCGTTCGCGCAGGGCGGCAACGAGGGTGGCCGCGTCGTCCACCGAAAGGGTGGTCTGGGTGACGTAGGCGAGCATTTCGGGGTCGGCGACGTTCAGCGCGGCGACGTCTTCGACTTTTTCGACAAGGTGGATGCCGTCCTTCACCTGGCCCATCGTGCCTTCGACCTCGGGGTGGCCCTTGTGCCCGATCATGACGATCTCGCGCCCCTGCTCGCGCATGCGGGCGACTTCGATATGCACCTTGGTGACGAGCGGGCAGGTGGCGTCGAACACGCGCAGGCCGCGCTTCTCGGCCTCGGCGCGCACCGTTTGCGGCACGCCGTGGGCGCTGAAGATGACGGTGTTGCCCGCGGGCACCTCGTCGAGCTCTTCGACGAACACGGCACCCTTGGCGCGCAGGCTGTCGACGACGAACTTGTTGTGCACGACTTCATGGCGCACGTAGATCGGTGCGCCGAAGCGTTCCAGCGCGCGCTCGACGATTTCGATCGCCCGTTCCACCCCGGCGCAGAAGCCGCGCGGGTTGGCGAGCAGGATTTCAGGGTCGTTCATTATGGTCTCTGTGTCGGGGTCGGGGCGCGTGGTGCGTCAGAGCACGCCGATGATGTCCACCTCGAAGCGGATGGTCTTGCCGGCGAGCGGGTGGTTGAAATCGACGATCGCGCGGACGTCGTCGATCTCGCGCACGAGGCCCGAGTAACGGGTGCCGTCCGGTGCGCCGAACTCCATGATCGTCATCGGTTCGATCTCCTCGTCGGGCATGTGTTCGCGCTTGACGTGTTCGACGAGGTCCGGGTTGTAGGGGCCGAAGGCCTGTTCCGGCGCCAGCGTGAATTGCTGGCGGGTGCCGACTTCGAGGCCTTCGAGCACGCGCTCGAGGCTCGGGAGGAGATCGCCGCAGCCGAGCTGCAGCGTCGCGGGCGTGCCCTCGAAGGTGCTGATGAGCGGCTGGCCATTTTCCAGTGCGATGCAGTAATGCAGGGTTACGAGGCTGTTCGGTTGGACGGTCTGCGTCACGAGGGGTTCTCCGGAGTGGTGTTGCGCGGTGCGCGGAACTGCGCCCACAGCATCAGGGCGACGCCGACGGTGATCGCCGCGTCCGCCACGTTGAAGGCCGGCCAGCCATAGCGACCGATGTGGAAATAGAGGAAATCGACGACGGCGCCGTGCACGAGGCGGTCGATCACGTTGCCCAGCGCCCCGCCGATCAGCAGGCTGAAGGCGAGCGGCAGGAGCGTCTCGCGCTGGTGCTGGCGCAGCAGCGCGAGGAGCCAGCCGCACACGCCCAGGGCGAGGACGACGAAGAACCAGCGCTGCCAGCCGGAGTGGTCGGCGAGGAAGCTGAACGCCGCGCCCGGGTTGTAGACCAGCACGAGCTGGAAGAAGCCCGTCACCGGAATGGCCTCGCCGAATTCGAGCTTCGACAGCACGAGCCATTTCGTCAGCTGGTCCAGGCCGATCACCAGCGCCGCGAGTTCGAGCCAGCCGAAGAAGCGGCGCGTCAGCGCGGGGGCGCCGCGGGCCGCTTGCGGGGCTGCGGCGGATTCACGCATGGACGCGCGTTTCTCCGGCACCGAACAGGTTGTCGTGGCAGCGGCCGCACAGTTCCGGGTGGTCGGCGTGGCTGCCGACGTCCGCGCGGAAGTGCCAGCAACGGCCGCACTTGGCGTGCGCCGACGAGCCCGCGTCGACGCCCTCGGTCGCCTCGTCGGCGGCGCGCACGAGCTCGGCACGCGAGGTGATCAGCACGAAGCGCAGATCGTCGCCGAGGCTCGCCAGCGCGTCGTACGTCGCGCCGCTCGCGCGCACGACGACTTCGGCCTGCAGCGAAGAGCCGATCCTGCCTTCGGTGCGCAGGCCTTCGAGGACCTTCTGCACCTTCGCGCGCTCCTCGCGGATCAGCGTCCAGCGGGCGACCAGCGCCTCGCTGTCGGTGAGTGCGGGCAGTTCGTGCCAAGTGTGCAGCATGACGCTGTCTTCACTGTTCTTGCCGATGAGGTGCCAGATTTCCTCGGCGGTGAAGGCGAGGATCGGCGCCATCATGCGGGTGATCGCCTGGGTGATGTGCCACAGCGCGGTCTGCGCGGCGCGGCGCGCGCGCGAGTCCGCCTGGGTGGTGTACAGGCGGTCCTTGAGGATGTCGAGGTAGAACGCGCCGAGGTCTTCCGCGGCGAAGTTCTGCAGCGCCTGGACGATCTTGTGGAATTCGTAGCGCGCGTAGTCGCCGGTGACCTGTTCCTGCAGGCGCTGCGTGAGTGCGAGGGCGTAGTGGTCGATGTCTAGCCACTGCTCGACCGGCACGCCGTCCTTCTCGATGTCGAAGTCGGCGGTGTTGGCGAGCAGGAAGCGCAGGGTGTTGCGCAGGCGGCGATAGACTTCGACGACGCGGTCGAGGATCTCCTTCGAGATCGTCAGCTCGCCCGAGTAGTCCGTCGCGGCGACCCACAGGCGCAGGATTTCGGCGCCGAGCTTGTCGGAGACTTCCTGCGGCGCGACCACGTTGCCCTTGGACTTCGACATCTTCTTGCCCTGGCCGTCGACGACGAAGCCGTGGGTCAGCAGGCCGTCGTAGGGGGCGCGGCCGTCGACCGCGCAGCCGGTGAGCAGCGACGAGTGGAACCAGCCGCGGTGCTGGTCCGAGCCTTCGAGGTAGAGGTCGGCGGGCCAGCGGCTGACGTCGGCGTGCGAGCCGCGCAGCACCGTCCAGTGCGTGGTGCCGGAGTCGAACCAGACGTCGAGCGTGTCGCGCATCTTGTCGTACTGCGCGGCCTCGGCGCCGAGGAGTTCGGTCGGGTCGAGCTTGAACCAGGCGTCGATGCCTTCCTTCTCGACGCGCTTGGCGACGTCTTCGAGCAGTTCGAGGCTCCTCGGATGCGGCTCGCCGGTTTCCTTGTCGAGGAACAGCGGGATCGGCACACCCCAGTTGCGCTGGCGCGACACGCACCAGTCGGGGCGGTTGGCGATCATCGAGTGCAGGCGGGCCTTGCCCCAGGACGGGAAGAACTGGGTCTCGTCGATGGCCTTGAGGGCCAGTTCGCGCAGCGTCGGCGCGCCCGGCTCGACCGCGTCGCGGCCGGGCAGGCGGTCCATACCGACGAACCATTGCGTCGTGGCGCGGTAGATCACCGGCGTCTTGTGGCGCCAGCAGTGCATGTAGCTGTGCGTGAGGTTGCCCGAGGCGAACAGGCTGCCGACCTCGGCGAGCTTCTCGACGATCTTGGGGTTGGCGTCCCACACCGACAGGCCGCCGAAGAAGGGCAGGCTTTCGTGGAACACGCCGTCGCCCTGCACCGGGTTGAGGATGTCGTCGTTGCGCATGCCGTAGCGCATGCAGGACTGGAAGTCGTCCAGGCCGTAGGCGGGCGCGCTATGCACGATGCCGGTACCGGCGTCGGCCGCGACGTAGTCGCCGAGGAAGACGGGCGAGACGCGGTCGTAGAACGGGTGGCGGAACTGGATGCGATCGAGCGCGACGCCGCGGGCGGCGGCGAGCACGCGGCCGTCGAGCTGGTAGCGTTCGAGGGCCGATGCGCGCAGCTCGGCGGCAAGGATCAGCAGGCCCTTCGGCGTTTCGATCAGTTCGTACATCAGTTCGGGATGCACGTTGAGCGCCTGATTGGACGGAATCGTCCAGGGCGTCGTGGTCCAGATCACGATGTGGACGGGCTGCTCGGGCAGCGAGTCGAGACCGAAGGCGCGCGCGAGCTTGTCACGTTCGCTGTCGGCAAGCGGGAAGCCGACGTCGATCGCCGGCGATTTCTTGTCCTGGTATTCCACTTCGGCCTCGGCGAGCGCCGAGCCGCAGTCGAAGCACCAGTTCACCGGCTTCAGGCCCTTGAACAGGAAGCCCTTGCGGTACATCTCGCCGAGCGCGCGGATCTCGTCGGCCTCGTTGGAGAACTGCATCGTGCGGTAGGGGTTATCCCAGTCGCCGAGCACGCCGAGGCGGATGAAGTCCTTCTTCTGGCGCTCGATCTGCTCGCCCGCATACTCGCGGCACAGTTCGCGCGCGCGATCGGCCGGCAGGTGCTTGCCGTGCTGCTTCTCGATCTGGTGCTCGATCGGCAGGCCGTGGCAGTCCCAGCCCGGCACATAGGGGGCGTCGAAGCCCGCCATGGTCTTCGAGCGGACGATGATGTCCTTGAGGATCTTGTTTACCGCGTGCCCGATGTGGATGTCGCCGTTCGCGTACGGGGGGCCGTCGTGCAGGATGAACTTCGGGCGGCCGGCCGCGGCCTTGCGGATCTTCTGGTAGAGCTTCTTCTGCTGCCATGCGGCGATCCAGCCCGGCTCCCGCTTGGCGAGGTCGCCGCGCATCGGGAAGGGGGTGTCGGGCAGGTTGAGCGTCTTGCGGTAGTCAGCCATGGTGGGTTCGGGCCTTGGTGGCGATCAGGGGCAATTGGAGGGGCGGATGGGATTGTCGGCGAACCAGGCGCGGGCGTCGGCCGCGTCCTTGGCGATCTGGGCCTTGAGCGCATCGAGGGAAGCGAACTTCGCCTCGTCGCGCAACTTGTTGAGGAAATGCACGCGCAGGTGGGCGTCGTAACAGTCGCGGTTCCAGTCGAAGAGGTGCACTTCGAGCGTGGGCTTGCCGGCACTGGTCACGGACGGCCGCACGCCGATGTTGGCGACGCCGGCGACCGGCGTCTCGCCGAGGCCTTCGACGCTGACCGCGAACACGCCCGCGAGCGCGGGGCGGCGGTGCTTCATCTGGATGTTGGCAGTCGGGAAGCCGAGCTGGCGGCCGATCCGATCGCCGCGGATCACGCGGCCGGCGATGCTGTAGGGGCGCCCGAGCAGGCGCGCGGCGTGGGCGAGATCGCCTTCGGCGAGCGCCTCGCGCACGGCCGAGCTGGATGCGCGCTCGCCGGCCACGTCGAGCGTGTGCATCGCCTCGACGGCGAAACCTTGTTGCGCGCCGCGTGCCTTCAGCAGCGCGAAGTCGCCCTGGCGGCGCGCGCCGAAGCGGAAGTCGTCGCCGATGATGAGGTGGCGCACGCCGAGACCACGCACGAGGATGTCGTCGATGAACTGGTCGGCGGTCACTGCAGCGAAACGGGCGTCGAAACGGCAGACATGCACGCGGTCGACGCCGGCCGCGGCGAGGAGCAGCAGCTTCTCGCGCAGCGAGGCGAGTCGGGCCGGGGCGTCATCGGGCGAGAAGTATTCACGCGGATGGGGCTCGAACGTCATCACCACCGCCGGCAGCGACATTGCGCGCGCGGTGTCGATGAGCATCTGGAGCAGCGCCTGGTGGCCGCGATGCACGCCGTCGAAGTTGCCGATGGTGAGCACCGAAGGTTGTGCGGCGTGCCCGGGAATCCCGCGAAAAACCTGCATAACCGCCTGAAAAAAGCCGTAATTATAACGGCAACGCGCCCGCTCTGGGGGGGGGCGGGCGCAGACGGTGCTTGCGGGTGCTGTGGGCGCAGGAGGCGGTCGCCGGTGCCGCCTTCAGGGCCGGTTCCGGCGAATCAGTCGAGCTGTGCGATCTTGGTGCGGCCGAGCGGCGGGTTGTCGCGGAAATAGATCCGCAGGCCGCGCAGGATCGCGTTCGCCATCTTGTCCTGGTAGGCGTCGTCGTTGAGCCGCTGCTCTTCCTCGGGATTGCTGATGAACGCCGTTTCGACGAGGATGGACGGGATGTCCGGGGCCTTCAGCACGGCAAAGCCGGCCTGTTCGACGTGCGCCTTGTGCAGCTTGTTGATGTCGCCCAGCTCGTTGAGCACGGCCTTGCCCAGCTTGAGGCTGTCGTTGATCGTCGCGGTCTGCGACAGGTCGAGCAGCGTGCGGGCGAGGTGGCCGTCCTGCTTGGCGAGATTTACGCCGCCGATCAGGTCGGCGTCGTTTTCCTTCTGCGCGAGCCAGCGCGCGGCCGAGCTCGATGCACCGCTTTCGGACAGGACGAAGACGGAACTGCCGCGCGCATCGGGGCGCACGAAGGCGTCGGCGTGGATCGACACGAAGAGGTCGGACTGTACGCGCCGCGCGCGCGTGACGCGCTGGCCGAGCGGTACGAAATAGTCGCCGTCGCGCGTGAGCACCGCACGCATGTTCGGTTCGGCGTCGATCTTCTGCTTGAGGCGGCGTGCGATCGACAGCGTGACGTTCTTTTCGAAGCTGCCGCGTGCGCCGACCGCACCCGGATCTTCGCCGCCGTGGCCGGGGTCGAGCACGATGGTGACGAGGCGGTTGGCGGCCGGGCGCGTGGAACGCCGGGTGCCGGATGCCTGCTCGGCGGGGCTGGGGCGCGCGATCTGTGCGGGCGCGTCGGCGGAAGTCTGTGCGTCGCCCGTCTGTCCCGCCGCGGCATCCATCGGCGAGGACTTCTCGATCAGGGCGAGCAGCGGATCGACCGGTGTCGTCGGGTACAGGTCGACCACGAGGCGGTGGCCGTAGTTGCCGACCGGTGCCAGCGTGAACACCTGCGGGTTGATCTCGCTCTTCAGTTCGACGACCAGGCGCACGACCCCGGGCCGGTTGCGGCCGGCGCGGATCAGCTTGATGTACGGGTCGGAGTCGAGCACCTTGGACGGCAGCGACTGCAGCACGCTGTCGAACTCGACCCCTTCGAGGTCGACGACGAGGCGGTGCGGATCGGTGACCAGCAGGTGGGTGAACTTGAGCTGCGAGTTCCCTTCGATCGTGACGCGGGTGTATTCCGCCGCGGGCCACACGCGCACCGCGAGGAGGCTGGTCGCGGCCATGCCGACCGGGCTGACCAGCAGTGCCAGCGTCGCGCCGGCGAATTTCAGCAGGTCGCGTCGCGTCACGCCGGGCGCGGCAGTCATGTCGGGTTCCGGCTCAGCTCCGAATCCAGTTTGCGTATGCATGTCTGTCCTGCCTCCGTCAGTGCCAGCGCTTCGAGGCGCCGGCCCGGGCCGGATACGGTGAGGCGGATTTCGAGGTCCGGTGCGGCAATGTAAGGCGCCGCCTTGTCCGGCCATTCGACCAGACATACCCCGTTTCCGTCGAAATATTCGTCCAGCCCTGCTTCCAGATATTCTTCTGGGACTGCGAAGCGATAAAAATCAAAGTGATATAAGTGTAATCTAGAAACAAGATAAGGTTCAATCAAGGTGTACGTCGGACTTTTTACCTTTCCGTCGTGACCGAGGGCACGCAGCACCCCGCGCACCAGGGTTGTCTTGCCGGCACCGAGGTCGCCGCGCAGGTAGATGACGAGGCCCACGCGCAGGGCCGCTGCAAGGGCTGCGCCCGCGCTTGCGGTGTCGGATTCGTCGTCGAGGTGCGCCGTGAGCGGGCTGCTATCATCTGCCCGGTGATGAACGTGAATCATGATGAAGTCCCTGCGGATGTCGCTCCCGACGCGTCCCTGAGCGCGCTCGTCGGGCGGATGAAGGTGTGGGCCGGCGAGCTGGGCTTCGCCGATCTCGCCGTGTCCGGTGTGGATCTGTCGTCGGCCGAGCCCGGCCTCGAAGCCTGGCTTGCGGACGGTTTCCACGGAGACATGGATTATATGGCGCGGCACGGCATGATGCGGGCGCGCCCGGCGGAACTGGTGCCGGGCACGCTGCGGGTCGTGAGCGTGCGCATGAATTACTGGCCGCAGGCGGCCGACGCGCAAGCCGCGCTGGACGACCCGCAGCGCGCCTACGTGTCGCGCTACGCGCTGGGGCGCGATTACCACAAGCTGATGCGTAACCGCCTGCAGAAGCTCGCGGAGCGCATCGCCGCCGAGGCGCCGCACGGTTTCCGCGTGTTCGTCGATTCCGCGCCGGTGCTCGAGGTCGAACTCGCGAGCCGGTCGGGACTCGGCTGGCGCGGCAAGCACACCTTGCTGCTGAACCGCCGCGCCGGCTCGTACTTCTTCCTCGGCGAGATCTTCACCGACCTGCCGCTGCCGCTCGACGCACCCGAGACGCCGCATTGCGGCAGCTGCCGCGCCTGCCTGGACGCGTGCCCGACCGGTGCGATCGTCGCGCCCTATCGGGTGGACGCACGGCGTTGCATCTCCTACCTGACGATCGAGCTCAAGGGCGCGATTCCGGAGGCGCTGCGGCCGCTGATCGGCAACCGCATCTACGGCTGCGACGACTGCCAGCTCGCGTGTCCGTGGAACCGCTTCGCGCGACTCGGCGCCGAAGCGGACTTCGCGCCGCGCCACCGTCTCGACGAGGCGAGTCTGGTCGAGCTGTTTGCGTGGAGCGAGAGCGAGTTCCGGGACCGGATGGCGGGCAGCGCGATCCATCGCATCGGCTTCGAGCGCTGGTCGCGCAATCTCGCGGTGGCGCTGGGCAACGCGCCCGGCACGCCGGCGGTGCTGGCCGCGCTGCGGGCGCGGGCGGACGACCCATTGGAACTCGTGCGCGAGCATGTCGCCTGGGCTCTGGAGCGGCACGGGCTACGGCAGGGGTGAGCTTGCGGTAAAATCCGTTTTTGTCCCGACCTGGTTTCTGCATTGGACTCCTCCCGACCCATAGGCGTATTCGATTCCGGCATCGGCGGACTGACCGTCGTGCGTGCCCTGATGGAGCGCCTGCCGCTCGAGCGCATCGTGTATTTCGGCGACACCGCGCGGGTGCCCTACGGCGTCAAGTCGGTCGCGACCATCGAACACTTCACCGCGCAGATCACCGAATTCCTGCTGCAGCAGGACGTCAAGATGCTGATCGTCGCGTGCAACACGATGGCGGCGGTGGCAGCCGACGTGGTGCGGCGCCTGGCGCGCGACATCCCGGTGCTCGACGTGATCGAGGCGGGCGCGCATGCGGCCGTCGCAGAGTCGAACGGGCGCGGGATCGGCGTGATCGGCACGCCGACGACGATCAACAGCAATGCCTACGCGCGGCGCATCCATGCGCTGGATCCCGGCGTGCGAGTGTATTCGCAGGCCTGCCCGCTGTTCGTGCCGCTGGTCGAGGAGGGCTGGCTGGATCATCCGGTGACGCGGCTGACGGCGCAGGAATACCTTAAGCCGGTGCTCGCCGAGGAGGTCGGCAGCCTCGTTCTCGGCTGCACGCACTATCCGCTGCTGAAGCCGCTGCTGCGCGATGTCGTCGGCCCAGGCGTGCGGCTGGTCGACTCCGCGATCACGACGGCCGAGCTGGCGGCCGCCAAGCTGCTGGAACTCGGCATCGCCAGCACTCACGCAGGGCCGACGGCCTATCGCTTCGTCGTCACCGATGTGCCCTTGCGCTTCCAGACGATAGGCGAGCGCTTTCTCGGGCGCTCGCTCGGCACCGTTGAAAAGGTCGAGTGGTAGGTCCGCCCCGGGCCGTCAGCGCTCGGGGCCGGTTGCTATCGGGCGCGCCGGATCGGCGCACCATTCGCTCCACGAGCCGGCGTAGAGACGCGAGCCGGTCAGTCCCGCGGATTCCATCGCCAGCAGGTTGTGGCAGGCGGTGACGCCCGAGCCGCACTGGTGCACGACGCGGTGGGCGTCGCCGCCCTTCAGCAGCGCGCCGAATTCCTCGCGCAGGATCGAAGCCTGTTTGAAGTGTCCGTGGCCGTCGAGATTGTCGCGGAAGAAGCGGTTGATCGCGCCGGGAATGTGCCCGCCGACGGGGTCCAGCGTCTCGTTCTCGCCGCGGTAGCGGTCCGGGCTGCGGGCGTCGATCAGCAGCATCTCCGGGTTTTTCAGGTGATCGAGGACGTAGGCCGCATCCACGACTTCGGGACGCAGCGAGACGCGGAAGGTCGCGGGAACCGGTTCGGGGACTTTTGCGGTGAGCGCCTGGCCGGCTTCCAGCCAGGCGACCAGTCCGCCGTCGAGGACCGCCGCGCAGTGGTGTCCGATCCAGCGCATCATCCACCACAGGCGCGCGGCGAACATGCCACCAGCGTCGTCATAGGCGACGACCTGGGTTTCGTTGCCGACACCCGCTCGCGCGAGGCGCTGTGCGAACGCTGCGGGATCGGGCAGCGGATGGCGGCCGTTTGTTCCCGTCAGTGGGCTCGACAGGTCTTCGTCGATGTGCAGGAAGCGCGCGCCCGGAATATGGGCGCGGGCGTAGACGTCGCGGCCGAAGTCACGGTTCGCGAGATCGTGGCGGCAGTCGAAGATCACCCAGTCGGGATCGTCGATGTGCTGGGCGAGCTCGTGGGCGCTGATCAGCGTGCTGTAGGACGCGGAACAGCAGGAAGCGGAACTGCTCACTGTGCGGGCTCCTCGGTCGCCTCGAGCCAGGTGCGTGCATCGGTTTCGTCGTCGAAGACGAGCACTTCCGCGTCGACGAAGATCTGCGAGATCCACGCGCTCCACGTCAGCCACTGGTCCTGCGTGAGCACGGCGACGCGGCGGAAGTCGTGCGCGTGCTTGCGCGAGAACTTGATCTCCTCCCACGCGACGTCGAGCGTGAAACCCGCCATTTCGCGCAGATCGAACAGCAGGCTCACCGGGCCCTCGAACTGGATCTTGTAATTGACCAGTTCTTCGAACTCCTTGTAGTCCGCGAGCGTGAATTCGCCGAACACGGCAACGGCGACCAGGTTGGGGCGATGGTCCGTTGTGATCATGACTGCCTCCGCATGGCGACTGGATTATGCAGACTACTATATCCCCGGGCGGTAGCCGCTTCAATCGGGGCTGCGGCCTCCGGGGGCCGCGCCGGCGGGAAGCGCTTGCGGCGCCGGGCGCGAGGCGACCGACACGGCCGCGCCGCTGGCGATGATCAGTACGACGGCGATCCATGCGTCGAGCGGGAGGATTTCGTCCCACAGCAGGACGCCGAAAAGGCTCGAGAAGATCACCGTAGTGTAGGCCAGATTGGCCGCGACGATGGTCTTGCCGAAGCGATAGGCACGGGTCATCGCGAGCTGGGCCAGTGCGCCGAACAGGCCGACGCCCGCGAGCGCCGCGCCGCCCTGCAGGTCGATGGCGCTCAGCTCGCCGGACAGCGCCCACGGGATGCCGAGCAGGGTCGTGATCGCCGAGAACCACAGCACCGTCCGCGCCTCGGGCTCCCCGGCGCGGCCGAGTTCGCGCACGTTGATGTAGGCCAGGCTCGCGACGAGGCCGGAGCCGAGGCCGGCGCAGGCGCCCAGCCACTGTGCGGCCTGCAGCGTCGGCTTGAGCAGCAGGATGACGCCGACGAAACCCAGTGCGACCGACGCGATCACCGGGCCGCGCAGGCGCTCGCGGAACCATAGGGCGAGCAGCAGAGCGACGAAGATCGGCGACGTGTAATTGAGCGTAACGGCCGTCGCCAGCGGCAGGGCGCTGATCGCGTAGAAGTAGCACATCAGCGCCGCACAGCCGGACAGTGCGCGGGTGATCTGCAGCCGCCAGTGCGGCGTGTGCAGCGGCACGCCCTGGATGCGCGCGATGAGCGCGACGACCAGCAGGCCGACGAAACCGCGGTAGAACACGAGTTCCCCGGTGGAGAACGTGCCGGCGCCGAGCTTGACGCACACCCCCATGCAGGCGAAGAGGAGGCTGGCGACGATCATCCAGAGGGATTGCATGGCGGCTTGTTGCAGTGCAGCGAAAAGCGGTATTGAACCACATGCGGGCCGGGTGCGCGAGCGCGGGGAGGGATGGTCACGCGCGCAACGCCGCGGTAGGCTTGCGTCATCGCGGTCTTTGCGGGGGTGGCATGAGCTGGCTGCTGGCGCTGGATCAGGGGACGACGAGTTCGCGGGCAATGGTGTTCGATGGCGACGGGCGCGTGCGCGGCGTGGCGCAGAAGGCCTTCGCCCAGTCCTTTCCGCAGCCGGGCTGGGTCGAGCACGATCCGGACGAGATCCTGACGTCGCAACTGGACTGTGCGCGTGCCGCACTCGCCGACGCCGGGATCGGCACGCGTGATCTGGCGGCTCTCGGCATCACGAACCAGCGCGAGACGACCATCCTGTGGGAGCGCTCGAGCGGCCGGGCGCTCGCGCCCGCGATCGTGTGGCAGGACCGCCGCACCGCCGCCGAGTGCGACCGACTGCGCGCCGCAGGGCATGCCGAGCGGATCCGTGAGCGTACCGGCCTGGAGCTCGATGCCTACTTCTCGGCGACCAAGCTCGCCTGGCTGCTGGGCAATGTGCCGGGTGCGCGCAGGCGGGCGGAAGCCGGCGAACTGGCCTTCGGCACCGTCGACAGCTGGCTGGTGTGGCACCTGAGTGGCGGCGCACTGCACGTGACCGACCCGGGCAACGCCGCACGCACGATGCTGTTCAACATCCACAGCAGTGACTGGGACGACGAACTCCTCGCCCTGTTCGACATTCCGCGCGCGCTGTTGCCACAAATTGTCGACAGCAGCGGCGTGTGCGGCACGACGCGTGCCGAGGTGCTCGGCGCTGCTGTACCCATCGCAGGCATCGCCGGCGACCAGCAGGCCGCAACCTTCGGCCAGGCCTGCTTCACGCCCGGCATGGCGAAGAACACCTACGGGACCGGCTGCTTCCTGCTCATGAACACCGGCGACGCCATCGTCGCCTCGACCAACCGCCTGCTGACGACCGTCGGCTGGCGTGCCGGCGGGCGGACCAGCTATGCGCTGGAAGGCAGCATCTTCATGGGCGGGGCGATCGTGCAATGGCTGCGCGACGGCCTCGGACTGATCCGGCATTCGGGCGAGATCGAGGCGCTCGCCGCGAGCGTTCCGGACAGCGGCGGCGTCGTGCTGGTCCCGGCCTTCACCGGGCTGGGCGCGCCGTACTGGGACGCGTACGCGCGCGGTGCCCTGTTCGGCCTGACGCGCGGCACCGGCGCCGCCCATATCGCGCGCGCGGCGCTGGAGGCGATCGCGCTGCAGACGGTGGATCTGGTCGCGGCGATGGATCGCGACGGGGCCGGGCCGCTGACGGAACTGCGCGTCGACGGCGGCGCGGCGGCGAACGACCTGCTGATGCAGATGCAGGCCGATCTGCTCGGCGTACCCGTCGTGCGTCCGCAGATGCTGGAGACGACGGCGCTGGGAGCGGCCTATCTTGCCGGTCTGGGCGTCGGCGTGTGGTCGGGTGCGGACGAGGTCGCGGCGCATTGGCGCGCGGAGCGGCGTTTCGAGCCGGCGATGGACGCGGGGCGGCGCGAGGCGCTGATCGCTCGCTGGCATCGGGCCGTCGAGCGCTCGCGCGGCTGGGCCGAAGCGTGAGCGTGACAGCGGGCAGGGACGCGGCGGGCCGGCTCGATCGGGCGTCGCTGCTCGCCCGATTGCGCGCGACCGATGTGTGGGACGTCGTCGTGATCGGCGGCGGTGCGACGGGGCTGGGCTGCGCGGTCGATGCGAGCTCGCGCGGTCACCGCACGCTGCTGCTCGAGGCCCACGACTTCGCGAAAGGGACCAGTTCGCGTGCGACCAAACTGATCCACGGCGGCGTGCGCTACCTCGCGCAGGGCAATCTCCCGCTCGTGCATGAGGCCCTTGCCGAGCGCTCGCGTCTGCTCGCGAACGCGCCGCATCTGGTGCGCAAGTTGCGCTTCATTGTGCCCGCCTATCACTGGCTGGATATTCCCAAGTTCGGTGCCGGCCTCGCGTTCTACGACCTGCTCTCGGGCATGCACGGCATCGGCCACAGCCGCGTGCTCGATGCCGCGAGCACCGTCGTCGCCCTGCCGACGCTCAGGCCCGGCGGCCTGCGCGGAGGCATCGCCTACTGGGACGCCCAGTTCGACGACGCGCGCCTTGCGCTGGCCCTGATGCGCACGCACGTCGACCTGGGCGGGCTCGCGCTCAACTATCTTGCCGTCGACGGCCTGGTCGTCGAGGACGGACAGGTGAACGGCGTCCTTGCGCACGACGCCGAGACCGGCGAGACATTCCGCATCGCCGCGGGTGTCGTCGTCAACGCCACCGGGGTGTGGGCCGATGCCATCCGCCGCGCGGAGCTTCCGCAGGTGCGTCCCTTGCTGAAACCCAGCCAGGGCGTGCATGTCGTGGTGGATGCGGAATTCCTGCCCGGACGCGATGCGCTGCTGGTGCCGCAAACCGCCGACGGCCGCGTCCTGTTCGTGATTCCGTGGCAGGGGCGGGTGCTGATCGGCACCACGGATTCGCCAAGGCGGGATCTCCCGCTGGAACCGCAGCCGCTCGCGGGCGAGATCGATTTCATCCTCGACGCCGTTGCGCCCTATCTCGTGCGGCCGCCCTCGCGCGCGGACATCCGCAGCGTCTTCGTCGGCCTGCGTCCGCTGATCGGCGCGGGGGACCGTTCCGCCACCCGTAGCCTGTCGCGCGAGCACTGCATCGAGGTGTCGCCGGGCGGACTGGTGACGATTACCGGCGGGAAATGGACGACCTACCGCCGCATGGCCGAGGAAACCGTCGATACCGCGCAGTCGGTTGCCGGCCTGTCGCGCCGTCCGTGCGTCACCGCCGAGCTGCGTCTGCACGGCGCGGAGGCGGGGCCCTCATCCGATCCCTACGGTTCGGCGCGCGCCGCCGTGGACGCGTTGCCCGGCGCCGGACGCCCCGTGCATGCGGGCTTGCGCCTGACCGAAGCCGAAGTGCGCTACGCTGCGCGCTGCGAGCTCGCCCGCGGCGTGGAGGACGTGCTGGCGCGTCGGCACCGGGCGCTGTTCCTCGATGCCGCCGGAGCGGCCGCCGCCGCGCCGCAGGTCGCGCGCCTGCTGGCGGAGGAGTTGGGAAAGGATGCGGCCTGGTGCGAGGCCGAGGTGGGGCGTTTCGGCGCACTCGCCCGGCAATACGCCCGGCCCGAAGAAGAATAAGAAGGGAAGGTCGCGCGGCGCGCTGGGCGCCCGTGCGGCTTTCCCGTCGAGGAGACCCGTGTGACGTCCTTGCGTGTCGCATCGCTGACCCTGGTCACGATGATTGCCTTCGCGGCCAATTCCGTGCTGTGCCGCCTGGCGCTCCAGCACACCGCCATCGATCCGGCGAGCTTCACCGTGATCCGCCTCGTGTCCGGTGCGGTGATGCTCGTCATCCTGCTGCAGTGGCGACGCCAGCGTCCGGGCAAGGCGGGCAACTGGGGATCGGCCCTGGCCCTGTTCGCCTACGCGGCGGGATTTTCCTTCGCCTACGTGTCCTTGCCGACCGGCGTGGGGGCCCTGCTGCTGTTCGCGGCGGTGCAGGCGACCATGATCCTGACCGGAATCGCGCGCGGGGAGCGCCTGCGCGCGCAGCAGACGGCCGGCTTGCTGCTCGCATTCGGCGGGCTGGTGTACCTGCTGCTGCCCGGACTGAGCGCACCGCCGCTCGGCGGGGCGCTGCTGATGATAGGCGCGGGCATCGCGTGGGGCGTGTATTCGTTGCGTGGCCGCAAGGTTTCCGACGCACTGGCGGCAACCGGCGGCAACTTCCTGCGCACGGTGCCGATGGCGCTTGCGCTCGGCATCCTCGGCACCGGCGACGTTCGCGTCGATCCGGCCGGTGCGCTCTACGCGGTGCTTTCCGGGGCGCTGGCCTCGGGGGCCGGCTATGCCGTGTGGTACGCGGCGCTGCGCGGCCTGACCGCCACGACTGCCGCGACCGTCCAGCTCAGCGTGCCGGTGATCGCGGCGGTGGGCGGGGTGCTGTTCCTCGGCGAGGCGCTGACCCTGCGCCTCGTCGTTTCGTCGATCGCGATCCTCGGCGGCGTCGCCATCGTGCTGCTCAAGCGCCGCGCCTGATCGGCGCCGTTCAGCGTGCCGGGCCGCAGCTGATGCGCTCGGCCGAATACACGGTCACGCTGGCGACCGTCCGCGCGAATCGCCGTGTGCCGCTCTCGATCCGCGTGAGGAAACGCTGCAGAGCGCTGGCGGGGGGCGGTTCGAGTCGGATGCGGGAGTCGCGGTCGGCCTCGATGACCATCCGGCCATCGCCCGGTACACGGAAACGGTCGCCTGCGCCGAGCCACTTGTCCTGTGAGTATCCCTCAAGTGTCAGCCACGCGTGGCCGCTTTCCAGACTCACTTCCCAGTCGCTCGCATCATTGATCGAGAGGATTCCGCCTGCTTGCAGATTCCATTCCGGGCGCGCATATTTCGCTTCCATGATGCCTCCTGATGCTCCGGTCGAACAACCGTCGTGGGAGCCATTGTCATCGCGAACGGCGATCGTGAAAATCGATCTTTTCTGGCATATTTGTGAATAGAGCTCACATATGGAACGTCCCGGTAAGCTGCCGCCGCTGCCGGCGCTACGCGCCTTCGAGGCCGCGGCTCGCCTGTCGAGCGTCTCGCGCGCGGCCGAGGAACTGTTCGTCACGCACGGTGCGGTCAGCCACCAGATCCGCACGCTCGAGGAGCATCTCGGCTTTCCGCTCTTCCAGCGTCAGGGCCGGGCGGTCGTGCTGACGCCGGCCGGCGAAGAACTCCTGCAGGCCGCAAACGGCGCCCTGCGGCAGATTGCCGATAGTGTGGCGAGTCTCAGGCGGCGCTCCAATCCGAACCGCCTGTCGATCAGCGTCATGCCGTCCTTCGCCAGCCGCTGGCTCACGCCGCGCATCGGCGCCTTCATCGACGCCCACCCGTCGGCGGAAGTGAATATCACCGCGACCGGCGCCCTCACGGATTTCAGCCGCGACGGCATGGACCTGAGCATCCGCTGGGGCCCGGGCGGCTATACGGGAGTCAGGAGCGAGCTGCTGATGGACGACGTCCTGTTCCCGGTCGTGAGCCCCGCCCTGTGTGTCGGGCACCCGCTGCGCATCCCGGCGGACCTCGCCGGGCTGCCGCTGCTGCGCTCGGAAGGGGAGGACTGGGCACCCTGGTTTTGCGCCGCGGGACTCGACTGGCCCGAACCGGCCAGCGGCCTGATGCTGTCCGATTCCGCCCTGGTGCTTCAGGCTGCGCTGGAAGGCCGTGGGGTCGCGCTCGCCCGCCGCAGCCTGGCCGCCTCGGCGCTGCGTGCGGGAAAACTGCTGCGCCCGTTCGACATCGCGATCGAGGCGCGACACGCACCGGAAGGGCTCTGCGCGATCGACTTTCCACCCGATCTGCCGTTCGCGCAGCGCCCGCTGTGGCGCTACTGGATCGTGCTGCCCGAACGGACGCCCGATACACCGCTGCTCGCGGCGTTTCTCGAGTGGCTGCGGGCCGAAGTGGCGACCGATCTTGCTGCACCGCTGGTGCCGCTGCCGACGGGGCGCGGGAGCTTTGCCGCCCTGCTGTGATCCCTCTGTTCAGGCGGCCGTCGTGCCGCTGCCGGCCGCACTGCGCGCCAGGGTGACGACGGCCTCGAGCCCGCCCTCGGGGCGGTTCACCAGCCTTACCTCGCCTCCCTGCGCCCGCAGCAGGTTGCGTGCGATCGCCAATCCGAGGCCGGTGCCGCCCGTTTCCCGGTTGCGCGAGGACTCCACGCGATAAAACGGTTCGAATACCTTGTCGAGTTCTTCCGGCTGCAGGCCCGGGCCATCATCGCGGATGTGCAGTTCGCAGACCGCGGGCAGGGTGCGTAGGGCGATGCGCACGCATCCTCCGAACTTGTGCCCGTTCTCGATCAGGTTCCACAGCGCGCGCCGCAAACCGCCGACTTGCCCGCGGCAGGGCGGCACCGGGTCGCCCTCGATCTCGACGTCCCAGCCCATGTCCTGGGCGTCGTCGCGCAATGCCGCGACCAGGGCGTTCAGGTCGATCGCCTGCTTTGGCGCGCTCGCATCCAGACTGCGCGCGTAGTCCAGCCCTTCCTTCGCCAGTGCCTGCATCGCGTCGAGGTCGCTCTGGAACTTCGCACGCAGGGTCTCGTCGTCGATGAGTTCGGCACGCAGGCGCAGGCGCGTGATCGGGGTCTGCAGGTCGTGCGAGATCGCTGCCAGGATGCGCGTGCGTTCGTCCACGTGCTGCAGGATGCGTTGCTGCATGCGGTTGAAGGCGTGCGCTGCCTGCGCGGCTTCGGCGGGCCCGTCGGTGGCGAGCGGCGGGCGGTTGGGATCCTCGCCCAGTGCGTCGGCGGCGGCCGCGAGGCGCGTGATCGGGCGCGTCGCGATGCGCACGGCGAACCAGGTGAGCAGGGTCACGCCGACGAGCAGCGCCAGCAGTGAGGTCACGAGGCTGCCGGGCGGAAGGGGCGGCGGCCGCATGCCGAACATCGGGCCGGGCATGCGGATCAGCAGTGGGGTATCGTCGCGCAGACTCAGGGCGACGAAGAACTGGGCGCGGTGCGGATGCTCTTCGTCCGGCCTCGTCCGGACCAGCACTTCGACGCTGCGGTCCGGCAGCGCCTCGCGGATTGCCGCGGCAAGCGGTGCCGATGCGGTACTTGCGGCCGCGTCAGGGGGCGGAGGCACAAGCGCGAAGCGCAGGCGGCGGCGTCCGACCGCATCGATCCACTCTTCTCGTTGCCCCGCGGGCAGGTGTTCCAGCACATCGACAGCCGCCGCGATTTCGCGCGCGACGCCCTCGAACAGGACTTCGCGCGCATAGCGGTCGCGTTCGCTGAGGAACAGCGCCAGACTCACCGCGAGCACCACCACCATCCCGCCCAGCCAGATCAGCATCAGCCGGGCGAACAGCGTGCGGGTCCAGCGGGTTTTCATGAGGCCTCGTCATCGGGCGCGACCGGCGTCACCGCGCAGGCGAGCACGTAGCCCTCGTTGCGCACGGTCTTGATGATCTCCGGCTCGCGCGCATTGTCGCCGAGGCGCTGGCGCAGCCTGCTCACGAGCAGGTCGATCGAACGATCGAAGACGTCAGCCTCGCGGCCCTGGGTCAGTTCCATCAGCTGATCGCGATTCAGTACCCGCTGCGGATGCGACAGGAACACCGACAGGAGCCTGTATTCGGCGCCGGACAAGGGGACGATCGTGCCGTCGGGGCCGACGAGGTGGCGACCCACGGTATTCAGGCGCCAGTGTGCAAAGCCCAGTTCGCTCGCGTGCTGCACCGGCGCAGCATCGAGATTGGGCGGCAGCGCGCGTGCGCGGCGCAGGATCGCGCGGATGCGCGCGAGCAGTTCGCGCGGGACGAACGGCTTCGGCAGGTAGTCGTCCGCCCCCATCTCCAGCCCGAGGATGCGGTCCATGTCCTCCCCTCGTGCGGTCAGCATCAGGACCGGCGTGTTCACGTGCGGGCCGGCCGCGCGCAGGTTGCGGCACAGGGTCAGGCCGTCCTCCCCGGGCAGCATCAGGTCGAGCACGATCAGGTCAACGCGGTGACGGTCCAGCGCCGTCTTCATCTCACGGCCGTCTGCGGCGGTCGTGCAGCGTAGTCCCTGCTTCTCGAGGTAGTCGGCAAGCAGCGTGCGGATCTCGCGGTCGTCGTCGACGATCAGGATGTGGTCGGGTGCGTTCGTCATGATCATTGAATCACTACGGCAGGGCGGCAAGGGCTGTGCGGATGGTCGGGTCGATCGAATCTTACGGCCCCGAGGCCGCCGGTTTGTATCCCAGAGTATCGCCCACGGCGCGCGAAACAGGACCATTCAATCCGGCTCCCCGCGGACAAATGGTGCATACACGGCAGTGTTCAAATGACTCTGCCGCCCGGGAAGGGCGAACCCGATCACCAACCGGAGCAGGAAGATGAAAAACTGGATGAAAAATTCACTCGCTGCCGCACTCGTCGCGACGATCGGCATGGGAGCCAGCGGGGCGTTTGCGGCACCGTGGGGCGACTGCGACGGCGCGCACGGCGGAATGCACCGGATGCACCGCATGGATCCGGCCGCGATGTCCGAGCACATGACCCGGCGCCTTGCGACGCTGCAGACGGCGCTTTCCCTCAAGCCGGAACAGGCCGTGGCATGGGAGCAGTTAAAGAGCGTGATGCAGGACAAGGCGCACAGGATGTCCGAACACATGCAGGCGATGCGCTCGCAGGAGCGCCCGAAGACTGCGCTCGAACGCATGGAGCGCATGGAATCCTTCGCGAAGGAGCGTCTGGCGTCGATGCAGGACGTGCGCAAGGCCACCGAAGCGCTGTATGCCGGACTCGATGCGACGCAGAAGAAGACCTTCGACGAACAGTTCCCGATGTTCGGGCCGCGCGGAATGGGGCGAGGCGGGAAAGGCAGTCGTATGGGGCCGGGCCGGATGGGCCCGGGGGCGGACATGGCGCCCCAAGGCGGTCCCGGCAGCGCGAGCTGAGCAAGGACGATTCGCGCGCCGGTGCAGCGCGAAAAGAAAAAGCCGCGCCTTGTGGGCGCGGCTTCCAGCGTTGGCGGGCCTGATGGCGGCCCGCCTATGCCCCTTTGATCAGTGGAACTGCTCTTCTTCGGTCGAACCGGTGAGGGCCTTGACCGAGGACGAACCGCCCTGGATGACGGTGGTGACGTCGTCGAAGTAGCCGGCGCCGACTTCCTGTTGGTGCGAAACGAAGGTGTAACCCTGTTCGCGAGCGGCGAATTCCTTCTCCTGGACCATTTCGACGTAGTGCTTCATGCCTTCGCCGCGAGCGTAAGCGTGCGCGAACTGGAAGGTGTTGAACCAATTGACGTGGATACCGGCCAGCGTGATGAACTGGTACTTGTAGCCCAGCGCCGACAGCTCGTCCTGGAACTTGGCGATGGTCTTGTCGTCGAGGTTCTTCTTCCAGTTGAACGACGGCGAGCAGTTGTACGACAGCAGCTTGCCCGGGCAGGCGGACAGCACGGCCTGCGCGAACTCGCGGGCAAAGCCGAGGTCCGGGGTGCCGGTCTCGCACCACACCAGGTCGGCGTACGGGGCGTAAGCGACACCGCGGCTGATGGCCTGCTCGAGGCCGTTCTTCACGCGGTAGAAGCCTTCTTGGGTGCGCTCGCCGGTGAGGAAGGGCTTGTCGTTGGCGTCGTGGTCGGAGGTGATCAGGTTCGCGGCTTCCGCATCGGTACGGGCCAGGATCAGGGTCGACACGCCCATCACGTCGGATGCGAAGCGGGCCGAGATCAGCTTCTCGATGGCTTCCTGCGTCGGCACGAGCACCTTGCCGCCCATGTGACCGCACTTCTTCACGGCAGCCAGCTGGTCTTCGAAGTGCACACCGGCAGCACCGGCGGCGATCATGTTCTTCATCAGTTCGAAGGCGTTCAGCACGCCGCCGAAACCGGCTTCCGCGTCAGCGACGATCGGCAGGAAATAGTCGATGAATTCCTTGTCGCCCGGATTGACGCCGCGCGACCACTGGATCTCGTCGGCACGCTTGAAGGTGTTGTTGATGCGGCGAACCATCGTCGGCACCGAGTCGTAGGCGTACAGCGACTGGTCCGGGTACATGGTTTCGGAGGTGTTGCCGTCGGCGGCAACCTGCCAGCCCGACAGATAGACCGCTTCCAGGCCGGCCTTGGCCTGTTGCATCGCCTGACCGGCAGTGATCGCGCCGAAGGCGTTCACGTAGCCCTTCTTCGCGCCGCCATTGACCTTTTCCCACAGCTTCTCGGCGCCGCGCTTGGCCAGGGTGTGCTCGATCGGCAGGGAGCCGCGCAGGCGGACGACATCGGCAGCGGAGTAGCCGCGCTTGATGCCTTTCCAGCGGGGATTTTCGGCCCAGTCTTTTTCGAGGGCGGCGATTTGCTGTTCGCGGGTCAGGGTCATGACAGTTCCTTCTCGACGGATGGTTTACGTGCTGGTTTCAACTCGGCAGCTCGCCCGGTCGGTGTTCCGGTCGGGCGGGTCTCGCCGGTACGGGGTCCGCTGAAGCGTCCTCGTGTGGGGAAAAGTATAGGGACGATCTCGCTTTGCAGCAATAAGTCTTATATAAGATATAAGAAATTATTTGAGGCAAGAAAATCAGATATTTGCGATCGCTTTTTCGTATTGTGAGATCGTGCTTGGCGTTGTGAAATGAAAAGCTGCTGCGGCGCGCAAAGTCGGCCGCGCGTTTCGTCGCACGAGTCGGGGAGGCAGGGGGAGGGGGGGATCCGGGGCGTCGCGGTGTGGTCCCTCCGCCTGCGGGCCCATGTTCGGGGGCGAGGCGGGAGGTGTCCGGGCACGGGAGGGACGTCGCGGCGAGGCCTGGTGAAAACCGGGGCTGGTGCCCGTGATGGGCGGCCCCGTGATGGGGTCAGAGCAGAGGCGATTCGGAAACCACGACGCCGTCCTCGTCTGCGTAGACGAACTCACCCGGAACGAAAGTGACGCCGCCGAAGGTCACCGGCAGGTCCCTGTCGCCGACGCCCTTCTTGATACTCTTCTGCGGATGGGTGCCGAGCGCGAACGCACCGATGTCCATGCCGCCGATCGCCTTGGAATCGCGGATGCAGCCATAGACGATCACGCCCGCCCAGCCGTTCTTCACGCCCAGGAGTGCCAGCTGGTCGCCGACCAGCGCACAGCGCATCGACGCGCCACCGTCGATCACGAGCACGCGCCCTTTGCCCGGCCCTTCCAGTGCGGTGCGTACCAGCGAGTTGTCCTCGAAGACCTTGAGCGTCGCGATCTCGCCGCCGAAAGCGGGGCGGCCGCCGTAGCTGCGGAACATCGGGCTGACGACGCGGAGTTTGCCCTCGTGGGCGTCGCAGAGGTCGGCGGTCTGGATTTCCATGCTTGCGTTTCCTTGATTGCTAGCGGTTGATAGGGGCCTTTCGATGACACGCGCAAACCTGCGCGCGCTCAGGGATGGCACGATAAACCAGCGTGGCACACAAAAAAAGGGCGACCCGCAGGTCGCCCTTTCCGCTTGCGCCCGGTTTGCTGCGCTCGAGCCCTCAGACCGTGGCCGCCTCGGTCTGGTCGAAGACCAGCTTGACCTTGCCTTCGCCGTCGAGATCGATCGTCACCCTGCCGCCGTGCACCAGGCGTCCGAACAGCAATTCGTCGGCCAGTGCCGAGCGGATCGTGTCCTGGATCAGGCGTGCCATCGGCCGTGCGCCCATGACCGGATCGAAGCCTTCGGAGGCCAGCCAGCCCTTGAGCTCGTCGGTGAAGTGCGCCTCGACCTTCTTCTCGTGCAGTTGCGCTTCGAGCTGCATCAGGAACTTGTCGACGACGCGCAGGATGATCTCGTTGTCGAGCGGCTTGAACGAGATCGTCGCATCCAGCCGGTTGCGGAATTCCGGCGAGAACATGCGCTTGATCTCGCCCATCTCGTCGCCGACCTCGCGCTTGGCCGAGAAGCCGATCACCGACTTCTGCATCATCTCGGCACCCGCGTTGGTCGTCATGATGATGATCACATTGCGGAAATCCGCCTGCCGGCCGTTGTTGTCGGTCAGCGTGCCGTGGTCCATGACCTGCAGCAGGATGTTGAAGATGTCCGGGTGCGCCTTCTCGATCTCGTCGAGCAATAGCACGCAGTGCGGCTTCTTCGTGATCGCCTCGGTCAGCAGGCCGCCCTGGTCGAAACCGACGTATCCCGGCGGCGCACCGATCAGCCGGCTCACCGCATGGCGCTCCATGTATTCCGACATGTCGAAGCGCACGAGCTCGATGCCCATCGTGAAGGCGAGCTGGCGCGCCACCTCGGTCTTGCCGACGCCGGTGGGGCCGGAAAACAGGAAGCTGCCGATCGGTTTGGCCGGATTGCCCAGACCGGAGCGCGACATCTTGATCGCCTTGGCGAGCGCATCGATCGCCGCCTCCTGACCGAACACGACGTTCTTCAGGTCGCGGTCGAGGTTCTTCAGCGCGGCCTTGTCGTCGCTCGACACGGTGCGCGGAGGAATGCGCGCCATCTTCGCGACGATGTCCTCGATCTCGCCCTTGCCGATCGTCTTGCGCTGCTTCGATTTGGGCAGGATGCGCTGCGCGGCGCCCGCTTCGTCGATCACATCGATGGCCTTGTCGGGCAGCTGGCGGTCATTGATATAGCGGGCCGACAGCTCGGCCGCCGAACTCAGGGCAGCCGTCGAATACTTGACGCCGTGGTGTTCCTCGAAGCGGCTCTTGAGTCCCTTGAGGATCTCCACCGTTTCCGCGACCGAAGGCTCGGTCACGTCCACCTTCTGGAAGCGCCGCGACAACGCATGGTCCTTCTCGAAGATCTGGCGGAATTCGGAATAGGTGGTCGCGCCGATGCACTTCAGCTGGCCGGACGAGAGCGCCGGCTTGAGCAGGTTGGACGCATCCAGCGTGCCGCCCGATGCGGCACCCGCGCCGATCAGCGTGTGGATCTCGTCGATGAAGAGGATGGCGTTGCGCGTCTCGCGCAACTGTTTCAGCACGGCCTTCAGGCGCTGCTCGAAATCGCCGCGATACTTGGTGCCGGCGAGCAGTGCGCCCATGTCGAGCGCGTACACTTGCGCCCCTTCGAGCACTTCCGGGATGCGGCCTTCGACGATGCAGCGCGCCAGGCCTTCGGCGATCGCGGTCTTGCCGACGCCTGCTTCGCCGACCAGCAGCGGGTTGTTCTTGCGCCGCCGGCACAGCGTCTGGATCACACGCTCGAGCTCGCGCTCGCGGCCGATCAGCGGATCGATCTTGCCGATGAGGGCCTGCTGGTTGAGGTTCTGCGTGTAGTTCTCGAGCGCGCTGTTGCTCTGCGTCCCCTCGCTTTCCTGTTCGCCCTGTTCCTGGGGTTCGCTCTTTCCCGCCGGCGGCTGCCCCTGTTGCGGCGATTTGGAGATGCCGTGCGAAATGAAGTTCACCACGTCCAGGCGCGAGATGTTCTGCCGCTGCAGGAAATAGACGGCATGCGAATCCTTCTCGCCGAAGATTGCCACCAGCACGTTGGCGCCGGTCACTTCCTTCTTGCCCGACGACTGGACGTGCAGGATCGCACGCTGGATCACACGCTGGAAGCCGAGCGTCGGCTGCGTGTCGATCTCGTCCGTGCCCTCGACCTTGGGGGTGTGCTCGTTGATGAAATTCGTCAGTTCCCGACGCAGCTCCTCGACGTTCGCTGCGCAGGCGCGCAGGACCTCGGCTGCAGAGGGGTTGTCGAGCAGCGCCAGCAGCAGGTGTTCGACAGTGATGAACTCGTGCCGCTTTTGCCGGGCTTCGACAAACGCCATGTGCAGACTGACTTCAAGCTCTTGCGCGATCATTCTCAGTTTTCCTCCATCACGCATGCCAGCGGATGCTGGTGCTGACGGGCGAAGGATACGACCTGTTCCACCTTGGTCGCCGCGACGTCCTTCGCGAAGACGCCGCAGACCCCCATGCCCTCTCTGTGGACTTGGAGCATGACCCGCGTAGCCCGTTCGCGGTCCATGCCGAAAAATTTCTGCAGCACAACGATGACGAAATCCATGGGTGTGAAGTCGTCATTGAGCAACAGCACCTTGTATAGCGGCGGGGGCTTGGTGCGAGAGTGCTCCGCCTCGAGTATGAACTCGCCCTGTTTTTGCGTGGCCATGCGGCCCATTCTAATCAAGTGGAAGCGGAGTGCAACAGCTGCCGGACCGCCCGGGCAAGGCGTTTGTGCGTGCGCGGAAGTGCGTCGATGCGACAACCGGCATATTGCGGCGCAACGAATGGCCGCCGATGGATAATGGCATTGGATTGACTGCAAAGGGCGCCAGACCGCGCATTTTCAGGGGGTTTTCGTCGCTGCGATGCAGCAATTCGGGAGGGTAAGAAACTGTTGACGCTGTGCTGACAAATGCGTAAAAGCAGGACGGGTGCGAGATGCGAAGTTTCATGCACTGGTTCTGTGATCCTGGCTGCTTTCGTGGTCCCTGGCTTGGCAGTACTGGTAACGCTTCACTGAGCATTGATGCACTGAAGGGGGAGACCCCGCATCGTTTTAAGCAATCTTGAAGGATTAAGGCAACATGGCAACTGGTACCGTTAAGTGGTTCAACGACTCCAAGGGTTTTGGCTTCATTACTCCGGACGATGGTAGCGAAGATCTGTTCGCTCACTTCTCCGCGATCAATATGGCCGGCTTCAAGACGCTGAAGGAAGGCGAAAAGGTCTCCTTCGAAGTCACCCAGGGTCCTAAGGGTAAGCAGGCCTCTAACATCCAGAAGGCCTGATGTCCCTTTAGTCCCGAAGGCCGTACGCCCCAGCGAAAGGCCTTCAGGAAAAACAAGAGGCCGCCGGATCACTCCGGCGGCCTCTTGTTTTGCGCGCTGCGTCCCTGGAGCAGGCCGCAGCCTGCGAGGGTGCTTACTTGAGCTTCACTTCCTTGTACAGGACGTGCTTGCGTGCGACGGGGTCGTACTTGTTGAACTCGAGCTTGTTCGGGGTGGTGCGCTTGTTCTTCGAGGTCGTGTAGAAATGACCGGTACCTGCGGTCGATTCCAGCTTGATCTTTTCGCGGCCGCCTTTAGCCATTTGAATCTCCGTTCAGTTACAGCGCTGCGTGGTGCAGCGCTTGGATCCGCAGTGTCAGACTCAGTGTCAAACTTTCTCGCCGCGGGCGCGCAGCTCGGACACGACGACGTCGATGCCCTTCTTGTCGATGGTGCGCAGCGCTGCGTTGGACACGCGCAGGCGGATCCAGCGGTTTTCAGCTTCGCTCCAGAACCGGCGATTCTGCAGGTTCGGGAGAAAACGACGCTTGGTCTTGTTGTTGGCGTGGGAAACGTTGTTTCCCACCATCGGTGCCTTACCGGTAACTTGGCAAACGCGAGCCATAGGTTGCTCCAGGGAATTCGGATTGCGGAAAACGCAAGATGATATCCGATGTTGCCGGACGGGAGCAAGTCCGGCGTGTGATCGTTAGTCGGGGGCGATGTCATGGGCCACGCCGGCCCTACAGCAGGCCCCGTTCGGCGAAGGAGAGCGGCCGCGCGTGGGCGGTGACGATGAAGTGGTCGAGGACGCGGACGTCGACGAGGTCGAGCGCCTGTTTGAGGTTGCGCGTCAGCAGCTCGTCGGCGCCGCTCGGTTCGCTGGCGCCGGAGGGGTGATTGTGCGCGAGGATGACTGCGGCGGCGTTGCGCGACAGAGCGAGCTTGACCACCTCGCGCGGGTAGACGCTGGTCTGCGTGAGGGTTCCACGGAAGAGTTCGACGGCTTCGATCAGGCGGTTGCGGGCGTCGAGGAGCAGCACGCAGAACACCTCGTGCGGCAGGCTGCCGATGCGCAGGCGCAGCCAGTCGCGCACCGCGGAAGGCGAGTCGAACACGTCGCGCGCGGTCATCTCCTCGCTCAGCGCGCGCCGCGCCAGTTCCATGACCGCCTGCAGTTGGGCATACTTCGCCAGCCCCATGCCGGGGACGGCAGCGAAATCGTCCGCCGGCGCGGCGCACAGGCAGGTGAGCGAGCCGAAGCGTTCGAGGAGGTCGCGGGCGAGATCGACGGCGCTCTTGCCGCGGACGCCGACGCGCAGGAACAAGGCGAGGAGTTCGGCGTCGGAGAGGGCGGCAGGGCCGCGTCCGAGGAGTTTTTCGCGTGGTCGTTCTTCTTCCGGCCAGTCGGTGATAGCCATGTCAGAGGCATTTCGTGGGTGAATTGATAATTGTAGAGCATATGCCATGTGTGAATTGAAGGGGCGCAAGCTGGTCCTCGGTGTGACCGGCGGAGTGGCTGCATACAAGGCGGCGGAACTCGTGCGCCTGCTGGGCAAGGCCGGGGCGGACGTGCACGTGGTGCTGACCGAGGGCGGCGCGCGCTTCGTGACGCCGGTGACCTATCAGGCGCTGTCGGGCAATCCGGTGTGGACGGACCTGTGGGATGCGCGCATGGACAACAACATGGCGCACATCGATCTGACGCGCGGGGCGGATGCGGTGCTGGTTGCGCCGGCGACGGCGGACGTGATCGCGAAGCTGGTGCAGGGGCGGGCGGATGACCTGCTGAGCACGCTATGCCTCGCGCGCGAGTGCCCGCTGCTGGTGGCGCCGGCGATGAACCGCCAGATGTGGGAACACCCCGCGACTCAGCGCAACATGGCGCAACTCGTCGCCGATGGCGCGACGGTGCTCGGGCCGGCGGCCGGCGACCAGGCCTGCGGGGAAGTGGGCATGGGGCGGATGCTGGAGCCGGAGGAACTGCTCGAGCACGTGATCGCATTCTTCCGGCCGAAATTGCTCGCGGGGCGCAAGGTCGTCCTGACCGCCGGGCCGACCTTCGAGGCGATCGACCCGGTGCGCGGCATCACCAACACCAGTTCGGGCAAGATGGGCTATGCGCTGGCGCAGGCGTGCGTGCGGGCCGGCGCGGAAGTCGTGCTGGTGAGCGGCCCGACGGGCCTGCCCGTGCCGGCGGGCGCGCAGCGCGTGGATGTGCGCAGCGCCCTGCAGATGCGCGATGCCGTGACCGCGGCCCTGCCGGGGGCGGACGTCTTCATCGGCGTGGCGGCGGTGGCGGACTATCGTCCGGCCGAAGCCGCGGAGCACAAGGTGAAGAAGTCGTCGGCGGACATGACGCTGCGGCTGACGCCCAACCCCGACATCCTGGCCGAGGTCGCGGCGCGCGAGAACGCGCCGTTCTGCGTCGGCTTCGCTGCGGAGAGCCGCGACCTGGATGCCTACGCCGAAGGCAAGCGGCGGGCCAAGCGCCTGCCGATGCTGGTGGGCAACCTGGTGCAGGACGGTCTCGGCAGCGACGACAACCTGGTGATCCTGTACGACGACGCGGGGCGTCATCCGCTGGAGCGTGCGCCCAAGACCGAGGTCGCGCGCAGGATCGTCGAACATCTGGCCGGTCTGCTGAAGACGGCCGCCAACTGAGGGCGAACATGCACCGAATCGACGTCAAGATCCTCGACGATCGCCTGCGCGATCACAAACCTTCCTATGCGACGCCGGGTTCGGCCGGGCTGGACCTGCGCGCCTGCCTGAATGTGCCGGTGACGCTTCATCCGGGCGAAACCGCGCTCATCCCGAGCGGCCTCGCGATTCACCTCGCCGATCCGGGCCTCGCCGCGATGGTGCTGCCGCGTTCGGGGCTGGGCCACAAGCACGGTATCGTGCTGGGCAACCTCGTCGGTCTGATCGATTCCGACTACCAGGGCCAGATCTTCGTATCGGTGTGGAACCGCGGCCGCGCGAGCTTCACGCTGCAGCCGATGGAGCGCATTGCGCAACTGGTCGTGGTGCCGGTGCTGCAGGTGGGCTTCAACGTCGTCGATGAATTCCCCGAAAGCGATCGCGGCGAGGGCGGGTTCGGCAGCACCGGCAAGCATTGATGCATGCGGGGATTCCCGTCGGGGTGCATGTCCTGTTCGAGCGCGAGGGCGGCATCCTGCTGATGCGCCGTGCAGGGACGGGCTTCTTCGACGGGCTCTTCAGTCTGCCTGGCGGTCACGTCGAGCCGGGTGAGTCGTTGGCCCGGACCGCGGTGCGCGAGATGCGCGAAGAGCTCGGGATCGACATCGATCCGGCGGAGCTGGCGAACATGGGCGTCGTGCATCGCCGCTCGGACACCAACCGTGTGGACTTCTTCCTGCGCGCCAAGGCGTGGTCGGGCGAGCCGCACATCTGCGAACCCGGCAAGTGCGACGCGTTGGGTTGGTTCGCGCGCGACGAGCTGCCGGTGAACACGGTGGCCTATGTGCGCGACGCGCTCGCCGCGGGCGATGGGCCGTGGCTGCTGGAGCTGGGCTGGTGAGGCGCCTCCGGGCGCTTCAGGCGAGCATGTCGGCGCGAATGTTCCGGGCCCACGCCGCGGCGTAGTGGCCTTCCTCTTCGCTTGCTGTCGACGACAGGCCGCCGGCGCCGGCGACCGGCAGGACGGTTCCTTCCGCGGCGTCGTAGCGGTGTACGGTCGCGACGTGGATCGCGTTGCGGTCATCGACAAAGCTGTAGCAGGTGTTCAGCAGTGTCGGGACGGGGTCGGGTGATCGGCCGTCGAACAGTTCGACGATCGCGGCGGCGGCGAGCTTCGCCTGCTGGTTCGCGATGTGGCCGGATTTCGGCATGCCCGGCGCGGCGAGCACCGCATCGCCGATGAGATGGACGCCGGGGCGATCGCGCACTTCCATCGTGCGCCAGTCGACGTCGGCCCAGCGGCCATTGGTCAGGGGGACGTCCAGGCTGTCCACGAGGCGCCCGGCGCGCATCGGCGGAATGACATTGAGGACGTCGGCGCGGACCCGGTCGAACTCCAGCTCCGCGCTCAGGGTTTGGGCATCGACCGACAGCAGGGTGCTGTCAGGGCGGTATTCGATGATGTCCTTGTACGGTCCGGCAAAGGCTGCAGCGAACAAGGCCCTCTTGGACTGGATCTCGCTGTTGGCGTCGAGCAGGAGCAGCTTCGCGCGCGGCTTTCGGGCGCGCAGGTAGTGCGCGACGAGGCAGGCGCGCTCGTAGGGGCCGGGCGGGCAGCGGTAGGGGGATTTCGGGACGTGCAGCGCGAACACGCCGCCCTCCGGCATCGCCTCGATCCGGCGACGCAGCAGTTCGGTCTGCGGGCCGGCCTTCCAGGCGTGGGGGATGCGTTCGAAGTTGCCCGCCAGCCCGGCAACCTGTTCGGTGAGGAAGTCCACGCCGGGCGCCAGCACGACGCGGTCGAAGCCGATCCCGTCGTTGCGGGCGAGGCGGAGCTTGCGTCGGGCGACGTCGATGTGGGCGACTTCGTCGTTGATGACGCGCACGCCCCAGCGCGTGCGCAGGCGGTCGTAGCTGGCGGTGAGGTCGTCCAGGGTGCGCAGGCCGGCGAGGACGAGGTTGGACATCGGGCAGGAGACGAAGCGCGCTTCGCGTTCGACCAGCGTGACGTCGATACGCCCGGCGCTCCACATGCGCAGGTACTTTGCCGTCGTCGCGCCGCCGTAACCGCCGCCGACCACGACGACGTGCGCGGCGCCGCGTCGCGGGGCCGACGAACATGCGGCGAGGATTGCGCTGGCCGGTGTGGTCGCGGCAAGGCCCAGGCTGCGCAGGAAACGGCGTCGGTTCATCGTTGGTCGAAGGCCGGGTCGGGGCTGGCGGCGAGGTGGGTGGCGATCAGCGCGAGCTGTTCGTCGCTGTAGCCGCGCACGATCTGGTGCATGACGGTCGCGGGCGCGTTGCCGCTGCGGAACGCCTGCAGCCGTTGCAGGATCCGGTCCGCCGGCAGGCTGGCGATGCGCGGGATCGCGTTCGGCGCGGGGGCGTCGGGCGAATGACAGGGGGTGCAGTTGGCGGCAAGATTGCGCGCGTGCATGGCGGCGGGGGCGGCAGCGTGGGTTGTGCCGGCAAGCAGGCACAGGGCGGCGAGGGTAGACTTGCCGGTCACGGGCGTTCTCCATGCGGTGGCGCGTGCGCGGAATTGCGCAGTATAGCGCGCGTGGCAGTTGCCGCCGGGCGATGGCCGGGGCGGTGCGAAGCGAATGGAATTTCAGGAGCAGGAATGGATAGTCGGCGCAGGGATGTGCTGAAGGCGGGCGGCGGGCTGGGGATCTGGTCCGTGCTGGCGGCCGCCGGGATCGTCACGCCGGCGCAGGCCCAGGACGCGAGGAACGTGGCCGCGTTCGAGGCCACCACTCTCGACGACGCCTTGCGGGCTCTGGGTGCCGGGAACGCGGCCGAGAGCGGTGCGATCCGCATCGTGGCGCCGGACGTGGCGGAGGACGGGCGTGCGGTGGCGCTCTCGGTGACCAGCGATATCCCGCGGACGGAGCAGATCGTGATCCTCATCGAGGAGAATCCGTACAAGGTCGCCGCGAGTTTCCGCCTCTCGGGTGCGATGGCTCCGTCGATCCAGACGCGCGTCAAGATGGCCCGTTCGACCCGCGTGCATGCGCTGGTGAAGGCCGAGGGGCGCATCTTTGCGGCGCGCCGGGAGGTTACCGTGACGGTCGGGGGCTGCGGGACATGAGCACGCCGACGCGCATCCGCGCGATGCTCAAGGACGGGGCCACGGAATTGCGCATGCTGTTCTCGCACCCGATGGAGAACGGTCTGCGCAAGGATGCCGAGGGGCGCCGCATTCCGGCGCATTTCATCACCGAAGCGAGCGTGCGGCGCAACGGCGAAGTCGTGCTGGCGGCAGACTTCGGCCCGTCGATCGCCACGAATCCCTATCTCGCGTTCAGCATCGCCGGTGGTGCCGCGGGCGACGAAATCGTCGTGAGCTGGCGCGACAACCTCGGCGAGACGCGCAGCGATACGATCCGGGTCGCGTAGCGGCTCAGGCGCCGGCGTGATGGCTGCGGGGCGCGTGCAGGTGACAGAAGCGTAGTTCGTCGGGGTAGGGAAAGAAGTCCTCGACGTAGCCGCTGCGGATCGACGCCTGCGTGCGCTGCCAGAAGGCCGGCATCAGCAGGTCGCGGTGGTGTTTCAGGAAGGCCTGGCGCACGCGTGGGGCACCCAGCAGGAAGGTGGCGAATTCCTCGGGAAAGACGTCCATCGGCCCGGCGGAATACCACGCCTCGCCCGACATCTCCATCTCCGGGTAGGGCGCTTCGGGGATGTGACGGAAGTTCATGTCCGTCATGTACTCGATCTCGTCGTAGTCGTAGAACACCACGCGGCCGTAGCGCGTGACACCGAAGTTCTTCCACAGCATGTCGCCGGGGAAGATGTTCGCCGTCGCGAGTTCGCGGATCGCATTGCCGTATTCGCGTACTGCGTACTCGACCTGTTCGTCGGTGGAGCGCTCGAGGTAGATGTTGAGCGGCGTCATGCGGCGCTCGATATACAGGTGCTTGATGATGACCGAATCGCCGTCGATCTCGTAGGCGGTCGGGGCGAGGGTGCGCAATTCCTCGAGCAGTTCGGGATGGAAGCGCGCTAGCGGCAGGGCCGCGTTGGAGAACTCCAGCGTGTCGGCCATCCGGCCCACGCGGTCGACGCGTTTGATGATCAGGTACTTGCGCTTGACGGTAGCGCGATCCATGTTCTTCGAGGCCCCGAACACGTCCTTGATGATCTTGAACACGTAGGGGTAGGACGGCAGTGTGAACACCAGCATCACCAGGCCGCGGATGCCCGGCGCGATCACGAACTGGTCGTTGGAGTGGCGCAGATGCGCAATGAGGTCGCGGAAGAACATCGTCTTGCCCTGCTTGCCCAGGCCCAGCATCGTGTACAGCTCGGAGCGGTGCTTGTTGGGCATGATCGAGCGCAGGAACTGGACGTAGCCGGACGGCACTTCCATGTCCACGAGGAAGTAGGCGCGCGACAGCGAGAACAGCACCGAGATGCGCCACGGGTCGAGCAGGATGGTGTCGATCTCCAGGCGCCCCGAGGCGTTGTGGCGCACGGCGATCGCGAACGGGTATTCCTGGTAGCCGTTGATGGCCTTGCCGATGATGTAAGCCGTCTTGTTGCGGTAGAAGGCCGAATACAGCACCTGGATCTGGCAGTTGACCTCCATGTCCGGCCACTCTCCGAGGTGCCGGTGCACCGTGTGCAGGATCAGGTCGATGTCGCGGTCGAGGTCCTCGAACGGGCGCTGCCAGTCGAAGTCCTCGATGATGCGGCGCACGGTCGCGCGCAGGCCTGCATCGCGCGGGTAGTAGCTGCTGTAGACCGGCGGGTAGGACTCCATGTACTCGGTGGAGATTGCCGGGCGCGCGAACAGGTAATCGTTGTTGAAATAGGTGCGGTGCAGGATCTTGCAGCACACCGAATTGAAGAAGGTCTCTGCGAGTTCCGGCTGCTTGTGGCGGATCAGGATGCCGATGTAGTGGAGCTTGGCCTGCTGCCAGGTGTCGTCGTCGACCGAGTCGGCATCGAACTCCTGGTGCAGGCGGCGCACCGTCTCTTCGACGCGGTCGTCGTAGAACTGCACGCGGTCGCGCACCGCGGCGAGCTGGGCCTGCCAGTCGGCGGCCTCGAAGCTTTCCTTCGCGCGCCGCGAGGTCTCGCGGAAGATGCGGTAGTGCTTGTTGAAGCCCTCGATCAGGGCTTGTGCGATCGACTGGGCAAGGACGTTTTCTCCCGTCGGTGCTTCCATGGCTTCCTCGTCACGGTGATGGCGGCGTGGCAACAGGACGACTGCGGTCGATTCTAGCGCGATGCGATCCCGTTCCGCGGACGATCAGGGCAAACGCACGGGGGCTCATCCTGGTGCCGACGCTGTCTTGCGCCGTCTTCCGGAGCGCGCCGATCCGGCGCGGGTTCATGTCGTCTGCAACATCTTGTGTCTTATATAAGACCTGATTTATCCGAATTGCGCCAAACTGCTGCCGGGGCAGGTTTATAATGAGCGGTCGTCTAAAGATGTCCGGGTGCGATCCCGCTGTGGAGGGGCGTACTCCGGTCGGTTCAAGCGTCGGCCTGGCTTCGCGCCATATAGAGATAATCCGGGAGAAATGCATGACAGACAAGAGTTCGACGATCATCTACACGCTCACCGACGAGGCGCCCCTGCTGGCGACCTATTCGCTGCTGCCGATCATCGAGACGTTCACGGCGCCGGCCGGTGTGACGATCCAGAAGACCGACATCTCGGTCGCGGCCCGCGTGCTGGCTGAATTCTCGGATTACCTGACCGACGCTCAGAAGGTCCCGGACAACCTCGCCGAACTCGGCCGCCTGACCCAGGATCCCGACACCAACATCATCAAGCTGCCGAACATCAGCGCCTCCGTTGCGCAGCTGGTCGCCTGCGTCAAGGAACTCCAGTCGAAGGGCTATGCGATCCCGGACTACCCGGAGAACCCGACGACCGAGGAAGAAAAGGCGCTGAAGGTCCGCTACGGCAAGTGCCTCGGCTCCGCGGTGAACCCGGTGCTGCGCGAAGGCAACTCCGATCGTCGCGCGCCTGCGGCAGTCAAGAACTACGCGAAGAAGCACCCGCATTCGATGGGCGAGTGGAAGCAGTGGTCGCAGACCCACGTCTCGCACATGGAGCACGGCGACTTCTACCACGGCGAGAAGTCGATGACGCTCGACCGCGCGCGCAACGTGAAGATGGAACTCGTCACGAAGAGCGGCAAGGCCATCGTGCTGAAGCCGAAGGTCGCGCTGCTGGACGGCGAGATCATCGATTCGATGTTCATGAGCAAGAAGGCGCTGTACGAGTTCTACGAGCAGCAGCTCGACGACTGCCGCGAAGCCGGCATCCTGTTCTCGCTGCACGTTAAGGCGACGATGATGAAGGTGTCGCACCCCATCGTCTTCGGCCACTGCGTGAAGATCTACTACAAGGAAGCCTTCGAGAAGCACGGCAAGCTGTTCGACGAGTTGGGCATCAACGTCAACAACGGCATGGCCACGCTGTACGAGAAGATTGCGACGCTGCCGGAATCGCAGCGCGACGAGATCATCCGCGACCTGCACGCCTGCCAGGAACATCGTCCGCGTCTGGCGATGGTCGACTCGGCCAAGGGCATCACCAACTTCCATTCGCCCAACGACATCATCGTCGACGCTTCCATGCCTGCCATGATCCGCTCCGGCGGCAAGATGTGGGGCGCCGACGGCAAGCAGTACGACAGCAAGTGCGTAATGCCGGAATCGACCTTCGCCCGCATTTACCAGGAGATGATCAGCTTCTGCAAGTGGCACGGCAACTTCGACCCGGCGACGATGGGCACGGTGCCGAACGTCGGCTTGATGGCGCAGCAGGCCGAGGAATACGGCTCGCACGACAAGACCTACGAGATTCCGGAAGACGGCGTCGCGAACATCACCGATCTCGACACCGGTGAAGTGCTGATGTCGCAGAACGTGGAAGAAGGAGACATCTGGCGCATGTGCCAGGTCAAGGACGCGCCGATCCGCGACTGGGTCAAGCTCGCCGTCACGCGCGCGCGCAACTCGGGCATGCCGGCGATCTTCTGGCTCGACCCGTACCGTCCGCACGAGAACGAACTGATCAAGAAGGTGCAGAAGTACCTGAAGGATCACGACACGAACGGCCTCGACATCCAGATCATGTCGCAGGTACGCGCGATGCGCTTCACGCTGGAGCGCGTGGCGCGCGGTCTCGATACGATCTCGGTGACCGGCAACATCCTGCGCGACTACCTGACCGACCTGTTCCCGATCATGGAGCTGGGCACCAGCGCGAAGATGCTGTCGATCGTCCCGCTGATGGCCGGCGGCGGCATGTACGAGACGGGCGCGGGCGGTTCGGCGCCCAAGCACGTGCAGCAGCTGGTCGAGGAAAACCACCTGCGTTGGGATTCGCTCGGCGAATTCCTCGCGCTGGCGGTGTCGCTCGAGGAGATGAGCTTCAAGACCGGCAACGCCAAGGCGAAGCTGCTCGCGAAGACGCTCGACCAGGCGACCGGCAAGCTGCTCGACAACGACAAGTCGCCGTCGCGCCGTACCGGCCAGCTCGACAACCGCGGCAGCCACTTCTACCTCGCGCTGTACTGGGCCGAGGCGCTGGCTGCGCAGGATGAGGATGCGGATCTTAAGGCCCGTTTCGCGCCGCTCGCCAAGACGCTGGCGGAGAACGAGCAGAAGATCGTCGCCGAACTCAGCGCCGTGCAGGGCAAGCCGGTCGATATCGGCGGCTACTACTATGCCGATCCGGTCAAGACCGAGGCGGTAATGCGTCCGAGCGCGACGCTCAATGCGGTGCTCGCTGCCGTGAATGCCTGACGGCGAGTTGCGCCGGTCCTGCCCTTGAGCCGGGCGGAGCCGACAATCCAGAAAAGCCAGCGCACTGCGCTGGCTTTTTTTTCGGCGGATTTCCCCGGGGAGCCCGGTAGCGGCGGTACAACGCGCGCCGGATCGTCCGTCTTGCATTTTTGAGCCATAATCGCAAGCTGGATTGGGGAGATGTCATCCGCTTTGCATGATCCTGTCACGACCTGCATGCGCGATGGTCCCCCAGCTGCAAGCCAAGGGTTTTCAGCGACGAGCTGAATCGAGCGAGACATATCCACATGAAGAGGGAGTAGGCATGAGCGCATCCAAGATCAAGGTTCCCGCAGGCGGCCAGAAAATCGTTCCGGGGCAGGCAATTCCCGACCAACCGATCATCCCCTTCATCGAAGGCGACGGCATCGGTGTCGACATCACGCCGGTGATGATCAAGGTCATCGACGCGGCGGTCGCGAAAGCATACGGCGGCAAGAAGAAGATCCACTGGATGGAGGTCTACGCGGGCGAGAAGTCGACCCAGCTGTACGGCCCGGACGAGTGGATGCCGAAGGAGACCTTCGACGCGCTGAAGGAATTCTCGGTCTCGATCAAGGGGCCGATGACGACCCCGGTCGGCGGCGGCATCCGTTCGCTGAACGTGGCGCTGCGCCAGGAGCTGGATCTGTACCAGTGTGTGCGTCCGGTACGCTACTTCAAGGGCGTGCCCTCGCCGCTGAAGAATCCGGAACTGACCGACATGGTCATCTACCGCGAGAACACCGAAGACATTTACGCCGGCATCGAGTGGGCGTCGGGCTCGGAGCAGGTGAAGAAGGTGATCGCCTTCCTGCAGAACGAGATGGGCGTGAAGAAGATCCGCTTCCCCGAGACCTCGGGCATCGGCATCAAGCCGGTGTCGGTGGAAGGCACGACCCGCCTGGTGCGTGCGGCGATCAAGTACGCGATCGACAACGACCGCAAGTCGGTGACAATCGTGCACAAGGGCAACATCATGAAGTTCACGGAAGGCCTGTTCCGTGACACCGCTTACAAGCTCGCGCAGGAAGAGTTCGGTGCCCAGCCCATCGACGGCGGCCCGTGGTGCAAGTTCAAGAACCCGAAGAGCGGTCGCGAGATCGTCGTCAAGGACGCGATCGCCGACGCCTTCCTGCAGCAGATCCTGCTGCGTCCGGCCGAATACGACGTGATCGCGACCACCAACCTGAACGGCGATTACATCTCGGACGCACTGGCCGCGCAGGTCGGCGGCATCGGCATTGCGCCGGGGGCGAACATCTCCGACCAGTACGCGTGCTTCGAGGCGACCCACGGGACGGCGCCGAAGTATGCCGGGCTGGACAAGGTCAACCCCGGCTCGCTGATCCTGTCGGCCGAGATGATGCTGCGCCACCTCGGCTGGAAGGAAGCCGCGGACCTCGTCATCAAGGGCATGGAAGCGGCGATCGGCGACAAGGTCGTGACCTACGACTTCGCGCGCCTGATGGAGGGGGCTCAGGAAGTGTCATGCTCGGCCTTTGGCGATGCGATGATCGCGCGCATGTAAGACGCACGTGCAGGCGCCCCGCGCGGGGCGCTCCGACGAAAAACCCGCCGTCTCGTCGATTCGGCGGGTTTTTTGTCGCCGGTTGCCCGGAGTTCAGCGCTTTTCGCCGATCTGGTACTTGCGGTCGAGGTAGTTCATCGCCAGCACGTAGATCCCGATCAGGATGACGAAGGTGATCTGCGAACCCTGGGCGAAGATGTAGAAGCCCAGCGGGAAGCTCATGAACGAGAAGCGGTTGAGCGCGTCGGCGTAGTAGCCGGCGACGAAGCTCACGAGAAACCACACCGACAGCAGCGAGAAGGTCAGCAGCAGATTGCTGCGCCAGTACGCCCGATGCTGTTCGGTGAGTTTCATCGTGTTCCCTCGCCGGTCTTACTGGCCGCTGCCGTGGCCTGTCCAGGACTTGACGAGACGCTGCTGCACGTCCTGCGGAGCGGGCTCGTAGCCGGCTGCGGTGATCGAGAACTCGCTCTCGCCGGCGCAGATGGCCTTCAGCCGCGCCTCGAAGCCTTCCATCTCGGCCAGCGGCAGTACGGCGGTGAGCAGCGTGACGCCGCTCGCCGGGCTCTCGGTGGTCGTGAGGTGCCCGCGCCGGCCCGCGAACTCCGCACTGACTTCGCCGAAGTTGCCGTCGGCGACCTTCACCGTGACGCTGACGAGCGGTTCCAGCACCACGGGACGTGCGCCGAGCAGCGCCTCGAGCGTCGCGTGCCGGCCGGCCGTGACGAAGGACACCTCGTTCGAGTCGACGGCGTGCGCCTTGCCGTCGACCAGCACGACCCTGACGTCCTGCACCGGGAAACCGGCGAGCGCCCCTTCGGCCAGCGCCTGGCGCACGCCCTTTTCGACCGCGGGCAGGAAGTTGGTCGGGATCGCGCCGCCCTTGACCTCGTTGCCGAGTTCGATGCCCGCGCCGCGCGGCAGCGATTCGACGCGCAGGGCCACTTCGCCGAACTGGCCGGCGCCGCCGCTCTGCTTCTTGTGCCGGTAGCGCGCCTCGGCCGTGCCGTTGATCGTCTCGCGATAGGGCACGGAGGGCGTCGCGGTGTCGAACTGCAGGTTCCAGCGCGTGCGCAGCTGCTCGAGGATGATCTTCAGGTGCAGCTCGCCGAGGCCGCGCACGACGGTCTGGCGGGCCTGATGGTCGAAGCCCACTTCGAGGCAGGGGTCCTCGTCGAACAGGCGTGCGAGCGCTTCGGCGAGTTTCTGTTCGTCGCCGTGTTTCTGCGGGATCAGCGCGAGGCCGAACACCGGCTGCGGGTAGCTGGCGGGCGCGAGGTGGTAGTTGTCCTCGTCGTGCGAGTCGTGCAGCACCGCGTCGGGGTGGATGTCGTCTACGCGCGCGACCGCGCAGATGTCGCCGGGCACGCCCAGCGGCGTCTCGGTCTGGTTCTTGCCCTGCAGCCGCAGCAGGTGCGAGACCTTGAAGGGCTTGCGGCTGTCGCCGATGTAGAGCTGGGTGTTGGGGCTGATACGCCCCTGATGGATACGGAACAGGCCCAGTTTGCCGCGGTAGGGATCGTTGGCAACCTGGAATACGTGCGCGATGACGTGGCGTTCGGGATCGGCGGCGACCTCGACTTCCAGAGCGGCGGCGCCTTCGCCCTTGAGGAAGCGGGGCGGGTTGCCTTCGGTCGGGTCGGGCATGAGGCGGCCGAGGATGTCGAGCAGTTCCTTCACGCCGGCGCCGGTGCGCGCGGAGACGAAGCACACCGGGATCAGGTGGCCTTCGCGCAGGGCCTGCTCGAAGGGGGCATGGAGCTGCTCGGGATCGAGCGATTCGCCCTGTTCGAGATAGCTCGCCATCAGGGCCTCGTCGAGTTCGACGACCTGGTCGACGATGCTGTCGTGTGCGGCGGAGACCGAGGAGAACGCAGGTTCGCGGTTGGCGTCGGGGTCGAAGAAGCAGTCGATCACCGAATCGCCGCTCGCGGACGGCAGGTTGATCGGCAGGCACTCGCGTCCGAAGGTCGCGCACAGCTCGTCCAGCAGCGCGGCGAGCGATGCCGGGGTGGCGGCGTCGATCTTCGATACGACGACGAGGCGGCATTTGTCGCGCGCGGCTTCCATCATGCGGCGGGTCCCGCTCTCGATGCCGGCCGGGGCGCTCACCAGCACCGCAGCGGTCTCGACCGCCGGCAGCGCGGTCAGGGCGCGGCCGGCGAGGTCGGGCAGGCCCGGGGTGTCGAGGAGATTGACCCAGTGCCCGGCCCATTCGAGGTGCGCGAGCGAGGTCGACAGCGAATGCCCCATCGCCTTTTCCTGCGGATCGAAATCGCTGACGGTATCGCCACGCTCGATCGTGCCGGCGGCGCCGATGGTGCCCGAGGCGACGAGCAGGGCTTCGAGCAGGGTGGTCTTGCCGCAGCCGGCGTGACCGAGCAGGGCGAGGTTGCGAATGTCGTGAACCGAAGCAGGTGTCATGGACTTGTCCTCATGTGGCCTTTGTCTCGCAGTTTCCCCCTGTCGCCGCGGCTGTGCAACGGTTTCGCGCCCATGCTCATGCGCTGCGCAGCCCGAGCAGGCGCGTGGCGGCGATCGCCAGCAGCGGCAGCACGAGGCCCAGCACCAGGACCGTCACGAGGAGCTGGCCGAGTTCGGAGTAGTCCGCCGGCACCGTCACCGCAGCGCTCGCTGCGTCGCGCACTTCGCGGGTCACCGTGTAAATGCCGTTGAGGTATTTGGTGCCGAGCTGGGAGGCCGACAGGGCGAGGTTCGTGAACGAGGCCATGACCGCGAAGAAGGTCGCCTTGAGGTGGGACGGGGCGGAGTTCGCGATCCATGCAAGCATCGGCACCATCGACACCTGTCCGAGCGGCGATTCCAGCGCGGTGTTGGCGATGGCGATGAAGCGCGCGTCCACGAGGCCGCCCGTCGCGGCGGCGGTCCACTCGTGCAGGCCGTGGAACATGCCGATGATGGGCAGCGACAGCAGCGTGCTGGCAAGGGTGAGGAAGATGACGATGTGGGCGATCGATTTTTCGGCCATGAAGCGGCGGAAGAGGAAGAGGCCCGCGAGCGTGAGAGTGCTGGTGATGAGATCGAGCCGCGACAGGAAGCTCTGGTCGAAGCCCAGTTCGTCGATCATCCACCAGCCGGCGCCGGCGCCGGGACCGGGCATGGCGCGGAAGACGAAGATCACGATGACGGTGCCGAGCAGGGTGCGGCGGGCGTCGTCGGACAGTTCGCGCACCAGGCGGTAGATCATCACGCCGATGATCGCGAACGAGGCGCCGAAGATCAGTTCCTGGCCGTAGCCGAGGCCGGACAGTCCGACCGCGAGGGTGAGCGCGACGAAGGCGGCGCTGCCGCCGAGGATCCACCAGTTCGGCGCGGTGGTCTGCTCGGGTGCGTGGACGAGGCGGTCGATTTCCGCCGCGCCATGGCCGAGGCGGGCGAGGCGACGGGCTTCGCGGCGCTTCAGGATGCCCGCGAGCAGCACGCCACTGATCGACATCAGCGGGATGACCAGCGCGAGCTCGTAGATGCGTACGTAGATCGCGACCTTTTCGGCTTCCGGCAGCGTTTCGCTGCCCTGGAACATTACGACATTGGCCAGCGCCACGATCACCGTGCCGCCGATGATCGCGACGCGGCCGAGCATCTGCATCGTGGTGTGCATCAGGCGCACGGTCTCGTCCGGGAAGGGACGGCCGTCTTCGCCGATGCGCGGCACGGCTTCGACCGTCATCGCGTCGGCGACGGCGTCCTGCATCACGTAGCCGATCGGCGCCAGCAGCGTCGACAGGACGAACCAGGCCTCCGCCGACATCACCTCGCGCATGGCGGCGGGGTTGCCGATCAGGCCGATCATGACGAGCAGGCTGGCGGCGATGAGCGAGGCGCCGAGATAGACCAGCCCGGCCTTGTGCCGCCACAGCAGGTCCACGAGATGGCCGATGGGCATCTTGAGCGCCCACGGGATGCCCGCCCAGAATCCCAGTGCGGCGAGGAAGGAGGCCGACAGGCCGAGGTAGTCCTTGACGAAGAACGTACCGACGATGCCGGTGAGGCCGGAAACCCCGGCCGCCACGTAGACCATCAGCGGCGGCAGATAGGACAGGCGCATTTCGCGGCCGAGTTCGAGGATGTTGCGGTTGAACCAGCGAAGCAGGGCGGTAATCAAGATCGGGTTCCGTCGGAGCGTGGTCGGGGGAGGGGGATTGCGGCCGGCATCAGCGCAGCAGCGCCTCCAGCCACGGCAGGATCAGGGGCAGCATCACGGCGGTGAGCAGGCCGTTGAGACCCATCGCCAGCGCGGCGAAGGCGCCGGCCTGTTCGCTGACCTGGAATGCGCGTGCGGTGCCGATGCCGTGCGATGCGATGCCGATCGCGAAGCCGCGTACCGCGTGGTCCTCGATGCGCAGCAGGCGGTAGACGTAACGGGCACCGACGGCGCCGAGGATGCCGGTGCTCATCACCAGCACCGCGGTCAGCGAGGGCAGGCCGCCGAGGCGTTCGGCGACGCCCATCGCGATCGGCATCGTCACGCTCTTGGGGGCCATCGACATCACCGACTCGCGGCTGGCGCCGAGCAGCGCGGCGATGCCGACGGCCGACAGGGCTGCGGTCAGCGAACCGGCGACGAGCGTGACGAGGAGCGGGAGCAGCATTCCCTTCAGGCGTTCCCATTGCGCATAGAGCGGGATCGCCAGCGCGACTGTCGCGGGGCCGAGCAGGAAGTGTACGAACTGTGCGCCGTCGAAGTAGGTCTGGTAGGGCGTGTCGGTGAGCGTCAGCACGAGCACGAGGACGGTCACTGCGACCATCACCGGATTGAGCAGCGGGTGGTGGTTCGCCCGGCGGTAGAGCCACAACGCGCCCTGATAGGCGAGCAGCGTGAGGGTCAGACCGAGCAGCGGCGTGGTCGAGAGGTAGACCCAGATTTCGCCGAGCGCGGGGTTCATGGCTGGTCCTCGCCGTGCGGGGTATGTCGGGAAAGCGCGTGGAGGAGCAGCGCCGATACCGCGATCGACAGCAGGGTGCTCGCGATCAGCGCCACCGTCAGCGGCAGCCATTCGTCGGCGAGGCGCTGGAAGTGGAGCATGACGCCGGTGCCGGCGGGGATGAACAGCAGCGAAAGATGCTGCAGGATGCCCGTTGCCGCGCCGCGCAGTTCCGCGCCCGGGCCCTTGCGCAGCACCAGGGCGGCAAACATCAGTCCCATGCCGATGACCGGGCCGGGGATGGGGAGGTCGAGCCCGCGGGCGAGAGCCTCGCCGACGAGTTGGAACACAAGCAGTACGGTAAGTGCGCCGATCATCGGATTGGGAGCTTCATGTCGTGCGGGGTGGCCCTCATTCTAGTGTCAGCGGCGATCGCGGCGTAAGGGTCAGCGCGCCGATGTGTGTCCGCAGGCGCATCCCGTGCCGCTGCCTGAGCCCTGGCTCGTCGCAGAAGAGACGATTGCCCGTTAAGGGAAATGTTGCGTTGCCGCGGGCGGAATTTCTGGTTCAATGACGAATGCGGCGCTTCGCGATGCATCGCGAACGGGAGAGCGCCGCACTGCGGGCATGGGGCGTAGCCTTCAGGGGAAATGATCGCCGTGCTGCAATGCAGCGGACAGGGCGACGGATCATTGCAGTTCGGGACTCGAAAGGGGTGGAGATGGGGTTGAGGAACGCTGCGGCGGCCCTGGTGGCCGCCCTCGCCTGGCCGGCCCTGGCCGCGGAGTCGATCGGCCCGTTGGCTCGGGTGGTCGAGGATCCTTATTTCGACGAACTGCCGGTCGTCCTGTCGGTGTCGCGCCTCGCGCAACCCTTGCACGACGCGCCGGGTTCGGTCACCGTGATCGATGCCGACACGATACGCACCTCGGGTGCGCGCGATTTCGCGGATCTCCTGCGCCTGGTGCCGGGTTTTCTCGTTGCGCACTCGGTGAACGGTGCGCCCAATGCGGTCTACCACGGCATGACCGACGAGAATCCGCGCGGGTTGCAGATCCTGATCGACGGGCGCTCGCAATACAGTCCGCTGTTCTTCGGCGGTGTCGCGTGGAACCTGATCGATGTGGCGCTCGACGAGATCGAGCGCATCGAGGTGATCCGCGGCTCGAATTCGGCCGCCTACGGCTCGAATGCGTTTCTCGGCGTCGTGAATGTCGTCACGCGCTCCGCCGCCGAGACCCTTGGCGTCCGCGTGCGTGCGGGCCAGGGCAACGACGGGATTGCGGACCGCTACGCGCGGGTCGGGATGCGCATCGGCGACGGATCGGTCCGCGTCTCCGCGGAGACCCTGGGCGACAACGGCATCAAGCACTTCGACGACAGGCGCGAGCATCGGCGCATCAATCTGCGTGCCGACATGCCCTTGAGTGCGGCCGACGAGTTGCAGGTGGAGGCGGGGGCCGTCGACCTGCGTCTGCGCATGGGCGAGGCGGGCGAGACGCTTAATCCGGCGCGCGGGATCGAAGCGGAGAAGACCTTCGGATCGCTGGCGTGGCAGCATGCCACCAGCGACGGCGGCGCGATCTCCTTGCGCTTCACGCATACGGCCGAGCGTTATCGCGACGACTACACCGTGTCCGACCCCGATCTCGACAAACTCCTCGGTTCGGTCGGATTGCCGACCCCCTTCCGGCTCGAGATCGATCAACGCATCGACACGGTCCGCGACGAACTCGAATTCCAGCATACCCTGATCCCGAGCGCGAACACGCGTTTCGTCTGGGGGGCGGGCGCGCGCTACGATGCGGTCGAGGGCCGGCAATTCTACGGCCGCGACGGTGACGCGGTACGACAAGCGGTGCACCGGCTGTTCGGCAACTTCGAATGGCGGCCGTCGGAGGCGTGGACGACCAATCTGGGCATGACCTGGGAGAACGATTCGCTTTCGAACACGTCGCTGGCGCCGCGGCTGGCGGTGAACCATCACCTGTCACCGGGGCAGACGCTCCGCGCCGGAGTCTCGCGCGCTCACCGTATTCCATCGCTGACCGAGGCGAAGTCGCGCGAGCACTATGGCGCGCTCGACACGACGCCGTTCGGGCTTCCGCTCGGTGTGATCCCGCTGGAAATACAGCGCGATGCAAGCGGACGTCTCGACAAGGAGGTCATCGACGTCACGGAAATCGGCTATCTCGGCGATTTTCGCGAGCAGGGCGTGTTTGTGGACGTCCGCCTGTTCGAGGAGAAGGTCAAGGATCGCATCATGCCCGTTTCCCTGACGCTTTCCCCGCCCGATTGCGAGGTGCGCGGGCTCAGCCGCTTGCGCCGGCGTCCGCCGGAATGCGGTAACTACCTCGATTACATGAATGCGCAGGACCTCGATATTCGCGGGGCCGAGTATCAGCTGCGCTGGTCTCCCCTGGATGGCACGGAGTTCACGCTCAACCAGTCGTTCATCGTCATCGACTCCGAGGCCAATGCGGAGTTTGCGGCACTCGGGCGGAAGGATGCGGCGAAGGCGGAGCGCCACATGGAGAATTCTGCGCCGCGGCGCGCGACGATGCTGCGCTGGGTACAGCAACTTCCGGGCGGAGCGGAATTCTCCGTCGCGCATTACCGCTACGGGCGCTTCCAGTGGACGCCCAACACGGCGGTCAAGGCATTTAACCGGACAGACCTGCGGGTGGCGTATCCGTTCCGGATCGGCCCGACGCGCGGCGAGGTCGCATTGACGGGGCAGGGGGTGGACGGTCGTCGGGCGGAGTTCAAGGAGCGTGACGCAGACGGGAACGGGCACGTGCAGCCGCAGTTCATCAATCCCCGCGTCTGGGCCGGCATCGCGCTGGAATTCTGAGCGGCGAACCGAGCCGCGCCGCGCTCAGGCCAGCAGTGCGTGACCGGCCGTGCGTGCCAGGATGCCGACGCCGGCGCCGAGCGCGGCCGGTTTCCATACCCCGGCGACGCGTCTGCCGGCCGAGATGAGTACCGCCACGCCCGGAACGTCCAGCGGGTGGATCAGGAAACCCGCGCTGCGGTTGAGCATCCCGATGCTGGCAGTCCCTTCGCGCAGCATTTCGTCCATCACGCCCATCATCGCTGTGCCGCCGCCGATGTACTTGGTCAGGGTCGGCAGGATCAGCGCGGGATCGATCGACACCGCGGTCATCGCCGGGGCAAGGAGGCGCGTGAGCAGGTCCACGGCGCCGCTCGTGCGCAGGGCCAGCACCGCGACGAGCGCGAGCACGAGCATGGGGATCGCCCCGACGGCGATCTTGAAGGCTTCCGCCCCGGCGCGGTTGATGACGTCGAGCACGCCCTTGGCGTCTTCGGCGACGCGGTGGTGCAGGGTCTCGTCGAGCTGCCCTTCGACGGCCGACAGCCCGCGGGCGAAGCCGTGATAGGTGACGGCGGCGGCGACGAGGCCGCCGACGACGGACAGCGCCAGGGTCAGCCCGAAGTCGAGCCCCATCGCGATCATCGGAAAGACCGCGTTGGCCTGTGCCATCGCCATCACCATCGCCAGCGTCGCGGCGAGGTGTCGGTCGGAGGCGCCGCGGCTCTCCATCATCGTCAGCGTTGCGACCGGAGCGGCGAAGCTGACGAAATTGATCTGCAGCGCGGCGAAGACGCCCAGTCCCGTGAGTCCGGCGGGACGCAGTACAGGGGCGAGCGCATGCACGATGCGGTCGAGCACGCCCTTCGCTTCGAGCAGGCGCATCAGCGACAGCATCACGACCATCACCGGCAGGAGCACGAACAGGGCGAGTTCCACCGCGGAGCGCCCGGCGCGCAGGATGATGTCGGTGATGATGTCCATGCAGATGACGTGGAGTGTGCGAAGCGGCGCATGATACCCGAGCAGGTGGATGGGGTGCGGGTATTGCCCTTGTGCGGCGCCGGGGCCTATCGTTCGAGTTCAAACAATTTGAAGTGACAAGGAGACGGACATGGCGATGGTGGAGACGGCGCGCGGCACGGTGTACGAATGGCAGCGGGACCACATGGGGCACATCAACGTGCGCGCCTACCTGGAGTTGTTCGATGCGGCCTGCTGGCAGTTCTACGGGATGCTCGGGCTGAGTCCGTCGCGGCTGCGCAGCGGGGAAGTCAAGCTGGCCGCGGTGCAGCAGAACGTCAGCTACATGAAGGAGCTGTATCCGGGCGATACCGTCTTCGTGCGAACGGGTGTGGTGGAGATGCGCGAAAAGGTCGTCCGTTTTCGCCACGAGCTGCTGAGCGCTGAAGACGGCGAGCTGTCGGCGGTGTGCGAATTCACCGCCGTGTGCCTGAACCCGGAAACGCGCCGTTCGCGGCCGTTTCCCGCCGACGTCGCGCTGCGTGCGGAAGGGCTGATGCTGCCGGCCGAAAACTGACACGGGGCGGCAGGAAAGAAACGGCACCGCATGTGCGGTGCCGTCCGTGAGCTGGCCGGGCCGGACGCGAGGTCCGGCCCGGGAGGCAACTCAGCCCTGCGCCTTCTTCACCTGACGCCACTTGTGCAGCAGCGGTTCGGTGTAGCCGCTGGGCTGCGCGCAGCCCTTGAAGATCAGGTCCTTGGCGGCCTGGAAGGCGACCGACTTGTCGAAGTCCGCAGCCATCGGCTGGTACAGCGGGTCGCCGGCGTTCTGCTGGTCGACAACGGCCGCCATGCGCTTGAGCGTTTCCATGACCTGCGCCTCGTTGGTGACGCCGTGGCGCAGCCAGTTGGCGATGTGCTGGCTGGAGATGCGCAGCGTCGCGCGGTCTTCCATCAGGCCGATGTTGTTGATGTCCGGCACTTTGGAGCAGCCCACGCCCTGGTCGACCCAGCGCACGACGTAGCCGAGGATGCCCTGGGCGTTGTTGTCGAGTTCCTGCTGGATCTCGGTGGCGCTCCAGTTCGCGGTGGCCGCGACCGGCACGGTCAACAGGTTGTTGAGGAGGGTTTCGCGCTCGGCGGCGAGGCTGATCTTCTCCATCTCCTGCTGCACGGACTGGACGTCGACCTGGTGGTAGTGCAGCGCGTGCAGCGTCGCACCGGTCGGCGACGGCACCCATGCGGTCGTGGCGCCGGCCTTCGGATGGCCGATCTTCTGCTTCAGCATCTCGGCCATCAGGTCCGGCATCGCCCACATGCCCTTGCCGATCTGCGCCTTGCCGCGCAGGCCGCAGTCGAGGCCCACCAGCACGTTCTGGCGCTCGTAGGCCTGGATCCACGCGGAGCTCTTCATGTCGCCCTTGCGGATCATCGGGCCCGCTTCCATCGCGGTGTGCATTTCGTCGCCGGTGCGGTCGAGGAAGCCGGTGTTGATGAAGGCGACGCGCGACTCGGCGGACTTGATGCAGGCGGCGAGGTTCACCGAGGTGCGGCGCTCCTCGTCCATGATGCCGACCTTCATCGTGCTGGCGGGCAGGCCCAGCATCTGTTCGACGCGCCCGAACAGCTCGTTGGTGAAGGCGACTTCGGCCGGGCCGTGCATCTTCGGCTTCACGATGTACATGCTGCCGGTGCGCGAGTTGTTCTTCAGCTTCAGGTCGCGCAGCGAGATCAGCGCCGTGACGACGCCGTCCATGATGCCTTCGGGGATCTCCGCGCCGTCGGCAAGCAGGATGGCCGGGTTGGTCATCAGGTGGCCGACGTTGCGGATGAAGAGCAGCGAGCGGCCATGCAGGCGCAGCGTGCCGCCGTTGGGTGCGGTGTATTCGCGGTCGGCGTTCATCCGGCGCTCGACCGTCTTGCCGCCCTTTTCGAAGCTTTCAACCAGGGTGCCGGTGATGAGTCCCAGCCAGTTGCGGTAGGCGAGGACCTTGTCCTCGGCGTCGACCGCGGCGACCGAGTCCTCGCAGTCCATGATGGTCGAGATCGCGGCTTCGACCAGCACGTCCTTGATGCCGGCGGCGTCGGTCTTGCCGATCGGGTGGTTGCGGTCGAACTGGATCTCGAGGTGCAGGCCGTTGTTCTTCACCAGCACGGCCTTCGGCGCGGCGGCGTCGCCCTGGAAGCCGGCGAACTTCGAGGCGTCGGCGAGGCCGGTCTTGGTGCCGTCCTGCAGCGTGACGACGAGCTTGCCGCCTTCGACGGCGTAGCTGGCGGCCTTGGTGTGGTCGCCCTGGGCGAGCGGGGCGGCCTGGTTCAGCACGTCGCGCGCGAAGGCGATGACGCGCGCGCCGCGCACCGGGTTGTAGGACGAGCCGGCTTCGGCGCCGCCGTCCGAGGGGATTGCGTCGGTGCCGTAGAGGGCGTCGTACAGGCTGCCCCAACGCGCGTTCGCGGCGTTGAGCGCGTAACGGGCGTTCATGATCGGCACGACGAGCTGCGGGCCGCATTGCTCGCGGATCTCGATATCGACGTTGGCGGTCGTGACCTTGAACGGCGCGGGCACCGGCTGCAGGTAGCCGATCTTCTCGAGGAAGGCGCGGTAGGCCGGCATGTCCTGGATCGGACCGGGGTGGGCGCGGTGCCAGTTGTCGAGCTCGGTCTGCAGGCGGTCGCGTTCGGCGAGCAGCGCGCGGTTCTTCGGTGCGAGTTCGTTGGCGAGCTCGCTGAAGCCTTTCCAGAATGCGCCGGCGTCAACGCCGGTGCCGGGCAGGGCTTCGGTTTCGATGAAGCGGTGCAGTTCGGCGTCGACCTGCAGCTGATGGCATTGGATTCTCGTGCTCATGGTTCCTCGCTCTTCAGATGAGATAGGTTTTGTAGAAATAGTAGATGGTGAGGACGCTGCCCACCCCGATGATGAAACGCCTCAACCACGCGGGCGGCACCTTGCGGGCACCGACCGCCCCCCAGTAACCGCCTATGGCGGCAGTGATGATCATGACCAGCGTGTGCGGCCAGCTCACGGCACCGGCGGCGACGAAGGTGACCACCGCGACGCTGTAGATGATGGCCGACAGCCAGTTCTTCAGCGCGTTGATGTCGTGGATGTCGCGATGGCCCTGGATCGCCAGTGCGGCGATCATCACGATGCCCATGCCGGCGCCGAAGAAACCGCCGTAGATCGACACGCCGAGCTGGAACAGCAGGCCGCCGACGGTGCCGTGCGAGGGGTTCTCGTCGCTGCGCTGGCGGAGCCGGGCGAGCAGCGCCGAGATCCGGCCGCTGCCGGCGAACATCACGGTCGCGACGAGCAGCAGCCACGGGATCAGCTGCGAGAAAGTGTCGTCCTCGGTGGACAGCAGCAGCAGCCCGCCGGCGATGCCGCCCACGAGCGCGACGAGCGACAGGGTGGCCAGACCCTTGCGGAAGCGCGCGAGTTCTCGGCGGTAGGCCCAGGCGCTCGACAGGCTGGCGGGCCACAGCGCGACCGCATTGCTGGCGTTCGCGACCACGGGCGGCACGCCGACCGCGAGCAGGGCGGGGAAGGAGAAGAACGTGCCGCCGCCGGCGACCGAATTCATCGCCCCCGCCATTGCGGCGGCCAATCCGATAGTGAGGATTTCGCCGGGACTCATCGGCCGGCGGCCGGCGCGCAACGCGCCTGCACGAATTCGACGATGTCGGTCAGGCGCTGGCCGACCGCGGTGGGCGTCACGCCGAGCTCTTCCATCGGCAGCTGGGCGCGGTTGATCCAGAAGGTGGTGTAGCCGAACCAGGTCGCGCCGGCGGCGTCCCAGCCGTTCGACGACACGAAGAGGATTTCCTTCGCCGGCACGCCGAAGGCGTCGGGGCCGAGCTGGTAGGCGGCGTCGGCGGTCTTGTACTGGCGCACGGCGTCGACCGACAGCACGTGGTCGAACAGCCCGCTCATGCCGGCGCTCTTGATCGCGACGTCGAGCATCTGCGGCGTGCCGTTCGACAGCACGGCCATCGGCAGGCCGAGGGCGCGCAACGCCTTCAGCGCGCCGAGGTTCTCCGGAAAGGGCGACAGGCAGGCATACTGGTTCATCAGCTGGCGGCGCTGCGCGTCGTTCAGCGCCAGGCCGAGCTTCTTCGCCGAATATACGAGGCCGTCCTCGGTGATTTCGAGAAAGGGCCTGTAGCGTCCGGACAGGGTGCGCAGGAAGGAGTATTCGATCTGCTTCAGGCGCCACAGCGCGGTCAGCGCCTCGCCCTTGCCCGGGAACAGCTGTTCCGCGAGCGCGCCCACGGAATACACGTCGAACAGCGTGCCGTAGGCGTCGAAGGCGACTGCGCGGATGCGCTCGGAGGGTTTCATGCGGGGTTCCTGGTGTTGTCGTTCGCGCCTTGCGTGGCCGGCATCGCTGCCGGCCACGGTGGCGTCTGTCGTCGGGGCAGCGTCTCCTCCGCCCTTCGTTGAGGATGAAGTGTATTGAACTCTTGTATAAGACTGAATACTCTGTCCGGTCAATTGATCTTTTACTAAAAGTACAAAATGGATGCGTTCAAGCAGGTTGAAACCTTCGTCAGTGTCGCGGCCAAGGGCAGTCTTTCGGCGGCGGCGCGGGCGGAGGGCGTCACCCCCGCGGTGATCGGTCGCCGGCTCGACGCGCTGGAACAGCGCCTGGGCGTCAAGCTCGTGACGCGCACGACGCGCAGCATCTCGCTGACCTTCGAGGGCGCGGCCTTTCTCGAGGATTGCCAGCGCATCCTCAACGACCTCGCCAATGCCGAGGCCTCGGTGAGCCTGGGGGGGGTGAAGGCGAGCGGCCATATCCGCGTGTCCGCGCCGGCCGGTTTCGGGCGGCTGCACGTCGCGCCGCTGCTGCGCGAGTTCCTGGAGATGAACGCGGACGTGTCATGCACGCTGGACCTCACCGACCGCGTCGTGGACCTGGTGAATGAAAGCATCGACTGCGCGATCCGCATCGGAGAGCTGCCGGACTCCAGCCTCGTGTCGATCCGGCTCGCGGAGAACCGACGCGTGGTGGTCGCCAGCCCGGACTATCTGGCGCGTCACGGCTCGCCGGCGGCGCCGCAGGATCTTGCCGCGCACAATTGCCTCTCGCTCGGCCAGCAGCGCGGTTGGCTGTTCTGCGGCGAGAAGGGCGAGACGATCGCGGTGAAGGTGAGCGGGCGGCTCGAATGCAACGACGGTGCGGTGCTGCACCAGTGCGCGCTGGCTGGCGACGGGCTCGCGTGGCGTTCGTTGTGGGAGGTCGATGCCGACCTGCGGGCGGGGCGCCTGGTGACGGTGCTCGACGAGTTCGCGGCGCCGACGATGGGGATCTACGCGGTGTTCCCGCAGCGCAAGCGCCTTGCGCTACGGGTGCGCCTGTTCATCGACCATCTGAAGAACCATTACGGCCGTCCGGACTACTGGGTGTCCTCACCTCCGTCGATCACCGCTCCGTCGATCACCGGACGCACGGCCTGACCGGCTGTCAGGCCGCCTGCCTGAGTTCGCGGGCAAGTGCCTTGTCGGTCTTCATGATGTGGTTGACCAGCCAGTCGCGCAGGAAACTCAGCAATTCGGATGACAGCGCCTGTCCGGCGTCGAACCGGGCCTTGTGCGCGAGTACGTCGGCGACGAGCTGCTTGTGCTGCTGCTGGTGCCGGAAGAAATCGGGGTAGTTCGCCTTCTTCATCAGGTCCTCCTCGAAGCCGAAGTGGAACGCGGTATAGCGGACCAGTTCGTCGAGGACCGCGCCGATCGCGCTGCGCTCCTCGCCGCGCTGCATCGCGGCGTTCACGGCATTTGCCAGATCGATCAGCTTGCGGTGCTGCGCGTCGATGTCCGCGTGGCCGGTCGCCAGCGCGCCGTTCCACGCCATGACCGGCGCGATCGCGGCGCGATTGGCGTTCTTCGCGGGTTCGAGCGTGCGGCCGAGGTGCGAGAAGAAACCCAGTCGTTGCAGCAGGCTGGTCGAGTGCGTCTCGAGCTTGGCCGCGGTACCGGAGGTCTCGCGGATGATCGCTTCGGTCTTCTCCGCCGCCGCAATCATGTTCGCGACGCCCTGCACGATCTCTTTCGCCTCGGTGCTCTCCTTGGCGGTCGCTGCAGCGAGTTCGGTAATCTTCTTCAGTGCGTCGTGCGATTGGTCCTTGATCCGGCGGAGCATGTCCGCTGCATGCTGCGCTTCGGCGACGCCGCTTTGCAGCTCGGGCGAGATCTCCGCCATCTGGGTCACCGCGGCGCTCGTGTCGGACTGGATCGTGCCGATCATGCGCGTGATCTCGGCGGTCGCGGTCGCCGTGCGCTCGGCAAGCTTGCGCACCTCGTCTGCGACCACGGCGAAGCCGCGGCCCTGTTCGCCCGCACGAGCGGCCTCGATGGCGGCATTGAGTGCGAGGAGATTCGTCTGGTCCGCGATCTCGGCGATGGTCTTCGCAATGCCCCCGATCCCGCGCACGCTCGCGACCAGGGATTCGATCTGCGCGGCCGAGGTCGTCACGGACTGCACGATCCGGGTCATCTTTTCGGAAGCGCGGCCGACAAATTGCTCGCCGCTGAGCGACAGCTCGGCGACGTCGCGCGAGTCGGCTTCGGTGTCGGCTGCGAGCTGGGATACGAGGGCGATGTTGCGGTCGATCTCGTGGATTGCCGTCGCGACCTCGTGGTTCGTGCTGGCCTGCATTTGCAGCGTGAGCGCCATCTCCGTGGTCTGTCCGGACATGCGCCGCACGTCCGCGGACAGTTGCTGCGCGTCACGCGCAACGTCGTCGATCACGCCCCGCAGCGTGTGTTGGGCGGCTGCCGCATGTCCCGAGATGCTGTCGGCGGCTGCGCCGTTATTCGCGGCCACCGCGAGCCGGCCGCCGGACAAGCCGCTCAGCAATCCTGCGACGTGCGACAGATCGCCACCGAGCCGGCGCAGTGCGAGCGCCCGGGCGGCAACGAGGATCCCGCCGTGCGCGATGCCAAGCATCAGGACGATGGCTGCGGCGTATGGAGCGAGCACAGGAATGAACTGCAGGCCGGCCGCTGCTGCGGAGCTCAGCACGACAGCGAGGATTGCGGGAAACAGCAGGCAGGTGCCGATTTGCGGAGTCTTCGCCATTGCATTCGATCCTGAGGACAGGTAACAAAAAGTTACGAACGCAGTATATCTTTTGTTATAACCATGCCGTCGACCCCGTATTTACCCTACGTTGTTCGATCGTGGCGGGGTACTTGTACGATCCGAAACCGTGCGGTATATTCCCGGCTCTTCGCCGTTGTAGCTCAGTTGGTAGAGCAACTGATTCGTAATCAGTAGGTCGAGTGTTCGATTCACTTCAACGGCACCATAGATTCAAGCACTTAGGCCAATCCTTCGGGGTTGGCCTTTTGCTTTCCGGCTGCGGAGCGGCCCGCGTGTCGCGCGATACGCCGGCCGCAGCCGATTTCCCGCCGATACTTCCCATGCCCGATGCATCCGGTTCTGCCACGCGCGACGGTTCCGCATGATGTGGGGGGGCTGTTCATTTGTCACGAGGGGCCAGGGAGGGGCGAGGACCCGGGAGGCCGCGCGGGGACTGGGATTCGGGGCGATTTCGGGGGGCGTCGGATTTGCGACGGATTCCGCGCGGAATGCTCAAAAAATGGGCAGATTCGCACCGGATTTGACATGCGATCGTTACTGGATCGGCACGGAATGAGCGGCGGCGGGGAAAAGTAACGGGCCTGGGGTTATCCACAGGCCCGTTTTGTATGGGGCGGCGGCTTATGCGTCGCGGGGGGCGGCCGGGAATTCGGGCGGTGCCGGCTCCTTGCCCATGATGTAGCTGTGGGTGCGGCGCAGCTGGTCGGTCGAGAGGTCGGCGAGGGACTCGAGGCTGAAGTTCTTGCGGATGTAGGACTTGTAGGCGTCGGCGTCACCGAGCTGGTTCTTGCAGCGGGCCTTGATGGCGCTGATTCTCGAGCGCCGCCAGTCGTCGTCCTTCGACGGCGCCGAGGGCATGGCGCGGAGCTTGGCCATTTCCTGCTTGATGAACTTGACGACCAGGTCGAAGCGCTCGGCGGGAATGAGGTGGTACGAGGTGACGCCGGCCTTGCGGTTGATGCGGATCCACGCGGCAGCGTCGGTCAACGGCGCACGCTTGATGCTGTTGTGCAAGGCGATCCAGTCGATGCGCAGCGCGTTGATGCGGGCCTTCTGCTCCTCGGTAACGACCCCGTCGCCGGGCGTGACGACAACGCGAGGCCGTGGTGGCCGCGCCACGGTGTAGTTGTTTACGTCGCCGCCCACGATCTGCCCGCTGACCGCGCCATTGACGGTGATCTGCACGGACTTTGCAGCGGCTGACCTGCGCCGTGGAGCGGGCGTCGCGCCCGCCTTGAAGAGCTGCAGGATCTGTGCGGTTTTTTCTTCTTCCGACATACGTTCCCCTGAAGATGCGGCGCTCAGGCCGCAGATTTGACGAGTTTGAGCACCCGGTCGCGGGTGATGGACGGTTCCTGGTAGAGGTCGTAGACGGCCAGCACCAGCTCGGCCTTCTTGTCGGGCGCCATGACGCGCCGCGTGGCGGCGAGCCCCTCTTCGACCGTGGCGAGCGCGAGCTGCAGGCGCCCCTGGTCGAGGCCGGCCGCTGGCGCGGCGCCGGCCGCGCGCAGCTCGGCGCGGGTCTTGGGCGGACGGCCCGTGGCCAGCCAGTCTATCGAGACCCCGCCGACATTAGCCATCGCTACGAGGTTCTCCAGCCCTGGCAGCTTCTCTCCCCGCAGGTAAGCGCCGAGGAGGCTGTCCGAGAACCCGCACTCCTTCGCAAACCACACTAATTTTCTGTCACCGATCGTCTCTCGAAGTCGGTCTTTGAACTGTTCCGATTCAGAAGAGCGAATCGGAACCGCCGTCGTTTTCAAATCGGAACTGTTCCGATTTTCCTTAAGTGTTGATCTTGCAGGGCTTTTAGTCATTTTTGCTCTCCGCTACAAAAAAGCGGAAATCGGAACGCTCAATGGTGGTTGACAGACACCACTATAGAGCGAATAATTCAACACAACGAAACGAAACCTAACGGAAGGATAAGCGATGGCGGCAGCTGTTCCAAAAGGAAAACGCGTGCGCTCGCTCAAGGAAGCGAGGGAGGCGTTTCACCGCTCCGGCAAGACGGTGGTGGCGTGGGCGAAGGAGAACGGCTTCACCCCGGCGCTGGTGTACATGGTGTTGTCGGGGCAGCGCCGCGGGTTGCGCGGGCAGAGCCACCGCATTGCGGTGAAGCTCGGCATCAAGAACGGCGTGATCGATGAGGCGCCGGTTTTTTCACACGAGGAGAAAGACGATGGAACTGAATGAACTGCGGGTGGATGTGATTCGGCTATGCGAGCGGGCGGTGTACGCCGGGTGGGGTTTGCATGTGCTGCGCGCGCTGTGGGCGATGGCAGAGCAGCCGGTGCCGGAAAAAGAAGAGGATCGGCTGAACCTGCCGATGCAGAGCGTGAGCTACGAGGCGTTGTGCCTGCGCCTGAATGGCTACATGCGGCTGGCGGCGGTGGATAGCCTGGCCAACCTTTCCGACGCGGATAGGGTGAAGGTTGGCGGCGTGATCCTGCTGGCGATGGCGAACCGCATTTTTCTGCCGCACGTGCCGGCCGAGCACGCGGCACGCCAGCCGACCGAGGCGCTGCTGGGGCATTTTTCGGCGTGGCTGGTGGACGGCGCGCCGGCGGAGCAGTACGTGGCGGAAGCCTACCGCTACCGCAGCCGCTTCGGCACGACCGTCACGGCGATCCGCACGGACCCGGAGTACGAGGAGCTGTTCGACGCCATGCCGTCGGCAGGGCTGGACTACGCGATGGGCGAGGGGCACTGGGATTTGTCGAGCCACTGGCACGGTTTCGGACGCTTTCTGGCGGCGCAGGGAGCCGACTGGCAGGCGCTGAGAGTGCTGGAGCAAAAGGCCGACGGTGTCGAGTTCGTCAGCGATGACGAATATGGCAACGACGAGGCGCATGCCGCGCTGCTCGGCCTGCTCGACGCGCAGCGCGATGGCTACGTCGATGTGGCGTTGAAGCCGCATGACGCGGCGCTGGCGGAGCTGGTGGACGGGGTGCTGGCAACGCTGCGCCGCGAGCCAGCGCGAGCCGCGTGATCAAACAACCCAAGACCGTGACCGGAGAGTAGGCATGCTTGACCCGCACAAGGGCTGGTACAGCGCGCAGGAGCTGGCGGGGCTGCCGGGGATGCCGACGACGGATCGCGGCGTGAAGAAGGCTGCCCAAAAAAATTTGTGGGCTAGTCGCTCAAAAGAGCGAGGCAAGGGCCTCGAATACGCCCTGACCGCCCTGCCGGCCGAAACGCAGCAGCATCTCCTCGGGCTGGTGCTGGACCAGTCGGCGGCGGCGAAGGCGCCGGCCCTGCCCGCCCCGGCGCGCCAGAACCTGCCGGCGGTGCAGGCGCCGGGGGAAGTGGTGACGGTGCGCGGACAGGTGCGCAAGGCCGCCGGCGAGCAGCTCGACGACTGGGGGCGCCGCTACCAGGAGGCGGCGCTGATCCTGTGCCGTGCAGTGGAGGCGGCGATGGCGGCGGCGGACTGTTCGGTGAAGCGGGCGTGCACGGAGCTGGCTGAGCGGCTGGTGAGCGGCGAGGCGCGCATCGAGCTGCAGGACGCGGCGCTGAAAACCTACCTCAAGCCGCGCAAGACGGGCGGGCCGCTGGGCGGGGTGACGGCGCAGCTCGGGCGGCTGCAGCGGATGATGGCCTTCTACGAGCAGGGGCGGCTGGCCGGGGACGTGGGGCTGTACCTGGTGCCGGGCAAGCGCGAGAAGACGGGGCACGACCCGGTGCATGTGATGGCCTTCCTGATCTTCTTCTGCGTGCCGACGCGCCCGCCGGTGGCCGATGTGCACCGCAAGATTGTGCCGTACCTGGCCGAACGCGGGATCGAGGCGCCGAGCTATGCGACGGCGGTGCGCATCGAGCAGAGCCTGCCGGTAACGGTGAAGTACCGCGGCCGCATGACGGGCAGCGAGTGGCGGGCGCTGCGGCCGTACGTCGAGCGCGACGTGTCGATGTTCAAGAGTAACGACATCTGGGTGGGCGACGGCCACAGCTTCAAGGCGAAGGTGCAGCACCCGATCCACGGCCAGCCTTTCACGCCGGAGATCACGGTGATCATCGACTGGGTGAGCCGCAAGATCGTGGGCTGGAGTGTGGCGCTGGCGGAGTCGACGGTGGCGGTGTCGGACGCCTTCCGCCATGCGCAGTCGGTGACCCGCGCCCGGCCGCTGGTCTATTACAGCGACAACGGCAGCGGGCAGACGGGCAAGCGGCTCGATTGCCCGGTGGCGGGCACGCTGGCGCGCCAGGGCATTGCGCACGAGACGGGCATCCCGGGCAACCCGCAGGCGCGCGGGATCATCGAGCGGCTGTGGCAGGTGACGTTCATCCCGCTGGCACGCGAGTACCCGACCTGCACGTGGCGCGGGGCGGACGAAAACGCGACCACGAAGATGCTGAAGCTCCTGAACCGCAAGGATCAGGGGGGCGTGCGCATCCCGAGCTTCCGCCAATTGCTGGATGACGTGGCGCGCGTGGTCGATGAGTACAACCTGCACCACGCGCATCGGGAGCTGAACGGCAACACCCCGGAGGACGAGTATCAGGCACGGCTGGACCGCGATTCGATCGTGTTCGGCCCGACGGATGCGGAGCTGGCGGCGCTGTGGCTGCCGGAGGTGGTGCGGGTGCCGCAGCGCGGCCGCGTGAGCCTGTTCGGCAACGCGTACTGCAAGGCCGATCTGGTGGAGCTGCTGCCCGAGGGGGCGAAGGTGCGGGTGCGCTATGACCTGCACGACGCGAGCACGGTGCAGATCCTGACGATGGAAGGGGTGTTTCTGGGCGTGGCCGACTGGGAAAGCCACAGGGAAGCGGCCTTCCCGGTGCCGGAGATGGACCGGCTGCGGGCAGCGCGGGCGGCCGGCAAGACGCGGCGTGGCGAACGGATCATCGCCGAGGCGCAGGCAGAGCTGGGCGAGGTGTTCGACCTGACGCCGATGGTGCCGGCCGCGCCAATTGACCTGGTGGGGGCGATCAGCGACGAGGAGCTGGCGGCGATGGAAGCGCGCCGGCCGCAGGGCGAGGCGTTGCCGGACCTGCTGGCGCTGGCCGACGAGGCGCCCGAGGCGCCCGACGAGATCCCGGCCGCGACGATGGATTACCTGCAGATGGCGACCTGGCTGGCGGGCGACGCGCTGGACGCGGACGCCGACGAGGACGGGCCGGCCGATCAGGCCCCCAGAAAAGACAAGGCCGCCGGGTAGCGGCAACCCCCGACGGCCGATTTCGGAACACGACTTCGAAACACAACACAAGGGAGCTTACATGAAACACCTGTTCGTGAAGACGGAGAACCACCGGCGCTTTCTGGCATCGGTGTCGATGCTGGAGAACCGCGGGGCGATCGAGCGCTGCCTGCTGCCGGTGAAGGGTAAGCCGGGCGTGGGCAAGACGCGTGTGGTGGACAACTGGGGCAGCGCGGTGGATGCGGTGTTCCTGGAAGGGATTCCGGGCATGAGCCTGCGCTACCTGAAGGATGCGTTGAAGGCCGAGACGGGCGTGAAGGAGCGCTCGGGGTTCGCGGAGTTCCTGGCGCTGGTGGAGTTCTTCAAGAACGAGCACGGTGCGCCGCGCCCGATCATCCTCGACGAGTGCCAGCACGGCTTTCACAACAAGGCCGAGTGCATCGAGTACCTGCGCCGGCTGGCGGAGAAGGCGGGGACGATCCTGGTGCTGGTGTGCCACACGAGCGAGAGCTACCTGCTCGACAGGTACGACCACATCAAGACGCGCATCGGCTGCGTGTGCGAGTTGCTGCCGCCGAGCCTGGAAGACTCGGCCCTGTATGCCCGCGAGCAGTGCGAGGTGGGGCTGGACGATGCGCTGATTGCCGAGGTGCACAAGCAGAGCGGCGCGCGCTACCGATTGATCTCGGACGCGCTGGCGAACCTCGAGCGTATCGCGGAGAAGCTGGGCAAGCGCTCGCTGGTGCTCGCCGACGTGCAGGGCCTGCCGTTGTGCCAGGACTGGGAGCGCGCGCTGAAGGCGGCGCCCAAGCGTGCCGCGGCGCCGCTCCACCTCGCGCACGGGGGTAAGAAGTGAGCGTGAGTGCACAAGCCGTATTGGTGGAGATCGTGCGCGGCACGGTGCAGCTGCCGGCGATCGCCGCGGCGGTGGGCGGCGGCAGCAAGGCCGTGGTGATGGCGGTGCAGCGCCTTAAGCGGCGCGGGCTGGTGACGGCAGTGGCAACCGGCGAATACGCCCCGACCGAGGCCGGTCGGATGTTTCTGGCCGAGGGCCGGCAGGTGGCAAGCGGGCAGGGAAAGCGCCTGCACACGCGGACGCGAGGGCTGCGCCAGCGGGTGTGGTGGGTGCTGCGCGCGCGCGGCACGGTGAGCCTGCCCGACCTGCTGTCGACGCTGTCGGACGGCAGCGAGCGGGATGCCTGCGCGAACCTGTCGGCGTACCTGCGGGCGCTGGAACGGGCGGGGTTTGTCGCGGTGCTGGAGCAGCGCCACCCTGGTCACACGCCCACCAGCAACGGGTACAAGCGTTACAGGCTGGTGCGCAATAACGGCCGGCAGGCGCCGGTGGTGCGGCAGGCGCACGGCGTGGTGTTCGACCCGAACAGCGGGGAGACGTTTGCGATCAGGCGGGGCGCGGCATGAGTCCCGCGCAGGTGCTGCTGCGCGCCCAAAGGGCCGCGGGCAAGACGCTGACGCAGATCGCCGCTGAGATCGGCTACAGCCGCACCGCGGTGTCGCTGTACCAGGGCGGCAAGTACGACCGCGACGCGGCGCGCCTCGAGGCGGCAATCGTGCGGGCGTATGACCGGCGCGTGTGCCCGCACTTGGGCGAGTCGGTGGAGCCGGAGCTGTGCGTGCGCAAGGCGCTGGCGCCCAAACCTTTCGGCGGCTCGGCCCGCCTCACCTGGTGGATGCGCTGCCAAGGCTGCGCCCATCGTCCGGAGGAATCATGAACCTGACCGAGTTTTGCGAAAAGCGCCTTCTGCCCGTGGTGCTGGCGTTTGCCTGCGGCGTGCTGGTGATGGACGTGGCCGACGCCCGACGCGTGGAGGAAGCCCGGTCGCAGGCACAACGTGCGGTGGATCTCGCCGTGCAGTTCCGCGCGCTGTGCGGCGATGAGGAGCCGGCAGAGGAAGTGGCGTTCGTTGATCCGGTGCAGTTGCAGGGGGCGACGCGATGAAGGCCGATAGCTATGGCACCCCGACCGAGCAGGCGCGGTACCGGATGGGCTGGATGACGCCGACGGAGCGCAAGAAGGACGGGCAGCAAAACCGTTGTGCTACCTGCCGCTACTTCCATTTCGAGACGGTGACCAGTGGCTGGGGCGGAGTGAACCTGAAGGCGCGTTGCGGTCATCCGATGGCCGCGGGTGAAACGGGGCACGCGACCAGGGAAAACGCCGTGTGCGCCAAGTGGGAGATCAAGGCATGACCACGCCTGCTGATCTTCACGGCCGCATCCTCGCCAGGATCGCCAAGTCGACCGGTCAGCGCCCGTCGCGCGCGGCCGACGTGCTGGCGATGGTCGGCGGTGCCGAGCCGGGCTTCTGGGCCGCGGTGGAGCAGCTGTACCGCGAGCGGCGCATCAACACCGCGCACATCCAGAAGAAGGGCGACCCGGAACCGTGGCTGGCGCTCTGGCCGACCGGGCTGCCACCGAGCAGCTCCGGCTGGACGAGCAACAGTCATACCGCGCTGTTCGTGAAGCCGCGGGCGGATGACCTGTTTCAGGCCTTTGCACCGCGCAGCGCCCCGAAACCCGCCGTTGCGCCGAAGCCGGCGCCGGCCAAGAAAACCGAAACAAAAAAGGAGCCCGTTATGGATACCCCCACCAACGCCCGCCGCGCTCATGGAACGCTGCAGGCCGAGCTTGCGAAACACCTAACCGGCGTGAGCAAGGCCGACTCGTGGCGCGTTTCGCAGCTTGCAGAAAAGATGTTCGACGACCCGCAGAACATCCGCTTCGCCCTGAAGGCCTTGGTCGCCAAGGGAGAACTGGCCGTGATCGAGGTCCAGAACGGCGGCCGGACGGCGGCGGCGTACTACGACCCGGCGACGGAGCCAGCCCCGGAGGCGGCGCCTGCCTCACTGCCGGAGGAGCCGGTACCGGCTGCCGTCGTCACTGCTGCAGCCGAGGTGCTGACGACGATCGCCGAGGCGGCAGCGCCCGCGCCCGTCGAACCCGAGCCGGCCGCGATCGCACCGACTGTGGAACGGCGCGCGCCCACCCCCTTGTATCGGGCCGGTGATCTGACGGTGATGGAAGTTGCCGAGCCGCCGGCGCCGGAGCGCGTGGAGTTCGCACTGTGGGACGACGGACGACTGACGATCGCCGCCCAGAACGAAATCCTTCTGATCCCCGCGGACGCCACCAAGCGCCTCGCGCTGCTGCTCGGCGTGCCGGGCAATCAACCTGTTTCCAACCTCGGAGCCTGAACCGATGAGCACCACCGACACCGCCGTCCCGGACGGCTACATGCGCAACGCTGCCGGCCACCTCGTGCCCCGCGACCAGGTGCGCGAACAGGATCTGCTGCGCGACGAGATCGCCCGCGAACTGTCCGGACTGGCGGTCGCGCTGAACCAGCAGCTGGCCGCTTTCAAGGCGCGAGCCCTGAACGACATCGCCGACCTGGTGAAGATCGCCGGTGAGCGCTACGAGGTCACCCTGGGCGGCAAGAAGGGCAACGTCAGCATCACGACCTACGACGGGCGCTACAAGGTGCAGAGGTCGGTCGCCGAGCGCATCACCTTCACCGAGGAGCTGGAGGCCGCCAAGGCTCTGATCAACAACTGCATCGAGCGCTGGAGCCAGGGCGCCAACCCGCACATCCGCGCCCTGGTCGATCGCGCGTTCCGCACCGACTCGAAGGGCCAGATCAAGACTGCGGCCGTGCTTGAGCTGCTGCGGCTCGAGATCGACGACGAGGAATGGATAAGCGCGATGGAGGCCATCAAGGATTCCATCCAGAGCACCGGGACTGCGATCTATGTGCGGGTGTACGAGCGCATCGGGGACTCGGACCAGTACCGGGCGATTCCGCTAGATCTGGCGGCGGTTTGAGGAGGTCCATGATGTTCTTCAAGAACCTGATGATTTACCGCCTGCCGGCGCCGTGGGCGATGACCGCCGAGGACTTGGCCGAGCAGCTCGCACGCAAGGGCTTCCAGCCCTGCGGCAACCAGGATCAGGAGACACGCGGCTGGGTGTCGCCGACCGGTGACGAGTTCCTTTTGCATCAAGTCGGCGACCAATGGCTGATCGCACTGGGCTTCGAGCAGAAGCTGCTGCCGTCGTCGGTGGTGAAGCAGGAAGCCGAGGTGCGCGCCGAGGCGATCGCCGAGCAGCAGGGCTACAAGCCCGGCCGCAAGCAGATGAAGGATCTGCGCGAGCAGGTTCTGCAGGAGCTGCTGCCGCGTGCGTTCGTCCGCCGTACCAAGGTTTTCGCGTGGATCGATCCGGTCGACGGGTGGCTCGGGGTCGATGCCCCCAGCCAGACGCGGGCCGAGGACGTGCTGGAGGTGTTGCGCCAGACCCTCGACTGGCTGCCGCTCGCGCTGCTGCGCACCGAGCTGTCGCCGACCAGCGCAATGGCCGACTGGCTCGCAGGCGGCGAGGCGCCGGCCGGCTTCACGATCGACCAGGACTGCGAGCTGCGCTCTATCACCGAGGACCATGCCGCGGTGCGCTACGTGCATCACCCGCTCGAAGGCGAAGAGGTGCGCGGGCATCTGACGGCCGGGAAGCTGCCGACGCGCCTGGCGCTGACCTTCGATGACCGCGTGAGCTTCGTGCTGACCGAGAAGCTCGAGTTGAAGCGGCTCGACTTCCTGGACCTGGTGAAAGAGAAGCTCGAGGAACAGGGCGCCGAGGACGCGGCTGCGCTGTTCGACGCCGGCTTCGCGCTGATGACGGGCGAGCTGCGGCGTCTGCTGGCGGCCGTTGTCGAGGCGCTTGGCGGCGAGCTGCGGCCGAACGACGGCTGAATCGAATTTGCGAACCGCAGGAAACCGTCGGGCACATAACGGAACCAGCCGGTACGGAAAAAGCAAAGAGCCGCCAGGGGCAACCCGAAAAGGCAGCCGGGAGCCGGCAACCCTTACAAACTTTGGAGCATTCGAAGCATGAACAAAGCCGAACTGATCGACCGCATCGCCGCCTACACCAATCTGCCCAAGGTGGCAGTCGAGTCGATTCTCGACGCGCAGGGCAAGGTCATTGCCAACCATTTCGGTCTCGCCGCCGGAGCTTGCGATGCCGAGGTCGTATTGCCCGGCCTGGGCAAGCTGAAGACCAGCACCCGCGCCGCGCGCACGGGGCGCAATCCGCAGACCGGCGCGGAGATCCAGATTCCCGAGCGCGTCGCCGTCAAGTTCTCGGCCGGCAAGGTGCTGGACGACATCCTGAACCCCTGACCCGGCTGGCTCGATGGCCTCCGCAGTTTCGTTACTGCACGGGGCCATCCGGCGAGACGAGTAACGCCAACGGAGGCCGACATGCCGCTGATTGCCTATGTCCTGCTGATCCCGGCTGCGGGGATCGTTGATGGCCCCCTGGGGCTGCTCATGTTCCTTGTCGCGGCGATCGGTATCGCCACCCTGAAACCCGGAGATTGAAGATGCTTACGAAGGAACAATGGGCGCAAGTCGAAAGCGACCTTTCGCACCCGTATTGCCCCGTCAAACTGCGCTGCGACGATCACGAGATCACGCTCAAGGTCGAGCGCGAAAAGGGGTTGAAGTATGTGGTCTCCGTCTATGTGGACGGCTGGATCAAGGGCGAATGGTTCAAGGGTGAGCCGGAGTATGTGCGCAAGTTTTGGCGCGAGCATTGCTCGTTCCTGTGGAAACCCAAGGAGCGGGCCGAGGCCGCCAAGCGACTGAAACAGCGGGGGCTTCCGAAGGACATCCGCGACTGGTACCGCGGCGTCGCCGAGAAGAAAACCGATCCGATGTGGTTCCCGCACTGGCCAAACGCGAAGGCCCTGTGTCGCCACCTGCGCAAGACCTGCACGACGGTCGAACGCATCCAGTCGGAGGCCTGACCATGGCGGCATCCGCTCCCCTCGCTGCCCAGATTGCCAAACGACGCAGCGCGATCTGTGCCACCTGCGCCAAGCTCGGCATCGACGAAGATGCGCGCAGGTTGCTGGTGAAGAACCTGACCGGCCATACGAGCCTGAAAGACTGCACGATGGGGCAGCTGTCCGAGGTACTGGACCACCTGAACCGCGGCAAGAACGGCTATGCGGGGCGCAGGCGCACGATGCCGACGGCCGATCGGGCGCCGCTGCTGGCGAAGATCGACGCGCTGCTGGCCGAGCTGCACCGCGTGACCGGCGAGGTGCATACGCTCAAGTACGCGGACGCGATCGCCAAGCGCAACGGCTGGGCGGAGTGTGTCGACTTCGCCGACCCGGTGGCGCTGAAGCACCTCGTCGGCGCGCTGCACCGTACCTTGCAGTTCAAGCTCGCCAAATGAAGCGGCCGGCGCCCCCGATCCTGGAATCCGACCTGCCCGCGACGGCGCGCGACTTGGTGCGCCTGGTGGGCTGGGCGAAGGCTGAGGCGCTGATCCGCGAACTGGGCGGGATTCCGTACCCGGTACCGAAGGCGGCAGACAACAACGCGGCCGGCGCGGCGCGCTTCGAGCGCCTGGCGGAGATCGTCGGGCAGCGCGGCGCCGAGCGCATCGTGGCGGAGTACGGCGGCGACGTGATGGAGATCCCGAACTGCAAGACGGCGATCGCGCGGGCACGGATGCGCGCGATGCGCGCGCGCTGCGATGCCGGTGCGACGCTGGAGGAAATTGCGATCGAGTTCGGCTGCACCACGCGGTGGGTGACTGAGGTGCTGAAGCGCCCGGACGACGGCGCGGGACGGGTGCTGGAACGGGGTGGGCAGATGGGGTTGTTCTGACGGTAGAATCCTGCGGCAATGCAAAGGAGATATGCCATGACGACGTGCCCGAAGTGCGGTTACACCAGGCAATCGACTGATGCCGCGCCGGACTACGAGTGTCCGAGCTGCGGCGTGATCTATCAGAAATTCCTTGAGGCTCAGGCCAAGAAGCGCCAACAGGCCGAGGAACAGGCCGCGCGCGATGCGGGCGTCGCTGAAGCTGCTCGAAAGCGGGAGGACGAGGCGCGAGTTGCCGAGGAAGACAAGATCAAGGCGAATCTCACGTCCTGCCGCGCCTGCAAGGGGGTGGTGTCGTGGGGGGCAAAGAGCTGCCCTCACTGTGGGCAGCGGAAACCTGCCGGCCCGAAGCCCGTATCGCGCCGGACACAGGTAATCGTTTTGCTTGGCCTCGTCGCAGTAATCGTGGCCCTGGCGAATGCCCCGAGGGACGGCAACGCAACTGACGATTTTTCGGCAACAGCTGCGTGCCAGAGCGTCATCAAACGCGGGCTGAAAGCGCCATCCTCTGCGAGTTTTGCATCAGGGAAGGATCTGGTGCGTCGGCGACCGGACGGATCGGTGAATGTCATCGGGTACGTGGATGCCCAGAACGGATTCGGGGCCACGTTGCGCAACGAATACGAGTGCGAGCTGGTCCAGAACGGCGGGGGTTTCAGCGTGAAGCATGCGGGAATGAACGGAGAAGTCCTCTTCTAGTTTCTCCCGTGCTAGAGTCCGACCCCGAGCCCCGCCCCGAGCGGGGCTTTTCGTTTCACCCGGAATCGCTTCCGCCTGTCGCGTCGTGCGTGCGCCCCGCATCCTGCGGGCATGAACCCAACGCGCACAATCGACCTCATCGTCATCCACTGCTCCGCCACGCCCGATGGCCGCTGGACGAGCACGCTGGATATCGACCATTGGCACGCCCAGCGCGGTTTTCGCCGCGATCCGTCGGCGGCGGCCCGTTTCAATCCTGACCTTCGCAGCATCGGTTACCACTGGGTGCTGTACCCGAACGGCGCACGCGCCGCGGGGCGGCATCCGTCCGAGGTGGGCGCGCATGCGCGCGGGGTGAATTCCCGCTCGCTGGGCATCTGCCTCGTCGGTACCGACCGTTTCACGTACCCGCAGTGGGGCGCGCTGCTCGACCAGCTGCGGCATCTGTGCGCGGCCCATCGCGTACCGCTGCAGCTTGCCGACGCGTCGAACGGTTACCGCGGGGTGTGCGGTCATCGCGATCTGGCCGGGGTGAACAAGGAGTGCCCGGGGTTCGATGTGGGCGACTGGCTGGCTGGCGACATGCTGCCGCTGCGCAATCACTCGCTGGAGCTGCCGAAATGACGACGCGCGTTTCCGTGACGCATCACGACGCCGAGAGCGGCGTTTCACTGCTCGCCCAGGTGTTCCAGGTGGATCCGTATGGCCAGGTGATCGACACGCCTGTGCGCTCAAATGCGATCGCGCCGGGCGTGACGGCGACCGTGCATCTCAAGCCCGGCAACGTGCTGGTGGTGCGCGAGATGGGGGAATCGCAGGGATGAGCATCACGATTCCGGTCATCGACCGCGTGCTGGAGCTCGGCAGCGAGATCCTGAAGCGCGCCATCCCCGACCCCGCGCAGCGTGCCGCGGCGGAGCTGGAGCTGTACCGCGCGCGCCAGGCGGGCGAGCTCGACGTGGTGCGGGTGCAGCTGTCGGCGATCCTGGCCGAGGCGCAGAGCGCAGACCCCTGGACCAGCCGGGCGCGGCCCAGCTTCATGTATGTGATGTACGTGATGATCCTGGCGTCGATCCCGGTGGGCATCGCGCAGGTGTTCAACCCGGCCGCAGTGGCCGCCTTCACGGTGGGCGTCACCGCCTGGCTGAATGCGATCCCGGAGGAGCTGTGGTGGCTCTTCGGCGCCGGTTATCTCGGTTACACGGGCGCCCGTTCGCTGGAGAAGCGCAAGGGGGCCGCCCGGTGATATCCGACGAGATCAAGTTCGGGCTGGTGCTCCTCGGCAGCCTCGGCAGCATCATCAACACGGTAGCCAACGCCGGGTTGTGGCTGTACGTGCGCTACGGCGATCGCAACAAGGAAGTGGACCGCAAGTTCTCGAAGTTGCAGGAGGACTTCGACGATCGCGCCGACGAGCAGGACAAGCGTCTGGCGCGCCTGGAAGGCCGTCTGGACCGGGCGCCCACGCACGACGACCTGGGCAAGCTCTACGAAAAGATCAACGCCACCACGCAGGCCGTGAGCCAGATGGCGGGCGAAATGAAGGGCATGAACGACACGCTGCGCCTGATCCTGGCGCAGATTGCAGAGAAGGGGATGCGATGAACACCGCCGAACAGATGGTCGAGAGGGACCGCCGCCGCGCGATCCTTGTGGTGCTGGTGATGGCGCCCGCCTACATGATGCCGGCCCGCGGCCTGCGCGAGCAGATCGGCCTGGTCGGCTACACGGTGAGCCTCGACCGCGTGGCGACCGATTGCGCCTGGCTGGCCGAGCAAGGGCTGGTGGAGTGGAAGAACGACGTGGCGACCTTGACCGATCGCGGGTCGGACGTGGCGACCGGCCGTGCGCAGGTGCCGGGCGTGAAGCGTCCGGAGCCGGGGCAGCTGTGATGAAGATCATGGCTTCCGTTCCCGTTCGCAAGGTCCAGCTTGTTGGCGCGTCGACGTTCGAGTGCGAATGGATCGAGTGCGAAGTGGTCGGGCTCGCCCGGTGGCGTGCCGACCGGCATCGCCCCCGCTACTACTACCAGGCATTTGTCCTTAAGCCGGTAGAACTGCACCCGGAAGCGCCGAACGGCGCAGCGTACATCGATGCGGCGTTGTTTCAGGTCAATGTGTGCCGCAGGAAGAATTCTCGTTGGAAGCCGCCGGTATTCCCCGCGGGCAAGGGGCATGTGTGGTTGAAGGACGGCTATGGCACACGGTGAGGACACCCGCCGGGCCGTGCGCGGCGCCTACGTCTTCGACCAGCTCGGCCTCGAGGTGGCGGCCGTCAAGGAAGGCGTGCCGACCGCGACCGCGCGGCGCTGGAAGCGCGAGGCGAAGGACGCGGGCGACGACTGGGACAAGGCGCGCAGCGCGCAGATGATCGCAGGGGGCGGTATCGAGGACGTGGTGCGCCAGACGCTGGCCGTGATGGTGCAGCAGGTACAGGCCACCATCGAATCCATCCAGGCCGCGCCGGATATGGACCCGACCACCAAGGTGCAGATGCTCGCGAGCCTGGGAGACTCGTACCACAAGCTGGCGAATGTCTCGCGGCGGCTGATGCCGGAGACGGACAAGCTGGCGATCGCGATGGACGTGCTCAAGCGCTTCGGGGAGTTCATGGCGAAGCGCAAGCCGGCGCTGGCCGGGGAGTTCGTGGAGCAGCTCGAGGCGTTCGGGGATGAGATTGCGAGGGCGTATGGGTAACAACCAGGAGCAACCCAAGATGAAGACGTACCTTACGCCGGCAGACGTGGAGTCCGTGATCGTAAAAGAGACCGTGGAGAACGTCCCCGCGACGACGATCACAATGGTTACGCTGCATCTGCGCAACGGCGCGAAGGTCGTGGGGATTAACTACGGCGCCATCGATCCGACCCGGCAGGACTGGAGCATCGGCCGCAGCGAAGCTCGAAAGCAGGCCATCGAGAAGGTCTGGGAGCTGGAGGGCTACCTCCTGCGCGAGCGCTTGGCACCGCCTGTGGCTCGGTACAATGACCACCAGCACCCGTAAATCCTTCCTCGCCGACCTCGCGAACCTCGCCGCCTCCTTCCGTGCCCGGATCGAGGCCGAAGTTGCCGGCTTTGACCCGGACCCCGCCGAGTGCCAAAAGCGGCGCAAAGCCGCGCACGCGGACTTCGGCTACTTCACGAACACCTATTTCCCGCACTACGTCCGCAGCCCGCACCGCTCGCGCCTGCACGACTACCTGTTCGCGCGGCTGCCAGAGATCGTCGCCAGCAGCAAGAGCGAGACCGACGCGATCGCCGCTCCTCGAGGAGAGGCGAAGTCGACGCTGGTGTCGCAGCTCTTCGTGCTGTGGTGCCTGGTCACCGGCCGCAAGCGTTACCCGGTGATCGTGATGGACTCGATCGACCAGGCGTACCCGATGCTGGAAGCGATCAAGGCGGAGCTGGAGTTCAACCCGCGGCTGCAGATGGACTTCCCCGAGGTCACCGGCCAGGGGCGCGTGTGGCAGGCCGGGACGATCGTTACCCGCAACGACGCGAAGGTGCAGGTGGCGGGCTCAGGCAAGAAGCTGCGCGGTCTGCGGCATGGCCCGTACCGTCCGGATCTGGCCGTGCTCGACGACATCGAGAACGACGAGCAGGTGCGCAATCCCGACCAGCGCGACAAGCTGCAGAGCTGGGTGTCGAAGACGATCCTGCCGCTGGGCGGCGCGGGCGCCAAGTTCGACGTGGTGTATATCGGCACCATCCTGCACTACGACTCGGTGCTGAACCGCACGCTGGCGAACAAGCTGTGGCGCGCGGCGAAGTTCAAGGCGCTGCTGAAGTGGCCGGACCGCATGGACCTGTGGGAGCGCTGGGAAGAGCGCCTGCGCAATGACGGCGAGGACGCCGCGGACGCGTTCTACCAGGAGCACCGCGAGGCGATGGAGGCCGGTTCGGAATGCAGCTGGGCGGCGCGCCCGCTGCTGGCGCTGATGAAGATCCGCGCCCGCGACGGCCACGACACCTTCGACAGCGAGTACCAGAACGACCCGGTAGCGGGCGACAACGCGCCGTTCGCGAAGGTGATTTCCTTCTGGGTCAATCGGCTCGCGGACTGGATTTTCTACGGCGCCTGCGACCCCTCGCTGGGCAAGGCCGGGGCGAGCCGCGATCCGTCGGCGCTCCTGGTGGGCGGCTTCAACCGCTCGACCGGCATCCTGGATGTGGTCGAGGCCGGCATCAAGAAGCGCCTGCCCGATCGCATCATCGAAGACGTGATCGCCTACCAGGCGGAGTACCGCTGCCTGCTGTGGGTGATCGAGACCGTGCAGTTCCAGGCCTTCCTGTACTCGGAGCTGGTGAAGCGCGCTGCCGCCCGCGGCATTCCGGTACCGGCGCGGGGCGTGCAGCCGATCGCGGACAAGCTGCTGCGCATCGAGAGCCTGCAGCCGCACATGGCGAACGGCCTGATCCGCCTGCACCCGGGGCAGACCACGCTGATCGACCAGCTGCGCCACTTCCCGAAGGGCGACCACGACGACGGCCCGGACGCGTTGCAGATGCTGTGGATGGCGGCGACCAGCGGCATGGGGAGCATCGGCGGTTTTCAGAGCGTGGCGCGGCATGGGGGCGGCGGCGTGGGCGGCGACGACTTCGGCGGGTTCTCCTCGAGGAGGATGTTCTGATGATCATCAAGATCGACGACATCGAAGCGCCGACCAACGTCATTTGCCTGTCGGAGGCCCGCACCCGTTTTCAGATCGACAAGTGCCGGCATGTGCATCTGGCCGTCGATGAGGATCTGGCCGAGGTCGAGTGCACCGATTGCGGCGCGAAGTTGAACGCGATCGCCGTGCTTGCACGGCTCGCCCGCGAGGAAAGCCGCTTCGAGCAACGCCGCGTGGCGATGGTCGCGGAACGCGAAAAGCTCGAAGCGAAATCACGAACGAAGTGCCAGCACTGCGGGCAAATGACGCACGTGCGGCCCGGAAGGTAACCATGGCAAAGATCCTCGACCAACACGGCACCCCCATCGACACCGGCATCCTGCGCGAGCCGCAAACCGCGCGCGTGGCGGTGCTCCAGCACGAACTGGTGCAATCGCAGCTCGACGGCCTGACCCCCGCGAAGGCGGCGCGCATCCTGAAGGAGGCCGACACCGGCAACATCATCGCGCAGCACCAGTTGTTCGACGACATGTACGACCGCGACGCGCACCTGCGCTGCGAGTTCGACAAGCGCCGCGGGGCGGTGCTGGGGCTCGACTGGTCGATCGAGCCGCCGGCCAACGCGAGCCGCGCGGAGAAGAAGCTCTCGGCTTGGGTCGAGGAGATCCTGCGCGACGTGGTCGACGATCTGGAAGACGTGATCCTCGCGATGATGGATGCGGTGGGCCACGGCTTCGCGCCCATAGAGATCGAGTGGGAGCGCTGGGGAACGGAATGGCTACCGAAGTTCCACCCGCGCCCGCAGACGTGGTTCCAGCTCGACGCGATGCGCCGCTCGCTGCGCCTGAAGGACGGCAGCTCGGACGGCGCGGAGCCGATCCCGATGGGCTGGATCATGCACCAGCACGTGAAGGCGAAAACCGGTTACCTCGGCCGCATGGGCCTTTCGCGCGTGCTGCTGTGGCCCTTCCTGTACAAGGCGTACAGCATCGGGGACTTCGCCGAATTCCTGGAAACCTACGGGCTGCCGATCATCGTCGGAAAGTACCCGCAGAGCGCGACGCCCGAGGAGAAATCGAGCCTGATGCGCGCGGTGACGGCGCTGGGGCACGATGCGCGGGCAATCATGCCCGAGCAGATGGCGATCGAGATCCAGAAGATCACCGGCAGCGCCTCGGGCACGCCGCACCTGGAGATGGTCGATTGGGCCGACCGGGCGCAGTCGAAGGCGATCCTCGGGCAGGTGCTCTCCAGCGAGGCGAAGGCGACGGGGCTGGGCTCCGGCGTCGCAGATCTGCACGCCGAGGTGCGCCGCGACATCCTGATCGCCGATGCGCGCCAGATCGCCGGCACGCTGACGCGCGACCTGGTGTATCCGCTGATCGCGCTCAACCAGGGCGGGCTCGATAGCTATCGCCGCTGCCCGCGCTGGGTGTTCGACCTGGGCGAGGCGGAAGACCTGAAGCTGTATTCCGAGGCGCTGCCGGCGCTCGCCCAGGGCGGCGCGCGCATCCCGGTGAGCTGGGTGCATGAGAAGCTGCGCATCCCCGAAGCGGCCGACGATGAGCCGGTGTTCGGTGGCAACGTAACGCCCCCGGTACAGCCGGGCGCGCAGTCCGTGGCGCTGACCGCGCGTTATCGCACGGCCGCGCTCGCGACGCGGCTGGAAACCGGCGCCTCGTCGGGCAACTTCGCGGATCCCGCCGACCGCCTGACCCCGGCGCTGGCCGCGCAGGCGGAAGAGCAGATCAACGCCTGGCGCGAGGACATCGAGGCGATGCTGGCCGCAGCCGGCAGCCTGGAGGAGTTCCGCGAGCAGCTGCTGGCGCGTTACGAGCACCTGCCCGCCGACGAGCTGGTAACGGTGATGGCCACGGCCCTGTCGGCGATCCACCTCGCCGGCCGCAGCGAGGTGCAGGATGGCCGATAAGGCCACCGCGGGCGCGGCCGGCGCGTTCGATCTCCCGTTCGCGGAGCAGATCGGGTTCTTCCGCCGGAAGCTGAACCTGCCGACCGAGGCCTGGGACGACATCCGCAAGGCCGCGCACGACCGGGCCTTCGTCGTTGCCGGGGCGATGAAGGCCGACCTGCTGCAGGATCTGCGCGAGGCCGTCGCCAAGGCGATCGCCGCCGGCACCACGCTGGAGACCTTCCGCAAGGACTTCCGCCAGATCGTCGCGAAACACGGCTGGACGGGCTGGACCGGCGAAGGCTCCAAGGCCGGCGAGGCGTGGCGCACGAAGGTCATCTACGAGACGAACCTGCGCACGAGCTACGCGGCCGGCCGCTGGGCGCAGCTCACCGACGCGGACATGGTGAAGAACCGCCCGTTCTGGCGCTACGTGCACAACGACTCGGTGCTGCACCCGCGCCCGCTGCACAAGCGCTGGGGCGACATGCGCCTGACGCTACCGCACGACCACCTCTTCTGGCAGACCCACTTCCCGCCCAACGGCTGGGGCTGCCGCTGCCGTGTGACGGCCGTGACCGGTCCGAAGGACGGCGACGCCACCGAGCCGCCCGCGGGCTGGCGCGCGATCGACCCCAAGACCGGCGCGCCGATGGGCATCGACAAGGGCTGGGCCTATGCCCCAGGTGCGAACGCGGCGACGCCGCTCGCCGATCTGGTCGGACAGAAGCTGCTGAACCTGGACGCGCCGATCGGCGCCGCGATGTGGGAGCAGCTCGCCCCCGCGCTGGCGATGGAACGGCGGCTGGCCTGGTACGACACCGTCGACGCCTGGCGCGCGAGCGGACCCGTCGGCGCGCGCCGTCATCACGTCGTCGGCGCACTGCAGCCTTCGGTCCTCGACTGGTTGCGCACCGAGCGCCAGATCGAGCCCGCGTCCGCCGAGATCGCGGTTCAGGACAACCTGGTGCTGGGGCCGAAGGAACGGCGCCACCAGGAGCGCTCCCGCGATGGCCTGACCGATGCCGAATGGCGGCGCCTGCCGGAGCTGCTCGACGCGCCCGAACAGGTGCTCTTCCACGAGCGCACCGGGCACCTGCTGTTCGTCCTGCCGGCCGGCGAGGACGCCGCGCAGAAGATCGCCGTCGAGTTCGATTACCGCATCGGCAAGAAGACGGACGCCCGCGAGCTGAACATGATCGTCAGCGCGTACCGCCAGGCGATGCGCGACATCGACGGTGAAGTGAAGGGCGGAGTGTGGGTGCCGGTGGAGTGATGCGGGCGGAGAGTCGGCAGTCTCTCATTCACCGGCGGCAGCGCCGCCCGGGACACGTGGACGCCGAAAATTTCCACGCCTCGCCCGCACTGAGAGGATAGCCCAGATGGCCGACAGCATCACGATCGAATTCGACCGCGCCCCCGTCCGCGACGCCCTGAACCGCCTGCTCGCCACCCTCGGCCCCGCGGGCATGGCCCCGGCCATGAAGGAAATGGGCGAGGTCCTGCAGGAATCCACCAAGCAGCGCTTCGCCACCAGCACCGCTCCGGACGGCACGCGCTGGGCGCCCAACGCGCAGGCGACGTTCGACAGCTACCTGAACCGCGACGGCAAGAACTTCAACAAGGACGGCCGCCTGGGCGCCAAGGGCGCAGCGCGGGCGATGAACAAGAAGCCGCTGGTCGATACCGGCATCCTCGCCGACTCCATCGACTGGCAGCTCGTCGAAGGTGGGGTCGAGATCGGAACCAATCGCTTCGCAGGGGAATGGGACGGCGGCGCGGCGGTGCACCAGTTCGGCAACCGCAAGGGCACGATCCCGGCTCGGCCGTTTCTGGGGGTGTCGGCGGAGGATGAAGTGCAGGTCCTGGAGATCGTGGAGCGGCACCTGCTGGGGGCGCTGGGAGGGTAAAGCGCCCGACGCGTTTACAGCCCCGTGGAGCGGTTTGAAGGGGTGAGGGGCGGCGTAGGTATGTCCGCAGGGGTGTTGCGGGAAAGTAACGGGGTAGTAACGGGGTTTATGAGTGGCTGATATGATATTCGCCATGCAACACATCTCACATCCGATGCCCCAGCCGAAGACCAGCGAACTTGAGCAGCGCTTGGTTGTGCTGTTTGACGAGCAGTGTCCCGACGATTTCAGGTTGCGCCGCCTTGAGGGGGACGCCCTAAAGCAAGTCGCCTCGGGCGTCGATGTTGCTGCGGCATACACAGTGCTTGGGGGCGTGGCCTTTCTTAGGATGGACGAACGAGCGATGCGCTCGGCGTTTGAGCGGGCGTTCTCTTGCCCTGGTATTGCTGTGGAGTCGTACCTGAATTACGCGACATTTCTTTCTGCTCTGCTGTATTTTGAGGAGTCGCAGGCGATTCTTTCGGATCTCGTCCAACGCTTCCCGGACAATCCCACGGTATTAGGCAGTGCAACGGAGGCCGCCATGGCTGCAGGACGATTCAGATTTGCCGCCGACTGCCGCTCGGCAGCCCATAGGCTTGGCCTTTCAGATCAAGGCAGCTCACAGTTCAATCTGACGGGTAATCCGATGCTCCCCCTTCTCTTGGATCGACTCGCCGGCGACGGCGTGGATGAACGGGTAATTCATCAGGCCGTGCAAGTGGCGGGGGAGGTTATCCGTAGGCGCCACGGGCAAGTCATCAGTTGGGTCGGCGACTTTACCGACGCGCCATCCATGGTGAGCATGTTCACAGTTCGTGCCGAATTCGATGACATTGCCAAGACGAATCTGTTGATAGCAGATGCGTTAGTCGAGCATGGACTCGATGACACGGCCAGCTATCTGACCCTCAGTTGTGTGCGACACGCCGATGCCTATTACGCCTGACAGCTTTATCGGCCTCGCGAGGGAGTTGCTTTCCGATGACGCGTCCGAGGTGGCTTTAAGATCAGCTACCAGTCGCGCGTATTACGCCGCTTACCATCTCGCAAAGGATCGTGCCGAGGCAAGCTGTCCTCAAGTTCCTGCGCACGAAATCAGAGGGGGGAGCCACGAATTAGTAGTGCACCGCTACATTGCAGAGGGTTCGCTGGCCGCTCGATCAATCGCATACACGCTGCGTGATCTCAAGGCGAAGCGTGTGATTGCAGATTACGAACTTGGCCAGCACTGGAAGCGGGAAGAATCTGAAAGTCACGTAGCCACGGCCGCGGCGCTTATGGAACGAATCGCTCAGCGGTAGGATCTGCAGGCCTCCTGCGCGCCCTTGTCCATCGGAACGCCTTCCCCTCCCTAGCCCCACCCCCCGCCGCCGATTATCGGCGGCATGGCTACCCGCACCGCTTCCCTGACCGTCCTCCTGCCCGCCGCCGGCGCTGAGATTCAGCTTCTGCCGGCGGGCGTGTTCCGTTCCGCCGACGGCTCGGGCCGTCCGGCCGGCGTGGCCGGCTGGAAGCTCGATGCGCTGACGGCTGCCCGTGTCATCCAGGCCGCAGCCGCCCGCGAAACCCCCCTCGTCATCGACTACGAGCACCAGACGCTACACGCCGAGAAGAACGGCCAGCCCGCGCCCGCGGCCGGCTGGTTCCACGGATCGGGCCTGCAATGGCGCGAAGGCCGCGGACTCTACGCGACCGACGTCGAATGGACCGCGCGCGCCCGCAACATGATCGGCGACCGCGAATACCGCTACCTGTCTCCGGTGATCGACTGGGACGACAAGACCGGCGACATCCTCGCGCTGCGCATGGCGGCGCTCACCAACAACCCCGGGCTCGACGGCATGACGGCCGTGGCCCTGTCCGCACTTTTCCACCACCCCTCTGAAGAGGAGAACTCCGTGAACGAGATGCTCAAGAAGCTGCTCGCCGCGCTGGGTCTGCCCGAGGACGCCAGCGAGGAGACGGCCGTCAGCGCCGTTGCCGAGCTCAAGTCCAAGGCGGACAAGGCCGGCGAAGCGCAGACCGCGAAGGCCGAACTGGCCGCCCTGAAAGCCTCAGTGGCCACCGCTGCCGGCGCCACCCCCGACCCCGCGAAGTACGTGCCGGTCGAGACCATGCAGGAGCTGCAGACGCAGGTCGCCGCGCTCACCGCACGCATGACCGAAGGCGAAGTCGCCGACGTGGTCGAAGGCGCGCTGGCCGCCGGCAAGCTGCTGCCGGCGCAGAAGGAATGGGCCGAGAGCCTGGGCAAGAGCAACCTGGCCGCGCTCAAGGGCTACATCGCCACGGCTCCGCAGGTCGCTGCGCTCAAGGGCATGCAGTCGCAGGGCAAGCAGCACGGCGGAAACGCCGACCAATCCACCGACGCAGATCTCGCGGTGATGAAGGCGCTGGGCCTTTCCGCCGAAGAGTTCGCCAAGGGCAAGAAGGAGTAACGCGACATGGCATTGACCGCCCCCCGTAACACCCTCGCGCGCACCGGCGATGTGCTCGACTTCCCCGTCGCCGCTTCCACCACCATCCACCAGGGCGCCCTGGTCGCGCTGTCGGCCGGCTACGCCGCGCCCGGCGCCACCGCAACTGGTCTCGTCGCGATCGGCCGCGCGGAGGAATCCGCCACCGCCGTGTCGGCAGGCGACGCCAAGGTGCGCGTACGCCGCGGCACCTTCAAGTTCGCCAACAGCGCGTCGGGCGACCTGATCGCCCAAGCCGACGTCGGCGCCGACTGCTACATCGTCGACGACGCCACCGTCGCCAAGACCAACGGCACCAACACCCGCTCGCGCGCCGGCAAGATCGTTGCCGTCGATACGGATGGCGTGTGGGTGCAGATCGGCCTCGGTCAGTAACGCCCCATCCCACCAGGAGTACTTCCTTATGAAATCGATTCCTCGCCTGGCCTTCGTGTGGGCCGTATCGCTGGCCGTCGTCGGCCTCGCACTCGCGTTCGGCTATGGGCCGTCGCACACCGAAGGTGTCGCGCTGATGGGCTTCGGCGGCATGCTCATCACGCCGTCGTCGCTCGCCTCGCTGGCACAGGGCTTCAACGCCGCCTTCCTGCGCGGCTTCGAGTCCGTGCCTTCTACCTACAAGCAGGTGGCCATGGTCATCCCGTCCACGTCCGACGCCGAGAACTACGGCTGGATGAAGGACATCCCCGGCATGCGGGAATGGGTCGGCCAGCGCACCATCAACAACCTCGAAAGCTCGCCCGCCCAGCTCAAGAACAAGACGTGGGAACACACCATCGGTGTGAGCCGCGACAACATCGAAGACGACAAGCTCGGCATCTACAGCAACCTGTTCGCGATGCAGGGCGAGATCGTCGCGCGCCATCCGGATGACCTGGTGTGGGGCCTGCTCGCCGCCGGCTTCGCGACCAAGGGCTTCGACGGCCAGTACTTCTTCGATACCGACCACGTCGGCTACACCCGTGCCGGTGCCGAGGCGAGCTGGAGCAACACCGGGGGCGGATCGGGCGCGCCGTGGTTCCTGATGGACCTGTCGCGCGCCTACATGAAGCCGCTGATCTTCCAGGACCGCCGCAAGCCCGCGTTCCGTCCGCCCAAGGTCGATGACGAGTCGGTGCAGAAGGAGAACACCTACCTGTACTCGGCCGACGCGCGCTACAACGCCGGCTTCGGCTTCCACCAGCTGGCCTACGGCAGCAAGGCGACGCTGGATGCCGCCGCGTACGAAGCCGCCCGCGTGAAGCTCGCCGGCCAGTTCCGCCCGGACGGCTCGCCGCTGGGCGTGAATGGCACGCACCTGGTCGTCGGCCCGAGCAACGAGGCCGAAGCGCGCAAGCTGCTCGTCGCCGAAACCGACGCCGCCGGCGCGACCAACGTCTGGCGCGGTTCCGCCCAGCTCATCGTCTCGCCCTGGCTGGAGTAATCCCCCATGGCAAAGGGCACCCAAGCCGGCCGACTCAGCGGGCCGGGCGCAGCCGGGGGCGCGGGCCCCGGCACCACGAATACAACCGCAGCCGAGAAGGCAGAGAACGCGGTTGTGGCCGAAGGGGCGGCTCCGGCCGCCCCGGAAGGCTCCAGCCAGTTCGACGCCACGCACGTCACCGGAGAGGGGAGCAGTCTCCCCTTGGGGGGCGAGATGGTCCCGCAGGAAGGCGTACTTCGCCCCGGGGTGTTGCAGACAGATCCTCCGGACTGGCTTGCGATTGCCAGAGCCGCGGGACGGGGGGCGATCGAGGGCACGGTCGAGGAGATCGCCGGCGAGCCCGGTCCGGGAACCGTGGTGAGCGGTTTTGTGATGACGCACCTGCGCATCGCCTCGCGCTCGCCGGCGGGCTTCCGCCGCTGCGGCCGGCGCTGGGGGCCGGAGCCGGTCGAGGTGGATGCGGACGAGTTCACGGAAGCCGATATCCTGCGCCTGCTCGATGAGCCCGAACTGATCGTGGCAGCCGTTACCGGCGGGCTGCTGCCGGTTGTCGAGTAACGCCGGAAGTTTCGGCACAACAAGAGAAACCAGAATGCCCGAGATGAGAGCAAAGCTGCAGGTGAGTTTTGTCCAGGAGCACTTTTCCGAACTGGACGGGGTGAAGACCAAGTACAGCGAAACGGTGGTGATGCACGCGGTTTGCCGGACCAACGGCTATTCCGACACCAACGGCGACGACGAGGACAACACCTACGCCAAGTACTCGCCGCAGGCGGACTTCCGTATCACGGTTGCCAACCCGGCGCTGTTCGGCCAGTTCAAGACCGGCGACAAGTACTACGCCGACTTCACCCGCGCCGAGTAAGCCGTGACCTACGCGACCGTCGCCGATCTGGTCACCCGCTTCGGTGAAGCCGAGCTGATCGACCTGACCGACCGTGCCGACCCGCCCGCGGGCGTCGTGGACACGGCGGTGGCCGACGGCGCGATCGCCGATGCGGTGGGCGAGATCGACACGTACCTGGGCGTGCGCTACGCGTTGCCGGTGTCTCCGCTGCCGGCCCTGCTGGTGATGGTGACGTGCGACATCGCGCGCTATCGCCTTCATGGCACCCGCGTCACCGACGAGGTGCGCGCCCGGTACGACGACGCCCTGCGCTGGCTGAAGGACGTGGCCCTGGGCCGTGCGCTGCTGCCCGGTGCCACGGCTGCGGCCAATGGCACGACGACGGCCGCGCTGGCTGAAGTCGTGCAGGCTGGGCGCAAGGTGTTCGGCGGGGGCCTGCAGTGATTCCCCCGATCGACTTCCTCGGGCTGGAGCCGCTCATCATCGAGCGGCTGAAGGCCACCGTGCCGGCAGCACGCGCAGTGCTCGCGGCCGAGGATCTCGCCGACGTGCAGGAGCGCAGCCAGGTGGCCCCGGCCCTGCACGTGATCTACGGCGGTTACCGCGTCCTGGAGGCTACCGACACCGGGCGCGCCGCGACCACGGAGCAAACGTGGATCGTGGTGGCGGTGGTCAAGGGAGCAGGCCAGCGCGGCGACGCTCCGGCCGCGCTGCGCGCCTCGGCCGCGGCCCTCGTCAGCCCGGTGCTGTCGGCGCTGATGGGCTGGCGCCCGGCCGATCGCATGCGCCCCCTGAAGCTCGCAAACGGCCCGCGGCCCGTGTTTTCCGGCGGTTTCGCCTATTTCCCCCTGACCTTCACGGCAACGGTGCCGGTGCAGGTCGAAAAGCAATGAAGAGGAGTACCAAACAATGAGCACTGCACGTGGATTTCTGGGCGAAGGCGACGTCCTCTTCGACGTCTGGGACGACGACACCCAGACGTGGTGGAACAGCTGGAAGCCGATGGGCGAATCGTCGAAGTTCGCGATCGGCGCCCAGTCCGAGCTGAAGGAGAAGGAATCGCGCGGCCGCGGCACGCGCGGGCAGCTCATCGCCTCGGTGGCGCTGCTCAAGTCGCCCGAGATCGAGGTCGTGCTCGACGAGGTGAACGCCGACAACATCAAGCTCGCCTTCATGGGCACGCTTGCCAGCCTCACCCAGGGCAGCGGCTCGATCGCCGACCAGGTCATCACGGCCAAGCTCGGCCACTGGATCCCGCTCGGCAAGCGCAACTTCGCCACCGCGGCCTTTACCGTGAAGAGCAGCGACGGGGTCACGACGTACGCGCTGGGGACGGACTACGAGGTGAACTACCGCCTCGGCATGGTTCGCCCGCTCGCCACCGGTACGATCGCCGATGCGGCAAGCCTGAAGGTGTCGGGCACCTACAACGCGGTGTCCGGCTCGACCGTGAAGGGCGCGACCAAGGCGCAGCTGCGTTGCCGCCTGCTGCTCGATGGCCGCAACCTGGTCGATGGTTCGGATGCCGAATGCGAGGTCTTCGAGGCGATCCTGGCGCCCGAAGGCGAGTTCGACTTCAAGGCCGAAGATTTCGGCTCCATCACCCTGAAGGGCAAGCTGGTGACCCCGGTCGGCAAGACGAGCCCGTTCGAGGTGCGCTTCCCTGAGCTGACCTGACCCCAGGCGCCAGACCAAAGCCCCCGCCCGGGGGCTTGAGCCTGTCGCCTGAATTCCCCGCTGAGATCCCGTAACCCCGGAAGCGCTTCCCCTGCCGGGGATTACGCGCGCGCGCGAACATGGGCCGGTCCCCACCCGACCCCGCGCCATGGCCGATCTCGTCGCAAAACTCCGTCTCATCGCCGAGACCTCCGGAAAGGAGGGGATTGCCGCGCTCGCGTCCGAGCTGGAGAAGCTGGCCGCGGAAGGCGGCGAGGCGGGGCCGAAGCTTCGCGAAATGGCGTCCGAATTGCGCGGTGCGGCCAACGCGGCGCCGCAGCTCAAGGTGCTCGGCTCTGCTGCAGATCAAGCCGCTGCGGCGCTAGACCGTATCGGCATCCGCTCGTCGGACGCGATCCAGGGCGAGATCAACCAGATCAACCAGGATCTGATTCGCCTCGGCAGTAACGCCAAGGTCAGCGCCGCAGACTTCGATCGCGCCTTCGCCCAGGCACAAGGACGCATTGCCGACCTACAGCGCGAGATGAGCGGCAGCGTCGATCCCTTCACTGCGTCCGTGGGGCGTGCGACGGGCGGGCTGGGCGGTCTGCTGACCAAACTGGGGCCGATCGGCGTAGCGATCGCGACGGCCTTCTCGGTCGATCACCTCGCGCGCGCGGCGGTCGAGTTCGATCGCATCAACCGCACGCTGGAAGCCATCCAGGGCAGCGGCCAAGCCGCCGCCCGTGAGATGGGGTACATCACCGAGGCCTCGCAGCGCCTGGGGCTGGAGCTGGCGTCTGCATCACGCGCCTACGCCAACTTCATGGCCTCGACCAAGGGCACCGCCCTCGAGGGGCAGAAGGGCCGAGAGGTCTTCGAGTCGATCGCCGGGGCAATGTCGCGCCTGGGTAAGAGCAGCGCCGACACCGAAGGGGCGCTGTTCGCCGTCGGGCAGATGGTGAGCAAGGGCGTGGTGAGCATGGAAGAGCTGCGCCTGCAGCTCGCCGAGCGCCTGCCCGGGGCGATGCAGGCCGCGGCCAACGGCGCGGGCGTTACCGTCACCGAGCTGACCAAGATGGTCGAGTCCGGCCAGGTGCTGGCCGAGGATCTCCTGCCGGGGATGGCGGCGGAGCTGCAAAAGCTTTACGGCACGTCCGCCGGTGCCGAGGGCTACACCGCTTCCTGGAACCGCTTCACCAGCGCGATCGCCGAAGCCGGTGGCCGCCTCGGCCAGACCGACGCCGTCATGAAGAGCACGACCGGCGCGCTGTGGCTGCTCGAAAAGGGGACGCAGGGCGCGGGCCTGGTGGTGTTGGGCTTCTCCGAGGCGGTGTCGCTGCTGGGCGGCTCGCTGGGCGCGCTGGCCGGCGCGATCGCCTCCGGCAACTGGTCGCAGCTGGGCGACGAAATCTCGGCGATGGCGCTGAAGAGCGGCGCCAATCTCGGCGCGCTGCGCGACCGTCTGCGGGGCGTACAAGACGCGTCGACGGGCGCGGGCGGCGCCGCGAAAAGCGCCGCCGACCAGGCCATGGCGGGAAACCCCGGTTGGCTCGCCGTCGCCAACGCCTACGCGCAGGTCACGACCTCCGTCGATGCCTACGTGAAACAGGCCGAAAAGGCCCTGGAAGCGCGCCAGGCGGAAGCCGCCGCGGCGATCCAGTTCGCCCAGGCGAGCGGTAACGAGGTGCAGCTGCGGCAGGCCGAAGCCGCAGGGGCCGCAGCTGTGGCCGATGCGACGCGCCGCGTGGCCGAAGCGAAAGCGGCCCAGCTTTCGGCCTCGCAAGCGGAGCTGGTGACCAAGCAGCAGGTGGCCGCCGCCGACGGAAAGGAGTCCGAGGCCAAGCGCGACCTGATCGAGAAGATCCGGCAGAAGCTCGCGCTGCAACAGGAAGAGGCGGACAAGGCGCGCGCGGCGGCGCAGTCTGCGCAGATCGAAGCGGCAGCACGGCAGGCCACGGCAGACGCGGTGCGGGACAACTCGGGGCGGCTGGAGGAGCTGCGTGCGGCGGCGGAGCGTGCTACGGCGGCAGTGCAGGCGCTCGAAGCCGCCGAGACGGCGAACGGCGCGGGCGCTGCTGCCCTTACTGCCGCCCGAGCCGAAGCGACGCGTGCCGCGATCCTGTACAACGACGCGATCTCGGACACCATCGCGAACATCGAGGCGCAGTCTCGCGCGGAACAGGCCGCGCTGGGTGTCGAAGAGCGCCTCGGTCAGCTCAAGCTCGCGCAGATCCGCACGAGCGAACAAGTTGCGCGGGCGCTGGGGAATGAACAATACGCCGCATGGCAGGTGGTCAACGCCAAGCGCCAGGAAGCCAGTCTCGCCCAGCTGCGCGCGCGTTCGCTGCAGGTGGAGGCCGCGGCGCAGCTCAAGGCGGTGGAGGCCCGGCGTGCGGAGCTCAAGGCCGCCGGCCAGCTCACTCCGGCCAAGATCGCGGAACTCGAAGCGGCCAAGGCGTCCGCCCTCGCCAAACAGATTGAAGGTCAGATCACTGCGGAACTCGCCGCGCAGCTGAACGCGGCAGCCGATGCGGCCATCCGCCTGATGAACGCGCAAGCTGGTGCAGGCGCCGGAGGCCAGAAAATGGCCGACGGCGCACAGCAAGCCGGCCAGGGCATGCAGCAGCTCGGCAACGACATGGAATCGCTGGGCGGGCGGCTGGGCAAGATCTGGCAGGCCGCCGTCGAAGCGATCCGCGCAATCTCCCCCGCTGCCGCGGATGCGGTCGGCAAAGTCCAGGCGACCAGCAACTCGTTTCACGAGTTCGAGAGCGGGGTGCGCGGCCTCGGCCGCTCTGCTCAAGAGCTGGTTACGGAAGGCCCGCTGGGCGACCTGACGGCCGAGCTCGAGGCGGTGCGCGCCGAAACCGCCGACGTGACGACGGCCCTCGAGGGGCTCAACAACATCAACAGCCAGATGGCTGCGGGTCTGGGCTTCGCCGGTTTCTGGAAGGGCGTCGCCGCGATGACCGAGCTGCGGCGCAGCCTCCTGGACGCGAAAGCGGCGCAGATCGAGTTCTCGATCGAGGTCCAGAAGTTCAACGACCGCGTCGACGAGGGCAATCTGTCGCTGGCGAGCCAGGAGCGCCGCCTCGCCGGGCTGGTGTCCCGCGCCAAGGAACTGGGCTCTCAAGAGCTTTCCGGCTTGCGCTCGGCGCTAGAGTCCGTGCGCAGCCAGCTGCGCAGCATCGAGGACTCCGCCCGCTCGACGCTCGACAGCATCAGTGACGAACTCGACCAGATCAACGGCCGCTACGAAGACATCGAACGCCGCCGCGCCGCATCGCGCCGCGCTGAAATCGAGGGGCAGCTCGCCGAAGCGCGTGCGTCCGGCGACCAGTCGGCCGCGGCAGATCTGCAGCGCGCGCTCTCGCGGCTATCTGAGCTGGAGCGCGCCCGCCTGGCCGAAGCCCGTGCGCGCGCAGCGGAGGAGCAGGCCCGGAAGCAGGCCGAGTCTTCCCGCCAGGCGCAGCCGGCTCCTGCTGCGTCGGCTGCCCCGGTGCCGTCCTCGACGGTGCGAGTGGAGATCGCGATGCCGGACGGCACCAAGAAGCGCGTCGACGTCGTCTCTGCCAATGACGCCCAGGCGCTCACCGGCCTGCTGCGCGAGTTCGAATCCGCGATGTCGAGATCCTCATGACCATCACCCGGTTATCCGCCCACCGCCTGCTTCGCCAGTTCCACGCCCAGGCCACTCGCGAAGCCCATGCCGTACCCGAGCAGCGCCAGGCAGGCCTGCATCAGGCGGTAACGCCACGAGGTGCGGTGCAGCTGCTCGGCAAGCTCATCGGCAAACAGCTGGCCGCGGATATTCACACTGAATTCGATGAGTTTTTTCACCTCGCCGTAGGTGTCGCGCGCTTTATCGCGCGCGTATTTCCCGTCCGCATAGCCGGACTCGATCAGCTTCGCGGCGGAGCTCCAATCTTCAGGTCCCGCTGGCCCGGAGGTCAGTATGCGCAAGTACGTCGATTTCCAGTTGCTGCTCTTCCTGCTGATGTTTGCGCTCGGCATGGTCTGCGGCTCGCTCTTCGGATGGTGGTGGGCATTATGACGCTGAGAATGGCGGGCGGAGCATGCCGGGGGGGAGCATGACCATCACCCTGACCGCCGGCGCCATCGCGCTCGCCCTCGACCCCGATCTCCTCTGGGACGACGAATTCGCCTGGGCCGCGACCGAACAGAGTTTCACGCGCGGCCTCACCGGCAAGCCGATCATCCAGGCCGCCCTGCGCCAAGCCGGCCGTCCGATCACGTTGCGCAACGAGGACGACTCGAGCGCCTGGATGACCCGCGCCGACATGGCGCAGCTGCAGGCCTGGGCCGACACGCCCGACCTGCGCCTGACGCTCACGCTGCGCGGCACCGCCTACCTGGTCGTCTTCCGCCACCACGACGGCGGCCCCTTCGAGGCCCGCCCACTCGTCCATTACGCCGATCCGGTGCCTGCTGATTGGGTGCTGGCGACGCTTCGATTCATGACTGTTACTGAGTAACGCCAGATGGCAATCCAAGAACAAAACATCGTCTTCGTGCAATCGCAGGTGATGGCCGACGTCCCCGAAGGCGGCGGCGCGGCGACGGGCGCCGTCATCGTCGACGGCGCCATGAACAACGTGTTCGAGGACATCAGCGACCTCGACCGCGCCTATGGCCGGTTCAACCTCCGGAAAATCTTCATCGCGATCCGCGAGCTCGGCACGAGCCTCTACGCCGGCGCGAAAACCGTCATCACCGCGCTGCCGACCGACCCCGCCCTCGGCTACACGCTGTTCACGACGAACGACCCGTTCGACACCCGCACCGAGGCGGCCAGCCGCGTGCAGGCGTATCTCTTCAAGGGCACGACGTGGCCCGGTTACCTGAACGAAAACCACATCAGCGGCATGCAGACGATCTCGCTGATTCAGCGCATCGGCTCGCAGCTGCCCGCCATCGGCAAAACCCTGTGCATCGTCCAGGACGAGGGCCTCGCCACCGAGAAAGAGCAGTACGTGCGCGTTACAGGGGTGTCGTTTGTCGAGGCGACCTTCACCGATGGCATCGGCGATTACACGCGCTGGATCGTCACCCTGACCATCTCCGACGCGCTGCGCTACAACTTCAATGGCCATTCGATCGCGCGGGTTGAATCCGCGTACTCCTACACCGGCAAGGCACGTATCCGCGACACCTCGGTCGCCGACGCGACGCGCTACTACGGCGCGCAGCCGCTGCAGCTCGCGGCGGCGATCGGCGACCTGCAGGTGCGCGCTGCGTCGATGTTCGCGCAGTTGGTGCCCAGCGCCCAGACGGAAACCCCGCTCGTGTCGCGCACGCTGGCCGACGGGGTGGCGCCGATGATCGCGTCGTCCGCGGCGGATCTCTCCTATACCGCGGCCGGCGCCGCCATCGGCCCGGGACTGCGTCTCGTGCTGCGGGGTGGGGCGATGCCGGGCACCGTATCGGTGATGGTGGGCGCCGTGACGGTGACCGACGATCGCGCGGGCAATGTCCTGTCGGGCACGACGATCATCGGCACCATCAGCCATGCCACGGGCGAGATCATCTTCTCGAGCAACGCCCCGGCCGCCTCGGGCACCGCGAACATCACCTATCGCCCGGGGGTGGCAGCGGCCAACCAGGCGCACACGCGCACGCAGTCGGTCACGGTCGAGAACCGCGCGCTCAACTGGGTGCTGACGCTCGCGCCCATCCCCGCGCCGGGCTCGCTGCAGATCGCGTACATGGCGCAGGGCAATTGGTATCTGCTCACGGACGACGGCGCGGGCGGGATCGTCGGTGCCGAGGCCTCCTATGGTGCGGGCACCATCAGCTATGTGACGGGCGCCGTTTCCATCACGCTCGGCGCCCTGCCGGATGCCGGCTCGCAGATCCTGTACACGTGGGGCTCGCCTGTCCATTACGTGGTGCGGGCGGGGGCAACCGAAGACGCCGCCGCGACGCTGCGGCTCGAATTCACGCTGGCCCAGCATCCGGTGGTGCCCGGCAGCTACACCGCGAGCTATCCCGTCGGCGGGGTGTCGCGCAACGCCACCGACGCCTCGGCCAACGCCTCGATCAGCGGCACGGGCGTCACGGGAACGATCGACTACGCAACGGGGGCGGTCGCGCTGGAATTCACGGCGCCGCCGGACTCGGGCGCGAGCGTGACGAACGCCTACACCTGGCGAAATGGCACGGGGCTGATGAGCGGCACCACCGCCACCATCTCCGGCAGCCAATTCACGATTCCCGGCACGGCGCCGTTCCGCAATGGCGGCACGATGCTGTTCAACGTGGTGACGAGCAAGGGCAACGTATCCGCGTCCGCGTTCATCACCACCGGCGGGCAGCTGCGCGTGAAAGCCGGCGGCGCAACGCTGCAGACCTACCGCGTGTCCTGGTCAGAGCAGCCGATCGGCACCTTCGACGCGGCAACCGGCGTCGTCACCCTCACGGCTTCGCTGTCGGTGATGGTCATGATGTGGACCGAGAACGTGAAGTCGTGGGAAGGGCCGGTCGAGTCGGCGTCCCTCGCGGGCGTGTCGTCGATCGCGGTGGAGCGCGACACCACGGCCTACGACCCCAACGCCATCACGGGCGAGACGGTGGCGCTGAGCTCCGCCGGCCTCGATCTGGACCTGACGACCACGGTGGGAGACGCCACCGTCGCCTCGTCGGTGATGCTGCTGCTCGCCGGCAGCATCTACGTCGACCGCGGCGGCGTGCTGTACAAGGACCCCAGCGTCACGACCGGCTCCGGCCTCGCTGCTGGCAGCATCGACTACTCGACCGGCCGCGTGAAGGTCACCAGCTGGACGAACAACACCGCGCTCGGCCTGCAGGTGCTCAGCTGCCTGACCCAGTACGGCGATTTCACCACCGTCGCAGCCTCGTTCCGCGCCCCCATCGCCCCGCTGAAGCCGACCAGCGTCAGCATCACGGCCACGGCCGCCGACGGCACGCTGATCTCCGCCACCTCCGACAGCGACGGCAACATCGCCGGCGCCCTGGTGCGCGGCGCGGTCAATTACGAGTTCGGCACGGCCTGGCTCGAGTTCGGCGAGCTGGTGGCGAGCGTCTGGGCGCCGCGCGACGTGATCCCCGCGTCGATCCGCTACAACGCCGTCGGCTACACCTATCTTCCGCTCAACGCGGACATTCTGGGCATCGACCCCGTGCGCCTGCCGCCTGATGGCCGGGTGCCGATCTATCGCCCCGGCGATGTCGTTATGGTGATGAACATCGCCGACACCGCGCCGGCCACCGTCGCCAACGGCGGCACCATCGCCTGCGGCCGCACCCGTATCGCCTGGGTTCGCGTCATCGACGCCAATGGCGCGACCGTCACTGCCGGCTACACGCTCGACCGCGACACCGGCGTCGTTACGTTCACCGACGTCACCGGCATCGTCATGCCCGTGACGGTACGCCACACCGTCGGCGACCTGCGCCAGATCACGGACGCCCAGATCAGCGGGCAACTCACGCTCGCCCGTGCGCTCACGCACAACTATCCGGTCGAAGGCACGCTCGTCGCCTCGTGCCTCATCCACGGCGACCGCCGCGCCCGCGTGTCGGCCGTGTGGGACCAGGCGACGTGGGACAACACCTGGGTCGATAACATCGTCGGCTCGGCGGCGACGGCGACGCTCGACACCATCGCGCACCCCATCACCGTCACGAACGATGGTGCCGAGACCGAGCGCTGGCTGCTGCGCTGGACCAGCACCACGAACGTGGAGCTCATCGGCGAGACGCGCGGCCTCGTCTATAGCGGGGCATTCACTGCGAACATCGCCCCGATCAACCCGCGCACCCGCAACACGGACGGCTCGGGCGGGGTGCCCTATCTCACCATCCCCGTCGCTGCCAACGGCGGCGGCTGGAGCGCCGGCAACGTCGTGCGCATCAACACCGTGGGCGCGCTCGCCGACATGTGGCTCGCGCGCTCGATCCAGCAATCCGACATGCCCGCCGGTACTGGCGCCGACGGGTGCGAGATTTACGCGCTCGGCAACATCGATCGGCCGTAAGGGAGGCCTGCAGCAATGGCAATCATCAATAACGCGGTGCGCTCGTACAACAGCACCATGCCCAATGGTCCGCAACTACCCGGTACAGCCGGCTCACTGGTCGCGCTGCTGAAGGCGTGTTTGGTGGACGGATTCGACACCCGGTCGGTCAATAGCATCTCAGTCTCGGGCGGCATCGCCACGGCGACGATCAGCGCGGGTAACCCATTCGCCGCAAACGACGTGATCCGCATCGCCGGGGCGACCGGTGCGCTGTCGGCGCTCAATGGCGATTGGCGTCTGAGTTCAGGCGCCGCAACGACCGTCACGTTCGACGTCGGCAGCATGCCGGACGGGAGCGCTACCGGCACGATGACCGCGCTGCGCGCCCCGGCGGGCTGGGTCCAGGCCTTTTCTGCGACAAACAAGGCGGCATTCAAGTCGGGGGATGTAACGGCAACCGGGAAGCTTCTGCGCCTCGACGATTCGGCTGCCACCTATGCGCGCGTGATCGGCTACGAAACGATGTCGGATGTGGATAGCGGAACCGGGCCGTTTCCCACCGAGGTACAGCAGGCCGGCGGCGGATATTGGGGCAAGAGCAGCGTGTCCGGCGCGACGGTGCGTGCGTGGCGTATTCGGGCCGATGCGCTGGGATTCGAGATTTCCGTACAGTATGACGGCACGAACTGGATCACCGCGTGGTTCGGCGACTTGATTCGCGAATTTCCAACGGACGAGGCCGCGGTACTGCTGACGTGCGGCGCCTCCGCGACAGTTTCAAATATGGGGCTACTGCCCCTGTTTGGCGCGACTAGTGGTCATTTCATGCCCAGAGCCTGGACACAGGCGGCTGGGGCCATTCAGGCGCGGAAGTTCGGGCACCCGAATAGCTCGGCGGGCGCGGGTTATGCCGGGCTCGACTATCCCGCCCCCGGCAGCGGGCTGTTGTATGCCACGCCCATCGAGGTATGGGAGTCCGGCGCTGTGCTCCGCGGCGTGCTGCCTGGGCTTTATGCACCGATCCACCCTGCCGCACAACTGACGGACGGAAGCGCGGAGCCAAGCGTTTCAGGAATGCCCGGTCGGCGGTTCGTCATTCAAAGAACGTCCTACGCCGGATCGAACTACGCCTTCGCAATTGACACGACGGGGCCGTGGAGATGAGCGGAAAAATTCTGCGCCGTCTGGTGGTGACCGATGCTGTCGCCGGCGGTCGAGGATTCCTTGAGGGGACGACCAAGGTAGTGGGTACGCCAGACGCGCCCGTGAGTCGGCGCGTGCATCTGATTATGCAGATAAGCGCTCGTGCCGAGCTGGCATTCCCCGGTCGAATCGCCCGCAGTGCGTGGTCCGATCCCGTCACCGGCGCGTGGCGGTTCGACTATATCAACGCGGCGGCCAAGTTCGCCGTACTCGCGTATGACCACACCGGCGTCAATGACCCCGCCGCAAAGGTCGGGCTTATTCCAACCCCCATGCCGGACGTTATCTGACTATGGACATCTCGACCGCGCACTCTAACGCCCGCAACGCAGCTGCCCGACTGCCCGCACTGCAGGCCTCGTTCGATCTCCTCGACTCCGGCCCCGGCGCACCCTACATCGAACTCTACGGCACCGTTCGCCCAGCCCCTGGCGCCGCCCCCGGCGGTTCGCCGCTCGTCACCTGCACCATGTCCAATCCGCCCGGCACCGTCGACGGCGCGCTGTTCCGCATCGTCCTCACGACGCCGATCGAAGGGCAGATCGCCGTCGCGGGCGACGCCGTGTGGGCGCGCATCTACGACGGCGCGGGCGCCTGGTGGGCCGACGCCTCGGTCTCCGACGATGCCGGCAGCGGCGAAATCAAGCTGCAGGTGGTAACGCTCGCCGTGGGGGCCTTCGTGCGCATCACGTCCGCGACCTTGCAGGGGTAATCGGTGGCCGTCGATCTGCGTTTCTGGCGTGCGGTTACGACGACCCCTGGGGCCGTCGAGCTCCGCTTCGCCGACGCCCCCACGCAGACCGACGTTACCGGCTCGCTCGCCGCAACCCTCCCCGCGGCACAGCCGCCCGCACTGGCCCTCGCCGCCACGGGCGACAGCTATGTCCTGGTCACCGGCACGCTGTCGGCCAGCCTCCCGCCGCCGACGCTGTCGCTCACGCTGGATGCGATCGAGGCCCCCGTTGGCGTCACAATCGACGCGACGCTACCCGCGCCGATTCTCCCGGCCCTCGAGCTGGCTGCCCTCGGCGAGCAGCTGCAGGCCGTCACCCTCGCGGCGACGTTCCCCGCCCCACAGATCCCGGCCCTGTCGCTCGACGCCGCCGTGACCTACGACAGCGCGCTCCCCGACGCCGTCGGGCCTCGCACCGCTCCCCGTCACGCCTCGGCGCTCGCCATTTCCGCGGGCCTCGCGGCGCACCAGCAGGCAATGCTGGCTGCGCACACGCCGGGCAACGCCACGCATGCACAGGCCCTGCCGCTGGCGATCGGGGCCCGGCCGCGCGACCAGGGAATGCTGCCCGCGCAGCGCCCGCTCAACCAGCGCCACCAACACGGCGGCGCCCTCGCGTCCGCCCTGCGTCCGCGCCATGCCGACCATGAGCGCGCCCGTCGTGCGCTCCGGCAGCGGCATCAGTCCGGACTCGCCGCCGCTGCTGGTTCCCGGCCCCGTCATGCGGAGCAGATCCGCACGCGGCAGCACCGGCGCGCCGATCACCAGTCGGGGCTGCCACTCAACTGTGCCGCCCGTACGGCCGCCCACAACGGCCTGCCCACCTCCACCCGTCGCAGCGTCCGCCACCAGCAGGCCATTCCGTTGCCAGTGGGGATGTGGCGCCCCGACCCCGGCGTCGAGCCGCCGGTTCCGAATCCCTACAGCAGCCCCGTTCATCTGCTGTTCTGGCGTCTCAATGACGGCACGACGAATCTGCGGTTCGGTAACCGGCCGCCGGCGCCTGGGGTCGTTATCCCCGTTCCGGAGTACTACTTTGTGATCAACACCGTTACGTTCGTTCGCGCCGACACGGGAGCCCCTGTCGCTGCTCGCCAGTTCTCGGCCAGCATCGACGTCGATAGCTGGACGTGGAGCTGGAGTGCGACGTTGCCCATCACTGAACTCGGCGCCGTGAAATCTCCTGCCCTGGGTGAGCAGTTCGAACTCATCGCCACCTTGAACGGGTCCCCCCTGCGCCTGGTCGTCGAAAAAATCAACCGCGATCGGCGCTTCGGTGATGGCAGGGTCAGGGTGTCCGGCCTCGGCCGCGCTGCGTGGCTTGCGGATCCGTACGCGGCCGTCGAGACCCGCTCAAACGCCCAGGCACGAACCGCCCGCCAGCTCCTCGAGGACGCGCTCACGACCAACGGAGTCTCTATTGGCTGGACCGTCGATTGGCGTATCACCGACTGGCTCGTCCCCGCTGGCGCATGGAGCCATCAAGGCACCTACAAGGACGCCGCGAATCGTATCGCCGAAGCGGGCGGCGCGTACGTACAGGGCCACGACACCGAGCAAACTCTGATCGTGCTGCCGCGCTATCCGGCTGCCCCGTGGGCTTGGGCCTCGCTCACGCCCGACCTCGAGCTGCCCGAGGATGTCGTCGAGGTGGAAGGCATCGAATGGACCGATCGTCCCGCCTACAACGCCGTCTATGTCACGGGCGGATCCACCGGCGGCCGCCACGACCGCATCCTGCGCACCGGCACCGCCGCCGACCGCATCGCCCCGCAGATTGTCGACTCGCTCGCAACGGCCCCCGAGATGACTCGGCAGCGCGGTCTCGCCGCGCTCGCCGACACCGGCCGCCAGGCGCGCATCACCCTTCGGCTGCCCGTCCTGCCCGAGACCGGCCTGATCACCCCGGGGAAGCTCATCCGCTACGTCGAGTCCGGCACGTCTCGTCTTGGGCTCAGTCGCGCCATCGAGGTGAGCCACGACTTCCCGCAACTCTGGCAAACGATACAGGTGGAAACACATGAGCTGGAACCCGTATAAGCGCCTCCTCGCACTCCTCCCCGGCGCGCCGCTCCTCACCGGCGAGGTCGTGGCCGCGCACGCCGACGGCGTCACGATTCAGCTCAGCGACGGCGCACAGCTACGCGTCCGCGGCGAAGCGGCAGTCGGGGAACATGTGTATGTACGAGCGGGAGTGATCGAGGGTCCGGCACCCGCCCTGACGGGCGTCGATCAGACGGTGTAACTCGCCGACAAGGTGTTGGATCAGGCGCAATTCGTTTGCGCAGGGTCCAAGCTCAAGCGAGCGTCAATTTTCGCGCAATTCAGTGCCAATTATCGCGCGCCGCTACAATGAGCGGGATTTTCCGGTCCCGACGGGGCATGCCGGGCGTGACATGCTCCATGGGTATAATTCCCGATTTGCATGTCCGCGGGCGGCTGCCGTCCGCGCGGGCGCGAGGTGTCGGGCGAATGACGGTAAGGAAGCGCGGGATGCGAAGCTGGATCATGTGGTTGGCACTGCTGGCCTTACCCGCGTGGGCGGGCGAGGACGAAGTCGTGCTCTATCCCGGCTACGGGGATGTGCGCGGGGCTGCCGTGGAGGGGCGCGTGATCGAACGCCACGAGTCGGGCGAGGCGCGCGTCGACGATGGCAGCTGGCGCAATCTCCGGCGCAACGCGCGCTTGCTGAAGAACGACGAGCGCGGGCAGCGCCCCGTGACCGTCACGGTGGCCAGCCGCGAGTGGGAAACGCAGAGCGATGACGAGGGCTATTTCCGTGTCGAGCTGGATGCGGCGGCGCCCCTGGCCGAAGGCTGGCACGAGGTGCTTGCCCGTAGCGGCGATGCGTCGGGCCGCGGCGAACTGCTCGTGGTGCCGTCGGCGAACCGCAGCGGGCTGGTCTCGGATATCGACGACACGATCCTCGTCAGCGAGGTCAATGACAAGCGGCGCCTGCTGGCCAACAGCCTGCTGAAGAATCCGGCGCAGCGGCAAGCCGTGGCCGGGACGGCCGGGCTGTACGCGCAGCGTGGCGCGCTCAATCCGCAGCCGGCGGCCGCGCCACTGTTCTACCTTTCCGCATCGCCGCGGCAGTTGCAGCGGCCGGTCGGCGAATTCCTTCAGCGCAACCGGTTTCCTGCGGGGGTGCTGCTGATGAAGCGGGTGACCGACGACGACAGCAGCGATCCCCTGCTCGACCAGTTCGCCTACAAGACGCGCCGGATCGAGGAGATCTTCCGGCGCCTGCCCGATGTCCGCTTCGTGCTGGTCGGCGACGACGGTGAGCGCGATCCGGAGATCTACGACCGGGTACGGCGCCAGCACCCCGGTCAGGTCGAGGCGATCTGGATCCGCCGCGTACACCCCGATCCGCGGCGGGAAAGGTACGAGGGCCAGCGCGACCTGGCCGAAGTGCTCCGCCAAGCTGCCATCCGGTGACGAAATGAAGCGATACCTTCTCGCAATACTTGCGTGCGTTCCGCTGCTGGCGACGGCCGGCACGGGGACCTTTTCCCTGCAGTCCCTTTCCGCCGACGAGCTGCAGTCGCGCCAGCAGGCGGACCTGGCGGCCGTTCTGCGTTATCGCAGCGGCCTGCGCTCGGTGATCGAATTCGCCGCCGGTCAGCCCCGGCTGTTCCCCGCCGTGCGGGCGTCGGACAAGCGTCTGCTGTCGCAGGAGGAGCGCGATGCGGTGCGGGCGGTGTGGCGCCGCCTGCGGGATTACTTCGTCGCGCTCGACTCCATCGCCGCCCTGCACGCGGATTACCGCCGACTGGGCGACGAGCGGCAGCGTGCCGCGTCCTTCCTGGTCAATCAGGCGGCCTTTCTGGCCCAGTACCGCAGCGCACTGGAGTTCATCGATGTTGCACGTCACGAGCCCGGTCTGGACGTGCTGTTCAATGAGCCCTTGCCCGATGCGGGCGGCGCGCCGCGCAGTTTCGACCGTTTCAAGTTCCGCTTCCTCAACGTCGCGCGGGCCACGGAGTTCGCGGCGCGGGAGGTGTTGTCGCGCCACTACGGTGGCGCCGCGGACCCGGCGCTGGCCGACGTCGTCCGCGAGGACGCAGGAGTCATCGCACGCATGGGGCGTGGGCGCGGCGAGACGATGACCGTTGCCAATGCCGTGGACGTGGTGCGCAAGAGCGGGTTCGGCCTGTGGTTTCCGGTGCAGGCGGGCGTGGCCGAGTGGATGGGCGACACCAAGGTGCTCCGTCTGCAGCGCAGCCTGATTTCGGCCGAGCAGATCGCGACCCTGCCGGGCCGGCTCGAGCCCGGCGACATCCTGCTCGAACGCCGCGAGTGGTATGTGTCGAACGTCGGTCTGCCCGGCTTCTGGCCGCACGCGGCGCTCTACATCGGCTCTCCGGCGGAGCGCGAAAGCTACTTCGATACCCCCGAGGTGCGCGACTGGGTGCGTGCGCAGGGAGAGCCGTCGGGCTCCTTCGAGCGCCTGCTCGCCCGCCGCCACCCGCGGGCGCAGGCCGATGGCGCGGCGGAGCATGGGGGGCATCCGGCGCGTGTCGTCGAGGCGATCAGCGAAGGGGTGGCCTTCACCACCATCGAGCATTCGGCCGATGCGGATTCGCTGGCGGTGCTGCGGCCGCGGGTGTCGCGCGTGGACAAGGCGATGGCGCTGTTGCGGGCCTACGGCTATGCGGGACGGCCGTACGATTTCAACTTCGATTTCCGCAGTGATGCGGCGCTGGTGTGTTCGGAACTGGTCTTCAAGGCCTACGAGGCCGAGGGCGGGCGCCGCGGCCTCGCGTTCCCGGTGAACGAGGTGCTCGGGCGCCTGGCGACCTCGCCCAACGACATCGTCGAGCAGTTCGACAGCCAGTTCGGCTCCCCCGCCCAGCAGACGGACCTGGTGCTGTTCCTCGACGGCCAGGAGCGGGCGGGGCGGGCGGTCGATGCGACGCTGGAAGAATTCCGCCGCAGCTGGCGGCGGCCGAAATGGCATCTGCTGACCCAGGCCCGCGTGACCGGGCAGGGGCTGTGAGCGCCCGCGACACGCCCTGTCCGTTCAAGGCGGTGTCGGCGATCGCTCTCCGACCCGACGGACGTTACCATTGGACCGTTCGTCATCACGGTGGTGACGGTGATTACCGATTCGGCAAGGGAAGGGAAATGTTTGGAGACAGCGAGCGCGAGCTTACGCATACGCGCCAGATCACGTGCCGCGCCTTTCGGCGCAAGGACGGTCTGTGGGAAATCGAGGCGACGGTAGTGGACGAGAAGGGCGAGGACGTCCCGTTCCGTTCGCGCGAGCCGGTACGTGCCGGTGAGTTCATGCATCACATGGGCATCAATTTCCTCATCGACGAGAATTTCACGATTCTCGACGTACGGGCCGCGATGCAGGCGACGCCGTGGACGGGGTGCGGCGAAGCGGTGGATGCCTACCGCCGCCTGATCGGGCTGCAGATCGGGCCGGGCTTCGGGCGGCTGATTCGCGAGCGTATCGGCAGCGAACACGGCTGCGCCCATCTCACCGACCTGATCACGCAGGTCGGCAACACCTACACGCAGGCTTCGTGGCCCGACCGCGTGGCGCGGCAGGTCGCCATCGACCCGGACCCGCGGCGCTGGCCGGATTCGCGTGCCTTGGCCTTTGTCGGCGAATGCCGCGTGTGGAAACGCGACGGCGACACGCTGCGGCAGGAATATCCGGAACTCGCCCAGCAGTGAGGCCGGCCCGGCGTCCGCGCGGATCGATGGGCGCAGGACGCCGCAGGTCGGCCGCGGGGCGGTGAAGGTTCCGCGGGCAAAATGAGCCGCCTCGACAGCGGCGGATCGGCGGTCTAGGCTGAGTCGGGTGCGGCCCTTTCGTCGCCGTGCCGTTTGCGGTGGGGATGCAGCATGCCGACACCAGCCTCCGATCCTTCACCCAAGGTGGTCGCGCTGCGGCCCGACCGGGAAGTCCTCACGCGACAGCGGCTGCCTTATTTCGTCGGGATCTCGGGCGAGACGGCCGGCAGCCGCGGGCTGTCCATGCACATGGTGGTGATTCCGCCGGGCGGGGTTGCGGCGCCGCATCGGCACCGCGGTTACGAGACGGCGATCTATGTGCTCGAAGGTCGCGTCGAGACGCGCTTCGGGCCCGGTCTGCGCGAGCGGGTCGTGAGCAGCGCGGGGGAGTTCCTGTTCATCCCGCCGGACGTCCCGCACCAGGCCTTCAATCTCAGCGACACCGACCCGGCACGGGCGATCGTCGCGCGCAACGATCCTGCGGAGCAGGAGAACGTCGTGCCCTACGACCCCGCCGAAGATCCCCGCGCGGGCAGCGGCTGAACCGGTTCCGGGCCGGCCGGCGGGCCGTCGCCGCAGTGCGGGGCGCAGTGCGGGCAATTCTTTCCTACGATAAGGTCTACCCACCCGTGAGGGGCCGGATAGGGCTGCGGCGCCTCCGGGCGGCGGAAGGCTGCATCGTGGTGCATAGTATGGCGATGCACATTGAATGGGCGGCGTTTGCACCGCCGTAGTGCGGCCGCGTGTGAAATTCGCTGGAGCGGCACGGAATGGTGCTTTGCCTGTGGGGAATTTCACCCTGGCATGGTCTTCGCTGATGTCCGATGAATCGCAACCGGATCGAATCATCATGACGACGCTGTTTTTCGACGAAATGCACGACGGGGACGCGACGACGCGCCCGCACTACCTTCCGTTCGAAACCTGGGCTCGCGGGCTGTCGCCGGATGTGATGGCGCGCAAGCGGGCGGAGGCGGACCTCGCGTTCCGCCGCCTGGGCATCACCTTCGCCGTGTATGGCGAGGAAGCCGGCACCGAGCGGCTGATTCCCTTCGACACCATCCCGCGCATCATCCCCAATGCGGAATGGAAGACGCTGCGCGCCGGGTTGAAGCAGCGCGTGAAGGCGTTGAACATGTTCCTGGGCGACATCTACAACGGCCAGGACATCCTGCGTGCAGGCCGCATCCCGGCCGACGAGGTGCTCGACAACGCGCAGTTCCGTCCGGAGATGAGGGGCTTCAAGGTGCCCAACGGCATCTACGCGCATATCGCGGGCGTGGACATCGTGCGCGCGGGGGCGGGGGAGTTCTACGTGCTGGAGGACAACCTGCGCGTGCCCTCGGGCGTGTCCTACATGCTGGAGAACCGCAAGATGATGATGCGGCTGTTCCCCGAGCTGTTCGCGCAGCAGAAGATCGCGCCGGTGGAGCACTACCCGGACCTGCTGCTGGAGACGCTGCGCGCGGTGGCGCCGGCCGGCGTGGATGATCCGACCGTGGTCGTGATGACGCCGGGGGCATTCAACTCGGCCTACTTCGAGCACTCCTTCCTCGCCCAGCAGATGGGCGTGGAGCTCGTCGAAGGCCGCGACCTCTTCATCGACCACGACGCCGTCTATATGCGCACGACCTGCGGTCCGAAGCGCGTGGATGTGATCTACCGCCGCATCGACGACGACTTCCTCGATCCGCAGGTCTTCCGCGCGGATTCGATGCTGGGCGTGCCGGGGCTGCTGAAGGCCTACCGCGCCGGGCGCGTGACGCTGTGCAACGCGATCGGCACCGGCGTCGCCGACGACAAGTCGATCTACCCCTACGTCGGCGAGATGGTGCGCTTCTACCTCGGCGAGGAGCCGATCCTCAACAACGTGCCGACCTGGCGCTGCCGCGAGAAGGACGACCTGCGCTACGTGCTGGCTCATCTGCCGGAACTGGTCGTGAAGGAGGTGCATGGCGCCGGCGGTTACGGCATGCTGGTCGGGCCGGCCGCGACGAAGGCCGAGATCGAGCAGTTCCGCGCGGTGCTCGTCGCGCATCCGGACAAGTACATCGCGCAGCCGACGCTGGCGCTGTCGACCTGTCCGACCTATGTCGACAGCGGCATCGCGCCGCGCCACATCGACCTGCGGCCTTTCGTGCTGTCGGGCAAGGAGGTTTCGCTGGTGCCGGGCGGGCTCACGCGCGTCGCGCTGCGCGAGGGCTCGCTGGTGGTCAATTCCTCGCAAGGCGGCGGGACCAAGGACACCTGGGTGCTGGAGAACGGCCATGCCGAACCGCACCGCTGAGTCCTCCCGCCTTCGCCCCCCGACCACGACCGCCGCGCCGGAGCCCGCATCATGCTGAGCCGCACCGCCGATCACCTCTACTGGATGGCCCGTTATTCCGAACGCGCGGAAAACCTCGCGCGCCTGCTGGACGTCAATTATCAGATGTCGCTCGTGCCGCACGACGCCGAGACCGAGCGCAGCAGCTGGAACGCGATCATCGCGCTGAACAGTCTCGAATACGCCTACGCGAAGCGGCACGACGAGGTCACTGCGACCAAAGTGCTGCACTTCATGCTGCGCGACGAGACGCATCCGTCGTCGATCTACAGCTGCCTGCGCGCGGCGCGCGAGAACGCCCACGCGGTGCGTGGCACGCTCACGGCCGAGATGTGGGAGACGATCAACGAGACCTGGCTGCAGCTGCGCGACCAGAGCTTTGCCGAGATCCATGCCGGCGGGATCGCCGCCTTCTTCGACTGGGTGAAGCAGCGCGCCTCGCTGCTGCGCGGTGCGATGTTCGGCACGATGCTGCGCGACGAGGCCTTCCAGTTCATCCGCCTGGGGGCCCTGCTCGAGCGCGCCGACAACACCGCACGCATCCTCGATGTGAAGTACCACAGCCTCGCCGGCGCGCAGCAGAGCCAGGGGGACGACCTCGTCGATGCCAACGATTTCTACCATTGGGGCGCGCTGCTGCGCTCGGTGTCGGCCTTCGAGGTGTATCGCAAGGTTTATCGCGACGTGATCACGCCCGAGCGCGTCGCCGAACTGCTGATCCTGCGCGAGGACCTGCCGCGTGCGCTGCATTCGTGCATGGGGGGGATCGTCAGGGTCCTCGAAAAGGTGCGCAACAGCCGCTCCGACGAGACGGTGCGCCGCGCCGGCCAGCTGTACGCGACGCTGCGCTACGGCCGCATGGACGACATCTTCGAGCGCGGGCTGCACGCGTGGCTGGACGCCTTCATCGATTCGATCGGTGATCTGAGCGTGCGGATCAGCGAGGACTTCCTCGTCGGCGCCTGAGCCGGGCGGGCGAAGCATATGACACGCCGCGGCGGGTGCCTTCCAGCCGCAGCACCGAACGAGCAATTGCCATGACCTACTGTGTTGCGATGCGCCTCGAAAAGGGGCTGGTATTCCTCTCCGACTCGCGCACCAACGCGGGCGTCGACCACATCAACACGTTCCGCAAGATGCGCGTCTGGCAGCGGCCGGGCGAGCGCGTGGTCGTGATGTGCACGTCGGGCAACCTGTCGGTGAGCCAGTCGGTCGTGAACATCATCAGCGAGCGGCTCGCACTCACCGATTCGGCGAACCTCTTCAATGCGCCGAACATGTTCGAGGTCGCGCGCCACGTCGGCGACGTCGTGCGCGAGGTGCACCGGCGCGATGCGGACGCCATGCACGAGTTCGGCGTCGAGTTCAACGCCTCGCTGATCGTGGGCGGCCAGATCTACGGCGAGGCGCCGCGGCTCTTCAACGTCTATGCCGCAGGCAACTTCATCGAAGCCACCGAGGACACCCCCTACATCCAGATCGGCGAATCGAAGTACGGCAAGCCGATCATAGACCGCGTGCTGCGCTACGGCTCCACGCTCGCCGACGCGGCCAAGTGCGCGCTGGTGTCGATGGATTCGACGATCCGCTCGAATCTGTCGGTCGGCCTGCCGCTCGACCTGTGCGTCATCGAGCGCGACGCGCTGACCGTCAAGTCGCACGTCTCGGTCAACCTGGATCACGCCTACTACGCGCAGATCCGCAGCCAGTGGGGCGAGCGGTTGCGCGAGGCCTTCGCCGAGCTGCCGAACCCGGACTGGCTCTGAGCACGCCGCGTCGCCGCGGTCCGCCTGGCGCCCGCAACCGGATCGCATCCCCGAACGTCGCCGGCGGCTTGTCCGGCGACGCCCCGACAATTAGCGGAGACCCAGCGTGTCGATCCACGTCGCCCTGAACCACGTCACCCACTACAAGTACGACCGCCCGGTCCGGCTCGGACCGCAGGTCGTGCGCCTTCGACCCTGCCCGCACAGCCGCACGCGCATCCTGTCGTATTCGCTGAAGGTGCTGCCCGCCAAACATTTCATCAACTGGCAGCAGGATCCGCAGAGCAACTACCTGGCGCGCCTCGTGTTTCCGGACACGACGCAAGCGTTCCGCGTCGAGGTCGACCTCGTCGCCGAGATGGCGGTGCTGAACCCCTTCGACTTCTTCCTCGAACCCGAGGCCGAGGATTACCCGCTCGCCTACAACGCGGAACAGCGCATCGAGCTCGCGCCCTACCTGCACCGCATGAGCGTCGGCACGGGGCTGGGCGAGCGCTTCGCTGCGTATCTGGGGGTGATCCCGCGCGACAGGCGCCGCACGGTCGACTTCCTCGTCGAGCTGAACGCGAAGCTGCAGCAGGATATCGGCTACCTGATCCGCCTCGAGCCCGGCGTGCAGACGCCCGAACAAACGCTGGAGAACGGCAGCGGCTCGTGTCGGGACTCCGCCTGGCTGCTGGTGCAGCTGCTGCGCCACCTCGGGCTCGCAGCGCGCTTCGTGTCCGGCTACCTGATCCAGCTCGCCGCCGACGTGAAATCGCTCGACGGCCCGAGCGGACCCGAGGTGGATTTCACCGACCTGCACGCGTGGTGCGAGGTCTATCTGCCGGGCGCGGGCTGGATCGGCCTCGATCCGACCTCCGGCCTGTTTGCCGGCGAAGGCCACATCCCGCTCGCATGCAGTCCGGAGCCCTCGTCGGCCGCGCCGGTCAGCGGCGTCGTCGACGATTGCGAATGCGATTTTTTCCATGCGATGAAGGTCGAGCGCATCCGCGAGGCGCCGCGCGTCACCAAGCCCTATACCGAAGCGCAATGGGCGCGCATCGAGGCGCTCGGTCACGAGATCGACGCACAGCTGGCGGCCCACGACGTGCGCCTCACGATGGGGGGCGAGCCGACCTTCGTGGCGATTGACGACCCCGACGGCGACGAATGGAACACCACCGCGCTGGGCCCCACCAAGCGCCTGCTCGCCGCCGATCTCTACCGCCGTCTGCGCGAGAAATACGGTGCGCAGGGCCTGATGCACTTCGGTCAGGGCAAGTGGTATCCCGGCGAGCAGCTGCCGCGCTGGTCGCTGAACGCCTTCTGGCGCCGCGACGGCGAGCCGATGTGGCACGACGCCGCGCTGTACGCCGACGAGCGCAACCCCGCCGGCGCCAATGCCGCGGCTGCGAGCCGCTTCCTCGCCGGCGTCGCCGAGCGGCTCGGGCTCGACCCGAAATACGTGTTCGACGCCTTCGAGGACGTGTTCTACTACCTGTGGCGCGAGCATCGCCTGCCCGCCAACGTCGATCCCTTCGACGCGCGTCTCGACGACCCGGCGGAGCGCGAGCGCCTGATGCGCGTGTTCTCGCACGGCCTGCCCAACCCCGTCGGCGCCGTGCTGCCGATTGCGCGCGACACCGCCGGCGAATGGGTCAGCGGCTCGTGGTTCCTGCGTTCCGAACGCTGCTGCCTGATCCCCGGCGATTCGCCCATCGGCTACCGCCTGCCGCTCGACTCGCAACCGTGGGTGAGCAAGAGGGACTACCCCTACCTGCATCAGCCCGACCCGGCGCAAGCCTTCCCGCCGCTCGCCGCGCATGCGCAACTGCTCCGGCAGCTGCGCGAGCATCCGGCGCGCGCCGGGGCGGGCGAGGACGCCGCCGAGCGCATCCCCGGCAGGCACGAATCCGCTGCCTGGGTCACGCGCACCGCGATGTGCGCACAGGCGCGCGAAGGCACCCTGTACATCTTCATGCCGCCCACCGCCGCGCTCGACGACTACCTCGCCATCGTCGCCGCCGTCGAAGCCACCGCCGCAGCGCTTGGCCAGCCGGTCATCCTGGAAGGCTACGCGCCGCCGTCGGATCCGCGCCTCGCGCATTTCAGCATCACGCCCGACCCCGGCGTGATCGAGGTCAACATCCACCCCGCCGCGAACTGGGACGAACTCGTCGATCGCAGCACCCACCTCTACGAGGCCGCGCGCGAGTCCCGCCTGTCGACCGAGAAATTCATGCTCGACGGACGCCACAGCGGCACCGGCGGCGGCAATCATTTCGTGCTGGGCGGCGCGACCACCGCCGACTCGCCCTTCCTGCGCCGGCCCGACCTGCTCAGGAGCCTGATCAGCTACTGGCACAACCACCCCTCGCTGTCCTATCTCTTCTCCGGCCTCTTCATCGGCCCGACCTCGCAGGCGCCGCGCATCGACGAGGCGCGCAACGACTCGGTGTACGAGATCGAAGTCGCGTTCCGCGAGCTGGAGCGGCAGATCGGTAGCCACGGGCCAGGCCAGTGCCCGCCCTGGCTCGTCGACCGCCTGCTGCGCAACCTGCTCATCGACGTCAGCGGCAACACGCACCGCGCCGAGTTCTGCATCGACAAGCTGTATTCGCCCGACGGCCCCGCCGGCCGTCATGGCCTGCTCGAACTGCGCGCCTTCGAGATGCCGCCGCACGCGCGCATGTCGCTCACCCAGCAACTGCTGCTGCGCGGGCTCGTCGCGCGCTTCTGGCAGCAGCCCTACGCGCCGGAACGCCTCGTGCGCTGGGGCACGGAGCTCCACGACCGCTACCTGCTGCCGCATTTCGTCGGGCAGGACTTCGCCGACGTCATCGCCGAGATGAACGAATTCGGCCTGCCTATCCGTGAGGAGTGGTTCGCACCGCATTTCGAGTTCCGCTTCCCCAAGGTCGGCGATTTCGCCGTGCGCGGCATCGAAGTCGAACTGCGCCACGCGCTGGAGCCGTGGCACGTGATGGGCGAGGAGGGCGGCGCCGGCGCCGCCGTGCGCTACGTCGACTCCTCGCTCGAGCGCCTGCAGGTCAAGGTGAGCGGCATGGCGCCGGACCGCTACGTGCTGGCGGTGAACGGCGCGGCGCTGCCGCTGCAGACGACCGGCACCGTCGGCGAGGCGGTCGCTGGCGTGCGCTACCGCGCGTGGCAACCGGCGTCGTGCCTGCATCCGACCATAGGCGTCGATGCGCCGCTGGTGTTCGACCTCGTCGACACCTGGATGAAGCGCTCGCTCGGCGGCGCCCAGTACCATGTCGCCCACCCCGGCGGACGCAGCCACGACACCTTCCCGGTCAATGCCTTCGAAGCCGAATCGCGCCGTCTGGCCCGTTTCTTCCGCATGGGCCACACTCCGGGCAGCCGTCCCGTGGATATCGAACCCGTGCGACGCAACGCGGAGTTCCCCTTCACGCTAGACTTGCGGGGAGTCCCCAAGGCCACGCCCTGATACCGACGATGCCGCACCAGCTGCTCTCGCTCTACGCCCGCCAGTCCGGCCGCTACGATGAAATGCTGGCGGACGCGGAGCGTTTGCGGCCGCACTGGCAGCCGCTGTTCGACGCGCTCGACGCCTCGACGCCCGACCAGATGCGCGCGCGCCAGGCCTTCGTCACCGAGCGCATCCGCGAGAACGGCACGACCTACAACGTTTATGCCGATGCGCAGGGAACCGACCGGCCGTGGACCCTCGATCCGCTGCCCTTCATCCTCCCCGCCGACGAGTGGGCGCAGATCGACGCCGCCGTCGCGCAGCGCGCGGACCTGCTGGATCAGGTGCTGGCCGACCTCTACGGCCCGCAGAACCTGATCCGCAGCGGTGCGCTGCCTGCCGCGCTGGTCTACGGCCATAACGGCTTCCTGTGGCCCTGCCTGGGCACTCGCCCGCCCTCGGGCCACTTCCTGCACGTCTATGCCGCCGACCTCGCGCGCTCGCCCGACGGCCGCTGGTGGGTCATCGCCGACCGCGCGCAGGGCCCCTCGGGCGCCGGCTACGCGCTAGAAAACCGCCTGATCGTCTCGCGCCTGTTCCCGGAACTGTTCCGCGACCAGCGCGTGCATCACCTCGCGGACTTCTTCCGCCACCTGCAGGACAGCCTCGCGCGCTGGGCTCCCGTCGATCACGGCGAAACGCCATTCGTCGTGCTGCTCACGCCCGGGCCCTACAACGAGACCTACTTCGAGCAGTCCTATCTTGCGCGCTATCTCGGTGTCCCGCTCGTCGAAGGCCAGGACCTCACCGTGCGCGGCGACACCGTGTATCTGAAGACGCTCGCCGGGCTCAAGCGCGTCCACGTGATCCTGCGCCGGCTCGACGACGACTACGCCGACCCGCTCGAGCTGCGCGGCGAATCCTCGCTCGGCGTGCCCGGCCTCGTCGAGGCGGCGCGCGCCGGCCGCGTGCTCGTCGCCAATGCGCTGGGCAGCGGCGTGCTGGAATCCTCGGGCCTGCTCGCCTTCCTGCCCAAGCTCGCCGAACACCTCCTCGGCGAGCCGCTCGCGATGCCAGCGGTCGCCAGCTGGTGGTGCGGCGAAGCCCCCGCGCTCGACTACGTCATCGAGCATCTCGCCGAACTCGTCATCAAGCCCGCCTATCCCTCGCAACGCCTGCAGCCGGTGTTCGGGCGCGATCTCGACGCCCGCGGGCGGGCGCATTGGACCGAACGCCTGCGCCATCGCCCGCACGCCTACGTCGGGCAGGAACTGGTCGAGCTGTCGCAGGCACCGGTGATGCCCGACTCCGGCAGCTCGACCCTCGACCGCCGCGTCGTCGCGCGTGCGATCGGCGTGCGCGTCTATGCGGTCGTCACGCCCGAGGGCTGGCGCGTGATGCCCGGCGGCCTCACGCGCGTCTCCGCCAGCAGCGATATCGACATCCTGTCCATGCAGCGCGGCGGGTCGTCGAAGGACACCTGGGTCCTGTCCGAGGTGCCGGTGAGCCAGTTCAGCCTGCTCAAGGGCGAGCTCGGCGCCGGCGACATCGTGCGCGCCGGCCCCGAGATCGCCAGCCGCACCGCGGAGAACCTGTTCTGGCTCGGCCGCTACGCCGAGCGCGTCGAAAACAGTGCCCGGCTGCTGCGCTTCGCCTGCGACCGGCTCAACGAGGAAGGCGAGGTGGCCACCGGTGCGGCAGTGCTCGGGGGAGCGGCGTTCGGCGGCGCTGGGGGCGATGTCCTCGGCGAACCGGGCGTCCTCGTCACCGCCGTCGGCTACTGCGAACTCTTCGGGCTGCTCCCGTCCGCGAAGGACCGGTCCGTGGCGCGCCGCCTGGTCGAAGGAGCGCTCGACGAGAACGGCCCCGCCAGCCTCGCCACCAACCTGCGCCGCGCCGTGTGGGCCGCGACCCAGGTGCGCGACCGCCTGTCGCTCGACCACTGGCACTCCCTCAACCGCCTGCACGACATCCTGCGCCGGCAGCGCCCCGAGGGCAGCGCGCCGGCAGACATCGCGACGCTGCCCTCGACGCTCGACCGTGTGCTGCTCGCGTGCATCTCGCTATCGGGCTTCGCGATGGACGAGATGATGCGCGACAGCGGCTGGCGCTTCCTGATCCTCGGCCGCCGCATCGAGCGCCTGCAATGCCGCAGCCGCATCGTTGCGCATTTCCTCGAGGCCTGCGGCGGCCAGCCGGCCGGCGTCGATGCCTTGCTCGAACTGGCCGACTGCGCCGAAGCCTATCGCCAGCGCTACCTGCGCACGCCAGACATCCTGCCGACGCTGGATCTCGTCGTGTTCGACGCCGACCACCCCCATTCGGTGGCGTTCCAGACCGACATGCTGCTGCGCTCACTTGACTCGCTGCAGCGCGAATTTTCCGCATCCCCGGCGGGCGACTACGGCATTACCGCGTTCCGCGACGCAGTGGCGGCGCTGAACGCCTTCTCGCTGCACGATCTCGAAACGGGGCGCCCGGGCGGCGGCGCCGTGCTGCAACGCTGCGCCAACTGCGCCGGCTGCAAGGATCTCGCGCGCCTGCTGCGGGTCGTTCACGACGCCTCGGCGACGCTGTCCAACCGCATCGCCGAACGCTTCTTCACCCACGTCCTTCCCGCCGCGCGGGTGCTCTCGGCCTGAACATGCGCTACCACGTCCAGCACACCACCGAATACCAGTACGCGCAGCCGGTGCAGACGGCCCGTCACCTGCTGCACCTCGTCCCGCAGCCGCTGCCCTGGCAGGCGCTCGAACTGCAGTCCTTGCGCATCGAACCCGAACCGACGACGCACGCGCGCAGTGCAGATCCGTTCGGCAACCCGGTCGACCGCGTCGAGTTCGCCGCTTCGCACGACCACCTGCGCGTCGAGAGCGAACTGATCGTCGCCGTCGGCGAACGCCCCTGGCTCGCCATGGCGAGCGACGGCCCAGCGTGGGAGCAGGTGCGCGACGCCCTCGACTACCATGCCGCCCCGCTCGGCGATGCCATTGCCGACGCCCAGCGCATGCGCTTCGAATCGCCCGGCGTGCGCGTCAAGCGCGAACTCGAAGACTACGCAGCCCCCTCGTTCGGGGCCGGCCGCCCGGTGATCGATGCCGCCCGCGATCTCATGCGCCGCATCCACGCCGAGTTCCGCTACGATCCCGAAGCCACCGAGGTCGGCACCTCCGTCGTCGAGGTGCTGGAAAACAAACACGGCGTCTGCCAGGACTTTGCCCACCTCATGATCGGCTGCCTGCGCTCACGCGGGCTTGCCGCACGCTACGTCTCCGGTTACCTGCGCACCGACCCTTTGCCGGGGCAGGCACGGATGACGGGCAGCGATGCATCGCACGCCTGGGTCGCCATGTTCGTCCCCGAAGCCGGCTGGATCGAATTCGACCCCACCAACGACTGCCTCGCAGACGAACGCCACATCGTCATTGCCTGGGGCCGCGATTTCGGCGACGTGTCCCCTCTCCGTGGCGTCATCCAGGGCGGCGGCGAGCACACACTGAAGGTCGGCGTCACGGTCATGCCCGAGGGCGACGGGGTCAAATTCACTTCCGATCAGAACCGCGGCGCCGCCTGATCCGGCGACCACCGCCAGCAGGTCCCGTTGCGAAGGGTGAGGCGTCAGCGCCGGGAAGTGTCGCCGTAGGCCAGCGCGAAAGCCTCGCGCCAATGAGGCTGCCAAGTATTGCCAGCAAGCAGCCAGAAGCCTTCGTGGTAGCGCAGTGCTTCCGGTCCGCCGTTCAGCAGGTCGGCCAGGGGCAGGCGTGCCGGGAGCGTTTTCACGTCCTCCCGCCACCAGTCGTCGCCCACCTGCCGATAATCGATGCTGTCGCCGGACCAGGTCTCGAAAATCGGCATGCAGCCCAAGGAGATTTCGGAGTAGATCAGGCGTCGGTCGCAATCGACGAGCCGCGCCTTCCACGCGGTATCGCGGTAGTCGGGATGGCCTCGCGGGACGCGGTTGGTGACCACGAGATAGCGACCGTCTTCCGACCAGATCATGCCGACCCCCAGCTCCTCCAGACAGATGCCGTCGGAAGTGATGGCCCGGGCCTGGTAGCGGCAGCATTGCGCGCGGTCGTAGTCGTCCTGATACTCGTTGCGGGCGCCGAACACGAAGACCGATCTGCCTCCGGACGGTGCGTGGTAGTGGAAATCGAATGCGGCGTTGGGGTAGGGAGGGCGCGTCAGGACCACCTGCTTGGACAGGGGGCCAATGAGCTGCTCGCCGCCGTCATCGATGCGGAAGCGCAGGCCTTCCGTGAGTAGCCATTCCCCCAGCAGGCTGCCGTCCGCCTCGGGGCGGGGCGGCGGATCGACCGCTGCGAAGGGGTCGAAGCTGAAATGGATATCGGGTACCTTCCCTACGACGATGCCCACCTGCAACTCGCCGCAGGCCCAGCCCAGGAGTTGCAGGCCGCAACCGCGGAAACCGGTTTCCATGCGCCGTCCGGTGACGGTGTCGAGGACGAAGAAGCGGTCCGCTGCCTCGGCGCGGCTGCAATGAGGCTGCAGTGCCACATAGCGGCCGCAGTCGGACCAAAGGTGGAACAGGGCGACGTCCTTGGCGGCGGCAGCGCCAGCCTCCACCCGATAGGGGCGCAGGCCGCCGCCGGTCCAGGGCTGCGGGGTGAAGTGCGCGACGGCCGTCGTCGGGGTGGTGCCGGGCGTGGGGCGGGACTCGAGCGTCGCGTCGTCGCCGCGCCCGCCCCATGACAGGCGGACGCGCACCCTCGCCTCCGCCTCTGCGAGTTCCCGGATCACAAGGCGCCCCCGCTCGTCGGCCCCGGTGACCCACTCGCGGGGGGCGCCGCCATAGAAGCAGGACGGAAAACGCAAGTGGAGCGTGCGCTGCGGATAGCCGGTATCGCTTGGGCGGTTCATGTTCAGCTCAGCCCAGTAGCCCTCAGCGTCGATGGCGCTCACTCCGCGCATGTCGCCGGAAGGCAGACTGTCATTCACGTTCCACCTCAGGGGATCGACCCAGCCGGACGGTCCCTCTCGCCGCCACAGCCAATGGCTGCCGGCAGTGCCGGGCTGGGTGGGAAGAGCCGGTACCAGCAGCATGTCGCCGTCCTCGCTCCACACGATGCCCTTCGGCGACAACGCACGTACGGGCAGCGGTTCGCCGTCGAGACTGAGCGTGTAATCCCCTTTCAGGAGGTGGGCCAGAGGGTCGTCGGCCGCCTGCAGTGCCGCCTCGTCCAGCCTGCGCTCCATGTAAAGCCGCGTTCGACCCTGCAGGTCCGGGACGATGAACCTGACCGGCGGAATCTCCCAGTCCGGCCCCACCCAAAGACCGTGGACGCGAACATATTGGACGCTACCCGGCCGCCTCAGGAGATGCTTCACTTCGGAAAGCTGCGGTCCGGCAGCGCGGATCGCTTGAACCTCGCTATCCTCTTCGCAGTTACGGACAATGCCGTTTTCCAGGTCGGCAAGCATGACGGGCTTGCCGTGGCGCAGATCATCGCAGGCCGCGTAGCGGCCATCGGCTGAGAGGGTCAGGGCGCCGGTACCCAGCACGATGCCGTTGGAGAAGAGGTGGTAGGAGGTGACGGGGCCGCCCATGCAGATTTCGCCACCCTCGGTGGTGCGAAAACGTAGGCCATTGGGCAGATTGCACCACTCGATCTCAGGCGCTGGCGGGGCGATTAAGGGGGGCGGCGACGGCGTTTCTGTGTCGCGCAGGAAGCGCAGGCGCTCAAGACGCGAATGGAGCGCTCCCGGCAAGCTGATGGCAAGCAGGCAAACGAGCACTGAGATAGCGTTTTGCAGAATGCCGTCAGCCAGCGGAAACAGGCGGCGGCCCAGGCTCACGCTCAGGGAAAAGGGGGCCAGCGCCGCCAGCACACCGGGAATGGGCAGCGTAGGGGTCTTCGTGACGTAGTGCCGCCATGCGCAATGGATAAGCCATACGGTCAGGCTGGCGAGGTAGAACACGCCGGCAACGACCGGCGGCTGCAGGGCCGCCCAGGCGATGGCGAAAAATGTGGCAGGCAGCGAAAGCAGGACCAGGATTGCAGGGAGCATCGGTTGGGTCTGCCATCCGGCGGCGTCATCGTTCTCGCCGCTGTGGCGGGGAAGTGCATAACGACCTTGCGTTTGGTTCTGATGCGCCGGCGGGGATGGGAGGTATGTGCGTGATAATGCCGATATGCTACGCGATATGCGTAGATGGACGCCCGCGTCGCTTGACGCATCATCACCGGGCACGCCCCCGCCGCCGTCCGCCACACGCTCGACGAGCGTCCACACGGTGTCGACCTCGTCGATATTCTGGCCTGTGTTGGGGTCGTAGCCGACCGAGGCGGACGTTGCAGGCGGGCCGGCGTAGAAGAACTGGGCGCAACTGTCGTCGGCGTCGGGCAGATAGACGCCGGTGACCTTGACCGTTTCGTCGGTGGCGACGCGAACTGCAGGATTGAGCCGGTAGATCGGCCAGGACGGAGGGGCATTCAGCGGGCCGCGGCTGTCTGCGTTGTAGCGGGTGGACAAGCTACCCTTGATCCAACCGATGAATGCGGTAAAGGCGATGTTGCCGGCATACGTGCTGCTCTTCACATAGCCGTTCATGAAGCGTGTCAAGAATGCGGAGGGCATCCAGTCACAAGGATAATCCCTCCCTTGGCCGGCGAACGCGGTGTTGACATTGCCGGCCATCTCGATGGCAGAAAGGTCGCCGCGCAACAAGGCGAGATAGGCGCCCTCCACCATCTGGAGCGTGTCGCGGAAATTCGGCAGCACGACGCCCCCCCAGGTGATGTCCGGCTGTTGCCAGCGCGGGCGGCGACGGTATTCGCGCGGCAGGGTGCGCATGATCTCCGCCAGGGCGTCCTCGGCGGCCTGCACCGTCTCGGCGAAGGCGTCGCGCAGCTTCTTGAAGTATTCCGCGCTGGTGTAGCGTTCGATCAGGTAGATTTCCTGTGGGATCAGGGGAGTCATGTGGTCAGAGCCGCGGCGCGGATTGGTCCGGTGACCACTGCCAGTAGGTGTCGCCGTAATCGCCGCCGAGCGCGGGCATTAGCACCCCTTCCTGGAAATACCGTCGGCTGTTCGCCAGGGCGGGTGAGAACCACCATCCGGCCTTAGGGCAGGGCTGGCCAGCGGGCACGTTGAGGCGAGCATCGGCGGAAGGCGAGTGTGCGCCGTCTGCCCCGCCGGGCCGGAATTCCTGCCACGGCGGTGCGGGATGTTCGGGGCAGCGGAAGGTATATCCGGCCTCCTCATCCGGGATGGTGCCGTCCTCATAGCGGTCGTCGCGCCAGAGCAGCTGCCACACGGTGGGGCGGCCGTCGTCGCGAGGTGTGTCGCCTTCGAAGGAGATGTTGGGCGCGGGCGATCCGCCATGCAGGTAATTCATTGTGCCGTCGAGCGGAAGGCGCGCGCCCGGCGGGATCATCGGTTTGCGGAACAGGCCGAGGAAGCCCTCGGAGAAATCGACCCTGACCGGCTCCCAGATGCCCGAACACGGCACCAGGTCGCCGCGCTTGATCAGCCGCGCCGGTTCGGCCAGCGGTACGGGCGGCAGGGGACCGTCAGGGAACGTGGTCCTGTCGCGCAGGAAATCCGGGCCGCGGAAGCCCATCAGTCCCAGCGGTGCAGCGGTGTCGATGTAGCGGTCTTCGAGGATATAGCGTGCGATTTCTGCCCAGGATCGGGCGACATGGGCACGGTCGATCTGGAAGTCTGTCCACAGCGGGGACGCCATCTCGTCGACGATGACATCGCCGGTCTTTTCGAAAGCCAGAATCTGTCCCCAGTGACTTATAGGGATGCTTGCCTGACAGAAATAGCCGTGCTGCCCGAGAAACTTGAAGGGACGCTTATCGCCGCGCCGCAGTCGTTTGAGGCATTCGGCAAAGCCGCAGCAGCTGCGGAAATCGGCGGGGTAGTTGTAGAAAAGGAGCTCCGACCGATTGGCGCTGCGTGCTTCCTCGTATGCCTTCCTGTAGGTCTCCATCCAGCGGTCGTAGTAGGTCCCGACCTGCGCCCAGGCGGTGTAGGAGGAGTTCTTCTTCAGCATGTAGAAGATGCGGCGGCGCTCTTCGTCGCAGGGGAGGGTGTCGCGGTGGTAGGTGAATTCGCTCATCATTGATGGGGACGCGCGAGGAGTGGCATTGCCCGGATCTGCGACATAGTCACCATGCCGTGGCTGGCCCCGTTGCGCCCGATAAGCTCAGGCCGATGTGCCGCACATTTCCTGAAGATGCTCGTCGAGCGCGCTCTTGCCGTTCGCGTCGAGTGCTTCGTACATCTTCAAGTACCAGTCGCGCACCTCGGATTCGGACATGCACCGGCGCAGGACCGGCAGCGAGCGCGCCAGAAACTCGGGGAAGAAAGGCAAGCCCCATGTCCAGAGAAGCGTCGAGTCGGTCAAGTTTACGGATCGGTACGCGTCGGCCAGCCAGTTCAGATGAGGCAGGATTGCCGCGAATTCACCGCGTTTTTCCAGCGCCGAGATGAACCCCGTGCGCAGCCGTGCCGCCGACATTTCGCGCGATTCCTGATTGAGCGCGTCGGCCTTCTCGAACCATGCCTGCCCGCGTGCCAACTCCCCGGTCATCACCGAGGTGGTCGCCACCTGCAGGGCATTGAAGGCCGAGGGTTCATATTCGAAGAGTGCATGGAAATGGGCAAAAGCCTGCTCCCACTGCGCAAGCCCGGAATGGGCGAGCGCGCAGACGCGCAAGGCGTCGGTCTTGACCAGCGGTTCAGGGTGCTGGCAGTGCGAAGCCGCCAGCGCGATCGCTTCGGAATAGGCGTTCGTGTTCAGGGCGGCGACGGCTGATTCCAGTTCGCGCGGGGTCGGCCGGCCGGCACTCGTCCAGGACTCGCCATGCCGTTCGCCGGGCGCCACGTGCTGCATCACCAGGACATAGTCCTCGGCGGTGACGTGCCACGCCGTCACGACGTCCGTGGTTCTTGTCTTGATCTCCCCATTCGGAGTTCTACGGTGTGTCAGGATCGACACGGTGAGCCACCGGGCCGCCGGGTCGGCGCGCACTGCACGTCCCTGGACCGATACGGTCCACCATTCCGAGGCCGTCATCATCGTTTCGAGGCTGGTCGCGACCTCCATCGAAGCAAGCAGTTGGGGCCCCTGCGTGGCGAGCTCGCGGGCCAGTTCGCTGCTGTGTCGGCCGTTCCAGTACAACTCTCGCCCCGTCACCGGAGTGGCCCAGCGGCCGGCGGATTCGCTGTATGGATCACGGGCCGTGCTGCGCGCAACGAACGTGCAGATAAGGCCGACTATCGCCAATTCCAGCAACCAGATGATGCATTGCATCGTCGGTGCGAAGGTCGCCGGATTGCGCATGGCCGCCTCGACGGCTCGATGCCACAGCATGGCAGCCCACCCCGTCACGCCGGACGAGGCGAACTTCAATGCCTCGGCCGAGCCGAGCTCATTAAACGTCACCACCCAGCGCACCCACAGGGCAAACAGGCTCAGCACCGGCGCAAGGGCCGTGTTGACCCCCACCGAACGTGAATGTCCGCCCTCCAGCGCCAGCATGATCGCGAACGAGCAGATCACTGCAAAGATGAGAGTGGCAATCGGGGCCGTCATGACGGAAAGCCCCAGCATGAGCGCTTTGGCGTACAGCCACGCCGCGGCGGCGACCGCCGGTGCTGCGCCTAGCAGCGTGTACGCGGGCAATCGCCAGCTGATCCGGCCCGAAGGCGAATAGGAGTCGAAGTGAGGAGTGCTGTCAGTCATGGATGGATCATCGTGCCGTGATGGGGGAGGGCGGTCATGCAGGCGGCGCCTGTTCCGCAGACCACTGCCAGTAAGTGTCGCCGTAATCGCCGCCGAGCGCGGGCATGAGCTCCCCGTCCTGGAAGTAGCGTCGGCTGTTCGCCTGGGCGGGCGAGAACCACCATCCGGCCTTGGGGCAGGCTTGGCCGGCGGGGACGTTGAGGCGGGCATCGGCGGAAGGCGAGTGTGCGCCGTCCGTCTCGCTAGGCCAGAATTCCTCCCACGGCGGTGCGGGATGTTCGGGGCAGCGGAAGGTATATCCGGCCTCCTCATCCGGGATGGTGCCGTCCTCATAGCGGTCGTCGCGCCAGAGCAGCTGCCACACGGTGGGGCGGCCGTCGTCGCGAGGCGAGTCGCCTTCGAAGGAGATGTTGGGCGCGGGTGATCCGCCATGCAGGTAATTCATCGTGCCGTCGAGCGGAAGGCGCGCGCCCGGCGGGATCATCGGTTTGCGGAACAGGCCGAGGAAGCCCTCGGAGAAATCGGCCCTGACCGGCTCCCAGATGCCCGAACACGGCACCAGGTCGCCGCTCTTGATCAGCTGCGCCGGTTCGGCCCGCGGCACGGGCGGCAGGGGACTGTCGGGGAGCGTGGTCCTGTCGCGCAGGAAATCCGGGCCGCGGAAGCCCATCAGTCCCAGTGGTGCAGCGGTGTCGATGTAGCGGTCTTCGAGGATATAGCGTGCGATCTCTCCCCAGGATCGGGCGAGGTTTTCAAGGTCGGCGTCGAATGCCGACCACAACGGGGAAATCATCTCCTTGACAATGACATCGCCGGTTTGCTCGAGAACCAGGATGTGGTCCCAGTGATTCATCGGGATTCTTGCCTGATAGAAGTAGCCATGTTGTCCGAGAAACTTGAAGGGGCGTTTGTCGCCGCGCCTCAGTCGTTTGAGACATTCGGCAAAGCCGCAGTAGTTGCGGAAATCGACAGGGTAGCTGTAGAAAAAGAGCTCTGACCGATTGGCGCTGCGTGCTTCCTCGTATGCCTTCCTGTAGGTCTCCATCCAGCGGTCGTAGTAGTTCCCGACCCGCGCCCAGGCGGTGTAGGAGGAGTTCTTCTTCAGCATGTAGAAGATGCGACGGCGCTCTTCGTCGCAGGGGAGGGTGTCGCAGTTGTAGGTGAATTCGCTCATTCTTGATGGGTCGGCGTGTCGGGGATCGGATCGCGTTCGTCCTTGGCGGCAAGCTCGCGGGCGCCGAGGCGGGCGGTCTGGATGACGGCGGGGCCGGGCATGCGGAGATAGCCCCACACGCCATTGGCATCGGTCCAGCCGGTCGCGCGCAGCTCGAACTCCATGCCGCCGGATTTGACGATCTGCGGCTTGCCGCTGGCGATGACTGCATCGCCAACTGCCCCATCGGGACGATCCTGTCCGGCCCCGGCAGCGAATCCTTCCGGACGGAAACCGCAATGCACCCGTTCTGCGCGTTTCAATCCGAGCGGTGGCGGATAGACGCTGAAGGCCAATGCACGGTCACTCCGGAGGGGCTGCCGACCGTGCGGTCAGAGCCGCGGCGCGGATTGGTCCGGCGACCACTGCCAGTAGGTGTCGCCGTAATCGCCGCCGAGCGCGGGCATCACCTCGCCCTGCCGGAAATAGCGTCGGCTGTCGGCCTTGGCAGGCGTGAACCACCAACCGGCCGCGGGGCAGGGCTCTCCTGCGCCGACGTTGGGGCGCGACTTCGAAACCGGCCCGAGTGCGGCAGCAACGACCTCCGCCGGCAGTTCATTCATCCAGTTCGAAGGCCAGTCGATGGGGCCAGTCAAGTCGGTGTCCAATATGTCGTCATCATCCCATCCATCTTCTACGGTAATACGAATATTCTCTTGAATGCGCAGCATTTGCCCAACTAGCTCGTTCAGCCTTTGTCGTTCCGCTCCAGACAATTCTTGATATTCGTTTACCCCGGCGTAGTCCATGCCGCGATTGAAATTGTAGGAAATGGTGTTGGCCCAACCGGTTTCCTTTCCCGCCTTCCATGAGTTCCGTGGAATGGTTCCGGGTTTGGAGATGCGGTCCAAGTTGAAGAATACGGGGCTGATCATGCCCTGGTAGTCTCCTGGGTGGCGCTTCTGCAGCTCGGGATCTGACCAATGGCGTTTCAGACTCGTGAGGTACTCGTCATGAAGTCGCAGCAGCTCCTCATGGTAATCCCACGATCCGAATTTCTGTTTGAGCCATGCCTTGCGCAGCTGTTTTTCGGTTTCCGGTGTCATTGGTATGCAAGTTGTCTTGAGCCTTGGGGAGGAAGAACGGCCTGATCGAGAGGGATGTTCTCGAACAGCAGGCTGTCGACATGAATGATGTTGCCACGGCTGCCATCTGCATTCACTACAGAGGGATCATAATCTTTGAAATTGGTCGGTTTGCGTTCGCTGATGAAGCCGCGTTTCTTGAGGACTTCCATCTGCTTCGGATCGAAGTACAGTTGTTCGGAACCTCCGGCCAGATAAAAGTGGTCGGGAACGGTCTTGCCTGTGTTCGGATCAGTGAATTCGTATCGCTGGGAGGCGGCTGGCCCCTCCCAGCCCTTGAGCGAAGGATTGTCGGGGTGTTGCCCTAACTCCTTCCATACCGGATGGCCTGTCGGCGGGACGGTTAGCTCAACGTAACTTCCATCCTTGTTCCAAGCTTCCTTAACGGCAGTGTTTGCGCGCAGTTGTCGCCCATCTTCGGGAAGCTCACGGGTCCAGAACGCGCCAGAGTCGGAATACGGTTCTGCGTCGTGAGCGACGACCCGAACCATTGTGTCGCCGGGTTGAAGGTCGGCTTTGCGTAAGCCCGAGAAGGTGTCGTAGTGAGTGGTTGGCCGTCCCTTGTAATCCGGTGCTGTCAGATCCGGGTAACCCTCTTCGGTAGCTCCACGGTGTTTTCGCCAATCCTTGGCCTTTAGCTGGGGGTTTTCAAGAACGGTCTTCCCCTCGTGAAACGGCTTCGCACCAACCGGAATTCCTTTGTTGTTGACGTACTTGAATTCTTGGCGATGCTTCGGAACGCGGAATTCGACGATCCTACGTTCCGGCAGACGACGAGTATTGCCTGGTTCGGGCGTTGCAGTGCGACCGCGTCCGGGGTGGTGCTCATCCGGGACTGCACGTTTGACCTTTGGTGCCGATTGGCCGCTGATGATCATGTGGGTGGCTTGTGTGGCGGCACGCAGGTTGCCGGCCAGAAGCGCCGCGAGGCGATTGTCCATCTCGATGAGCGCCAGCGGGATCATCCTGCGCCCGGTGGCTCGAACTTGTTCGAGTTGCTTGATGAGGGTTGGGGCATAAGCGATGGCTTGCATCATCCGCGCGCGCCCAGGAAGCCAGCGGGGAAGGGAGTCGGGAGAAAGCGCTTTCAGGCGGGTCTGGAATTCGTGCACAAGGTTGGTGAGCTTGTCGATCTGTGCGTTCAAGCCATCGACGACTGCCTGCCGGTACCGGCTGAACTTGATTTCGCCGAGGGCCGCGGCCGCGTTGCCGTAGCCGTGCCCTTGGAGAAACTCGAGGATGGCCTTCAGCCCGACGCCGCCTTTCTTCACCAGCATCAGGGCCACGGCTCGCAGGAAGCCACCCAGCTCCGCACCGACCAAGGCGCCGACGCCTACTACGACTGCACCGAGGACGGTCATGATCAGCGGGAACAGCATGGCGATGAGCAGAATCCACTCGTCGACGTTTTCGCGCTTCTCGGGATGCTTGGCCAGACGCACGATGACGGCAATCAGATCGCGTAAGGTGATGACGCTGCCGATGCCGGGCATCATGCCGGCCAGCGCATCGCTGACTATCTGGCTGGTGGACTTGTTATCTTCCCATTCACCGAGGATGACGCCGCGAAGCCACTCCCAGGCTTCGCCCATGCCGTTCCAGGTGCGATCGAGGATTTCATCCATGACTAGTTATTCGCATTGATCTGTTGTTCAGCATCCGTCGCCAGGATGGAGAGCTCATGCGGCACCCCGCAACAACACTCAGCCCTTGATCCAGGTGTCGAGGTCTTCATCCGGCCGGGCCGGCAGCTTGAAATTCGTGTAGGGCCGGATGTCGCTGCCCACACGGATCTCGACGCCTCCGGGTTTGACGTTTTCCAGGTGCATGTAACCCTGCTCGTCGAGGCGGCCGTGTCGCGTGGAGCCGTCTGACAGATAGGCGGAATACTCCGCACCCTTGACGGGTTCTCCGTCGTGGTACGCATAGCGGAATTCGACGTTCTCGGGTGGGACGCTGACTTTGTCGGAGGGTAGGTGAGCAGCGGCGACGGGATTCGTGGCCGGCCCCTCGAACGCGTGCCCCGCCCCCTTCACCGAAAACGTCCCCGGGCAGGCGAAAGTAATATCCCCGCCCTGCAGCGTCACCGATGACTGACCCGCCTGCAGCACGATGCGGTCCTTGGCGAGGACGTGGATCTCGTCGTTCGAGCTGGTGACGCTTACCGACTGGTCCGCGAGGATCTCCATCGCGTCGGTGTGCGCCTGGATCGTCTGGCTGCCGGCCGCCGCGATGCTCCTGATCCCGCCGGAGTGACTGAACCAGCTCGCGCCGGCGCCGACCGTGGCGCTGAAGCTGCGGGCAGCAGCGGCGTGGAAGTCCTTCTGCGCCGTTGCGTGAAGGTGGGCACCGGCGAAGAGGAGCGTGCTGGCCGGGGTGGACAGGCCGATGTCGTCCGGCCCTTCGGTGACGATGAATGGCTGTGCGAAGCGTTCCGTGGGGGCATCGGGCTCGCGGCTGCCGGGGCGGGCCTTCATGGCATCCTGTCCGCCGATTCTGCCGTTGAAGTGCCCTTCGCGCGCGGCATCGATGGCGTCGATGAACGCGCTCTGCCTGGTGTTGGCGGCAAGCGGGCGGGCAGATTGCGCCATCGCGGCGTCGGAAAGGGCCTGCGCCGTCTGCTCGGCGCCGCGCAGCTGCGCGACCGCCTCGGCGACGTCCATCTGGGTCGATGCGCCCTGCGGGCGGGCGGTGGATGAGATGAGCACGCCGTCTCCGGCGCGCAGGGCCAGCCAGCCGTCGGTGCGCAGTTCGAGGCCGGCGCCGCGCCATGGGCCGCGCACGAGGCTGTGCGGTGCCTGCTCGACCAGATGGCCGAGCGACAGTTGCGACGCCGCGTGACTGGTCGCGAGGCGGGTGCGAAGCTGTCCCGGCGTGTCGTCGGCGAGCCACTGGTTGAAGCCCTGTCCGTTCCCCGCGTGAGTGTCGCTGCTCCAGCCGGAGATCACGCCAGGGTGGTTGGCGCCGCTCGCCTCGCCCGCGCTGAAGGGGGGTAGATCGATGCCGCCATAGAGCTGGCCGACGACGAGCGGGCGGTCGATGTCGCCATCGACGAAGTCGATCAGCACTTCGGTGCCGGTCCGCGGCAGGAAGTGGCTGCCCCAGTCGGGGCCCGACAGCCATTCGGCCACGCGCACCCAGATGCCGCTGCGCTCGTCGCCGGGCGCGTGTTCGTCGCCGTTAGGCAGGTTGGTCGTCGCAAGGCCGCCCGGGTTGGGGCGTTCGCCACGTTGCCAGTGGAACTGGATCCGGATGCGATGATCGCGATCCGTAGTCAGCGCGGCGCCGGCTTCGCCGACCACGAGGGCGGTTTCTGGCTGAGCGGCCGGCTTTCTGCGCGGCGTGGGCAGGATGGGGGCTGCCGAGGGCTGGAGGACGAATTCGTTGCGGTAGCTTCCTCGCTCGACGCCGCGGGTCGGCAGGAGCGCCGCTACGCCGCTGCCGAGATTGTTCGCAGCCCGGTGCTCGACGCTCAGGACGGCGAAGCTCGCGTTTTCGCCTGAGAACTGGGCGTGCCCCTCCAGCGTGAAATGCGTGCCCGCGGCCAGGCTGCGCACGCTGCCACCGCCTCCGAGGCGCCGGTAGCGCGCCTCGTGCCCGGAGAGGACGAGTCCGGCGTGCTCGGCGGCTTCGGCTTCCGATGCGTAGCGGGATGCGCCGCTGCCGTCATGATCCTCGAGCGCGGGCAGGTCGCTGTCGCCGGCCCCGCCGGAGGCCTGCGCGGCCGCTGCAACCAGGGCGCGGTAATTCCACGAGCTGCGGCTGACGGCGTTGGCGCCGACGCGGTGCTCGTCCGTCAGAGTCTGGATAGTGTCGTCGGCTTCGGTGGCGTCGGCGCGATGGAAGCGGATGCGCTCCTGAGGCCCCGGCGCCGGTGCGGCGCGGTGGTCGAAGAGCACCATGCAGTGGCGCGCGCGTTCGGCGGTCTTGTCGTCCTGCTCCGTCTGCTCGTGCTCGAAGCGAAACGAAATGCCCTCTTCGGCGAGCAGTCGCAGGAGGAAGTCGAAATCGCTCTCGCGGTGCTGGATGCGCAGAGCGCGCTGGCGCAGCGTCCGGGTGAGGTCGAAGCGCCAGTTCGCGTGCATGCGGTAGCCAGCGAACAAGGCATCGCACAGGCCGCGCAGGTCGAGATCCTGAAAGACGCGGTTGCGCCGTCCCTGGGCGAGCAGTGCAAGCCAGGGCTCGAGGGTGAGGCGGTAGCGCGCGAGTCCGCCGTCGCTGCCGAGCGGCGCCGCGTGGGTACAGTACCCGTGCCATGTCCGCAGGTGCCCGTCGGCGAGGCGCAGGCGCAGTGAAAACTGGATCCCGAGCAGTTCGGACAGCGGGAGGTAGGCATTCGTCGCGACGCAGTCGACGTCGAAGCGGAACAGCTCGTTGATGGCTTCGCGCCCCGACATGCTTTCGACGAGCAGCGGCGCCGGCGCTGCCGAGCGGATCTCGACCAGCCGCGAATCCTGGGACAGCAATGCCTCTAAGACGGTGCCTTGCATCGTGTTCAGGGCAGGGTGATGGTGATGTGGGGACGCTTCGCGGCAAGCTTGATGATGTCGCGGTATTCGGCGAGGGTCGCCTGAGTTTCGTGCGCAAGGTGGGTGCGGATGCCGATGTACGCGACCAGCGCGCTGAGTGCCACCACCGCGACGGTGACCCACGCGGGCAGGCTGCGGCGCAGTTCGTGCACGATGCTGTCGGGGCGCGCACCGTGGGGGGCGAAACTCGCCTTGCGGCCCTTGATGTGGGCGATCTGCTCCCCGAGGCGGGCCGTCAGGTAAGCCAGCTTCTCGGGGCCTTCGAGCAGGTACTTGCCACGGAAGCCCAGGAGCAGGCACATGTGAAACACTTCCAGGGCCTGTATCCGCCGCGCACCGGCGTCGCGGGCCGCGCCGAGCTTGTCGAAGAAGTATTCACCCGCGAGCTGGTCGCCGAACAGGCTCAGCTGCAGCGGGCGCCGCTCCCAGTCGTCGCGGATGGACAGGCGCGAGGACAGGATGGCTTCGTCGACCGTTGCGCAGAAGGCGTACTTCGCATCGAAGATGTCCTCGGGCGCGAAGTCCTGTTTCTTTGCCTGCCGTTCGAAGTCGGTGAGGAAGCCCGTGACGCTCTCGGAAAACTCGCGCGCGTCGCGGGGCGTCTTGTTGTTCTTCAGCAGGAACACCATGTAGAAGCCCTCGTACAGCAGGTCCGCAAGCGTGCTCCTGGCAGCGGAAGACGTGTGCGCCGTGCGGGCAGGGGCGTTCTCGGCGAAGATTGACGGATTGGCGTTCATGAAATGACGGCGATGAGTTCGAGCTTGAGTTCGGGGTAGCCGGCCGGCGCGTAGATCGTGATGCTGCGCGCCTTGAGCATGCGTTCGTAGAGAGGGCCGTGCGGATCCAGGCTGAAGTAGCAGGCCCCCGGGCGCACCGGGATCGCGGGCGGTACCTGGGCGCAGTGCGTGAGCGAGACGCCGCCCATGGCCGAGAGCACGAGCTTGTCGACGTCGTCGGGCGCGCCGGCCTTGAAGCGCGCGGGCACCGACTCGATGATCTCCGACAGCGGCAGCGTTGCCGACACCGCGAGGAAGAACCGGGTGTCTTGCGTGATCTTGTCCGAATCGACGCGCCCCAGATGGAACGAGGGTTTCTGCTCGTCCAGGCTGATCGCGAAATAGCGCGTCGAGATCACGGTTTCGAGCAGATTGCGCAGTATCCCGTCGATCTTCCCGAAGCACGACGTCGGCCGTCCGTGCTCGTAGGCGGGCAGGTCGGCGAGCGTGTGCGTCTTCGAGAACGTCATCAACCCGCCCGCGAGGCGGAGCAGTTCCTGATACAGGCGCTCGGGATGGAGCGACGGATTCCTGTGGATGTGTGCGAGGGCCGCAAAGGCGCTGCTCGCCGTATGCAGCAGCCAGAAGGATGCGATGTCGCCGGAACGGAATTCGATGACATTCTTCGACGGCTCGCGGTGGAAGCCATACAGGGCGTCCACCTTCGCCTGGAGGGAATCGAGCAGACGCCGCAACATCAGGTGCAGGGCCGGAGCACTGTCTACGCGCAGGCTCGGCGCGATGAAGGCCGGGTCGATCTCGTAGCCGTTGGTCGTGGTCCTGCGGATGCGCACGAGCGGAAGCGTCAGGTATTGATCGGGCGCCTGTGTGCCGGCGATCAGCCGTGCCTGCTTGCGCAGCACGCCGACTTCGGCCTGGACAGCGTCCGTGAACAGGTCCGACACCTGGCAGGTGTCGAGCACGTAACGGCAACCGGTGGCGTTGCCGTCGCCCGAGTCGTAGTTGTTGCCGAAGTCGCGCAGGTGATGGAGCGCCAGGTGGAGATCGACGTGGCCGGCGCCCCAGTCGAGCTGATCGAGCGCGAGCGGTGGCGGAAGACGGTCCTCCCCCGGCGCGAGATAGATTTCGCCATCGGGCAGCACCACGTCGAGACGGTCGATGCGCAATGACCCGCTCGTGAGCGCATCGCGATCGATCTCCAGTGCGCGTACGCCCCAGGCGAATGGTTCGGCCGTCAGCATGGCCCTGCGGATGCCGGTCTCATGACGGGCATCCTGCTGCTGGAAATGCTGCGGGCGGAGGAAGAGTCCTTCGCCCCATAGGATCTTGTGGGGTGTCACGGTGTTTTGCGTTTCCTCGGTCAGGTACAGCGGACGCCCGACAGCGAGCGGACGGAGGCTGTTGTTGCGGGTTGGGCGAGTTCGCCGGTCCCGGTTGTCATCGCGCAGGCGTGGAATGCGATCGCGATGCCGGTCTTTTGCGATGCCTCGCGATCGAAGGCGAGTTTCCAGCGGTTTGCGGCAGGGTGATGGAACTGTGCCGCGACGCCTATCACCTTCACCTGGTCCGGCACCTGTTCCTCGAACCGGTAGGTCTTGCCGGGCAGCAGGGTCAGCTCGCGCACCGTCACCAGGTCATCCTGCAGCGCACCGCGTTCGGCTTCGGGTGTGCTGGCCTGTGCGTAGGTGAGACGCGCAAAAGCCGTGTTGCTGCGCAGCTGGTAGATGCGCACGACAAGGGCGAGCGCTTCGCCGTTGCGGGTGGCATTGGTCGCAGGGCCTGTCGAAAAGGTCATCGCGACCGGATGCACGGTCTCGGCGGCGGGACGTTCGTCGGCCTTCTTCAGTCCGGCCGCTTCCAGCGCCACGCCCGCCACGGTTCCGGCGATCTGCAGTGCCGACACGGTCGAACAGCCGGCCGCCAGGGGAATCAGGATGGCGGTGAGTGCGGCAAGCAGGGAGACGGGCAAGAGCCTTGCCGATCCTGCGCAGGAATCATCTGTGGACGCATATAGCATAAAAAAGAATGCCAAAGGATTGCATTTTGTGTCGATGCAAATGTACTATGCCGGGCTTTGCGGCGCAATGCCGTTATGACGAAACAATTTTTCGGGGTTTGTAATGACGATCGGAAATCCGGGAAAGGTGGCCGCTCTGGCGATGGCTCTGCTTGTTACGGGGTGTGCGTCGACGCCGCAGAAGATGTCTCAGGACGACTATTCGCAGTACCTGAAGACGACGACCGTACAGGTCGATCAGCTGCTTTCCGAGAGCAAGCGGGATGAGGCTGTAGGCCTGCTGTCGAAGGCAGCGGAACTCGGTCCCGAGTCGAAGGAGCCGTGGGTGCGCATCGCGCGGATCCAGTTCGATGGCGGCAAATACGGCGAAGCGATCGTGGCGGCAGGAGAGGTGCTGCAACGCGACCCCGCGGATCGCGTCGCCAAGAGCGTGCGGGCCGTGAGCGGACTGCGCGTGGCGACGGAATCCCTGGCGGATTTGCGCAATGACACGGAAATGACGGGGTCCGCGCGCGGCGACGCTGTTGCGCTGGCCAAGGTGATGCGCGAGTCCTTGGGCGAATCGGTGCTCATTCCCCCTCCCACGCCGGAAGAGCTCGAAGCGCGCCGGCTGGAGGAAGAGCGCCAGAAGAATCAGAAGCCGAAGGTCAAGCCGAAGGCTCGCGTGAAGAAAACCATGCCTGCCGCGAGCGCAGGGCAGCCGCCCGCAGCGACTGCCGCGAGCGGTTCGGGGCCGTTCGGCGCGCTGAAGTAAGCGACACCGACGGGGGCGGCGCAGGGCGCGCCGGTGACTTGCCAGGAGGCTATTGTGTCCAGGAAGGAAAGTATTCAGAAGCGTCTGCAGAAGGTCAGGCCGCCGCGTGTGCAGCTCACCTACGACGTGGAAAAGGGTGACGCAGTCGAGCAGAAGGAATTGCCGTTTGTGGCGGGCGTCCTCGGCGATTTCGCGGGACAAAGCGAGGCCGGCGAGGCAAAGCTGCGCGACCGGAAATTCGTCGCGATCGACGTCGATAACTTCGACGACGTGATGGACGCCCTCGCGCCGCGAGCGGCATTCCGGGTCAAGAACCGGCTGTCCGACGAGGGCGGCGAACTGGCTGTCGATCTCACGTTCCGCAGTTTCGAAGACTTTCGCCCCGAGTCGGTTGCGCGTCAGGTGGAGCCCTTGCGCAAATTGCTGGAAGCGCGCGCCCGGCTCGCGGAACTTCGCAACAAGCTGGCGGGCAACGAGAAACTCGACGACCTTCTGAGCGACGTCCTCGGTAACACCGAGAAGTTGCGCTCCATCGGTGCCAGTGCCCCCACCGGCGACTCGGGGGAAGAGCAATGAGCACGATGGCGCAAACGTCCGCCGATCCGGTCAGCGGCAGGGCCGACATTCCCCTGCTGGATCGCATCATCGAGGAGAGCCGGGTCGCCCGCTCGGAATCGGAACGCAGCCATGCTCGGGACATTATCGGAGAGCTGGCCAGGCAGGTCCTGGACGGCGAGGTCGTCGTGTCCGAAAACCTCTCCGCCTCGCTCGATGCACGCCTGGCCGATCTCGATCGGCTCATCTCGGCGCAGCTCAGCGAGGTGATGCATGCCGCCCAGTTCCAGGCGCTGGAGAGTGCCTGGACCGGGCTGCATTATCTCTGCCACCAGACTTCGACGGGTCCCCAGCTGAAGATCAAGATGATGAACGCGACCAAGCGCGATCTCGTCAAGGACTTCAAGACCGCGATCGAGTTCGATCAGAGTGCGCTCTTCCGCAAGGTGTACGAGGAGGAGTTCGGCACCTTCGGCGGCTCACCCTTCGGCGTCCTGCTCGGCCAGTACGACATGACGCGCCAGCCGGAAGATCTCTACCTGCTCGAACAGATGTCGCACGTCGCCGCCGCCGCACATGCGCCTTTCATCACGGCTGCCTCGCCCGAACTCTTCGGTCTCGAATCCTACGTCGAGCTGAGCAGGCCGCGGGACCTGTCGAAGGTGTTCGATACCGTCGAATACGCGAAGTGGAAATCCTATCGCGACTCGGAGGATGCGCGTTACGTCGGTCTCACGCTACCGCGTTTTCTCGGGCGCCTGCCGTACAACCCGATCGACGGAACCACCACCGAGGGGTTCAATTTCGTCGAGGACGTCGACGGCGCGGATCACTCGAAGTACCTGTGGTGCAACGCGGCCTTCGCTTTCGGGGCGCGCCTCACCAACGCTTTCGAGAACCACGGGTGGTGCGCGGCAATCCGCGGCGTGGAAGGGGGCGGCCTGGTCGAGGACCTGCCGGCGCACACCTTCCGCACGGGTGAAGGCGAGGTGGCGCTGAAGTGCCCGACCGAGGTGGCGATCACCGACCGGCGCGAAAAGGAACTCAGCGATCTCGGCTTCATCCCGCTCGTCCACTGCAAGAACACCGATTACGCGGCCTTCTTCGGTGCGCAGTCGACGCAGAAGGCACGGCGTTACGACACGGATGCGGCCAATGCCAACGCCTCGCTCTCGGCACAGTTGCAGTACATCTTCGCCGTGTGCCGCATTGCGCATTACATGAAGGCGATGATGCGCGACAAGATCGGCAGTTTTGCCAGTGCCGCCAACGTCGAGATGTACCTGCAGCGGTGGATCGACCAGTACGTCACCGCCGACGACACGGCTTCGCAGGAAACCAAGGCGCAGTTTCCCCTGCGCGAGGCCTCCATCGAGGTGGCCGAAGTTCCCGGACGCCCCGGCGTCTACCGCGCCGTTTCGTTCATCCGTCCCCATTTCCAGCTCGACGAGCTTTCGGTTTCGCTGCGGCTGGTTGCTGAGCTGCCGCAGTCCGGCAAGGCCTGATTGTTCGACTAATACAAGGATCTGAAGGCAATGAAGGATATCTACATCGAATTCAAGGGTAGCGACCTCAAGGGCGATTCTCGCGACACCAAGCACAAGGACCAGGTCGAGGTGTATTCGTGGTCGCACAACATCCGCCAGCCGAAATCGGCCACGGCGTCGAGCGCCGGCGGACACACGGCCGAGCGCTGCGAACACGGCGAGATGATCTTCGTGAAGGATATCGACGGCGCCAGCCCAAAGCTCTACCAGGCCTGCTCCTCGGGACTCATCATCAACGACGCGATCGTGTATTTCTATCGTGCGTTCGGTGGCAAGAACACCACCGGAAATCCGAGCGGCGCGCAGAACCGGCACCAATACCTGAAAATCGAGCTCAAGAACGTATTGATTTCGTCGGTATCGCCGACCGTGTCGAGCGAAGGCATTCCTACCGAAACCTTCGCGCTGAAGTATTCGGCGGTGAAGTGGACCTACGACGAGCTCAATATCGACGGCAGCAAGTCGGGCAAGGTGAACATCCAGGGCGCCTGGAACCTTGCGAAGAACGCTCCGAGCCTGAGCTGATACGTCCGGTGCTTACGGGCGGCACAGGGGCTGCCCGGTCGGCGGCGTCATCATGAAAGGGTTCGAACCGACCTTCTTCGACAAGCTGTTCGACGACAGCCCGGCCGGCCCGACCCGGCCCGTGCTGTCGCTCGAACAGCTGAAGGACTCGGTTGCCCGTGATCTTGAAGCGCTTCTCAATGCCCGCACGACGGTGGATGAATCGCTGGCCCAGTCTCACCCCGAGGCGGCGCAATCGCCGCTCACCTACGGGCTGCGGGATTTCGCGGCGATGAGTCTGAACAATCCGCACGATCGTGCGGCGATCTGCCGTTCGATCGAAACGGCAATTGCCCGTCACGAGCCGCGGCTGCGCAATGTCGACGTCCGGCTCGAATTGGATCGACGCTCGGTCAATGCGCTGTACTTTTCGATCAAGGCCTTGCTCGTCGTCCGTCCCGCACGTGAGCCGGTGAATTTCGACGCTTTGTTGCAGCCGACGACCCTTCTCTATTCGGTCAATCGGCAGGCCCCGCGAAGCGGTCAGAATTGAAATGGAAGACCTCCTTCCCTATTACGAGCGCGAGCTCGCATTTCTGCGCGGCCATTCTCGCGAGTTCGCCGAGCGCTATCCGAAGATTGCCGCGCGACTGCTGCTGAACGGCGAGGGATGCGATGATCCGCATGTCGAGCGGATGATCGAATCCTTCGCGCTGCTGTCGGCCCGTATATCGAAGAAACTCGAAGACTCGTACCCGCTGTTTACCGAGGCGTTGCTGCAGGTACTGTATCCGCACTATCTATGCCCTTTCCCGGCATGCTCGATTGCGCATTTCGACAGCGAGGGCGGGGAGTCGCAACTTTCGCGTCCGGTCGTGTTCGAGCGGGGAGCAGAGCTGCGGTCGCGGCCGGTGAATGGCGTCTCCTGTCGCTTCCGCACCGCATGGCGGGTCGAGCTGTTGCCGCTGCGCATCGAGGAATTCCGCTTTCAGGCCGTAGCGAGCATTCCTGCGGCCGTGCGCGCGCCGCTCGGCGTTTCGGGCATGCTGTCGTTGCGGCTGGCCGTTCAGGGAGCCGGAGGGTTGGGCGGTGTCGAGCGGGTGCGCCTGTACATCGATGCGGAACCGTCCGTCGCAGCCGCACTGCGTGATGCGCTGTTCCTGCGGGTGTTGCGGACGTGGGTGGAAACCGGGGATGGTGTCTGGCATGCCGTCGAGGGCGCGGTGATCGGGGAGGTCGGTCTGGCGGCCGATGAAGCGCTCGTCGATTTTCCCGACAGCGCCCACGACGCCTACCGTCACCTGACCGAGTACTTCGCCTTTCCGGAGAAATACAACTTCTTCGACGTGCTTCTTGCCCGACTGCCGGCGCACGCGCGTCGGGAGGGGCAGATCCGCATTCATTTCGCGTTCAAGGACGTGCGACCGGACGGCGAGATCGCGCGGCTTCTCGGCGGACTGAGCGGCGATTCGCTCAAGCTCGGCTGCGTGCCGGTCGTCAATTTATTCCAGCGGCCCGGCGACCCGATCCGCCTCACGGGGCGCACATCCACGTATCCCGTGGTCGCCGACGGACGACAGGCGCATGCCTACGAGGTCTACTCGATCGATGCGGTGCGCCGCGTGAGCCGCAGACCGGATGGCGAGGCGCAGACCGAATATCGCCCGTTCTTTTCCCTGCGCCACGGCGAAACGCCTGAGCGGGACGGTCATTACTGGCATGCACAACGCGACGCACAGGTGGCGGAGCGCAGTCCCGGTTACGAGACCGCGCTCACGATCGTCGATACCGGATTCGATCCGCTCAAGCCCGGCACCGACATCCTGAGCGTGTCGCTGACGTGCACGAACCGCGATCTTCCGGCGCGGCTCGCGATCGGCCTCGAGGGCGGCGACCTCCACGCCGAAGGCGGCGCGGCACGTGCGATCCGGTTGCTGCGCGTGCCGACGATGTCGTGTCGCTTCAGCCATGAACGGGATGGTCTGTGGCGCCTGATCTCGCACCTGTCGCTCAATCACCTTTCCCTTACCGGGAACGGCCTCGCTGCCTTCAAGGAAATGCTCGGTCTTTATGATGTGCGCCGGACGGCCGTGTCGCGACGCCAGATCGACGGCATCCGCGGCATTGAGCAGCAGGAGAAGACCTGTTGGATGGCAGGGCGTCCCTTCGCAAGTTTCGTTCGGGGGGTCGAGGTGCGCCTGACGGTCGACGAGGACAGTTTCGTCGGCGCCGGTCTCGACGTCTTTGCGCGGGTCATCGACCGTTTCCTCGGTCTTTACGTGCAACTGAACAGTTTCGTGCAACTCGTGCTCGTTTCGGTCAGGACAGGGGAGGAGCTCGTTCGATGCGAGCCGCGCTCGGGCGATTCGATCCTGGCCTGATCGAGCAGCTCGTCGAGGCGCCGTACCGGTTTGAATTCTTTCAGGCCGTACGTCTGCTCGACGGCCTGTTCCGCGACGAGGGGACCGAGCGCCGGCACGGCGCCGATGCCCTGTCGGCGCGCATCCGTTTCCGCAATACGCTGCACCAGGGCTTCGCTCCTGCCGAGATCGAAGCCCTGGAGGCGTGGCGGCACGATGACGAGAGCCACGTCGGACCGCCCCGCTTGCGCAAGGTCGAGATCACGCCGTATGCGATCGGGCTCCTGGGGGTGCATGGCGCCTTGCCCGCCCACTACACCGAGCGCATCTCGGAACGTGAGCGCATTCACCGCGATCGAGCCGCGCGTGCCTTGCTCGACATCTTCGCCAACCGGGCGGTCGCGCAGTTCTACCTCGCGTGGAAAAAGTACCGCCTGCCGCTGCAGTACGAAAGCGATCGCCGCAACCGCTTTCTGCCGCTGGTGCTGTCGGTGGCGGGACTGGGATTCGACGCCCTGCGGGAGCGGATGCGGGACGGCGCGGGGCGCATCGAGGACGAGGCGATTGCCCGCGTGGCGACGCTCCTCTCGCAGCGGCCGCTGTCGGCGAAGGCGCTCGAACGCATCCTCGCCGGGCATTTCCGCGTACCTGTGCGCGTCGAGCAGTTCGTCGGAGCGTGGTATGCCCTGCCGGACGATCAGCGCACAACGCTCGGCGGCCGCAACGCCCTGCTGGGGCGCACCGCACTGTCGGGCGAACGGGTCTGGCAGCGCAATCTGAAGGTCAGGATCCACGTGGGGCCGCTTGCCGCAGCCGATTACCACGCGTTCCTTCCCGGCGGCGACTCGGCGGCCGCGCTTGCGAAACTGTTGTTGCTGGCGACCGGGCATCAGTTCGAATACGAAATCCGGCCCAGCCTGCGTGCCGTAGATGTCAGACCCGCGGCGCTCGGGGCCGACTCGCCGCCGCGCCTCGGACGCGACGTCTTCCTCGCCTCGCGCCTATCCGCGTGCGATCGGGACGATGCCGTGTACTCGCCCGGCGCCCTCCATTGAGCATCGATTACTAACCTCCACTTCGCGCTGCCATGAGTACATCCCTCAAGACGCTGATCTGCAAGCTCAACACGATTTGTCGCGGTGCCGTCGAACGTGCCGCCAACCTTTGCATGGCGCGCGGCCACTACGAGGTGGATCTCGAACACGTGTTCCTTGCGTTGTGCGAGCAGCCGGCGAGCGACTTCGCGGTCGTACTGGCGCGGAGCGGGGTCGGGGTTCCGGCCGTCCAGCGTGATCTGGAGCGCGAGGTCGGGCGGTTCCGCAGCGGCAATGACCGGACCCCGGTGTTTTCCCCACGGCTGCAACTCCTGTTGGAGCAGGCCTGGCTGATCGCATCGCTCGATGCGCGCACGCCTCGCATCCGCTCGGGACATCTATTGCTGGGGATGTTGACCGAACCCGGGCTGTCGCAGCTCGCCGTGCGCGCTTCGGCGCTGTTCGGTCGCGTGCGCGCGGACGACCTGAAGCACAACTTCGACGAAGTCACCGCAGAGTCGGCGGAGTCGCGTGAGGTCTGCGGCCTGGGGGCGGGGGCCGACATGGGCGCGGCGGACGGCAACGAACCGTCGGCCGCCGACGGGCAGCGTACGAACCCCGCGCTGGAACGCTACACGACCAATCTCACGCGAAGCGCGCGCGAAGGCAGGCTCGATCCGGTGATCGGGCGCGATGCCGAGATCCGGCAGGTGATCGACATCCTCATGCGGCGCCGGCAGAACAATCCCATCCTGACGGGCGAGGCCGGTGTCGGCAAGACCGCCGTCGTCGAAGGGCTGGCGCAGCGCATTGCCGACGGTGACGTTCCCGAGGCGCTGCAAGGCATCGAGCTCCATACGCTCGACATGGGGCTGCTGCAGGCCGGCGCGAGTGTAAAGGGCGAGTTCGAAAACCGGCTGCGCAGCGTCATCGACGAAGTGCGGTCGAGCCCGGTGCCGATCGTGCTCTTCATCGACGAGGCTCACACGATCATCGGTGCCGGCGGGCAGGCGGGGCAGAACGATGCGGCGAACCTCCTCAAGCCGGCCCTTGCGCGCGGAGAATTGCGTACCGTCGCGGCGACGACGTGGGCGGAGTTCAAGAAGTACTTCGAAAAGGATGCGGCGCTGGCGCGTCGCTTTCAGGTCGTGAAGGTCGAGGAGCCTTCCGAAGACGTCGCGTCGGCAATGCTGCGGGGCATCGTGCCCCTGATGGAGCGGCATTTCGGTGTGCGCGTGCTCGACGAGGCGGTGACCGAGGCCGTGCGCCTGTCGCACCGTTACGTCAGCGGCCGGCAGCTTCCGGACAAGGCGATCAGCGTACTCGACACCGCTTGCGCCCGGGTGGCCCTGTCGCACAGCGCGGTGCCGGGTCGTATCGACGATGCCGAGAAACTCCTCGCGCGCCTGCGAGCGGAGGCGGCCTCGCTGGAGCGCGAGGCGCAGGACGGCGCCGGGCACGGAAAGCGCCTGACCGAGATCGGGCAGCAGATCGCGTCTGTGGATGCGGAACTGCTGGGCCTGCGAGCTCGTCATGAGCGCGAGAAGTCGTTGGTCGCGCAGATTGGCGCCTTGCGCGGGCGTCATCGCGGCGAATCCGGGGCGGACGCTCCGGAGCGGTCCCTGCAGTCCCTGTCCGACGAGCTGCGTTCCCTGCAGGGCGAGGATCCGATGGTGCCGTTGCAGGTCGACGGAAACGTCGTGGCTGGGATCATCTCGGCGTGGACCGGCATTCCGCTCGGCAGGATGGTGAAGGACGAGATCGCGACGGTGCTTCAGCTCAAGCCTCTGCTGGAGGAGCGCGTGATCGGCCAGTCCCATGCCCTGGAGGCGATCGCGCAGCGCGTTCGCACCGCGCGCGCGAACCTGGAGGATCCCGACAAGCCCAAGGGCGTGTTCCTGTTCGTCGGTCCCTCGGGGGTCGGAAAGACCGAGACCGCCTGCGCGCTCGCAGACATCCTGTATGGCGGAGAGCGCAAGCTCGTGACGCTCAACATGAGCGAGTACCAGGAGGCGCACTCGGTGTCCGGCTTGAAGGGTTCGCCCCCGGGCTACGTGGGCTACGGCGAAGGCGGCGTGCTGACCGAGGCGGTGCGCCGGAACCCCTATTGCGTGGTGTTGCTGGACGAGGTCGAGAAGGCGCATCCGGACGTTCTGGAATTGTTCTTCCAGGTGTTCGACAAGGGCGTGCTCGACGATGCCGAGGGCAGGGAGGTCGATTTCCGCAACACGCTCATCATCCTTACCAGCAACGTCGGCTCGAGCCAGATCATGCATGCCTGCCTGAACAAGGCGAAGAAGGACATGCCTTCGGCGAACGAGCTCGGCGACTCCCTGCGTCCGGTGCTGTACCAGAACTTCAAGCCGGCATTTCTGGGGCGCATGAAGGTGATTCCCTATTACCCGATTTCCGACGAGATGCTCGCCGAGATCATCCGGCTGAAGCTGCGCCGGATCGGCGCGCGGGTGGCGGCCAACCACCAGGCGAGCTTCGAGTGGGACGAGAAGATCGTCGGCGCGGTGCTGCAGCGCTGCACCGAGACCGATTCGGGCGCGCGCAACGTCGACCACATCCTCAACGGCAGTCTGCTGCCGGACATCGCGGAGACCGCGCTCGTCCGCATGGCCGAAGGGGTCGCGATCAACGCGATCAAGGTGAGTGCCGACAAGCGCGGGGCGTTCCGCTACACCGTTCGCTAGCCGACAATCCAAATTTCGGTCGAACGGCGGCCGTGTGCATCGGGAAAGACGAAGGGGTTACACCGTTATGGTGTAACCCCTTTTTTTGGTGGGCCCCCTGGGAGTCGAACCCAGCACCAACGGATTATGAGTCCGCTGCTCTAACCAGGCATGAGCTAGAGGCCCTTGAACTGATTGTCTACCCCAGTGCTTGCTTGCCAAGCCGACTGAAGCATCGGCCGGGAAAGCGGACGCCCGCCGGAGCGGGCGTGGGGACATCAGGCGTCGCTGTCGAGGAAGCTGCGCAGGCGCTCCGAGCGGCTCGGGTGGCGCAGCTTGCGCAGGGCCTTGGCTTCGATCTGGCGGATGCGCTCGCGGGTGACGTCGAATTGCTTGCCGACTTCCTCGAGGGTATGGTCGGTATTCATTTCGATGCCGAAGCGCATGCGCAGCACCTTCGCTTCGCGTGCCGTAAGGGAATCGAGCACTTCGCTGGTGGCGTCGCGCAGGCTGGAGTACATCGCCGCGTCGGCCGGGGCCAGCGTCGCCTGGTCCTCGATGAAGTCGCCCAGATGCGAGTCGTCGTCGTCACCGATCGGCGTCTCCATCGAGATCGGCTCCTTGGAGATCTTCATGATCTTGCGGATCTTCTCCTCGGGCATCTCCATCTTCTCGGCGAGCGTCGCGGGATCCGGCTCCTGACCCGTTTCCTGCAGGATCTGCCGGCTGATGCGGTTCATCTTGTTGATCGTCTCGATCATGTGAACCGGGATGCGGATCGTGCGTGCCTGGTCGGCGATCGAGCGGGTGATGGCCTGGCGGATCCACCACGTCGCGTAGGTCGAGAACTTGTAGCCGCGGCGGTATTCGAATTTGTCCACCGCCTTCATCAGGCCGATGTTGCCTTCCTGGATCAGGTCGAGGAACTGCAGGCCGCGGTTCGTGTATTTCTTCGCGATGGAAATCACGAGACGCAGGTTTGCCTCGGTCATCTCGCGCTTGGCGCGGCGCATCTTGGCCTCGCCGGTCGACATCTGGCGGTTGATGTCCTTCAGTTCCTTGAGCGGGATACCGATGCGGGTCTGCAGGTCGATGAGCTTCTGCTGCTCCTCGAGCACTGCGGGATGCACGCGCATCAGGCCCTCGGCGTAGTTCTTGCCGACGCCGATCTCGTCCTTGAGCCAGTCGAGGTCCACTTCCTTGCCCGGGAAGACCTTGATGAAATGCTGGCGTGGCATGCCCGCGCGGTCGACGCACAGCTGCAGGATCTGGCGCTCGTGGCCGCGCACCTGCTCGACCATGTGGCGCACGGAGTCGCACAGGCGTTCGATCGACTTGGCGGTGAAGCGGATGTTGAGGAGTTCGTCCGAGATCTGCTGCTGCAGGGACAGGTAATCCGCGTCCTGCGAGCCGCGGTCGGCGAGGGCGGCCATCTTGCGCTCGTTCAGCGCGCGGATGACCGCGAAGCGCGCGAGGGCTTCGTTCTTCAGTTGCAGGAGCGTCGCGGCGTTGGCGGCGGCTTCCTTTTCCTCGGAGCTTTCGTCGTCGTCGTCGCCGACGTCTTCGGCGCTCTCCTCGTCCTCGGCATCCTCGTCGCCCTCTTCGCCTTCCGACATGGCTGCTTCCTCTTCCGCGGAAGCAGCGTTCGGGTCGATCAGGCCATCGACGAGTTCGTCGATGCGCATTTCATCCTGTGCGACCTTGTCGGTGAGCCCGAGCATTTCGACGATAGTGGTCGGGCATGCGGAGATCGCCTGGACCATGTGGCGCAGGCCGTCTTCGATGCGCTTGGCGATCTCGATTTCGCCTTCACGGGTAAGCAGCTCGACGGTGCCCATTTCGCGCATGTACATGCGCACCGGGTCGGTGGTGCGCCCGAATTCGGAGTCGACCGACGACAGCGCCTGTTCCGCTTCTTCCTCGGCGACATCCTCGTCCACCGTGCTGGGCACGGCGTCGGACATCAGCAGGTCTTCGGCGGCCGGGGCCGCGTCGAACACCCGGATGCCCATGTTGTTGAAGGTCGCGATGATGCCTTCGATCTGCTCGGCGTCGGCGACGTCGTCGGGAAGGTGGTCGCTGATCTCCGCGTACGTGAGATAGCCGCGCTCCTTGCCGAGCGTGATCAGGGTCTTGAGGCGGGTCCTGCGGATTTCGGCGTCGATGGGCCCGAGTTCCGGCCCTTCGGCGATCAGAACGGCCTTGTCCTTGGCCTTGGAGGCACGTCCTTTGGGGCTATCCTTGCGCGAATCCTTGGTTTTTTCGCGGGCCATGGCACTCCTTGAATCGGGCGAAATATGAATTGGGTAACCTGCAATTATACTAAACGTCCAGCTGTTTGCGGGCGTTGACAAGACTCATTTTTTCGAGCAGCAGTTCAGCGAGCCGATGTCGGTCCATCGCGGAAAGCCCCGCTTCACGCTCCTGCGCCGTCAGGGCGGCAATCTCGCGGGCGATCGCATTGGCGTGGAGCTTGTTCAGGGTGTCCGCGAAGAGCATTTCGACGACGTCTTCGTCAAATTCCGCGTCGACCAGTTCCGCAGCCACGCGCGCCAGCGTCTCGGCGTGGGGCGTGTCGCGGAACTGTTCGACCAGCGCGCCCAGTCCGGCGTTCATTGCCAGGTCGCCGGTGCTCGACAAGTCGATGATCGCAACCAGCGCGCGGCCTTCGGCGGTATGGACGGGGATGAGGTCGACCGGCAGCCGTGCGGCCCACGCGGGATGCTGCAGGACAAGACGCAAGAGGGTGTTTGCTTCCGAGGGGGGGCGTCTGCGCTGGCGGTTCGGGGGCGGGGCGGAGAAATCCTGGGTGTTGCGGTCGCGCCGGCCGTCGAATGCGCCCTCGCGCGACTGACGCGAGGTGGCTTGCGGTTTGAGGCCGAAGGCGGTTTCGACTTCACCCTGGCTGAATCCGGAGGCGTCTGCGATCGCCTTGATGATCTGCAGGCGCAGCATCGGCGCCGCGATGCGGGTGACGAGAGGCTTTGCGTCATGCACGAGCCTGGCGCGGCCTTCTGCGGTGTCGAGCGCGCATTCTGCGCGCAGTTCGTTGAGCAGAAACGCCGTCAGCGGTGTGGCGTCGTTAGCGGCCTGATTGAACGCTTCGGCGCCGTACTCGCGAACGAAGGAGTCCGGGTCGTGCCGTTCGGGCAGGAACAGGAAGGCCAGCGTAACGTCGTCGCGCAGCGCCTCGAGCGCGGACTCGAGCGCGCGCCGCGCCGCCTTGCGTCCCGCGTTGTCGCCATCGAAGCAGAAGACGATGCGCTGCGACTGGCGCAGCAGCGTGTTGATGTGATGCGGGGTGGTCGCGGTTCCGAGGGTTGCGACGGCATTGGCGACGCCGAATTGCGCAAGAGCGACGACATCCATGTAGCCCTCGACGACAATCGAGTAGCCGGCGTCGCGGATCGCCTTCTGCGCCTGCGGAAGGCCGTACAGCTCGCGTCCCTTCTCGAACAGCGGCGTTTCGGGGGAGTTGAGGTATTTGGGTTCGCCTGCGTCGAGGACTCTGCCGCCGAACGCGATGATGCGCCCGCGGCGGTCCTGGATCGGGAACATGATGCGGTTGCGGAAGCGGTCGTAGCGGCGGCCGGCGTCGTTTTCGATCACTAGGCCGGCATCGAGCAGGGTCTTGGCGTCGTAGTTCGGAAAGGTGCCGCGCAGCGCTTGCCAGTCTTCGGGTGCGAAGCCGATGCCGAAGCGGGCGGCGATCTCCCCCGACACGCCGCGTCGTTTGAGGTAGTCGATCGCAACAGGCGCCGTCTTGAGTTGTTCGCGATAGAAGCGCGCGGCGGCGGTCATGGCCTCGACCAGTCCCTCGTGAGCGGACGGCGCTTCGGGCCGGAAGCCGGGGCGGGTTTCCTGTGGAACCTGCAAGCCTGCGTGGGATGCGAGTTCCTTGACTGCCTCCACGAAAGAGAGCCCGCTGTATTCCATCAGGAAGCCGACAGCGCTGCCGTGCGCGCCGCAGCCGAAGCAGTGGTAGAACTGCTTGCTCGGGCTGACGGAGAACGATGCGGACTTTTCCCCGTGGAAGGGGCAGCAGGCGAAGTAGTTCGCGCCACTCTTCTTGAGGGTGAGGTGGCGTTCGATGACGTCGACGATGTCGACGCGCGCGAGCAGGTCCTGGATGAACGACTGCGGGATCATGGTTGCCGCCGCCCGCGCTCGGGCGGGCGGTAGGCGCTCAGGTCGAAAGTCTGGCGCGCACCCTGCGCGAGGCTTCGGCCATGTCCGCACGTCCGGCAAGGCGCGCCTTGAGCTGCGGCATCACGCGGCCGAGGTCGGCGATGCTCGTCGCTCCGGCATCGGCGATGGCGGCGGCGATCTCGGCGTCGAGTTCGGCGTCCGACAGCTGGGCGGGCAGGTAGGCCGACAGCACCTCGATCTCGAAGCGCTCGTTGGCAGCGAGGTCGGGGCGGTTTGCGGCGTCGTACTGGCTCGCCGAGTCGCGGCGCTGTTTGACGAGCTTCTCGACCGTGCTCAGGATGCCGGCGTCGTCGAGCTGGATCCGGTCATCGATCTCGCGCTGCTTGATTGCGGCGATGAGCAGGCGCACGGCAGAGAGGCGTGCGCTATCCTTGGCGCGCAAGGCGGCCTTCATGTCGTCCTGGATGCGTTGCATGAGAGACATGGGCAATGCTCCGAATGGAAATACAAAAGCCACGCCGGGCGCAAGTCGAATGACTTGCGCCCGGCGTGGGTGACCGGTTGCTGGATCCGGAAGGGATCAGTACAGCTTCGGCGGCAGGGTCTGACTGCGCAGGCGCTTGTGGTTGCGCTTGACCGCGGCGGCCGACTTGCGCTTACGCTCCGCGGTGGGCTTTTCGTAGAACTCGCGGGCGCGCAGCTCAGTCAGCAAACCGGTTTTTTCGATGGTGCGCTTGAAGCGGCGAATGGCGACTTCGAACGGCTCGTTCTCCTTGACGCGGATACCCGGCATTGCGAACTTCCTTGTGTGTCTGGTAGGCGGAAAACGCGGATTATATCCGTTCGATTCCGACAAGCCAAGTACAAACTTAGCTTTCCGATTGCCGGCCCGTTAGAATGGCGCTCTGTCCCATCGGCGAGGCTGCTGGCTGCAAATCATGAGAGTTCTGGGAATCGAAAGCTCCTGCGATGAAACGGGGGTGGCCGTGTTCGACGTCGAGGCAGGATTGCTCGGGCATTGCGTGCATTCGCAGATCGATCTGCATGCGACCTATGGTGGTGTCGTTCCGGAGCTGGCTTCGCGCGACCATATCCGCCGCCTTCCGGCCCTCGTGCGACAGGTGCTTGCCGAGTCCGGCTGCAGCCTCGCGCAGATCGATGCGATCGCCTACACGGCTGGGCCGGGTCTCGCGGGGGCGCTGCTGGTCGGGGCGAGCTATGCGGAGGCGCTCGGGATGTCGCTGGGTGTGCCGGTGTTGCCCGTGCATCACCTCGAGGGACATCTGCTTTCTCCGCTGCTGTCAGCGGATCCGCCGGAATTTCCGTTCGTGGCGCTGCTGGTTTCCGGCGGACATACCCAACTCATGCAGGTGACGGGTGTGGGGGAATACGTGCTGCTGGGTGAGTCGCTCGACGATGCAGCGGGCGAAGCATTCGACAAGACGGCCAAACTGATCGGCCTGGGATACCCTGGCGGCCCGCAGTTGGCGCGGCTGGCGGAGCGCGGGCACCCGGGCCGGTTCCGTCTTCCGCGGCCGATGCTCAAGTCGGGCGATCTTGATTTCAGCTTCAGCGGTTTGAAAACCGCGGTGTTGAACGTCGTGTCCGGCCCTGAGTGGAAGCCTGAGGACGCCGCGGATCTGGCAGCCGACTTTCAGGATGCGGCGGTAGACGTGCTGTGCGCAAAGGCGCTGAAGGCTCTGGAATTGACCGGCCTGTCGCGACTGGTGGTGGCCGGCGGCGTCGGCGCCAACCGGCAGTTGCGCCAGCGCCTCGATGTGGCGACGCGGCGCAAGGGTTGGCGGGTGTATTACCCGGAGCCGGAGCTGTGCACCGACAACGGAGCGATGATCGCATTTGCCGGTGCGCGCCGGCTGGCGGCCGGCGAGGTGCCCGGCATGGCTTGTGCGGTCAAGGTTCATCCGCGCTGGCCTCTGGCGGCGCTGCGTGCTCCCGGGGCGGCCTGACGCGAACTGGCGAATGTCAGGCCTTGCGGCCGCCGATGCGGCCTTCGGTGCCGTCGAGCAGTTTGCGGATGTTGGTGCTGTGCCGCCAGATAAGGATTGCGGCGACGAGCGCGAGAATGCCGACCACCGGGGTCGGTCCGAGCAGGACGTAGCCGGCGATGGGGGTGGCCAGGGCGGCGCAGAGCGCAGCGGCCGACGAGTAGCGCGTTGCGAATGCGATCGCGAGCCAGGTTGCCAGCGCGGACAGTGCGACCCATCCGTTGATTCCGAGCAGTACGCCGAGTGCGGTTGCCACGCCCTTGCCGCCGTTGAAGCGCAGGAACACGCTGAAAACGTGTCCGAGGAAGGCGGCGAGGCCGGCGAGGGCGGTGTCGGTGGCGTCGAAGCCGAGACGGGATGCGCCCCAGACTGCGAGCCATCCCTTGGCGCAGTCGCCCAGCAGGGTCAGCAGGGCTGCGGACTTGTTGCCGCTGCGCAGGACGTTGGTGGCGCCCGGGTTGCCGGAGCCGTACTTGCGCGGGTCGGCGAGACCGAAAATGCGGCTCGAAACGATGGCGAAGGGAATGGAGCCGAGCAGGTAGGCGGCCAGCAATAAAGCCAGTAGGGTCATTTTTTCACCTAGAATTGCCGCGATTCTAATCGGGAAGCGACATGGATTTCATTTTCATCGAGGAACTGAGGGTTCAGGCCTGGGTCGGCATCTATTCGCGCGAAAAGGCCGCGCCGCAGACGCTGGAACTCAACCTCACGTTCGGGGTTCCCGATTCGGCGGCAGAGCAGGACGATATCGCCGACACGATCGACTATGCGGAAGTGATCGAGCGAATCCGCAAGGAGCTCGGCGAGCGCCACTTCAACCTGATAGAAACCCTCGGCGAATTCGTCGTGAAACTCCTGTTCGACGAATTCGGCGCTCCCTGGGTGAAGATCCGCATCGCCAAGCTGGGAGTCATGAAAGGGGTGCGGCGAGTCGGGGTATATATCCAGCGCGGCCGGGAGGGGATTTCCCTTCCCCCGGCTACGAGCTGAAAGAGGAAGCCTTGACCGGGGCACCGAGTGCCCCGAATCGGCTTATTTCGCTGCGACGGCCTCGAGTTCGGCGAGCGGCTTGTTCTGGGCAAGCCAGTCGATCACCCACTGCGGCTTGCGCCCGCGGCCGCTCCAACCGATTACCGGATTTGCCGGGTTGCGGTATTTCACGGCGACAGTGGCGGTCTTCTTGACGACAGCTTTCGCCTTGCGCTTGGTCGGCGCATTCTTTTCTTCCGCGGCAGCGTTGGGCAGCAGGTCGCTCAGCGACAGGCCCTCTTCGGCAGCCATCTTCTGCATTTTCTTCAGGAGGTCGCGACGGGCGGAATCGCTGCGTCGACGGATCTCCGTTTCGACCTTGGATTGCAGGCGGCGCAATTCGGTCAGCGACATCTTGGCCAGTTCCATGTTTTCTCCGGTTTCAATTGTTATTGATCTGATCTCTGATCTGGACAATCGTCCTCGTCCGCGTTGCGGGCTACGGAGCGTTCGGATGATTGGCTGCGCATATTCTGCCAGCTATTCCGGGGAATTAGAATCGGAAAATGGATCGAAATCGTAATCGGAGTCGGGTGACGGCGTTCAAATGGATGCGCTGACCAGTTCCGGTTGCAATACGCGCATTATCTCGTGGGGGCTGACTCCGACCAGAAAGCCGCGCCGGCCGCCGTTGATATAGACGAGCGCGAGGTCGAGAATCGTCCTTTCCATGAATATCGGCATGCGCTTGCGCAAGCCGAAGGGGGATGTGCCGCCGACGAGGTAGCCGGAGTGCCGGTTGGCGGTTTCCGGGGCGCATGGTTCGACGCGTTTTCTTCCCGTCTGGCGCGCCAGCTCCTTGGTGGAAACCTTGCGGTCGCCATGCATCAGCACGATCAGCGGAGCGGCATTTTCATCTTCCATGACCAATGTTTTGACTACCGCGTGTTCGGGAACATTGAGTTCGCGCGAGGACACTTTTGTTCCCCCGTGTGCCTCGTAATCATAGAGATGCGCTGAAAAGGCGACGGAGTGCTGCTTGAGAAAACGCGTGGCCGGCGTTTCGGGTGCGTGCGCGTCCTGTTTGCTCATGATGATGCTCCGGATTGCGTATCGAATTTGAAAGCGTATTTGACGAAATGATTCATCCACGCGGGTGATGCCGCGCATGCAGTGCTTTCAGGCGCTCGCGCGCCACGTGCGTGTAGACCTGGGTGGTCGATATGTCGGCGTGGCCCAAAAGCATCTGCACGACGCGCAAATCGGCGCCATGGTTGAGCAGGTGGGTCGCAAAGGCGTGGCGTAGCGTGTGGGGCGAGATGCTTTCGGCGGGAATGCCGGAAGTCGTCGCGTACTGTTTTATGATGCGCCAGAACATCTGGCGCGTCATGCCGCTGCCCCGCCTGCTGACGAAGACGTCGTCGCTGCTCTTTCCGGCAAGCAGCGCGGGGCGGGCATTGCGCAGATAGCGGGCGAGCCAGTCGATCGCTTCTTCGCCGAGCGGAACCAGCCGTTCCTTGCTGCCTTTCCCCATTACCCTGACGACACCGTCGGAAAGACTCGCGGAAAATATCTTGAGTCCGACGAGTTCCGAAACTCGTAACCCTGTGGCATATAGCACTTCCAGCATGCTGCGATCGCGCAGGCCGATGGGGTTGTCGACATCGGGGGCTGCGAGCAGGGAATCGACCTGGGCTTCGGTAAGGGTCTTGGGGAAGCGCTCGGTGCGCATCGGCGGATCGAGCAGCGTGGTGGGATCGTCGTCAATGCGTCCCTGCACGAGCAGGTGGCGGTAGTAGCGGCGCCAGGCTGCGAGCAGGCGTCGCTGGCTGGCAGGTCTGGACCTCAGGCTGAATTCGGCGAGGTAGGCCGCCAGGTCCGGCGCACGCGCATGCGGTAGCTGTGCGCCTCGCTCCTGAAGCCAGAATGCGAATAGGGCGAGGTCGCTGCGATACCCGGCGAGGGTGTTGCGTGACAGGCCATGTTCGAGCCACATCGCGTCGTTGAAACTGTCGAGTTCGGACCGGTTGGCGGGGTCGAGGCGGTTCTCGACGCTCACCGGCCGGCCTCGAACTGGAGCAGCCAGCGTTTGGTGTCGAGAAGGTAACCGCCGGTGGAATTGGCAAAGCCGCCGAGTCCCCCTCCCGCGGCGACCACGCGGTGACAGGGGACGACGATGGGAAAGGGGTTGGCTCCACAGGCTTGGCCGACCGCGCGCGCGGCGCTGTTCATGGTCGCGGCAATTTCACCGTAGGTGCGATGGCTGCCGCGCGGGATGGCGGCAATCGACGACCACACGCGCCGCTGGAACGGCGTGCCGCGCTCCGCGAGCGGGAGGTCGAAGGGGCGGTCGGGGTCGTCGAGCCAGGCGAGCAACTGCATTGCCGCCCGTTCGGCAAGCGGGCTGTCGGGGGCGCGGGCGAGCGTCCCCGGCGGGAGGAAGACCAGTTCGCGGATGCAGTTGTGGTCGGCGCGCACTCCCAGCCCGCCGAAGGGCAGCGTCAGGATGGCCGAGAATGTGGTCCTCGCGGAGGTGTTGCGGTCGGAATTCATCGGATTGATTGTGCAGCGCGTACTTGCAGGTGAACGTCGTACCGAAATGACCGGCCGTATTACGAAGGCTTGCCGAGCAGGTTCTGCTTGAGCTCGGCGTCAGCGGGAACGTCGCCGATCCAGATGCGCAGCAGCGCGGGGAAGAAACGCTCGTCGGCGATGTCTTCGCCACGTCGCTTCCCTGCCACGGTCAGGCGCGTGATGCCATTCCACGATTCGATCAGGACTTCGGTATTCGCGGGCGCGTCCTTGATCTCGAGCATGCCCTTGCGGAACGCTCCGAGCGCAGGTTCGAGTGCGGCGAGCGCTTCGGCGGTGTGATTCTTCTTCAGCCCCTCGACGAGCGCTTCGAGGAACTGCTCGGCGCTCAGATCGCGCAGCGTGACGATGCGGATGCGCTTGCTTCCGGGCTGGCTCTGCAGCGTGCCTGCATCATTGGCGCGTTGCGGTACATACAGACCCATCGCATAAACCTTGAACAGCAGGCGCGTGCGCACGCCCGCGCCGTTGATAACCAGTGTCTGGCCGGCGACGCTGGCGGTGTCTTCGAAAGTCACGCCGGCCACGTTGGTCGCAGCGGCGGCGAGGGAAACATGTGCCGTCGCGGCAGCGAATGCGAGCGCAGCAAGCAGGGGGCGATGGTTCATCACAGCGTCTCCTCGGTTTTCCGAATCATCTTCTCTTGCCGCATGAAAACGCCCGTGCGGGGACGGGCGTTTTCATGCGGGTTGGGCGGCGGCCTGCGTCGGGCCGTTGTCAGCGGCGTGTTTCTCCATTGCCGAACACGATCCACTTCTGGCTCGTGAGGCCTTCGAGGCCGACCGGGCCTCGTGCGTGGATCTTGTCGGTGGAGATGCCGATTTCGGCACCCAGTCCGTACTCGAAGCCGTCGGCAAAGCGCGTCGAGGCGTTGACCATTACCGAGGACGAATCGACCTCGCGCAGGAAACGCATCGCGCGGGTGTAATTCTCGGTGATGATCGCCTCGGTATGCCCCGAACTGTAGGTATTGATGTGCGCGATCGCCTCGTCGATATTCGACACCACCTTGATCGCGATGATCGGCGCAAGGTATTCCTCGCTCCAGTCCTGCTCGGTTGCTGCGACGATGCGGGCGCCGGGAATTGCAGCGTCGCGCAGGATCGCGAGCGATTCGCTGCAGCCGCGCATTTCGACTTCCTTGGCGGCGAGCATGCGGGCGATCTCCGGCAGGAAGCGGGCTGCCACGGCGCGGTCGATCAGCAGCGACTCGGCGGTATTGCACGTGCCGTAGCGCTGCGTCTTGGCGTTTTCGACGATGGGCACGACCTTGGCCGGATCGGCCTCGGTTTCGATATAGACGTGACAGTTGCCGTCGAGATGCTTGATCACCGGCACGCGCGCTTCGCGCGAGATCCGCTCGATCAGCCCCTTGCCGCCGCGTGGAACGATGACGTCGACGAATTCGGGCATCGTGATGAGGTGGCCTACGGCGGCCCGGTCGGTGGTGTCCACGACCTGGACGGCCGTTTCCGGGAGTCCGGCGGCGGCGAGACCGGCGCGCACGCAGGTGGCGATCGCCTGGTTGCAGTGCAGGGCTTCCTTGCCGCCGCGCAGGATCGCAGCGTTGCCGGACTTCAGGCACAGGGCCGCCGCATCGGCGGTGACGTTGGGGCGCGCCTCGTAGATGATGCCGATGACGCCGAGGGGAACGCGCATCTTGCCGACCTGGATACCGGAGGGGCGACGCTTGACGTCGGTAATCTCGCCAACCGGGTCGGGCAGCGCCGCGACCTGTTCCAGGCCCTGGGCCATTGCCTCGATGCCCTTTGCGTTGAGGGTGAGGCGGTCGATCATCGCCGGCTCGAGTCCGGCCGCGCGAGCTTCTTCGAGGTCGTGCGCGTTGGCGGCGAGGAGCTCCTCGCGGCGCTCGCGGATCGCGGCGGCCATTGCGCACAGCGCCGCGTTCTTGTCGGCGGTCGATGCGCTGGCGAGCTGGCGCGAGGCGGCGCGTGCCTGGCGGCCGAGCGTCTGCATGTATTCCTGAATGTCCATGGAAATTCCGGTGTTGCCGTGCAAAAGAACATTAAAGCACCGAACGGTGCCGTGCGGCCAGTGCCGGAAGGAGCTCGCTAGTGGCGGACCAGCCGGAGCGCGAGTTGGAGGAACTCGTCCCACACGTCGCCCGGGGCGAGGCCCTTGATGATGCGGTCGATGCGTGCGGCGTGCAGCAGCGCGGCGCGTAGCGTCGCGGGTTTGAGGCGCGGCAGGGCGCGCTGGATCGCCTGGCGGCGTCGTTCGTCGAAGACGCGCTCGGCCTTGAGCAAGGCCGGCAGTTGCTGGCCGGACGCGATACCGGAGCTGAGACTTGCGAGGGTGCGGACTTCGTTCGCGAGGGCCCACAGCACGAGCGGCGGGGCCGTTCCCTCGCCCTGCAGGCCTTCGAGCAGGCGCGTGCAGCGCACGGGATCGCCTTCGAGGAGCGCTTGGCGCAGCTTGTCGATGTCGTAGCGGGCGACGTTGAGAACCGCGTCCTGCACGTCCTCCAGTGTCAGGCGCCCTTCGCCGTGCAGCAACCCGAGCTTGAGGATTTCCTGGTGCGCCGCGAGGAGGTTGCCTTCGACGTGCTCGGCGACGAAGGCGAGCGCCTCGGCCGGCGCCGATTGGTCTTGGCGCGCGAGACGGCCGGCGATCCAGTCCGGCAGCCGCTCGCGTTCGGGCGCGTTGAGTTCGACCGCGATGCCGGCGTCGCACAGGGCCGTAAACCATGAGGCCTTGCGCGCAGCCCAGTCGAGTTCGGGCAGGGTGATGAGAGTGACGATACCGCTGCCGGGGTTGCGCGCATGCCGCTGCAGCGCGTCGCCGCCCTCTCGGCCGGGCTTGCCGTTGGGGATGCGCAGGTCGATGAGCTTGGAGCCACCGAAAAGCGAGAAATTGCCGGCTGCGGCGTTCAGGCTGTCCCAACGGAATCCTTGTCCGGCGACCAGCGTTTCCCTTTCCTCGAAGCCCTGTCTGCGCGCCGCCGCGCGGATCAGGTCGGCCGCTTCGAGCACGAGCAGCGGTTCGTTGCCGTGTAGCAGGTAAAGCGGGGCGAGCGGCTTGTCGAGGAGGGCGGGCAGCTGCTCCGGACGCAGGATCACGGCTTGACGGCGGCGAGTCGGCGCATGAGCTGGTCGACGAGATCGCCCTGCATGTCACGGTAGAGCAGGGCTTCTTCCTGTTCTTTCGCGAGCACCTGCGAATCGTCGTAGGTGTATTCGCGCTTGGCGGAAATCGTCGTCGGCCGGATGCGTTCGTTGCCCGCGCGATCGACCAGCCGGAAGGTGAGGACGTGGCGCAGCTCGTATTCGCGCACCTTGCCCGCTCCCGTCAGGGTCAGGATTTCGCGCTCGGGCTGATTGCGCAGGATCTCGAGTTTCACCTCGGCCTTGGCCGGGTCGTCGACGATCTCCGTCGTGCCGCTGGTGCGAATGCGCCGGCGCAGCGCCGCGCCGAACTCGCCCTGGGCGCTGACGCCGACGTGGATGGTCGCGAACGCGAGCGGACGCGGTCCGCGCAACTGGAATCCGCAGCCGGCCAGCGGCGCCACGGCGAGGGCGCCGAAGGCCAGCAGCAGGCTGCGGCGGGTGCGGGAAGGAGTCATCCGCTGGAGTCCTCAGACCACGATGTTGACGAGACGGCCCGGCACGACCACGACCTTGCGCGGCGGCTTGCCTTCCATGAATTTCTGCGCCGCCTCGGAGGCCAGGGCGATTGCCTCGATCTGCGACGAGCTCGCATCCGCTGCGACCTTGATGTTGCCGCGCAGCTTGCCATTGACCTGCAGCACGAGGTCGAGCTCGTCCTGCTTGAGTGCGGCGTCGGATGGCTCCGGCCAGCTTGCGTCGAGGATGTCGCCGGCGAAGCCGCAGTCCTGCCACAGTGCGTGTGCGACGTGCGGCGTGATCGGGGCGAGCAGGCGCAGCAGGATCGACAGGCCTTCCTCGGCGACCTCGGCGTGGGCGGCGGCGTTGTCGCGCGGCGCCTTCTCGAGTGCGTTGAGGGTCTTCATCGCCGCCGAGACGACGGTGTTGAACTGGTGCTTGCCGAAGTCGTAGTTCGCCTGCTTGAGGCAGGTGTGAATCTCGCGGCGCACGGACGCGAGGGTGTCGGGCAGCTGGGCCGTTGCCAGCGTGCGCGTGGCCGGGAGCTGAGCGCGGAATTCGTTGGCGAAGCTGTGGCCGAAGGCCCACACGCGTCGCAGGAAGCGGTAGGCGCCCTCGACGCCCGAATCGGACCATTCGAGCTGCTGGTCCGGCGGCGCGGCGAAGATGATGAACAGACGCGCGGTGTCGGCACCGTACTGATCGACCAGGGCTTGCGGATCGACGCCGTTGTTCTTCGACTTCGACATCTTCTCGGTGCCGCCGATGACGACCGGCTGACCGTCGGCGGCGAGCTTCGCCGCGGTGATGCGGCCCTTGTCGTCACGTTCGATCTGGACGTCGGCGGGGTTGATCCACTGCTTCTTGCCGCCGTCGGCGTCGCGGTAGTAGGTCTCGGCGACGACCATGCCCTGGGTGAGCAGGTTCGTGAACGGCTCGGAGACATTGACGAGGCCTTCGTCGCGCATCGCGCGGGTGAAGAAGCGCGAATAGAGCAGGTGCAGGATCGCGTGCTCGATGCCGCCGATGTACTGGTCGACCGGCGCCCAGTAGTTCACGCGCCCATCGACCATCGCCTTGCCGTTGTCGGTCGAGGCATAGCGCAGGAAGTACCACGACGACTCGACGAAGGTGTCCATCGTGTCGGTCTCGCGGCGCGCAGGCTTGCCGCATTGCGGGCAGCTGCACTGGTAGAACTCGGGCATCTTCGCGAGCGGCGAGCCGCGGCCGGTCACTTCGACATTTTCAGGCAGCACCACCGGCAGTTGCTCGTCCGGCACCGGCACGTTGCCGCAGTCGTCGCAGTTGATCATCGGGATCGGGCAGCCCCAGTAGCGCTGGCGCGAGATGCCCCAGTCGCGCAGGCGGTACTGCGTGCGCTTGGCGCCGAGGCCCTTGTCCGCAAGATCGGCGGAGATCGCGTCGACGGCGTCCTGGAAATGCAGGCCGTCGTACTTGCCCGAATTCACCAGACGGCCGTGTTCGGAGTAGGCGTCCTGCCACGGCGCGACGGTGTCGGCATAGGCGTCGCGCGTGGAACTCACGACCATCCGGATCGGCAGGCGGTATTTCGTCGCGAACGCGAAGTCGCGCTCGTCGTGCGCCGGGACGGCCATGACCGCGCCTTCGCCGTAGCCCATCAGCACGTAGTTCGCGACCCACACGTCCATGAACTCGCCCGAGATCGGATGGACGACGCGCAGGCCGGTGGGCATGCCCTTCTTTTCCATTGTCGCGAGGTCGGCCTCGGCGACGCCGCCGTGGCGGCACTCGTCGATGAAGGCGGCGAGTTCCGGATTGTTGGCCGCAGCCTGCAGCGCGAGCGGGTGCTCGGCCGCGACGGCGACGTAGGTCGCGCCCATCAGGGTGTCGGCGCGGGTCGTGAACACCTTCAGCACGCCGGACTTGCCGATCGTCGACAGGTCGTAGGGGAAATGCACTTCGACGCCTTCGGAGCGGCCGATCCAGTTCTTCTGCATCAGCTTGACCTGCTCGGGCCAGCCCGGCAGGGCGTCGAGCGCGTCGAGAAGTTCGTCCGCGTAGGCGGTGATCTTCATGTAGTACATCGGGATTTCGCGCTTCTCGACGACGGCGCCGCTACGCCAGCCCTTGCCGTCGATGACCTGCTCGTTGGCGAGAACGGTTTCGTCCACCGGATCCCAGTTTACCGTGCCGAGCTTCTTGTAGATCAGTCCCTTCTTGTACAGGCGCGTGAACAGCCACTGTTCCCAGCGATAGTAGTCGGGCTTGCAGGTCGCGAGCTCGCGCGACCAGTCGATCGCGAAACCGAGGCGCTTGAGCTGCGCCTTCATGTAGTCGATGTTCGCGTAGGTCCACTTCGCCGGCGGCACGTTGTTCTGGATCGCGGCGTTCTCGGCCGGCATGCCGAAGGCGTCCCAACCCATCGGCTGCAGGACGTTGTAGCCGCGCATGCGGTGGTAGCGCGCGAGCACGTCGCCGATCGTGTAGTTGCGCACGTGGCCCATGTGCAGCTTGCCCGACGGGTAGGGGAACATGCTCAGGCAGTAGTACTTGGGCTTGCTCGCGTCTTCGGTGACGCGGAAGGCCTGGGCGGATTCCCAGTGCTGCTGGGCGGCGGATTCGACCGTGGCGGGGGTGTATTTGTCCTGCATTTGCGGGCGGCAGTGGAGACGTGGAAAACACGCGAGTATACCGCGAAGCCGTTGAGCCTCGTGCAGCGTCTCTACTTGCCACGCCCGGGCGGGCTGCGCGCGGACAAAAAAAAGCATCCGGAGGGAGCCGGATGCTTAATCTCCTTTGAAGGAGAGGGAGGAAGGCGGTGTCGCGGCGTCGGCCGCGGAGGTTCGGGCGGTCAGGCGGCCTTGCGCGGCGCGGCGGACTGACGCTGCCAGTTGGCGGAGAAGACGGAGACCATGTCTTCCATCGCTGTCAGCGGCAGGCGCCAGAGGCGGTTCTGGCAGCGCACGATCGGCGTCACGCGCGGCGCGCAGAAGGTGGCGCGCTCGTTTTCGAGCAGACGCTGGAAGGCGCTCATCGCTTCGCCCCAGTATTCCGAATTGCCCACCCATCCCGTTGCCGCGGTCGCCTCGCGCACGGCCTGGTGCCAGAGCACCGTAGCGCGCTCGATGGTTACGCCGGCCTTGCGGGCATACCAGGGCAGTAGTTTCGGGGTTTTCATGGTCGGGTTCTCCTGGTGGCCATCGTCGGCCGGTTCTTGCGTCGCGCGGATCGGCCTCTTGAGCCGGCCGTGTAGGGCGCGGTTAGTGCGATGCAGCATCGAAATTGGTTGCAATTTTCTTCGGTTTGGCGAGGCGATTCCTTGATATTTCTCAACGAATTGCTGCTCTGCACAATTCAAAACTACGCCGATCGTTATACGTTTTCAACTGCATGTTGCATTGCCGCAACGGTTTTCATGTTCAACTAGGCTGGCTTTGGGCCCTGTTCTGGTCCTGGGGCGACGATCCGGGAGGAAACAAGGTGCCGCTCCCGGTTAGAATCGCGGCCTGACCAGGAAGCCCGCATGTCCGATCTGCTCGTCAATCTCAATCCCGAACAACTCCAGGCCGTCACCCTTCCGCCTCAGCATGCGCTGATTCTTGCCGGTGCAGGCTCGGGCAAGACCCGCGTCCTCACGACCCGCATCGCGTGGCTGGTGCAGACCGGCCAGGTCGATCCGCAGGGCGTCCTCGCGGTGACCTTCACCAACAAGGCGGCGAAGGAGCTGCTCGCCCGCCTGTCGGCGATGCTGCCGCTGTCCTTCGGCCGTTCCGCACGCGGAATGTGGATCGGCACCTTTCACGGGCTGTGCAACCGCCTGCTGCGCGCGCACCACCGTGACGCCGGTTTGCCGCAGTTGTTCCAGATCCTCGATTCGGGCGACCAGCTTGCGGCGATCAAGCGCCTGCTGAAGGCGCTCAACGTCGATGACGAGAAGTTTCCGCCGCGCGAACTGCAACATTTCATCAATGCCCAGAAGGAAGCCGGTCTGCGTCCGCATGCCGTCGAAGCCTGGGACGATCACACCCGACGCCGGGTGGAGCTTTTCGCGGAGTATGAGGCGCAATGCCAGCGCGAGTCTGTTGTGGATTTTGCGGAGTTGCTGTTGCGCACCTACGAGTTGCTGGAGCGCAACGAACCGATCCGGCGTCACTACCAGCGTCGATTCCGTCACATCCTGGTCGACGAGTTCCAGGACACGAACCGCCTGCAGTACCGCTGGCTGAAGCTGCTCGCCGACGACGGGCGTGAAGGCGGCGCCTCCCTGTTCTGCGTGGGCGACGACGACCAGTCGATCTACCGCTTCCGTGGCGCGGAAGTCGGCAACATGCGCGACTTCGAGCGCGAGTTCCGTGTCGCCAACGTGATCCGGCTGGAGCAGAACTACCGCTCGCACGGCAACATCCTCGACGCGGCGAACGCGATCATCCGCCACAACACCGCCCGGTTGGGCAAGAACCTGTGGACCGAACGCGGTGCGGGCGAACCGATCCGCGTGTTCGAGGCCTATGCGGACATGGACGAGGCGCGCTGGATCGTCGAAGAGATCCAGTCGCTGGTGCGCGACGGCATGAGCCGGTCGGACGTCGCGCTGCTGTATCGCTCGAATGCGCAGTCGCGGGTGCTCGAACACCAGTTGTTTGCGGCAGGCATTGCGTACCGCGTCTATGGCGGTCTGCGCTTCTTCGAGCGTCAGGAGATCAAGCACGCGCTGGCCTATCTGCGCCTGATCGCCAACCCCGACGACGACACGGCGTTCAGCCGCGTCGTGAATTTTCCGACGCGCGGCATTGGTGCGCGTTCCCTGGAAGCGCTGCAGGACGCCGCGCGCACCTGGAATGCGAGCCTGTACTCGACGGTGCCGCATCTCTCGGGCAAGCCGGGAACGGTGCTGGCGCAGTTCGTGCACCTGGTCGAGGATCTGCGCCGCGACACGGCCCGCCTGCCGCTCCCCGAGCTCGTGGATCACGTCCTCGACGCGAGCGGGCTGCGTGATTTCTATCGCAGCGAGAAGGAAGGGCAGGAACGGCTCGAGAACCTCGACGAACTGATCAATGCGGCGGCGAACTTCCTCGGCGAGTCGGGCGCGGATGCCGAGGCGCTTGCGCAGCCGCATGCGCTGCTGGCCGATTTTCTCGCCCACGCGTCGCTCGAGGCGGGCGAGCACCAGGCCGACGCCGGCAGCGACGCCGTGCAGCTGATGACCGTGCATTCGTCGAAGGGGCTGGAGTTCGACGTGGTCTTCCTCTCCGGGCTCGAGGAGGGGCTATTTCCGCACGAGAACAGCGCGCTCGAGAATGAGGGCCTGGAGGAAGAGCGGCGCCTGATGTATGTCGCGGTGACGCGGGCGCGCGAGCGGCTGTACCTGAGCTTTGCGCAGAGCCGCATGCTGCACGGCCAGACGCGCTACAACCTGCGCTCGCGCTTCCTCGAGGAAATTCCGGAAGGGCTGGTGAAATGGCTTTCGCCACCCAGCCCGCGCAGCATGGGGGCGCGCAGCGGTGCGGGGATGCGCGTCGAGCCCGCGCGCTCGGGATTCGCGTCCAGGGGGGCGCCGGCCTCGCCGCGAAGCCAGGATCTGGGCGGCCTGCGGGTTGGCCAGCTGGTGACGCATGCGAAGTTCGGTCAGGGGGTGATCGTGGCGGCCGAAGGCAGTGGCGCCGACGCGCGGGTGCAGATCAATTTCGGCTCGGCCGGGATCAAGTGGCTGATGTTGGCTGTGGCGAAGCTCAGCCCCGCATGATGTGCGGCGCCCCGCGTCGACGCGGGGCGCGGGATCGAGCCGGGCTCAGGCCCCGTAGGTGCGTGCGAGCCGGTCGTGGAGTGCGACGTATTCCTGCGCGAGCTTGTGCTTCGGGTCGAGATGGATCATCGGGCGCGACTGCTCGTGCGATTCCTTGATCTTCACCGACGCCGAGAGATAGGGAGCCAGTACCGGCAAGCCCTCGTCGATCAGCTCCTGCACGACCTTCTGCGGCAGGCCGGCGCGGGCCTGGAACTGGTTCACGACGATGCCTTCGACCGACAGGTCGCGGTTGTGGTCGGCCCGGATCTCCTGCACGTTCTCGATCAGCGCATACAGTGCGCGCCGCGAGAACTCGTCGCAGTCGAAGGGGATCAGGCAGCTGTCCGCGGCAATCAGCGCGGAGCGGGTGTAGAAGTTCAGCGCTGGCGGGGTGTCGATATAGATGACGTCGTAGTCATCGCCGAGCTCGGCGAGCGCGTCGCGCAGCTTGTAGATCTTGTAGCGCGATTCGAGCTTGCTCTGGAGGTCTTCGAGGCCCGGGTGCGAGGGCATCACGTCGAGCCTGGGGAAGGGGCTCGCGACGATGAATTCCTCGATCTTCTTCGGGTTGAGCTTGAAATTGAGCGTCTGGTCGAAGAAATCGGCGAGCGTGGTCTCGATGTTTTCCCCGGAGCTGCCGAGCAGGTACTGGGTCGAGTTCCCCTGCGGGTCGAGATCCACCACCAGCGTGCGCTTGCCTTGGTGAGCGCTGATCGCCGCCAGGTTGCAGGTAATGGTCGACTTGCCGACACCGCCCTTCTGATTGAACACCACGCGTCGCATCTTGGATTCCCTTATCGAGTCGGGTGAGATTGTGCCAAAAAATGTCGGTCGGGATACGGATTCCGGGGGCATGGCAGGCGATTTGTCCACGTTTCGGGGGCGTCGGGTTTACCCGTACAGGGCCACTGCCCAAGGCCATGGACCTGCGCTACACTTGCGCCTCGCCGAGCGTGGTGCCGGTGCGGCGTCGATGCCGCACCCGCGCGCGAGCTCCGCTGTCCGATCCGTGCGATTGGTCCCGGCCCCGGGAGTTTCGGACGGAATATGCCGGACGGCTGCGGGTGATCGCAATTGGCGAGGCGCCAGGACTGGTATAGGTTTATCGCCGTCCTGGAATAACACCACGGGAACAATACATCTCACCGACCCGGAGAGGGAGAACAATGGATCAGGATTTCATCGCAGCGGCACTCGAATATCATCGTGCGCCGACGCGCGGCAAGATTTCGGTCGTTCCGACCAAGAGCCTCGTGAATCAACGCGACTTGGCGCTGGCCTATTCGCCCGGCGTCGCCGCGGCGTGCGACGCGATCGTCGAAGACCCGGCGAACGCGCGCGAGTACACCTCGCGCGGCAACCTCGTTGCGGTCGTCACCAATGGCACCGCGGTGCTCGGTCTGGGCAACATCGGTCCGCTCGCCTCGAAGCCGGTCATGGAAGGCAAGGGCTGCCTGTTCAAGAAGTTTGCCAACATCGACGTATTCGATATCGAACTGGCCGAGAATGATCCCGACAAGCTGATCGAGATCATCGCCGCGCTGGAACCCACCTTGGGCGGCGTGAACCTCGAAGACATCAAGGCGCCCGAGTGCTTCTACATCGAGAAGAAGCTGCGCGAGCGCATGAAGATCCCGGTCTTCCACGACGACCAGCACGGCACGGCCATCATTTCCTCGGCAGGCCTGATCAATGGCCTGAAGGTCATCGGCAAGGACATCGACAAGGTCAAGCTCGTCTGCTCGGGCGCGGGCGCCGCGGCGATCGCGTGCCTGGACCTGATGGTCGGACTGGGCCTGAAGCGCGAGAACGTCTACGTCTGCGACTCCAAGGGCGTGATTTACGTCGGCCGCGAAGACAACATGGAGGCCAACAAGGCCCGTTACGCGCAGAACACAAACGGCCGGACGCTGGCTGACGTCATGGTCGGGGCCGATGTGTTCCTGGGGCTGTCGACCGCTGGTGTGCTGAAGCCGGAAATGGTCGCGTCGATGGCCGACAAGCCGCTGATCTTCGCGCTCGCGAATCCGAACCCGGAAATCCTGCCGGAAGACGCCAAGAAGGTCCGTCCGGACTGCATCATCGCCACCGGCCGTTCGGATTACCCGAACCAGGTGAACAACGTCCTGTGCTTCCCGTTCATCTTCCGTGGCGCGCTCGACGTCGGCGCCACGACGATCAACGAGGAGATGAAGCTCGCCTGCGTGCGTGCGATCGCGGAACTCGCCCAGGCCGAGCAGAGCGATATCGTCGCGTCCGCATACGGCGGTGCCGACCTGCGTTTCGGCCCCGAGTACATCATCCCGAAGCCCTTCGATCCGCGCCTGATCGTCAAGATCGCCCCGGCTGTCGCCAAGGCGGCGATGGAATCCGGGGTCGCGACCAAGCCGATCGAAGACCTGAGCGCCTACGCCGCGAGTCTGTCGGACTTCGTGTATCAATCCGGCATCGTCATGAAACCCGTGTTCGGTGCCGCGAAGCGCGTACCGGCCGAGTTCAAGCGTGTGCTGTACGCAGAAGGCGAGGACGAGCGCGTCCTGCATGCCGCCCGCGTCGTCATCGAGGAAAACCTCGCCCGCCCGATCCTCATCGGCCGTCCGGGCGTGATCGAGATGCGCATCCAGAAGATCGGCCTGAACCTCGTGCCGGGCCGCGACTTCGACATCATCAATCCGGAATCCGATCCGCGCTACAAGGAACTGTGGCAGGAATACCACCGCCTGCTGTGCCGTGACGGCGTGACGCCCGAATTGGCAAAGGCCAAGATGCGCCGCGACACGACGCTGATCGGCTGCATGGTCCTGCGCCGCGGCGATGCCGACGCGCTGGTGTGCGGCACCTTCGGCACCTACGACTATCACTTCAAGCAGGTCGAGGACGTGATCGGCCTGAAGCCCGGCGCCAAGCTCTTCGCGTCGATGAGCCTGCTGCTGCTGCCGAAGCGCACGCTGGCCATCACCGACCCGTACGTGAACGAGAATCCGAACGCGGAAGAGGTTGCCGAGATCGCGCGCATGGCTGCCGAGGAGCTGCGCCGCTTCGGCATCGAGCCGCGCGTCGCGCTGGTGTCGCATTCCAACTTTGGCAGCTCGCGCTCGGCGTCCGCGCGCAAGATGCGCGAGGCGGCAGGGATCCTGCGCCAGATCGCTCCGGGGCTCGAATGCGACGGCGAAATGCATGGCGATTCCGCGCTGTCGCCGGAGATCCGTGGCCGCGTGAATCCGGAGTCGACGCTGGTCGGCGAAGCCAACCTGGTCGTGATGCCGAACATCGACGCTGCGAACATCTCCTTCAACATGATGAAGATGGCCAACGGCGACGGCGTTTCGATCGGCCCGATGCTGCTGGGCGCGCGCCTGCCGGTGCACATCCTGACGCCGTCGGCGACGGTGCGTCGTCTGGTGAATATTACCGCCGTTGCGGTGGTCGACGCCTACGAGCAGCGCATGCAATCGGGCGCTGCTGTGTAAGCCGCACAGCACGGCGCAGTCGGGATCCGGATCCGGGTTCCGACCGCGCATGCTTTCCAGGGAGGCCGGGGAATCGATCATGCAAAAACTGCTGATCATCCTCGGCCTTCTTGCTCTCGCCGCCGGGCTGTTCTGGCCTTGGCTCGCCAGGATTCCGTTCGGTCGTCTGCCGGGCGACGTCCACATCCATCGCGACGGTTCCGACTTCTTCTTCCCGATCACGACGGGGCTGCTCGTCTCCGTCGTCCTGAGTCTGCTTATCTGGCTGTTCAGGCGTTAACAGGGTTTACAATCCACGTAACATTTCCGGAAGAAGGGACTTTGACATGACTCACGCGATTCGCTTCCATCAGACCGGTGGTCCCGAAGTGCTCCGGTGGGAAGCTGTCGATGTCGGCGCGCCCGCCGCGGGTGAGGTGACCGTCCGTCATCATGCCGTCGGCCTGAACTATATCGATACCTATCATCGCAGCGGCCTGTATCCGGTGCCGCTGCCCTCCGGCCTGGGCCTGGAAGGCGCGGGCGTGGTCGAGGCGGTGGGCGAGGGCGTCACCGAGGTCGTGCCGGGGGATCGGGTGGCCTACGCCGGCGGCCCGCTCGGAGCCTATTCCGAAGTGCGCAACCTGCCTGCGCATCGCGTGGTGAAGCTGCCCGCGGCGATTTCGTTCGAGCAGGGCGCTGCGATGATGCTGCAGGGGCTCACGGCGCAATACCTGCTGCGTCGCACCTACCGGGTCCAGCCGGGCGATACGGTGCTGATCCACGCCGCGGCGGGTGGTGTAGGCCTGATTGCCTGCCAGTGGGCGAAGGCGCTGGGGGCGACCGTGATCGGCACGGTCGGATCCGACGCCAAGGCCGAGCTGGCCCGTGCCCACGGGTGCGATCATCCGATCGTCTACACTTGCGAAAATTTCACTGAACGTGTGCGCGAGATCACCGGCGGTGCCGGCGTGCCCGTCGTGTATGACTCCATCGGCAAGGACACCTTCATGGATTCGCTGCGCTGCCTGCGTCCGCTGGGCATGATGGTGCTGTTCGGCGCGGCGTCCGGGCCGGTGCCGCCGTTCGACCTCAACCTGCTGAACACGATGGGATCGCTCTACGTCACGCGTCCCGGCATCGCCGCCTACACGGCAAAACGCGACGATCTCGTGGCGATGGCGAACGAGCTCTTCGAAGTGGTCGAATCGGGCAAGGTGAGGATCGAGATCAATCAGCGTTACGCCCTGAAGGATGCCGCACAGGCGCACCGTGATCTCGAGGCGCGCCGTACCACCGGTTCCACGATCCTGTTGCCCTGAGCGGCGGGCGTGACATGACGCACAAAACCGGTTCATCGCGGCGGGCATGCGTCGCGATCGCGATCCTGCTGGCGCTGCCGCTCGCGCCCTTGGCCGTGGCACAGCCGGGCCCGTCCTCGGCGATGGACCCGGCGCGCACGGCATCGCTGTCGGCGGCAAGTCGCCGCATCGAGGACCATTTCGTTGCGGAGGTCGCCCGCATCACGGGTACGACGCCGGCACGCGTGCGCCGGGCGATGCCCGACGAGCGGCGCATCACGTCGGCTGCGTCGCGCCTGATCTCCGCTCTGGAGCTTGATCTGGGCGCGCCGCTCACACCCGAGCAGCGGGCCGAAATCCTCGAAGCGGACCAGTCGCGCAAGCTCTCCCTGATGAAGGCGCGTGAGGCGGCAGGCGGGCGCTGACTTCTTGCGGCGGCCTGTCGGACCGACGGCAGCCGCGGCCGAATTGGGGCTCGGGGGTGTTGGGCGATCGGGTAAAATTCGCCGATGACTGCCTCTCACGAACCCCGCTTCATCCACCTCCGCCTGCACACCGAGTACTCGATCTCCGACGGCATCGTCCAGATCGACCAGGCGATCGCCCGCGCGGCCGCCGACGGCATGCCGGCACTGGGAATTTCCGACCTCGCCAACCTGTTCGGCATGGTCAAGTTCTACAAGGGCGCGCGCGGGAAGGGCATGAAGCCCATCGTCGGCGTCGATGCCTGGATCACCAACGATATCGATCGCGACAAGCCCTTCCGTGCCCTGCTGATCTGCAAGAACCGCAAGGGCTACGGGCAGATGTGCGAGCTGCTGACCCGCGCCTTCCTCGACAACAAGCACCGCGGGCGTGCCGAAATTCGTCGCGACTGGTTCGCCGACGGCGCCGCGTCCGACCTGCTGTGCCTGTCAGGTGCGCGCGAGGGGGAAGTGGGGCAGGCGCTGGCGAACGGCAATGTCGAACTTGCCGATCGGCTCGCCGCCGAATGGGCCGCATTGTTCCCGGACGCCTACTACATCGAGCTGCAGCGCGCAGGTCATGCGGGCGCGGAGGGGTACGTGCGTCAGGCCGTGCAACTGGCCGGCAGGTTGGGGCTGCCGGTGGTGGCGACCCACCCTGTGCAGTTCCTCAAGCGCGAGGACTTCAAGGCCCACGAGGCGCGCGTGTGCATCGCGCAGGGCTATGTGCTGGCCGACAAGCGGCGCCCGCGCGACTACACCGAGGAGCAGTACCTCAAGAGCCAGGACGAGATGTGCGAGTTGTTCGCCGACATCCCGGAGGCACTCGAGAACTCCGTCGAGATCGCGCGCCGCTGCTCGCTGACGGTGCAGCTGGGCAAGAACTTCCTGCCGCAGTTCCCGACGCCGGAAGGGATGACCCTCGACGACTTTCTCGTCGCCGAGGCCAAGGCCGGCCTCGAAGTGCGCCTGCAGGAGCTGTATCCGGACGAGGCCGAACGCGAGCGCCAGCGTCCGACCTACGAGGCGCGGCTCAAGTTCGAGACCGACACCATCATCCAGATGGGCTTCCCCGGCTACTTCCTGATCGTTGCGGACTTCATCAACTGGGGCAAGCAGAACGGCGTGCCGGTCGGCCCGGGCCGGGGCTCGGGCGCGGGCTCGCTGGTCGCGTACAGCCTGCGCATCACCGACCTCGACCCGCTCGCCTACGCGCTGCTGTTCGAGCGCTTCCTGAACCCCGAGCGGGTGTCGATGCCCGACTTCGACATCGACTTCTGCCAGGACAACCGCTACCGCGTCATCGAATACGTGCGCGAGCGCTACGGCAAGGATGCGGTCAGCCAGATCGCGACCTTCGGCACGATGGCCTCGAAGGCTGTCGTGCGCGACGTTGGCCGGGTGCTCGATCTGCCCTACGGTCTGTGCGACCGCCTCTCGAAACTGATCCCGATCGAAGGCGCGAAGCCTGTTTCGTTGGCGAAGGCCTACGAGATGGAGTCGCAGATCGGCGAGATGATGAAGGACGGCAACGACGGGGAGTCGGTGCAGGAGCTGTGGAGCCTCGCCGAGCCGCTTGAAGGTTTGAGTCGAAACGTCGGTATGCATGCCGGCGGCGTGTTGATCGCGCCGGGCAAGCTCACCGACTTCTGTCCGCTGTATATCGCCGACGGCGACGACGCGACGCCGGTGTCGCAGTTCGACAAGGACGACGTGGAAGCCGTCGGCCTCGTGAAGTTCGACTTCCTCGGCCTGCGCAACCTGACCATCATCGAACTCGCGGTCGAGTACGTCGAGCGCCTCACAGGCACCAAGCCGGACCTGGCCGCGCTGCCCTTCACCGACCCCGCCGCCTACCAGATCCTGAAAGACGCGAACACCACCGCGATCTTCCAGGTGGAATCGGAAGGGATGAAGAAGCTCCTCAAGAAGCTCGCGCCCGACCGCTTCGAGGACATCATCGCGGTACTGGCGCTCTACCGTCCGGGCCCGCTCGGCTCGGGCATGGTGGACGACTTCATCCTGCGCAAGAAAGGCCAGCAGGAGATCGACTACTTCCATCCCGACCTCAAGCCCTGCCTCGAACCGACCTACGGCGTGATCGTGTATCAGGAACAGGTGATGCAGATCTCGCAGATCATCGGCGGCTACACGCTCGGCGGCGCCGACATGCTGCGCCGCGCGATGGGCAAGAAGAAGGCCGACGAGATGGCCAAGCACCGCGAGACCATCGCGGCCGGCGCCAAGCAGAAAGGCTACGACCCGGCACTCGCCGAGCAGCTTTTCGACCTGATGACGAAGTTTGCGGAGTACGGCTTCAACAAGTCGCACACCGCTGCCTACGCGGTCGTCACCTACCACACGGCGTGGCTCAAGGCGCATCACTGCGCGGCCTTCATGGCTGCGACGATGTCGGCGGACCTCGACAACACCGACACGATCAAGATCTTCTTCGAGGACTCGCTCGCCAACGGCCTGACGATCCTGCCGCCCGACGTGAACCAGTCGGACTACCGTTTCGTGCCGACCGACCGCAAGACCATCCGCTACGGTCTCGGCGCGGTAAAGGGCGTCGGCGAGCCGGCCGTGCGCTCCATCCTCGAAGCACGCGGGAACGGAGGACCGTACAAGGATCTGTTCGATTTCTGCGCGCGCGTGGACCGGCGCATGGTCAACCGGCGCGTGATCGAGGCACTGATCCGTTCGGGGGCATTCGATACCATCGCACCCGGCGGCACCGCAGACCGCGCCCGCCTGCTCGGGACCGTCGGGCTGGCGATGGAGGCGGCCGAACAGGCCGCCGCGAATGCGATGCAGGGCGGCCTGTTCGATCTCGTACCGGAGGCGGCCGGTGCGGCGCCCCAATACGCGAACGTGCGTGCATGGACGGAGCGCGAGCGGCTGAAGGAAGAAAAGACCGCGATTGGTTTTTTCCTGTCAGGCCATCCGTTCAACAGCTTCCGCGAGGAGGTCCGGCGCTTCATCCGGCGTCCGCTGTCACAGCTCGAACCGTCCCGCGACCTCGCCATGCTGGCGGGCGTGGTGATGGACGTACGCACCAAGATGACGAACCGCGGCAAGATGGCCTTTGTCGTGCTCGATGATGGCTCTCAGGTGCGCGAGGTCTCGGTCTTCTCCGAAGTCTTCGACTCGAACCGGACCAAGATCGTCACTGACGAAGTGCTGGTGGTCGAAGGCAAGGTCAGCAACGACGACTTCACGGGCGGTCTGCGCATCGTCGCGGACAAGCTGCTGTCGCTCGGCGAAGCGCGTTCGCGCTTTGCCAAGGCGCTCCAGATCAGCGTGAATGGCGAGGTGAAGAGCGCGGGCGGAGCCGCCGCAGCGGCGGACAGGCTCGAGACGCTGCTCGCGCCGTTCCGCCACGGCGTCTGTCCGATCTCGCTGCGTTATCGTAACGACCAGGCCGAGGCGGAGCTGCCGCTCGGCGCCGCCTGGCGCGTGCGTCTCGACGACGCGCTGCTCGACAGCCTGCGCGAGTGGCTGCCGCCGGAATCGGTCGAGATCCTGTATCCGAACTGAGGCAGGGCGAAAAAAAGAAAGGCCGCGGCCCGTGAGGGCGCGGCCTTTCGGCTGATCCGGCAGGGGTCGGTCAGAGTTCCTTGGCGTGCTCGGCCAGGTACTCCGCGACACCGGAGGTGCTGGCCTTCATGCCGGCCTTGCCCTTGTTCCAGCCGGCCGGGCAGACTTCGCCGTGCTCTTCGGTGAACTGCAGCGCATCGACCATGCGGATCATCTCGTCGATGTTGCGACCCAGCGGCAGGTCATTGACGACCTGGTGGCGCACGACGCCGTTCTTGTCGATCAGGAATGAGCCGCGGAATGCCACGCCGCCCTCGGCTTCGACGTCATAGGCGCGGCAGATCTCGTGCTTGACGTCGGCGACCAACGTGTACTGCACCTGGCCGATGCCGCCGTTGTTGACCGGGGTGTTTTTCCACGCGAGGTGGGTGAACTGGCTGTCGATCGACACGCCCAGCACTTCGACGCCGCGCTTCTTGAACTCGTCCAGACGGTGATCGAAGGCGATCAGCTCCGACGGGCACACGAAGGTGAAGTCCAGCGGGTAGAAGAACACGACGGCATACTTGCCCTTCGTGACTTGCGAGAACGTGATGTTCGTGATTTCGTTGTTGCCGAGCACTGCGCTGGCGGTGAAATCCGGGGCCTTCTTGCCGACGAGGACTGCCATGTTAGTCGTCTCCTGAGTGGGGTGAATGACCGGAGATTATGTTGCCACGATTTGGAAAGTTCCAATTGTCTTTTGCACGGTCGGGCGATAGAAGTTTCCTATCGTCGGCTTTCGAGGAATTGGCGGCGTTTTTTCCCTGATTTCGATCATTGTTAAACTTTGTTTCTGATTTACCGTAATACCTACGTATAAGTGAGACACGCGTCCGCGGTTTACCCCGCGAACGAGCAGGAAGCGGAAACAGGACAACGCAGCCATGATGCAACGACTGAAGAACTCGCCGATCTGGGTCCGCCTGATGATGGCGATCGGAATCCTCCTGATCGCCGTCGGTACGACCTTGGTTGTATGGGTATCGGCAGAGCAGGAGAGCATGGCGATCAGCCAGTCCCACGACTTCGCCGAGACCATCAACCAGATGACGATGGCGACGCTGGTGTTCATGAAGAGCACCAAGACGATCAAGAAGCGTGCGATCTATCTCGACCAGGTGAAGAAATCGTCGGGACTTACGGACATGCGGGTCGTTCGGGCGGAGCCGGTCATCCATCAGTTCGGCGACGGCGACGAAGACGAAATGAACGTCGGGCCTGACGAAAAGGCAGCGATCGACAGTGCCAAGCCCTTCTTCGAGCTGCGCACGGATGCTGAGAAGGGGAAGATCCTGAAGGCGGTATTCCCGGCTATCAACCGGACCGACTATCTCGGCAAGGACTGCACCGAATGTCATGACGAGTACCCCGAAGGAACCGTGCTGGGAGCGGTGACGATGGAGGTGTCGCTCAACCGCATGGATGCGGCGGTCTCGGCGGCACGGTCCAAACTGATCGGCGGCGCGCTCGCCGCGTTGGGCCTGATGATGGTCCTCATCTTCGTGTTCCTGCAGGCGGTGGTCGCGCGTCCGCTAGCCGAACTGTCCAGCCGGCTGCGGGACATTTCGGAAGGGGAGGGCGATCTCACGCAGCGGTTGCCCGTGCGTGCCGCGGATGAGGTGGGCAAGGCCGCTGCCTACTTCAACAAGATGATGGAGAAACTGCAGGGCGTCATCCGCAACATTTCCTCGTCGGCCGATCAAGTGTCGAGCGCCGCCTCGGATCTCCAGCGCGGGACGGTCGAGATCCGGGCAGGAGCCGGCGAGCAGTCCGAAAAGTCCGCTTCGGCGGCGTCCGCCGTCGAGCAGATGGCTGCGAGCATCATGTCGGTCGCCCAGGCGAGCGGTGAGGTGCTCAAGGTCGCGCGCGACAGCCTGTCGCGCGCCGAAGCCGGCAATGCCGACGTGCGTGAGCTCACGGGAAGGCTGTCCGATGTCGAAAGTGCGGTGAGCAAGATGACCCAGACCGTCGGCGACTTCATCCACAACACCGATGCGATCTCGAGTCTGACTGCACAGGTGAAGGAGATCGCCGACCAGACCAACCTGCTGGCGCTCAACGCTGCCATCGAGGCTGCCCGCGCGGGCGAACACGGCAGAGGCTTTGCCGTCGTTGCAGACGAAGTGCGCAAACTCGCGGAGAAGTCCAACCGCTCGGCAAGCGACATCGACGACGTTACGCACAAGCTCAATAGCGGTTCGGTCGGCGTGCGTGAAGCGATCACGCAGGGTGCGCATGCGCTGGTGCTGATTCGCGAGTCGATGTTGCGGGTGTCCGAGGCTTTGCGCAGCAACATGGAGTCGGCCGGCGGTGTATCCGACGGAATGAACAGCATCGCCACGGCTACCGACGAACAGATGAAGGCGAGCACGCTGGCGGCCAGCAGCGTCGAGATGATTGCCGGGCTCGCACAGCAGACGAGCTCTTCGCTCGACGGTGTAGCGTGCGCGACGGCCAGCCTGGAGGCGTTGTCGGCACAGTTGCGCGACGAGATCCGGCGCTTCCGTATCTAGTGGTCTGCTTGTCGTTTCGGCGCCACACGGGTGGTTGCCGGTACATAGTCCGAAAGGTATAAGAAACATTCTGCTACAAATGAGGCAAGCCGTATCCGGAGCCTTGCCAAGGAGTTGAAATGAAGCGTCTTTTTGTTGTCGCCATGGCCCTCGCAGCAAGTGCAACGAGCCTGCCGGCCGCCGCGCTCGATGCCGCCGCCGCCGATGCGCTGGTTCGCAAGAGCAAGTGCCTGACCTGTCACGCCGTCGATAAGAAGAAGGACGGCCCCGCGTTCAAGGAAACCGCGGGCAAGTACAAGGGCAAGCCCGAGGCGATGGAGAAGCTCACCAAGCACGTCACGGTGCCGAGCAAGGTCAAGGTCGAGGGCAAGGAAGAAGACCACGAGACGCTGAAGACCGAGGATCCGGCGGCGGTCAAGAACGTCGTCGAGTGGATCCTTTCGCTTTGAAACGAATCCGGCGCGAATCGCACCGCGGCTGATTACAACAGGGAGGCGGGACTTTTCCGGAGCTGCCGGCAGGCAGGCCTGGAAAGCGGTACCCGCGGCCGTGGTCCGCTTCGCGCCGTTTGATGCCGCAGCGACGACAGGGTGTCGTCGCTGCGGCGCAGGCAGTACCAAAGGGGAGAAGGTGATGAGCAAGCAAGCAGGAGGCATCCGCAAGTGGATGCTGGCTTTGCTGGCCGGTGCAGCATTGATCGGTCATGCATATGCCGCCAAGGACATTGTCCAGGTTGGCGACGCGGTCTGTACGCGCTGCCACGACGAGGGGGAAGCCAAACCGGTCCTGTCGATCGGCCAGACCCGCCACGGTACGATGGCGGACAAGAAGGCTGGAACCTGTACGGCGTGCCACGGGGAAAGCCCGACGCACGTGAGCAAGCCGTCCGACGTGACGGAGCGACCGAAGCCCACCGTCAATTTCGGGCCGAAGTCCTCGACGCCCATCGAAGAGCGCAACCAGGTCTGCCTGAATTGCCACCAGGGCGGCCAGCGTACGCATTGGCAGACTGGCCCGCACGCCGCTGCGAACCTCGAATGCACGTCGTGCCACAAGATCCACTCGTCGGAGGATCCGGTCCGCGACCGCCAGACCCAGCCCGATGTCTGCTTCAGCTGCCACAAGGAGCAGCGCGCGCAGGTGATGCGCCCGAACCACCATCCGATCCCGGAGCGCAAGGTCGTGTGTGTCGACTGCCACAATCCGCACGGTTCCGCCGGGCCGAAGCTGATGCAGCGCGACAGCGTCGTTGCCACCTGCTACACGTGCCACATGGAAAAGCGCGGCCCCTTCGTGCGCAGCCACCAGCCGGTGACGGAAGACTGCACGATCTGCCACACGCCGCATGGCAGTGTGAATGACAACCTGCTCAAGCAGCGTGCACCATTCCTGTGCCAGCAGTGTCATGAGAACCAGACCCATCAGCAGATGGTGCCGAATCCGGAAGGGGCGGTGTCGGGGGCGGCTTCGTTCGCGACCAAGCTGATCGTCGGACGCGGCTGCCTGAACTGCCATACGAACATCCATGGCACCAACAACCCGTTCGATGACACGAACTCCGGCCGTGCGCTGCGCCGCTGACAGGGGAGGGAATGAACATGAAAGAAATCAATCGCGTTCGCGCCGTCAGCCTGAGCATCATCGCCGCCTCGCTGTCGGCCGCATTCGCCCCGGCTTTTGCCGAGGACGATACCATCACCCGCCTGATTCGCCCGGAGAGCTCGGTGAGCCTGGGTTTGGGCTACCTTACCGAAGACGCTGCGCGTTTCGGCCAGTATTCCGGCATGCCGGATCTCGGGCTCTACGCAATCGCCGACATCAACCTGGTTCGGCGCGAAGATGAGTCGGGCCGCTGGTTGCTGCTTAACGGTCGCAATCTCGGGTTGGACAACCGCAGCCTGCGTTTCGAGCACGGCGTTCAGGGCAGTTGGAAGTATTTCCTCGAATACGACCAGACTCCGCGCTTCTCGCAATACGACGTCAGGACCGGTGTGCAGGGTCTCGGCCACGATACGCTCGACGTCTTCGGTCCGGCGAGCCGCGCGCGGGACGTGCGCTTCAAGACGTCGCGGGAGGCGTTCAGCGCCGGCGGGCAGTACGTTCTCGCCCCGGGCTGGAGCGTGCAGGTCAAGGCCAAGCAGGATACGAAGGAAGGCCGGCGCCTGTTCGGCGTGTATCCGGGCAACCTCAACGTGGCCTTCCTCGGCGAGCCGATCGACCACACGATGCAGCAACTCGATGTGGTCCTCGCGTATGCAGGGAAGGATCTGCAGTTGTCTGCCGGTTACTACGGGTCGTTTTTCGAGAACGGCAACTCGTCGATCAGGCTGACGGACATTGCCAACCCGAGCCGTATCGCCCTGCCGCCGGACAACCACGCCCACCAGTTCTACCTGACCGGCGGGTACAGTTTTACGCCCACTACCCGCGCGAACTTCAAGCTTGCGAGAAGTTTCGCCTATCAGCAGGATGCGTTCGTCGTCCGTGCGGATCCGGGCAACAGGGACCTCGACGGCAAGGTCGAAACCACGCTCGCGCAGATCGGCCTCAGCGCCCGGCCGCTTTCCGCCCTGACCATCGTTGCGGATTGGCGCCACGAGAATCGTGACGATCAGACCACGGCGCGGCGCTACTTCTCGACGACAGAATCGAGAACCTTCAGCGGCGTAAACGAGACACGCGATTTCGAGGTCAATACCGGCAAACTCGAGGCGCGCTACATGCTCCCCGCGGGTTTCAAGGTGACCGCTGGGCTGGATTACGATGAGAAGAAGCGGGACGTTTACGCAGCGCGTCTCGTCACGACCCGCAAGCGCACGGAGGAAACCGCCTACCGTGTCGAGTTGTCGCGCTCGCTGTCGGCAACGCTCAACGGATCCCTGGCGTTCATCCAGAGCGAACGCAGCGGCTCGCATCTCGTCAAGGAGACGGCAACCGGTGCCGCGGCCACGTATTTTGCGGTGCCCTACCATCTGGCCGACCGCGATCGCGAGAAAGTCCGCGCACGTCTCGATTGGGCGCCCACCGAAACCTTGACGTTCCAGCTGACGGCCGACGCCTTCGACGACGATTTCAAGGACGGCGGATACGGCGTCGACAAGGGGCGCGGCACGTTCTGGTCGCTGGATGGGGCGTACGCATTCTCCGCAGACTGGAGCACTCACGCCTGGGCTTCGCGCGAATACGCCCGCCAGGTCAATGCTGCGCGGTCGAGCGCCGATTGGCAGGCCAACCTCAAGTCACTGACCGAGGCGTTCGGCGTCGGCTTGCGCGGAGCTGTCGGCGAGAAGTGGAAGCTGGGGGGCGATCTTTCCTATTCGCACAACCTCAGCGGTTACGGGTTGAGCGGCAGCCCCGTGACGGCCGGGATCGCCGACGTGAAATACACGGTAACGGCGCTGGAGCTCTTTGCCGAATACGCCCTCAAGAAGGACGTGACGCTGCGCTTCGACGCGGTGCATAACCAGTGGAGCACGAACGACTGGGCATGGGCGCGGGCCTTCTACGTTGATGGAACGGTCGTTTCGCAGGACGAAACCCAGGAAACCACCTTCGTCGGCGCGTCGATGCGTTACAAGTGGCGTTAAGCGCACCTGACTGAGTTCAGAGCCCATCCGGTCGTAAGATCGGGTGGGCTTTTCTTTTTTCAACAGACCCCTTACAGGGTCGGCAGCATCAGAAATCCGGTCTGCTCCGGCCGCGCTGCCGGACTCACGGCGATCCTATCCACCCGGGCCTGCGACGGGCCGCGGTGAGCCCAGCGTACAAAGTGCTCGACCGCACCGGCCGACCCCGCCACCACAGCCTCGACGCTGCCGTCTGCGCGATTCCTCACCCAGCCGCACAGGCCCAGACGTTCGGCCTCCGCGCGGGCGCTCGCGCGGAAGGCGACACCCTGAACGAGCCCCTGAATCATCAGGTGACGCACGACATGATCGGTTTCAGGCATAGGACACCTCCGCGTTCCGACTCCCGCAGCGCTGCGCGCGCAGCAGCGCGTCGGTGATGTTGCCGGCGAGATTTTCGCTGCCGATCGTTTCGGTGAACCCCGATCGTTGGACGATCGAGGCGGGCTGCGCGTTCAGGTCGCACAGGATCAGTTGCGTGCCGCGCTTGTCCAGCGCACGGTGCAGCGCCTGAAGCATGTCGAGGCCGGTGGTGTCGATGTTGATGACCTTCTCCATGTCGAGGATCATCGCGTCAGGATGTCCGTCCTGCAGCAGCATCAGATTCTCGAGCTTGTTTGCCGCGCCGAAGAACAGGCTGCCGAACACGCGGTAGGCGAGGATGCGTGGCGTGCCGTCGGGTCGCGAAAGGGCCTCGACGCCGTAATAGTCCTCCAGCGCGATGCGCTCGACGCGCGTGAGGTCCGACATGCGGTAGATGAAGAACAGGCTCGCCAGGACCATGCCAAGTTCCACTGCCAGCGTCAGGTCGAAGACGACCGTCACGAAGAAGGTGCCGAGCAGGATGATGCGGTACTGTTGTGAGTAACGCGTGAGTTCTTTCCATGCGAACGCATGCCACTCGCCCATGTTCACCGAAACGATGACCACGATCGCGGACAGCGTCGCCAGCGGAATGTGGCTCGCGAGCGGGGCGAGCGCCAGCACCACGGCCAGCAGCACGAACGCGTGGATCATGCCGGCGACCGGAGTGTGTCCGCCGGAGCGGATATTCGTCGCCGTGCGGGCGATCGCGCCAGTCGCCGCGAAGCCGCCGAAGAGCGGGGCGGCCACGTTCGCGATGCCCTGCGCCATCAGTTCCTGGTTCGGGTCGTGCCGGTCGTCGATCTGGTTGTCCGCGACGCGGGCCGACAGCAGCGACTCGATCGCACCCAGCAGCGCGATCGTCAGCGCCGGTGCGATGAGCTTGCCGAGCGTGCCGAGCGACAGCGCCGGCAGGCCGAAATCGGGTACCTGCTGCGGGATGCCGCCGAAGCGGCTGCCGATGGTGTCGACGGGAAGCTGGACGAGCGCGTTGATCGCGGTGGCGATCAGCAGCACCGCGAGCGGCCCGGGCAGCCGCCGCATCCACGCCACACGGGTCGCCGCGCGGTTCCAGGTCAACAGCACCGCGAGCGAGGCCACCGCCACGGCGAGCGTCGGCAACTGGATGGTGTGCGCGGCGCCGAGCAGCGCCTCCATCTTGCCGAAGAACTCGCCGGGCATCTTGTCGATCGACAGCCCGAGGAAGTCCTTGATCTGCGAGATGAAGATCACGACCGCGATGCCGTTGGTGAAGCCGATCACGACCGACACCGGGATGAAGCGGATCATGTTGCCGAGGCGGAACGCGCCCATCGCGAACAGCATGACGCCCGACATCATCGTGGCGATGAGCAGGTTCTGTACGCCGTAATCGACGACGATGGCGTAGATGATCGGGATGAAGGCCCCGGTCGGGCCGCCGATCTGGACCTTGGAGCCGCCGAGCGTCGAGATCAGCAAGCCGGCCACGATGGCGGTCCAGATGCCGGCGGTGGGACTCATGCCGCTGGCGATAGCGAACGCCATCGCCAGCGGGAGGGCGAGCACGCCCACGGTGATGCCTGCGGAAAGATCCTGGGTGAAATGACCCCGCCCGTAGCCGGGCAGGGTGTCAAACAGTTTGGGGCGAAAACTGATCACGATGCTTCCTCGATTCCTCTGTGTGCCGTTGCGTATCCGGGGTGCTGGTCCAGTACCAGCATCCGGGCGCCGTGCGCTGCCGCACGATCCAGCGTTTCGAGGGAGTGAGGGGCATCGGGCTGCGACCCAGTCGTTCGTTTACTTGACGCGCATCCCCGCAGTGGCACCGGCATCCGGCGAAAGGACGTAGAGCCCGCCGGTCTTGCCGTCCGGATCGGATGCGGCGAGCACCATGCCCTCGCTCAGGCCGAACTTCATCTTGCGCGGCGCGAGGTTGGCAACCATCACTGTCATCCGCCCGACCAGCGACGCCGGATCGTAGGCCGACTTGATGCCGGCGAACACCTGGCGCGGCTTGTCCTCGCCGATGTCGAGCTGCAGGCGGATCAGCTTGTCGGCACCCTCTACGTGCTCGGCAGCGACGATCTTCGCGATGCGCAGGTCAACCTTCGTGAAGTCGTCGATCGAGATATGCGGCGAGGCCGTTTCAGCCGTCTGCGCCGCATGCTGCTGCTTCTCCGCGTGGCGCTGCTGCGACGTCGCCGCCTTCGCATCGGCCGCCGCAGCGGCGGGGGCCGGGGCGAGCGAGTCGCGGTTGGCCTCGAGCAGGGCGTCGATCTGCTTGCGCTCGACGCGGGTCATCAGGTGGGCGTATATGTTCACCACATGGCCGGCCTGCAGGGGCTGCCATTCGCCCTGCCACCCCAGCGGGGCGATCGCCAGGAAGGTCTCGACCTTGGCGGCCAGTGCCGGCAGCACCGGCTTCAGATACAGGGTGAGGTCGCGGAACAGCGTCAGCGCGGTGCTGCACACGACGTGCAGATCAGCTTCGCGGCCTTCCTGCTTTGCAAGCTCCCACGGCTTCCGGTCATTCACGTACTGGTTCGCGAGGTCTGCGAGATGCATGATCTCGCGCAGCGCACGGCTGTAGTCGCGCTCCTCGTAGGCCTGCGCGATCGTGCCGGCCTCGTGGGCCGCCTTGAACGCGGCGGTCGCTGCGGCGTCGCTCGCCGCGAGCTTGCCGTCGAAGCGTTTCGTGATGAAGCCCGCGCAGCGGCTGGCGATGTTCACGTACTTGCCGACGAGGTCCGAATTGACCTTCGCGATCAGGTCGTCGAGGTTCAGGTCGACGTCCTCCATCGTCCCGTTCGACTTCGTCGCGAAGTAATAGCGCAGCCATTCCGGGTTCAGGCCCTGGGTGACGTAGGAGCGGGCGGTGATGAAGGTGCCGCGGCTCTTGCTCATCTTCGCGCCGTCGACGGTCAGGAACCCGTTCACGCACAGCTGCGAGGGCGTGCGCAGGCCCGCGAACTGCAGCATCGCCGGCCAGAACAGGGCGTGGAAATAGAGGATGTCCTTGCCGATGAAGTGCACCATCTCGGTGCCCGCCGCTTCCGCACGCGCGGCATCGACGAAGTCATCGACGACGATGTCGCCGCGCTTGTCCGCGAGGTTGCGGAAGCTCGCCAGATAGCCGATCGGCGCATCCAGCCACACGTAGAAATACTTGCCCGGCGCACCCGGGATCTCGAAGCCGAAGTAGGGGGCGTCACGCGAGATGTCCCAGTCGGACAGGGTGTTCTCCCCTTCCTGACCGTCCTCTCCGAGCCACTCCTTCATCTTGTTCGCGGCTTCCGCCTGCAGGCGGCGGGTGCCGGCGGCGTTGGTCCCGCGCGTCCATTCGCGCAGGAAGGCGACCGCACGCGGATCCGACAGCCGGAAGAAGAAATGCTCCGAAGTCTTGAGCACCGGCTTCGCACCGGATACGGCCGAGTACGGATTCTTCAGTTCGGTCGGTGCATAGGCCGCGCCGCATACTTCGCAGTTGTCGCCATACTGGTCTGCTGCAGCGCACTTCGGGCATTCGCCCTTGATGAAGCGGTCCGGCAGGAACATTTCCTTCACCGGGTCGTAGAACTGTTCGATCGAGCGCGTTTCGATCAGCTTCGCCGCCGTGAGCCGCTTGTACACCTCTTCGGCGTAGGCGCGGTTCTCGGGGCTGTGTGTGCTGTGGTAATTGTCGAACGCGACGCCGAAGTCGGTGAAGTCGCGCAGGTGTTCGCCATGCACGCGTCCGATCAGCGTTTCGGGGGTGATCCCCTCCTTCTCTGCGCGCAACATGATCGGCGTGCCGTGTGTGTCGTCCGCGCACACGTAATGCACCGTGCTTCCCCGCATGCGCTGATAGCGCACCCAGATGTCGCCCTGGATGTATCCGACCAGATGGCCGAGGTGGATGTCGCCGTTGGCGTAGGGCAGGGCGTTCGTGACGAGGATCTTGCGGGACATGTGCGGATTCAGGAATCGAAAACGGGAGTGTAACAAACGCGCTCCGCCATATTGATCGGTCGGTGCGCGAGTGGGAAGCCTAACGGGCAAAGGGGCGGACGATCATTTCCACCCGGCGGTTCTTGGCGCGTCCGGCTTCGATGCCATTGTCGGCGAACGGCTCGGTCTCGCCGCGGCCGTCGGCCTGCAGGCGTGTCAGGGCGATGCCGCGCACGCGCAGGTATTCGACGACCGACTCGGCGCGGCGGATCGACAACTGCATGTTGTGCAGTTCGCTGCCGGCGGCGTCGGTGTGGCCGATGACCAGGATCTCGGTTCCTTGCGTCTCGTTCAGCGCCGTCGCGATGCGGTCGAGCGTCGCCTTGAGGCTCGGGCGGGGCTCGACGCCGTCGCGGGCGAAGGCCTCGGCGCCCGGAATCAACAGCTGCAGGTAGCCGTCGCTGCGCGTGATCACCGAGAGATCGCTGGCGCCGCTCAAGGTACGCGTAATTCGCGCCCGTTCCGCGCTCCAGTCGACCTTCGGCAGATTGCCGCTCGGTGCGCGGGCGGGTTGGGTCGGAGATGCGGCTTCGCGTTGCGGACCGGACGGCGTGGCGCACGCGGAAAGCAGCGCGATCAACGCGGAAAGCGCCAATGCCTGGAAACGGGTCATGCTCGGGATATCCTGTAAGGTGGAATTCTTGCGAGGCGCGGATTTTACCGCGTCGCGCGCGGCCGAATGACCCTTTTGCGCCCGAGGGTGAGCGCCGGCGCCGCCTTCGGTATGATGCAGTTCTTGTCGCCCCGCTTGCGGGCCCGTGATCCCGAGGAAGCCAGTCATGAGTCTCACCCCCGAGTCCGTTACCGAAGTTCTCAAAACTGTTGTCGATCCGAATACCGGCAAGGACCTCGTGTCGTCCCGGTGCATCCGTAACCTCCAGGTGGCCGGCGGAAACGTGAGCTTCGAGATCGAACTGGGCTACCCCGCCAGGACGCAGTTCGCATTGATTCGCGACCTGGCCGTTGGCGCAGTGCGCACGCAGCCGGGCGTCGAGCAGGTCGACGTCAAGGTCGGCAGCAAGATCGTCGCCCATGCCGTGCAGCAGGGCGTGAAGCTCCTGCCGGGCGTCAAGAACATCATCGCCGTGGCCTCGGGCAAGGGCGGCGTCGGCAAGAGCACCACCGCGGCCAACCTCGCGCTCGCGCTGGCGGCCGAAGGCGCGCGCGTCGGCATCCTCGATGCCGATATCTACGGCCCGTCGCAGCCCCAGATGCTGGGCATCGGCGAGCACAAGCCGCACTCGCTCGACGGCAAGACCATGGAGCCGCTCGAGGCACACGGCCTGCAGGCGATGTCCATCGGATTCCTCGTCGACGTCGAGACGCCGATGGTGTGGCGCGGCCCCATGGCCACCCAGGCGCTCAACCAGCTGCTCAAGGAAACGAACTGGAAGGATCTCGACTACCTGATCATCGACATGCCGCCGGGTACCGGCGACATCCAGCTCACGCTGTCGCAGAGCGTGCCGCTCACCGGCGCCGTCATCGTCACCACGCCGCAGGACATCGCCCTGCTCGATGCGCGCAAGGGCCTTAAGATGTTCGAGAAGGTCGGCGTTCCGATCGTCGGCGTCGTCGAGAACATGAGCATCCACATCTGTTCGAAGTGTGGCCACGAGGAACCGATCTTCGGCACCGGCGGCGGCGAGAAGCTCTGCGCGGACTACAACATCTCCTTCCTCGGCGCCCTTCCGCTCGACCTGCAGATCCGTCAGGAAGCCGACAGTGGCACGCCCACCGTCGTCGCCGACCCGGACGGGCGCATCGCCGGCATCTACCGCGAAATCGCGCGTAAAGTGGCCGTGCGCGTGGCCGAGAGGGCCAAGGACATGACCCACAAATTCCCCAATATCGTCGTCAAGAACACCTGACCTGCAGGCGCCGTCGGATTTGTCTTTTGATCCGGCGGCGCTTGCCCTAAACTACGCGGATTTTTCGCGTCCGGCCCGGTGCCGGACAGGTCGCCGAGGAAAACGCGCCCCCATGTCCATCAAGTCCGACAAGTGGATCCGCCGCATGGCGGAACAGCACGGGATGATCGAGCCGTTCGCACCCGAGCTGGTGCGCCATAACGACGGCGGCAAGATCGTCTCATACGGTACGTCAAGCTACGGCTACGACGTCCGTTGTGCGAACGAATTCAAGATCTTCACCAACATCAACTCGACGATCGTCGACCCGAAGGATTTCGACGCGCGGAACTTCGTCGACTTCGTGGGCGACGTCTGCATCATCCCGCCGAACTCCTTCGCGCTCGCCCGCACCGTCGAATACTTCCGCATCCCGCGCAGCGTCCTGACCGTGTGCCTCGGCAAGTCGACCTATGCACGCTGCGGCATCATCGTGAACGTCACTCCGCTCGAGCCCGAATGGGAAGGTCATGTGACGCTCGAATTCTCGAACACGACTCCGCTGCCCGCGAAGATCTACGCGAACGAAGGCATCGCGCAGATGCTGTTCTTCGAGTCGGACGAAGTGTGCGACACGTCCTACAGGGACCGCGGGGGCAAGTACCTCGGCCAGACCGGCGTGACGCTGCCGAAGATCTGATCCGACCGTCCGATCCGTCTCGCACGGAGCGACCATCGACAGGGGCCGTCTGACGGCCCTTTGTACTTTCCGGTAATACGGGAGCAAACCACACACGGGTATGATTCCCGTTTGCCGCAGGGCAGCAAGCTGGAGAAACTGGAATGCGCTTTCACTTTCCGATCATCATCATCGACGAGGACTTCCGCTCCGAGAATGCGAGCGGGCTCGGCATTCGTGCCCTCGCGCAGGCGATCCAGGACGAAGGCATGGAAGTGCTGGGCGTCACCAGCTACGGCGATCTGACCTCGTTCGCACAGCAGCAGAGCAAGGGATCGGGCTTCATCCTGTCGATCGACGATGAAGAATTCTCGTCGCCGGAAGCGTCCAACAAGGCGATCGCCGACCTGCGTGCCTTCGTCGAGGAAATCCGCTTCCGCAACGCCGATATCCCGATCTTCCTGTACGGTGAAACGCGCACCAGCCGGCACATCCCGAACGACGTGCTGCGCGAGATGCACGGCTTCATCCACATGTTCGAGGATACGCCGGAGTTCATCGCCCGCTACGTCGTGCGCGAGGCCAAGAACTACCTCGAAAGCCTGCCGCCGCCGTTCTTCCGCGCGCTCACGCACTATGCCGCCGACGGCTCCTACTCCTGGCACTGCCCCGGGCACTCCGGCGGCGTCGCCTTCCTCAAGAGTCCGGTCGGCCACATGTTCCACCAGTTCTTCGGCGAGAACATGCTGCGCGCCGACGTCTGCAATGCGGTCGAGGAACTCGGTCAGTTGCTCGACCACACCGGTCCCGTCGCCGCGTCCGAGCGCAATGCAGCACGCATCTTCAACTGCGACCACCTCTACTTCGTCACCAACGGCACCTCCACCTCGAACAAGATGGTGTGGCATACGACAGTCGCGCCCGGCGACATCGTCGTCGTGGACCGCAACTGCCACAAGTCCATCCTCCACTCCATCATCATGACCGGAGCGGTGCCGGTGTTCCTCACGCCGACGCGCAACCACTACGGCATCATCGGCCCCATTCCGATCGACGAGTTCCGGATGGAGACCATCCAGCGCAAGATCGAGGCCAACCCGTTCGCCCGCGAGGCCGCGAGCCAGAAGCCGCGCATCCTCACGATCACCCAGTCGACGTACGACGGCGTGGTCTACAACGTCGAGACCATCAAGGAGATGCTCGACGGGCAGATCGACACGCTGCACTTCGACGAAGCCTGGCTGCCGCATGCGGCGTTCCACGATTTCTACGGCGACTACCACGCCATCGGCGCCGACCGTCCGCGCTGCGAGACGTCGATGATCTTCTCGACCCAGTCCACGCACAAGCTGCTGGCCGGCCTGTCGCAGGCCTCGCAGATCCTCGTTCAGGATTCGCAGACGTGCAAACTGGACCGCGACATCTTCAACGAAGCCTACCTGATGCACACCTCCACCTCGCCGCAGTACGCGATCATCGCCTCGTGCGACGTCGCCGCAGCGATGATGGAACCCCCTGGCGGACCCGCGCTCGTCGAGGAATCGTTGTCCGAGGCGGTCGAATTCCGCCGCGCAATGCGCAAGGTCGATGCCGAGTTCGGCGACGACGACTGGTGGTTCCAGGTGTGGGGGCCGGAATACCTTCCCGAGGAAGGCATCGGCGAGCGCGAGGACTGGATGCTCAACGCCGGTGAGCGCTGGCACGGCTTCGGCAATCTCGCGCCCGGCTTCAACATGCTCGATCCGATCAAGGCCACGATCATCACCCCGGGCCTCGACGTCGACGGCGACTTCGACGGTTCCGGCATCCCCGCCGGCATCCTCACGCGCTACCTCGCCGAGCACGGCATCATTGTCGAAAAGACCGGCCTGTACTCCTTCTTCATCATGTTCACCATCGGCATCACCAAGGGCCGCTGGAACACGCTGGTGACGGAGCTTCAGCAGTTCAAGGACGACTACGACCGCAACCAGCCCCTGTGGCGCGTCATGCCGGACTTCATCGCCAAGCATCCGCGCTACGAAAAGGTCGGCCTGAAGGATCTCTGCGCGCAGATCCACTCCTTCTACAAGGCTCACGACGTCGCACGCCTGACCACCGAGATGTACCTCTCGGACATGGTGCCCGCGATGAAACCCGCCGACGCCTTTGCCAAGATGGCTCACCGCGAGATCGAGCGGGTCGCGATCGACGAGCTCGAAGGGCGCGTCACCGCGATGCTCGTCACGCCGTATCCGCCGGGCATTCCGCTCCTGATCCCGGGCGAGCGCTTCAACGCGACGATCGTGCGCTACCTGAAATTCGCACGTGACTTCAACGCCGCCTTCCCGGGCTTCGAGACCGACATCCACGGATTCGTGCGCGAGCAGTCGAACGGCCGCGTCGACTACTTCGTCGACTGCGTCAAGCAGGACTGAGCAGTTCAGGGCCGGGCAGTGGCGGCGCAAAGCCGCCGCGCCCGGTCCGGATCAGGACTTGCGCCGGTATTCGACGAAGTCGAACGGAAACTCGTTGTTCGTGTCGGCGGCGTGGGATTCGCGGCGGGTTTCGGTAAAGAGCGAGCGATCGAAGGCGGGGAAGAAGGCATCGCCATCCACCTCGGCCCCGACCTCGGTCAGGACAAGGCCGTCCGCGCGTTCGAGCAGCTGCCGGTAGATCTCCGCTCCCCCGATCACGAAGACCTTCCCGTCACCGGCGGCCGCAAGTGCGGCGTCGAGGCTCGCAAAAACTTCCGCCCCGCTGGCAGCGTACGACCCGTCCCGCGTAACGACCAGGTTGCGCCGTCCGGGCAGCGGCCGTCCCAGCGATTCCCATGTCTTGCGCCCCATCAGCACCGGGTGCCCGACTGTCGTCGCCTTGAAGTGCGCAAGATCCGCCTTCAGGCGCCACGGCAGGGCATTGTCCCGACCGATCACCCCGTTGCGGGCGACCGCAGCAATCAGTACCACATCGGGCCGAGTCGCGCTCATACCGCCACTGCCGCCTTGATGTGGGGATGCGGGTCGTAGCCTTCGAGCGCGAAATCCTCGAATCGGAAGGCGAAAATATCCTTCACGTCCGGGTTCATAGTCATCTTCGGCAGTGGGCGCGTGTCGCGCGAAAGCTGAAGCTTGGCCTGTTCGACGTGGTTCAGGTAAAGATGGCAGTCGCCCCCGGTCCACACGAAGTCCCCCGGCTCAAGATCGCATACCTGCGCCACCATCATCAGCAATAGCGCATACGAGGCGATATTGAACGGCACGCCGAGGAAGATGTCCGCGCTGCGCTGATACAACTGACAGGACAGGCGTCCGCCCGCGACATAGAACTGGAACAATGCATGACACGGCGGAAGCGCCATGCCCTCGACCTCGCCCGGATTCCACGCCGACACGATATGTCGCCGCGAATCCGGGTTGCGCCGCAGGCCGTCGATCAATTGCCCGATCTGGTCGACCGTTCGCCCATCGGCCGTTTCCCAGCGCCGCCACTGCTTTCCATATACAGGCCCGAGGTCGCCATTCGCATCGGCCCACTCGTCCCAGATCGACACGCCGTTTTCCTTCAGGTAGCGGATATTCGTGTCGCCTTGCAGGAACCAGAGCAACTCGTGGATGATCGATCGCATGTGCAGCTTCTTCGTCGTCAGCAAGGGAAAACCCGCGCCGAGATCGAAGCGCATCTGCCAACCGAACACCGACAGCGTACCGGTACCGGTGCGGTCCGATTTCCGGTGGCCGTGTTCGAGAACGTGCCGCATCAGGTCCAGATACTGTTTCATGTATGAGTCCGTGGCCGAGAGAGCGCGATTCTACATCGTAGGTGGAGCGTACAAGTCGTCACGAATCGCCGCCGCAGGCATGTGTTAGCCTTGTTACAAACCGCCGGGTCGCGGCGGTCGGTCAGCTTATGGAGATTGTGTGGTGATCCGGGGAGCCAGCGTGCCACAGGAACCGATCATCGCCCGGACGCAGGCAGGTCGAACCACCGCACGCGCCGGCGCGAATTACGCGAAGCCACCCGAACTGCTGCGCGAAATCAGCGCGCTCCAACGCGAGCTGGCGAAACTTTCCGGGCAGGACGCGACCGGTCTCGAGAATCACCACCGCGTCATTGCAAGCCTGGACGAAATCATTCACGGCTGCGTTGCACGCGTTCGCGAAACACTTGCGACGCTCGATGACCGGCGGGACAGCCGCCCCCTTCTGCATGCGGCGCGCGACATTTTCGGGGCTCTGCTCGATCAGCTCGAACGCAGCCTGAACGCATACGGCGCGGGGCGGGACGGCGTCCTCGAGCGCAATGCCATCGCCGACCTCCGTCTGCGCCTTGTCCGCGCGGGTGCCGAACGGGTGATATGGGAGCGTTGCAGCGGGGGGCCTCCGCATCCGCATCTATGGCAGTGGCTGGGAACGGCTTTCATGCATGCAGCGGGCGACCGCAGCTCCTCGGCGGCACGTCCGGTGCCGGTGGTACTGCCGTCCGAAGAGTCCGTCGACTTTCATTACATCAGAGCGCTCGCAGTGTGCACGGCATCGCTCGACCTGCTTGCGCCGCAGTTGTTGGCCGCGGTGGATCGGTTGTTGCGCCTGTCCGTGCCCGTGGTGCGATTCGAGCCCGAAGTCTTCGAGGGGGCTACCCATTTCGTCGATCCGCAAGGCGGCGTGCCGCGCAGACTCGTCGGCATTTCAGAAATTGCTGCGGGAGCCTGGTTCTTCTCGCCCGGTCTAGCTTCCGAAATGTTCCGCGAGGCGAGGGCTCGTGCCGTTGCGGACACGCAACCCCCGGCATCCTCGCCCGATGTCGAAACGGCCACCCTTCACCTGCGTGCCCTGGATCATCTGCTGCGGCATTGGTCTGCAGCTCCGCCCGTCAGGCGTCACAGGCGCCACCAGATGACGGGAACGCTCGCAGCGGTTGCCGGCATCGATGAGCTTCGGATGGTATTCCGGGGAGAGCAAGGGGTGCGCCGCGACGAATGGCAACTCCGCGATCTCAGCCGGGGCGGGCTCGGTGCGGTCGCTGCGAACGGAGCGGTCTGCGCCGGCCAGCTCGTCGGGATTCATCCCGTCGATGGGCAGGGGTGGCAACTCGCGCTGGTGAGGCGAGCGTGGACGCAGGAAGAAGGTGCGACGCACCTTGGTCTGGAGGTGCTGTCGCGCAAGCCGATACTTGCCCACGTCGACGACGGGCGCCGGCCCGCCGAAGTGCTGCTGTGCGACCCCCTGCTGCGCGGCGAGGCCGTGCGGATCATCGTGCCCCTGCGCGCGCTCGGTGCCCCCACCGTTCCCCTCTTTGTCACCGGAAACGGCAGCGTGCAAAAACTCAGACCGCTCGATGCGTCCTACACGGGCGATGGCTTCGAGCTTCGCGCGTACCAGGTTCTCTAGGACGCGGTTTCCGCGCCTATACGAGGGCGCTGCAGATATACCTGCGTCGATGTGCGCAGGGCGCCTCCCCATCTCCCTTCGTATAGCAACTGCTCGGCGAAATCTTGCGGGAAAAGAAAACTTCGACAAAGCGCTTGACGGCCTGTTTGAGGTCTATATAATTCGCGCCTCTTCAGCGCTGCGGCGGACTTGGCGGCGGCGGTGG
>NZ_FTMD01000019.1 GCF_900156155.1 Aromatoleum tolulyticum
AGGCGGTAGCGGCTCCAGCCGCCGTCACTGCCGGGATTGGCGACCGCGCGCACGAGGCCCGAGCGCTCGCTGCGGCTGCCGTCGGAGAGCGCGGTGCGCAGCGTCACCGCCTGCCCGAGCATCGGCTCGAGGGCGAGGAAGGCATCCTGCGACAGGGTGTCGAGGTGGAACTCGAAACCGCCGGACAGGGTTTCGCGTCCCCACCAGGCTTCGACCGCGAGCGGCGGGCCGTCCGTGTGCCAGTGCAGGTCATACAGGCGGGAGCGTGCGGCGAGAGGGGAGATCATCGGGAAAGCGGGCGCGGCCGCGGTTCAGGCAGGCAAACGCGGACAGAGGATCAAAAAGACCGAAAGCATATCACGGCCGGCTCCCTGAAAATGTCAATGACAAGTCCGGAGGCGCGCCCGGCGGGAGTGCGGAGGAGTCCCGCGGACGTTGCCGTGCGGGATTTCGCTTGCATGTGCGTCGGGCAGCGGCAAGACTGATCCGACCCGACAGAGCAGTCCAAGGAGAACTACAAATGAACAAGCGTGCCTTTCTTCGCGCCGCAGCGGGGGCCGCCGCACTGCCGCTCGTCGCGCGCGCCGCTGCAGCCCGCGCGCCGGCCGCGGAACCGGTCGTGCTGACCGTCTCGGGGGGCGTCGCGCATCCGAACCGCGGCCCGCTCGACCCGGCGCTCGACCACCTGATGCACAAGCAGGGGCTTGCCTTCGCGAAGGCGCGGACCTTCACTTTTGCGGACCTTGCCGCCCTGCCGGCCATCGAGATCCGCCCGACGCTGGAATACGACGCCAAGCCGCATGTGCTGCGCGGCCCCGCGCTCGACCGCGTGCTGGAGGCGGCCGGTGCGCCGGTCGCGGACGATGCGCCGCTGGTGCTGGGCGCGTTCGACGGTTACCGGGTGGAACTCAAGCGGGCCGACGCCCGGGACCTCGGCTTCATCATCGCGACCCACATCGACGGCTCGCCCTTGCCCCTGGGCGGCCTCGGCCCCTTGTGGGCCGTGTTCGACGCGGACCGGATCCCCGGTCTCGCCGCGAAACCGCTCAACGAGCGCTTCGCGGCCTGCCCGTGGGGGCTGTATTCGATCCATCTGCCGGAGCGCGTCGGCTAGGCGTCGCCACGCCCCCGGCGCGCGCGGCGCCTTCAGTCGCGCGCGGGATTGCTCTCCAGCCACGCGGCGCGTTCGGCCAGCCGCTTGGCCTGTGCGGGCGCGAGCCCGGTCGCGGCGGCCATGGCGCGCAGCGCCGCGGGCTCGGGTCGGTGTTCCAGGGTCGCACGCCAGTAGGCCGCGACGCTGAGCCAGGGGTTGGGGCGCTCGACCAGTTCGAGCGTGTCGCCCGGCGCGATCGCGCCGCCTTCGCGCACCCGGTAGTACCAGCCGATGATTCCCTCATGCGCGACGAACAACGACGCCCCTTCGGCGTCGAGGCGGTGGTCGATCTTCCAGCATGGGCTGCGTGGCTGGCTCAGCTGCAACAGTGCGGTGCCGACCCGGAACAGGTCGCCGATGCACACCGTCTCCTCGGTCCAGCCGTGCGTCGACAGGTTCTCGCCGAGCACGCCCGGCGCGAGGCTCTGCGCGCTGGCCGGAAAGCGCTGTGCGAGGCGCGCGTAATGTTCGGCGGGATAGTGATGCACCGCCTTCTCGGCGCCGCCATGAACGCGCCGGTCGCCCTGGAAGTCGCCGGCGAGCCCCTCGGGGCCGACAGATGCGGGGCCGGCGACGGGGCTCTTGTACATGCCGGTCATCTGCCCTTCGGGCGGCAGCGGGCGCAGGGCGCCGACGAATACATGGTCGATGAGGGTGTGCATGGCGGCAATGCTACTGCCGGAATGTCCGTTCGTGTGCGCGGAGAGCCCGGCCACCGGTTGCGTGCGCGGAAGCCTCGTATCGAGGGCGCGATTCGGAGAAGGCTCCGGACTCGCAGCACTCCGGGCGACTGCCGCCCGCATTGCGGACGCCGCTACGTCGCGAGGTCCGGAAGAAACTCGAGGTCGACGTAGTACTTCGCGGGATTTTCCTTTGCGATGAATACCCGGATCTTCCGGTTCCCCATGAATTCCGAGGGATCCAGCCAGATATTGTCGCTGACGAAGATGTGCACCCTGGACGACGAGGGGTTTCGCCATTGTGTCAGAACGCGAAATGGATGCCTGCCGTTGACGGACATGGTCGTGTTTTGTTCGACGCACTGGAATTCGGTTTGAACCGGCGTTCCATGTTTCTTCAGAAATTCGATCTTCCGCCCTTTCAGTCGGCCGGCAAGGAATATTCCGGAGCCGATGAGAAGAAACGGTCCGCCCAACAGGGCGAGAATGACGGAGGCGCCCCAAAGGGAAAAGAAGCCGTTGATCGTTGCGTGCTGCGGGTCGTCCGGGCGGTAAAGCACCTCGACAGTCTGGCCTGCCGAGTAAGCCGGCGGGTTGCTTCCCGCGGACGAGACAAATTCGATCTCCTCGCCGCTTTGGCCGGTGAATTGGACAACGGGCCTGTAGGTGATCGAATTGTCCGACCTGGACGGCACAAAATCGACCACCGTGCCTTCGGCCTTCACGGACTCCGCGAGGAAGGCGCTCGTGCTCCGGTAGGCGAAAAGCGCACCCAGCAGCAGGCATATGCCCGCCACCGCGAAGACGTACTTGATGATGTTCATGACCTTCATGTTGAGTTCCCTTGTCCGGATGCCCTTTGGAAATCAGGCTTGAGTGCCCATGCGTCGGCGGCAGCTCTGGTTCCGGTATGGATCGCGCGAGTGCCGACCACGGAAAGGATGAACCCAACCGTGCGTCGCCGGTCGATGCAGTAATGACAATAAACTATTCAGTATGCATTGAGCAGGGCGGGGCGGCAAGGTGCTGTTCGGACGATTTGCAGCAAGCGCGTGCGCGGCGTCGAGCGACGCCTGGGCGTCGCCGCCAGGCAGGCGCCTCGGCCCGTGGCGCGGATGGCCGACGCATGGCACGGACGGCCGGCCGTTACACCGGCTGCTATGTCCACATCACTGTGTCGGGCGATCTCTTCCGACCATACGCTGGCGAGTGATGTGCACCTTCACACCTGCGGCGCGTTGAAGCGCTGACTACGCGGGCGTCCGTGGTTCGCCCATTGTGAGCCAAACACGGTGGATCGGCCCGCATCGAGATGCCCGGCCGATCGCGTCACCGTGTCTGACCCATGCGGCTACGACCCCGCAGCGACTGCGCGCCCGCGATGCGGACGCGACAATCGAATTGTCCGACGTCAAACCGGCCTGCGGCGCATATTGCTAAAGTTTGTAACGCAAAGGCCGTAGCAGCCTGTACCGTGAAGGCCTTAGTTGCCGGCAGGCGAGCGCACTGCTCCCGACACGGCAACACCGAGCGAGCGGCAGATCGCTTGCGCTGATGCAACGCCTTGTTTAGCGGGTTACCCGCTCTGAGAACGGAATCGAAGATGGCCTATTCGCTCACGATCAAACAGAAATTGCTGGGCTCCGCCGCGATTTCGATTGTCCTGACTCTCGGCGTCGGGCTCATCGGCTACATGTCGACGGTGCAACTGTCCGAGGCCAACGAACTCTCCACGACGTACGCCGAGGCGATCCGCTTTCACGTCGAAACCGACATGTTTCACGATGCGCTGAACAGCGACGTGCAGGCGGCGCTGCTTGCGGGATTGCGCGGCGACGCGGAGGCGCACAAGGGGGCGCTTGCGGACGTGGCCGAGCACGCCGCGTCGATGAAAACCAACGTCGCCGAGCTGGCCCGGCTGCCGATCTCCGCGGAAATCAAGCACGCGATTGCCCAGACGGACGCTCCGCTGGAGGCCTATACGAAAGGCGCCACGGAAATGGTGAAGATGGCGTTCGACCAGAACGACGCGGCGTTCGCCAGGAAGCCCCGATTCGACGAGCTGTTCGGGGAACTGGAAACGAAGCTCGAACAGGTCAGCGATCGTCTGGTCGAGGAGACCAAACGCAGCCGTGACGAGGCGATCTCGTCGGCAGCGCACCAGAAGCAGCTCACGTTGGGGGCATTGGCGATCGCACTGCCCCTTCTGCTGCTGTTCAGCGTGCTGACCGTACGCAGCATTTCGCAGCGCCTGCAAAGCCTTACCCGATTCACCCATGAACTGGCCTCCGGAGATGCCGATCTCCGCAAGCGGCTGCCTTCCGAGGGGGGCGACGAAATCGCGGGCAGCGCACGCTCGTTCAACGCATTCATGGGCACGCTGCAGCAGATCATCACCGACCTGAAGAATGATTCCGATGCTCTCCACGGGTCGGCAGCGCAACTATCGTTGTCGGCGCAGGATGGGGAAAAGCGCGCATTCGCGCAGAGCGAAGCGTCGGAGACTGCCGCAGCAACGATCGAGCAGCTGACCGTGAGCATTGCCGCGGTTGCGGCGACTTCCGAAGAGGTGCGCGCGCTGTCGAACGCCGCACGCGGACGCACCAGCGAGAGTCACGAGAATCTCGAGAAGCTGGTGCGCGAGGTCGCCGCGGTGGAAGCCGCCGTGCGCGAGATCGCCGATTCCGCCGCCGCGTTCATCGAGAGCACCACGGCGATCACGTCGATGACCCGGCAGGTGCGCGAGATCGCCGACCAGACCAACCTGCTCGCCCTCAACGCAGCGATCGAGGCCGCCCGTGCCGGCGAACAGGGGCGCGGATTCGCGGTGGTTGCCGACGAGGTCAGGAAACTGGCCGAGCGCTCGGCCAGTTCGGCGGTACAGATCGACGATGTCACCGTCGGGCTGGGGACACGCGCGGCCGAGGTCGAAAAGGCCATCCGTCGCGGCTTGCAGGCACTGGAGACGAGCCATGGATGCGTCGAACAGGTGGTCGGCTCGCTGTCTGCTGCGGATGGCTCGGTTGGCGATGCCTCCAGCGGTGTCGATGACATCGCCCGAGCGGTCCTGGAGCAGCGCACCGCGAGCCAGGGAATCGCCCGCAGCGTGGAGCAGATCGCCCGCATGGCGGAGGGGAATCACGCGTCCGTCAGGCAGACCGCCGCGGTCGCGGCGTCAATGGCGCAGACTGCATCGCAGTTGCAGGCCCTGGTGCAGCGTTTCCGCATCGCCAATTGATCCGGGCGTGCCCCGCGACTCTCGTCGACCACGCTCGGATCGAGCTCGTGGCGGAACGGCTCGCCGCAATGAACGGCGTCTGAGGCAAGCTCCTTCGGAGGAGGGCCGTGGGGGCAGGTCTTGCGCAATTTGCAGGATCCGACCCCCGATGCATCCGCTCAGTCCGGCACAACGACTTCGTTGCCGCTGACGGTGATGCGGTCGGCGGCCGCCGGTCTGGCGCTGATCGCCGGTAGATTCGCCGCGGTCAGCGGCGCGGCCGCTCCCGGAGTGCCGGTGCGCGGCGTCGCGCGTACCACCTGCGACGGCGGCAGCGGAGTGCGCGCCGTCAGGTGGCTGTACATCAGGTCGAGCGCGCGGCGGAAGTACACGTGCAGCGGGATGAAGCGCGTGTCGTAGCCGGCGAGCAGCGCGTTGCCGATGAAGGCGTCGAAGTGCTGCGCGTTGGTCACTTCGATGTAGCGCAGACGGCTGCGCGCGCCTTCCTCCAGGTGGTTCATGCCGAGGTAGGGACGCGAGGTGAAGCCGACCGGCACCAGCGCATCGGCGCGGCCATGGACGATGATCGCGGGCTTGCCGTGAAGGTCGGCACGCACGCGGACGGCTTCGATGTTCTCGTGGACGCGCCGGGCGTCGGTACCGCCGTCCGTCCAGAGCGAGCGCAGGCACAGTGCGCCATCGACGTTGAAATCGAGCTTGCCGGTCGAAGGCGAGGTCGATGCCGCGTCACGGCGCGGGCCGCCCAGCGAGGCGTCGTTGATGATCTGCAGCAGTGACGCGGGCGGAATGCCGTTGCCGGTGCCGAAGCTGAGCGCTGCCGCGCCAACCGGCCAGGGCGCCGGCGCGCCGGTCCCGTCGACTGCCGCGAAGCTGAAGTCGCACGCGCGCTCCTCGACACCGAAGCGGCCGTAGGTGTTGGCGTAGGTGACCGCGATCGGCGGCACGGCGAACGCGTAATGCGACGCGACGAGCGGAATCGACTCCGGCTCCCATCCGTAGGCGAGCAACGCGTCGAGCGCGCTGTCGCCCTGTTCGGCGGCGGTCGCGCCGGTGACCAGGCCGCGGCTCGCGAGCGCCTCGCAGCGGTTGGCCGCGAGGGCCGCGGGGACGAAGGCCGCGCCGGGAGAGCCGGCAGCGCGCGGCGACAGGGTCGCACAGGGCTGCAGCAGGTTCGCGTAGGTGGTGTAGTCGTAGAGCGTGCGGCCGCTGCCGGTGCGGATCTGGCTGCCGCGGCGGACGACGAGATCGTCGTTCTCGCGCAGCTGGATCTGCGGCTCGCCGACCGCGACGCCGTCGATCAGCTTCTCGTCGTCCTGTTCCGCGGCTGCGAGCGCGGCGCCGGCGCCGTTCGAAACGCTCGCTGCGATCACGACGGTCTTCGGCTTGACGATGGTGCGCACGACGCCCCGGAGCGTATTGACGCCGTACTTCTCGTTGAGGACGTAGAAGGCGAAGCGCACCGCGTCGAGCGTATCGCGGCCCCAGTCGGCTTCCGGATTGTGTCTGGAATGCGCGTGCTTGACCGCGACGCGGTCGGGCCACGCTGCGAGGAAGGCGGTGCGCCCGGATTCGGAAAGGTCGGCGGTGAAGTGGGAGGCATCGCCCGCGGTTGCGGCGTCCGTGCGCGTCCCGTCGATCAGGCCGACGGCGTTGGTCGCGAGATCGTGCATGCCGTTGCCGGTGCCCTTGTCCACGTAGGCGACCGCGCAGCCTCTTTGCAGCCCCCACTCGCCCGAAGTCCCGATCGCGCCGTAGATGCCGCGCGAGCCGCTCGAGGTGCCGGTGACGATGCAGGGCTTCTTCGGGTTGAAGTGCGCCGGCACCTGCACCATCAGCGTGACGTTGCGCCGCTCCGCGCCGTGGTTCGCGTACGCGAGGTATTCGGTCCCGGCGATCTTGCCGTCGCCCGGGCTGGTGATGCCGCCGGTCGCGCTGACGCTCAGGAGGGGCCCGAACAAGGTCCCATAGCCTCCGTTCGCCGAGGTGTCGATCAGCGCACGGTAATTGTTGTAGATCGCCAGGCGGCGCAGTTCGTCGGCCGTCGGTGTGGCGGACACCGCAGGCGGGACCGCCGACTGGATGCCCGCGCGGCCGAGCCCCGCGGTGAGGAGATCGTCGGATACGCCGTCGGTATCGCGCGAAACGATGTCGCCGAGAAACGCGGGTTTGTCGTTGAAGCCGAATCCGCTGCCGGGGCCGGCGAGGGCCGGCATCGCGGCCAGGGCCAATATGATCGTGGTGACGTTGCGCATGCTGGAGTACATGGGGCTTCTCCGTTATTGATCTTGCTTGCACCCGTCGGCATGAGTCGAGCACATCGTCCTATGCCATCCGCGCGCAAGTCTACGTTATTGGCAGCGTATCGCCGGGCCGATATGAGGGTTTACCCCCGTCTCCGCCAAGTCCGTCACGCACGGGTCAGTCCTTGGGGGTTCCTTGCGCCGCGAGTTCCACACCGGATGGGCTTACCGGCTGTTGCAATCGTTCGGGCGAAGGGGGGCCGGACGCTGGTTATGATCGACGCGTCCGAAGGTCCGCCGTGTCCGGCGGTGCGGGCTCCTGCCTGGTCTGACGAAGCAGACGGTCAATCACGTCCTTTCACGCCGAGCCTGTCGCCGGGCGTCGGCAAGTTGCGCGACACGTGGATATGCAATTCATGACGACATCAAAATCTGTGCGGGCCATTGCGCTGGTCGCGGCCGTGTCGGTGGTTCCGATCGGGATCGTGCTGCTGTTGCGGGTGTGGAAAGGCGTACCGATCCACATGCTGACGTCGGACGTGACGAGCGCCGCCGGCGTGCCGGCCTACACCGGTTTCCTGTCGCAACTGGGGATCTTCATGTGGGCCGGCGCGGCGGCCGTCTGCTTCTTCGCCGCGCGCCTCCTGAGCGTGCTGCCGGACTCGCGGGAGGCGCGACGCTTTTGCCTCGCGTCGGGCCTGCTGACGGTGGTGCTCGCCTTCGACGACCTGTTCCTGGTGCACGAGGAATTCTTTCCATCCTTCGGCGTTCCGGAAGAGGCCGTGCTGGCGGTCTACGCCGGTCTTGTGTCGTTCTATCTGGTCCGCTTCCGTCGCCTGATCGCGGGGACCGACTACATCCTGCTCGCGATGGCGTTCGTGTTCTTCGCCGCGTCGGTCGGCCTCGATCTGGTCAATCCGGCCGGAATCAACCCATACCTCGTCGAGGACAGCGCCAAGTTCGCGGGGATCGTGAGCTGGCTTGCATACTTCTTCTGCGCGGATACGGCGACCTTGTCGCGTGCGCAGGACATGACGCCAGCCGCGTCGGCCCGTGGGGCGCAGACGGCGAAGTGAGCGTGATTGCTCATCCTGGCCCACCTTCCGGGAACTCGCGGTCTGTTCCCTGTTTCCCCCGCGCCGTTCGGGTTGTCACCGACAGCCCGACCAACCGCGACACCACCAGGGCGAGATACATCACCCCCGTGAATTCCTCGATCATGACAAGCGCACGGGCCATCGGCAGGAGAGGCACGATGTCGCCGAGTCCGACGCCGGACAGCGTCGTGAAGCTCAAGAAGAGCAGCTCCATCCACGTGCGCGGGTTGCCCGGGGCCACGAGGGCGCCAAAACTACCCGGCAGCAAGGTCTGACACACCACGTAGGCGTAGGCGAATGCCCACGCGAGCAGGGTGAACGTCGCCCCCGCGGCGAACAGCTCGTCGACCGATGCGACGTCATCCTCGAACATGTAGGCGATCAAGCTGCCCGCTGCGTAGAAGTAGAACACGGCCTCGAGCGCGGCCATCAGGACCATTCTGCGGGGATCGAAGTCGAACGCCAGCCATATGGAAAGAACAACCACCGGGAGGGCGAGCACGACGCCGAAGCCTGTCAGCCAGGGACCGCGCTTCACGACATACAGCGCCGCACCGAGCACAAGCAGGCCGATGACACCGAACAACGCACGCTCCGCCGAGGTGTCTTCCATCAGTGGATAGAGCAGGATGCCCAGGATTTGGACACACAGGAGCGCGGCAGACGGATGCTTGACGGGGGACGCTGCGAGGCGGTTGATCATCGGCACTTTCGGCACCTCATGGTGGACGCTGGGAGAAGCTAATCGAACTAACTGGGGACTGACCCTGTTTTTCAAGGGTAGTCGGTTCAGAAAATACTAGCCCCGATTTGATTTCGTCCCCTATTTGCGCTGCGCAGGGTTAGCCGTCAGGTAAGCAGACTCAAATTCGTCCCCACCATTCAACCGCTCGATAAAAGCAAGCAGTCCGTGGCTGCCAACTTTCGCAAGCCAAGGCCTTATTTCATGCCCAGCCGCCGAATAGACAGGACGAATTTCAGTTTCGCCCTTTGCCTTACGTTCAATGTTCTTGTCCTCGCCATATCGATGAACTGCGTCGAGCCACTGCATCAATGACTTGAACGTATGCAATTCCTCGCGCGTCGGACGAGGAATATTGGTCGCCTCCAGGAATTGCCAGTGACTTTCGGCGTGTTCCGGCGCCTCACTCACTGCAACAGCCACCCCTTCATCAAACCATTGCGGCATACGCCACCACGCCCAGAGGGTCTGACGGGAGCGCAATTCAGCGTGCGACCATTCGTGAGCGAGGAAATGCCAGTTTAGTCCCCGCGGCGAAAGCAGGATCTGATTACCGTAGACCTTCGCCACAGATCCCCCCGCCCTCCAAATGTTTCGTAGCATCGTTCGCTGATACATGCGTTGACCGTGGGGTGTGAGTTCACGCTCCCATATGCGTTGCGTATGGCGTCTTCTGCCTTAACCAACGCCTCCCGGAGCTTGACTCGTGTTGCCTCATCTGCCGCAGTCTCGACGTAGATGCCTGGCGCGACGGGGGTCAAATCGAAACTCTCTGGCGCAAGAAGTTTGCCTCCCTGGAGCATGCTGCATCCGCCGACGAGGCTTGCCGAAAGCAGGAGGCCGATGATTTCAGGATGACGCATCGACAGGTGTCTCGAGAAGAAGACGCGTTAGCGGTAACCTGCAGCCGCGCGAGGCGGTTCGTTTGAGCGCCCCGCTTACGGTCATCAGGTTGACCGCAGGGCCAGAGCCGGACGCGGCTATGCAGGCACGCTGTTTTCGCATTTTGTAATTACCATGAGCGCGGCTCGATCGCGGATTTGTGCCCCCGGTCTGTATTCATCGGAAGTCCACCAGCGCTCGAAGGCCGACGAGCTTTGCCATTCTTGAATCGCGATGGCATCCCAATTTTCCGTGCCGAGGATGGGCTCGTTCTCTGTAGACCGAAAGACAATCTTTCCGCCGTACTGCGTGATAGTTGGTAGATGCCCTTTGATGTATTCAACGAACAGATCGCGGTTGATGATCTTTGCGAGAATGAGGTACTGAACCATTTGGCGTTCCTGGATAAGCTCTGACACAACCAGAAAATCGGGGGATGTCCCCAATTTCCTTTCTTGGCGCTATGCCGGGTTTGTCGGCCCGTTCATCGGGATGGCTGGTTGTACGTCAAGCATATTGTTGCCTCATGGAAGCGATTGAAGCCACTGAACGGTCAAGATGCCAGACACGAGCGCTGATGCGAACAAGGCAATCCGTTGGTTGCGCAATGACCGACCAGAAAATAGTAGTGAGACGGGAACTGGCTGTCCCGGGAAAAGCTTTTCAAAGAACCAAACCGGGCGCCAAAGAAGAAGTGCATCAACAGCGCTGAACGCGAGAAGCATGGAAAGCAAGGGCGGCGGGACAAAGGCCGAGAGCGAAGGTGCAATTTCAGCCGCCACCCAGGGAGCGCTGGCAAGGGCAACTAGGATGCACATTGTGTGTACGGCGCGTCGCCGCAATTGCTGCGGAAAGCTCGTCATGGCGTCCAATGTGCTCGAGTCGAGGAGCGCGTGGCAGCGGGCAAAGGCCGCCGTAAGGCGTCGCACGCGAACGTCCTGTCGGGCAGCAATGCGACTACTCGGGCAGTAATAGACACCCACGCTCCATTACAAAATGTGCGACACGAATAAGGCCAATGAGCCCCTCGCACGATTGGATTCGAATGCTGCTGCCATCGATGGGCGATGGTAGGGGCCGCCGAGAGAGACGCAAAATGATGGCCCGACGATGCTAACCGCGACGATCCAGTCGGATACGCTGCTCGGGCGAATTGCCACCGCACCGAGACCGACGCACGCGAGAGCAAATCAATGCGGCGACCAACTACTGCGTTGGAGTGAAACGCCAAGAGTTTTCGGTTCGATATTCATGAATGCCTTTAGGCTTCACTGTGTGACGGCAGACGACTGATGTGGCCGCGCCATAGAAGCCACGCCGTGAGATAGCCCCAGAGACCAAACATTCTCTCGATCAGCGTGACAAACGCGAGATCAGTAGGAGCCGTTCCTTCCGTTGCCAACAGCAATGCTCCAATGCCAAGAGCCGCGCCGGTGCCGAGCGCAATGTGTCCGACGACGACGGCGACGATCGATGCGAGGCTCGAGAGAACGCCGACAGCTCCTACCACCTTGAGCGTGCGTTGCCGATGAAGGAACGCCAGAGACCAAAAGAGCATTGCCGCGAGAAGAAATGCTGCGTAGAGAAGGTAATACCTGCCGGCAAACTCCGTGGCAACGCCGATAGCGATCTGGATCTTGGCTGCGACAGCAATGGAAAAGAAGACAAAGCCAGCACGATTGAGTGGCTTGTGCATGCCCATCTCGTCGCAGAAGGCCCAAGCTGCGAATGCAGCAAGCGCAAGTGACAGCATTCGAAGGGGCGCAAGCGGTGCGGAGAAGTGCGAGAGCAGCAAGATCAGAAAGGCGGCTACCGCAAGCGCGACTGCGCCCACTTTCGCGTTCAGGGACGTGGCGCGGGAGGCCAAGAGTGACGTATTCATGCGTGTGCCTCGTGGAGTGACTGGGCGAAGTGCTCCAATGTTCTGCGGCACTTCAACATTGCGCAACCGGTTACCAGAACTCATTCCCAATCTCACGCATACACCTCAGTGGCTTCGGATCGTTCGATTTGACGGACGTTCTTCTTCGACGGTCTTCATTTCCAGCGGTCGTGCGTATTTCTTTTCCAGTGACGTAATTGATGCTCGTGTTCGACTCGTCAAGAGAGGCTCTGTGCATGAAGTTCGCGTCATAACCGATCAGACGGAAACATTCTTCCTGAAACCGAAATGTTAATGTGGCATTGCCAGTGTACCAGGAGCCCGCACTCGCCCAATAATGATAAGCGACATATAAGTTGCCTTTCCTGATGTCAATTCCGCTGAAGCGGTCTTCCATCAATGGATCATCATCTGCCGGAATCAATGTTTTGCTATGTGAAATAAGGTCGTAATGACCCGCAGGGCTTGAAAACATGACAGCCAATATTCTCGGGTTTCCGTTTCGGCCATCAATAAACAACGTTTGATCCATCTTTCGTAACACAATAGCGGTGTCAGCTTTGCCGTCGTGATTAAGGTCGCCGCTGACTTTTGATTCGATTTCCCATCCGCTTGGAACAAACTTCTCAACTGAGTTGGCGCTTGCAGGTAACCGCAATGCCAAAGCAATATCGGCAGAGTTCGCGCCGAAGGCCGTAAGTAGCAACAGGGCGACGATTGCGCGAATCATGGTGTGCCTAACGAATGAAATGGACTCCCCCTGCACCTGGGGCATCGATGTGCCAGATTGGGATTGCGAAAGTCTCAACACGGTGAGGAGGAGTCCAAATGAACGTTACCACTGTCGGCATCGACCTGGCGAAGAATGTATTCAGTGTGCATGGGGTCGGAAGGGATGGCAAGGCGCTGCTGAGGCGCAGTGTCGGGCGCGCGGATCTGTTGCCGATGTTCGCGCTGATATAAATCGTGGTCTGTCCCCTATTTCACTCTACTGATATAAATCGTGGTCTGTCCCCTATTTCACTCTATTTCATGTCCCAGCAGACAGGGGCAAAGGGCAAGACCCCAGGACCGCTCGGGACTGCCCGGGACCGCCCTCGATCGACCTGTCAGACGTCACTTGTGAGACCGAGTTCGGGCTACTAGTATGTCAATGGCAATGATTGCATCTGGCATGCATTGGTCCGCCCCAACGCGTTCGAGCAGACCTCGGCGTGCAAGTCGATGCGACATGACAACTGCAAGGAGGGTGCCAATGCGGAACAACCTGACGATCCTGCAGATCCTCTTGATCGCAGCTGCGACGGCCGGAGCCACCATCTACAAGTGGGTCGATGAGCAGGGGGTGACCCAGTATTCGGATACGCCGTTGAAGAATTCCAAGAGTCAGCCCCTTGAGATTGAACCGGAACGGGTCCCGGCATCGCCCGAAACCGAAAAGCAATTGCCGACCGAGAGTTGGAGGGAGAAGGCGGACGCGTTTCGAGAGCGGCACCAGGCGCGTCAGCAACAACTGGAGGATGAGCTGAAGAAGCAGCGGCAGGACGCCGAACAGGCGGCGATCCGGCGCGGCGAGCGCACTCCTGTCGGTGGCGAGAGCGGTGCAACGCAACCCCTGCAGCAAGCCGTCCTGAGCACCATCGTCATGCTCTTCAGCGCGAAAGCCCCGGACTGTACCAACCACAAGATCATCGACACCGAATTGATCGAGAGAAGCCGGCGCCCAAGACAGTACGTGGAGCGTTGGACGGTCGATCGATGTGGGCAAGCGGTACGCTACCGGGTGACCTTTATGCCGAGCCCGCGAGGCGGGACCGACTTTATCGTGGAAGCGGAATAGGCAGAGCCGCTACGCACAGCGACGGAGTGCGACGCCCCCTCGACGCCGAGCCGCACCGACCCCCTACGGAATAAACCGCTATGGCGAGTTGTTCACTTCACACGCAGGCATATCCGTCCGCGTTGTTACCGAGGAGGCTTCCATGAAAAAAATCGTCATCCTGGCCCTTGCCGCGCTGTTCTCCGGCAGCGCCCTGGCCCTCCACTGCCCCGCCGACATGAAAAAGATCGACGCCGCCATCACCGCCAGCCCCAAGCTGACCGATGCGCAAATGAGTGAGGTCAAGCAGCTGCGCGCCGACGGCGAAGCCTTGCACAAGGCCGGCAAGCATCAAGAATCCGTCGACACCCTGGCCAAGGCGATGAAGATTCTCGGCATTTGAGCTGAGAGTCCCGCGCGCACGGGATTGAGCTCGATATAGCGCTGACAGGCCAGGAGATACCCGTCGGACTGCGTTGGGCCGGGGCGGTAGCGGCCTTCCCAGAGGCTGCCGCGGCGCCGGGTTCATCACTCGCGAAATGAGCGGCAACCGCAAAAGCACGTTCGCCGCCGGAATTCCGCTGAAACGGCACGGATCATTCGGTGGGAGCGAATCCGTAGTATGAGCCGTAGGCGGACGGGGCCGGTGCGTAGGCGGCAACCTTGATCGCGTCCGCCAGTGTGACCTGGTTGGTGAAGCCGTCGACACCGCCTTCCTCGCCGCTCCAACGCTCCTCGACCTCCTTCTCGGTCAGACCGTCAAGATCGAGGTGCCTGTCGAAACGCTCGGAGCGGTACTCGAAAGCGGTGTCATGGGCGATGAACAAGGTATGAGCGCATGCGGTAATGCGAGTCTCATCAGCCGGGTCGGCCCCCATGACACGCGTGCCGCAGAACGGGCAATGCACGGGAGTGTAGTAATAGGTTCTGAGTTCGGTTCGCTGGATGGGGCTTCGCATGGTGTGTTCCTTGTCGTGTTGAAACGGCGGGTCTTGACTGCCGCGGCGGCCAGGCCGAAACGAAGTGCGCGGGCAGACAAACTGCGTGCCGGGGGTGACCAAGCCGTTACTTGATAATGCGGGGCATAGCCTCTGGGTGAGGCGAGATCAAGAAGGCGAACTGAGAATGGGGAATTGACGCCGCAGAACTGCGGACACTAGACCAACAAGACAGCAACACTACCTGGAAATCGCGCTGCCTACGATACGCGCCATTGGCGCCCATGGCAAACTAAACATTTGAAAACATACGATAACATCATGCTCGCGCCGTGTCTGAGGCGGGAGGGATCGGGGCTGTTGCCAATTTTCCGCGCTTCCTGATCAGTCTTCTGCCGTCGTGTCCGTCTCGGGAAACAATACGGCGGTGAAACCGAAGCGCGCAGGACGAATTGTGGGCAGACCACGATTTGCTCACGGTCGGAGCCTGTCGCCGGTTAAGCCGCCTTCTGCTGCACGGGTGCGACGCGAGGAAGCTTTCCGCCGTGGCGCGCCTGCCACAAATCGTAAGCGATCTGCATGCGAAGCCAGATGTCAGCGGTGGGCCCATTCAGCCATTGTTCGAGGCGCAGCGCCAGGTCAGGTGAAACGGGCGCGCGCCTATGCAATACGCGGGAAAGCTGGACCCGGGAAACTCCCAGTTGGCGGGCGGCCTCGGAAACCGTCAGGCCGAGCTCGGGCAGGACATCCTCGCGCAGCGTTTCGCCGGGATGGGGCGGATTGTGCATCGCTGCCATGGTGAACTCCTCAGTGATAGTCCTGGTAATCGACGAGCACGGCGTCCTCGCCCTCGAATGCGAAGGTCAGGCGCCAGTTCCCGCTGACCGACACGGCCCAGTGACCGTTCAAGTTGCCTGCCAGCGAATGCAGCTTCCAACCGGGCACGTCCATGTGTCCAGGATGCGTCGCCTCATTTAGCAGGGCGAGCTGCCGGGCCAGCCGGCCGGCGTGGGCGGCAGTGATGCCAGCCTTGCTGCCCGTTCTGAAGAAAGCTTCGATCCCTTTGTGGAGAAAGCTCTTTATCATTGACTGTATCGTAGTATGTTACAGATGATCGGGCAAGCCGAATGGTTCCGGTTGCGCGTGCGACGTCGGGCGTCCGGCACTTGAACCGCAGAATATCGGCGCCGTCGAAATATGGCAATCGCGTAAATGGGGGCTGTCGGAGAAGGTGGCAGATCGAAAGAATCTGCGCCCAGAGGGATGACGAATTGGGGACAGACCACGTTTTTCAGACGAATTGGGGACAGACCACGTTTTACAGTGGCTGTAAATTCGCGCAACCTCACACAAAGATCTGTGGTTCGGGCGGCGGTGCTCTTCGTGGTCGCCCCGCTTTACCCGGCTGGGCCCGGCGCCCCAGCGCGGCGGTCACCTGTGCGCCGAAAAGCGCTGTGCCGAGCGCGAAATTTCCATTCGTCGCCCGTCGAATCTCGTCGACCATGCCAGGGTCGAGATCGTGGCGGAACAGTTCGCGATAGGCTGCCTGCCGCTCAAGCGCATTCCGGCCGAGCGTCTCGAAGACTTCGTGCGGAACCACGAACGTGCCGGACTCGCCTTGGGCGTTGGCGCGATAACTGGACCAGGGGTAATCGGCCGGATGGACGACCATCCCGGCGCGCACGGGATTGAGCTCGATATAGCGCTGACAGGCCAGGAGATACCCGTCAGATTGCGTTGGGCAGGAGCGGTAGCGGCCTTCCCAGAGGCTGCCGCTGCGCTGGTATGTCCGGTTGACGTACTGCACGTAGCGTTGACCGAGGGCCTTCATCATCTCGCCCGGCGCTTCGGCACGTGGGGCCGAGACGAGCAGGTGAACGTGATTGGTCATGAGGACGTAAGCGTGGATGCGGCAACCGGTCGTTGCCGCGTACTCGTCGAGCCAGTCGAGATAGCGACGGTAGTCCTCGTCTGCGTAGAAGCAGGCCTGCCGGTTATTGCCGCGCTGGATCAGGTGAAGTGGAACGTGAGGCAGGGACAGGCGAGGGCGGCGCGGCATGGCGGTGAGCGAAAGATGTTGAATGCATAAATGCTACACGACTCCTCGCTCATCCTCGTTCATCTTCGTGGAAATCGTGGTCTGTCCCCTATTTTCCTCCCCTATTTTCCGACCGCCTGGATCGAAGGCGGCGGCCTGGACGAGCACGGCATTCCGCGGGCCTTGTTGCCGCACGATTGATGCGCACTCGACGGACGAGTGCGCGGAATCAGGGACAGATCACAATTCGCCGTTCCGGATCCCGCCCGAAAAACGTGGCGCGTTGCCGACGTTGCGATTCACAGCAGCTCGTGGGCGGCCAGTTCCGCCTTGACGTACGCGTAGAGGATGGGTGCGAGCACGAGGCCGGCGACGCCGAACAGCGAATCCATGATCAGCATCGCCAGCAGCAGCTCCCAGGCTGCCGCGTTGATGCGCGAGCCCACGATCCGCGCGTTGATGAAGTATTCGAGCTTGTGGATGAGTACCAGAAAGGCCAGCGACCAGACCGCGACGACCGGCGCGGCCCCGGCGCTCACCACCACGATGACGGTGTTCGAGATGAGGTTGCCGATCACCGGCAGCAGGCCCGCGAGGAAGGTGATCGCGATCATCGTCTTCGTGTAGGGTAGCGGATGACCGAGCAGCGGCAGGACGAGCACCAGATAGATCGCCGTCAGGGTCGTGTTGATCGCGGAAATCCGCGCCTGCGCGAAGACCACGTTCGAGAAGGCGCGCGCGAAGTAGCCGATGCGCGTGCGCAGCGCCTGCGCGAAAGGCCGCGTTTCGGCGTGATCGACAAAGCGGTGGAAGGCCACCATCGCGCCGATGATCACCGCCAGCACGACATGCACCATGGTGCTCGCCGTGCCCTTGCCGATGTTGCCCAGCTGGTCGGCGTTGTGCCTGAGCGCCTCCGACATCGCCAGCTTGAGATCCGCCGCGCTGCGCGGCAGGTTCTCGACGACCACCGCCGGCAGAATCGTTTCCGCCTTGGCGATGATCGCCGCCATTTTTTCGAGCAGGCTGCCGAATTCCTCGCTCATCCCCTTGGCCGCGAAGATCCCGAACATCACGGCCCCGGCGACGATGCCCGAGAGGCCCAGAAACACCGCCAGCGCGGCCAGCGCCTTCGAGTGCTTCAGGGAGACGCGCCGGAAGATGCCGTTTGCGAGCAGGGTGATGAACTGGCTGGTCAGGATCCCCGCGAACAGGGCCGCCACCATGTGATGCAGCAGGACGAAGGCGGCCAGCATCGCCATCACGGCAAAACTGGCGAGCTCGACGGTGGAGCGAGTGCGGTGTTGCATGAGTTGAGTCCGGAACGCGGTGTTGACGATAGGGCACCGCCTTTTTCGCACTCGTCGCGACATCGCGCAACGCCGTGCATGCGTGCATATCGGGTTAACTTAACAGCATTGGGGCTGAGCGCGCTTGCTCAGGTAGGGAAAATAGGCCCGGTCCCGGCTGACGATATGCTTGGCGACCATGTCGTGGGCGAGGAAGGTGAAGAGCGCTCCGAAGTCCGCGCCGCCGCGGCGGAAGTCCTCGATCAACGCGTCCGCCCTGGCGGTGAGCGCGTCGTGCATCTGCACATGCGCGGCGAGGTCGGGGTAGCCGACGCGCTGCAGGAGGCGTTCTTCGTCGCGGAAATGGCGCACCATTTTGCGGTGCAACGCGTCGATGGTAGCGCGAATCTCCTCGACGGGCCGCTCCGCAACGACCAGGGCCCAGAGCGCGTTGATTTCGTCGAACAGCTCGCGGTGTTCGGAGTCCAGTTCGGCGTCGCCGCTCTGGAAGGCGGCGTGCCAGACGAGTTTGACCAGTCCGTCGTGCCCGGCCACGCGGCCGACCACGGCATGGTCGGCCTCGACGCGGTTTCGTCCGCCCTGTTTGGCGCGGTATAGCGCGGCATCGGCGCGCGCGATCCATTCGTCGCGGGATTCGGCGTCGCCCAGTTCGGCCACGCCGAAACTCGCCGTGACGCCGCCGACGCCTTCCATGCGGTGCGCCGCGATGCAGGCTCGCGTGCGCTCGGCCAGCACGGCCGCGTTCGCGAGATCGGTCTCGGGCAGCAGCACGAGAAACTCCTCGCCGCCCCAGCGGGTCAGCGAATCGGACGTGCGCAAGGTGCTGCGGATGCGGTTCGCGACCGTTCGCAGGACCTCGTCGCCTTTGACGTGGCCGTGGCGGTCGTTGATTCCCTTGAACAGATCGACGTCGAGCAGCATCAGCGCAAGCGGATGGCGATAGCGGCGGGCGCGCTCGAGTTCCTGCGCCACGACTTCATGGAACTGGCGTCGATTCCACGCCCCGGTCAGCATGTCGGTGCCGGCGAGCTGGTCGAGCTGCTTCAGGGTTTGCAGCAGGGCCTGCTCCTTGTCGCGCAGCCTTGCCACCAGACCATTGAATCCGAGCAGCAGGTCGCCGACCTCGTCCCGGCGCGCCACGGGCAGCGGCGCGAGTTCCCGCTTGCCTTCGGCCATCTCGCGCATCGAACGGGCCGCGTTGGTCAGCGGGCGCAGCATGCGCGGCAGCAACACCAACAGGATGAGGCTCAGGAACAGCATCGTCACGAACGAATTGCGCCACAGCAGGCGGCGCAGCTCCGCGACCGGCTGCGACACCTCGGCCGTCGGCTTGTGCGCGACGACGATCCATCCGGTGTCGGGCACGGCCGCGATGGCCGCGAGTTCGTCCGTGCCCTGCGCGTCGACCATGATGCCGGTGCCCCGATATCCGGCCAGCGCGCGATCGAGCAGCGGGTTGACGCCCGGTGCCGGGGTGGGCCGGAGCACCATCGCCGGGTCGTTCGAGGCGACGACCACGCCGTCGGCGGGGGAGATCACCAGGAATCCGCCGCTTGCGCCCAGCAGCGTCTGCTGCAGATCGTCAAAGCCACCCGCGTCGAGCCGCAGCCCGCCCGCCAGCACGCCCAGCACGCGCCCGTCGGCACCGCGCACCGATGCCGCCATGACGATGACCGGTGCGCCGTCGGCGCCGTTGCGCTGCGGCCGGCTGATCACCGCCCCCTCCGAGCCGAGTGCCGCGCGGAACCAATCGGCCTCGGCAGGGGCGGGCAAGGGCGACGGATCGGCGGCCGTGGGGCTGTCCGCCACCCGCTCGCCATCGGGCTGCAGCACCCGCAGCCCGCGGTCGAAGAGCGGGTTCAGGCGTTCGCGCTCGCCGAGCCACGCCGCGAGCTGCGCGGGCTGCCGCAACAGCGCAGGCGGTAGCGTGCCCGCCAATTCACCGATCAGCGCACGGCGCACCCGGAGGCTGTAAGCGATGTCCCGTGCGACGTAGGTCGCGATCGACAGCTGCGCGTCCGCGACGACTTCGTGCACGCGGTCCCGCACCGCGGGCAGGATGACGAGCTGACGCACCAGCACCCCGACGACGATGAGTACGACGCCGAGTCCGAAGAGGCGGAATTTCACGGTGCGGAAGAACGACATCAGGAGCAGGGCCTCGCGGGCAGTGCACGCAGTGTATCCGCGTCCAGCACGCAAATGAATTGCGAACGACCCCGGCAGCGGTCGAAGGCAGGGGGGGCCGGCGCTAGCATGAATCGGGGACTGAATCGGGGACGGACCACGTTTTTCCGGGAACACACTGCGCGAGGTCACGCAAGGAGGTCTGGTTCAGGCTGGGGCGGCCTTCGTGGTTGCCCCGGCTTGCCCGGCATCGCCCGGCGCCCAAGTGCGCTGGGCGGACGCTTACGATGCGGCAGCCAGTTGTCGCTGCGTACTCGTCGAGCCAGTCGAGGTACCGCCGTAGTCTTCGTCCGCGTAGAAGCAGGCCTGCCGGTTATTGCCGCGCTGGATCAGGTGAAGTGGAACGTGAGGCAGGGACAGGCGAGGGCGGCGCGGGATGGCGGTGAGCGGAAGATGTTGAACGCATAAATGCTACACGACTCCTCGCTCATCTTCGTGGAAATCGTGGTCTGTCCCCTATTTTCCGAGAGACCATCCGAGCAAGCGCCTCGAATGGCGATCCATCACTGTGGCGAGGTAACGCCACTGATTGCGTACTTTCAAATACGTGACGTCACCGACCCAGACCTGATCGGGACGCTCTACGTCGATTTTGTGTGCCTTGCTCTCAACACTGTCGAAGAACTGCGCAAGGCGAGGCATACGACGGTAAAGCGTCGCGGAACAGGCGCGAACACCGTGCTCACGCATCAGGCGCTCTACGCGTCGCTTACCGACACCTTCGCCTGCTTTTCTCAATGCCGCATGCACGCGCGGACTGCCGTAGGTCTCGCGACTGGCCTGATAGACCGCTTGAATCTTGTCCAGCAGACGGGCGTCCTCATTGGCACGAGCGCAGGCCGGGCGCTGTCGCCAAGCATAATAGCCAGAGGGGCTGACACCGTAGAGCCGGCACATCGTCCTCACCGGGAACGCTTCCTGACAGTGCTCGATGAAGGCAAAGACGTCCCCTTTCGAGCGGAAGTGAACGCGATGGCTTTTTTTAACAGCTCGTGCTCCAGCTTCAGGCGCTCGTAGTCCTTCTTGAGCTTGCGTAACTCCTTGAGCTCGGCCGCCACATCCTTATCGATCTCAACGGTCTTGGTCAGGATCAACCCCTCGCGCGCCTGCTTGCGCCATCGCGACAACATGAACGGATGAATGGAAAGTGAGGCCGCGACATCATTCACCCTTACCCCCGGCAACTGGCTCAGCCGTACTGCCGTTGCCTTGAAATGAGCACTATATCGGCTGGTCGTCCTGGGTCCTGGTTTGGGCATTGCACACACTCCTGAACAGTTTGTTCAGGGTGTCCACCAAACCGTAGGAACCACCCGGTCCGGTGCATTGAGATGTTAGACGAAATAGTCATTTCATATAAGCTCGGAGACGTCGAATTATAAACACTGCCAGTCCGCCAACGACGGCGCCGGCAACAGCAAAAACAAGAAACGCAATATCGGCGAGCAGAGCCGTAAGAACATGATCTCTCCTTAGGCCGCAGGCTCCCCACGGCTCACTAGACGCGGCGAAGGCACTGAATCTGATTGCTAAATGCAACGCAAGCACTGTGAACCAGATTTCTATGGGCCACCGCGAAGCTATAGAAATAAAAATTAACCCAAGAATTGCGGGGGGTGCAAATGCTAGCATCCATTCAATTCCGCCAGAAGCCAAGAGCGAGTCTACTACTCCTGGCATAGGTGGGCGTGGGGTCTCGCATAGCCATTTATTTAGAGATTCCCGCCACGCCTTCTGTCGCCCCAATGCAATGGACTCCAGCAGCGCACTGCAAAACACAAAAAATAGAATGCCGCGGTGCTTCATGTAGTTCGAGAACTAACGAGGGTGTAGAAAAACTCGATTTCCGGGCAAGCGATCCGTGTCGGCGATAGCCGACGATGTCTGGTTCGTCATTTTGCGGTCTGGATCAGCCTGAGTCCGTCATACGTTCGTCTTTCGTCGTTCGCGCCCTGTGCCCCGTATGCGTGGCGGCGTGCTGCCGTGGCGTGCCCCGCTCATTGTGCATACCCGTGGTGCGCCAGCTTCTCGATGTTGTGCACCATGCAGTAGAGCTTCCACTGGCCGTCGACCTTGCATCGGCCGCGTAATGTGAAGCGGTGAAGCCGCTTGTTGTTTCTCAGATTGCCGAAGACCGGCTCGACGGTGGCAAAGCGCGCGGTGATCATGCTCTTGCCTGTGTCGGTGTCGATCCGCTGTTTCATCCGCTCCGTGTGGCTCTCTTCACTGGCGCGCTTGCCCTGGAAGAAGGCGACTTGGCGCGTCTTGGTCTTGTCAGGGGTGCGCAGACACTGGTCGCGCTGCACGCACGGCACGCAGTCGCGCTCGGCGCCGCGAAACTTCATCGCGGCATAGCCGTTGAAGGTGCAGTTCGAGCCGTTCGAGTACAGCTTCTTGCCGGCCGGGCAGACGCAGTGAGAGCGGTCGTTGGCCAGCGTGAAATCGGCAGGCCGGAAGCAGCGCGTCTTCCGGTCTACCTTCCGTTTGTCCCACAGCGGATCGGGCTTCGCCTTGTGACTCGCCTGCCCGGCATATCGGGTGTCTCGGCTGCGGTAATCGTTGTCGCAGACGTAAGCGTCGATCCTGCCGTCCGCCAGCGCCTTCAAGTTCGCTTCCGAATGGTAGCCCGCGTCGGCACAGATCGTAGTGTCGGGCGTCCGGAACGGCGCAGTCGCCTCGACCACCGGCAGGAGCAGTTCCTGCTCGGAGCCCGTGCCGTGCGCCTGGGCGTCGACGACGATCTGGTTCTTCGCATCGACCGCGGCCACCCCGGTGTAGCCCTGGATCACGCCTTTGCCGGTAGCCATCTTGGCCGATTCATTGTCGGTGCGATTGCTCAGCCGCGGTTTGCCTTTGGCGCTGCGCCGCTCGTGGGGATGCGCGTCCAGCCAAGCGCGGATCTTCGCCGCTTCGGCTTTGAGTCGTTCCAGCGTATGCGCCGCGCGTGAGGCCTCGGCGTCTTCGCCGTTCATGTCGGCCGTGGCGTGGCTGGCCATGATGCGCTTGACCGCCGTCTCCATCTTGTCGGCCTCGCGCAGGAAGTCTGCACGGGTACCGCTCCTGGCCTTGCTCGCGTTGGCCGGCAGCTTCACCCCATCGATGGCAAAGAGTTCGCGTCCGATCAATCCTTGCCGATCACAAATCATCAGCACCCGCGCAAAGATCCGGGCCGCTTCGTCACCGAGTTCGGCGACGAAGCCGGCGATTGTCGTGAAGTGCGGTGCGCTGTCGCCCGACACCGCCATGAACAGCACGTTATCGCGGCAGGCTGCGGCGATGGCACGCGAACTCACCAACCCGCGCGAGTAACCGAGCAGCACGATTTTGAGCAACACGGCCGGTGAGAACGCCGGCGCGCCCGTCGTGTCATTGCGGTAGCGCGCGCGTAGCCCCGAAAGATCGATCTCGTGGTCGACCAGATGACAGAGTGCGTGCTCGAAACTCCCCGCAATCACCTGCCGGTCGAAATCCACCGGGATCATCTTGAGACCATAGTCGGGCGTCTTGAAGCGGGGCATCGCGGAACTCCGGGAGACGTTGCCGAATTATACCGGAGGCATTGGTGTGTACGCTGCGGCCGGGGTTTTTCTACAGCCTCAACGTCTGAATTCACCGGACTGCGCGGCTTTTCGCGCAGGTCCGGTGGAATGATGGGTTGGGCGCCGAGGTGTCAAATTGCAAGACTTCCGTCTTTGGCATAACTGCTCGGTAATGGGGTTGGTTCAAAGTTGTAGCCACAAAAGTCGAACCAGAAGCTGTCGTTCTCGTCCATAGGTTGGAACCGAGTAACTTTGTGGAGCTTTGCTGCAATACCCCGGTGATTTACCTCTACTACTTTTGCATCGAACTCTATTGCAAGTCGAAGGACTCGTTTGCTCTGAGCGTTACCGAGTATGGTGAAAACATGTCTGTGGTCAGTGGTTTCTGTTGTGGTTTGATACTCCAATTTTCCGTCTAGCATGACCACGTTTTCATTTGCACATATCTGGACAAGATCATGGAAAAGACTGTCCTCGATAAAGAAGTTCGGGCCGGTTAAGCCTGCTTTTGAACCAAGACTTTCCAATAGATAAGCCTTGGAGAAGGCCAGGTTCATTTGAAACTGTTGCGGCGAGTAGACAGAAATATCCCGAGCTAAGTGCTCTGCCATGGACTCCGGAGCTAGAACCTGAGATAGGGAGTTTTTTGTCGACTCTCGAAGATCCATTCGCTGCCCGCTACATAGGACAGATCTCATTCCCGGATGACCATTCTGCCTTTCGATGGCATTGATCTGCCAGTGATTGGTCAATACTGACTGGAGCCAATGTAGAACACCAGATAGATATCCTGGCTCAGGATGCGGCCAATCAAGATTTCTTGCAACGCCATCATTTAATAGAAATACATATTCTTGTCTCGGAGCGTTTGACCTAAATAGCATCCTCTCGATTGCCGCAAGACGCTCGGCAATTTTTCTTACTTTTTCGTTTGAGAGTGACCACCCGCCTTCCTCAAAAGTACGACCAAATCCGAGGAGATCGGACCAAAGACAAAAGCAGTCAATGATTGGTTCAGACTTCATTGCGCTCCGATTACTATTTCGCTTTGGCGGAGGGTTATAGGGATGACTGCTAGAACAGAAGGGATGCGTTGATTCGGCGCCCAACGTAGAAGTGAGCGGCCTGCGCGGCTTTTTGCGCAGGTCCGCTCGACTGCCGGGTTCGGCCTCAGTGCGCGCATGCTCACGGGTTCTGCGCCAACACTTCATGAGTGTGCCCCATGATGTGGGCGGCAAGACGGAATAAGTCTTTGGCGCTGATCTGAAAGCTTTCGGAGAGGGCAAATATCTCTTTGGCGTGACTTTCTTTACCAAATCCAGGATCGGGATACCGACCCGCCCAGCGGACAAAATGGGAAAGTGCCTTCAGTATTGCTTCGTCCTTGGAGCTCAAGCCAGGGATGAATGCTGCCAACTCTTCGAGACGGTGGTGTCGATGCTCCTTTTCTTCGGCCTGATATGTTGCGACCCCCTTCTTGATAATTAACATTGCCTTGAGGCATATCTCGAGACTGTAACCGACCAACATTAGGGCAATCGCGTGATACTGGCAGTGAGATACGCCACGGATGTTAGGTGGCATAGGGTCAAGGTTTGGGTTGCCCTGAATTAGTACGCGAGCCGCTTCGGCCATTGCATGTGCGTGCGAAAGCCACAGCACGGGAGACTTTAGGTCTTCACTCGTTGGCCCTGCTTCAAGATCGACGTTGAAGCCAGCTACCGTTTGAGCCATTGCCCATTTGTGCCAGCCAAGAGCTCCATATCCGAGAGGGTCTTTCTCGAATCCATCTTTACTTGGGAGCAGCATGTCTAGCGGCATCTCGTGCGATTCCCTGTTGAGGCCGAACAGTTGTAGTAGACGGAAAGCATGAATATTGGGATAGGCCGAATCGGCCTATCCCGAGGTGGTGTGCTGGTTTTCATCGCTCTCGTATCCACCTAAACGTCTGTCATTCTTATGACCATAGGTCAGCGCTATGGCATTGTCAATCGGTCGGCCGCCGTGGCCGTGACGTTCGTGCAAGCGATTGAATTGGCGTGAAAAAGGTCGCGTGGCGGGAGGGGGCGCGGGTTGATCGGTGCCGCTGCGGAATGGCGGTCGTGCGGCCGGATGCGGTCGTCGGAAATGTCGAGGATTGATGGATGGGGCGCGCGCGGGGGCGGCGTCGCCTCCCGAATAGGACGAAATGACGTCCGACACGTCGCCCGTGCCGGCGACGCGATGTTTGGGTACACCCCGTCAGAAAATCCGCTCTCCCAACTGCCGCACCAGCGCTGCCGGATCGACGTCCGGTACCTCGAATTCCAGATCATCCAGCGAGACGTCGAAGGGTTCGCCTTCGCGGTAGGTGACCGGGAAGCGCACGCCGAACTCCAGCCCCGATCCGAGCTCGTACGCCGCGAGTTCGAAGCGTTCGTCGTAGAGGCTGGCGCCCAGTACCGTGACGGCGACGTAGCCGGAGACGTCGAAGCGGAAACTGGGTTGGGCGTGCAGGGCGGCTTCGGCGTCGATGGCGAGGCCTTGGGAGGGCATCCAGTCGATGTGCACGCTGGCTTCGGCGGCGCCGGAGATGCCTAGCGCGCCGCCGATCTCGAGGCCGCCGGTGGCGCTGGCGCCGGTGATGCCGAGGCCGACGCCGGCGCGGGCGGCGAGTCTCAATCCCGCTTCGGCGGGGACGTTGAGGTGGGCGTCGCCGGTGACGTGGGTGTTTTCCTCGTGCGAGGGGTTGTATTCGATGCCGACACGCAGTTGGTCGAGCGCGCCGGGGCCGATGCTGGCGTTGGCGCTGAGGTTGCCGCCGACTTCGGCGACGACGCCGGGGATGATGGGGATCTGCGTCGACATGCCGAAGAGGCGCTTGTCGTATTCGAGCTTGGAGAAGATCTCGAGCGAGCTGGGCAGGGCGATTTCGCCGGAGACGGTGATCTCGCCGTTGGGGTCGAGGCGCAGGCCCGCGGTGCCCTGCAGCCAGGGGGCGATCTGCACCGTCGCCGAGCCGCTGCCGTACACGATGATCGGGGCGTCGGGGCCGCTGGGCGCGCCACCGGGGTTGCCGTCCGCGCCGACGCTGCGGTTGGTGGCGCCGACGGTGATCTGGCCGGAGAGCATGCCGCGCGTGAAGGCGCCGGAAAAGCGCGCGTCGAAGGCGCCGTCGTCGTAGGTGACGGCAAGTTCGGAGTCGACGCCGGGGATCGCGGGCTGGGCGGTGCCGCTGGCGGAGAGCTTCCATTGGCCGTCCGCCTGTTCGGCCTGGACATGGACGGAGCCGGAGCGGATGGCGGGGTTGGCGGTGAGCGCGACGTCGCCGGCGATGGTGATGCCATTGTCGCCCTGGGTGATGGCGATGGCCGCTTCGCGCACGCCAGGGACGGAGAGCTGGGCGTTGCCGCTGAAGCTCCAGCGACCGTCGCTGACGCTGACCGTCGCCGAGGCGCTGCGGATGCCGCGGATCTTGTTGGGGGTGTCGATGCCGACGGTGCCTTCGGCGCCGATGACGCCGTTGCGGTAGGAGACCTGGACGCGCGCGCGGTCGAAGAGATTGCGGTCGAAATCGAAGCTGCCGGTCGCTTCGAAGCCGCCCGCCTGCGTGACGGCGGCGTTGAGCGTGCCGCCGCCCACCCGCGGGACGCTGAAGAACACGCTGCCCGAGACGCCGAAGCCGCGCGCGGTGGAGTACAGCAGGCTCACGGCGGCGCTGTCGACCTGCACGCCGGGGATGGGGATGTTGATTTGCTCGGCGGTGTAGGTGAGGCTGAAGGTGAGGTCGCGGCCGTTGAGCGTGACGGTCAGCGGGGCGCCGAACAGGGGGATCGAGGGCGTCAGCTGGCCTTCGGCGAAGAGCTTGCCGTCCTGCACGCGTACGGTGTCGAAGCTCACCGGCGAGAGGCCGCTGAAATTCAGATTGAGCGGCGGGATCTGGTCGGGATAGCCGAGGTATTCGCCGGACGCCTTGAGACTCAGGCTGAGGTCGGGGTTGGCGGGCTGCCAGGCTTCGGGCAGGTTCCAGGTGGCCTGGAGGGTGCCGATGGCGGTGCCGGCGGTGCCGGTGGCTTCCGATCCGTTGAGGCTGATCTGGCCGAGACGCAGGCCGGCGATGGCGGTGGCGGCACCCGCCGGCACGGCGAAGGCGGATTGGGCGGCGGGATGGTGGATGCGCGCGAGCTGGAAGCCGCCCGGCCCGGAGGCGAGCACGAATTCGTCGGCCTTGCCCTTGGTGGGGTCGGGCACTTCGGCGGCGTTGTCGAGCGGCTTGATCGCTTCGATGTCGTCCTTCGACCAGCTGCCGGTCGCGACGCTGGCGGTGCCGCCGCCGCCGCGCACTTCGGTGAACACGATGGCGTGGCCGGCGAGCCAGTCGCCGGCGTCTGCCCAGCTCGCCTTGGGTTCGCCGCTGCGGGACTTGTAGGGGTCGATCGTCGATAGGTAGCGCTGCACCTTCTGCCGGATCGAGATCATCAGGCCGCTGCCGCTCGACTGGTTGAGGAAGGGGTCGAAGAGTTCGTAGTTTTCGATCGTGTCGACGGCGCCGTCGCCGGATGCGACCTGGTATTCGATCTTGTGGTCGACCTGGAAGCGGCGCGCGCTGCCGGCGCGGTCCCAGGTCGGGATCTTCACGAGCGTCGTCAGTTCGGGCAGGGTGCGCTCGATGCGTTCGCGGCCGTTGATCGACAGCGCAATCTTGGCGCCCGGCGCAGTGGGGGGCGTGATGTTGCGCGCCTGCAGCTTGGTGCGGACCTTGTCTTCGTCGACCGCGATGTCGCGGTTCCAGTTGGTGATCTGGTTGGTGCTGCGGGTAATGCGGCGCCCGGCGGGGCGGCGCAGGCGGTTGGCGCCGGCCCAGGCGCGGTACATGGCGGCGTGCTGGGCCTTGGGGGCGGGGATATCGACGGTGCACAGGTCGCGGTAGGCGGCGCTGGCGGGCGGGTCGGAGTGCGGCTGGCCGTTGTCTTCGGGTTCGGCGAGGCGCTGGATCTGCCGCGTGCCGCCGTCCTGCTGCACGACGTGGGTGAGCTCGTGCGCCAGCAGCTCGCGGCCGGCGTCGGTGTGGGGGGCGTATTCGCCCGCGGCGAAGAACACGTCGCTGCCGACGGTGAAGGCGCGGGCGCCGGTTGCCGCGCACAGGGTGGCGGCTTCGGCGTCGGTGTGGAGGCTGACGTCGGCGAACTCGCGGCCGAAGCTGCCTTCCATTTCGCCGCGCACGTTGGCCGGCAGGGATGCGCCGGCGCCGTGGCGGGCGCGGATGCGGTCCTCGATGCCGCGCGCCGCATCGGGCGCAGGGGCGGGGGGATCGCCCAGCGATGTGCGGTCGGCCTGGCGCTGGGCGGTGTTCTGCAGATAGGCGGGCGGGCTTGCCGAACGGCTGATCTGCTGCGCCGCGGGGACCGGAGCCCGAGGGGCGGTTTCGGCGTCCGGCGGCGCGGCGTCGGCCGCGGCTGTGCGCGCGACCCGGGTAGCGACGGCGTCCGCTTCCTTTTCGGCGGGGTCATCCGGTTGGCTGACGGCGAGCTTGGCGCGCGCGTATGCCGGCAGCGGCGGTGTCGTGGCCGGTTTCCGGGCGAGCGGCTTTTCGGCGTGCGCCGGGGCGGAGGCGGGCGCAGGGGCGCTGGCCGGCCGTTCGCGCGGCCGGCGCGCGAATTTAGGCGACGGCGCTTCCATTGTCGCTGCCCGGGATGGCGCCCGGCGGCGGGGTGCCGGGGACGGCGCCGGGTGCCGGTTGCTTCGGGGTCGGCGTCGGCCAGTCGCCCTTCGGCGAGGGCGCGCCGCATTCCATCGCGACCTGCCACTTGGGCTTGTGCAGGCCCAGCGACCACGGGGATTGGGCCGTGACGGTGGTGAGCGCGTGGTGGAAGGTGGCGTAGTGGCGCGGGCGCACTTCGGTGCCGAAGGACATGATGCCGGCGTTGTGTTCGGTGATCGCGCCGGGCAGCGCGGTGCCGCCCGCGTCGGTCATGGCCTTGGCCATCGCGTCGTGGGCGACGGGATCGCCGATGTTGGTGCCGCCGGTGAGGTATTCGTCGTCGAGGCCGAAGGCATGGCCCCATTCATGCGTGGCGGAGATCATGCCTGCGCCGCCGTCGACGATGAGGTCCACTCTCTGGTCGTTGGCGAGTTTGGGCTGCGTCTGGTCTGCCTCGGTCTCTCCGCGCGGCGTGATGGTGACGCGGGACGCCGTGTTGGCGAAGCCGTTGTTCGCGAGGTAGTCGCGCACGGCTTCGGCGCGGCGCTCCGACAGGTCCAGGTTGTGCGCTTCGCTGCCCGAGGCGCTCGTATGGCCGACCACCTCGACGCGGACTTCCTGATGCGCGGCGGCAGCGGTTGCGCCGTTGAAGGTGTTGATGAAGCCGTTAAGGGTGCCGGTTGCGGTTCCGTCGAGTGCATCGGAGTTGAGTCCGAAGAACACGGACCGGCGCAGCAGGTTGTCTTCCCGCGGGTCGGTCGTGGTGCTCGCGAGCCGCATCGTCTGGTCGTAGGCGTCAACCCCGCTGCCGGACCCGACCTGCTGTGCGATGCCGTAGTCGAGCAGGCGCTCACCGGTCGGCAACTTGTAGGTTTCTGTCTCCATGTGGTCGCCGGCCGCTTTCGCGCGCGCACCGATGTCGACGGTGACGTGGACGTCGGCGCCAAGCCAGCTCCACCGCGGCTTGTTGAGGAAGAAGCTGTGCTGGCCGCCCCAGGTCGTCTCGACCAGCGACTTCAGGTGGTTGATCCAGGGTGCCCGCTCGACCGGCGTCCATTGGTAGGCGGCGAGCACCGCATTGCGTAGCAGCGGGATCGGGATTGCGTTGAGGCGCGCGGCGAGCGCGGTGATCTCGGGCGTGACGGGCAGGTCGGGGTGGGGCGCGATCGCGCCACCGCTGAGGACCAGCGTGTCCTTGAACTGCACCGCGACGCCTTGCGTGATGTCGAGGATCCCATCGCCTTCGGCGGGATCCGGTTTGTACTGGGCGTCGAAGCCACCGAGCCCGCCGCCGCCGACGATGCCTTGTGGCGCGGCCGGATAGGGGCCGGCCTTGGCCCATTTCTCGGCCTCGTCGAGCTCCTTGTTGCACGCGGCCATCGGGTCGGCGGGCGCTCCGCCGCCGCCGAAGAGGTCGTCCCAGAAGTCGCGCTGCAGCTTGGGCGCGGCGCTCTGCGGGCCGCCGGCCTCGGCCTGCTGGCCGACGTGGGCGAGCTCGTGGGCGAGGAGTTCGAGACCCGCATCGCTTTCCGGCGCGTAGCTGCCGGCGGCGAAATACACGTCGTTGCCGACCGTGAAGGCGCGCGCGTGCATCTCGACGCACATCGCGTCGGCCTCTGCGTCGGTGTGGATGCGCACGGCGGAGAGATCGCGGCCGAGCTGGGCTTCGAGCTTGGCGCGCAGCTCGGGGTCGAGCGGCGCGCCCTGGCCCTGGCGGGCGGCGACGCGCTGTTCGGTGGCGGGGGGCGCGGACTTGCCGGCGAGGGCGTCGGCGCCGCCGGCGGCGGTCTTGGGGGCGTCCGCCGATGGTTTCGCGCCGGGGGTGGTGCCGGCCTTTTCCCCCTCGCCGGTCGCGGCGGTGGTTTTTTCTCTCTCGCCGGTGGCGACCGCGCGCAGCAACTTGGGCGCGAGGACTTCCTTCTTCGGCGGAGTGATCGCGGGCTCGAGGCTGCCGCGCGGGGCAGCACCGCTGCAGGTGGGGCATGGCGCGCCGGCTGCGGCGTCCTGCGGCGTGCGCAGCGCGCGGCGCACGTCGCCGGCGACCTGGTCGGCCTCGCGTTCCTCGGGATCCTGCGGGTGGCTGACGGCGAGCTTGGCCTGCAGGTAGCCGGGGGTTTTGTGCTTTTCGGCGGCCGGCGCGCCAGCCTGGGTTTCTGGCTCTTCCTCCTTTCGCGCCGGCTTCGATTCCGGGACGGCGCTCGGCGGTGCCATCTTCTCCGCGGTGGGTGCGGTGCTCTTGCGGCGCAGGCCGGGGGCGAGGCTGCTCATGGGGTCACCTCGACGCGATGTGCGATCCGGTGGGCAGGATGGATCTCGCCGCCGCAGAGCGGCGAGAACGAGGGATGGCTTGGCGGGATGCGCTACGCTCCTCCCGCCCTAGGTCGTGCATCGCGTCGATCACGGCGCTCATGACGCCCCCCGTGCGTGCATCAGCTGGGGCGGCGGGGTGCGGCCGATCTTGCGGTATTCGTCGATCAGCGCGGCGACGAGCTGTTCGGCGGCGATCGGACGGGTGGTTTCGCCGGATTTTTTCCCGGCTTCCGCGGGGTCGAGCGCCGCGGCCTGCAGCACGGCGTTGCGGATGTGGCCGCCGGGCAGTGTGCAGTAGCTTGCGAGCTGACGGCACAGGGCGGCGTCGGGGGAGCGCTGCCCCAGGTGCGACTGCCAGATACGCAGGCGTTCGGCCACGCCCGGCGGAGGAAAGTCGATGATCGCGTCGAAGCGGCGGGTGAAGGCGCTGTCGATGCGGCCGCGGTTGTTACTGGTTAGGACCACGATGCCGGGGTGCTGTTCGATGCGCGTGAGCAGGAAGTTGGTGAGCATGTTGGCGTAGCGCTCGCCGGTTTCCTTGCCTTCGCCGCGGCGGCCGAAGAGGGCGTCGGCCTCGTCGATGAGGAGCAGCACGTCGAGCGCGGCGGCTTCGTCGAGGAGTCGCCCGAGGTTCTTCTCGGATTCGCCGATGTACTTGTTCATCACCGCGGAGAGGTCGACGCGGAAGAGCGGCGCGCCGAGCAGCGTTGCCAGCCGGCTGGCGGCGAGCGTCTTGCCGGCGCCGCTTTCGCCGCAGAACAGCGCGCGCACGCCGGGTGCAGGGGCGGCGAGGCTCGCGCCGAGGCCGTCCGAGAGGGATTCGCGCTGGCGGCAGCGGGCGACGAGGGCATCGAAGCGTTCGAGGAGCTCGTCGGGCAGCACCAGCTCGTCGGGGCCGACTTCGCGCGTGACCGGCTGGGCGAGCTGGCGCAGGCGTTCGCTGCCGAAGCCGGCGCGGGCGCGGCGCAGGTGGGCGAGGCCGGGCGTTTCGCCGCGCACCCGGGCGTCGAGGCGCACGCGTTCGGCCAGCGTGTGCACGGTGGGGCCGTCGAGGAGCGCGTGGCCGGCGAATTCGCGCAGGCGGGTTTCCAGCTGGGTGTCGTCGCGGCTCTCATCGTTGGCGGCGAGCGCGCTGCGCCACGCGTCGCGGCGTTCCTGCGTCGTGAGCGGGGGCAGGTCGATCTCGACCAGCGCGGGGGCTTCGATGGCACCGTCGCGGCCGGTGACGAGGAGCAGCGGCACGGTGAGCGCGGGGTGCTCGGGCAGCACGTGGCGTTCGCCCGGACCGAGCTCCAGCGCGAGTACCGGTAGCCAGCCGGCGTAGCGGCACGCGGCGGCGAGCGCGGGCTGACGCGTCCAGGTGGCGGCTTCCATCTGCAGCGGCGGGCGGCCCACGGCGGCGGCGAGACGCGCGGCGGCGGCGAGGCCGGCGGCGCGTGCACCGCGGAACACGACATGGCGGGTGGCCCCGGTGCGCAGCATGGTGGCGAGCGAGGGCAGCTGTTCGCAGAAGCTCTGCGGCAGCACCGCATTGCTGACCGGCAGCGGGGCGGTGTCGCGCCACGCGCTGGTGTCGCCGCACAGCAGCGCCCACAGTTCGGGCGCGACGGCCAGCGTGCGCGTGGGCATCGGGCCGTCGCCGACCACGTCGAGCACGCCGGCGCGCACGAGGCGGTGGTTGGGGAGCGCGAGCGGCGGCAACTGGGCGCCGAACAGGGCGTCGCTTGCGGCCGCGACGAGGTGCAGGCCGGGGCGCAGCGCGCCGGGCGATTGCAGTTCGGCGAGCGCGAGATTGAGGAGGTAGCTCGATTCGTTCTCGCCGCACAGTGCGAGCGCGAACCATTCGTGCAGCTGCAGCTGCAGGTCGGCGAGCAGGCGCCCGAGGGGACCGCGCAGGTCGGGGGCGATGCGCGCGAGCGCGACGCAGGCGGCGTGCCAGTCGTCGCGCGGGGTGTCGAGGAGGGTCGTCAGGTCGTCGCCGGCGTGGCTCGCGGCGAGGGCGTCGAACACCGCCGACGGGGCGCCGAGGCTCAAGCGGGCGAAGTGGGCGATGCCGGCGTGGACGAAGGCGCGCGACAGGCGGGCGCCGTCGAGCCGGGGTGCGGACTGCGGAACTGGAGTAGCGGGTGCGTTCATGACGAGAAACCTCCGCTGTCATAGTGGAAGCGCACGACGCGGCCGAGCCAGGGCAGCCAGCCGGGGTCGAGGTCGAGGCCGGTGCGGCGGATGTCGAGGTGCACGTCACGGTGAACGTCACTGAGGCGCAGATGCACGTCGAGATGGCTGCGGGTCGCGCGGATGCGGGCGGAGCGATCGGCGAGCGCGGCGGCGAGGGCCGCTGCGCCGTAGTGGCGGAATGCGGCGTCGCAGACCGGGGCGAGGTCGGTCCCTGCGGGAAGCGCCGCGAGCGCGGCGGCGGGGTCGCCGTCCGTTGCGAGGTCGCAGGCCGCAGCGAGGAAGGTGGCGAGCGGGGCGTCGGGGTAAAAATCCAGGCTGCGGGCGAGGCGGACGAGCTCGCGCCAGCCGGCCTGAGGCTCGACGAGCGTTGCCCGCCAGTCACGCAGGGCCGGCAGGTTCAGCACGTTGAGCAGGAAGAAGAAACCGCCGCCGCGGGTATGAAAATCGTGCTCCGCGGCGGACGGAAGTGCCGCGGGCGAAGCCGCGGCGGAGGAGACTTGGGAGGGCGTGGAGGGGGCGCGCGTCGGTGATTTGTCCGGCGTATCCCCTTCCGGGGTGCTTCGGGCGGCGGCGTTTGCGGCGTGATCGGGCGGCGTGGCGGCATGCGACGCGTCTTTTGCCGGCACAGGAATTTCGGGGGGGCCGGCTTGGGTCGGGTCGGCGGCGGGTTCGCCGGCCTTGCCGGAGGCGTCGGCCGTCGCGATGTCCGGTTCGCGCGGGTCTTTTGTCTCGGGTTCGTCGCTTGGCGCGGCAGGTACGAAGGTTTCGGCCGTGGCACGCAGGATTTCGCCGGCGGTGGAGGCGGCCAATGTAGCGGGGGCATGCGTCCACAGTGCGAGCACGGCCTGCAGGACGACGCGCGGGTCGGATGGGGGCAGGTCGATGGGTAGCACGAACCGTAGGGCGGATGAGCCGAAGGCCGAGCTTGCCCAATGCGCCACCGCATGCACCGGCGAAGAGCCCAAGGACGCCTCGCCAAATCCATCGCCATCCATGCGGCGGAAGGCGCTTCGCTTTTCCGCCCGACGTTCATGGGTCGGATCGAGTGCGCTGGTGATGGCAGTTTGCCAGCCGGTCGCGGTGGCGATGGCGTGCAGGAGGGTGCGGGCGGTGGGGGCGTCGAGGGTGCGCCACAGGGCCGGCAGGCTGTCGCGCAGCGCGGGGCGTTCGAGCAGGGCCGGCAGGGCGAGGGCGTCTTCGGCGAACAGGTCTGCGAGCGCCTGTGCCGCGGGGCGGGCGAGCAGGCTTGCACGGTGGCGCCATAGCCAGCGCCGCGCGGCGGTGCCGCTAAGGAGGTCGCGCACGAGGCAGGCGCGGTAGTCGAGTGCGTCGCGGAAGCGCACGGCCTCAGCCGCGTCGGCGGCGGGGCTCCAAGGGTCGGCGGCGCGGCGGGTGAGGTGTTCGGCGGCTGCGGCGGCGCGGGCGGGCAGTTCGCTCGCGGTGCCGCCGACGGTGAGGCGGCGGACGACGACGATGGCCTCGTCGGCTGGCCAGTGCGTGCGCGCGAGCGCCGCCGGGAGCGTCGCGCGGGCGTGGTCGATCGCGCTGGCGGTGCCGCGCAGCACGACGCGGCCGATGTGGAGGTCGGCGACGTTCATGGGGAGGGGGCGCCGACGAATGGCGGGATGCGCTGCGCTCCTCCCGCCCTACGGTTCCTTGTTCGCATCGCCTCAGCCCCGGTTCAGCCCGCTGATGCGCAGCGCGGTGTTGAGCATCGCGCCCGGATTGCGCTCGACCTCGGGGTCGAGGATGCTCGCGACCGAGGCGACGGTGCCCTGGTCGTCGTGGTCGTCGACGCGCAGGGTGGCGATGACGCGCTGGCCGTCGTCGAAGAGCTGCAGCAGCGTGCCCGGCGCGGCCTCGCGGTTGAGCGTGAGGCGCAGCGCCTCGCCGATGCGGAAGCGGCCGGGAATCGTCTTGAGCGTGCCCTGGATGAGCTGCCGCGGGTCGTCGCTGGCGGCGAGCAGCAGGCAGGCGCGCACGAGGTTGCGCATCGCGGTGCGGGCGACGCCGGAGGCGTCGGTGTCGAGCTGGCGGAACCACCACGCGACGAGTTCGACCAGCGTGCGCACGCCGTTGAAGTCGCGTTCCTCGGCGTCCGCGATGCCGGGCCAGCGTTCGGGGGTCTCGACGGCGAGGCGGTTGGCTTCGGCCAGGGTGGACCACTGCAGCCGGATCGACGGCGCGATGGTGCGCAGGCGCGCGAGCAGGCAGCCGGCCGCGGCGTCGAGGCGCTGGTGCAGCGCGCGCGCGGGGTCGCGCAGGAGCGGCGCGGGGATCGCGAGCAGGTCGTCGAGGGCGAGGATCGCGTTGCCCTGGCGCTGCAGTTCGCTGAGCGCGCCGGCGTTGAACGGGCGGGCGGCGACTTCGCGCACGAGGGCGTGGTTCTGCTGCACGAGGCTGGTGAGGACGGGCGTTTCTGCCGACACCGCGCGGTTGAGGCGCAGCGCGAGCTTCTGGCGGCGCGTGTCGACGAGGCCGGCGAGGATCGCGCGGCCGGGCAGCAGGTGGCCGAGTGGGCGCAGGCTCGCCCAGTCGCCGGCGGGGATGTCGTAGACGGCTTCGATGAAGGGCGCGAGCGCGGCGGGCAGCGCGGTGTCGCGGTTGGCGCAGCCGGGCACGAGGTCGTCGGGGCTCGCCGGGCGCAGGTCGAGCGGGTCGGGGAGGGTGCGGCCGAGCGGGGTCTCGCGCACCTTCACGTAAAAGAGGCCGCGGTGGCTCTCGATGACGCGCTTGCGTTCGGCGTAGGCGGCCTCGACCTCGCGCCAGTGCTCGGCCAGCAGGCGCTGAGCGACGGCGTAGTCGTCGAGCGCCTCGACACGCGCGCGTTCGCGCACGTCGAGTTGGCGGATCTCGCCGGGGATGTCGGTTTCGAGCGCGGCGAGGCGCGCGCGCAGGTCTTCGAGCGCCTGCTGGTGGCGGCGCCGCAGCGTGGTCAGCGCGCCGCGCAGGGCCTCGATCTTGCGGATGTCGTCGGCGACGACCTTGCCGGCCGAAAAGAGCGCTGACTCGTCGTTGTGCGGGGTGCCGTCGGGGCCGGCGTCGCCCGGGCGGGGGATTGCCAGGTCGAGCTTCGGGCGCAGCAGGAAGCCGTCGGAATTGTGCAGGTCGGGCGCGACCATCAGGCGGAAGGCCGGGGCCTGCTTGTCGTCGTCGATGACGCCCAGGCGGCGCAGTTCCTCCGGCTTCAGGTAGTCGTCGAGGAAATCGCACAGGCGGTCGATCAGCGACTTCGCCTGGTTCTGCCGGGCGTTGGCCTTGTCGCGCAGATCGAGGAGATCGCGGCGGACGTTCGCGAAGCTGTCGCGGATCAGCTCGACGTGCGACAGCATGCCCTTGCCGGTGGTCGGTGCCTTGCTGAACACCGGGTCGGTGAGCGGTTCCTTCGGCTGGGCCTCGAACTGCAGGTCGGCGAGCGCGGCCAGCGCGCCGGCCGAGATGGTCGGTTCCATCTGGACCGCGCCGGCGAGGTTGAGATTGCCTGCCGTCGCGTTGATCAGGGGCGTGTCGGCGGCGAGCTTCACCTCGGTGAATTCCGTGGTGTTCGCCGTGATGCGGTTGAGGAACTCGCTCATGTCGGGTTCTCCGGCGTGGTCGCGATCTTGGGCACGAAGTTCGCCTTGGTGGTCCAGCGCACGAGCTTCGCGCCGAGGCCGTCGCCGGGCACGCCGCCGGCGAGCGCGCTGAAGGACACCGTCAGCGCATCGAGCTGCTGGCGCTGCAGGCCGAGGAAGTCATTGACCTCGTCGAGCAGGCGGAAGCTCTTGTCGAGGGCGGCTTCGAGGTGGCGGATGTCGGCGCGCAGGTCTTCGCGCAGGCGGAAGAGGCCGTTGTCGCCCGGTTGCGTGTCCTCGACGACGTCGTAGTCCTCGGGCGCGGGATGGGGCTCGGCGAGGTGGCTGGCGTAGGGTTCGGGCAGGTTCGGGGTACCGACCGCGGCGGCGACATGGGTCAGCACCATGGGCGCCGCGGGTGGCAGCGTCTTCGCGCGGTCCAGGACGAGCTTCATGCGGTACTGCTCGGGGTCGGGCGGGGCGTTCGCGATCAGCAGCGGCGCGCGCAGCGCCTGCAGCTGCTGCGCGCTGAGACCGTGGAAGAGCGCGTACCACTGCGACTTCCACGCCTGGTAGGCGCGGGTGGCGGCTTCGGCGCGGCGGAAGAGTTCGTCCTCGAGGCGCGTGTCGCGCTGCGGCAGGTCGAAGAGATCGCGGCGGTAGTCGAGGTCGGGAATCGCGAGTAGCAGGCGGATGCGCTCGCCCAACCCGTGGATGAGGTCGACGGTGCCGCGCGCGAGCTCGTCGACGACGACGCCTTCGATCGTGTTCGCAGGCACCGGCGCGAGTTCGACCTGCAGGTCGGCGGGCAGGAAGGCCAGCGTCGGCGTCTTGCCGGCGGGATCGCGCAGGAGCGCCGCGGGCAGCGGGCCGGCAGCCGGGAGGTAGTCGAGACCCAGCAGCTCGGCGAGCGTCTGCGTCGCCACGTTCGGCAGCGGCGCGGGGTGCTCGCGCTGCCACGCCTCGAGTGCGGCGACAGTGTGGGCAAGGAGCGTATGCGCGGCGGCGTCCGGTTCGGCGAGGAGCCGCCCGGCGCGCGGGTCGAACCACACCGGCAGCTTGCCGACGACCTTCACGAGGCCCAGCGGCACCGCGCCGCTATCGGTCCGGAACGGCGACTCGCGCAGCAGGCGCGCGCCGATGCGGTTCGCGGCGCGCTGCTGCGGCATCGCCATCAGCCGCGGGCTGCCGGAGATGCGCTGCAGGCCGAGCAGGCACACGGTCTCGATGCGGCGCTCGCGCAGCGGGTCGGGCTCAGTGCGGGTGCAGGGCTCCTGATCGGTCGGGTCGTCGATGGGCTCGACGGCGCTGCGGATCGTGACGAGGAAGAGGCCGTCGCGCAGCGGCGTGTCCTGGTCGCGCTCGGCCTGCGCGGCGAGGTCGGTCCAGGCCTGGTCGAGCGGGTAGAACAGGCGGATCAGCTGCCCGGCGGCGCCGACCGCGAGCCCCGGCTGCACGCGCACGCGGGTGTCGGCGCCGCTGCCGAAGAAGGTGCAGGGCAGGCCTTCGACGATGCCCGGCGCGAGGCTCGCCAGCAGCGGCGCGACGCGATCGTCGACGTAGGCCTGCAGGCGTTCGAACTCGCGCTCGCCGAGCGCGCGGCCCGGGAAGAGGTTGAGCCGGCGCGGGTCGTCGGGGCGCTTCTCGGGCTCGTGCAGGCGGATTTCCACCGGCACGCGCGGCAGCAGCGTCAGCGCCGGCCGCAGCGATAACGCGGCGAGCAGGCTGGGCGAGAGGAAGGACGTGATGGCCATGATGCGCTCCGTGGCGAATTAGCCGGCGACCTGCTTCCAGAGTTCGATGTGCTTGTCGGTGAGGCCGAAATCCTTGCCCTCGGCCATGAAGAACTCGGGCAGATTGATGTTGCCGGCCGCGTCGACGAAGCGGTCGCGCAGCTTCTGGAACAGGACCACGTCCTTGCGGGCGATGGCCATCATGCTCGGCCACAGCGCGGGGTCAAGGCGGCGGTCGGCGAGGCCGACGATCTGCACCGCGGCGATGCGCGCGGCCTCGTTGCCGGCGATCAGGGTGTCCGCCGCGGTGGCGGACTTGATCCCGGCCGCATCGGCGCCGCGTGCCCGCGCGAGGCGTTCCAGCGTCAGTTCGGCCGCGAGATCGGTGCCCTGTGCGGCTTCGGTCTTGAGCCGCTCGATCGTCGAGTTCGCGCTGCTGAGCTGGGTTTCGAGCGTGCCGACGCGGTTGCGCAGGGTGGTGTTCTCGGTGCTGCTCGTGTTGCCCGTGGCCTGCAGTTCGTCGATGCGCCGGAGTGCGTCGGCGAGCGACGTCACCGCGGTGGACTCGCGGGTGACGCTCGCGTCGAGCTTGGTCCGCGTGTCGGCGAGTTCGGCATTCGCCGTCGCGAGCGTGCCGCGCGTCGCATCGAGTTCGGCTTTCAGCTTCGCCAGTTCCTCGCGCACCGCCAGCAGATCGGCGTCGGTGCTGCTGACGCTGCCGCTCGCCGCTTCGAGCTTCGCGAGCGCGTCCTTCAGTTCGGCTTCGAGCTGGGTGACGCGCCGCTGCGCGTCGTTGAGCTGCGCGGTGAGCGTGGCCCGTTCCTGCTCCAGCGCGGCGGATTTCGCGCGTTCGGCTTCCAGCGCCGCGGCGAGTTCCTCGATGCGCTGCTTGAGGGTTGCGTCGATCGGCGAACTGGTTGTCTTCAGTCGCTCGATCTCGGCGCGCGCGGCGTCGAGTTCGGCCTTCAGCGCGTCGATGCGGTCGCTGGCCGCCTCCAGTGCGTTGGCGAGGATCGCGGCGTTGCGGTCGTCGGCCTTGAGTGCCTCGATCTCCTTGCGTGCCGCGTCGAGTGCGAGTGTGAGGCGTTCGATCTCGGCCTGCGCGTCAGCGGGGGTGCCCGTGCCACCGGCGGCCGCAAGGGCCTTTTCCAGCTCCGCGATGCGCAGCTTCAGGCGCGCGATCTCGGCTTCGAGCGCGGCGCGCGCCTCCTCGGCGGCGTCGATGTCCTCCAGCGCCGCATCGAGCTGCTCTTCCAGCGCCGCGGCGTCGGGCGGCAGCGCGGAGCCGGGCGGCGGCAGCGTCATGCCCAGTGCGAGGACGACGGCGCTGACGCCGGTCTCGGCAGTGCGCGGCGGGCGGCGCACGTACATCAGCTCGGCCGGATTCACGTCGGCCCAGATCGCGCGCCACACGTCGGCGTCGGTGTCGATGCGATGGATCGGGGGCTGCGGCAGGATGCGCAGCGCGAGACGGTCGAGGCGCGCGAGCCGGCCCAGCGAACGCGGCGTGAAGCTTGCCGGGGCTTCGAGCTGGCGCGCACGCACGGCGAAGGCGGTGTCGCTCATCGGCACCAGCACCATCACGTCGCAGTCGGCGTCGCGCTCGAGGTCGATCGGCGCGAGGTGGGCCGAGTCGGTGAGCACGGCGGCGAGTTCGCTACGGCGCACCGGCGCGATGCTGACCTCGTAGTCCTTGGGGAAGTATTGCTGGCGCCCGCCGACGGGGTCGATCGAGTCTTGCGGCAGCGGCCCCCACGGCGGCAGCACGCGGAAGTACTGGCTCGCCGCGAAGGCACCGCGCAGCCCCGCGCTCTGGCGCATCGTCAGCACGGTCTGCATCAGCTCCTGGTAGTGCGCCGCGAGATCCTGCTGGATCGCGTTGGGGGTGTTCAGCGCGCGCTGCGGGCGGCGCAGCAGTCCCCGGTCGATCCACAGGATGCGGCCGCGCTCGACCGCGATCAGGCCCAGCGCGACGGCGTCGTCGGAGGGCAGCGCGAGGCGGTCGCCGCCGGACAGCAGCTCACGCGCGAGCGTCGCGCGCACCGCGATCTCGTCCTGGCGCGGCAGCGGCAGCGGCAGCGGCATCAGGCGCAGCTCGACACCTTCGGCCCATGCGGCGACGTGCGGGACGCGCGGCGCGGCGAGGTCCTTGGGGAAGGCCTCGGCGACGCCGTCGACGACCTCGGCGTGGGTCAGCGCCAGCGCGTACAGGCCGCGCGCGTAGCTGCGGAAGCGGCCGTCGTTGAGCGTCGCGATCAGGCCGCTGTTGAGGAGGTCGATCGTCAGCGGCGTGTTGGAGAGCTGCAGCACGCGGCCCGAGGGCGCGATCGCGATGCCGGGCTCGACCCGCAGGATATGGCCGGACTGCAGGCTGAGGTCGAGCCCGCGCACGATGCCGGCGCCGAAGACCTGGCCCAGTTCCAGCAGGCGCTCGTCGAGGTAGATCTGGTCGCGGTTGAGGTCGGAAGCCTTCAGCAGCTGGCCGTCGAAGTAGTTCGTGCGCGACAGCAGCGGGTCGATGCTGGAGATGCGCTCGCCGGCCGCGTTCGTGGTGCCGATCCGGAGCGGAGTGAAGCGGATGTTGGCCATGGCGGTTCCCTTTATGCGCGGATCAGCCGGGCGAGCGCGGCGGCGTTGAAGAGGAAGGGGCGCACGAGGTTGTCGACCTCGATGCGGCGCGGATTGACGATCAGGTCCGGCTCGGGCGCGGGCGGGGTGAGGCGGATCGCGATGCGCGCGAGGAGCGTGCGGGCGAGCACGGCGGGGTCGGTGAGGAAGGCCTGGCGCGCGACCAGCGCCTGGTTGTCGTCGCCGAGCGAATGCAGCAGGCGCGCGCCGAGTTCGAGCTGGGTGCGCGCGGCGCCGGCGGCGGCCTCGACCTGCGCGCGCTCGCGTTCGCCGAGATTCGCCTCGATTTCGTCGTAGGCCTTGATGCGGCTGTGCGCGGCGAAGAGGTGTTCTTCCGCGGAGACGTCATCGGGGCGTTCGGCGACGAGTTCGAACAGCACGCAGTCGGCGACGCGGCTCGGTTGCACCGGGTCGGTGCCGGCATTGACCTCGGTCGCGAGCACCGGCTGCAGGCCGCTCGGGCAGTCCTGGTAGCGCATCGTGACTTTGAGCCACAGCAGGTTGTCGGCTTCGGCGTAGCCGTCGCGGATCAGCGCGCCCCACAGCTCCTCGTCCTCGTGCTGGGCGGTGAGCCAGGCGCCGAGATCGACGCAGTAGGGCTCGGGCACGCCGATCTCGCGCCCGAGGCCGTCGACGCCGACGCCGGGGCTCACCACCAGGCGCACACGCACGTTGTCGGTGTCGTTGCCGGGGTCCTCGGCGCGGATGCTCACGCGCAGGCCGGCGACTGTTCCGGCGCCGTGCAGCCAGTAGCCGTGGCGCGTCGCGCGGCGGCGGTGGTAGTCCTGTTCGGCGCGCGTCGCCTCCAGCCCCAGCAGCATGCCGGGCTCGTAGCTCACGCGCTTCAGCGCCTCCTCGAAGCGGCCGTCGCCGGCGAGGCTCGCGTCGCAGTTGTTGTCGGGCTCGCTCATGCCCTTTCTCCTATATTTGGGCAGCAATTACATCGATGAAGTCTGGTCGGGGCACCTTGTTCCTCCCCCTTCAAGGGGGAGGTTAGGAGGGGGATGGGTTTCCGCCACGTCGCTAAACCCATCCCCACCCCAGCCCTCCCCTTGAAGGGGAGGGAGTCCCGTGCCGCATTCACTCGACATCACATGATCCTCTACGGCCCTCCGCTCGCAGTCGCGTCGATCGGCACGGCGTGCTCGGGATCGAGGGCGACCGGGTTGTGCAGCAGATCGCCGCGGCCGAGCCGGGTGCGGTCGAGCACCACGCGCCGGGGCGGCGGCTGGGTTTCCAGCCAGGTGTCGATGCCCAGCAGCGGCGACAGGCCCAGCACGAAGGGATGCTCGCTGGTGCGGATCGCCCATTGCACGGTCGCCGGTACCAGCGACGGCAGTGCGTCGCGCACGACTGCGGCGAGGCTGCGCGCGGGGCCGTGCAGGATCACGGTCATGCGCCGTGCGGCCTCGTCGAAGAAGCGGTCCACGACGGCGGTCTCGCCCGTGCGCTCGGCCACTTCCGGCGCGAACAGCGCGAGGAATTCGCGCGCCTGGTCGTCGGAGAGGATCAGGCTGTCGCCGACGATGCTGTTGCCAGACAGCCCGGTGCCCAGCGTCAGCGGATGGTCGCGGTCGTCCATGTCGATGCCGAGGATGGTCGCCATCGTGCGGCGCAGGCGGAAATGCTCGACCGGAATCACCGCGCCGCGCGCGACCGCGCCGTCGGTGAGGATGTCGAGCGCGATCAGCAGGCCGTGATAGCTGCCGTGCGTCTGCTGCAGCGCGCCCTGCGAGGCGAGCCAGCGGCGGCGGCGCGCCTCGGGCCAGTGGCGCGGCAGCGTCGTGCCGAGCATGCCGGCGAGCCAGGGCAGGCGCTCGGCGGGCGTCGCGGCGGGTTGCAGCAGGATCTCGCTCGCCGCGATGCGGTCTTCGAGCGGCGTTAGCACGCCTTCCAGGCTCGCGAGCAGGCGTTCGCGGAAATCGGCGCCGTTGGCGGGAATCGGGGCGGCGTCTTCCAGCGGCAGCGGGCGCTCCTGCTGCTGGAAGTGGTCGGGCAGGTAATGCGTCTGCCACGAGAAACGCGGGTAATACACGCGCAGCGCGAAGATCGCCGGGCTGTGGCGGCCGTCGCCGTGCATCGTGATCCTGAGGCGCAGGTAGCGCCCGCGCACCTCGCGCACCGCGCCGTTGCTGCGCTGGATCAGCAGCTCGTACAGGCCGGCGTGGTCGTCGTGGTCGTCGCCCTGTGGCGCGCGGCCGGGTGCGAAGGGGAGCTCGGACGGGCGCGGCGTGAGCACCGGCTGCGGCTGCGCGATCCATTCATCCGGCAGGTCGTTGCGGTCGTCGCTCGCCTGCACGGCGAACTCGATGCGGCAGCCGGGCGGGATGCAGGCGTCGAGGCACAGGCGGTCCCACAGCGTGTCGGGCATCGCCGAGTCGAGGATCTCGGTCAGCGTGACCGTGCCGCGCGCGGCGAAGTGCGCCTGGGCGAGGCGATAGAGGCGGATCGGGCCGTCGGCGGTCAGCGTGCGCGGCGCGCCGTCGCGGTGGCGCACGAAGCGGACGGCGGCGGGGAGTGCGGCTTCGGAACGGCGTGGCCAGCGTTCGGCGACGAGTTCGGCGGCGGTCTCGTCCTCGTCCTCCGGAATCGAAAATAGCGGGCAATCGCGGCGCTTGCCGCGCTCGGCGCCTTCCTCGAAGGGCAGGAGCAGCAGGAAGCGGCCGTCGCCGAGCGCGGCGATGTCGGTCGCAAGGGGGAGACCATCGGGCAGGGCGTCGGGCAGGCGATGGACGCGGAAACCTTCCATGGGGCCGGCGGCGAGCGGGCGGCTGAAGACCTGCAGGTGCGGCGTGTCGGCCGTGCTGTCGGTCGCTTCGCTCAGCACGTAGAGGCGCTCGTCGTCGGCGGCCAGCCCCAGCAGCCCGCCGTGCGGCGGCAGGTCGATGTCCCACAGGAGGCGCAGCGGGTCGGGGTTCGCCTGCAGCGGCTCGAAGCGCTCGGGGCGGCCGACGTAGGGCTGCGGCAGCGGCGCGCCGACGGCGAGCCCCAGGCGCGTATCGCCGAGCAGCCAGATGCGGTTCGCGCCCGTCGTCGCTTCGACCCACGCGCGGCGCGGCGCGAAGGGCAGCGTGCAGCGGGTCTGCCAGCGCCGGCGCAGATGCACTGCGGTGAGGCCGTTGCCGACGCCGCCGTCGCTCCACGGCAGCGCGACCAGCCCGCTGCCGCCGAAGGCGAGGTCGGTGAAGCGGCCGGCCGGGGCGTCGACCGGATCGAGCACCAGCGCTTCGAGGTTCGGCGCACCGGTCTCGGCGTCGTCGAGCGCGGCGAGCACCGGCTGCCAGTCGCTCGCGGACTCCGCCGGCCAGCGCAGCGCGCATTCGAAGCGCAGCCCGTCGTCGGAAAGGCGGCCGAGCTGGCCGTGGTCGTCGAGGATCCAGGGCGTCGCCGCGGCGAGCAGCTCGCGGGCGCGTGCCGGCGGCATCTGCGGCAGGCGCGGCGCGTCCTGGCGCGTGAGCGTGAAGGCGCGTTGCTCGACGTCCCAGCTGCACTGGCGGCTCGCGTTGCGGAAATCCGACGCGCCGTCGAGGAGCAGGAAGCGGGTGCCGTTGCTGTTCATCGGGCGGCTCCCGGGGGGTGGCACCAAGCGTAGGGCGGATGAGCCGAAGGCGTTATCCGCCGAATGATCGGCGTTGCAGGCTCGACGGACGCGTGGCGGAAGGCGCTTCGCTTTTCCGCCCTACGGGTTCGAATGTGCTCTGAGGCCATCATATTCAGCACAAATCCGGAATCACCGGCACCGGCACGGCGCGCGGGCCGTCTTCGGTGGGGCGGCCCGGCCCGAAGCCGCGCGGCGGCGCGGGGCGGTCCTCGCCGGGGCGGATCGCGACCGCCATCAGTTCGGGGAGCTGGAAATCCAGCAGCGGCAGCGCCTGCGCGCCGGTGAGCTCCAGCCACAGCGGCGGGTTCTGCTGCTGGTCCTGGTAGAAGAGGCGCAGCGCGTTGACCGCCTCGACGCCCTCGACGCGGCCCGCCTGCGTGCGCAGTTCGTTGATCTCGACCGCCTTGCCGCGCGGCCAGCCGGCGCCGCGCGGCCCGCCGGGCGGCAGCGCCCACAGGTAGCGCAGCAGCGCGCGCTCGACCTCGACATGCACCTGCTGCTCGGTCGCGGGATCGACGACTTCGAGCGACACCGCGACGGCGACCGGCACGAACTGCGGCGACAGCACGTAGAGCTCGGTGCCGAGCATGCAGCGCGCCGAGAGGTAGTCATGCACGTCGGCGAGCAGGCCCGCGTTCGGGCGCGGCGCGGCGGCGAGTGCCTGGGGCGCGGGCGGCATCACGAACACCGCGACGACGCCGGGGATGTTGCGGCGCACGGCGGTGAGGCTCGCGCCGGGGAAGAAGCCGGCGACGGCCTCGGCGCGCGCGACCGGGTTGATCGGGTTGTCGCGCGCGAGCACGCCGAAGTCCTCGGCGGTGACCGCGCGGTCGCGGTGGCTGAGGAAGGCCGGGATGCGGCGCTCGGCCTCGTCCAGTGTCTCCGCGTCGACGCCGCCGCGCGTCGGCCATTCGTGGCGCAGCGCGAGGCGGGCGCTGCTGCCGTGGATCTCCTTGATGCTGTCGGGCGGCAGGTTGCCCCGGCTGCCGCCGCCGTGGCGGTAGAAGGCGGCGCGGATGCGGGCGTTGGCGGGCGGGCGCTTGCCGCGGATGCCGTCGCCGAAGCGCACGCTGCCGCTTGCCGCGTCGACGACGAAGACCGTGTCGTCCGGCCCGCTGCCGGCGAAATGCGCAACCTGCGTCCACGGGCGGAAGGCGTGCAGATGTTCGACCTCGACCTGCACGCTCGCCGCGTCGACGTCGGCATGCGGTAGTTCGAAACTCTGGTCCGGGCGGCCGGTGCCGGCGCCGAGCACGATGTCGCGCGCGATGCCCTGGCCGCTCACGTCGACGGCGTTCACGCCGATGTAACCCAGCGTCAGGTTCGGCTCGTCGGCGCACGACAGGCGCAGCCAGAAGAGCAGCTGGCCGGGCCGCAGGTCCGCGGGCGCCTCGGGCGGCGTGTCGCCGAGGCCGGCGAACTGCGGGTCCAGCGCGGCGGTCGCGCGCAGCATGTCGGCGTTGCGCGGCAGGCGCAGGCGCGCGACGCCGGTCTTGCGCCCGCCGGCCGAGCTGTCGGCGACGACTTCGAGCGGCAGGTACTGCACGTTCTGCGGTGCGTCCTCGGGGTCGGGCCACCACGCGAGCTCCCACGCCAGCTTGCGCGGACGCAGCCCCGTCGCGAGCCGGCCTTCGAGTTCGGTGAGGGGGGCGAGGCCGATGTTCAGCACGATGCCGGCGAGCTCGCGGCGCACGAGCTCCGCCTGCGCGACGAAGGCGGGCTTGGCGAGGCAGATCCCGAGGTGGAAGGCGCCGTCGCGCGTGCCGGCGGCGCTCAGCGCGTCGTGGCCGGGCACCAGCGTCACCGGGCGGAAGGCGGCCGGTTCGACGCCGTATTGCGCGCGCAGCTGCTCGAGGCTGATGCCTTCGGCGGCGAGCGCCGCCTCGTCGAGCGTGCGCTTCACGACTACGCGCAGCGCGAGCGGCGTCGGCTGGACTTCGCCGACGGTGCTGAAGCTCGTCGTGCCGGCCTTGAGCAGCGATTCGGTCGCGATCAGCGGCGGCAATGCACGTCCGCTCGCGTCGATGCTGACGATGCCGGCCGCGGGCCGCGCCGGGCGCAGCGGGATCTGCAGCAGGTTCAGGAAGGCGAGGCGCTGGCGTTCGGGGATCTGGTTCGCGCGGTAGATGACGGTCTCGGTGAGCCACGCGAAGAGATCGACCAGCGCATGCACCGGGTCGCCCGGCGCGAGCGGCGCCATCTCCGGCACATGCCGTGCGAGACGCGCCTGCAGCTCGGCGACCAGCTCGTCGAAGCGGCGGTCATCGAGGTCGGGGACGGGGAAGGGTGCGGGAAGCGGCATGAGTTCGGTTCCCTCAATGGTTTCGGCGGTTGAGTTGGCGGGAACGCGTAGCGCCTCCCGACGCACGGCGTTTGGTCAGCCTTCGGCGTTTGGATTGGCGGGATACGCTGCGCTGCTCCCGCCCTACGATCTGCGACGTGCTCATCGGTCTCATCCCAGATCCAACGCCAGTTCGAGCGTCTCCCGGCCGCCATCGGCGAGCAGCCGGTAGCGGACCTCAAGATTCACGTGCGACAGGCGTTCGCGGTCGGGCGTGACGCGCACCTCCTCGATCGTCACGCGCGGTTCCCAGCGCGTCAGCGCGCGCAGCGCGGCGTCGGCGATCAGCGCGCGCGTGGTCTCGTTGTTGGGGTGGTGGATGAAGTTGCGGATGCCGGCGCCGAACTCGGGGCGCATCAGGCGCTCGCCGGGGCGTGTCAGCAGTATGTTGAGCATCACCTCGCGCACGCTCGCATTGCCGCGCCGCCACTGCGGGCGGCCGTCGTCGGCGAGGCCGGGGAGGAGCGGAAAACTCATCAGCAGGGATTCCGGCGTCGGCATCGTCGCGTTCTCCTATTTCCCTTTCAGCGCTTTCAGGCACAGCCGCGGCAGCGCGAGGAAGACCCACGGCAGCCAGCCGAGGAACAGGTTGAGCATGTTGATCACGACCATCAGCATCAGCATCGCGCACAGCGTGATCGCGGGCAGGCTGAAGCTGAAGCTCCAGCACGCGCCGCAGTTGTTGCCCGGCCCGTCGCCCTTCATGTCGATGCCCGGGCTGATCTTCCTCAGCACGTCGGCGAGCGACTTCGGCGCGAGCATCGCGACGCCGCGCGGCAGCCCGCGCTTGAGGTCGTCGAGCGAGGGCAGGATCACGGTGGTCGGGCGCTGCGCGTCCGGGTCCAGCGGCGAGGCGACGCGGAACACGCGGCTCGCCGGCCCCCAGGTGACGCGCTCGCAGCCGCAGTCGTCCTGCCAGCGCACGAAGGGCACGGCGATGAAGCGGTCGCCGTCGGTCTGGCTGTAGCGCGGCAGCGGCAGGCCGTCGTCGAAGCGCACCTGCGCCCGCGCCATGCGCAGTGTGACGAGACTGCGCAGGTCCGCGGCCTGCTGCTCGCTGATGAACAGCCGGTCGTTGCGCGTGCCGCCGAAGCCGTCGGGCAGGGCGACCGCGCCCGCAATCGCCTCGCGGCGCACGACGCGCGCGAAGAGCTCGACCAGCGCGGGCGCCGCGCGGTCCAGCCAGGCGAGCACCGTCTCGCCGGACACCGGCACGAGCTGCGGCAACTCCCCGCCGTCCACGATCCGCCACTCCAGCGCATGGAAGCGGATCTGGGCGAGCAGCGTGCGCAGCCCGGCGCTGTCCGGGTCGCCCGCATCATCGACCCGGAACTGCGCGACCAGCGCCTGCAGCAGCTCGATGAAGCCGACCGTCGCGATGCCGTTCGCGACGACCAAGCCGTCGGCGTCATTCCATGCCTTCGCGCCACGCGTGCCGAGCGGCCACGCCTGTTCGAGGCCGAAGTCCGGCACCTCGGTGCCGTTCGCCTGCGGCAATGGCGCGTCGGCGGATTCGCGCGCGCTGCCGCCCAGCGGCAGGTAGCCCCACAGCAGCGTGTGGCTGCGTTCGATCCCGCGCGCATCGCGGCGGCGCACGAGCAGCGGGTGCAGCGGCGCGACTTCCTCGCCGGAATAGGGCGGTTCGGGGAAGCGCGCTGGCAGCAGCCCGCGCGCGGTCAGGCGCCGCACGTCGTCGGGGTCGTGCTCCGGGATCTCGCCGCTGCGCCAGCCGAGCGGCTGGCCGTCGGCGACCATCCAGCGCTGCGGCGTGCCGTCGGCGGGCACGCGGCGCACGACCATGCCGGCCGACAGGATCTTCTTCGGGTCGAAAGCGGGCGCGCCGGGCGCCACGCACTGCACCTCGCCGCACACGAGGTAGAAGCTGCGATGCATCGGCAGGCGCAGCGTCGGCTCGTCCTTGAAGCGGCCGAAGCGGTCCGCGCGGTACCACGCCTGCGCGGCGGTGCCGGTGAGGCGGCCGGCGTGCGCGTCGTTGAGGAAGCGCGCGACGAAGTCCTCGTCGAAGTAGCGATGCAGCGTCAGCCCGTCGCCCTCGCCGGCGAAGAAGGGCGCGGTGACGCGCGGCTGGTGTGCGAGCGCCGGCCCGCCGGACTTCGGCGCGCGCATCGGCCGCTCGGCGAGGAGCGCGGAATCGAGCGTCACCATATGTTCCCCGCCCCCGGCGTGTAGCTCGACGAGATCACCGCATTGCTGATCAGCGTGTCGCACTGCACGACGCCGGAAAACTTGCTCATGCCGGCATCGACCTTGACCATGCCCGCCGACACCGTCACCTGCGCCGCCTCGACCTTGACGATGCCGGAACACGTGATCTTGATGTTGCCCGGCGATATCTCGACCTTCTCGCCACCTTGCTCGACCGTGACCTTGCCGCCGCCCTGGTCGGTGATCGTGAGATGGTTGCCCGCTGGCGTCTCGATCTTCACCTTGGGTTCCTGGTCGTCGAGCAGCACCTTGATGCCGGCCGGGCTCTGCACGAAGTAGCGCTCCTCGACCGGGCGCCCGTCCGCCGGCTGGCTACTGCCGCCGCTCCACACCGCGCCGAGCACGATCGGCAGGTCGGGGCTGATGAAGGCGACCACGACCTGTTCGTTCAGGCGCGGCAGCAGGCTCACGCCGTAACCGCTGCCGGCGCTGGGAACCATCACCGCGGCCCACACCTCCAGCCCGGTCGCCGGCAGGCGCAGTTTCACGCGGCCACGGTTGTCCGGGTCGGCGTTGTCGAGCACGACGCCCAGATGCAGATCCTGCAGCGCGCCGGGGCTGTGGCGTCCGCTCATGGATTCCAGTCCGGACGCTCGACGCGCAGGCGGGTGGACAGGCCCTGCGCGTTGTCGAAGTGATGCCAGCAGTCGGCGATGCGGTAGCGCCCGGCGAGCCGCGGCGACACTCCGGCGAGCTCGACTTCGCGCCCGACGCCCAGTTCGGGAGTGCCGGAGCACACGATCTCGCCGTGCAGGAAGCGCTGCGCGTCGCGGCGGAAGGCCCCCTGTGCGAGCGATTCGGCTTCGGCCTGCGAACGCGGGAAGGGATGCGGGCGTGGCGAGCGGCCGTCCCAGCCGAGTTCCGCGAGTGTCGCCGCCGCGGTGCGCCCGCCCGGCGCGGGCGCGAGCGACGAACTGCTGCCGCTCGCGGCGGCATCCGAGGCGAGGTTGTAGCCGTCCGCGAGCACCTCGCGCGGCTGGCGGTTGAGGTCGGCGATGATGCGGATGCGCTGCGCATTGGCGCCGGAGTCGAGGCGCACCGGGTTCGCGTCCGCCTCCTCGGGGCGCGCGCGCAGCCGCCCGCCCTGCATGCGCAGCGGAATGTCGTGCGGCCCGAGCACGCGCAGCAGGAAGGCGAGGTGGCTCTCGTTGTGCTGCAGCCAGTCCGCGCTGCCGGCAGCGACGCTGACATCGGCCTGCAGGCCCGCGTCGCTCGCGATCTCGCGCACGACTTCGGCCAGCCCCTTGTTCTCGAACACCCGGCTCGCGCGGCTGCGGGCGAGCCTGTGCAGCGGGTCCTCGGCGAGGATCACGAGCTGTGGCGCGCCGTCGCCGTAGCGCTCCTCGAAGGCGGTGATGTCGCCGGAAAACACCGCGCTGTCGGCCGTCTCGCCGAGCAGGAATTCGATGCGGCTGCCCAGGCGCACGTCCTGGAAGGCGAAGTCCGGCGTGCCGCTGCCGCCGGGGGCCCAATTGACGACGCGCAGCTCCGCGCTCGCCATGCCGCTCGCCGGCAAATGCACCGACAGCGCGGCCGCCGCCTCGCCCAGCGCGGGACGGTCGCTGCCATCCACGCGCACGCGCGGACGGGCGCTGACGATCGACGGACTGGTAGCCGGCATTTCTCACGCCCTCCCTGCTGCGGCCGCCGATACGCTCGCCGTGGCGGGGCGTACTCCCTGCGGGTTGGCTCGACGTAGTTCGACTACGCCTTCGCCCCCCCTCGGTCCGTGCGCCCCGTCACGCCGGCGTCTCGACGCCCTCGCGACGTGATGGCGAGAGAAATGCCGGCTAGTCGATGGCAAGGCGCGCCTCCCGCTCGCGGGTCACGGTCAGCAGATCGAGCAGCGTCTCGCCGGGCCGGCCTTCGGGCGGGCGCGGCGCGGCGCCGGCGGTCTGCGCCGGGTTCGGCTCGGGCTGGACTTCGGCGACGAGTTCGTCGATCACGATGGGCATCAGCGGCCTCCGGTGGGAATCAGCAGGGTGCCGAGCACGGTGAAGCGCGGGTTGTCGAGGCGGTTCGCGTCGGCGACGCCGCGCCAGTCGCGCGGGTTCTGCCCGGCCGCCTGCGCGGCGCTGGCGGCGTCCTGGCCGTCGCCGCCGGGCGCGAAGCTCGGGCGCGCGCGCTCGGCCGCCTGCACCGAGGGGTCCAGCGCGAACTGGTAGCGGTCCTCCTTGAAGGTCAGCGCCAGCGTCGCGCGCAGCGGGATGCCTTCCGGCGCGAAGAAGTCCAGCGTCTCCGAGTAGCTCGACAGCATCCCGGTGAACTGGAAGCTGCCCCACTGGAAGCGGCAGCGCTTGGGCGCCTTGGGCTTCTTCGACTCGGCATCCTGCGGTTTCATGAAGGCTTCCGCGATGCGCTTCGTCAGCGTGCGCACGTCGGTGTTCGCACTGAGCGTCTCGCGGTCCTCGCGGCTGTCCGAGCCGAGCGTCGCGGCGATGCTGGTGTCGAACACCAGCTCCACCGCGAGCGTCGATTCGCTCTTGTCGACGTACTGCGCGGCCGCGCCGCTGCCCCCGCTGCCGCCCTTGTTGTCGGCCTTCAGCGTGTTAGACAGCGTCACGCGCAGCGTCGCCGGGTTGAACTGCACGTCGATGTGCTTGGACTCGTCGGTCTCGACCTGGTCCCCGTTCATCGGGATCAGCTTGGCGCGGGCGATCTGCATTGCGGGCATCGTTTTCTCCCTCAACCGCGCTCGAGTTCCAGGCCTTCATGCACCAACTGCAGCTCCTCGATCGCGACCTGGCTGGCGGTGGAGGACAGGTCCGGCCCCTTGAACTTGGTCGGCAGCGCGTTGGTGATGCGCCAGCGCAGCAACGGCTTGTCCGGATTCTCGGGGTGGTACACGTCGATCGTGCCGCTCATGCGCAGCGCGTAGTTCGACTGGCGCGTGCTCATGTCGAACCAGCTCCACAGATCCGCGAGCTCGGTGATGCCGCGCTTGAGGATGATCGGCGCGAAGGTCGTCGGGCCCGCGAGCTGCACCTCGCCCCAGTTGCGCCCGCCTTCCTTGAGCGCCTTGGGCGCCATCGTCGCTTCCAGGCCCGACACCTCGCTGAAGGCGCCGCGGCACAGCAGGTTGCCGCCCTCGCCGTCGTACAGCGCGACGCGGAAGCGGAAGGGGATGAATTCGCGCGGTGCGTCAGCCATCACCGGCCTCGATGCGGGTTTCCGTCACGGCGACGTGGCGGTCGTGCAGGAAGGTCAGGCGCAGGCGGTCGATCGGGTAGGCCGGCGCAATCTCGATCTCGAACGCGATCGTCGATTCGGCCGCCGGAATCTCGCGGATGCGGTAGGCGCTCTCGGGCCGCGTGCCGCGCAGCGCGCCCGCTTCGTGCAGGCGGTCGAAGAAGGCGCGCAGCGCGAGTTCCGGGCGCGGGTCGCGCGGATCGGCGTCGAACACCAGCTGCTCGCCCAGCGCCTGCAGCCCGCGTCGCAACCAGCCCATGAAGCGCATCACCTCGGCCGAACGCCAGTGCTCCTGCGCGCGCTGCGCGGCACTCATGCGGCGCAGGTCCGCGGCCGGCAGACAGGGCGCGCACAGCGCCTCGTCATCGACCTGCAGCTTGCCCCCGCGCGTCAGCAGCACCGTCACGCCGGGCGCCTCGCGCAGCGCGGTTGCCTGCTGCTGCGTCACCGGCGGCCACGGCAGCGCCGCGCCGGGCAGCGGGCGACCGGCGATCGAGCGCCACACGCCGTGGCGCTGCGACACGCGCGCCTGCATGCCGGCGACCAGCCCGCAGGGCGACGCGAGGGGGTGCTCCTCGCTGCGCAGGTACGGCCACAAGAGCTGCAGGTGGCGCAGCTTCTCGGCGAGTTCGGCGTGCGGCGACACCGTCGCCCCGCCGCCGGCCTCGCTGCCCACCTCACCGGCGATGCGCGCGATGTGGTCGAGGAACTCGCGCGACGGCGCCGGCAGCTCGTCCTGCGGGCGCTGGTCCAGCGGCAGCGTCAGCAGACACTGCATGTCCGGGCGCAGGCGGGCGAGCGCGCGCAGGATCGGCGGCACGATGTCGATCGGATCGAGCGACGCCTCCGCGGCAGGCATCTCGCCCGAATGACGGCGCTCGCGATGCGTGTCGTCGAGCTCGGTGCCGCAGGGCAGGAACACCGCCTCGGGATTTTCCAGCCGCACGCGCGGGATATCGGGCAGCGCACGCGGCACCAGCAGGCGTTCGAGGTCGGGCAGCGCGAGGATGCCCGCGCGCTCGATCAGCAGCGCGCGCTCGAAGGCGCCCAGTTCCGACGGTTCGATCAGCGTTGCGTTCGGCTGCGGCAGGAAGGCGCGCACGCCGTCCGATTCGGGCACGCGGATGATCCACAGCGTGCGCGTGTCGCCGAAGCCCTGCTCGTTGCCGGCGAAGAAGTCCTGCACCGCCGCCGGCAGCCAGGCCGCGCGGCCGGCCAGCGCGCTGCGGTAGGCACCGTCGAAGTCGAAGGCCTGCGGAAACAGCGCCTGGAAGTACCCCAGCGAGCGGATCGGGATCGGCAGCCGGTACAGCGCATACAGCGCCCCGTCGCCGGGTTCGGCCTCGCTCGCGCCTTCGTCGAGCGCGCGCAGGCGCTCGACTTCGGCGGTGAAACCCAGTGCCGCGATCTCCGCGAGCGCCGCGAGGTCGCGCGCGAGCCGCTTCCACTCGGCGCTGCCGTCGAAGGACGGACAGTGGCCGATCATCACGACCTCGACCGGCGCGAGCCGCCGCGAAGCGGGGCGTGCGTCCAGTTCGATGCGCTTGTCGGCGAGCAGCACGGCCTTACTCCTGCTCGATCGTCTCGACGGAGAGCACCAGCTCCTCGATCGCGACGTCGCCGCCGCCCTTCGCGGTCAGCGTCGGGCCGGTCCACTTGATCGGCATCGCGCCGCGCAGCTTCCAGCTCACGACGGTGTCGGCGCGGTCCTCGGACTGCAGCTTCACGACGATGTCGCGCTTGGCCTCCGAGAGCTTGCCGGTACGCCCCTTCTCCAGCCACTCGTAAAGGTTCTGCGCGCCGATCACGCCGCGCTTCAGGGTCACGTCGCCGGCCTTGTGGATGCCCGGCACCTTGCGCACGTAGTTCACGCGGTCGTTGCCGGCGCGGTACTCCGCGACCGTGACCTCGGCGTTCAGGCCCGACACTTCGGAGAAGCCCGCCCGCACCTCGCTGCCCTGGCCCGGTTCGAGGTCGACGAGGAAGTTGAACGCCGAATAGGGTGTTTCACGAAAAACGGCCATGTCTGTCTCTCCTTAACTCAGGCGTCGGCGGTCTTCTGGCCGATGCGGAAGATCACGAACTCGGCGGGCTTCAGCGCCGCCACGCCCACCAGGCACACCATGCGACCGTTGTCGATGTCGTTCTGCGTCATCGTCGAGCGGTCGCAGCGCACGAAATAGGCCTCCTTCGGCGTACCGCCCAGCAAGCGCCCGTTGCGCCATTCGGTGAACAGGAAGTCCTCGACGCTGGTGCGGATGTTGGCCCACAGCGCCTCGCCGTTCGGCTCGAACACCGCCCACTGCGTGGATTTCTCGATCGAGCGTTCCAGGTACAGGAAGTAGCGCCGCACGTTCACGTACTTCCACTCGGGATCGCTGGAGAGCGTGCGCCCGCCCCATACGCGGTGGCCGCGGCCAGCGAAGGAGCGCAGGCAGTTGATGCCGTTGGGGTTGAGGAGCTCCTGCTGGAAGGTGTTGATCTGCTGCTCGAAGCGCAGCGCCCCCATCACGATCTCGTTGGCCGGTGCCTTGTGCACGCCGCGATCGACGTCGGTGCGCGCATACACGCCGGCGATGAAGCCCGCGGGCGGCACCGCGAGGTCGCGGCGCGTGCCGGTCGGGTCGGGAATCACCACCCACGGGTGGTACAACGCCAGGCGCGTGTCGTCGAACTGGCCGGCGAAGGCGCGCACCTCGCTGATGCTCTGGCCGAAGCGCGAATCGACGATGCCGACGCGGTAGCGCATGCGCCGGCAGTGCTTCTGCACCTCCATCACGACCGCCGTGTGCACGTCCTCGTCCGACTCCGCCGCGGCCGGCGTCATCACGATGGACACGTCCTCGACCCCTTCGAGCGCCTTCAGGCCGGTGCTGCCCTTGATCTCGTCGGTTTCGCCGGCATAGTCGGTCGAGCTCGGCTCGGCGCCGTCGCTGCCGCCCGACAGCGCGATCAGGTAGCGCGGTTCGTCGAGCGAGCTCGCGCCGGGGTTCAGCGCCGCCGCGTCGCACATCGCGACCAGCGCCGTCTGGATGTCGTCGCCGGTCGCGCCGTCCGCGAGCACGCAGGCGATCGGCGAACTCAGCGCCTCCGCGCGGCGCTCGGGGTTCGCCGGCAGCGCCGCGGCGAGGCTCGTGGCGCCGGTCGGCGCGGTGCTCAGGCCGGCGTAGGTGCGGATCACCTCGCCGTCCTTGCCGCCGTTGCGCACGTCGATGTCGAAGCTGCGCAGCACGATCATCGAGCGCGCCGCGCCCGGCTTGGCCGCGAGTGCGGCGAGCGGCAGCGTGATCGGATTCGCGACGCCGGGGTTGAGCGTCGCGTCGGCGGTGACCGTGAAGGTCTCGCCGGCTGCGTCCAGCGTGCCGCGCAGCACCTTCAGGTCGCCCCAGTTCACGCCGCCGGTGTAGGCGGCGAGATCCGTCACGTCGGCGAGCTGCAGCTCGGCCGAGGTCCCCGCCGCGAGCGCCCCGGAGGCCGGTGGACGCACGAAGATGCGCGTCAGGCGGGCATTCGCCGGCAGCTCGGCCGATATCAGGGCGGTCAGTTGGCCCGCGGCGACCGGCGCCGGATTGTCCGGGTCGGCCATCGACACGATCTCGGCGCGATTGCTCTGGATCGCGAGGTTCGCACCGTCGAGCTTCACCACCGCCTTCACGTCGACGGGGAAGGCCGCGTTGGCGATCGCGCCGGTCGCCTTCGCCGCCACCGCCACGCCGGTCGCCTCGAGGAAGTACAGGCTGTCGCCCGTCGCCGTCTTAGGCGTCTCGCTGCGCAGCAGGTTCTCGCTGTCGCGCCAGCGCAGTTCCAGCGTGTACTCGCCCATCTTGCCGGGGAAGCGGCTGAAGAACTGCACGTCGCCGGCGCCGTCGGTCTTCGACGCCGCATTCGGCCACTTGCCGTCATCGTCCGGGCCGAGGCCATTCACCCCCGCCACGACGCGCGCGACGAAGAGCTGCTTGCCGCCGTTGTCGAAGAAGGCTCGCGCCGCATGCGCCGAATAGTTCGGCACGTTCGCCCCCTCCTCGCCGATCGCGAGATCCTGCGCGTCGCCGTAGATGCGCTCGAAATCGGCATAGCTCGTAAGCACCTCGGGCACGCCGCGCAGCGGCCCGGTGCGGGTCGGCCCCACCAGCGCCGCGACGCTGGTACCGACGCCCTCGATCGACTTGTTGCGGAAACTCGTCTCCTCGACGAAGACGCCTGGGGCAAGGTACTCGGGCATGTCGCTTCTCCTTCGGTGCCGTAGGGCTGTTCAGGAAAACTTCAGGACGAGGGCATTCCGTCCCGGGCTGGCAAGGGTGGCGATGCGCCCGGGCGCAATGTCCACCGTGATTTCGGTCTTGAATGCGGCGTTGCCGCTACCCGTGCCGCGCACGCGCGCCGCGGGCAGGGCATCGGGGTCGGTACCGCTCGCGGCGGCGCGCACCGTGAGCACCGCGGGGTAAGTTGTTGCGGGGGCGTCCTTCGTGAGTGCCGGCAAGCGCGCCAGCGACAGCCGGAATTCGCCGTGGGCATCGCTCTGGGCGACGAAATCGAAGGGCGTGGCGAGCGGGGGCGTCACGTGCAGCGCCAGCAGCGCCCACGGCACCGGCGTGCCGTCTTCCAGCTCGGTGCGTCCGTAGAGACCGCCGGCGTGGCCGAAGCGCGTGCCGAGCGGCGAGCGGAACAGGCGCAGGGCGTGTTCCGCTCGCCGACCGGCGGAAAGCGAGAAGCGTCGCGGCAGGAAGTGCCCGGCGGCGTCGGCGACCTCGCCCGCAAGCGGATACAGCGGCTCATCGGCGGCGACGGGCGGCGCGAGATCCGCGGGGCTCGCCGCGCCGGCGATCACGCGCCGCAGTTCTGCCGGAATCCGGCGCCACAGGACGGTGCCCGCGGTCTTGTGGATCAGTTCCAGATCGGCCGGCGGGTTGTCCAGGCGGATCGTCAGGCCCTGTGCCGGCACGGGCCGCCTCGCTCCCCCCTGCACGCCGCTTGCGTCCACCCACTCGATGAAGTCGCTGGCATGCAGCACGAGGGTCTCGACGATCACTGCCCGCTCCCCCTGCGATCGTCCATCGGGAACACCAGGGTCCTGACCGCAGGTCCTTCGTCACGGTCGATGTCCGGCGCCAGGCGCACCGTCTTGACCAGGTAGGGCGCCGACAGACGGTAGTCGCCCGGCAGGCTGTCCCACAGCCGCATCAGGTCTTCGGTGCTCATCTCCTCGGGCAGCACCTGCACGACGTCGTCCCGGCCCCAGTCGGGATCGGCGAGGGTCATGTCCGCGCTCTCGAGCATGAAGCCGCCGCCGAGGATCTGGATCGCCGCGGCAAGGTATTCGATTTCCTGCTCGGTATGCGTGCACCACGCGATCAACAGCAGGTGCAGGTTGACCGGCAGCTCCGGGCGGGGCTGACTGCGCCCCGGCAGCGGCGACAGATGGCGATTGCGGCTGAAAGGGTCGACCGAGATGCGGTGCAGGTAGATCCCGAGCGTGTCGGTGTTGGCCTGCGGCTTGCCGGCGAGCGTCTGCGAGCCGAGGATCTCGACCTGAGGGTTGCCGCCCAGGCGCGCCGCCATGCGGATCGCCAGGCGTTCGCGCAGCGCCTGAAGAACCGACAGAATTCCGAGATGCGACGCCACCGTATCCTCCCCCTCTGAAGCCTGAGCTTGCGAGACAGCGTTGCGACGGACGGTTCGCAGACCCTATGAAATTCGGGTTTTCTTGCGAACGGGTTATCAAAATGTCACATCGGGAGGAGGCGGCGCAAACCGGAGATGCAACAAAAAATTGCGCCTGACCGCTGCGTATGGAGGGGAATACCGTGCGTGCGGTAGGGAATTCTTACGGGCGTTTCGGTACGGGGCGAAGGGGGCGCGAAACGGCCGTGCGTTCGGCCCCGAGGGGCGGAACGCACGGCCTTTGCGGGAATGGCGGTGCTTGCGCGGAACGGAAAAGTGCCCGCCGGCGCGCGGCGACGGCACCGCCGCGTCAGTTACGGGGGTGTCATGACGCGCGCCGCCCGCGTGTCCGCGATCCTTGTTACCAGATTCCCAGTTCGGCCAGCTGGCGGCTCGCCGCCTCGGACCAGCCGCGGTTCGCCGCCGGGCTCGCGGGGCTGGGGTGCAGCACGCGGCCGATGCGCAGCTTGCGTCCGTCGAGCGCCGCCGCCGCGCGGGCTTCCGCCCAGGCGCCGATGCCGATCACCCAGTCGGGCGCGAGCGCGTCGATCATGCGGCGCAGGTGCTCGTCGCAGGCCGCGAGCAGCGGTTGCGCTTCGGCCGCCGGCAGCTTGTCCGGCGTCACGTTGCGCCCGCCGTCGAAGAAGGCCAGCGGACAATAGTTGGCAACGAAATGCTCGTCGAAGAACGCCTCGGCAGTGCCGAAGCGTTCGCGGAACAGGCCCCACAGGCGGCGCCCGCTCACTTCCGAGCGTGCACAGTCGAAGCCTTCGACCGGGCGCTTGGGATTCTCCACCGCCGGTTTGCCCACCGGTCCCGCGAGCCCCAGCCAGTCGCGCACCGCGTCGATCTCGCCGAAGGGCACGCCGGTCTGCGCCATGCCGAAGGGGCCCGGATTCATCCCCAGGAACACGATGCGCTTGCGGCCTGCCGCATAACGGCGCAGGTAGCCCTCGTGGATCGGCCAGGCGTAGTCGAGCGGGTTGTAGACGTGGCTCACCGGCGCGGCGAAGCGCATCGCGTCCAGGGTGTCCGACAGCGCGCGCGCCGCGGCGATCAGGGAATCGGCAGTAGTCGTGGTCATCGCAGGAGTAGAGAATCAGGCGCGTCCGGGCGCCGCCGCGATCGCCTTCGCCTCGCCGTTCCACGGCGCGACGCGGATCAACAGCAGCATCCCCGGCAGCGCGAGGAAGAAGCACAGCCAGAAGAAGTCGTACCAGCCCATGCGCTCGACCAGCCAGCCGGCCGACGCATTGATGACGGTGCGCGGCACCGCCATCAGGCTCGTGAACAGCGCCAGCTGGGTCGCCGTGTAGGCGGGGTGGGTCGTGCGCGCCATGAAGGCGACGAAGGCCGTCGTGCCCAGGCCGACGCCCGCCGCCTCGGCCGAGATCACGATCGCCAGCGCCGTCAGGCGCGCCGCGTCCGAAGGGGCCGTCCCCAGCCACGCCAGCCATACGAAGCCGAGGATGCTCGCGACCTGCACGACACCGAACAGCCACAGCGCACGGTTGATGCCCAGCTTCACCATCCAGATGCCGCCGAGGATGCCGCCGATCACCGACGGCCACAGGCCCGCGTTCTTCGCGATCAGGCCGATCTCGGTCTTGGTGAAGCCCATGTCGAGATAGAACGGCGTCGCCAGCGCCGTGCACAGCGAATCGCCGAGCTTGTAGAAGAAGATGAAGGTCAGCACCAGCAGCGCCGACTGCAGCCCGTGGCGGCCGAAGAACTCGCGGAAGGGCTCGACCACCGCGTCGCGCAGCGTGCGCGGCGCGCCGGCCGCGATCGCCGGCTCCTTCACCATCAGGGTCATCACGACCCCCGGCAGCATGAACAGCGCCGTGATGACGAAGACCTGGCTCCACGGCAGGCGGTCGGCGAGGATCAGCGACAGCGAGCCCGGCACCAGCCCCGCGATGCGGTAGGCGTTCACGTGGATCGCGTTGCCCAGCCCGAGCTCCAGCTCGGGCAGGATCTCGCGGCGGAAGGCATCCAGCGCGATGTCCTGCGTCGCCGACAGGAAGGCCAGCGCCGCGGTCAGCGTGACCACCAGCGTCAGGTTCGAGGTCGGCGACAGCTGCCCCAGCCAGGCGATGGCCGCGACCAGCCCCAGCTGCGACACCAGCATCCAGCCGCGCCGCCGTCCCAGCCACGGCAGGATGCCGAAGCGGTCCAGCAGCGGCGCCCACACGAATTTCCACGTGTAGGGGAACTGGATCAGCGCAAACGCCCCGATCGCCTTCAGCGACAGCCCCTCGGTCTTCAGCCACGCCGGCACCAGGTTCAGCAGCAGGTACAGCGGCAGCCCCGACGAGAAGCCGGTGAAGATGCAGATCAGCATCCTGCGGTTGAGCAGGGCGTCCATCCAGGCGGGACGGGAAGATGTCGGGCCGGCGGGGGGCGGAGCGGAGGGAATGGACGGCACGGAATGCTTTCGGCGAGGGGTAGGCGCATTATCCCAGATTGCCGCCGCCCGCGCCGTTGCCGCAGCAGCGGCTTACATTCCGCCGCCGGGGATGCCGCCGCACGGGCTTGCCTGCCTGCGCGACTCGCCCGAGAATGCATGCTCGACACCTAAACACCAAGAACGAGAGGAGAGAGGGATGACGCAGCACATCACCGTGGTTTTCGGCGCAGAGCGCGAATACGAGACGATCGTGTCCGACGCCGACGCGGCCGGTCTCGCGAAGGACCAGGCGCGCGCCTGGCTGTCGGGCGAGTTCGAACGGCTCGAATGCACGCCGTCGAACCCGATGGGCAAGATCCTCGTGCTCGACATGGTCCTCAACGTCGCCAAGTACGGCGGCGAGGATCGCTTCAAGGAGCGCGGCGACTGGGCCAGGCAGTTCGCCACCGCGACCGCCGTCGCGCTGGGCCGCCCGACCGTGCGCGTCGACGTCGCGAACTTCGTCGTCGGCTAGGGCACCACGCCCCGATGAAAAAGGCCCGCTGCGTGCGGGCCTTGTCGTCTCAGCGGGCTGGCCTCAGGCGCCGCGGCCGAGCCGGTACACCGCCACGCTGGCAAGGAAGTTCGGCTCGTCGAGGATCAGCTTGCCCTCGTCGAAGGCGAGGCGCTCGCGCACCGCGATGCCGTTCATCTCGCACAGCGCATCGAAGTCCGAAATCGTGAAGAAGCGCACGTTGGGCGTGTTGAACCACTGGTGCGGCAGGCTCTCCGACACCGGCATGCGGCCGTTGAGGATGCTCTGGCGGTGGCGCCAGTAGCCGAAGTTCGGGAAGCTCACGACCGCCTCGCGCGCGACGCGCAGCATCTCGACGAGGATGCCCTGCGTGTTGTGCATCGCCTGCAGCGACAGGCTCATGATCACGTGGTCGAAGAAGCCGTCCTCGATCCCGGCGAGCCCCTTCTCCATGTCCATCTGGATCACGTTCACGCCGTTGCGCGTGCACGCGAGCAGCTTGTCCGGGTCGTTCTCGACGCCGTAACCCTGCACCTGGCGCACTTCGGCGAGATGCTTCAGCAGGCTGCCGTCGCCGCAGCCGAGGTCGAGCACCTTCTCCCCCGGCGCGATCCACTGGGTGATGACTTCGTAGTCGTAACGGTAGGACATGGCTAAACCTTGATGCGGTCGAAGTAGGCGGTCAGCAGCGCGTGGTACTGCGCTTCGTCAAGCAGGAAGGAATCGTGCCCCGCGTCGCTCTCGATCTCCGCGTAGCTGACGTTGCGCTGGTTGTGCAGCAGCGCATAGACGATCTCGCGGCTCCTCGCGGGCGAGAAGCGCCAGTCGGTGCTGAAGGACACGACGAGGAAGTCGGCCGTCGCGCGCGCCAGCGCCGCCGGCAGGTTGCCGCCGTGCTCGAAGGCCGGGTCGAAGTAATCGAGCGCCTTGGTCGCCAGCAGATAGGTGTTGGCGTCGAAGAAACCCGCGAACTTGTCGCCCTGGTAGCGCAGGTAGGACTCGATCTCGAACTCCACGTCGTAGCTGTAGATCGCCTTGCCGTGGCGCAGGCTGCGACCGAACTTGTCGCCCATCGCGTCATCGGACAGATAGGTGATGTGGCCGACCATGCGCGCGAGCTTGAGGCCGCGCGTCGGCACGACGCCGTGCGCATAGTAGTGCCCGCCGTGGAACTCCGGGTCGGAGAGGATCGCCTGGCGCGCGACCTCGTTGAACGCGATGTTCTGCGCCGTGAGCTTGGGCGCCGATGCGATCACCACCGCGTTGGCGACGCGCTCCGGGTACTGCAGCGACCACGACAGCGCCTGCATGCCGCCCAGGCTGCCGCCGACGATCGCCGCGAAGCGTGCGATGCCCAGCCGGTCGGCGAGCCGCGCCTGCGCCGCGACCCAGTCCTCGACCGTCACGAAGGGGAAATCCGCGCCCCACGGCTGGCCGGTCGCCGGGTTGATCGAGATCGGGCCGGTCGAGCCGTGGCAACCGCCGAGGTTGTTCACGCCGATGACGAAGAACTTGCGCGTGTCGAGCGGCTTGCCGGGGCCGACGAGGTTGTCCCACCAGCCGCTGTTGTTCGGTGCGTCGGCGTAGTGGCCGGCGACGTGGTGGGAACCCGACAGCGCGTGGCACACCAGCACCGCGTTGCTGCGGTCCGCGTTCAGTTCGCCGTAGGTCTCGTAGACCAGTTCGTATTCGGGCAGCGTGCCCCCGCTGCGCAGCTGCAGCGGCTCGGCGAAGTGCGCCCGCTGCGGGACGACGACGCCGACGGATTGGGGTTGGATCATGGCCGTATTCTTGTAAACGAAAAAACCCAGCCGGCTTGGAAAACGCGGACTGGGTCGCCCTCGCTTTAGCCGGATTTATTGAGCGCCCGCAAGCTGTGGTTCAAATCGGCGCTAAGACTCAAAACTATCGCGGGCCGTCACAATTGTCAAACGCCCGCATGCCCCGTGGGAGCGGCTCAATTCGCCAGCCGCATCACCGCATCCCGCACCTTGGATTGCTCGTCCATCTTCAGGATGCGCTGCACGCGCGGTGCCAGCTCGTTCAGGTCGGCGCGCAGCACCTGCTGTTTGATCTCGAGGATGTGGCCGGGATGCATCGAGAAATTGCGCAGCCCCATGCCCAGCAGCAGCAGCGTGTAGGCCGGATCGCCCGCCATCTCGCCGCACACCGACACCGGCAGGCCGAAGCGTGCGCCCGCCTGGATCGTGCCGGCGATCAGCTTCAGCACCGCCGGGTGGAGCGGGTCGTAGAGATGCACGACCGCCTCGTCGGAGCGGTCGATCGCGAGCGTGTACTGGATCAGGTCGTTGGTGCCGATCGACAGGAAGGACAGGCGGCGGATGAACATCCCGAGCGCCAGCGCCGCCGCCGGCACCTCGATCATCCCGCCGATCTCCACGCGCGGGTCGTACTTAAGGCCCTCCGCGTCGAGCTCCGCCTTCGCCTTCGCGATCAACTGCAGCGACTGGTCGATCTCGTGCGCGTGCGCGAGCATCGGGATCATGATCTGCAGCTTGCCATGCACCGAGGCGCGCAACAGCGCGCGCAACTGCGTCTTGAACATCTGCGGTTCGGCCAGCGAGTAGCGGATCGCGCGCAGCCCCAGCGCCGGATTCGGCTCGAAGCGCGCGCTGACGCCGTTCAGCGCCTTGTCGGCACCGACATCGAAGGTACGGATCGTCACCGGCTTGCCCGGCAGCGACTTCAGCACCGTGCGGTAAGCCTCGTACTGCTCGTCCTCGTCGGGCAGCGCGTCGCGGCCGATGAACAGGAACTCGGTGCGGTACAGGCCCACTCCGTCGGCGTTGACGGCCTTCACCTGGTTCAGGTCCTTCGGTCCTTCGATGTTCGCCAGCAGGTTCACGTCCTCGCCGTCGAGCGTCGTCGCGGGCGTGTCCTTCAGGCGGTTGAGCTTCGAGCGCTCCAGCTCGAGCTCGCTGCGGCGCAGGCGGTATTCCTCGACGATGCGCTCGTCGGGCGCGACGATCACGACGCCGCGCGTGCCGTCGATGATCAGCAGCTCGTCTTCCTCGACCAGCTGGCGGATGTGGTGCAGGCCCACCACCGCGGGGATGCGCAGGCTGCGCGCGACGATCGCCGTATGGCTGGTCGGGCCGCCGACGTCGGTGACGAAGCCGCCGATGTTGTGGTCGCGGAAGCCGATCGTGTCCGCCGGCGACAGGTCGTGCGCGACGATGATCGTGCCCAGCCCGTCGCGCCGCTTCGGCGGCAGGTGGCCGGGGTGGCCCAGCAGCACCTTCACGATGCGCTCGACCACCTGCACGACGTCCGCCTTGCGCTCGCGCAGGTAGGGATCCTCGATCTGGTCGAACTGCTCGACGACCAGCTCCATCTGCTGCACCAGTGCCCACTCGGCATTGCAGCGCCGCTCGGAGATCAGGACGCGCGCGGCCTCGACCAGCATCGGGTCGCCCAGCATCATCAGCTGCAGGTCGACGAAGGCGCCCACCTCGCTGTGCGGCTGGCCGGCAGTCGCGGCGGCCTTCAACCCCACCAGCTCGCCCTGCACGGTCGCGACGGCCTCGTTCAGCCGCTCCACTTCCTCGGGCAGGTATTTCGCCGCGACGTGGTAGTGGTTCACCTCCAGCATCGCGTGCGACACCAGGTGGACGTGGCCGATCGCGATGCCCTGGGAGACGGGGAGCCCGTGGATCGTGAAGGGCATCGGCCTATTCCCCTTCGCCGAAGCGGTCGGCGATGAGCTCGAGGATCGCCTCCAGCGCCTTGTCCTCGTCCTGGCCGGCGGTCTCGATGGCGATCGTCGCGCCGCGTGCGGCCGCCAGCATCATGACGCCCATGATGCTCTTGGCATTGACGCGGCGCCCGTTGCGTTCGAGCCAGATGTCGGCCCCGAAGCTGCTCGCGAGCTGCGTCAGTTTTGCCGACGCACGCGCATGCAGGCCCAGCTTGTTGATGATTTCGGTTTCCGCTCTCGGCATGTCATTCTCACTTCATATGCAGCACGCCCTCGCAGCCGCCGGTAATGGCGCGCTCGACGAGCGTGTTCATGTCCCTTTCCCGGTAGGTCAGCACCCGCAGCAGCATCGGCAGATTCACGCCGGCAATGCCTTCCACGCGCCCCGGCTCCAGCAGTTTGCGTGCGACGTTCGCCGGAGTGGCACCGAAGATATCCGTGAGTATCACGACGCCATGCCCCTTGTCGACAGTCGCGAGCAGCCGGCGTGCCTCCGGCAATATGTCGAGCGGATCGTCCTGGCCGGAAAGTCCGAGCTGGATGACGTTGTCGGGGCGCCGGTTCAGCACGTGGCAGGCGCACTGGATCAGCGCCTCGCCGAGCGTGCCGTGGGTAATGAGGAAAATGCCGATCATGTTCGCCGACGACCTTGGGGTGTCGTCGATTGTAGCCGACTCGGCGCGGATGGCTGTGGTGAGCGATGCGCGGCCGCGCGACGCCCTGCCCGCCGGCCCTTCAGGACGCTACAGGTTGTGGCAGGTGAGACACAGCAGGCGGTCGCCGCCCGCTCGGCGCACGTAGTCGGCGGCGCGCTGCGGGTCGGGAGGCGTCAGGCCGTGCTCGACGTGACAGGACGCACAGTCGATCACCCACGTGTCCGTGATGGCGGTGCTTTTCTGCTTGCCCTTCGCGCGCGTCGTCGTCCCGGTGCCGGTCGTGTCGGACAGGACGCTGCTGCTGAAGAGCTGGATTTCGTCCGGGTCGGGCACGCCGTTGCCGTTGTTGTCGAAGAACAGGATGCCCGTCGCGCTCGTGGTGGCCGGCAGGTGATAGTCGGCGCGTATCGGGTAGTTCACCCGCACCGGATGGTGTCCGGGATCGACGAAATATCCCGTCAGGTCCGGGGTGGTGCTGTCGACGTTTGTCGCGTAATGACAGGTGCGACAGTCCGAATAATCGGCACGCGCGGGCCCGGCGCCGTAAATCGCCATCGTTGCCGCCAACAGCAAGGAAATGCCCCGTGTCTTGACCAACACCAGCCGCCCATGAGAAAGGCTCCCCGCAAGGGGATACGAGCCGCGGAATATACCTGCGGCTTAGGCGGTGTGCAAGAAAATATGCAAATCGATTCGATCAGAACTCGAATCGACTATGCGTTGGGGAATTTGACCCGGCTTGCGCCGGGTCGCGAGGCTTATTCCAGTCCCTGGCTGGCGAGGTATTCCTCGTAGGTGCCGCGGTAATCGACGATGGTTCCGTCGAGCTTGATCTCGATGACGCGGGTGGCCAGCGAGGACACGAACTCGCGGTCGTGCGAGATGAACACGAGCGTGCCGGAAAACTTCTCGAGGCCGGTGTTGAGCGACTCGATGGATTCCATGTCGAGGTGGTTGGTCGGCTCGTCCATCAACAGCACGTTCGGGCGCGACAGCATCAGCTTGCCGAACAGCATGCGGCCCTGTTCGCCGCCGGAGATGACATTGACGGGCTTCCTGACCTCGTCGCCGGAGAACAGCAGGCGGCCGAGGGTGCCGCGGATCAGGGTCTCGAGGTCCTCGCCGGTGGCGGAGGCCGTGACGCGCGCGTACTCCGCGATCCATTCGGTGAGCTTCTCGGTGCCGGCGAAGTCGGCCGAGTGGTCCTGCGCGTAGTAGCCGGGCTTGGCCTTTTCGGCCCACTTGACGCTGCCCTTCTGCGGCTCGAGGACGCCGAGCAGCAGCTTCATCAGCGTGGTCTTGCCGACGCCGTTCTCGCCGATGATCGCGACCTTCTCGCCCGCCTCGATGGCGATCGAGAACTTGTTGATGAGCGGCTTCTCCATGCCCTCGTAGGCGAAGGACAGGTTGTCGACCTCGCACGCGAGGCGGTGCAGCTTGTCCTTGTCGTCGTAGTCGAAGCGGATCCACGGGTACTGGCGGGACGAGGGCTTGACGTCCTCGGGCTTGAGCTTGTCGATGAGCTTCAAGCGGCTGGTGGCCTGCTTGGCCTTGGACTTGTTGGCCGAGAAGCGGCGCACGAATTCCTGCAGGTCCTGGATCTTTTCCTTGGCGCGGGCATTGGCAGCGCTCTGGCGCTCGCGCGCGAGGGTCGACGCTTCCATGTAGTCGTCGTAGTTGCCGGCGTACACGGTGATCGTGCCGTAGTCGAGGTCCGCCATGTGCGTGCACACCTGGTTCAGGAAGTGGCGGTCGTGCGAGATGATCACCATCGTGCTGTTGCGCTCGTTGAGCACGTCTTCGAGCCAGCGGATGGTGTTGATGTCGAGGTTGTTGGTCGGTTCGTCGAGCAGCAGGATGTCGGGGTTCGCGAACAGCGCCTGGCACAGCAGCACGCGCAGCTTCCAGCCCGGCGCGACGTTCTTCATCGGGCCGTTGTGCAGTTCGGTGCCGATGCCCACCCCCAGCAGCAGCTCGCCGGCGCGCGCTTCGGCGGTGTAGCCGTCGTACTCGGCGAACTTGCTTTCGAGTTCGGCCGCGTGCATGTAGTCGTCCTCGGTCGCCTCGGGGTTCGCGTAGATCGCGTCCTTCTCCGCCATGCAGGCCCACATTTCCGTGTGGCCCATCAGCACGACGTCGAGCACGCGCATGTCCTCGTAGCCGAACTGGTCCTGGCGCAGGTAGGCCATGCGCTCGTGCGGGTCCTTGGAGACGTTGCCGGCGCTCGATTCGAGCGCGCCGCACAGGATCTTCATGAACGTCGACTTGCCCGCGCCGTTTGCGCCGATCAGGCCGTAGCGGTTGCCTTCGCCGAACTTGACGGAGACGTTCTCGAACAGGGGCTTGGCCCCGAACTGCATGGTGATGTTGGCGGCGACGAGCACGGCGGATCCTGATTTTCAGTTAAAACAAAGCCTTGCATTGTAGCGCAGATGGAGGCAGACGGCTCTCGCGGATCCGGTCCGGCGGTGTCTCGTCCCGTCGGATGCTCCCCCACGGCGTCATGCGAGAGGCGATCGATTCGCGCGAATATTCCACGAAATCAGTCGGATAGATACGACTTTTGCCATATGTACGAGCTCACGGGAGAAGAATAGAGTGCACTCACTGACACTCGATCCGGCGCCGGAGGCTCGGCGAGCGAGCGCCCGTTACGGGCGCGGGAGATCGGGGGGGAGGAATCGTGGACAGCGAGGAAGGGCCGCAGCTGCGCAGAGGCGACAATCCGCTGTACGCGGTGCTGCTCCTGGCGTGGATGTTGTTCAGCGTGTCGCTGTTCGCACTGGTGCTGCGCGGGGCGTGGGAAGACATCCGCGCCGAGTTCCAGGCCGATGCCGAGGCGGACATCGAGCTGCTGCGCGACCGTCTGCGGACCAACGATGCCCTGCTGTCGGGTTTCGTCGCCTTTCTCGACGTGCTCGGGGCGCCGACGCAGGAGCAGATGGTCGGTTTTGCGAGCCGCCTGCTGGGCGAACATCCGCATATCTACATGCTCGAGGTGGTCGAGAAGGTGCCCGCGCGGGCGCGGGGCGACTTCGAACGGGCGCTCGCGCAGCGGGTAGGCCCGGGCGCCCGGATCGGCAGCTTCAACTATCAGGACGGCAGGCGGTGGCAGGACGTGCCGGAGAAGGCGGCCTATTTCCCGGTCAGCTTCCTGTGGCCGCAAACGCCCGAAGCCCTGCCGGTGCACGGCCTCGATCTCGATTCGGTGCCGCATCTGCGCGACGCGCTGCGGCGCGCCGAGGCAAGCGGGGCGGCGGTATCCACGCGGCCGTTCGCGCTGATCGAGGGGCCGCTGGCCTACGTGGTGATGAAACGCACCGACACGGCACGCTCCATCCTGCGGGGGCCGGAGGCCGAGCAGCGCTACGCGCTGCTCGTCGTGAAGGCCGATTCGATGGTTCCGGGCCGCCGCAACGCGCGTACCGCCCACGTGCTGCGCCTGCTGGGGGAGGCCGGGCCACAGGATCCGCCGCTCTACGCGATGCTGGCGACGCAGCCGGCGAGTGCGCTGGAGCGCCGCCTGCTGCCGAGGTTCACGCTGAACGTGGAGGATGTCAGCACATCGCAGCCGGTGCGCCTGACGGTGACGCGCCAGTTGCGCCTGTCGGACATCCGCAGCGAGCCTCTGTTGCTGGCGATCGGTCTCGCCGCCGCCACGCTCGCCGTGCTGGTGCTGTACCTGCGCCGCCATCGGGCGGCGGTTGTCCGCGAGCGCGAGCGCCTCGAGCGGGCGACCCACAGTGCGCTGCACGACCCGCTGACCGGGCTGCCCAACCGGCGTCTGTTCTACGATCGCGTCGGTCAGGCGAGCGCGCACTGGCGGCGTACCGGCGAGGGGTTTGCGCTGTTCTTCGTCGATCTCGACCGTTTCAAGGCGGTGAATGACAGCTATGGCCACGACGTCGGCGACATGGTGCTGAGCACCGTCGCCGCGCGCATGCGCGCCAGCGTGCGCGAGACCGATACGATAGCGCGTATCGCGGGTGACGAATTCGTCGTGCTCCTGCCGGGCATGACGGAGCATGCGGCCGCGGAGCCGGTCGCGGCGAAGCTGCTCGCCGCCGTCGCGCAACCGGTGGAGTTGCGTGACGGACTTGTCCTGCAGCTCACCGCCAGCCTGGGGGTGAGCGTGTGCCCCGAGCACGGCAGCGCGCCCGAGGAGCTGGTCCGCCACGCGGACGCGGCGATGTACGAAGACAAGCGCAGCGATCAGGAGGCCGCGCGCACCCCGGCGGCGGGTGAGGGCACGTGCGGGGAGGCGCGGGCGCCGCGTCTGCGCATCGTTCGCAAGCTCATACGACGTTCCGCTGCCGCGGGCATGACGGAAGATCGGAAGAAAGTCTCACGCCGCCACTAGTTTCGGTGGCGTGACCAGGGGTTCCGCAGCAGACTTTGATCATATTGTCTGCCCCTGACTCCGACTTTGACCGCACGACTCGCCAACGTCTTCGTTCACCTGGTCTATCCCCTGATCGGGGTGTGCCTGCTCACGGCAGGGCTGTGGGGCGTGCTGTCCTTCGGCATCCTGCCGGCGGTCACGATGGTGCGCAGCCTCGGTTGGCAGCCCCAGCCGGCGCAGCTCGAAAGCGCCACGCTGCGCCATCCGTCCTCGCTCCTGCAGCCGCCGCTCGATACGCTGGAGGTCCGGTATCGCTACATGCACGGCGGGGTCGAGTATTCGGAAATGTGTCTCGATGCGCAGTTCGGTCTGTATCTGCCCACGGCAGGCGAAGGGGTGCTGGCGCAATTGCTGGCGTCGCCCGAACTGACGATCTGGGTGAATCCCGATGCGCCTGCCGAGGCGCTGGCGCGGCGCGACTTCCGCTGGTCGGTGTTCCTGTTCGTGATCCCCGCCTTGGCCATGGGGATCATTGGCGGCCGGATGCTCTACATCGCCATGCTGGCGTGGAACCACATGTCGGCATCCGGCGCAGAGCGGCCCGCGACGGGCGACGACGGGGCCCCGCGCAGGGAGTGAGCGCCTGCTAGAGGAGGCGCGCGATGAAGCACGGTGAGTCGGCGCGCGCGCCTTGCGGCAGTGGCAGGCGCACGCGCCGGCCGGCTCCGGGGATGCGCGCGAGCGCTTCGCCGTCGAGGTTTTCGAGGCGCTCGAGCGGGGCGACGATGTTGCCCTGCGGCTGCACGAATTCGAGCCGGTCGCCGATGCCGAAACCGTTCTTCACTTCGATTTCGGCGAGGCCGCTGGTGGCGTCGACGCCCAGCACTTCGCCGACGAACAGGCTGCGCCCCGACTCGGAGTGGCCGCGCAGGTAGTTCTGGTGTTCCGGGGTGTGGTGGCGCTGGTAGAAGCCGTCGGTGTAGCCGCGGTTCGCGAGGCCTTCGAGCTCGCCGAGGAGGCGCATGTCGAACGGGCGGCCCGCCGCTGCGTCGTCGATCGCGCGGCGGTAGCCCTGGCTCGCGCGGGCGACGTAGTAGGGGCTCTTGGTGCGGCCCTCGATCTTCAGCGAATCGACGCCGATCGCGACGAGGCGCTCGACGTGCTCGACGGCGCGCAGATCCCGGGAGTTGAGGATGTAGGTGCCGTGCTCGTCTTCCTCGATCGGCATCAGCTGGCCGGGGCGGGTGCCTTCCTCGAGGAGGTAGACGCGCGAGGCGGACTCGTGACGTGCGCCGCCGCCGAGCGCGTTGCCGTCGGGGTCCGGCGCGCCCTTGCCGCAGGCGTGCAGGTCACCCGAACCGTCTTCGTTCGCCTCATGCACCTTGTAGTCCCAGCGGCAGGAGTTCGTGCACGTGCCCTGGTTGGGGTCGCGGTGGTTGAAGTAGCCCGACAGCAGGCAGCGGCCCGAATAGGCGACGCACAGCGCGCCGTGCACGAAGACTTCGAGCTCCATGTCGGGGCAGGCCTGGCGGATGTCCTCGATCTCGTCGAGCGACAGTTCGCGCGACAGGATGATGCGCTTGATGCCGACGGACTGCCAGAAGCGCACCGCGGCGTAGTTCGTCGTGTTGGCCTGCACCGACAGATGCACCTCGACCTCGGGCCAGCGCTCGCGCACCATCATGATCAGGCCGGGGTCGGCCATGATCAGCGCGTCGGGCTTGAGCGCGACGACCGGTTCCATGTCGGCGACGAAGCTGCGCACCTTGCTGTTGTGCGGGTAGATGTTGCTGACGAGGTAGAAGGCCTTGCCCGCGGCGTGCGCCTCGTCGATGCCGGTCGCGAGGGCATCGAGCTTGTCGAAGCTGTTGTTGCGCACGCGCAGCGAGTAGCGCGGCTGGCCGGCGTAGACCGCGTCGGCACCGTAGGCGAAGGCGGTGCGCATCATCTGCAGGGAGCCGGCGGGGGCGAGGAGTTCGGGGGCGCGGGGGGAGGTCGTCATTGTTGTAGTGGGTTGCGTGCTGCCGGGGAAGCGCGCAAGGATAACCGGAAACGACTCCGGCGCCCGAAGGCGCCGGAGGGGGCGGCCCGGTGTGGCAGGGGCCGCCGTGCGGGGAGTGCCCCGCGGATGATCAGGCCGACTTCTTGGCCTTGGGCGTGGCGGCCGGTGCGCTCACCGCATCGACGGCGGCGCGGGCGGTCGCTGCGACGTTGGCTTCGGTGAACTGGATGACCTTGCGGGTCGCCTTATTCACGGTGTCGTAGGCCGAGTTGGCGGCGGCGATCGCCGACTGCACCGCGGCGACGGCCGCTTCGGAGCCGGCCGGGGCGGACTTGGCGGCCTTTTCGAGCGCGACGCCGATGGCCTTGTTCACTTCCGCGTACTGGGTTTCGTAGGGCGCGGCCGCTTCTTCGACGCCCTGGGCGAGGATCTCGTAGCTGCTGCGGAACCACGCCAGCGCCTTTTCGGCCGTCGGGCGGCCGAGCGATGCGGATACGGTCACCAGCTCGTTCGGGGTCTTCACCGACAGCAGTGCATGCACGGCGGCGATGCCGTCTTCGAGGGCGCCGCGGCTGGCGTTGATGTTCAGTGCAGCGAGGCGCTCGAAGGTGTCGAAGCTGCTGCGGGTGGAGGCTTCAACGGCGGCAAAGGCGTTCTTCGAGGCGCTGGCGAAAGTTTCGTTGGTGATCATGGTATTTCTCCTGTTGGGGCGGGGGTCATCGTCTGCGGGCCCACTGCTGCCGGCAGGTTTTGTTGCAATGCACAATTTCATTGTAACGGGTAGGGAAATCCCGTCAAGAACTATTTTGTGCGGCGCAGCAAAAATCCCCGAACGAAGGCCGGCCGGGGGCCCGGATCAGGGCTGGATGCCTTGTCCGGCCGGGCTTTCCGCCGCGTCGTGGGCGAACGTGCCGGTGTGCAGGAAGGCCGCGACCTGGTCCGCGCAGCGTGCGGACAGGAGCATTTCCATGTGGCTCACGTGCAGCGTGACGGCGTCGCGCGCGCCGGCGACGCGGGTCTCCTCGACGGTCACGATGCCGTCGTGGGGCCGCGGCAGTCCGACCAGGGCGCCGGCGAGCCCGATCGGTCGGCTGCCCGAGATGACGCCGATCTCGACGCCGGGCAGTTGCGGTCGCGGGGCGGGGAGCCAGTCGTGCATCGAGCGCCCGATGAGCGCGGAAATGCCGGGAACGCGCTGCAGTCCGGTCGCGCTGCGCGATGCGCTCCAGGGCGGGCCCATGAGGACGCAGCGGCGCACCCGCGCGTCGGGATGGCGGGCGAGCGCGTTGGCGATGACGATGCCGCCCAGGCTGTGACCGACGAGGTGGATGGGGTCTGCGTGCAGGCCGGCGAGGAAGCGCGACAAGGCGTCCGCGTTGGCGAGGAGGCCGTGCCGCACCGAGGGGTAGGACCATGCGTGCGTGAGGAAGCCGCTGCGTTCGAGGCGGCGCCGCAGGAGGCCGAACACGAGCCCGTGCATCCACAGGCCGTGAACGAGCACGACGGTTTCGGTGGCAGGGTTCATGCCGCAGGACTGTAGCGGATATTGCCCCTGGCACGAAGGGCGGGGACGGGCAGTCAAACCTGTGTGGAGGTCACGGAGCGAGCCGATGGCGGAGCGGGAAGAACGGATCACCGTCTATTACGACGGCGCGTGCCCGCGCTGCGTACGCGACCGTGCGCAGTACGAGCGGCTGGCGGGCGAGGCGGGCGAGGACACCTGCTGGGTGGATATCACCGGGCGCGATGCGGAGTTGCGCGCGCTGGGCATCGACCCCGATACCGCGCTGCGCGAGTTGCACGTGCGCGATGGCGAGGGGCGCGTGCGGCGCGAGCTGGATGCCTACATCCTGCTGATGGCACGCGTGCCGCTGCTGCGTCCGCTGGCCTGGCTGATCGGTCTGCCGGGGCTGCGGACGCTGCTGTCGCGCTGGTATCGCGCGAGTGTGCTGCGGCGGCTGCGTGCCGAGCGCCGGCTGTGAGCACCACATCCGGCCGTTAGGCGGCGCGCAACAGGAACTCGACGTTCACGGCTTCAAACGGAAAGACGATCTGGCTGTCTTCGGTGCGGTCGAGCATGCCAGCGTTGAGCAGCGCGGTTACGTCACCGTGAACAGCCTTTACTTTAGCGAAACAGTGGTCTGCCCCTAATGCCGTTCGGCGATACGGCCTTTTCGCCGAACAAAAAAATAGACGCACCGGAAACTCCCGGCGCGTCTGGGTAACATTGTCGGACTGCCGGCGAGGGTTGAACTCCCCGCCAGCTCCGGACGACCTCAGCTGACGAGGAAGTCCGACGCCGACAGCGACGGGGTTCCCGACAGCGTAGCGAACTGCACCGCCTGGCCGGCGCCGTTGGCGTCCTGATCGTAGTACAGCGCGCCCGTCGTGCTGTTGTAGATCAGGTAATCATTGGCGTCGGCTGCGGCAGTGATGTCGGCTCCACCGATGAACCAACCTGCATTCAGCGCACCCGTCGTGGTCAGCGACGTGAAGACCGCATTCTCCAGCTGGATGTCATCTACTCCAGCCGCAAAGTCGGTAATGGTGTCGAGGTTCGTGTTGGCATTGAGCGCGGTATCGAACCGGAAGATGTCATTACCGGCGCCGCCGGTCAGCACGTTGTTGCCGGCATTACCGGCCAGCGTGTTTGCAGCTGCGTTGCCGGTGCCGTTGATCGCGGCCGATCCGGTCAACGTCAGGTTCTCGACGTTGGCGGCGAGCGTATGGCTGACGGTGCTGATCACGGCGTCGGTGCCTTCGCTGCTGTTCTCCACGATCACGTCGCCCGCGTTGTCCACGTAGTAGGTGTCGTCACCCCACTTGCCAATCATCGTATCTGCGCCGGCTCCGCCATTCAGCGTGTCGTGGCTATATGCGGCCGCCGCCGTCAGCACGTTGTTGAGATCGTTGCCTGTCCCGCTCATGTTAGAGAGGTAAGTTCCATTCAACGTCAGATTCTCGACGTTCGCGCCCAGGGTGAAGCTCACGCTGCTGATCACCGTGTCCGTGCCTTCGCCCGCGTTCTCAACCACGGTGTTACCCGCTTGAACGTAATAGGTG
>NZ_FTMD01000007.1 GCF_900156155.1 Aromatoleum tolulyticum
GCATCAAGACGCAGGAACTCGCCGCCACCCGCAGCGGCCAGGGCGGCTACAACCAGCTCGTGTTCGACGACACCGCGAATGAATCGCGCATCGAACTGTCGAGCACCGCCCACGACACCCGCCTGCAACTGGGCCACCTCAAGCAGCAGAGCGGCAACGCCCGCGAAGCCAGCCGCGGCCACCACCTCGACAGCCGCGAAGCGATCGAACGCAGCGAAGAGGCCCACGACCTCGTCAAGGGACTCGCCGCGATCGCACACAAGCACCACGCCGGCCTGGGCGCCGACGACACGCCCGACAAACTGCCGGCCGGCACCTCGCTCGATCGCGCCCTGGAAGTCTTGCGCAGCACTGCAGACCGGCAGGCCGCGGACCGCCATGCGACGAACCCCGGCAGCTTCCTCGCCGCCGGCGGCGGCACCGGCACCGTCACCGCCTGGTCCGAACCGCGCGTGCAATACAGCGCCCCCGCCGGCATCGCCCAGCTCACCCCGCAGGACCTGATCCTCGCCGCCGGCACGAACCTCGTCAGCACAAGCCGCGACACCCAGCTCGTCAGCCAGGGCAACCACAGCATGGCCGTCGCCCGCGGCCTGGCCCTGTTCACGGCCGGCAAGGCGGGCACCGGATCGCAGCCGATCACCGAAACCGGCATCCACCTGCATGCCGCCAGCGGCGAAGTCAGCGTGCAAAGCCAGAGCGGCAAGCTCAACGCCGCCGCCGACAAGCGGGTGACCGTCGCCAGCACCACCGCCGCGCTATCGGCCAGCGCCCGCAAGCACATCCTCGCCACCGCACAGGGGGCGTATCTCAGGATCGAGGGCGGCAACATCCAGCTGCATGCGCCCGGCGCCGTAAAGCTGAAGGCGAGTCGAAAGAATCTAACAGGGCCCCGAAGCGCAGCTCCGCTATCCCACAACTTCCCGCGATCTGAACTCGCTATTGAGAGCAAGCGGACCGCGAAATATCCCGTCTCGATCTGAGGCCTCGGTATGCTCATCAGCCCCCCATTCCTTCCCCAGCGCAATGCCAACCAGAGCGACGAAGCGTGGCTCGGCGCGGCGATGACGCAACCTACCGGGCAACTGGCCAACACGGGTGCTCCGGAAGGCTCCTATCCCGTGAGCAACCAATTCGCCTGGCACAACGGCCTACACCTGCAAGGTCAGCAGGGAACCGACGGTCATACCGTTGTGCGGGCCATCGCCGACGGGGTGGTGATCTACGTCGCTCAGCCGAGAGAAGGCAACACGTCCCCCGCTGATCCTCAGAACTACAACCCGTTCGAAGATACCCCCGCCTGGACGGACAACGGCTGCATCATCATCCGACACACTACCGAGATCGGCGCCAACGGCGGCCAACCGACTGAAATCGTCTATTTCAGCCTCGTCACACATCTCTGCCAAATAGCACGCATCACTCCGACCGGCCAAACCTCGCCGCGGATATTGCAGGCCGGCGATCGAGTCTGGCGCAAGGACGAGATCGGGCGCGCGGGGCAGATATATGGCCATTCGGGACAAATTCATTTCGAGATTTGCCTGGACGATGCCAACCTGACGCGCCTCATCGGGCGTCGCCCTGCCTGGGTCGCTCCTGACAACATCCCGGCCCCCACCGCGGACGGACGCATCGACGCAGTCTTTGGCTCAATCTGGTTCTACCTGCCTGCGAGCACACCGACGAGCGCCACCCGGCCTCAGACCCATCAGCGCACAATCACTCAGTCCACCTTGGGCGAACCACTGTGGCTGCAGATGACCTATGACCGGGGTCACTGTAGTTTCACGAGTCACAGCGCTATCGGGCGCAGGTTTCCGCAGCCCCGGCAAGATAATGTCGAATATGACCTTTACAGCGAAGCACATCGGCGGCACAACACCCTGCCGCAAGCCGTGCGTGCGCGGAGCAGTCCGAGCGGCTGGTACGAGCTGCTGCGCTTCGGGCGCAACCTCGGGCGCGGCGCCGCCCAGGCCGACAAGGATCCATTACCCACCGACGTCGCACATTGGCGCGAGATCCCGGGGCCGAACGGGCAATCCATTTGGGCCGACCTGAATGCCGAGGGGACGTACAAATTCAGCGATGCCGATTTCCTGCCGATCTGCGGCTGGAATTTCATAGATGACGACCCCAGCCCTGACGATCAGCGTTGCGACTCCAACAACCTGAAGAATCTGATCGCGGACTCCGACACCCAGCGTACCGGTCGCCTGGAAACGGCCAATCTAGCCCCTAGGCTGGGCGACGTCAATGTCGCCCTAAAACTGCGCCGCCTCGTATGCCGATTCCCCAGCGAACTGGACCAGACCACGATCAATTCGCGCTACGCCTTCGTCCGCGAACTCCAACCTTTCGCCGAGAACGCTGACGCTTGGACCAACTTCGAACAGCACCTGCGCGCTATCAGCTTCCCCGATCTACCGACGGAATACACTGCCGCGGCTTGGCGACTTCACCCCGCTGAATTCATTTCGGTTATGAGAATGAGTGGCTGGCTAAGCCGAACCGAATTAGAGCGAATTTATCCGAACAACTACGAACAAAAATCAGGCAGAGTGATAAATACCGCACCGAATGCGCTGGACGACGCAACGAGAGAAAGATTCCGACACGCAATAAATCTCTGCATTAGAAAATATCTCGTTCATCAACACCCCTCACGACTTAGCCATTTCTTTGGGCAAGGCGCCGAAGAATCAAGAACATTAACGATGATGAGTGAACGGCGTAGCGAGTCCAGTTGCAATCAGCTCTATGGCGGAAGAATGGGAAACGATCAACCCGGAGATGGATACCTCTTTCGCGGAAGAGGCATGAAACAGATCACCGGCAAGTACAATTACTCAGAATATTGGGTATATCGAGGCTGGATTGACCGCCGATCCTACACCGCGTCATGGTGGAGTGCCGCAAGAAATGTAATGCGCCCTCGCATAGACGACCCGGAAAGAGTATTGGCAGATCCTTACACAACGATTGATACCGGTGGTTGGTATTGGACAGCATCGCCACACAGAGGAACCCCTCATGAAAGAAGCTCCATCAATGCGTTGGTGGGCGAAGATAGTCCTGATGATGCCAGCGTCGAAACCGTAACACGCGGAATAAATGGTGGAACGAATGGTCTCGACAACAGAACACACCACACATTAAGAATACACGGGATATTATGTGATGCCGTATAAACCATATATATGGCTGTCTATCATTCTCTCATTATGCATTTCGATTAATGCAAAGGCGAATGATTCTTCATTAACCTTCAGCGGCGGCGGGATCTTATTGCACTACCCGACCTCTGATTATTCGCGCATAACGTATCACGCGCCGGAGATAGCATGCCCGGCTGATGACTCGGCATGCCCAAGTTATTACCACATCAAATTGCGCAAACTTCACCCCATCGGAGGGACTCAGTTCGACTCGGCATCTTCCTGCCTTGACTCAATTACTGTCTGCAGCAACATTCGCGGCGGTCAGAACTACTGGGTCAGCTCAGAAGGCGTGGTGAAGATTTCCGACCCGACTGCTCCGGTTTCAAAGAGGAATATGGGCAAGTGGGTCGTCTACGAGACCTTTTGGCTTTGTGGATGGAGCCCCACGAATGGCGAGTATTCCCCTTATGGCGGACAATGCTATTCGGCTGTTCTATCATCACCAGACAAGACGGTTGAATTCAATTTCTTGCTTGGAGAAGCAGGATGTAGCGAAATTAGAAAATGCTGGAGCACAACCCTGAGGAGACTCAGGCGCATGCTGTCGAGCGTCGAGTAGCCCGGCGTCGTCACAGAACGAAACGGTTCGCACGGAATCATCCGCTCCCCCCTGCGTCAAACTCCGACCAGAACGAAAGGAGTCGCCATGAACTCCCCCATTTCCCCCGACAGGAACGCGGTCTCGACGGCGTTCGAACGCAGCCTGCTCGTACGGCTTCCCTTCGTGCTGGCGGGCGGCATGCTGGTCGCCGCGCTGGCACCGGCACTCGCCCGCCTGATGGCCTGGGCCGGCATCGGTCCGGATCCCACGGCGAGCATCACCACTGCCGACATCATCGGCATCAGCATCCTGGGCCTGACCTTCAGCAGCGTCGCGGTGCTCGCGATCGGGGCCGTGATCGTGCTGATCATGAAGGGACCGGCCTACTTCGCCGATTCCTATCCGCTGCAGGATGCCGACCTTCCCGATCCGCCCGCGCCGGCGCGGCGCACGGGGCCCCGCCGGCACTGAGGTCCGCGGTCGTCCGCGTCACACGCGGAAGCGGCCGACCATTCCCTGCATCTCCTCCGCGATGCCGCTCAGCGTGCGTGCCGAGGCCGCGGTGCTCGACGTCGCGCTGCTCGACGCCTCGGCATTCGTCGCGATCTGCTCGACGCGCTGGGCCACGTCGGTGGCCGCCGCGGTCTGTTCCTTGAGGCCGTCGGCGACGCCGGCGACGACCGTCGCGACCTCTTTCGCCTTGTCCTGAATCAGCGCCATCGCCGCACCGGTGTCGCGCGCGTGCCCGACGCTGGTGTTCACGGCATGGACGCCCGAATGGATGCCGTCGACGACCTGGCGCGTGGCCGCAAGGATGGAATCGACGGTGGTGGTGATTTCCGTCGTCGAGTGGGCCGTGCGCTCCGAGAGCTTGCGAACCTCGTCGGCGACCACGGCGAAGCCGCGCCCCTGATCGCCCGCGCGCGCCGCCTCGATCGCGGCGTTGAGGGCGAGGAGGTTGGTCTGGTCGGCAATGTCCTTGATCACCGCCACCAGCAGCGAGATCTTCTGCGACTGCTCGGCGAGCTTCCGGACCTCGTCGGCCGCCTGCTCGACGGTCACGGCCACGCCCTGGATCTCGCCGACGAGCCGCTCGATGTTCGTCCTGCCGGTCTCGGCGAGGCGGTCCGAGTCGCCCGCGAGCCGGCTCGCGTCGGTCGTCGCCTCCGAGATGTGGTTGATCGACACGGTGAGCTGCTCGATGTTCGCAGCGATCGACGTCGACGCCTCGGCCTGCAGCCCGGCACTGCGTTCGAGCTGCTCGACGTTGCCGGCGAGCTCTCGCGACGTATCGGTGATGCGGTCGGCGTTGCGGCGGGTTTCCCCGAGCGCGCTGCGCAGGGACTCCTGCATCTCGCGCATCGACCGGATCAGCTGGCCGAGCTCGTCGCGGCCGCCGCCGGGAATCGCTCCGGTCAGGTCGCCGCCCGCGATGCGCCGCGACGTCTCGGCCACCGACTGGACCCGTTCGATGATGCGGCGGGAGATCAGGTAGGACACCACGGCCGCGATCACGAGGGCGATCGCCGTCGCCGCCAGCGTCCACACGTGGGCGTCCTGCGCGTAAGCGGCGATTCGCGCCTTCGACGCCGCCGCACCATCGCGGTTGAACTTCACCAGCGCATCGGTCCTGTCGCGCAGCTCGTTCGCGCGTTTTACCCACTCGTCGCGGCGCAGCGCCTGCGCCTCGTTCTCCCGCCCCTCCTTGGCGAGCGCGACGGCCTTCCGCACCGCTTCGCGGTAGTTCGCAACCGCGCCACGGATCTCGCCGAGGAGCCGCTGTTCCGCATCGGACATATCCTGGCGCTCGTACTCGTCAATCGCCTTGCCGAGCGCGGCATCGAGTTCGGACAGGGATTGTTCGATCTTCGCCTTCTCCTCGGGGCTGCCGGGCAGCATGAACTCGAGGCTGCGCACGCGGTAGCGCAGCCGCTCCTGGCTGATGCGGCCGACGAGCTGGACCGAGGGCAGCCAGGTATCGGCAATCTCGTCCGAAGTGCGGATGATCTTGTCGAGCTGGTAGAGGCAGAAGGCGATCGCGAGGATCAGCGAACCGCAGGAGACACCCAGGCTGATGAGCAGCTTGGCGCGAAGACTGATGTTGTCGAACCATTCCATGACGTTCGCCCTCGTCTTGTGATTCTTATGGTCCTGCCGTCCATGTCGCCGCTCAGGTGCGCCCGGCCCGACACGGGACGGACGCATCCCCGCGGCGGCGTCGGGGATGGACTGCCACCCGGCATCATGCCGGGCGGCTATTCATCGTAGACCGTGAATCGCGTTGGTGCCGGAAGACGGCTGTGCGACGCCGGCTACGGCGATCAGCCGCGCCGCGTCAGCAGCAGGCCGGCCTCGAGGTGATGGGTGTAGGGGAACTGGTCGAAGACCGCCGCAGCGGAAATTTCGTGCGTGTCGGCGAGCGCTGCGACGTTGTCGCGCAGGGTGTTCGGGTTGCAGGAGATGTAGAGGATGCGGTCGAAGCCGCGCGCGAGCTTGACGGTCGCATCGTCGAGGCCGCTGCGCGGTGGGTCGACGAACAGCGTCGAGAAGCGGTAGCCGGCGAGATCGACTTCCTTCATGCGCCGGTATTCGCGCCCGCCGGCGAAGGCGTCGCTGATCTCGTCGCTCGACATGCGCACCATGGTGATGTTGTGGACGCCGTTCGCCTCGATGTTGTAGTGCGCGGCGCGCACCGAGGACTTGCTGACCTCGGTCGCCAGCACGCGCTCGAACAGCGGCGCCAGCGCCATGGTGAAGTTGCCGTTGCCGCAGTAGAGCTCCAGCAGATCGCCACCCACGCCCGCAACCTGGCGCCGCGCCCAGCCCAGCATCTGGCGATTCACGCCGCCGTTGGGCTGCGTGAAGCTGCCTTCGATCTGCTGGTAGCGCAGGCGCCGGCCATCCACGTCGAACTCTTCCAGCAGCCAGTCGCGGTCGAGCACGATCTTCTGCTTGCGGCTGCGGCCGATGACCTGCACGCCCAGTCCGGCCGCGAGCGCACGCGCCGACGCTTCCCAGTCCGTATCGAGCGCACGGTGGTAGACCAGGCTCACCATCAGCTCGCCGCTCAGCGTCGCGAGGAATTCGACCTGGAAGATCTTCTTCCGCAGCACCTCGTTCGCCCGCAGGGCGTCGCGCAGGCGCGGCATCAGCGCGCAGATCGGCGCCGCGGCGGCGGGGAAATCGTCGAGCAGCACCGGCGTCTTGGGGTCGTCGGAAGCGAACATCGCGTAGTCGACGAGACCGTCGCCGTGGTGCCACATGCGGAATTCGGCGCGCAGGCGATAGTGCAGCGGCTCGGAGGCGAACACCTCCGGCGCGGGTACGCCCAGCGGTGCGAAATCGCCCGCGAAGCGGGCTGCCTTCTCGGCAAGCTGGCTGGAATATTCGGCGGGATCGAAGCGGGGCAGTGACATCTCGGGTCGGCGGCGGTGGCGCCCTGCGTCGCGCGTGAAACGGAAGCGGCGAACGGGGGCAATCTGCGGAGACGCGACTATACGCCGCCCGCGCCTGCGATGCAGCCGCCGCCGCGGCGGACAGTCTTGACGGGCATCAAAGCCCGCCAACGATGACCGAGTAAACTTGTCGGATATTTCCAGAACCCGCATCCCAAGCGGTCACGAGGCTCCCCGACATGGCCAAGAAGTTTCCCCTGCATCCCAAGCACCCTGAACGCATCTGCTGGGGTTGCGACAAGTACTGCCCGGCCGATTCCCTCGCCTGCGGCAACGGCTCCGGCCGCACCCTGCATCCCGCCGAGATGCTCGGCGAAGACTGGTATGAATACGGCGACTGGGGGCTGGACGTGGCGGAAGAGCCGAAGACGCCCGCTGAACCGGCAAGCCGCTGACACCTTCAGGGGCAACACACCCCATCGCGGGCAGCATGACTTCCGCTGCGACACGCAGCGGTGAGCGACTGCGCCCGCATCGCCCGAACATTCGCCCGCCTCGACCTTGCTGCGGTACTACACTGCAGCATGGGGGTCGCCCCCGATTCGCGGGAGACGCGCAGGATGGCATTCGACGAAGGGCTCGCCGAGCGGCTGCGGGATGAATTCAGGGAGCGCCACGATATCGCCGAGAAGCGCATGTTCGGCGGCCTCGCCTTCATGCTGCACGGCCACATGTGCGTCGGCATCGTCGACGACACGCTGGTCGTGCGCGTCGGCGCCGAACGCTACGAGGAAGCCCTGCGCAGAGCCCACGCGCGGCCGATGGACTTCACCGGGCGCCCCCTGACCGGTTTCGTGATGGTCGCACCGCCCGGCTTCGAGTCTGACGCCGACCTGTCGCGCTGGGTCAGTCGGGCCTTGCGCTTCAACGCTTCGCTGCCGCCGAAATGAGTGGCGACGAGTGGCAACGCTGTGGCCCGGCCCGCGAAAATGCCTCCCCGCGGCCCCTCGCCGCCACTCTCCGTTACATCTCCACACGCAAGCATCCGCCCACGGACCGGAGGGCCTGATTAAGATGGCATCCATGTTCCGCCTCGTCACCCCGTCCGCACACCTGCAGCTGCTGGTCGCGATGCTGCGCAATCCGGGCTCGACCGGCACGCTGCTGCCGTCATCGCGCACACTCGCAAACGCACTGGCGACTGCCGCGGAAGGCGCGGACCTCGTCGTCGAGCTGGGCGCAGGCACCGGCCCGGTCACCGACGCGCTGCTGACGAAGCTCCCCGACGTGCCACTGATCGCGGTCGAACTGCAGGCCGCCCTCGCGCAGCGCCTGCGCCATCGTTACCCGGCCGCGGACGTGCGCCAGGCGACGGCACGGCACGTGGTCGATTCGCTGTTCGACCGCCCGGGGCGGATCGTCCTCGTCTCCAGCCTGCCTTTCCGCTCGCTTCCCGAACACGTCGCGCACGAGACCGCGCACAGCCTGTGCCGCTTTCTCGCGCACAATCCGGAACGCAAGCTCGTGCAGTTCACCTACCACCCGCGCGCGCCCTTCGCGGCGCCACGCCACCTGCGCTGGAAACGCACCGCGGTGGTCTGGCGCAACACGCCGCCGGCGGGGATCTGGGAGCTGCGCCTCGCGCCCTGAGCGGCGCGCCCTACCCGCATCGCGGGATGATGGCCCCAATCATCCCGCAGCGCTCAGCATCGTCCCCCGTCCCGCTGCCGCTGCCACACGCCCTTCCTCGAAGCGGCGGATCTGCGCCAGCGCCTCGTCCAGGTTCATCTCGCCGGCCTCCAGCAGCTTGTTCGCCAGGAATTCCGTCAGCGGCTTGAGCTCCACCAGCAACGCCTTGGTCTCGCCATACAGGCGTTCGCTCTGCACCTCCATGATGGCGCGGGTTTCCTCGTCGAGGGCACGGCTGCCGCCCTGCCCGTCGTTCGTGAGCGCGCCGAAGTTGAGGCGCGTCTTGCGATACATGCCCATCTCGCCGACGGCGTGATGCAGGAGCTGGGTGACGCGGGTGATGTCGTTGTGGGCGCCGTTGGTCGTGCCGTCCTCGCCGAAGAAGAGCTCCTCGTTGGCCATGCCGCCGAGCAGCACGCGCACGTCGTGCTCGATGTCGCCCTTGGTCTTGAGCAGGTTGGTGCCCTGCTTGTGGAACACGAAGCCCAGCGCGTTGCTGCGCGGGATGGCCTTCAGCGAGATCTTGATCGTCTTCATGTCGGCGAGGATGCGGTCCCAGTCGTCGTTGGTGAGCTCGCGCTCGCGCTGCAGGTCGACGAGGAAGTGGCCCCACTCGTGCACGGCGATGATGCGGCGGTCGCGCTCGCGTTCGTCGGTGGTGTTGGAATTGACGTTACCGACCAGCACCCGCTCGGCGGCCTGCATCAGGGTGTCGGCGCCGATCATCTCGCCCGCCTGCACCGCGGTGATGCCGGCCTGGTTGACGATCGTCTCGAGGTCGGCGGGGCTGCGTCCTTCGGTGACGCCGACGAGGTGGCTCAGATCGGGGTCGGACAGCACCTTGTCGGCGCGTTGTGCGAGGTAGTGCTGGATGATCGCGAGCCGCTCCTCGCGGTTGGGCAGGCGGAAATCCACCTTCATCTGGAAGCGGCGCAGCATCGCCTCGTCCATCTGCATCGTCTGGCTGTTGAAATTGCTCGCCACGATCCAGATGATCTCGGCCTCGTCCTTGCTGCGCACGCCGTCGAGCACGGCGAGCAGCGTGTTGGCGGTATCGTCGTCGAACTTGCGCCGTCCGCCGCGCTTCATGAAGAGGTCCTGCGCCTCGTCGAGGAAGACGATGCAGCGCTTGCGCCGCTTCGCCATCGACACGATGCGGTTGAGGGTGTTCGCGCCGCCCGCGACGAAGCCGGTCTCCAGGTTCGCCGCCGAGTGGAACAGGATGGGCAGCTTGAGCTCCTTCGCGAGGTAGCTCGCGAGCTTGGTCTTGCCGGTGCCCGCGGGGCCGCTGAACATCACGTTGAACGGCTTGCGGATGCCGTATTCGGCGTACAGCGCGCGCCGCTCGTACTGGTCCTTGATCTGCGCGACCTCGGCCTTGATATCGTCCATGCCGACCAGTTCGTCGATGGAGCCGCTCACCTGCCCGGGCTCGATGAACTTCAGCGACTTGAACTGACCGCGCAGCTGCATGAACAGGAAGGCCAGCAAGCCCAGCATCAGCGCGCCCGACAGCACGCCGCTGGCCGCGGAGCGCCAGCCGTCGTCGGCCGAACGCGGGCGCCCGTTGGCGAAGCGCTGGTCGAGACGCTCGAACACCTTGAGCGCCCCCTCGCCGAGTTCGGCGCGGGGAATGAAGGCGAGCCGGCCGGACCATGGCGCGGAGACCGCCCTGTCGGCGAAGATCTTCGTTTCCAGGTCGCTCGGATAATAGGCGTGCTGCTGACCCTGCGACTGCACGAGGATGATGCGCTCGGACAGGTTCCACATCAGCGGCTCGTAGATCACCGTGACGCGCTCGACGGGGTTCGCATCGAGGAAGCCGAGTACCGAGCCGCTGCCGAGCACCACCGGCACGCTCTCGTCGAAGGTCCACACCCCCGCCCCGCCGGCGACCGCCATCGCCTTGACCTCCTCGGCCAGCACGGCGCGCTTCTGCGCCAGCATCAGGGAATAGAGGCCGGTGAGGGGGATCAGCAGCGCGATCGCCACGACCAGGACTTTGACCAGCGAGGACTGGATCGCGAACCAGTCCTGCAGCCGGCCGGCGGACTTCCTCAGCCTGTGCCAGGGACCGGCCGGCCCGGCAGTGCGGGAATTCGACTCATCTGACATGGCGGTCCTCCACTACGGTCGCACCGCGGGGTTACGGCACGGAATCGCCGATCGGCGCGGCGGCACCCGGCATGGCCGCCCGTACAGCGCTGCTCGCCCCGACGCGCTCGCTGTCCAGCGTCGCGGAGATCCAGCATAGCGATCCGTCGCGCCGGCCTGGCGTGAAGTATTGAACGCAGGCGTGACGATCACCGTCGCGACGCGCGTCAGCGCACGCCGGGCGGCGGCGGAGGGGGCATGCCGGCGGGCGGGGGCGGCGGCGTGCTGCGGTAGCGATCCGAGCGGCTCGGCGAGTAGCGGCCCGACACCGGTACGCGATGGCCGCTCGCGTACATGCACTGCACGTAGGCGTGGTCGTAGCGCCGCTGCGCGTCGTAACCGGACACCTCGGCCGCACCGCTGCCCGCGGCGCTGCCGATCAGCAGGCCGGTGCCGGCACCCACGCCCGCGCCACGCCCGCCATCGACGGCGGCACCGACCGCCGCGCCGATCGCCGTGCCGACCACTGCGCTGCGCACGCCGGCATCGGCCGCAGCCTGCCCGGCGGAGCGGCCGCCGATGTATTCGTACGCGTACTGGCGGCAGGCCGAGTCGTCGGCGCGGAACTCATTGAAGCTCGCGCCGGTGCCCGGGAGCACGAGCACGTTCGGCCCGGACGGCATCGACACGCAGCCCGCGGTCACGAGCGCCGCCGCGAGCGGCACAAGACAGATACGGATGTTCATGTACGGATCCTCCCTCAGCGCGACGGCCGCGGCGCGACGCGTTCCCACCCGCCGGGGCATTCCTTGACGTAGGGGTAGTAGCCCTCGGGGCGGTCGCAGTAATACCAGTAATTGCCGGCGGACTTCCCGCCGCCATCCGCGTCGTCGCGCTCGATATACACGGGCGGCGACGACGGCACGGTGACGACCGGCGGATAGGCGTAATACGGCGGGTAGGCGTAGTAGGGGTAGGGCTCGTAATAGCGGTAAGGGGAGCCGTAATACGGGCCCGGCCAGCCCCAGAACAGCGGGATCCCGATGTGCACGCCCAGGCTCGAGTGGCCGTGATGCCGGCCGATGCGGCCGCGATCCGCAGACGCGACGTCCGGCAACGCGACGCCCAGCACCAGGATCGCCGCAAGCGCAAGTCTGAACCATTTCATGGTGACCTCCCGTCGGCAGGATGACACGTCCATTCAACGTGCGAACTCATGCAAAAGACCACAATCCGGCCGAGGAATTCCCGCGCGAGTGTGACGTATTTTGTCATCCGCCCGCCCAAGGCCGTTTCGGCACCGACCTCATGCCTACCGGGAATCGCGTTACTAATGTGATACAAATTGCTTGCCGTCCATCAATCAAGATAGTATCGTTTTCCACGAAGAGGATCGCCCGAACCCGGAGCGAACCCGCCAATCACCGGAGACACACCGATGCAGCAGAAGTCCTCGTCCGCCCCCGTCGATATCGGCGGGATACTCGACTACGGCCCGTTCACATCGATGCAAAGGCTCGTCGTGATGCTCGCCGCCCTTGCAATCGTCATGGACGGCTTCGACGGGCAGCTCATCGGCTTCGCCATCCCGGCGCTGATCAAGGAATGGGGCATCACCAAGGCCGCCTTCGCGCCCGCCGTGGCCGCGGGCCTGGTCGGCATGGCCGTCGGCAGCGCCTGTGCCGGCATCGTCGCCGACCGCATCGGCCGGCGGCTGGTGCTCGTCGCCAGCGTGTTCCTGTTCGGCGCCGCGACGATTGCGATCGGCTTCGCGCCCGACGTCACGGCGATCGCCGCGCTGCGCTTCCTCGCCGGCCTCGGCATCGGCGGCGCGCTGCCGAGCGCCTCGACGATGACCGCCGAGTTCACGCCGGCGCGCCGCCGCACCCTCGCGGTCACCGCGACCATCGTGTGCTATCCGCTCGGCGGCATGCTCGCCGGCCTGTTCGCCGGCGCCGTCCTGCCCGTGCTCGGCTGGCGCGGCCTGTTCTGGATCGGCGGTGCGCTGCCCGTCGTCTACAGCCTGGTGCTGCTCGCGCTGCTGCCCGAATCGGCCCGCTACCTCGCGCGCAAGACCGCCCGCTGGCCCGAACTGCGCCGCCTGCTCGCGCGCATGGAACGCCCCGCCGACCCCGGCACGGTATTCGTCGACGTGGCCGAAACCGGCAGCGAGCAGCGCGCCGGCTTCGCCGCGCTGTTCCAGAGCGGCCGCGCGCGCGACACGCTGGCGATCTGGGTCGGCTTCTTCCTCGTCATGCTCGCCACCTACACCGCCTTCAGCTGGCTGCCGACGATGCTCGCCGCCGAAGGCCTGCCCGCCGCCCTGGCAGGCTCCGGCCTCACCGCGTACAACCTCGGCGGCGTGATCGGGTCGCTCGGCTGCGCACTGGCCATCACGCGCTACGGCTCGCGCTGGCCGCTGATCCTGTGCAGCATCGGCGCCGCGGCCAGCGCCTTCGTGCTGCAAGGCGTCGACTTCGCCACGAACACCACCTGGCTGATGATCGGACTCGGCGTGCACGGCATGTTCGTGATCGCCGTCCAGGCGACCATGTATGCGCTGTGCGCCTTCGTCTACCCGACCATGATGCGCGCCACCGGCACCGCCTCGGCCCTGTCCTTCGGCCGCCTCGGCGCGATCCTGAGCTCCTTCGCCGGCGCCGCCGTCATCACCTCCGGCGGTGCGGACAGCTACCTGTCGCTGCTCGGCGGCGCCATGGTGCTCACCTTCCTCGCGCTGGCCGTCGTCAAGCGCCACATCCCGGGGCTGCACAGGCAAGTCCGCGCCGAACCGGCAGCGGAACCGGCCGCACCCGCCCCGTCCTTCGCGGTAAGCGCGCCGCGCCCGGGGGCCTGAAACCCCTCGTAGCACACCCGATCGCGCCCCCGGCTGCCCCCGCGTTCATATTCGGTTAGGATATGCGCGGGGGCCCCCTCCGCGCGGATCCTGCCGCACAGCGAGGCACCGCCCCGACTCGCCAGGCGGAGACGGACGTGATTGACATCAAGTGGGACAGCAAATTCGAGGTCGGACACCCGCGCATCGACGCCGAGCACCGCGCCTTCGTCGACCTGATCCGCGCGGTATCCGTCGAGGCAGACCGGAACTGCCCGAAGGAAAAGGCCATGCGCCTGCTGCTCGAGGTGCGCAAGTACGCGGAATTCCACTTCGTCAGCGAAGAGAACATCATGCTCGACGTCGGCTATCCGCACTACGAAGAGCACCGCGAGGAACACGAGTGGCTGCTGCGCCGGCTGGAGCACGAATGCAACCTCTACTACACCGACAGCGCCCCCCTCCAGGAACTCGCGCACTTCATGTTCGACTGGTTCGCGATGCACACGACCGTCGCCGACAAGAAGCTCGTCGACAGCATCGCCGCACACAACGCCACCCCCGCCCCCTGACGCGCAACGGCCTCGATCGGAGCCTCTGCCGTTGACACCACCTCCGCACACTCCGGACGAGCGGCTCGCCCGCGCCCTCAAGGCCGCCAGCGGCATCGACGTCGCCGGCGCACGGCTGAATCCGGTCGGCGGCGGCTGCATCAATCGCACGCTGGAAGTGCACGCGGGCGACCGGACATATTTCCTCAAGCTCAACGCCGCCGCCGCGCTGCCGATGTTCGAGGCCGAGGTCGACGGCCTCGCGGCGCTCGCCGCCTGCGACGCCTTCCGCGTGCCGCGCCCGCTCGCCTACGGCGCGACCGATGACGAGGCCTTCCTGCTGCTCGAACACCTGCCGCTGCGCCCGCTCGCGAGCGCCGACGACGGCCGACGCTTCGCCGAGGCGCTCGTCGAACTGCACCGCGACACCGGCGAGCGGTTCGGCTGGACGCGCGACAACTACATCGGCGCCACACCCCAGCACAACACGCCCCACGACGGCTGGGCCAAGTTCCTCGTCGAATGCCGCCTCCTGCCGCAGCTGCAGATGGCGCGGGCGAAGGGCCACGGCGGCGCCCTCGGCCGCGACGCCGACAAGCTCCTCGAACGCATCCCGGCCCTGTTCCTCGACTACCGGCCCCGCCCCAGCCTGCTGCACGGCGACCTGTGGAACGGCAACGCCGCCATCGCCGCGGACGGCAAACCCGTCATCTTCGACCCCGCCGTCTACCGCGGCGACCGCGATGCCGATCTCGCGATGAGCGAACTCTTCGGCGGCTTCCCCGCGTCCTTCTACGCCACCTACCGCAGCGCCTGGCCGCCCGCCGAAGGCTACGAACTGCGCAAGACGCTCTACAACCTGTACCACATCCTCAACCACCTCAACCTCTTCGGCCGCGCCTACCTCGGCCAGGCCGAACGCATGATCCGCACGCTGGCAACGGAACTGCTCCGCTGACTCGTCCGGGAATTCAGTCCCGTCCGCGCCTCCGTTAGACTATCCGCTCCGCCGCACCATCACCGCAGGAGCTCTGCTCATGGACGCCAACTTCTGGCACGCAAAATGGGAACGCAACGAGATCGGCTTCCACGGCAGTGAAGCCCATCCGCTGCTGCGCGAACACCTCGACGCGCTCGCGCTCGCACCGGGCAGCCGCATCTTCCTGCCGCTGTGCGGCAAGACACTGGACATCCACTGGCTGCTCGCCCAGGGCTATCGCGTCGTCGGCGCGGAACTGAGCCCGCTCGCCGTGCAGCAGCTCTTCGCCGAGCTCGGCGTCGAACCGACGGTGTCTCGCGTCGGCGCGCTCGACCACTATGCCGTCGAGGACCTCGATGTCTATGTGGGCGACATCTTCGATCTCACCGCGGAAACCCTCGGCCCGGTCGACGCGGTCTACGACCGCGCCGCACTCGTCGCGCTGCCGCCCACCATGCGCCCGCGCTACACGGTCCATCTCACCGCGATCACGCACGAAGCGCCGCAACTGCTCGTCTGCTTCGAATACGACCAGAGCCAGCACGCCGGGCCCCCGTTCTCGATCGACGCAGACGAGGTACGGCAGCACTATGCCGACCGCTTTGACCTGACACGGCTTACCCAGGTCGACGTCGCCGGCGGCCTCAAGGGCAAGTGCCCGGCCACGGAGAGCGTCTGGCTGCTGCGTAAGGGCTGAGGCACCCCTTTCTCCGCACGGAGGGCGGGAGGCGCGCGGCACGCCCCGCCACGCGGCGCCCGGACGAGTTCTGGTACCCGGAGCACCGCGTTCCTCCCAGCCTTGCGGAATTCGCGTCCGACGGGCGGATTCCGCCGCGTCGCACCAGGCCGCTGGAGTATGCTTCGGCGATACCAACTGTGAGCTGCACGCCCCTGCAGCAGGCCCGCGCCCATGACCAGCCTGCCCGACGGCCTCTACGACCTGCTTCTCGACGCCCGCCTACGCGAGCTCGCCCTGCAGCTGCGCGATGCCGGCCAGGCCGAGGTCGAGCCCCTCACCGGTGCCGCCCGGCGGCGGCGCCTCGCCGAAGTGCTCGCGCGACTGCTGCCGGAACTGCTCGACGAGGCCGCCGATGCCGAGGATGACGCCGCGCGTGAGCAGCTCGAACTCGCGCTCATCAACGGCCTGCTGACCCAACTGCGGCAGGGCGACGCGGCCACCGCCCAGTGGACCGCGCCGGTGCTCGCGCTGCGCGCGATCCATCGCGGCCAGCCGCGCCCGACTCAGCCACCCACCGGCCTGCTCGCGCCCTGGCTGTTCACCGCCGGCCGCGCCGACCCCTCGCTGTTCGCGGAACTGCGCGCCGAGCTCGGCTCGGCCGACCGCGTCGACATCGTCGTCAGCTTCATCACCTGGAGTGGGCTGCGGAAACTCCTCGACATGCTCGAATCGGTCACCGCGATCGGCGCCAACGGCCAACCTCGTACGCTGCTACGCGTTATCACGACAACCTACACCGGCGCGACCGAAGCGCGCGCCGTCGAAACGCTCGCGGCACTCCCCGGCGTCGAACTGCGCGTCTCGCTAGACGGGCGTCGCAGTCGCCTGCACGCAAAGGCGTGGCTTTTCCACCGCGCGACCGGCTTCGGCACCGCCTTCGTCGGCAGCGCCAACCTGTCTGCCGCGGCACTGCTGGGCGGTGTGGAATGGACGGTGAAATTCACGCAGGCCGGACAGACCGACCTCTTCGCCGCCGCGGAGGCGCATTTCGAGACGCTGTGGAACGACCCCGAATTCCAGCGCTTCGACCCGCATAACGACCAGCACCGCCTGGAACTGCGCCGCGCACTGCAGCAGGCCCGGGGCACAAGCCTCGAACCAATCGCGACGCCGACCTGGTTCGACCTGCAGCCCAAGAGCTACCAGCAGGCGATGCTCGACCGCCTCGGAGCCGAACGCCGCCACGGCCGCACGCGCAACCTCGTCGTCGCGGCCACCGGCACCGGCAAAACGGTCGTCGCCGCGTTCGACTACAAGCGCCTGTGCGAGCAGCAGGGCGGCAAGCCGCGCCTCTTGTTCGTCGCGCATCGCATCGAGCTGCTGCGGCAGGCGATCGAAACCTACCGCCAAGTGCTGCGTGCACCGGCCTTCGGCGAACTGCTGGCCGACGGCAGCCAGCCCGACAGCAGCGAACACCTCTTCGCGACCATCATGTCGGTCGCCGCGCGTGATCTACTCGCGATCCACGGCGCCGACTACTGGAACACCGTCGTCATCGACGAATGCCACCACCTGCCGGCGAGCCAGTTCGACGCCTTCGCCACGGCGATCCGCCCGCGCTTCCTGCTGGGCCTCACCGCGACGCCCGAGCGCGCGGACGGGCGCTCGGTGCTGCAATACTTCGACGCGCGCCCCGACGGCAGCCCGGCCGTCGAACTGCGCCTGTGGGACGCGCTCGACCAGCAACTCCTCGCCCCCTTCGAATACTACGCGAGCACCGACAGCACGGACCTCAGCGGCATCCGCTGGAACCAGCCCGGCGAACTCGCCCAGCTCGCCAACGTCATCAGCGGCAACGACGCGCGCGCCCGTCTGGTGATCCACGCGATCGAGCAATACGTCGCCGACCATGGCGCGATGCGCGCGATCGCGTTCTGCGTCGACATCGCCCACGCGAACTTCATGGCCGAGCGATTCACCAAGGCCGGCCTCCCCGCGCTCGCGATCACCAGCGCGACGCCGCGTGACGTGCGCGAACGCGCCCCGCAGGAGCTCGCCGCCGGCTCGCTGAAAGTGCTGTGCACCGTCGATCTCTACAACGAAGGCGTCGACATCCCGGAAGCCAACACCCTGCTGCTCCTGCGCCCGACGCAGAGCCCGGTCGTGTTCCAGCAGCAGCTCGGCCGCGGCCTGCGCCTTGCGGACGGCAAGGACAGCTGCCTCGTCCTCGACTTCGTCGGGCGGCTGCAGAACGACTTCCGCTTCGACCTCCTCTACCGCGCGATCACCGGCCTCAACCGCCAGCAGCTCATCGAGGCCGTCGAACAGGGCTTCACGACATTGCCGCCCGGCTGCCACATCCAGTTCGACCGGGTCGCTCGCGAGCGCGTGCTGAGCGGCCTGCGCCAGATCAGCAACCAGAACTGGCGCCGCCTCACCGCGGAACTGCGCTACTACGCGACGACCCGTCGCGGCGCGCCGCTGACGCTCGCCGACTTCGTGCGCGACCAGTGCCTGGACCTCGAAGACCTCTACGACGGCAAACCCGGCTGGACCGCACTCTGCCGCGCCGCCGGCCTCGAAAACGCCGCGCCCGCCCCCGACGAAACCTACCTCGGCAAACACCTCGGCGCACTGCTGCACGTCGACGACCCCGAGCACCTGCAGATCCTGCGCCGCGTCGCCGAAGACCCCGCGGCGCTCCTCGCGCAGTGCGCGCAACTCACGCCCACCGTGCAGCGCCGCATCCAGATGCTCGCCTACCAGGTCTTCAGCGACCGCAACGCCCTGATGGACGTCCCCGCCTTCCTCGCCCGCATGGCCGCCAATCCCGCGATGTGCCGCGAACTCGCCCAACTCGCCGCCTGCCTCGACGAGCGCGCCGACCTCGACCCGCAACCTCTCCCCGGTGCCCCCGCCGACTGGCCGCTGAGCCTGCACGCCGCCTACGAGATCCGCGAAATCCTCACCGCCGTCGGCTGGCTCACCCCGGAACGCCGCGCCCCCTTCCAGGCCGGCGTGCTGGCGCTACCTGAACACCAAACCGAACTCCTGTTCGTCACCCTCGACAAGCGCGACGGCTTCAACGAGCGCATCGCCTACCACGACTACGCGATCAGCCCGGAGTTCTTCCACTGGCAGTCGCAGAACTCGGCCGGGCCGGACACGCCCGCCGGACGCCGCTACTGCGAATCGCCGGGCAATGGCTGGCAGTTCCAGCTCTTCGTGCGGGAAGCGCGCGGGCAGGCGTACCGGGCCTTGGGGCCGGTGACGCTGGAACGCTGGGAGGGAGATCGGCCGCTGTCGATCACGTGGCGGCTGGAGCGGGCGTTGCCGGTGGCGTTGTTCAGGCGCTACAGCGTCTTGCGGGCGTGAATCCGAAGCCGGCCGCTGTTTCTGCCTCATGCCGGACCGCTTTAGATGGACGCCGCACTTTTACGGTTTGAAATATATTTATCGTCTTTTATCCATCCGTTGATAATTTATCTACGAGCGGATAATCGACGATAAAGGTCGTGATCTCCTTCTCCCGAGCCGAGCTAGCCAGTGAACTGGTCACCGCCCTGCAGGGCAAGGCCCACGTCAGCGATGCGCACAACGCTCTGTACCTCGCCGCACCGCTCCGCACCGGCAAGACAAGCTTGCTGCGCAACGATCTGAGTCCCGCCCCGAGAGCGGCCGGCGTGGCAGTCGGTTACGTCGACTTCGAGCCGATGCCGCCGGCGCCCCCTGCGTCCTGATTCCAAATTAATATTGCGCCAGATCAATTTACGTTTTGTAACACATTGCTATCGTCCGCGAACCTGGCAACGGAGCCGCGCGACCGGACGCTCTTGTGGCCGCCTCGTGCGACGCATTCGTCCCCTTGCCCGGAACCCCATATCCGGCTGACATCGCGAGCGAAGCGTGCTCAAGTAAATCGGCTGGTCGAAGCTGTCATCCAAGGGAGTAAAAAATGAACAAATTCGTTACCTTGTCCGTCCTTGCCGGGCTCACGCTGCTCGCGTCGGGATGCTCAACGGTGAGTTCGGTTGCGCAGTACAAGGCGTCCACGCGAAATGTCATCACGATCAAAGATCAGCTCGGTAACTCAGACAAGAAGGTGAAGCTGGCCGACTTTACGTCTGCCGACGGTATCGATGGATCATGGTGCCGCGCAGTCGGTCCAGTGTCGATCGGCTCAGGCAGGACGCTGGCTCAGTTCGTGGGTGATGCGCTGCAGGAAGAACTCTTCATGGCGGGCATCTACTCGTCGGGAGCGCCCGTGGCACTTTCGGGGCATCTGGATGAGGCGAAATTCAGTTCCATCACTCCCGCAGCTTGGGAAATCACGCTCACATTGACATCAAGCAATGGATATTCCTACCAAACGAAATCGCACTATTCCTTCAGCACCAGCTTCGACGCCATTTCGGCGTGCAAGAACGTCACCGACGCATTCCCCGCGGCAGTTCAGGAAACGCTGAAACAGGTCGTATCCGACCCGCGCTTCAAGAACATGCTGTAAACAGTCGAGAACAGGGGCAGCTCTGCCCGCTCGCCCCTGGCCCTCTTAGTTACGCGAGTTTGACCGGCATGTATTCGATCTCCGGCAGCGCCAGCTCCCACGATCGACACTTCAACCCCTGCTCGTCCTCCCGTGCATGACGCACGAGCATCGCCGCGACCCGTACCGCAACGACCTCGCCCTCCGGCGGCTGGAACTTCGACGACATCCGGCCAACCACCACCCCGGAGGCATCCGTGATCTCCCACCCCGCACCGCCATTGCTCCGCGGCCGCAACACCAGCGGACTACCCACGTCGAGCGCCGCCAGCGCACAGTGAATCGGCGCCGAGGGCACGAACCGCCCCGGCCACGACAGCACGACCTTCTCCGGATCGGCGCACCAGATCCGATGCGCAACGCCCGGCTCCGGCGGCAAGGCCTCCGGCCGCGAACGCAACACCAATTCCTCCAGATCACGCACGAATGGGTGCGACCCACCCACCGCCTCACACAGCGTCAGCGACTTCCGCGCTCGCGTCATCGCGACGTAGAACAGCCGCCGCTCGTCGTCGCTGCGCCCCTGCCAGCCGCCGCCGTCGAGGATCAGCACGTGGTCGAATTCGAGCCCCTTGGCGCGGTGGGCGGTCATCAGGACCAGGGGGGCGTTGGGGCGGGCGTCGGCGGTCGGTTTGCCGACGGCACCGAAGTCGTATAGCGATTCGATGAGGTCATCGACGACGAGCTCGCGGCCGGGGGCGGCGGATTCGGCATCGACGATGAATTGAGCGAGCGCGGCGCGGTAAGGGTGTTCGATGAGGCCGTCGGGCGGGGTGTGGAAGCGGCGACGGAACCAGCGTGACAGGACGCCGGCGCGGACCAGCACGCGGCGGCGCCGGGCGTTGCTGCGTGGGCCGCGCAGCAAGGTGATGAGGGCGTTGCCTTCGCGCGTCTGATGCAGGCTGATTTGGCCCACGTCGCGTTGCATACGCACCGGGATGCCACGCAGGCGGCACAGCGCGGCCATTGGTTCGAGGTCTTCCCAGCGGCGGGCGATAACGGCAAAGCGTCCCCATTGGCCTGGCGCGCCTTCTGCACCATGCGTCAGCAGCTCGTGGAGGCGCTGCAGTTCGTCGAGCGCGACCTGGACTTCCTGATGCGGGTTGCGCGGCACTTCGAGGAAATGCACACGGCCTTCGGTGAGCGGGTCGAGCGCCGCGTGCTCGCCGCCGTCGGGCCGGTCGCGGCGGGCGTGGTTCACGCGGATCGCCTGTCCCGCCTTCATGCGCTCGCGGGCGCGTTCGATGACGCGGTTGGCGCAGTGGATGATGTGCTTCGTCGAGCGGTAGTTCTCGATCAACGCATAGCGGCGCGCGGCGTAGTCGGTTTCGAACTGGCGGATGTAGCGCACGCTCGCGCCGTCGAAGGCGTAGATGTTCTGGTCGTCGTCGCCGACCACCATCAGCGAGACGCGGTCTTCCTCGGTTTGCAGCGTACGGCCGGCAACTGCGCTGATCAGTTCGTAGTGGTCGCCGTTGATATCCTGGTATTCATCGACGAGCAGGAAGCGCAGGCCGGAGAGCAGGCGGTCGCGCAGGATGGAGGGGCCCACCCCGTCGCTTGCGCTAGTGTCCTGCTCGGCGGCGCGCAGGCGGCTGGTGGCCTGGCGGATGACGTCGCCGAAGTCGACCGCCTCGCCGCGTTCGATGGCGACGGCGTAGCTGGTGCCGGTGAGGCGCATCGCCAACCCGTGCAGCGTCTGCACCGCGACGCCGGCCGCGTCCGCGCCGACCAGCGCCCACAGGCGGCGGCGGATCTCGTTGGCGGCGGAGCGGTTGTAGGCGAGGACCATGATCGCTTCGGGCAGCACCATGCATTCGCGCAGCAGCCACGCGACGCGATGCACGATGACCTTGGTCTTGCCCGCGCCGGGGCCGGCGAGCACGAGGTGGTTGCCTTCGAGGGGGGCGGCGACGATAGCCTGCTGTTCCGGGTTGGCGAGATCGGTGAGGATGCGGCGGTGCGCGGCCTCGGTGGTCGCCATTTCGAGCACGTCCTTGCGCCCGGCGAAGTAGCGGCGCACGAACTCGGCGCGGTCGAGGCTGAAGTAATCGACGATGAAGGCCATCGCCGCCTGGATCTTGCGCACCGCGAGCTTGGCGTACTCGGCCATCACGTGCACCTGGACGATCTTGTCCTTGTAGTGCAGCGCGAGCTCGGCGTAGTCGGACTTCTTGAACTGGCGGCGGCGCGCCTCGGCGTTGAGCTCGATGCTCATCGCCGAACGGAACACCGCCTTGCCGCGCGCCAGATGCAGTACCTCGTTGGCGTCGAGGTAGAGCAGCGCCGCGGAGAGGGCGACGTCCCACTTGTCGATGTCGAGGTCGGCAAGCGTGGTGTCGGCCTGCAGCGCGGCTTCGAGTTCGCCCTGCTTGCAGGTGACGAGCAGCGTGTTGCCCTGCCGACGGCGCTGGAACTCCTGCACCAGCGCGCGGGCAAGGCGCATGCGGCGTTCGCGGATGGTCTCGATGTCCTGCCAGTTGCGCAGCAGCTTCAGGTAGCGGCTGTCCGCGGTCTGCGGGCGCAGCGCGAAGAAGCCGCGATTCGTCGCGCCCGTGCCGAAGGGCTCGGCGAAGGATTTCAGGAGCCGCGTGAGCTTGTCCGGGTCGAAGTCGACCTCCGCGTCGCGCCGCAGCGTGTCGCACAGGCGGCGCATGTTGAGGGTCTGCCAGCCTTCCTGGTCGGCATCGGGGGCTTCCTCGCGCAGGTTCTTCAGCAGCGCGTCCTCGATGCGCGCGAGCTCTTCCAGGCGTTGCGCGGTGTCGGGCTCGCGGTAGAAGGTGACGCCGATCTCGGTGTCGTTCGACAGCAGCTTCCAGCGGTCGAGCTCGCGCAGCATATGCTGCAGCGTGCGCGAATCCTTGCCGGTGGCGAGCATCAGCTCGTCGGTCGACAGGCCCTCGTCGTCCTCGGCCTGGATCAGGATGGAGAGGATGCGCACGTAGGGCTCGATGTCGGCATCCGCGCCGAGCTTCTTCTGCAGGATCGCGCGCGCCTCTTCCTCGGTCGCGACCAGCAGGCTGCCGGGGAAGACGCGCGTGTGGTTCTCATGACGTTCGAGCAGACGCGCTTCCTCGAGCCAGGCGACGGCGATGCGCACCTTGGTGTCGGCGTCGCTCGCATCCGGGTCGATGCGGTGCGCGTCGGGGATTTCGAGTAGGATTTCGCCGCTGGTGACGACGACCTGGCCCTCGCTGCGGTCCTTGCGCTCGATCGCGCGCAGCGCCTTGAGGATGGCGCCGATGTCGTGCTGCGTGAGGCGGGAGTTCTTCAGCAGGCGGAACTGGACGTCGAGATCGGCGTCGTCGTAGAGCAGGATGCAGCGCGCCGGCGCCTGGTCGCGCCCGGCGCGGCCGGCCTCCTGAAGATAGTTCTCCAGCGAACCGGGCGTATCGAGGTGGATCACGAGGCGCACGTCGGGCTTGTCGACGCCCATGCCGAAGGCGTTGGTCGCAGCGATAACGCGCAGCGTGCCGGCGAGGAAGGCTTCCTGCACTGCGCGCTTGTTCGCGGGGAGCATGCCGCCGTGGAAATAGCCGCAATCGAGGCCGGCATTCTTCAGGAATTCCGCGACCTCCTCGACCGTCTTCTGCCGCGCGCAGAACACGATCGCGCCGCCTTCCTCGCGCAGGGCGTCCTGCAGCAGGTGCAAGGTCTCGGCGTACTTCGCCTGCGCCGGCACCGTCCTGACCTCGTAGCTGAGATTCTCGCGGCTCACTCCGCCTTCGAGCCGTTCGAGCACGACGCCGAGGCGCTTCTCGAAGTGCGCGCAGATGTCGTCGACGACGTCCGGCTTGGCGGTCGCGGTGAAACCGAACACCGGCGAGGGCTTGTCCTTCTGGCGCGCCTTGATGAAGCGCGACACGTAGAGATAGTCCGGCCGGAAGTCGTGCCCCCACTTCGACAGGCAGTGCGCCTCGTCGAACACCCAGGCGCCGATCTCGCGGTGCATCAGCGCATTGGCGAAGGCGGTGCTGCGGAACTGCTCGGGCGCGACGAAGATCAGCCCGAGGTCGCCCAGGCGCAGCTTGTCGAGCATCACGCGCCGCTCCATCGGGTTGAGCAGGCTGTTGAGGTAGCCCGCGCAGGTGATGCCGCGCGCCTCCAGGTTATCGACCTGGTCCTTCATCAGCGACTGCAGCGGCGAGATCACCACCGTCAGGCTGCCGTTGCGGTAGTAGCGCGCCAGCGCGGGAAGCTGGAAGCACAGCGACTTGCCGCCGCCGGTCGGCAGGATCGCGAGCGTCGGGCGGCCCGCGAAACCGTTCTCGACGATGGCCTGCTGCAGCGAGCGGCCGTCCGCGGTGGTCGGCGTGCTGCGGAAGCGCGTGATGCCGGGGAAGTAACGCGGCAGCAGGGTGTCGAGGTCGTGCTGGTTGCGGCACCACGCGCAGGCTCGGTCCGGGCAGGGCACGTCGCGCAAGGCCGCAATCACCTCGCGCGTCTTGGGGAAGCTCAGGCTGACCCACGGCGGCAACACCGAATTGCCGCCCGCGACGCGCAGCCACGCCAGCGCATACGCCAACGGTTTGTGCCACGCGGGATCGGGCAGGCAGTGATCGAGCACCCAGCGCTGCCCGGTGATGCAGCCTTTGCTGGCAGTCGCGCGCTGCCACGCGGCAGCGGCCTCCGCGAGCGAGGGTTTCAGGGATCGGCGTAAAGTGGCGAAGAAGTTCGCGACGCCCTTGCCGTTCTCCGGTGCGAGCAGGTAATGCAGGCACAGCGCCTCGTCGGGATGCTCGGCGACGCGCAACTGCAAGGCTTCGCTCTGATCGACGAACAGCTCGTAGGCGAGCTCCGCATCGCGCACCGGATCGTTGCGCGTCGTCGTGCACAGCTTGTAGTCCTTCACCAGCCGGTGATACGGGTTCTGGGGGAAGGCGACGGGCGAGAGTTCGAGCGTGTCGATCAGCGGCAGGTGGTGCAGCGCGAGCTCGGGATGCAGCGCCGCCAGCGCCGGCTGATCGAAGGCGACGACGTTGTGGCCGAGGACGAAGGCGGCCCCTTCAGTCAACGCATTCAGCCGCGGCACCAGATCCGGCGCCTTGCCCGCGAGCCTCAGCCGCGCATCGAGATCGGGGCGAAAAACGCCAAGCTCGCGCAGGACCAAGCGGTCCTGGCGGGCGGTTTCAATGTCGAGGCACAGGCACCGCGCACGGGGCGCAGCGGGCGGAACGGCCATGAGCAAATGATTTGGCAGGAATCGATCCCATCGATTCTATCCGGATGTAACGAGATCGACGGCATATGCCGACAAAGTCGGCGGAGCACGGCAGCGCGGTAAGGCGGGTTGATGAGGAGGATGCGCATGTCGAGTCCCTCCGGCCTAGCGGCGGTACACGCGGCAGCTGCCGTCCGCGTCGCAGCTCGGCGTCATCCGCGCGAACACGTTGCCGTAGCGTTGCGACAGTTCGACCCGATGGCGTGCGAACCACCGGTAGGCACGCTCGGTAATCCAGGCCGCCACCGGCCAGCGCGTCGGCGCCACGGCCCAGCCCCAGCCATTCGCGGTCAAGGCGAGGCGAAACGCCTCCGGCCCCTCGACCACGGTGCCGTCGGCGCGGCGCGCATGGATGCGCTCCAGCAACGCATCGACAGTGCGGCCATAGGACGCCGGGTCGAAGGTCGGCGCGGTGATGTCGATGAAAACGAGACGCCCGCGGGTATCGCCCTTGCGCAGCCAGGCGACATCGAACAGGCAGATCCGGCAGTGACCGTCGTACAGGAACTCGAGCGGATAGCATGCGTCATCCATTTTCATCTCCTTTATTGACTGTTATTTCCGTAAATACAGAAATTATCGCGTAAAAAAACTGCCGACCGCAGGGCTTCACCTCACACCCCTCGCACCGTCTCTGCTGCCCCTTTTGCGGTGCAATGCAGGACGAGCTCGCGGCGGGCCAAGCCCGCCTATGCACCAAGTATATTATTACATTTATTTCTGTCAAGACAGAAATAAATGACTATTCACGGCGCCGGTGAAGGGCCGGCGCCAGACGGCACCGCTTGCTGAACTGCCCCAAGAATTTCGTCCTCCGCCGTAATCGTCGTACGATCGACGCAACGGCAGGACGAATGACGTGCAACGCATCCCGAAGCAGGAGTACGCCGCCGAGCGCACGGAGCGGACGGCAGCGAACCGGGAAGCCGTCACCCTCGTCGGCCAATGATTTACGCTTCCATCCAGTTCGATTCCACCGCCGACATGCATTGCCGTGCATGCGGTTCGCCATTTCCGGAGGTCAGCACCTTGTCCGCACTGTTCAGCAGCTTCAAACTGAAAGACATCACCCTGCGCAATCGCATCGCCATCCCCCCCATGTGCCAATACAGCGCCGTGGACGGCGTCAGCAACGACTGGCACTGGGGCCATTACGCGAGCCTGGGACGCGGCGGCGCCGGCCTCGTCATCGTCGAGGCGACCGCGGTGGCGCCGGAAGGGCGCATCACCCCGGCCTGCCTCGGTCTGTGGAACGACGAGCAGGCGCAGGGCCTCGCCCGCATCGCGGCCGCGATCAAGGCCGGCGGCGCCGTTCCCGGCATCCAGATCGGACACGCGGGGCGCAAGGCGAGCGCGAATCGCCCGTGGGAAGGTGACGACCACATCCCCGATGGCGACGCCCGGGCGTGGACGCCCCTGGCCCCGTCCGCGGTGGCATTCGGCGCCCACCTGCCGAAAGTGCCGCGCGCGATGACCGTGGACGACATCGCCCGCGTCAGAAACGATTTCGTCGCAGCCGCGCGCCGCGCGCGGGACGCCGGCTTCGAATGGCTCGAACTGCACTTTGCCCACGGCTACCTGGCGCAAAGCTTTTTCTCCGTCCATGCCAATCAGCGGACCGATCAATACGGCGGCGACTATGCCGGACGCAGCCGCTTCCTGCTCGAAACCCTCGCCGCCGTCCGCGAAGTGTGGCCGGAACGCCTACCCCTGACGGTCCGCTTCGGTGTCATCGAATACGATGGCCGGGACGAAGAGACGCTGACAGAATCCATCGAACTGACCCGCGCCTTCCGCCGCAGCGGCGTCGACCTGATCAACGTCAGCGTCGGCTTTTCCACACCCGACGCGCAGATCCCGTGGGGCCCGGCCTTTCTCGCACCGATTGCCGAGCGGGTCCGCCGCGAGGCCGAACTACCCGTCGCCTCGTCCTGGGGCATCGACGCGCCGGCCACGGCCAACCGCGTCGTCGCCGACCAGCAGATGGATCTCGTGATGATCGGCCGCGCACATCTCGCCAATCCGCACTGGAGCTACCACGCCGCCTTGCAGCTGAAGGAAGAGAAGCCGTCCTGGGTGCTGCCGGCCCCCTACGCGCACTGGCTGGCGAAATACCGCCCGAGCGTCTGATCGATGGGCCCGAGTATGCGTGTATGCATGCGGCCCCCGGGCATCTTTCACTGCTCACGTTTGCCTGGCGATGCCAAGAGAATCAGATCGGCTTGCCGCGTTCGATCCAGGCCTGCACCTCCCCGATGGTCAACCTGTATCGCGCACAGTTGTGCGCCGTCAGCATTTCGAGCTCCGCTTTCAGCGTCTCACCGAACTGTCCCACGTCCTCGACGGGTAGGCCCAGTTCCTCCACCGCCTGATCGAGACGCCGGCCGCTTCTCACAACGTGCTGCACCGCTTCGCTCAGGTGTTCGCGGTGGCGCACCCTGAAAGGATCGGGCGATCCCATCGCCTCCAGGATGACCTTGTATTTGCGGATCGACCGTCGGTACGTCCACGCGAAGAGTTCGACTGCCAGCGAAACATCGAGCAACTCGTAGACGCCCATCATGGCCTTCGCGTAGTCATGCGGATCGACATCGAGAAAGGCGAGCGGGGCGCAGTTATAGAGCATCAACGGGATGTTCGCAGCGAGCCTGCTCGTACGCTTGTTGCCGTCCTCGAAGGGCTGCAAGTAGGCGAGGTTCACCCACAGGAAGAACGCCGCCTCCGCAGGATTCTTGACGAGCTGGGCTTTGGCCACGACCTGCGCGAGCATTTCCTCCAGAAGCTGCGGCACTTGGGAGGGGACATACGTCGTGCCCGAGATATTGACCACCTTGCTTCGGATGGCCCCCAACCCGGCGACGTCGGCCAGCAAATCCTGCATCAGCAGCGCGTGCAGGTTACGGATGACGAGGTCGCTGAGGCCGTAGGTCGGCACCGCGTCGACCAGAAATTCAATGGCGCGCTTGTGATTGAGCAGCATGACGCCATCCCAATCCACCGGCGGATCGCCGCTCTTGAACAGTTCTTCCGTCGCCAGCAGGCTGTAGGTATTGCCCTCCAGCCGCGACGACGACCAGGACAGATCGATCAAGAGCTGTTCAAGGACCTTCCGGGCATACGTCCCCGCGGGCTGCTGCCCCTGCATCCGGCCTTCCTGTGCGAGGGCGTCCGCCAGCTCAGGGGGCAGCAAGGCGGATTGGTTGGGAACGTACTCATCCAGAAATCGGCGCTGATAGGTCACGAGGCTCCGTGCGCCCAAGGGGCGGTTGAGGACCTTCAGCAACGACTGCGCCTTGCCGGACCAAGCGGGCGACACTGTCGCCGTCACAACGTCCGTCACGTTCACCGTTTCCCGTACGTCGGCTTCGCCCGATGGCAGGAAATACCGGGTGGCCCGTGCTTTTCCGGTCCGGACGAGAGCTTGGGCTTGAACGAGTTTATCCAGAAGCCTCCCGACGGTGGCATAGCTGCCCCCGACGCGTGCATGGATTTCGGAGGACGAAACACCACGCGCGTCCTCCGCGGCAAGCGCCTTGACCGCTTCCAGAATGGCGTCCGGCTGTATTTTCTGTGTCATCGAGAAGACCCTCGTGATCTCCTCAACAGTGAGGAGATCACGTAAATCTACTCATTTTTGACAAGAAAATGAATGGGATTGAGGAGATTAGAGCATTAGCGGCTGCTCCTCTCAGTTCTCATCGCTGGCAGGCTTTGCGCTCACCACTCCCAGGAAGACCCTGGAACCGAACCCTCTTTGAGTGCCCAGCCTCGTCGGGCGGCCGAAATGAAAAAAGGCGCTGATTCCGTTTAGAAATCAGCGCCTTTCCAAATTCTGGCGCGCCCGAGACGATTCGAACGTCCGACCCCTGCCTTCGGAGGGCCGGGGTAACTGGTTAATACGCATCAGCACGCGTATTTAAGTCATTGTTTTATTGCATGTATTGTAAGTTGAAGTTCACCCAAGTTCGTGCTAATTTTCCGTATAAATTCCGTATGCGGAGAAAACATGGGCAACGCGATCAAGACCGTCGGCGACCGCAAGAAACTCCAGGCACGCAGAGAGCCCTACTGGGATCGCATCGAAGCCGGCTGCTTCCTCGGCTACCGCAAGCTCGAGGATGGCACCGGGACATGGATCGCCCGCTGGCGCAACGAGGAGGGCGCGCAGAAGTATCACGCGCTCGGCAGTCTCGGCAGCTACGACGACGCAGCCAAGGCGGCGCGAGACTGGTTCGACCAGTGCCGCGGTGGCAGCACCGAAGTGGTCGACGTCGAGGAAGCCTGCAAGCGCTACGTCACCGACCGGCGCACCGAGAAGGGCGAGTCCACCGCCAAGGACGCTGAAGGGCGCTTCAAGCGGCTGGTTTATGGGATCAAGTTCGGCCGCATCAAGCTGTCGGCCCTGCGCACCGCGCATATCACCGACTGGCGCAACGCCCAGGTCGAGTGCGAGGACGATGACGACGAGGACGACGACCCCGATGCGGATCGCCGCGCGAAGGACAGTGCGAACCGCAACCTCGCCACCCTGAAGGCGGCGCTCAACCTCGCTTATCGCATGGGACTGGTCGCCAGCACTGCGCAATGGGATCGGGTGGAAGCCTACAAGGGCGTGAGCAAGCGCCGCGACGTGTCGCTAACGATGACCGATCGCAAGAAGCTCATCGCCGCAGCCACGCCGGATCTGACGATCTTCATGCAGGCGATGCTTCTGACCGGCTGCCGCCCGGGCGAGCTTGCGAGCTGCACCGTCGGCGACCTCGATCCGGCCGGCATGCTGACCGTCACCGGCAAGACCGGGCGCCGCACCATCCCGCTATCTCCGAAGGCGCTGGCGCTGCTGAAGTTGGCCGCAGGGCAAGGCGACGTCGACGAGCCGCTGCTGACCCGCTCTGGCGTGGCCTGGACGCGCTTCGAGTGGCGTGACGCCTTCCAAGAGGCGCGCAAGGCTGCAGGCCTACCCGAGACTGTGGTCATGTACTCGCTGCGCCACGTCGCGATCAGCGAAATGCTGGTGTCGGGCATGGACCCGATGACGGTTGCCAAGATCGCCGGCACCTCGATCGAGATGATCTCGCGTCACTACGGCCACCTGATCCGCGAGCGCGTCGTCGCCCAGCTCGCGAAGGTGAAGGCGATATGAGCCATGAAGGCTTCGTTGATGGTGGGCTGCTGGAGGCGGGCAACAAACTCGCAGTTCGCCAGATTGCGGCGATCGCGCTGGAGAGCCTGCGCGTGCTGCTCCCGACAGACGACGCCCAGCACGCCGCCCTGTCTCAGATCGCCGACGGCCTTGAGGCAATCTGCAACGAGGCCGAGCCGGGCAAGGCCTTCAGGGGCATGTCGACCGGTACCGCAGCCGACGCTCTCGCGGGCATCGCCGCCACCGCACGTGGGCACGATGACGCGCTCGATTGGTTGCGGGACGTACTTAGCGCTCTGGCGGAGGGCGCGCCAGCGAATGATGCCTTTGGATGGACAGGCAAGAAGCACCGTCCCGGAGGCAACTTGACGCTGCGCAATTGGATAATCCAGACGGAAGTGCATGAGGAAATGCGATCGGACGCGCGCCCAAGCTGGCGCGCGGCCTGCGCCACAGTAGCAGACCGTGTTCGCCTCAGCGTAAAGTCTGTGGAGCTGATCGCAAAGGGCGTCACCGCCGAAGCGGTGCCGGACATGCCAGAGGATATATTCCCGGCAGCAGACCTTGATCGCCTTCGACGAGCCGGTGTGCTGCGCCGACTTAATTAGGTGGAATGGCCCCGCGACGGCGCACAGTATTCGGGCTGACTTCAATTTACGGAGCCAGCCCAGATGGAAACACCTAGCACCTCTACCCCCCGCAGCGCGTACACTGTCCAACAATTCTGCGAGGCCCACAACTTCACGCGAGTCTTGTTCTACAAGCTCATGAAGTCTGGGCATGGTCCGCGGATCATGAAAGTCGGCACCCGCACGCTCATCAGCGTCGAGGCGGCCGCCGACTGGCGCCGCCAGATGGAAGAAGGCGCCACCGTCATGCCCTCTCGCCGTGGCAAACGCTGAGGAGGGCGAACGATGACCGCCCAAAATGAAGAAGCCCGCCGGGCCATGGCGGGCTCTCTTGGGACTGCTGGCAGCCGATTCAATAGCAAACAGGCGAAGCGTAACGTCTCCTCGGCTTCGGAGCAACATAGACCAGCCCTCGCCGACTACGGGCTCGTCCGAAATGCCCTACGCATGGTGGCGCCGGACCTCCGCGTTTGCCTCGTTACATCGTTCGATGGTTCAGCACTCGAAATTTGCGGTCGTGCTCCGAAGACTGCCGCACTTCAGAAGATCCGAAGGTGGAATCCGATTCCTCCGGTCCGTTGGCGGACCTCTTGGGGCGGTCTTTTTGTCGTCAGTGTCGCCGACCTCGACGAACTCGTTGCAGTCGCCGGTACTCGCGTGAGGGCCACGTGATGGGCGCTCAGTTCAAACGGACGACCGCTGACGTCATCGATCAAGCGCGAGCCACTGACCTCGTTTGGCTGGCGGAGTCCTATGGCGTCAAGATGCACAGGCAAGGTAAGGACTTCTTCGGCCTGTGCCCGTTCCACTCAGAGTCGTCACCGTCCTTCACCGTCTACAGCAAGTCCGCCGGCCGCCAGCGCTACCACTGCATGGGCTGCGGCGCAGACGGCGACCCGATCCAGTTCGTGCAGGAGTACGAGGGGGTCGGGTTCCGTAATGCCGTGAAGCGCATCCTCGGCGAACTGCCGGCCTCGGGCGCCACGCCGACGCCGGCCTCGAACCAGAAGGCGCCGCCTCCCGAGCCCGAGGAGGTGTGGACGCCGATCTACCCGGTCCCGGCGTCGGCGCCGAACCGGCCGGACATCCTCAACCGCAAAATCAAGGGCGAGTGGCACGCGCTCGTGGTGTCGCGCCGCTGGGCCTACCGCAATCAGGCCGGCGAGGTGATCGGCTACGTGTGTCGCTTCGATCTACCCGGGGGCGGCAAGGAGGTGATGCCGCAGGTGTGGGCCGCCTCGTCGGACACCGGTGAGTGCCGCTGGCGCTGGCAGTCGTTCTCGAAACCGCGACCGATGTACGGGCTCGACAAGCTCGCCAAGCACCCGAACGCGCAGGTGCTCGCGAAAGAGGGCGAGAAAGCCGCCGACGCGGCGCAGCAGCGTTTCGTGGATCTCGGCATCTCGCTCGACAAGCTCGTGGTGGTGTCGTGGCCGGGGGGTGGCAAGGCGGTGAAGCACGTCGACTTCTCGCCGCTGGCGGGGCGCTCGGTTGGGTTGTGGCCGGACGCCGACCAGCAGGTGTATCCCGATCGCCACGAGCGCGCGGGGCTGGTGATGCCGTTCTTGGAGCAGCCCGGGACGGTCGCGATGCTCGACGTGTGGCGGGCGATCCGCGACGTTGCGTCAGTGAAGCTGATCCTGCCGCCCGAAGGCGTCGAGGACGGATGGGATCTGGCGGATCCGCTGCCGGCCGGGTTCTCGCTGCTCGCGCACATCAAAGCGTCTTCTGTGGATCCGGCAACGCTCGTGCGGGACAACGAGTCGGCCGAGTCAGAATCCGGCGGTGTCCTGATTGACAGCCATGCCCTGATCGCTGAGTTCGAGCGTCTACAGGCTGAGCGCGCTGACGCTTTGCCGGTGCGGGATGAGGGCGAGCGGTCACTCCGCTCATCCGTTGTCACCTACGACAAAGAACTGTCCCAGCATTCTGATGGGATTGTCGATGCACTGCTGCAGCATCCGACGCAGGATAACGTCGCGCTCGTGTTCCGCCGGCAGTTCGAGGGGCAGTTGCTATATGCCCACTCCCACGGTAAATGGTTCGAATGGGACGGCACCCGGTGGGCGCGCGAAGAAACCGACAAGGCATTCAACTACGCGCGCGAGATCGCGCGCCGCATGAACACAGAGGGCAAGAGCTCCCTTGGATCGGCATCTTTCTGCAAGGGCGTGGAGCAGTTTGCGCGTGCCGACCGCGCGTTCGCTGTTGCCGGCACCGAATTTGATACCGACAACTACCTGCTCAACACACCGGCTGGCATCTTCGATCTTCGGACCAACACTATGCGCCCGCACGATCAGCGCGACCGCATCACCAAGTCAACGGAGGTGTCGCCCATAGAGACCGGCGGCGAGCGGTTCCTGCGCTTTCTCCATGAAATCACTGGCGGCGACGCGTCGCTTGCGAAATTCCTGCAGGTCTCGCTCGGCGCGTGCCTCTCCGGCGCCGTCGAGTCACATTGGATGCTCTTCTGGACGGGGACGGGCCGCAACGGGAAGAACTCACTCGGCGATCTGGTGATGTACATCATGGGCGACTATGCGAAGAAAATCCCATCAAGCACATTGATGGCCAAGTCCTACGAGGCGCACCCGACCGAGATCGCCAACCTTCAAGGCGCGCGCTTGGCCGTGAGCTCCGAGGTGGCGGATGGCGACCACTGGGATGAAGCCCGCATCAACGAGCTCACCGGCGACGAGACCCTGAGTGCCAGATTCATGCGCGGCGACTTTTTCGACTTCCGTCGCACGCACAAGCACCTGATCTTCGGCAACCACCGGCCGCAACTGCGCACCACCACCGACGCGCTGAAGTCGCGCATCAAAATCGTGCCGTTCCGGCAGTCGTTCAAAGGTCGCGAAGATCCGACCCTACCTGCAAGGCTGCGCGACGAAGCCGGATTCGTTCTCTATTGGTTGCTGCAGGGACACGCAGCATGGATCGCGTCCGGGCGAAAGTTGCCTCACTGTGCGGTGGTAGAGGAGGAGAGCGAGGACTACTTCGCCTCGCAATCAACCGTCGAGGCCTGGGTCTCGGAGCGCATTATCACCACTCCTGAGGATGGCCGTGCGGCAAGACAGTGGCCGCGCGCAGGCGACCTTTTTCACGATTACCAGAGCTGGAAGCAGGACAGAGGTGAACAGCCTATCTCGCAAACGCGGTGGGGAGAGACGATGGCGAAGCTGTTCAAGAAATGCACAGCAAACGGAATCCGGTACGTCGGCGCGGTCCTGAAACCTCGCTAACTGGAATAGTTGCCGAAAATCGATGTTGGGAAGAGTTGGGAACCCTTTCCGGTTTATCGAAAAGAAACAACGATCTTTGTAAGGGAGTAACTGAACTCGGTTCCCAACCCTTCCCAATCTCCGAAGCCGGTTCATCGAGACCGCCAACTGCGGACCGCGCCCCTCTTGCGCTGTCGGCATGGATATGCCGCTGCGCGCACCTGATCGGCCATCGCCAGCGCGACTCGCTCGCGGTCGATGCGGGCTCTGTACCGGTAGTCCGTGCCGGCGCCTTCGATGACTTGGGCGTCGGGAAACACGACCCCGATATCACCGCGGTGTCTGGCACGCACGACAAGGGTTTTGCCGCTGGGGTCGCCTTGTCGACGATGCTAAGACAGCTTCCGTCCAGAAAGATCCACATGGGCGTGTCCTCACTACCGTGGTCGTCACAGCCCCAGTGCCTGCAGGGCCTGGATGATGGGCTCGTCGTTCTTGTTGGTCAGCAGCACGGGCAACTGTGAGATCGGCGTCAGCATCACTGCCTGGCTTTCCCAACCCATGTCGGCCGGGTTGCCGCCGACCCGCCGGGCCATGTAGTAGCGCGTGTAACTTGTGGAGCGGGGGACGTCCACCAGGAACTCAGTCAGCTGAACTCGCAGCCCAGCTTCTTCGAACGCCTCGCGCAGTGCAGTGGCCTGCAGGCTCACGCCGGCATCGCAGGTCCCCTTGGGGAAAGTGGCAGGGTAGTTGCCAAAAGCGTTGCTGGGCGCCACAGACCATACCCGTCCGTCGTCTTCCAGCACCACCACTCCAGCCGCCGCTTTCTTACCCTTGGGTGGATTGAAGGCAGGTTCTTCAATCACGCTCTGGTCAGTCAACCGTTCCCAGCCCGCATTGTCTTCCGGGGCGTTTCTCCAGGAATCGAAGCCAATCCCCGCCAGTTCCGGCGGCATGGTGCCGTCCGGGATAACGACGGCCGTACTGCCGGCATCCAGCCAGGTCCAGGACGCAGTGGGGGTGCTTGGGTTCGCCAGTTTTACCTGCTTGCCCTGATCGTTCAGCCTGGGATGCACGGGTGGGCCGGGGAGAAGGATCTCTTCCTCTTCTGCGTCCCCTTCCGTTTCCTCCTCGTCGAGCTTCGCGAAACGCGAGTGGTTTTCCCAAGTGAAGCTGCTCAGTGTGATGTTGGGAAAGAGCACCGAGTGGGTACCCATCACGATGCTGGCGATGAACTGCTGCAGCATCCCGATGAAGTTCATCAGGCCATCAAAATCCAGCGGCGGTTCTTCCTTCGCCCAGTCAGCGACGATCCGGGAAATCTGCAGCGACAGACCCGCGAGGCCCTCGCTGACGATGCAGGACAGGTTCTCGTCGGCATACCAGCCGGCATCGAGCTCCAGATTTCGGACGATCGCCTGCCCCAGCCCCTGCTCGGTACGCCAGTTTTCCAGTCCGTGAAATTCCGCGTCCCCACCGCACAGGACCGAAGAGACGCGCTGATTGATGGCAATCACGTCGTTGGAACTGGTCTCCTCGAACTCGGGAATCGCCTCCAGCCCCGAGACATATCGAGGGAGATCCCGGCAAAGGGAGCGCCAAACAAACGGTGTCAGCAGCTCCGTGACCACCTCGGGCGCTCCCAAGTAGTTGGGCCGGGCCGCATCCTTCAGGGCGGTCACGAAGCCCGGTTCATTGGGTTCGTGCGCCTCGTCGGTGGCGTAATACTGCAGCACATCGAGCAAGATCTTCCGCGCCTCGGCCACCGTACCGGAGCAGAACTCCGGGTCTAGATTCACCCGTGCGAAACGAGCTACCGCGCCATCGCCATCCGGCTCGAACACCACCTCGAACATCTTGAAGCCAGTCCAGCTACGGTGGATGTGCAGAACATCGTTGTCGAAGTAGATGAACCATTTCTGGCCCTGGTCGATCGGGATGAAGCCCAGCCGAAGGTTGCGCATCTGGTGTTCGTCGAAGGCGAGGTCCAGCGCCACGCGCTCGTGGGATCGAGACATGAGCTGGAGATCGTTCCAGTCGCTTGCCGTCGCTGCACGCGGAGACGGGTCATTGCACGTCGCTTCATAAGCATTGTTCGGCATGCCGAGTCCCGCGTTCTGGCCGGTCAGTTCGGTGAGTAGCTTCATGAGATCGGCAGGGTGTTTGACGAGGTGATACTGCCACAGGCCAAATGTCCGTTCGCGATTCACCGCGTTTACCCAACGCAGTGCGGCAGCCAGCTTGATCTCCGCATCCCCCAGCTTCCCCTTTACTTCGACGATCAGCATCCGCTGGTCCGCGAGGCGGACGATGAAGTCGGGCACGTAGAGGTGAGGCTGGCCGCCTTTGCGGTAGGGAATCAGCAGGCCGAGGTGGTCGTTCTTTACCCATGCTTCCACCGCGGGGTGTACGTCCAGGCAATAGGCGGCGCTCTGTTCCCACTGGCCAGTGTCGGCCACGCACAGGTTCAGATGGCATTTGCTGACGGTACTCCAGACGCTGCGTGTGGTGTCGAAATCCACCCGAGAGGTTGAGCGGACCCCGGCAGCGTCGCGGGCGATGCGTGCTCGCTCGCCTTCGGAGCGTTCATGCCCCACAGGCTGCAGGGAATGGCAGATCGCATCAACCGCCTTGGCGAAATAGGGGTTCAGGGCGACATCGACCCTCTGACGGTCACCGTGCAGCTTCACCTTGTCCTGCAGATAGCGCCGCGTGTAACCCAGCAGCTTGGGAAACAGCCGATGTGCAGGCACCGCGTTGCCGTGGTCGTCCACGAAGCGCCGCACTGCCACTGCAGCGAGTTCGAAGGCCACCTTCTGCTCGCGGATGCCGCTTCGCCAACCGGCCAAGTCCAGCACTTCGGATTGTCCCGGCCCGTACGGCATCAGCTCTCCCTCGGGGCTCACCATCGGACGCATCAGCACCGAATCGGGTACTTCCAGCGGATCGAGCACCAGCGAAGGCACGCTCTCCCAGTCGATCGTCACATCCACCAGCCCCGGATCATCGTACCCCTCCACCACCGGGAAACGGATCTCGAATTGCGCCTTGGGATCCACCGCAAACACGTGATGGATCTTGCGCTCCACCATGTTGCCTTGAGTCTTGCCCAACTTCAGCGGGATCAACTCGAACGGCACACCCAGCACGCTGGCACTCTCGCCGATCAGCAGGCCCGTGTCTTCGTCGATGTCATAGCGAGTGCGACGCAGCGCACGGCCCACCACCTGCTCGCACAGAAGTTGGGAGCCAAAGGGGCGAAGCCCCACCACGTGCGTCACCGTGGTGGCGTCCCAACCTTCCGAGAGCATCGCCACCGAGATGATGCAGCGCACGTCCCGCCCCGGCGGAATGGTGGGGTCGATGAACACTAGATCACTGTCATCATCTGCCGCCTTGGAGTTGTGTTTTGCAACCAGGGCCGCGTATTCCTCCGGCACCTTGCCGCCGGGCCAGACGCTCTTGCCCACGGTTTCCATGACGAAGCGCAGGCGCCGCGCCTCGTCACTACCGGCACCGGATTCAATCTCTTCCGCCACCTTGGAGTCGATGCGTACTGTCACCGGCCTGCCGGGCTGGTTGCGGAAGCACTCGGGGGCCGTACCGTGGTCCGCCTTGCCTTCCGCCAGCCAGGCATACACCTCTTTGGCCAGCGCGGTATTGCGGCACACCACGATGAAGACCGGCGGCGCTGGCGACTTCCGCCGTCCGGCGGAGAATTCGCTCTGCCATTCGGCGGCGGTGTTTTCCCAGTCCTTGGCCAGCAGGCTCATGGGGGCCACTGCGTAACGCATGAGATCCGCGGGAGCGGGCTCGCCGCTCACGCCTTCGGCTTCCAGTTGCGCCTGCACCCACCGCCAAATGTTGAAGTAGGCCGGGCGCTCGTCCCCGCTGATGTCCGCCGAAGTAAGCATGGGAATTTTCACCATGCCGGCCTCGATGGCGTCCAGCAGGCTGAAGTCCGACACCAACCAAGGGAAGGGCTTGCCCACCTCGTTACCGCTGCCTTGGATGTAGAAGGGGGTGGCCGACAGGTCGACGCACAGACGGATGCCATTGCGGCTGCGCGCCCCCAATACCTTATTGATGCGGTCCAGGCCTTCGATCCAGATGGTGGCCTCCCGGTCGAACTGAGCCGCCAGTTCCCGGTCGAGAACAACCTCGTCGCCATCCTCGCCGCTGTCGCCACGACGATACGCATGATGAGCCTCGTCGTTCAGCACCAGCACGCTAGGGCTGCGCCCGCGGCGGTTCTTCAGAATGCGATCGGCGAAGGCCTTGTCTGACTCGTAGTACTGGGTTTCCTCGACCTCCACCTTTTCGCCGTCGATGGTCTTGCTGACCCGCCGCGTAACCGGTACGCCACGCTTCACCACTTTGGCCGAAACGCCATTGACCTCCCGCAGCTCCTGCAGCGCCAACCCGTGCCAGTTGGTGACGATTACATCCCCACGCCGAAGATCGGCCCGACGATGGGCTGGCACCAGATCGCGGGTGGCATACAGGGAGAGATCTCCTAGCAACGGGTCCAACTCCCGCAGTCGGTCGCGGATGGTGACGTTGGGGCAGATCACCACCACGGTGTCAGCAAAGCGCTCGTCGTCCGGCCGCTCCAGCCGGTTGAGGATGGACCAAGCGGCCAGCATCGCCATCACTGTGGTCTTGCCGGTGCCGGTTGCCATCTTCAGGCCGTACCGCTGAAAGGCCCGGTAGCCCTTGGCCTTCGCAGCCGGCCCCGGTTCGTCCAGGGGAATCTGCTCCGACAGGCCCTGCAGCAGATCCTGCGGCCCCTCGGTGAGCAGAATGACCGCCTCTACCGCTTCCAGTTGGGCGAAGAACAGACGCTGCCCCCGGTCGTCCCGCCGCCACCACTTCAGCAATTCTTTGGTGGTGGAGGTGGCGCCTTCATAACCCCGTTCGCGCCAGAGTCTGAGCCGCTCGCGAATCTGGTTGGGGACCTGCAGTTCCACCTCCGTGCCCGGAGTGTCGCTCTCGAACAGCTCCACTTGGGCCGCCTTCTTGCCCCGCCCACGCCCGGCCCCTTCCGGCACCCGGAAGAAGTAACCCGCTGGTCGGCGCCCTTCGCTCTTTTGGGGCAGTTCCCCCTTGCGGATCAGCCAGTGAAAGCGTGGTTCCTCGTAGGGAGAGTTGATGATCGGGTTTTCGACCGTGGGCAGTGCCGCTGTCATGCCTTGCCTCCGGCCGCCCTGCTCGGTGTCAGATCCCGCACCACCATCAACTCATTGCCACGCTCGTCGATGACCTTGACCGCGATGCGCCGCTTGCTGCCCAGTTCGAAGGGCTCGCTCTCGGTACCGGACAGGTGCGCCCAAACCTCCGCCTCGAACTGCGCCTTCAGCGACTTCTGCAGGTTGTCCCAGGCGCTGGTCTTGGGGAAGAACACCTGGGTGGCGAAGAAGCTGAAGCCGTCGTAATCGGTGTCCAGCATCCAGCAGGGCAGGTTTTCGCCCTCCACCGCTTCAGTTTCCAGCGTGGCCGGGTTGAAGATGTCCAGCCCCTTCAGCCGCACCCGGAACAGCTTCGCTCCCGAGGGGGACGGCTGTGCCAGTTCAATCACGTCCACATCCGGCAGACCGGTGACCGAGAAGATTTCCGAGGCGCGGGTGGTTTTCAGCAGGTCGGACATCAGCACGTCCGGCGTGACCGTGATGAAGCTGCACGGGAGCTTTTTCCTGCTGCGATCTTCCAGCATCTCTCGCGCCTTGGCCTGAATGGCGAAGCCGAAGAAGTAGAGCTTGGCGTAGCCCGCGTCCTTCGCCTCCTCGGCGGCCAGATAGACGGTTTCCGAACCGATGGCGCCATCTTCCGGGCCGAACACCACCGCCACCCGCTTGTCGCTGCCGTTCTGCTCCTCGGCCTCGGCATGCAGGGTCTCGAAGCCGTCGATGGCGCGAACCTGATCGAACACCAGCACACGGTTTTCCGGCAGGCGCAGCGTGCGCGAGAGTTTAAGCACGCGCAGCATGCGGTCGATGTGGCTACCGCTGTCGTTCCCTTCGCCGTAGGCGGCGCCCGGTTCGGTTGCTGCGTTTTCCGGTGTCGCCTCGCCCTGGGTGGCGATCTCCACCGCCGCCGGCATCAGCGCCTCCACCGTGAAGGGGCCCGTGACCCGGGTGATGTTCTTCGCCACCTCGGGCCGATCCACCAGCACCTCCATCGCCGGCTCCTCATTGTTGGCGATGGATTTCAGTGTGATATGAGGCACCAGACCGCCTACTTCCTCCTCCTTCTTGTTCCGCTTGCGCTTGTAGACGAAACCGCCGCGCGGGCCGATCTTCACGTCCAGCAAATCGTAATAGGGAAAGGTAGCGGTCAGCAGGCGTTGCCGGGCCAGGGCCAGCGGTACGCGCGAGGTGTCTGCGGTGATCCAGCGACGGCCCCACTGCTCGGCGACGTAGGCGGTGGTGCCGCTGCCGCAGGTGGGGTCGAGGACCAGGTCGCCCGGGTCGGTAGTCATCAGAACGCAACGCTGAATTACCTTTGGCGAGGTCTGAACAACATAGAGCTTGTCGGACGTAAACCCGGCAATGCCCGTGTCTTCCCACAAATTGGCAAATGGGTAGTAGGGAAAATCGTTGAAATAGCGAACGTACCGTAAGGTGTCTCCGGCAATTTCAAGCCGTCCCGCTTTCTTCAACGAAGCCATCCCATCCTCACCTGTCTTCCAATAACCTCGCTTGGGTACGAATGTTCTGCCTGCCAACTCGACCGGGAAAGTACCTGGGGGGCGTTGGCTGGTCATGTCGCCGAGCGAGTACACTCGCGCGCCCTCAGGTAGTCGCGACGGCTCCGACTTCTCGTCCAGGGTCATCGCCCGCTTTGTTCCATCGGATAAATGCACCCTCGTGTAGGCGGTCGCCCCGTCACCACCGAGTTCCTTCTTGAGGTACAGGGGTCTGTACTTGACCTTCTCCTTGTCCTTCGCAAACCAAAGTAGGTAATCGACCGTGGAGGCGATCAGCTGGGAAGTTGCACTGCTTGTCTTCGAGAACGTGATTACTGCCACGAAGTTGGATGCGCCGTAAACTTCATCCATCAGTTCCCGAACGTGATGCAGGTTGTCGTCGGAAATCTGCACGAACACGCTACCCGACTCAGTCAGCAGTTCGCGCGCAAGCAGCAAGCGATCGCGCAGGTAGGTCAGGTAGGAGTGCAGCCCGAGCTCCCACGTGTCCCGGTAGGCCCTGACCATCTCGGGCTCGCGGGTCATCTGCTCGTCAGCACCGTGCTTGACGTCGCGCTTGCGCACGAAGGGCTGGAAGTTGCTGCCGAATTTCACGCCGTAGGGCGGGTCGATGTAGATCATCTGCACCTGTCCTCCCAGCCCTTCGTATTCCAGCAGCGAGTTCATCACCACCAGGCTGTCGCCGAGAATCATCCGATTGGTCCACGGCCCCTTGTGCTCGTAGGCCTGCAGCTTGTCGGTGAGGTCCAGTTGCGGGTCGCCAAAGAGCTCCAGCGTGCGGCCCTTGGACTTGTAGCTGGAAAGTCCGTCGATGATCGCCTTGGTGGAATGGCGCTCGTGGATGAACAGCGGCAGCGTCGGCACCTTGATCTCGGCACGCTCGGCCTTGCCCGTCCAGTTCAGGAAGGGCTTCGACAGATCCTTCAGTCGCGCCACGCAGGCGGCCAGGTTGCCGACGCAGATGCGTCCGTCGGCACTCGCCTGTTCGCTGGCGAATACCGCCGCCTCGCCTTCGATGGCGCAGCGTTCGATCAGCCCCAGCAGCCATTCGGCCTGCTCCCGGCCCGGGTTCTCGTCCCAGGATAGGGCGGGATCCAGGCTGGAGTCGTAGCAGTACTCTCTGGCCGGGCGGCGCGACTTCATGAACTCCTGCTGCAGTCCGACTTCAGGGCGCAGCGTAGCGGTGGTGTCGTGCAGATAAGACTCGGCGGCGCTGGTGGCGGCGCTTCCTGCGGCGGGGGCTTTGGACATGGGGGGGACTCTCGGCTTTGCCAGTCAGGCCAGAAAGCCGCCAATATTTGCTTATGTGTCAAATTTGAGCAAGCAATTTGGCATACGCGCTTTGCTCCGGTGGCAAACCCGTCCCGACAATCTGCCCCATGCACATCGGGCAGATCATCCGCGCGCTACGACAAGAAATGGAGTGGTCTCAGGAGCGGCTCGCTCATGAGGCCGATCTGGACACGAGCGAAGTTTCGCGCTTCGAGCGGGGTCAGCGGCGCTTGCCCACCACCAAGCTCGAAGCCATAGCCAAAGCGCTGGGGACCACTCCTGCAGCGTTGTATGCCATGGCGGAAGGGCGCGAACCTCCTACAGATTCGTGTCTCGAGGAAGGGGATGCCACCGTGGACTACTCCCCCGAGGCCGTACAGTTGCGCCGCACCTTTCGCGATCTCACCGAATACGAGCGTAGGCTGGTGCTCGACTTTGCCCGTATGCTGGTCAAGCGGCGACGCTGAGATGGCCGCTGGTTGTCACCACCCACGTAGGGAGCTCTCGTTTGGCCCGCGGCGCCTGGCAGAATCTCAGTTTTTTCGCTGACGATTAGACAGACGAATCAGTCGGCAGTAGCACCCGAATTGCATGTAGGACGACCTTTTCCAGTCTTCGCTGTTCCTCCTGTGAGGCTGGGTCGCCTTTTATCTCCGAAAGACGTTCTACGGCACGGCTGAGAATCGTCAGCTCGGTTCGGTCGATCTCTTCGATCAGGTCCTGCAGTCTCGATGAGGTGGGCATCGCACTCAGCTCCATCCAGTCTTGTCCATGTATGCGGCCAACGGTTGTTCCAGCTTACCCCGCGACGCCTTGGATGCGTAGGAGCCAACGCATTGTCGCTTTACCGACGTTTGTCGACGCAACGACCGCAGCTGGTACGTGTTGCGCGATCGATCCTACGAGCGCTCGGGACTATTGTTGTCACGCTCCCCAGGATTCAGACGGATGTCAGTCGGTCACCGATCGCGCTAGCTAGGCGCACTGCCTGGTCGAGGTGCTGCGCTGACTGTCTGGTGCGATCGGTCGTCGCGCCCCACGCCGGTTATCAGAACGTGACGCCAGAATGTTCCTGTTCAATTCATGGAGCAGCACTGGCATGGCACAGCGACTCACCGCCGAGCAATGGACAATCGTTCGCAAGGGATACGAAACCGACCCGCGGCTCTCGTTTGCCGACCTGGCCTCGCAGTTCGGGGTTTCCAAGCAAGCAATCCACGCACGCGCCAAGGCAGAGAGCTGGCAGCGTGTCATCTCCTTGGCAGAGTTAAATGCCCGCGCCCGGACACGCGCCGACCACCTAGTTGACGGACGTCTTGACGCTAAAAGCCTTGCCTCAAGTCGCGAAGCTGGCGTTGACTCGGCCACCGAGCAACGGGCAGCCGTGCTGGCGCGCCACCGGAAGGAGGCTGACGGCCCACGCAGGATGGTCTATCAGGCAATCCAAACGAGCGATATCGAGAAGGCGAAGCTGGCGAAAACGGTCGCGGAGTCACTGAAAATCGTCCACGAACTGGAACGCAAGGCCTGGGGTCTGGATGTCGGCGAAAACACTGACCGGGATAGCGTGATCGTGATCGAGCGAACGTGACCTGTCAGGCGCGGCCTTGCAAAGAGGCTGTCCTTGCTGCCGAACCACCCCCTCAGCTTCCAGGGCGATTCGCGTTGTGCTCAGTAGGGAGGCGCCCGATCAGGTAGAGCTCAAGCGCGTTCGCGAGGTAGGCATTATCGACGCCGAAGCCAATCGTCATCATCGCCCCTGCGTCTACGAGACGCGGGTCGACAGGCGTATGGGCACCGTCGATCACCTTAGCGTAGGCTTGGAAGCGCTTCCCAAGGCCGTGCCCACGGTACCGCCCGCCGCCTTTCGAAGTGGCAACACCGACATAGGTAACCCGGCCAGCCTTCACGAAAGCGTAGACGCCCTGCTTGTTGTGGTTCGGCAACGAACCGACAAACTGGTACTCCCCAGACCACTCTGGCGGTTCACACCCGACCGCCTCAGTATTCCAGTGCTTCGCAAAAAAATCGCGTGTGAGCGCGATCAGGTTATCAACCGTTGCTTCCATCAGCGGGCGACTCCTCGTTGACCGAGAACACGGAAGATAACAGGCGAGGGGACACCGGGACCCAGGCAGCGCAGGCACAAAAAAACCGGCACGAGGCCGGTTTTTCTGCAGGGTTGTAGGGGTCAAATCTGGAAGCGGGTTTCCGTATGGATTCCGTACAGCCTCTAGGCCTAAGCCCTAACTCCTTGATTGTATGGCGCGCCCGAGACGATTCGAACGTCCGACCCCTGCCTTCGGAGGGCAGTACTCTATCCAGCTGAGCTACGGGCGCCTTGTGCCACTGGCGTGGCAACGGAACGCGGCATTATACCTGATCTGCGGCGCATGACGAATCCGGCCTTCGGAGGGCGGTAGGCGCGGCGGCAGTCGCCTCCGGGAGCCCTCTCACTCCGCCCTCGCACTCAGGCCGGCGAGGCCCTCCAGCGCCTTGTCGAAGTCGTAGGCGGCGACGCTGGCGGCGACGTGTTTCAGGGCGGGCGCGAGCGCGGTGCCGGCGGCGCGTTCGGTGAGGGCGTCGGCGGCCTCGGCGGCGGCGGGGTCGCTGTCTTCCAGCAGGGCCTTGAGATGCTCCAGATCCTGTTGCAGGCTCGCGGCGTCGATGGTCGCGACGATTGCCTGCGCCGGCGGTTGCGTGGCTTCCGCCGAACCGAGCTGTTGCAGGCCTTCGATGACGGGGGCGAGTTCGGCGAGCGTCCAATCGAGCAGCGGGGTGAGCTGAGCCATCGGCAGCTTGTCGCGGCAGGCGTGCTCGAGGGCTTCGGCGGCGACCTGGACGCCGCGGGCGCCAATGTTGCCGGCGTTGCCCTTGAGGGTGTGGGCGGCGCGCAGGGGGGCATCCGGGTCGGGGTCGGACTGGGCGGCGGTGAACTGTTCGGCGAAGCGGCTCTGGGTGTCGCGGAAGCGCGTGAGCATGCGCCGGTAGAGCTTGTAGTTGTCCATCGTCGTGGCGAGGCCGGCGGCGACGTCGATGCCGGGCAGTGGGGGCAGGGCGGCTGCGCTTTGTTCCGTCGCGGCCGGCACTGCCGGTGCGGCCGTGGCGGTTGCGGTGGCGCCGCCGGCGGCCGCTGGGTGGATCCATTTGGCGAGGGTGACGAACATGCCGGCGACGTCGAGCGGCTTGGCGATGTGGTCGTCCATGCCCGCGGCGATGGCCTTGTCGCGGTCGCCGGCCATGGTGTTGGCGGTCATCGCGAGCACGGGGAGCCCCGCCCACGCGGGGTTGCGGCGGATTTCGCGCGTGGCGGTGTAGCCGTCCATGACGGGCATCTGGCAGTCCATGAGGATGCCGTCGAAGCGCGCGTCGCGGGCGAGGATGTCGAGCGCTTCCTGGCCGTTGCCGGCGACGACGACCTCCATGCCGGCTTGGCGCAGCAGGTCGGTGGCGAGTTCCTGGTTCATTTCGTTGTCTTCGACGAGCAGCACGCGGGCACCGGCGAGGGCCGCCATCGCGGCGCTGGAGCCGTCGATGCTCTCATGCGCGCGGGTATCGACCAGGCCGCGCTTGTCGAGGGCCTCGCCGATGGCTTCGAGCAGGCGGGATGCGGTGACCGGCTTGGTGAGGGCGGACTTGACGGCGACGCCGCGCAGTTCGGCCGAGCCGAGCGCCTCTTCGCGGCCGTAGGCGGTGACCATGATGACGGCCGGCAGCCGCGCCGGGTGGCTGGCCTGCAGGCGGCGCACGGCTTCGACGCCGTCGATGACGGGCATCTTCCAGTCCATCAGCACGAGGTCGTAGGGGGTGCGGCGGCCGTCGGCGGCGGCGATCATGTCGAGCGCCTGGCTGCCGTCCCATGCGACATCGACCGTGAGGCCGAAGTGCCGCACGATCGCGGAGAGGATTTCGCGCGCGGAGGCGTTGTCGTCGACGACGAGGACGCGCACGCCCTGCAGTTCGTCGGCGCGGAACATGCGCCGGCTCATGGGTTCGGCCTGCAGGCCGAAGCGGGCGGTGAAGTGGAAGGTGGAGCCGTGGCCGACGGCGCTTTCGACCCAGATGCGACCCTTCATCATTTCGACGAGGTTTTTCGAGATCGCGAGACCGAGGCCGGTGCCGCCGTACTTGCGCGTAGTCGAGGCGTCGGCCTGGCTGAAGCTGCGGAACAGCGATTCGCACTGTTCGGGGCTCATGCCGATGCCGGTGTCGCGCACCCAGAAGTGCAGTTCGACCTCGTCGGCGGTCTGCGCGACGGTGTCGATGCCGACGACGATCTCGCCCGATTCGGTGAACTTGACCGCATTGTTGCCGAGGTTGACCAGGACCTGGCCGAGGCGCAGCGGATCGCCGATGAGGGCGGTGGGGACGTCGGGGGCGGCGTTGAACAGCAGCTCCAGCCCCTTGTCCTCGGTCTTGAGGCCGACGAGGTTGGCGAGGTGGTCCATGACGTCTTCGAGTCGGAATTCGACCGTTTCCATCGACATCTTGCCGGCTTCGATCTTCGAGAAGTCGAGGATGTCGTTGATGATGCCGAGGAGGTTCTCGCCGGCGCGGTGCACTTTCTCGATGTAGTTGCGCTGCTTGCGGTCGAGCGGCCCCTGCAGGGCAAGATGCGACATGCCGATGATGGCGTTCATCGGCGTGCGGATTTCGTGGCTCATGTTGGCGAGGAAGTCGCTCTTGGCGCGCGTGGCCTCTTCGGCGAGTTCCTTGGCGCGCAGGATTTCGGCCTCGGCGCGCTTGCGGTCGGTGATGTCGAGCAGCCAGCCCATGACGCCTTTCTCGCCCTCGTGGGCGAAGGGCATGAAGGTGACGAAGAAGTCGCGCAGCTCGCCGCCGGCAGCCACCAGGCGCATTTCGCGGTCGCGGATGTAGCCGTCGCGGCGCAGGTCCTCGATCATGCGCAGGCGGTCTTCGGGCGATGCGTAGATGTGCAGCGCGGGATCGCCCGGGCGGCTGTCGAACATGCGCGTGAATTCGGGGTTGGTGTAGCGGAACACGCCGTCGGTGGTGAAGGCGGTGCCGACCGGGCTGTGGTCGAGGATGTACTGCAGCGAGGCGCGCTGGTCGGCGAGGGCCTTTTCGGCCGCCCTGCGTTCGGTGATGTCGCGGTACACGACGACGGTGCCGACGAGCGCGCCGTCCTTGTGGATGGGGGTGGTGGAGTATTCGACCGGCAGCGGGGTGCCGTCCTTGCGCCACAGGACTTCGCTGTCGACGGTGCGCGCCTGGCCGTCCTGGCCGGTGAGGTACATCGAGCATTCGTCGCGCGGGAAAAGGTGGCCATCCGGGTAGCTGTGGTGGATGAGGGCATGCACGGGCTGGCCGACGAATTCCTCCTCGGTGTATCCGAGCATCGCGGACGCGGCGGGATTGGCGAAGGTCATCACGCCGTCCTGATCGAGGCCGATGATGCCGTCCTTGACCGAGCCGAGGATCAGCCGGCTGCGCTCTTCGAGGATCGCGAGGTTGGCGGAGGTTTCGCGCAGCGAGGCCTGCTGGGCTTCGAGTTCGACGGTCTGCTCCTCGAGCTGGCGCGCCTGTTGTTCCATGTTCTCGGCCTGGCGCTGCGTCTCCTCGAGCAACGTCTGCGTGCGCGCGTTGCGCTCGAGGATCTCGAGGCTCATCGCGAGGATGGGCATCACGCCGTCGAGCAGGGCCAGCTGGGGGGCGTCGAACCCGTCGAAAGTGGCGAGCTCCACCACCGCCAGCAGGCGCTCGGTGCGCTGCACGGGGAAGACGGCGATCGCGCGCGGGGCGGCTTCGCCCAGCCCGGAGCCGATGTGGATGTAGTCGGTGGGGGGGTTGGTGAAGATGATCGGCGCGCGCTCGAGCGCACATTGCCCGACCAGGCCTTCGCCGGGGGCGAACTGCGGGACGGGTTGCGCCGGCCCGCGCAGGGCGTAGCCCGCCAGCAGGACGAGCCGGGATGCGGCTTCGTCGTGGTAGTAGAACGCTGCATGGCCGAGCTTGAGGACCGGCGCGAGGTTGGAGAGGAATTTTTGCGCGAGTTCGGCAAGGTCGGCGGATGTCTGCAGGTCGCCCGAGATCGCCGCGAGGTGGGTCTTGAGCCAGCGCTGCGTCTCGACCTTGCGCGCTTCGACGCGCAGCACTTCGATCGCGCGCGCGAGATCGCCGATCTCGTTGGGGAATTCGGTGTGCGGGACGGGCTGGTCGAAGCGGCCGGCAGCGATCTGCTCGACGACGGAGCGCAGGCGTTCGGTCGGCCGGCGGATGGACAGCGCGACGAGCGCACCCAGCAGCAGCGCGAGGACGCCGCCGCCGCCGATCAGGGCGTAGGTGGTGCGTTTGATCTCTACCATGCGCCCATCGGCCCGCCGCGCGGCGTCGTAGGCCTCCTCCTCCATGGCCCGCGCGATGTCGACCAGCGTGTCGCCGGCGGCCTGGCCGGAGAGCTGGAATTCGGGCGAGGCGACCGCGCCCAGCGCATCCATGAGATCGCCTCTTTTCTGCTGATCGACGATCCGCGCGATGCTGGCCTTGTACTGTGCGAAGCGCTCTTCGAAGCGCGCCAGCCGTTCACGGTTGTCCTGGCGGTGGAACAGCTTCGCGGCGGCTTCCAGTTCGCGGAGCAGGCGGCTCTCCGATTCGGCGAGCTGGCGGAAGGCCTGGTCGCGTTCGCCGGGCGTCTGCGGCAGGATGGCCTGACGCAGGGCATGGCCCATCTGCGCGAACTGGATGCGCGCCTCCTTGACGTGCGAGACGCCCATCAGCTCCTTTTCGTACAGCGCCTGCAGTTCGTCGTTCAGCCGCTGCTGGCTGTACAGCGAATTCAGGCTGATGCCGCCGACGACCAGCAGCAGGCCGGCGAAGCCCAGCATCAGTTTGGCCGCGAGCGAGCGGCGCTCCAGCGCGGTCATCGAGAGGTTCATCCTAGCGGCTCCTGTGGGGCGCGGCGGTGTCGATCTAATCGGCAAAGCGCGCGGCGATGACGCGGAATTCGTCCTGCAGTTCGATGAAGGCATCGACAATGTCGGGGTCGAAGTGCGAGCCGCGGCCGGCGCGGATGATCGCGGCCGCCTCCTCGTGCGACATGCCGTCCTTGTACACGCGCCGGCTGATCAGCGCGTCATACACGTCGGCCAGCGCCATCAGGCGCGCCGAAATCGGGATCGCGTCGCCGGCGATGCCTTCCGGGTAGCCCGAGCCGTCCCACTTTTCCTGATGGTAATAGGCGATCTCCTTGGCGAGGCGGAGGAAGTCGACGTCCATGCCGAGTTTGCGCTCGGCGTGGATGATCGCGTCGCGGCCGAGCGTGGTGTGGGCCTTCATCGTCTCGAATTCGGCGGCGTCGAAGCGCCCGGGCTTGAGCAGGATGCGGTCGGGGATGCCCACCTTGCCGATGTCGTGCAGCGGGGCCGACTTGAACAGCATGTCGATCGTGCCGTCGCTGAGAAAATCGCGGAACCGCGGGTGGGGCTGCAGGTGCTCGGCCAGCACCCTGACGTAGAACTGGGTGCGGCGGATGTGGTTGCCGGTGTCGTTGTCGCGCGTCTCCGCGAGCGAGGCCATCGCGAGGATCGCGACGTCCTGGATCGCGGCGAGCTCGCGCGTACGCCGCGCGACCTCGGCTTCGAGGTAGGCGTTCTTGTCGCGCAGGAAGTCGGCGGCGGCCTTGATGTGCAGGTGGGTCGCGACGCGCGCCAGCACCACCGGCGGATTGACCGGCTTGGTGATGAAGTCGGCCGCGCCCATCGCGAGGCCTTTCGTCTCGTCCTCGGTCGCGGTCATCGCGGTGAGGAAGATGATGGGAATGTCGCGCGTGACCGCATCGGCCTTGAGCGCCTCGCACACGTCGTAGCCGGAGAGACCGGGCATCATGATGTCGAGCAGGATCAGGTCGGGCGACGGTTCGCCGCGGGCGACGCGCAGGGCCTTGTCGCCATTGTTGGCGACCTTGACCTTGTAGCGGTCCTTGAGCAGGCCGGACATCAGCGACAGGTTGTCCGGGGTGTCGTCGACCACCAGGACCGTGGGCTTCTCGATGATCGTCGGTATGTCCATTTCTCTCCTCGCTGCTGCACCCGTTCACGGGCACCGATACCGCTGCGGTCGGTGCGTACCCACTTGAACTTTGCATATTCAAACGCCACGGCGCGCCCGAGGCAACAGGCTTGCCGCCTGGTCGGCCGTCCGATGCGGCGAATTCCGCGCCGTGGCAGCGATCGTCCGTGAAATGATTGGATACGAGTCGCCGACGTTTCGGCTAAACTGCCCGCCGACCCTGCATACGCGGGATAACCCTGTGATTGGAGCGTAGAACATGTTCGATCAGGAAGACGGCGAACTCAACGTTGTCATCGGTGTGCTCTTCGGCGTCATCGCGCTGGTGATCGCGCTGGTGATCGGCCTCGGGACCTGGAAACTGCGTGCGGCCGACGTGCCGGCGCCGGTTGCGGCGGCGGCGGGCGAGTTCGCCGACGTCACGGAGGTGGGCGAGGCGCTGGTGAAATTCTATTTCGCGGTCGGCGAAGCAACGCTGCCGGCCGATGCGTCGCCGGACATCGCGACGATCGTCGTCGCGTTGGATGCGGCGCCCGGGAAGAAGGTGCTGCTGTCGGGTTTCCATGACGAGACCGGCGGCGCCGCGGTGAATGCCGAGGTGTCGAAGAACCGCGCGCTGGCCGTGCGCGACGCATTGCTCGAGGCGGGCGTGCCGGCCGAGCGCGTGCTGCTGCGCCGTCCGGCGGTGACGCTGGGGGGCGGCGACGCCGCCGAGGCGCGTCGCGTCGAGGCGCGCGTGCAGTAAGCGGGCACTGTTCCGCAGCACACGAATCAGCCGGCGACGTCCCGGCTTTTTTGTTTGCGCGGCGCCGCGTGCGAGCCTGCGGGCAGGACTGCCCGCCGCGGGTAGGCCGGGCCGCCGGCTCGCATCCGCCACCCGGCCCGCGGCCGGCGTGGCGGCTATACTTCCGGCTTCCTCGAACAACATCAGCAAGGAGCCCGCATGTCCGCCCTGCGCCACCGGCCCACCCGGTCCCCCGACAGTCTCCCGCGCCGCGCCGCACTGCCCGCCCTCGCGCTGATCGCCGCGCTGCTGGGTGCCTGCAGCCAGCCGCAGCAGGGCGACCCGGAAGCCCGCGCCAGCCGCATCGAACCGGTCGCAAAGATCTCGCTGAAAGTGCAGAAGGTCGCGCCGGGCAGCCGCACCGGCGAACAGATCTACCAAGGCACCTGCGCCGGCTGCCACGCCGCGGGCGCACTCGGCGCACCGAAGACGGGCGATGCCGCCGCGTGGGCGCCGCGCATCGCACAGGGCTTCGATACGCTGACGAAAAACGCGATCGGCGGCATCCGCCAGATGCCGCCGCGCGGCGGCGGCGCCGATCTCACCGATACCGAGGTGCAGCGTGCGGTGGCCTACCTGGCGAACAGCGGCGGCGCGAAATTCGCGGAGCCGCCGGTCGCGAAATAAGACGGCGAGCGCCGGCTCCTCAGTAGACGACGCAGACCTCGCCCGAGATCTTCATGTCGACGGCGCCGGCGCAATTGACCGTGCCCTCGACTTCGAGGCGGCCCCCGCCGGTCGGCGAGAAGATGCCGCGTCCGCTCTGCGGCTCGGTGATCTCGCGGAAGCTGCCGTACTGCAGGTCCATGCCCGGAATGCCGCAGCTCGTGAATTGCGGCATGCCGTCGTAGCGGCTGAGCGCGACGACCTGCGAGTGCACGGCCTGCCCGAACTCCGACATCGTGTCTCCGCACACCAGCGTGTGCGTGAAGCCCCCGAAAGTGCCGTCCGGGTTGAAGAAGGCCTTGCCCTGGATGCCGCAGTTGAGCTTGAGCTGACCATCGATCTTGCCGGCGAGGACGCCCAGCGTGTCCCCCGGCCCGATGGCATTCGTCGTGATCTTCGCGCTGATGGGCGCGAGCCGCCCCTGGCAGGCACGTTCTTCGGCGCTCGCGGCACCGGACGTCAGGGCCAGTACCGCAACTGCGGCCGCCGCTGCGCCGCGGACCATGGAATTCACCAACACCGGATGCTTATTGTTCATCAGTTCAGTTCCACCGGAAATGTCGTTTCGAAGGCCCGCAGCTGCCATCCGGACGATGGCGGTCGGACAGGGAAATCCCGCGGAGCATTCTACGGAGACGCGTTGCGGGTGGGTGAAATCGCGCAGGTTATGCACAGCCAGCTGTGAAAAGCGTCACACCGCGCCCGTCGCGAGCCGTGCATCGCTACCCGCCGGCACCGGCCTCCATGACGGCCGCTTGACCGACCGCAGCGAACGCGGGATGCTTGCCCGATGCCTGCATACCCCGGCGTACGGCGCCTGCTCGGCGCCGTGCTGTTCCTCCTCGCCGCCCTCGCGCCGGCCCGCGCGACCCCGGCCGACGACGCCGCGGCGGTGCGCATCGGCGTGCTCGCCTTCCTCGGCACGGAAGCCGCCATCGGGGAATGGTCGCCGGTGCTGCGCCGACTGCAGGCCGCGCTGCCCGGGCACACGGTCAGCCTCGTGCAGCTCGACCACCGCGGCCTGCGCGACGCCGCCGCCGCGGGCGAGATCGATTTCCTCATCACCAACCCCGGCCACTACGTCGAACTCGAAGCCGAACTCGGCGCGAGCCGCATCCTGACGCTGGACCCCGGCCCGCCGCGCGCGCCCGAACGCTCGATCGGCTCCGCGGTGATCGTGAAGGCCGGCAACGGTGCCCTGCGCACGCTCGCGGACCTGCGCGGGCGGCGCGTCGCGGTCGTATCGACCGAGGGATTCGGCGGCTTCCAGACGATCTGGCGCGAACTCGCCGCACAGGGCATCGACCCGCAGCGCGACTTCGCCGAACTGAAGGTCGTCGGCCTGCCGATGACGGGCGTGTTCGAGGCCGTCGCACGCGGCGAGGCGGATGCCGGCATCGTGCGCAGCTGCCTGCTCGAGAGCCGCGCCGAATGGCGCACCGCCTTCACGGTGCTGGGTGCGCGCAGCGAGCCGGATTTCCCCTGCGCGACCTCGACACGGCTCTATCCCGACTGGCCGCTCGCGACCCTGCGCCACACCCCGCCCGCACTCGCCAAGGAAGTCACGCTCGCGCTGCTGGCGATGTCCGCCGCGCGCGACGGCATGGAATGGGCCGTCCCCGCCGACTACCAGGCCGTGCACGAGATGTTCCGCGAGCTGCAGATCGGCCCCTACGCCTACCTGCGCGAACCGACGCTGATGGTGCTGGCCGAGCGCTACTGGCGCTGGATCGCCGCGTTCGCGCTGCTGCTGGCCGCGTGGATCCTGTACACGGTGCGCGTCGAGCACCTCGTGCATGCGCGCACCGCCGAATTGCGCGCGGCGCTCGCGGCGCGCGAGGCCCTCGAGCTGCGCATCCGCGCCAACCAGGAACAGGCCGATCACCTCGCCCGCCTGTCGGTGCTGGGCGAGCTGTCCGGCACGCTCGCACACGAACTCAACCAGCCGCTCGCGACGATCGCCAATTACGCCCACAGCCTCATCCGCCGCAGCGACAACGGCCGCCTCACCGACGACGCCGTGCGCGAGGCCTCGGGCGAGATCGCCGGCCAGGCCGACCGCGCCGCCGGCATCCTCGGCCGCATCCGCGGCTTCGCCAAGAAACGCGCGGCGGTGCGCGAGCGCGTCGCCCCCGGAGCACTCGTCGTCGAAGCGGTCGCGCTGTTCCGCGGCATGCTCGCGAACGCGCCGGAAGTGTCCGTCGACGACACCTTGCCCGCCGACGCGATCGTCGAGGTCGATCCGCTGCAGATCCAGCAGGTGCTGCTGAACCTGCTCAAGAACGGGTACGATGCGGCGCGCGGCCTGCCGCCCGAGCGCCAGCGCCTGACGGTGCGAATCGACGAGGGCAAGGGCGACAGCGCCGGCCACGCGCGCATCGCCGTGCGCGACCACGGCAGCGGCCTCGACGCCACGGCGCGCGAGCGCCTGTTCGAGCCATTCTTCACGACCAAGGCGGACGGCCTCGGCCTCGGCCTGTCGATCTGCCGCACGATCGCCGAGGCCCACCGCGGCCGCCTGACCGTCGACGAGGACGCCGGCGGCGAGCCGGGCTGCGAATTCATCCTGAGCCTGCCGCTGGCGCCGTCCGCCAGCGAACCACCGGAGTGCCGAAGCGACCATGCTGCCGACCGATGAAGCCGTGATCCATGTCGTGGACGACGATGCGGCCTTCCGCCGCTCGCTGGTCTTCCTGCTCGAATCGGTCGGCTGGCGCGTCGCGAGTCACGCCTCGGCCGAGGACTTCCTCGCGACGCAGGCGAACTCGCCGGACGCGCCCGGCTGCCTCGTGCTCGACATCCGCATGCCGACGATGAGCGGGCTGGAGCTGCAGGAGCGCCTGCGGGCGGGCGGCGCGCTGCCGCCGATCGTCTTCATCACCGGCCACGGCGACGTCGAACTCGCGGTGCAGGCGATGAAGCACGGCGCGTTCGACTTCCTGCAGAAGCCGTTCAAGGATCAGGCGCTGCTCGACGCGGTCGCCACGGCCGTGCGGCGCGGCGCCGAAGACCGCTCGCGCCACGCGCAGCGCGACGAGGCGAAGGCACGCCTCGCCCGCCTGTCGCCGCGCGAGCTGGAAGTCGCGCGCCTGGTCGCGCAGGGCCTGCCCAACAAGCTCGTCGCGCGCGAGCTCGACATCAGCGAGAAGACGGTGCACGTGCACCGCCAGCACGTGATGGACAAGGCCGAGGTCGGCAGCGCCGCGGAACTCGCGCGCCTGATGCTGCGCGCCGACCCCGCGGCGCTCGACTGAAGGCTCAGATCTTCAGCAATCTCGCCGGCAGCCCGTTGCGCACCGAGGTGCCGGACACCGCATCGACCCAGAGCGCCTCGCCGCCGCGGGTCGGATCGACCAGGCCCAGATCGTTGAGGTTGATGCCCGCGCCGAGGTCCGGCCGCTGCGGCTGACGCGCGTCGCCGAACTTGTGCGCGCGCGCGCCGAGTTCGCGGTGGCCGTAGCCATGCTCGACCGCCAGCACGCCGCGCATCACGCCCGCATGCACGATCACGCGGCAGGTCGCCTCGCCGCCGGGCGTCTGCATGCGCGCGAGGTCTCCGGTCGCGAGGCCCAGGCGCGCGGCGTCCTCGGGATGCACGATCACCGGGTTGTCCGGGTGCAGCGACGTGATGCGCGTCGCGATGCTGTAGGAGTTCTGCAGCGCAGACTTGTAGCTCACCGCGAGCAGCGGCCAGTCGGCCTCCGTGTGCAGCGCACGCATCGGCGTGCCGTCGGCAAACGCCGGCGGCTGCCACGTCGCACAGCCGGCGAAGCGCCGGCCGGTGAGGCTGTTCTTCGCCCCGCCGACATTGTCGTTCCACAACCACAGCGCATTGCTGAAGCGGTTGGCCTGCCACTCGGGATTCGCCGCGTCCTGCGCCTCGCCGGCCGACTGGTAGCGGCCGCCACGGGTGTACAGGAAGGCGACCTTGCGCCACTCATCCTCCTTCAGCGTCGCCTCCAGCAGCGGGCGCAGGCGCGCCACGCCCGAGAACTCGAGATCCTCGTCGCTCGCATCCCCGACCGGCGCCTTGCCGAGGAAGGCGACGTTCGCGCCGCCGCGCAGGTACCAGTGCTCGGGGCGCTCCAGCGGCAGGCGCTGGCCGTCCATGTCGGCGAGCCCCTCCGGCCCGAAGCCCGGCAGCGCCATCGCCTTTGCCAGCGCGATGAAGAAGGTCTCCATGCCGATCGCGTCGCCCTCGGGGGTATGGGTCGCCTTCGGCTCGACCACCGGCCAGCGCGCGGTCGTCGCCTTCGTCGGCACCCCGTTCCACGGCGCACTCCAGCCCCAGCTCTCGTACATCAGCGAATCCGGCACGATGTAGTCGGCGAAGGCGTTGCTCTCGTTGATCAGCGGGTCGACCGACACGATCAGCGGGATCTTCTTCGGATCGGCGAGATCCTTCTCGATCAGCGGGCGTACGCCGGGCAGGCCGTACACCGGGTTCGCGCTCCACAGCACCAGCGCCTTGATCCCGTAGGGGTAGCCGCGCAGCATCGCCGGGAACCACTCGGTGACGAGGCCCGGCGCGTTCGGGAACCACGCGTCGCGCGCCGGGTAGGGCTTGCCTTCGGCCTTGCGGCGCGCGAACTCGGCGGATTTCTCGTACGGCACGTTGCGCCCGAGAGGCGTGCCCCGGGGCTTGACCATCCCGGGGAAGGTCTCGAGGTCGTAGCGCGGGCCGGCGCCGGCGTCCTTGAAGCCGCCGCCATTGACGACGAAGCCGCCCTTCCAGTTGAGGTTGCCGATCAACGCATTGAGCGTGACGACCGCGTAGGCGTTGTAGAAGCCATTGCCCGCCATCATGCCGCCGTGCGCGATCGCGCAGGCCTTGCGGCCGTGGCGGCTGAATTCGTCGGCGAGGCCCGTGATCACCGCCTCGGGCACGCCGCAGATCGCCGCGTACTCTGCCAGACTCTGCTTCAGCGCCGATTCGCGCAGCAGTTCGTACGAAGTCTTCAGCGCCAGCGCCTTGTCTCCGACCATCACCGCCCCGCCCGCTTCGAGCGGCGCGGCACCGCTCGCCGTCTCGGCCGGCACCGGCCGGCCGGCCGGACCCAGCACCAGGTAGGGGTCGGCTTCCTTGTACTTGTCCTCCTCGGCCACCGTCATGCCGATGTCCGAGCCGCGCAGGAAGCGCCCTTCGCGCGGATGCCCCTTCTCGGCGACCACCAGCCAGCTCGCGTTGGTGAAGGACGGCTCGCCCGCGGCTTCCGCCGCCTGCAGGTTCGGATACGCGAGATAGGCGGTGTTCACGCGGCCGTGCTCGAACATCCAGCGCATCATGCCCATCACCAGCGCGCCGTCGGTGCCGGGGCGAATCGGCACCCAGCGCCCGCGCTCGCCCGCCGCGCGGTTGTCGGCGTTGGTCAGCACCGGATCGACGACGACGTACTCCAGCCGCCCTTCGCTGCGCCCCTGCGCGAGCAGCGTGCCGGTGCGCTTGAAGGGATTGCCGGCGTTGCCCGGCGCGGTGCCGATGAAGATCACGAACTCGGCGTGCGCCAGATCCGGCTTCGCGTGCGGCATCTTCTTCATGTCGCCGAACAGCGCGCCAGAGCCGGAGCGGTAGGCGCCGCCGCAGTACGAGCCGTGGCCGACGAAGTTCAGCGTGCCGTAGGCCTGGTTCCAGAAGCGGCGCGCGAAGGCCTCGCGGCCGTCATTGACGCTGGAGATCAGCGCGACCTGATTCACCTTCGGCCCCAGCTCGGGTGCGGCCGCGTCGATCGGCGTCGCGAGGTCGCGCAGCGCCCGGAAGCCGTCGACGTGCCCCTCGCCGAACAGGTCGCCGCCGTCGACGAGCTCGCGCACGAGCTGCTCGAACGAAATCGGCTGCCACTTGCCGCCGTTGCGCGGCCCGACGCGCTTCAACGGTGTCCGCACGCGGAACGGCGAATCGATCTGGTCCATCGCCGCGTTGCCACGCCCGCAGGCGGTCGAGCGCCCCGCCAGCCCCTTGTCCTGGAAGCGCGACAGCGCGACGAAGCTCTCCTTCACCGAGGCCTTCATCGGCAGGTGCGGTTCGGTCGACAGCGGGCTGTAAGGGTTGCCCGCGACGCGGATCACCTTGCCGCTCGCCTTGTCGACGCGCACGCGCACGCCGCACTGCGTCGTGCAGCCAAGGCAGGCGGTGTAGCTCACCTGCTGGTTCGGATTCAGGCGCAACTCGCCGGTCGCGTGATCCACGCTGAATTCCGGCTCGGCCGAACGGCCGTGGATGCCGTGCGCCACCGGTTCGTCCGCGACGAGGCCGGACACCATGCGGCCGAAGGTCTGGGAGAAGCCCGCGGCGAAGGCGGCCAGGCCCCCGGCTGCGATCAGTTCGCGACGTTCGATTTTCATGATCTGGTTTCCCTTGATCCGATTCACGCGCCGGCACGGTCCGGCCGCCCGATGCGCTCCAGCGGCAGCAACGTCGTCAGCGCGACGAAGAGGAAGATCCACAACCCGGCCGTGCCGACGATGCCCATCAGGCCCTCGGGGCCGAGCGGAAGCTGGTAGCTGTAGTAGCCGGCGCCGGTCTTGGGCAGCTCCTGCCCGCCGATGAAGATCGTCCAGCGCATCATCCACGCCGAATGCAGCGCGAGCAGCCCGATCGCCAGACCCGAGCCGGGGCGCAGCAGCGCCAGCGCGAGCGTAACGGCCGTCGCGACCACCGCCCACGCCGCGCTCAGCTGCCAGTTCGCCGACGGCGCCACCTCGGCCAGCGCCTGCGCATGCACCGGCGACATCCCGCTCATGCCCAGCACGAGCCACACCGCGCCGACGAGCAGCGCGGCACACTGCGTGAGCGCCAGCGCGATCGCCATGCGCCGGGTCGCCGCCGGATCGCCGCCGCCCGGCAGGGCGCGGTTGAACACCAGCGCGAGACCCAGCCCGCCCGCCACCGCGGTGACGAAGAACTGCACCGGCAGCAGCGGCGTGTGCCACAGCGGACGGGCGCGCACCAGCATCACCTCGACGCCGGTGTACAGCGCGACCAGCGCCGCGCCGATAAAGGCGAGCAGCGCCGCCGCGACCAGCGCCTTGCGGCTCTCGTGCCCGCCGTAGGCGAGCCGGCGCGCGAGGCCGGCGAGCCGGCCGCCTTCGTCCGCATGCCGCGCGAGCGTCGGACGGAAGGCGAGCCACGCGTACAGGATCAGCCCGGTGAGATACACGGGGATGAAGAACGCGCCCCACGACATCCACGAACTGGGCGTGAAGTAGGCGTAGAAGTGCCAGAAGCGCCCCGGCTGATGCAGGTCGGCGAGCAGCGCGACCGGCGCGGTCAGCCCGCACAGCAGCGCCGCGAGCAGCGCCAGGCGCGAGATGCCTTCCCAGCCGCGGCGGCGGAACACCAGCCCGGGCAGCGACACGAGATAGGCGCCGTAGGACAGGCCGATGAGGAAGAAGTACTGCACCGCCCACGGCAGCCACGCGACCTCGCGCGCGACATTGACGGTTTCGACGATATCCGGGGTCATGATCGCTCTCCTGTTCGCGTCACGCGTGGGCCTTGCGCGGCTGCCACAACGTGCCCTGGCCCTGGACCCTGCCCTGGAAGCGCTCGTCGAGGCCGATGTAGAACACGCGCGGCTCGGTACCCTGTTCGGGCTTCAGCACCTTCACCTCGGCCTTGGCGGCATCGAGCCGGCGGCGCAGCTCGCCCTGCGGGTCGTTCAGGTCGCCGAAGATGCGCGCCCCGCCGACGCAGGTCTCGACGCACGCCGGCAGCAGCCCCGCATCCACGCGATGCGCGCAGAAGGTGCATTTGTCGGCCTTGTTGCTCGCGTGATTGATGAAGCGCGCGTCGTACGGGCAGGCCTGCACGCAGTACGCGCAGCCGACGCAGCGCTCGCCGTCGACCGCGACGATGCCGTCCTCGCGCTTGAAGGTCGCCCCGACCGGGCACACCGGGATGCACGGCGGCTCCTCGCAGTGGTTGCACAGGCGCGGCAGCATGTAGGTGCCCGCCGGCTGCTCGGCATCGGCGAGTTTGACGCTGTAGGTCGACACGACGGTGCGGAAGCTGCCCTCCGGCACCGCGTTTTCCTGGATGCACGCGACGGTGCAGGCCTGGCAGCCGATGCACTTGCGCACATCGACGAGCATCGCCCAGTGATGTCGCCCGTGGGCCGCCAGCGCCGGCGCCGGCAGGGCGGCCGCGGCGGCGGTGAGCACCGGGATGCCGCGCAGGAAGGCGCGGCGGGAGGCCGACACTTCACGCGGATCTTGCTCTTTCATGACAACGCTCCAAGGGGTTGGGAGTCGCTGTCACTCTAGGCCCGCGCGTAAACGGCCGAAATTGGAGGGATGAAGAAGCGCGCTAGACGCTTTTCCCTATTGCCGCGGGGCAAATTCCCCAGTCATTGATCCGCAAGGTGCGGACTGGGTGCGCGGAAACCCTGCGATCGCCCTGTGAAGCACCGAGGCGAACCGGGATAGCGGGCGCCGCCGCAATCGGAGGGACTCAGGAAGGCCTCAGCGGCCTTCCAGCATCGCCATCAGGTTCGCGATGCGCGCACGCCCCTCTTCCTTCGTCACCGGCGCATTCGTCTTGCGGTCGCTCATCCTGATATCGCCGCCCATCTCGGCGATGAAGCGCGACGGCTCGCAGGTGCGCGTCTCCTTGCCCGCCTTGCGCCGCTCGCACCAGGTAATGTTGAGCGTGCGCTGCGCGCGCGTGATGCCCACGTACATCAGGCGGCGCTCCTCATCCACCTTGTCCTCGTCGATCGAGGACTGGTGCGGCAACAGGCCTTCCTCGACGCCGACCAGGAACACGTGCTTGAACTCCAGCCCCTTCGACGCGTGCAGGGTCGCCAGCTGCACGCCGTCGAACTCGGCGTCGTCCTTGTCCAGCATTGAGATCAGCGCGATCGTCTGGGTGAGCTCGATCAGGTTCTTGCCGTCCGCCTCGCCCTTGCGGCCCAGCCAGCCGACGAAGTCGCGCACGTTGCTCCACTTCGACTCCGCCTCGCGCGTGTCGAGGTGCTCGAACAGCCACGCCTCGTAGCGGATCGCCGCGAGCAGGTCCTCCAGCACGCGCGCGGCCGGCTCGCGGCGGGCGCGGTACTGCATGCGGTTGATGAAGTTGCCGAACTCCTGCAGCTGCTCGAGCTGGCGCGCGTTGAGCGCATGCGCCGCGCCTTCCTCGAACACCGCCGCGAACAGGCTCACGTGGCGCCGCCCGGCGTAGTTGCCGATCGCCTCGATCGTCGCCGCGCCGACCCCGCGTCGCGGCGTCGTGATCGCGCGGATGAAGGCCAAATCGTCGTCCTCGTTCATCAGCAGGCGCAGCCACGACATCAGGTCGCGGATCTCCGCCTTGTCGAAGAAGGACTGCCCGCCCGACATCACGTAGGGGATCTTCTGGTTCCTGAGCTGCTGCTCGATCAAGCGCGCCTGATGGTTGCCGCGGTACAGGATCGCGTAGTCCGAGAACTTGGTGCGGTGCTCGAACTTGTGCGCGCTGATCTTGGAGGCGACCCACTCCGCCTCGTGATCCGCGTCGCGGCACGCCGTCACCGCAATCTGCTCGCCGTCGCCGTGCTCGGACCACAGGCGCTTCTCGAACAGCTTCTCGTTGTTCGCGATCACGGTGTTTGCCGCGGTGAGGATGCGCCGCGACGAGCGGTAGTTCTGCTCCAGCTTGATGACCTTCAGCTTCGGATAATCCTGCTGCAGCAGCTTCAGGTTCTCGACGTCCGCGCCGCGCCACGCATAGATCGCCTGGTCGTCGTCGCCCACCGCAGTGAACGCCCCACGCACGCCGGAGAGCTGGCGCAGCAGCCGGTACTGCGCCTTGTTCGTATCCTGGTACTCATCGACGAGCAGGTAGCGCAGCTTGTTCTGCCAGCGCTCGCGCACGTCCGGATTCTCCTCCAGCAGGCGCACCGGCAGCGAGATCAGGTCGTCGAAATCCACCGCCTGATACGCGCGCAAGGTGCGCTCGTATTCCGCGTACAGCATCGCCGCGGCCGACGAGATCTCGTCGTCGGCGAGCTGCGCGGCCTCGGCCGGCGTGATCATCGCGTTCTTCCAGCCCGAGATCTGCCACTGCATCGCCTTCGAGCGTGCCTTGTCGGAGTCGCGTGAGATGTCGGCGACGATCTGCACCGTGTCGGACGCGTCGAGGATCGAGAACTGCGGCTTCAGCCCGCAGTGCACCGCCTCCTGGCGGATCATCCGCACCCCCAGCGCGTGGAAGGTGCACACGGTGAGCCCGCCCGGTGCGCGCCCGCCCATCAGGCCCGCGACGCGCTCCTGCATCTCCTTCGCCGCCTTGTTGGTGAAGGTGATCGCCGCGATGTTCGACGGGCTCAGCCCGCACTCGTTGATCAGGTGCGCGATCTTGTGCGTGATCACCCGCGTCTTGCCGCTGCCGGCGCCGGCCAGCACGAGGCTCGGTCCGTCGAGGTAGCGGATCGCTTCGCGCTGCGGGGCATTCAGGAGAGCGGACATGGGCGTTGCGGACGGGACTGCGCTGAGGAAAAAGACGGCGCCGCCCACGGGCGGCGCCAAGCCGGATTTTACCGCATCGCCTCCGCCGCATCGGCCCGCTTACAACCCGATGCGGGCGCGACCCGTCTGACGTAGGGCGGATGAGCGCAGCGTTATCCGCCGAATGTGCAGCATCCGCGGTTCGCATACGGCGGAAGGCGCTTTGCTTTTCCGCCCTACCCCCCCTACAGTCGCTGCAGTCCCTACTGCCCCAGCATCCCGAACACCTTCTGCGCCAGCGACCCCGCAGCCTGCACCGGATTCCTGCGGATCGCCTTTTCCTCCTCGCCGATCATCAGGTACAGGCCGTCGAGCGCCTTGCGCGTCACGTAGCCCTCGATCTGCGCGTCCTCGCTCTTCACCAGGCCGAAGCCCGCGGCCTGGCCGGCGAGCTTGTTGTACTGCTCGGCGAGCGCCAGCCGGTCGGTGCTCTGCTTCACGACGGGCAGGAACTTCTCCGCGAGGCGCGTCTGCGTCTTCGACTTGAAGTAGCGCGTCGCCGAATCGTCGCCCCCGCTCAGGATGGTGCGCGCATCCTCGACCGACATCTGCTTCACCGCGTCGACCAGCAGGGTCTTCGCCTCGGGCACCGCCGCCTCGGCGGCGCGGTTCATCGCCGTCACGAGCTGGTCGAAGTCCTTGCCGCGGCCGGCCATGCGCATCACCGGCTCGACCTGCGCGAGCCCGTCGGGCAGCGGTATCCTCACCTTCTTGTTGGCGAGGAAACCGTCCTTGCGGCCCAGCATCTCGACCGCGCGCCCGGCGCCCTGCGTCAGTGCCTCGCGCAGCCCGCCGGAGGCCTCGGAGTCGGTGATGTTCCCCAGTCCGGCCGCCCAAGCCGGCACACAGATGACAAGCAGGGCGAAAGCTCGCAGAATGCAACGCATGACGGTCTCCAGGGACGGGTTTCACTCGAAGCGCCCGTGAGCATACCCCCGTGACGGGTAACGTGCGCGTGCCGGAGTTACCCTTTTTTCATTTATTGGACTTGGCCCCGAGGCACCGCGGTGCAAGGGGTGGCAACACGGAGAACTCATGATGACGGCAACTGCCACACGCAACGGCACACTCTCCGAAGCCGAACTGCTGGCGATGTCGGCGGACGACTACATGAACGCCGCGCAGCTCGAATTCTTCCGCCGGCGCCTGCTCCAGCTGCAGGCCGAGCTGCGCGAAAACAGCGAGGAAACCCGCTCGCACCTGCGCGAAACCGTCGCGACCCCGGACGAGGCCGACCGCGCGACGCAGGAAGAGGAACAGGTGCTGGAACAACGCATCCGCGACCGCGAACTGAAGCTGCTGCACAAGGTGGAAGCCGCGCTGCGCCGCATCGAGGACGGCAGCTACGGCTACTGCGAGGTCAGCGGCGAACCGATCGGCGTCGGCCGCCTGCTCGCGCGTCCGACCGCGACGCTGAGCATCGAGGAGCAGGAACGGCACGAGCGCGAGGAACGCCTTTACCGCTAAAGGGGAAGGGCGCGGCCGGGGGGCTTCCCCCCGGTTCCGCGCCCGTCTGCGTTAACGGCCAAGTTCGGGGCTTGTGAAGAAATCGTAGCGAGCGGCCCGAGTTCGGCCCGAGAAGCGCAGTCGTACAAGCGGTACGACGAGCATCACAGGGGCGAAATCGGGTCGCGCAGTAGATTTATTCGCAAGCTCTCAGACCACGCCGGCGCCGTGCGCCTGCTGGTCGGCCCAGTAGCTCGACCGCACCATCGGGCCGCAGGCGGCGTTCTTGAAGCCCATCTTCAGCGCTTCGGTCTCGAACATCTTGAAGGTGTCCGGGTGCACGTAGCGCAGCACCGGCAGGTGGCCGGTCGACGGCTGCAGGTACTGGCCGATCGTCAGCATCTCCACGTCGTGCGCGCGCAGGTCGCGCATCACCTCGAGGATCTCCTCGTCGGTCTCGCCGAGCCCCACCATCAGGCCGGACTTCGTCGGCACCTCCGGGTGGCGCGCCTTGAATTCCTTGAGCAGCTTCAGCGAATACGCGTAATCGGCACCGGGGCGGGCCTGCTTGTACAGGCGCGGCACCGTCTCGAGGTTGTGGTTCATCACGTCCGGCGGCGCCTGGTCGAAGATCTCCAGCGCGATCTCCATGCGGCCGCGGAAGTCCGGCACCAGCACCTCGATCGCGGTCTTCGGCGAAGCGGCGCGCGTCTCGCGGATGCATTCGACGAAGTGCTGGGCGCCGCCGTCGCGCAGGTCGTCACGGTCGACGCTGGTGATCACGACGTAGTTGAGGCGCATCGCGGCGATCGTCGCCGCAAGATCCTTCGGCTCGTCGGCGTTCAAGGGCTCGGGACGGCCGTGGCCGACGTCGCAGAACGGGCAGCGGCGCGTGCAGATGTCGCCCATGATCATGAAGGTCGCCGTGCCCTTGCCGAAGCATTCGTGGATGTTCGGACAGGAAGCTTCCTCGCACACCGTGTGCAGCTTGTGGTCGCGCAGCGTCGCCTTGATCTCGTTGAAGCGTTCGGCCTCCTGGCCGGCGCCCAGCTTGATGCGGATCCACTCCGGCTTCTTCAGCCGCTCGGCGGGCACGATCTTGATCGGGATGCGCGCGGTCTTCTCTGCGCCACGCTGCTTGCGGTTCTCGTTTTCCATGCAATGTCTCTCGTCTCTTCGGGGTAACGGGCGCTTGTGGCACCCGCCGCATTATGGCCTGTCGATGGCCGGCCGGGGTGCGAGCAGCCGCTCGAGATGGGCGAGCAGGTGCTCCCCCACTTCGGCGACGCCGTCGGTCACGCCGAAATCCTTCATCCTGATCGTCTTCAGCCCCTCGTAACCGCAGGGGTTGATCGCCGAGAACGGCGCGAGGTCGGCATCGACGTTGAGCGCAAGGCCGTGGTAGCTGCAGCCGTTCCTGACGCGCAGGCCCAGCGCCGCAATCTTGTCGCCGCCGATATACACGCCCGGCGCGCCGTCCTTGCGCGCGGCCGCGAGGCCGTAATCGGCGAGGCAGTCGATGAGCGCCTGCTCCATCAGCGTGACCATCTCGCGCACCTTGAGGCGGCGGCGGTGCAGGTCGATGAGCAGGTAGACGACGATCTGACCGGGTCCGTGGTAGGTGATCTGGCCGCCGCGGTCGATCTTCACCAGCGGGATGCCGGTCTCGCGCAGCAGGTGCTCGGGCTTGCCGGCCTGGCCGAGCGTGAATACCGGCGGGTGCTCCAGCAGCCACAGCTCGTCGGCGGTCTCGTCGGTGCGCGCGTCGGTGAACGCGCGCATCGCCGCCCAGGTCGGCTCGTACTCGACGAGGCCGAGCCGGCGCACGACCAGCGGCAGGGCGTCCACCACCTGCACTACAGCACCACCTTCACCAGCGGGTGACCGGACAGCTCGCGGTACAGCGCATCGAGCTGCGCCTTCGACACGGCGCGCACGGTGCAGGTCAGGGAAATGTAGTTGCCCTTGCTCGACGGCCGCATCTGCACCGTCGCGGGATCGAAATCCGGCGCATGCTTGCGCACGACGTCGACGACGGCCTGCGCGAACTCGTCCACGCGCGCGCCCATGATCTTGATCGGGAAATCGCAGGGAAACTCGAGGAGGGTTTCGGGGTTCTGGTCAGCCAACGCGCATCACCGTGTTCTTGAATTCCTGGTACCAGGCATGCATCTCGCGCCCCACCGGACCGGGCCGGCCGTCGCCGATCGGGCGTCCGTCCAGGCTGGTGATCGCGAGCACTTCCTTGGTCGACGAGGTGAGCCACACCTCGTCGGCGGTGCGCACCTCGTCCTCGAGGATCTCGCGCACCGCATGTTCGAGACCGTGCGTGGCCGCCAGTTCCAGCACCACGTCGTAGGTGATGCCGGGCAGCATCAGGTGGCTCTTGGGCGGCACGAGCATCACGCCGTCGCGCACGACGAAGATGTTGGACGCCGCGCCTTCGGTGAGGAAGCCGTCGCGGAACAGCACCGTCTCGGCACAGCCCTTGTCGATGGCGACCTGGCGCAGCAGGCAGTTCGCCAGCAGCGCGGTGGTCTTGAGGTCGCAGCGCGCCCAGCGGAAATCGGCAGCGCTCACGGCCGCAACGCCGCTCGCCAGCACGTCGGCCGACGGCGTCACGAGCGCCTCGCTCATCAGGAACACCGTCGGGCGCATCACCGCCGGGAAGGCGTGGTTGCGCCGCTCGTCCGGACCGCGCGACACCTGCAGGTAGATCGACTGGTCCACCCAGGCGTTGCGCGCGACGAGCTCGCTCACGATCGCTTCCCATTCCGCGGCCGTATGCGGGTTCGGGATGCGCACCGCGTCCAGCGTGCGCCCGAGACGCGCGATGTGCTCGGCGATGCGGAAGGGCCGGCGCGAATACACCGGGATCACCTCGTAGGCGCCGTCGCCGAAGAGGAAGCCGCGGTCCATCGGCGAGATGCGTGCCTCGGTCAGCGGCTGGTAGGTGCCGTCGAGGTAACAGATGCTCATGAGCGCCTCCGCAGGCCTCTTACAGGCTCTTGATCCACATCACGATCGTATCCCACAGGCGGCCGAAGAAGCCGGCGACGGGAACGTCCTGCAGCGCGACGACCGGGTATTCGCCGATCGGCTGGCCGTCGAGGGTGAGCTGCAGCGTGCCGACCTGCTGCCCCTTCTGCAGCGGCGCGACGACCGGCTGCTGGCTGGTGAGCTGGCTCTGCACCTTCTCGGCCTGGCCCTTGGGCAGGGAAATCACGAAGTCCTTGAGGAAGCCCACCGGCAGCTCGTTCTTTTCGCCCTTCCACACGCGGAAGCGCGACAGCTCCTGGTTCGCCGAATACAGTCTGGCGGTGTCGAAGAACTGGAAGCCGTAGTTCAGCAGCTTGAGCGATTCCTGCGCGCGGATGGTGTCGGAATCGGTGCCCAGCACCACCGACACGAGGCGGCGCTGGCCGCGCAGGGCCGATGCGATCAGGCAGTAGCCGGCCGCCGCGGTGTGGCCGGTCTTCAGGCCGTCGACGGTCGGATCGAGCCACAGCAGGCGATTGCGGTTCGGCTGCGTGATCTTGTTGTAGGTGTATTCCTTCTGCGAGTAGTAGCGGTAGTACTCGGGGAAGTCGCGCGAGATCGCCGACGCGAGCAGCGACAGGTCGCGCGCGGTGGTGTAGTGGTTGGGGTCGGGCAGGCCCGAGGAGTTCATGAAGCTGGTGTTCTTCATGCCCAGGCGCTGCGCCTCGCGGTTCATCAGGTGGGCGAAGGATTCCTCGCTGCCGGCGATCAGCTCGGCGAGCGCGACGCAGGCGTCGTTGCCCGACTGGATGATCATGCCCTGCACCAGCTCCTCGACCGTGACCGGCCTGTCGGGCTGGATGAACATGCGCGAGCCTTCCATGCGCCAGGCCCTCTCGGACACCGGCACCGTCTGCTGCAGCGTGATGCTGCCGCTCTTGAGCGCCGCGAAGGTCAGGTAGGCCGTCATCAGCTTGGTCAGCGACGCGGGCTCGATGCGCGCGTCGGCCTCGCGCGCGGCGAGCACCTGGCCGGTGGCCTGGTCCATCAGCAACCAGCTGCGGGCGGCGAGCGTGGGGGGGGGGACGTTCTGGGCGGAAACTGCGAAGGAGACGACGGCGAACAGCAGGGCGGCGAGAAAACGCATGAGATTCGGCAGACGGGTGGCAGTGGGCAGGTATCGGGGCAGGAAGAAGCCGGCCGGCGGGAGGGTCGGGGCAAAGGATCGATTATAGAGGCTTGACCGACCCCGACAGGAGACCGGCGCAGGCAGCAATTGGTTCAGATTGCATCAGCGGGTTACGACGAAGGGGCGGAACTTCAGTTCGCGCGCAATGCGTTCGGCCTCGCCCTTCGCTTCCGTCACCGACGCGAAGGGGCCGAGATGCAGGCGGTAGCGCTTGCCGTCGGCGAGGACTTCGAGACGGTCGGCATGCTCCGCGAAGGCATCGCGCACCATGCCGCGGAAGCCTTCCGCGCTCGCCACGGAGGAAAACGCACCGAGCTGCAGGAAGATGCCGCGCGTGGCATCCGTGAGCGTGGACGGCTCGGCCATCGCGAGCTGCACCGGCGGTTCGACCGGCACCGGCGTCGGCGGCACGAAGGCCGCCGGCTTGCGCCCGGGCAGCGGCGGGATCGGTTTTTCGGTCGCGATCATCTCGACGCCGTCGGGGACGATGGCCTCGACTTCGACCTCCGCGCTGCCGACGTTCGCGTAGCCCAGGCGATGCGCGGCCGCGTAGGACAGATCCATGACGCGGCCCTTGTGGAACGGCCCGCGGTCGTTGATGCGCACGACCACCGAGCGCCCGCTCGCGCGATGCGTGACGCGCGCATAGCTCGGGATCGGCAGCGTCGGATGGGCGGCGGTCATCGAGTACATGTCGTAGGGCTCGCCGCTGGACGTCGGCTTGCCGTGGAAGCGCTTGCCGTACCAGCTCGCGCGGCCGAGCTGGCGGAAGGGCATCACGGCGGTCGCCGGCACGTAGTCCTCGCCGAACACGTTGTACGGGCGGTTGGCGAAGCGGTGCAGCGGCTCCGCGCGCGGCTGCGCGTCGGGGATGTCGTCGAGGTTGGCCGGCGGGTTGTCGCCCGGACCGTCGTCCTTGTAGTAGGCGCCGCCGCGCTTCTGCACGACTGCGCTCTTGCCCGGCGCCGGCGCGGGCTGGGGCGATGTCGCGGCGGTGCCGGCCAGCGGCGGCGTCGTGCTGCAGCCGGCCAGCGCCAGCACGGCCGCGATCAGGCCCGCGAACAGCAGCTTGTATCCGGACGGGCCGGTTTGCAGGGTATGCGTCGGCATCGGTCTGTCTCCGTAATCACGCCTGCGCGAGCACGCGGCTGCGCTGGATGCTCATCAGTATCCCGATCCCGAGACACAGCGTGACGAGCGCGGTTCCGCCGTAGCTGATGAAGGGCAGCGGCACCCCCACGACCGGCAGGATACCGCTGACCATGCCCATATTAACGAAAGCATAGGTGAAGAAAATCATCGTGATGGCGCCGCCGAGCAGGCGCGTCGCGAGCGTCGGCGCCGTCGCCGCGATGTAGAAGCCGCGCAGCAGCAGCAGCGCGTAGATCGTCAGCAGCAGCACGATGCCGATCAGGCCGAACTCCTCGGAGAGCACCGAAAAGATGAAATCGGTGTGGCGCTCGGGCAGGAAGGCGAGGTGGGTCTGCGTGCCGCCCATCCAGCCCTTGCCGAGCACCCCGCCCGAGCCGATCGCGATCGTCGACTGGATGATGTGGAAGCCCTTGCCGAGCGGATCCTGCGTCGGGTCGAGCAGCGTGCATACGCGATGCTTCTGGTATTCGCGCAGACCCGGCCATTCGACGCCCGGCTGGCAGATGTGGTCGCCGAAACCGACGATCGCGACGATGCCGATCACGCCGACGGCGACCACCGGCACGATCAGCTTCCACGACAAGCCGGCGAAGTAGATCACATACACGCCCGCGGCGGTCACCAACACCGCCGTGCCGAGATCCGGCTGCACCATGATCAGTCCGACCGGCACGACCAGCAGCAGGCCCGCGACGACGAACTCGCGCAGGCCGATCTGGCCCTCGCGCTGCTGGAAGTACCACGCGAGCATCAACGGCATGGCGATCTTCATGATCTCGGACGGCTGGATGCGCGTCACGCCGATGTCGAGCCAGCGTGTCGCCCCTTTCGAGGTCTCGCCGAAGAGATCGACGGCGACGAGCAGCAGCACGCCGATCACGTACAGCGGCAGCGCAAGGCTCAGCAGGCGCTGGGCCGGCAGGCGAGCCGTCGCCCACATCGCCGCGAGCGCGACGACGGTGTTCACCTGCAGGGAGGCGACGCGCTCCGGCGAGGCGCTCATCATCACGACGAAAGCGTAGGCGAGCAGCAGGCCGAGCAGCAGCAGCAAGGGCGGGTCGATCGGGCGCAGGAAGCCGCTGAGCAGCTCGCGCGGATGGAAACGCGTGTCGGTCATTCGGAACGAACCCCCTCGTCGTGCCCGCCCGCATCGGGCTGAGCGGGATCTGCGGCATGCACCTCCGCGTGCTTGTGGCCCGCGTGCTCGTCGCCCTCGTCGCCCGCATCGATATCCTCGCCGGCCGGCTGTTCGCGGCGCTTGCCGAGCAGGTGGAAGTCGATCACCTGGCGGGCGATCGGCGCCGCCGACTGCGCGCCGAAGCCGCCGTTCTCTACCAGCACCGCGAGCGCGATCGTCGGCTTGTCGGCCGGCGCGTAGGCGATGAACCACGAATGGTCGCGCAGGCGCTCGCTCACGCGCCCTTCGACGTAGCGCTGGCCGCGCAGCGAGAATACCTGCGCCGTGCCGGTCTTGCCACCGGCCGAGTAGGGCGCGCCGGCGAAGGCGCGCGCCCCGGTACCGGCCCTGTTCACGTCCACCATCGCCTGACGCACCGCGGCCACATGCTCGGGTTTGAGGGGGATGGTGCGGATCGGCTCGGGCTCGACGACGCGGCGTTCGCCCGTCGCCGGATTGACGACATGACGCACCACGTGCGGCCGGAACATCTTCCCGTCATTGACGAGCGCCGCCAGCGCGTTGGCCATCTGCAGCGGCGTGTAGGCGTTGTAGCCCTGGCCGATGCCGACCGAGATCGTCTCGCCGCCGAACCACTTCTGATGTTCCTTCTTGCGGAAGCGCTTCTTCTTCCATTCCGGCGTCGGCAGCACGCCCTCGGCCTCGCCGGGCACGTCGATGCCGGTACGCGACCCGAAGCCTAACGGGCGCATGAAGTTCGCGATGCCGTCGATGCCCAGGTCGTTGGCGAGCTGGTAGTAGTAGGTGTTGCACGACACGACGATCGATTTCGGCAGATCCACCATGCCGTGGCCGCCGGGCTTGTCATCCATGAAACGGTGGCCGCCGAACATGAAGTAGCCCGGATCGGGGATCGTCTGCGTGATCGTGCGCTTGCCCGCCGACAGGCCCGCCATCGCCATGAAGGGCTTGAAAGTCGAACCGGGCGGGTAGGCGCTGAAGATCGCTCGGTTCACGAGCGGGTGATCGGGCGATTCGTTGAGCGACTTCCAGTCCTCGGTCGAGATGCCGTCGACGAACAGGTTGGGGTCGTATCCGGGCTTGGACACCAGCGCCAGCACGCCGCCGGTCGCCGGCTCGATCGCCACGAGCGCCCCGCGGCGCTTGCCGAAGGCCGCCTCGGCGACCTTCTGCATCTCGATGTTGAGCGTGAGTTCGAGGTCGTTGCCGGCCACGCCCGGCGTGCGTGCGAGCTGGCGCACCGCGCGGCCGCCGGCATTCACCTCGACCTGCTCGGCGCCGGTGATGCCGTGCAGCACCGCCTCGTAGCTCAACTCCAGGCCGCTCTTGCCGATGTACTCGGAGCCGCGGTAGTTCGCCTCGTCGCCCGACTCCTCGATACGTTCGCGGTCGCGCTGGTTGATGCGGCCGATGTAGCCGATCACGTGCGACGCGAGGTCGCCATGCGGATAGTCGCGGAACAGGCGCGCCTGCACCTCGACGCCGGGGAACTGGTAGCGGCGCGCGATCACCCGCGCCACTTCCTCCTCGGTCAGGCGCGTGCGGATCGGCACGCTCTCGAAATTCTTGCTCTCTTCGAGCAGCTTCTTGAAGCGCCGCCGGTCGCGCGCGTCGATCTCGATGATCTCCGCCAGCCCGTCGATCGTCGCCTCGAGGTCGCGCACGCGCGAGGGCGTGATCTCCAGCGTGTAGGCGGCGTAGTTGCGCGCGAGCGGCACGCCGTTGCGATCCGTGATCGAACCGCGCCCCGGCACGATGGGCAGCAGCGCGATGCGGTTGTCCTCGGCGCGGGTGTGGTAGTAGTCGTAGCGCACGACCTGCAGGAACCAGAAGCGCGCCACCAGCAGGCCGAAGCACACGGCGATGAAGATGCCCGCGATCAGAACGCGGCGGCGGAAGCGCCCCAGTTCCTCGTCGGGGGTACGGAATTCCATCATCGGTTCAGATCGGCCGGTTGTCGTCCCGGTCCACCGGCTGGTACTGCGGCAGCAGCAACAGATAGTTCAGCGGCACCCACAGCGCCGCGCTCGTGAGGCTGGACAGGAAGTACCACCACCCGGGGAATTCGGCGCCGGCCAGCAGGCGCACGACGACCATGATCACCTGCGTCAGCAGCAGCAGTGGGAACATCTGCAGCGCCTGCTGAGTCGGCGGGAACCACAGCACGCGGCGCGACACCGCGGTCGCGAGATAGCACAGCACGACGTAGGCGAGGGCATGCTGCCCCATCGCCGCACCGTGGCCGATGTCGACCAGCACGCCGAACAGGAAGCCCGCGCCCATGCCGACACGCAGCGGCTCGCGGATCGACCAGAAGGCCAGCACCAGCGCGACCCAGTCGGGCACGCCGGGCGTCAGCCCGGTCGGGATGTAGCTCAGCGCGAGCGCGACCAGCAGGCTCAGGTAGGCGAACCAGGTCTTGGCCGGCTGCAGGATGCGACTGGAGCGGTGGGTCGGCTGCATGAATGGCTTTCCTTAACCCTTGCGTCCCTTGCGCGGCTCGGGTTCGGGCTCCGGCGCCGGACGCGGCGGCGGCGGCTCGGCGCGTCCGAGCAGCAGCACCTGGGTCGTGCGCTCGACGCCGGCGACCGGCTCGCACACGATCACGGCGAAAGTCTGCGCGTCGCGGTCGACGCTGACGACGTCGGCCACCGGCAGCCCGGCGAGAAACAAGCCGTCGAGGCCCGAGGTCACGAGGCGATCGCCGACGCGCACGTCCGCGCCCGACAGCGTGAAGCGCAGCTCCAGCCGCCCCTGACCCGCACCGGCGAGCACGCCGCGCAGCCCGTTGCGCGCGACCTGCACCGGTACCGCCTGATCCTTGTCGGTGAGCAGCGTGACCTCGGCCTGCACCGGATACACGCGCGTGACCTGCCCGATCATGCCCTGTTCGTTGACCACCGCCATGCCGGCCTCGACGCCCTGCTGGCTGCCGCGGTTGAGGATCACCTTGCGGTCGAACGGGTCCGGCGCGTCGTAGAGGATCTCGGCGGCCACGCTTTTCGCCGCGATCGACGCCCCCATCCCGAGAAGCCCGCGCAGGCGGCGGTTTTCCTCCTCGAGCTGCTCGAAGCGCAGCAGCCGCTGTGCCGCCTCCAGTTCGCGGCCGCGCAGCATCGAGTTGTCCTTCTGCACCTCGACGAGGGTGCCGAAATACACCGCCGCGTTGCGCACGAAGTCGGCGGGTGCGGCGGCCGCCATCTGCAGCGGCCAGGTCGCCACCGACAGCGCCTGGCGCACGACTTCGAGGTAGCGGAACTTCAGGTCGGCGACCAGCATCGCCAGGCACACCGACACGAGCACCAGCAGCCGCACCAGCGGAGTAGGTCCCTGCCTGAAGATCGGTGGAGACGGATGACCGGCGAGGGACATCGTGAGGCGTGTGCGGCGGAGCGCGGCAGACCCGGAAGCCTGCCGCAACAACGCAACTTACTCGGACGCGAAGATGGACCCGAGCTTGTCCATCTTCTCCAACGCCATGCCGCAGCCGCGCGCGACGCAGGTCAGCGGCTCCTCCGCGACGATCACCGGCAGGCCGGTCTCTTCCATCAGCAGGCGGTCGAGGTCGCGCAGCAGCGCGCCGCCGCCGGTCAGCACCATGCCGCGGTCGGCGATGTCCGCGCCCAGTTCAGGGGGGGTCTGTTCGAGCGCGATCTTCACCGCGGAGACGATCTGGTTGAGCGGCTCGGTCAGCGCCTCGAGGATTTCGTTCGACGAAATCGTGAAGCTGCGCGGGATGCCTTCGGCGAGGTTGCGCCCCTTCACTTCCATCTCGCGCACCTCGGAGCCCGGGAAGGCCGAGCCGATTTCCTTCTTGATGTTCTCGGCGGTGGTGTCGCCGATCAGCATGCCGTAGTTGCGGCGGATGTAATTGACGATCGAGTCGTCGAACTTGTCGCCGCCGACGCGCACGGAACCCGCATAGACCATGCCGCCCAGCGAGATCACGCCGACTTCGGTGGTGCCGCCGCCGATATCGACGACCATCGAGCCGGTCGCATCCGACACCGGCAGGCCGGCGCCGATCGCCGCCGCCATCGGCTCCTCGATCAGATAGACCTGGCTCGCGCCGGCCGCCAGCGCCGCGTCACGGATCGCACGACGCTCGACCTGGGTCGAACCGCAGGGCACGCAGATGATGATGCGCGGGCTCGGCGAGAACATGCGCGAGTCGTGCACCTTCTTGATGAACTGCTTGATCATCTGCTCGGTGACGACGAAATCGGCGATCACGCCGTCCTTCATCGGCCGGATCGCCGTGATGTTGCCCGGGGTCTTGCCCAGCATCTGCTTCGCCGCATGGCCGACCGCCTGGATCGTGCGCTTGGCGTTGGGCCCGCCCTCGGTACGGATCGCGACGACGGACGGCTCGTCGAGCACGATGCCCTTGCCGCGCACGTAGATCAGCGTGTTCGCGGTGCCAAGGTCAATGGCCAGATCGTTGGAGAAATAGGAACGCAGGAAGCCAAACATGCGGAAAATCCCGAAACCGGTAAGGAAGGTGGGCGGTGGGGCGGATGCCCGGCCGGACTGGCGGCAAACGAGTATGATAACCTACAAATCTTTGTGATTTAAGCGGGTTTTGTTTCCTCATGTCGCTTACCACTGAACAGGTCCTGCGCATCGCCGGACTCGCGCGCATCGAACTCGCCGACGGCGACGTCGAGGCCACGCGCGCCAAGCTGAACGGAATCTTCGGCCTGATCGAACAGATGCAGGCGGTCGACACCAGCGGGGTCGAACCGATGAGCCACCCGCAGGACGTCGCGCAGCGCCTGCGGACCGATGTCGCGACCGAACCGGACCGCCGCGAGGCCTTCCAGCGCGTCGCCCCGCAGACCGAAGCGGGCCTCTACCTCGTCCCGAAGGTCATCGAGTAAGCCATGATCAACGCCAGCCTCACCGAACTGCGCGCCGCACTCGACGCGAAGCGGATCTCCAGCGTCGAGCTCGCGACGCTGTTCCTCGACCGCATTGCCGCGCACAACCCGTCGCTCAACGCCTTCATCACCGTCGACCGCGACGGCGCCCTCGCTGCCGCCCGTGCTGCCGACGCGCGCATCGCCGCCGGCAACGCCGGCCCGCTCACCGGCATCCCGCTCGCGCACAAGGACGTGTTCTGCACCGAAGGCGTGCTGACGACCTGCGGCTCGAAGATGCTGTCGAACTTCGTCAGCCCCTACGACGCCCACGTCGTCTCGCTGCTGAAAGCCGCCGGCGCGGTGAACCTGGGCAAGACCAACATGGACGAGTTCGCGATGGGCTCGTCGAACGAGAACTCGCACTACGGCCCGGTGAAGAACCCCTGGGACACCACCCGCATCCCGGGCGGCTCTTCCGGCGGCTCGGCCGCCGCGGTCGCCGCACGCCTCGCGCCGATCGCCACCGGCACCGACACCGGCGGCTCCGTGCGCCAGCCCGCCGGCCACACCGGCATCACCGGCATCAAACCCACCTACGGCGTCGTCAGCCGCTACGGCATGATCGCGTACGCGAGCTCGCTCGACCAGGGCGGCGCCTTCGGCGCGTCCGCGGCCGACTGCGCGCAGCTCCTCACCGCGATGGCCGGCTTCGACGAGCGCGATTCCACCAGCCTCGAGCGCCCCGCCGAGGACTACGCGCGCGAGATCGCCGCGCCGGCGAACGACAAGCCCCTCGCGGGCCTGCGCATCGGCCTGCCGCGCGAATTCTTCGCCGAGGGCATGGCCGAGGACGTGCGTGCCGCGGTCGAAGCGGCGCTCGACCAGTACCGCAAGCTCGGCGCGACCACCGTCGAGGTGAGCCTGCCCAACGCCAGGCTCGCGATCCCCGCCTACTACGTGATCGCCCCAGCCGAGGCGTCGAGCAACCTGTCGCGCTTCGACGGCGTGCGCTACGGCCACCGCGCCGCCGAATACCGCGACCTCGCCGAGATGTACGCGAAGAGCCGCGCCGAAGGCTTCGGCGCCGAGGTCAAGCGCCGCATCCTCGTCGGCACCTACGTACTGTCGCACGGCTACTACGACGCCTACTACCTGCAGGCGCAGAAGCTGCGCCGCCTGATCGCGCAGGACTTCCAGGCCGCTTTCCGCGAATGCGACGTGATCGCCGGCCCGACCAGCCCGACCACCGCATGGGCGATCGGCGAGAAGACCGACGATCCGGTGCAGATGTACCTGTCGGACATCTACACGATCGCCGTGAACCTCGCCGGCCTGCCGGGGCTGTCGCATCCCTGCGGCTTCGGCGGCGGGAATCTCCCCGTCGGCCTGCAGCTCATCGGCGACTACTTCGGCGAAGCGCGCCTGCTGGGCACCGCTCACCAGTACCAGCAGGCGACCGACTGGCACCTGCGCCGTCCGGCCTGAGCGTCCCATGCGCCGCCTTCATCCCGCCCTACGCACTGCGGCGCTCGCCGCCACCGTGCTGCTCGGCGCCTGCGCGACCCCGCCCGAGCGCAAGCCCGAACCCGAGACCGCCGCGCCTTCATCGGCCCAATCCGCCGCACAGGCCGCTGCCGAGGCGGAGCCGGAACGCGCGCTGCAGCGCGGCCGGCTCAAGCCCATGCCGGTGCGCCCGCTCTCCATCAAGACCGACTGCCGCTTCAAGGACGAGGTCGGCTACGGCGGCAGCGCCGTGCTCGACGTCAGCTACTCCGAGGTGCGCGCGTTCGCCGCCACGGTCGATGTCCCCAAGCGCGGCAGCTGCAAGTTCGAACTCGCGGACTTCAAGCAGGTGCTCAAGGAGCCGCACGTCGAACTGCAGGCCCGCGACGGCTGCACGGTGCGCATGTGGGAACAGGGCGAACAGGTCACCGTCGCATTCTCCGAATGCGCGAAACGCTGCACCCGCGGCACGTTCGAATACGTATGGCCGATCCTGGTGGACCGGTCGAGCGGCCAGTGCACCTGACCGCGTCAAGAATCCAGAGATACGAACATGAGCAGATCGGATTGGGAAGTCGTCATCGGGCTGGAAGTGCATGCCCAGCTCAACACCGCGTCGAAGATCTTTTCCGGCGCCAGCACCGCCTTCGGCGCCGCGCCGAACGTGCAGGCCTGCGCCGTCGACATCGCCCTGCCAGGCGTGCTGCCGGTGCTCAACCGCGGCGCCGTCGAGCGTGCGATCCGCTTCGGCCTGGCGATCGGCGCGAACGTCGCGTCGAAGAGCGTGTTCGCGCGCAAGAACTACTTTTACCCCGACCTCCCCAAGGGCTACCAGATCAGCCAGTTCGAGCTGCCGGTAGTGCAGGGCGGCGAAATCACGATCCGCGTCGGCGAAGGTGACAAAGCCTACGAGAAGACCGTGCAGCTCACCCGCGCCCACCTCGAGGAGGACGCCGGCAAATCGCTGCACGAAGACTTCCACGGCATGAGCGGCATCGACCTCAACCGTGCCGGCACGCCGCTGCTGGAAATCGTCTCCGAGCCCGACATGCGCTCCTCCGCCGAGGCCGTCGCCTACGCCCGCGCGCTGCACGCGCTGGTGCGCTGGATCGACATCTGCGACGGCAACATGCAGGAAGGCTCCTTCCGCTGCGACGCCAACGTCTCTGTGCGCCGTCCCGGCGGTCCGCTCGGCACGCGCCGCGAGATCAAGAACCTGAACTCCTTCCGCTTCCTGCAGCAGGCGATCGACTTCGAAGTGCAGTGGCAGATCGACACCATCGAGGACGGCGGCAGGATCCAGCAGGCGACCGTGCTGTTCGACCCCGACACGGGCGAGACGCGCATGATGCGCTCGAAGGAAGACGCGCACGACTACCGCTACTTCCCCGACCCGGATCTGCTGCCGCTGGTGATCTCGCCCGAGTGGAAGGCGCGCGTCGCTTCCGAGATGCCGGAGTTGCCGGGCGCGATGAAGGCGCGCTTCATGGAACAGTGGGGCCTCTCCGCGTACGACGCGACGACCCTCACCGCGTCGAAGGAAGTCGCCGCCTTCTACCAGGCGACCGTCGACGCCGCCGGCGTGGCGCAGGCAAAGCCCTGCGCCAACTGGGTCATGGGCGATCTCGCCGCCCGTCTCAACAAGGCCGAACTCGACGCCTCCGCGTCCCCGGTCTCGCCCGCGCAGCTCGCCGGCCTGGTCGCGCGCATCACGGACGGCACGATCTCGAACAACATCGGCAAGAAGGTGTTCGAAGCCCTGTGGAACGGCGAAGGCGGAACGGACGCAAATGCGGCCGACGCCATCATCGAGGCCCAGGGCCTGCGCCAGACCAACGACGCCGGCGCGATCGAGGCGATGATCGACGAAGTCCTCGCAGCAAACCAGAAGTCGGTCGAGGAGTTCCGCGCCGGCAAGGACAAGGCCTTCAACGCACTCGTCGGCCAGGTCATGAGGGCGAGCAAGGGCAAGGCCAACCCGGCGCAGGTCAACGAACTCTTGAAACGCAAGCTGGAAGGCTGAACCACCCTTTCACCGCAACACGCTCGGGGGACGCGCGATGTGCCAGCTCCTCGGAATGAACTGCAACGTGCCGACGGACATCTGCTTCTCGTTCGCCGGCTTCCAGGCGCGCGGCGGCGCCACCGACGTGCATGCCGACGGCTGGGGCATCGCCTTCTTCGAGGGACGCGGCGTGCGCGTCTTCCTCGACCCCCAGCCCAGCGCCTCCTCGCCGGTCGCGGAGCTGGTGCGCAGCTACCCGATCCGCTCGCTCAACGTCATCGCGCACATCCGCAAGGCCACCCAGGGTCAGGTCACGCTCGACAACACCCACCCCTTCCAGCGCGAGCTGTGGGGGAGCTACTGGATCTTCGCGCACAACGGCAACCTGCTCGACTACGCACCGCACTTCGACGGCCGTTTCCTGCCGGTCGGCAGCACCGACTCGGAGTCCGCGTTCTGCGACCTCCTGCAGCACCTCGCCGCCGAATTCCCCGACGGCCCGCCCCCGGCCGAAGCCCTGTTCGCGGCCCTGCGCCGGCTCGCGATCCGCATCGGCGCGCACGGCCCGTTCAACTTCCTGCTGTCGAACGGCGAATACCTCTTCGCCCATTGTTCGACCAAACTCACCTACATCATCCGCCAGGCACCGTTCGCCACCGCGCACCTCTCCGACCAGGACCTCAGCGTCGACTTCAGCCGGCTCACGACCCCGGCAGACCGCGTCGCCGTGATCGCGACCGCACCGCTGACCGACAACGAGGTGTGGCACGCGATCCCGCCCGGCACCCTGCTCGCGTTCCGGCACGGCGCGATCGAGACGCTGGGCGAAGCGACGACCATCGCCGGCAATCCCGCCGCGGGCGCGGGCAGCGTGTAGATTTCGCTTCGCAGCTTCATGCCGAAAGGCTACAGTCCGAGTTTTCACCATCCTGCCGAAGGGGAAACCCGTGTCCGATTGCCCACTGTGTCCAGCCGCCAACGAGACCCTGGTCTGGCGCGACGGCAGCTGCCGCGTCATCCTCGTCGATGAGCCGGGCTATCCCGGCTTCTGCCGCGTCGTGTGGAACCATCACGTCGCGGAAATGACCGACCTCAACGGAGGCGAGCAGCGCCACCTCCTCAATGTCGTGCTCGCGACCGAAGCCGCGCTGCGCCAGCTGATGCGCCCGGACAAGATCAACCTCGCGAGCCTCGGCAACATGGTGCCGCACCTGCACTGGCACGTGATCCCGCGCTTCGCCGACGATGCGCACTTCCCGCAGTCGGTGTGGAGTGCGCCGCAGCGCACCGGCGCGCAGCGCGCGGCCCCGCCGGTGGAAACCCTCGCCACGACGCTGGTCGCGATGCTCACCGAACAGACCGCCGGATGACCCCGGCACGCACGGACCGAACGCACCACGGAGAACCCATGGGTTATCACGATCCCGTCGAGTGTCTGGAGCTGCTCAACAGGCTGCATCCGCTGAACGTCGACGAGACCCACAGACTGCTGTCGGAGATGGTGCCGGCGCTACAGCGCAACCCGCCGGCGCCCGATCAGCACCTCGAGATCCTCGAGGCGGCACGTCCGCACGTCGCACTCGCCCAGTCGGCGATGGCCAGCCGCTATGCCGCGCATCCGCTGCCGCCCGACAGCGCCGAAAACGCGACCCTGCGCAGCGTCGTCACGCTGTGGCAGGCCATGGCCCGGTCCTACGGGCAGGTCGCACGCACGAGCGGCGCCGAGATCCTGCCGGCCGACCGGCGCGCATTGCTGGCGCAACGGCGCATCCACTACGCGGGCATGGTCCCGCTCGAATACTTCCGCGCCCACCGCGCGCTCCCCAAGGGAACGTGGACCGCGCTGCACGACGGCTTCTGCGCCGCCGAGGCGCTGGGCGTCGCCACGACACGCGTCCCCGACGCGCTCAACGACATCTGGAAGGCGCAAAGCCCGGCCGAAGCCTTCGTCGCCGTGCTGCTCGTCGACCTCGCCAACCCCTACGGCCGCAGCGAGCGCGACCTTGGCTGGGTGTGCCGCTGGGCGCAGCGCTTCGCCCCCTACTGCGAGCTGCTCGGCGGACCCGACGGCGAAACCCCGCAACCGGCGGCCTACGGACTCGACCTCGGCGCCGACCACGGGCTGCGTCCCCTCGGCGTGCTCGCGCCATCGGCGGCGCTGCGCCGCTTCGACGGCAGCAAGCTCGCCGGGCAGATCCAGGCCGTGCTCAAACAGTTCAAGCAAGGCGTCACTCCATCCTCGCTCGGGCTCGGCGCCGACTGCCCCGTCGACGCCAGCGCCAAACTGCTGCTGTCGCTGTACCGCCCCTGGGGCCTCGCCTCCGCGGGGCGCCGTTTCCCGCGACGCGGCACGCAGGGGCGCGCCGAACTCACCGCCGGCTGGTCGTCCATCGCTTTCCACGTCAGCGGCAAGCCCTTCGAACAGCCCCCGATCTACGCGACGCAGCGCAGCCTGCGCAGCGACATCTCGCTGCTCACCTTCGGCGAGCGCGTCACCCAGGCCGAAAACCCACGCTGGAACGAGAACGAACGCCGGCGCGCGGCGGCGCGGCTCGGCTTCACGTGCGAGCACTGGCAGGTCGCGGACCATTCGGTCAGCGGCTTCCGTCTGTACCAGGATCCCCACACGCAGCGCCTCGAACACCATCAGCTCGTCGGCGTCCGCCCGCCAGACGGCGAGCACTACCTGCTCGCGCAGCTCAGCTGGCTGATGTATCGCGCCGACGGCGTCATGGAAGCGGGCGTGCAGGTGCTCCCCGGTCTGCCCCGGGTCGTCGCGGTGCGCCCCTTCGGCCTCACGGGCAATGTGCACGAAGCCTTCCTCGAGGGCTTCCTGCTGCCCCCCACGCCGGCATTGAAGGCGGAAAGCTCGCTGATCCTGCCGGCGAAATGGTTCCAGCCGCAACGCGTCATCGACGTCGTCGACGGCGGCCAGCGTTACCAGCTGCGACTCACGAAGGCGATCCTGCGCGGCCCCGATTTCGTGCAGGTCAGCTATGAAGCGCTGGAGTCGCCGGCCCCAGGCGCGAAGCCGGGAAGCGCGCGCTGAAGCGGCTCCCCTTGCCGGGCTCGCTGGCGATGCGCAGCTCGGCCTGGTGGCGCGACAGGATGTGCTTGACGATCGCCAGCCCCAGGCCGGTACCGCCCGTCTCGCGCGAGCGTCCGCGGTCCACACGGTAGAAGCGCTCGGTCAGGCGCGGGATGTCTTCCGCCGCGATGCCGATGCCGTTGTCCTCGACGGCAAATTCCCCGCGACCTTCGGTGCAGCTCCAGCTCAAGCGGATGCGACCGCCGGACGGCGTGTAGCGCACCGCGTTGCTGGCAAGGTTCGCAAACGCCGAGCGCAGCTCCTTCTCGCTGCCCAGCAGCGTCGCGCAGCCCGCGCGCGCGTCGATGTCGGCGTCGATCTCGTGCCGGCCGTTGGACAGCAGGCGCGTATCGTCGGCGATGCTGTGCACCAGCGCGGCGACGTCCACGCGCTCCTCGACCGCCGCCGGCGCGCCCGTCTCCAGCGCCGACAGGGTGAGCAGGTCCTCGATCAGCGTCTGCATGCGCAACGACTGGTCGAGCGCGAGCTGCAGGAAGTTTGTCACGTCCTCGGGCGCAAAATCGTCGCGGCCGTCGATCAGCGTCTCGAGGAAGCCCGTCACCACGGTCAGCGGCGTGCGCAGCTCGTGCGACACGTTGGCGATGAAATCGCGCCGCATCGTCTCCAGCTTCTCCAGCTGGCTGACGTCACGCGACACCACCATTTTCTGCTCATCGCCGAAGGGCACGACCTGCAGCAGCAGCGTGAGGCCCGCCCGGCGCGTCGAATGCAGCACCAGCGGATCCGTGAAGTCGCCCGCCTGCAGGAAACGCACGAATTCCGGCTCGCGCACCAGCGTCGTCACCAGTACCCCGTGGTCGCGCCGTCCGTCGATGCCGAAGTGCTGCTCCGCCTTGCGGTTGAGCCATTCGATACGGTCGTTCGCCGACAGGTACAGCACCCCGTCCGGCATCGCCTGACTCGCCTCGTGGAAGCGGTCGAGCGCGTCCGTCAGGCGCTCGCGCAGGTCGAGCGAGGTGCGCGAACGCCGGTCCAGGTCGTAGTAGACGTGCGCCCAGATGCCGACCCCTGCGGGCAGCGGCATCCCGGCCGGCGCGTGCATCCATTCGACCAGCCGCTGCAGGTTCAGCAACTGGTAGGCGAGCATCGCCAGCAGACCGGCGAACAGCATCGCCAGCGCTGCGACCTTGCCGCCGATCGCGCCGACGATCAGCGCCAGCAGGGCCACCAGGCCCAGCATGCGCACCGCCTGCCACCACACGTATCGCGATTCCGGTCTGATGAGAAACTCCCGCTCGAGGTTACCAGGCCGGAATCTTACACGCCGGCCACGGCCGGCTGCGCCGACAGGCGATAGCCGCTGCCGCGCACGGTCTGGATCAGCCCGTCATGGCCGACCGGCTCCAGCGCCGCGCGCAGGCGCCGCACGTGCACGTCCACCGTGCGCTCCTCGACGAAGACATGGTCACCCCACACCTGGTCCAGCAGCTGCGCGCGCGAATGCACGCGCTCGGGATGGGTCATCAGGAAATGCAGCAGGCGGAACTCCGTCGGCCCGAGGGTCACCGGACGTTCCCCGGCGCAGACGCGGTGCGTCGCCGGATCGAGGCTCAGCCCGCCCAGCTCCACGGAATCTTCCGTCGCCTGCGGCGCGCGCCGGCGCAGCACCGCCTTGATGCGCGCGACCAGTTCGCGCGGGCTGAAGGGCTTGGTGATGTAGTCGTCCGCGCCCATCTCCAGGCCCGCGACCTTGTCCTGCTCCTCGCCGCGCGCCGTCAGCATGATGATCGGGATCGCCCGCGTGCGCTCGTCCGCTCGCAGGCGGCGCGCCAGCTCGATCCCCGACATGCCCGGCAGCATCCAGTCGAGCAGCACCAGATCCGGCAGCGCGTCGCGCACGATGCGCTGCGCCGTCTCGGCATCGCCGGCACGCACCACGTGATGCCCGGCACGTCCGAGGTTGGCGGCAATCAGTTCCTGGATCGCCGGTTCGTCTTCCACAAGCAGGATGTTCGCGGCCATATTCACACTCCATGTCGTCGCACGCAGTGTATTGCAGGAAATTGAAGTTTTTGTGACAGGTCACGTTCCCGCAACACGTGCCGTGCAAAAGCCCGCAGGGGACGGGCGGGCGCCGATTCGGGTATGATTGACACCCCCTCCATCCGCAAGCAGGGGCAAGCATGGCCGGCCTCGACGACGACACCCCCATCCCCACCGCACTCACGCTGCACCGCAAGTCGCGCGTGCTCGAAATCGCCTTCGGCGAAGAGCGACAGTACGCGCTGCCTTTCGAATACCTGCGCGTGTATTCCCCGTCCGCCGAAGTCCGCGGCCACGGCCCCGGGCAGGAAACCCTGCAGGTCGGCAAGCGCGACGTCGAGCTCCTCGACATCGAGCCGGTCGGCCACTACGCCGTGAAGCTGGTGTTCTCCGACGGCCACGACAGCGGCCTGTATTCCTGGGACTACCTCCACATGCTCGCCACGCAGCACGATACGCTGTGGCAGCAGTACCTCGACCGCCTCGCCGCGGCCGGCGCGAGCCGCGACCCCGCCGACAACCCACCGCCCGCGCCCACGCACGGCTGCGGCCACAAGCACTGAACATGAACGACAAGACCACCCACTTCGGCTTCCAGACGGTCGCCGAAGGCGAGAAGCAGCAGCGCGTCGCCGAGGTCTTCTCCTCGGTCGCGACCAAGTACGACATCATGAACGACCTGATGTCCTTCGGCCTGCACCGGCTGTGGAAGGCGTTCACGATCCAGATCTCCGGCGTCGGCCGCGGCGACCGCGTGCTCGACGTCGCCGGCGGCACCGCCGACCTCTCGCTCGCCTTCGCCAAGCGCGTCGGGCGCGAAGGCCAGGTGTGGCTCACCGACATCAACCACGCCATGCTCTCGGTCGGCCGCGACCGCGTGCTCGACCGCGGCTACGCGCTGCCGGTCGCACAGTGCAACGCCGAGAAGCTGCCTTTCCCCGACAACTGGTTCGACTGCGTGACGGTCGCCTTCGGCCTGCGCAACATGACGCACAAGGACGCCGCGCTGGCCGAGATGCGCCGCGTGCTGCGTCCGGGCGGCCGCCTGCTGGTGCTCGAATTCTCCAAGGTGTGGGCTCCGCTTTCCCCCGTCTACGACCTGTACTCCTTCAAGATCCTGCCGTGGATGGGCCAGAAGGTCGCCGGCGACGCCGACAGCTACCGCTATCTCGCCGAGTCGATCCGCATGCATCCGCCGCAGGAGGAACTCAAGGCGCTGATGGAACAAGTCGGTTTCAAGCGGGTCGACTACTTCAACCTCAGCGCCGGCATCGTCGCGCTGCACCGCGGCTACAAGGTCTGAACACCGGCGCATCCCGCACCGGCCCTGCCGTGCGGAGCGGAACACGGCGCACCATGGAGTGACACGAGCCATGAACAAGTTCGTCCTCGGCCTCATTGCGATCGTCTTCACCCTCGGCCTGGGCGTCACCGACGTCGAGGCCAGGCGCCTCGGCGGCGGCAGCAGCCTCGGGATGCAACGGCAGATCAGCCCGCCGCAGGCGCCGCGGCAATCCGCGACACCCGCTCCGCAACCGTCTCCGACCGCCGGCGCAACGACGCAGCCCCGGCGCTCCTGGATGGGCCCGCTCGCGGGTCTCGCCGCGGGCATCGGCCTCGCCGCGCTGTTCTCGCACCTCGGCCTGAGCGAGGAACTCGCCTCCGTCGTGCTGATCGCCCTGCTGGTGTTCGCCGCCTTCGCCCTCTTCCGCATGCTCACGCGCCGCACCGGCGACTCCCGCGCCGGCCCCGGCATGCAGTACGCCGGCGCCGTCCATGGCGGCGGGGCCACGCCGGCACCCGCGTCGCCCGCGGCGGTCCTCCCCGGCGGCAGCGGCGACGCCGGCGCCCGAGCGTTTCCGCACGATTTCGACGCCGAGGCCTTCGCCCGCCAGGCCAAGGTCAATTTCATCCGCCTGCAGGCTGCCCACGACGCCGGCAACCTCGACGACATCCGCGAGTTCACGAGTCCCGAGATGTACGCCGAAATCCGCCTGCAGATGGCCGATCGCGGCTTGAGCGAGCAGCGCACCGACGTCGTGGAACTCAATGCCCAGGTGCTCGAGGTCGCCGAGGAAGCACAGCGCTACATCGTCAGCGTGCGCTTCACCGGCCTGTTACGCGAGGAGCCAGGCGCCTCGCCCGCGCCCTTCGACGAAGTCTGGCACCTCACCAAGCCGCTGAGCGGCGCCGGGGGCTGGGTCGTCGCCGGCATCCAGCAAGTCGCCTGATATCGCGCTGCGCTGCTGCATTCCCCTTCGAATACATGTCCGCACTGAATTTCGCTACCCGCGGCGCCCTCGCCGCCGTCAATCACCTGCTTGCGCGCGCCGACTGGGCACGCGAGCGCCTCGCCCCGCACGCCGGCCGCTGCGCGCGCCTGCGCGCCGAGCCCGTCGAGTTGCTGTTCGCGATCGACAGCGACGGCTACCTCATCGACAGCGATGCCGACCAGGAGCCTGGCGTCACGCTGTCGCTCCCGCTCTCGGCCCTGCCGGGCCTCGTCGGCGGGGACGCCAACAAGGCGATGAATGCGGTGCGCATCGAAGGCAACGCCGAACTCGCCGACACCCTCGGCTTCGTGTTCCGCAACCTGCGCTGGGATGCCGAGGAAGACCTGTCGCGCGTGTTCGGCGACATCGTCGCGCACCGCATGGTGCAGGGCGCCGGCAGCCTGCGCCAAATGCATGAGCGCGCGTGGGCCGGCCTCACCGGCAACCTCGCCGAATATCTCGCGGAGGAACAGCAGGCCCTCGTCACCCACGGCGCGCTTGCCGCCCTCGGCGACGAACTGCGCGCGCTGCGTGACGATCTCGCGCGCCTCGACAAACGCGTCGGCCGGCTCGCCGCGCCCGGACGCCACGCCTGAGCCCGCACCGTACATTACTCCGCGACCCGCAGCGCCCCTGGAACCGCCGCCCGCCGTGCATCACTCCCGGGCCAAACGGCATCGGCTTGAACGACGGCCGCTCATGCGGCGGACGCAAATGAAAAGGGCAGTCCTTGCGGACTGCCCTTCGTGCTTCATGCTCGCCGCCGACGCGGCGAACGCCGATCAGTGACCGCGCTTGCGCAGCTTCTGGATCGCGGCGATCTGGGCGATCGCTTCGGCCAGTTCTGCCTGAGCCTTCGCGTAGTCCAGCTCCGACGACTTGTTCTGCAGCGCCTCTTCCGCCATACGTTTGGCTTCGAGGGCCTTGGCCTCGTCGAGATCCTTGCCCCGGATCGCGGTGTCCGCCAGAACGGTGACCAGCCCCGGCTGAACTTCCAGGATGCCGCCGGCGACGAAAACCAGCTCTTCTTCCGCCTGATCCGGCACCTTCACACGCACCGCGCCCGGCTTGATCCGGGTCATCAGCGGCATGTGGCCGGGCAGGATCCCGAGTTCGCCCGCTTCGCCCGGAAGCGCAACGAACTCCGCCAGGCCGGAAAAGATCTGCTCTTCCGCGCTGACGATGTCCACGTGGACCGTCATTGCCATGTTGACTCCTTTTCAAGGCCGCGCGACAGCGGACTGCCGCGCGGCGGGCCAGATTACTGGAGCTTCTTGGCCTTCTCGATGGCCTCTTCGATGCCACCGACCATGTAGAACGCCTGCTCCGGCAGGTGATCGCACTCGCCGTTGACGATCATCTTGAAGCCCTTAATCGTCTCCTTCAGCGGCACGTACTTGCCCGGCGAGCCGGTGAACACTTCCGCGACGTGGAAGGGCTGCGACAGGAAACGCTGGATCTTCCGCGCACGCGACACGGCCAGCTTGTCTTCCGGCGACAGTTCGTCCATGCCCAGAATCGCGATGATGTCGCGCAGTTCCTTGTAGCGCTGCAGCGTCATCTGCACCTGACGGGCCACGCCGTAGTGCTCTTCGCCGACGACCAGCGGGTCGAGCTGGCGCGAGGTCGAGTCGAGCGGATCGACGGCGGGGTAGATACCCAGCGCAGCGATGTCACGCGACAGAACGACGGTCGAGTCGAGGTGGAGGAAGGTGGTCGCCGGCGACGGGTCGGTCAAGTCGTCCGCAGGGACGTACACGGCCTGGATCGAGGTGATCGAGCCGACCTTGGTCGAGGTGATGCGCTCCTGCAGGCGGCCCATTTCTTCCGCCAGCGTCGGCTGGTAGCCCACCGCGGACGGCATACGGCCCAGCAGCGCGGACACTTCGGTACCGGCCAGGGTGTAGCGGTAGATGTTGTCCACGAAGAACAGGATGTCGCGGCCTTCGTCGCGGAAGCGCTCGGCCATCGTCAGGCCGGTCAGCGCGACGCGCAGACGGTTGCCCGGGGGTTCGTTCATCTGACCGAACACCATCGCAACCTTGTCGAGAACGTTGGAGTCCTTCATCTCGTGGTAGAAGTCGTTGCCCTCACGGGTACGCTCGCCCACGCCTGCGAACACCGACAGACCCGAGTGCTGCTTGGCGATGTTGTTGATCAGCTCCATCATGTTCACGGTCTTGCCCACGCCGGCACCGCCGAACAGGCCGACCTTGCCGCCCTTCGCGAACGGGCAGACCAGATCGATAACCTTGATGCCGGTTTCGAGCAGGTCGACCGACGGCGAAAGATCGTCGAACTTCGGGGCCTTCGCATGGATCGGGCGCAGTTCGTCGGCCTGGATCGGGCCGGCTTCGTCGATCGGGCGACCCAGCACGTCCATGATGCGACCCAGCGTGCCGTGACCGACCGGCACCGAAATCGCCTTGCCCGTGCCCGTCACGGTCATGCCGCGGCGCAGGCCGTCGGACGAACCGAGCGCAATGGTACGCACCACGCCGTCGCCGAGCTGCTGCTGGACCTCGAAGGTCAGCCCGTCTTCGGCGAACGAACCGGCGGCGCTGTCGAGCTTGAGCGCGTCATACACCTTGGGCATCGCTTCGCGGGGGAACTGGATATCCACCACGGCGCCGATGCACTGAACGATAGTTCCTTGACTCATCGTCGTTTCCTTAAATCAATATTCCGTTACACCGCGGCGGCGCCGCCGACGATCTCCGACAGCTCCTTCGTGATCGCGGCCTGGCGGGTCTTGTTATAGACCAGCTGCAGATCGCCAATCACGGTCTTGGCATTGTCGGAGGCGGCCTTCATTGCCACCATTCGCGCACTCTGTTCGGAAGCCATGTTCTCGGCGACAGCCTGGTACACCAGCGCCTCGACGTAACGCACGAGCATTTCGTCGATGACCACCTGCGGGTCCGGCTCGTAGAGGTAGTCCCACGAGCTGTCGGGGGTGCCAAGCTGTTCGCCCGACAGCGGCAGCAGCTGCTCGAGCACCGGCTCCTGCTTCATCGTGTTGATGAAGCGCGTGTAGGCAATGTAGACCGCGTCGAGCTCGCCGTTCTGGAACGCGTCGAGCATGACCTTGACCGGGCCGATCATCTTTTCCAGGTGCGGCGTATCGCCCATCTGCACGACGTGCGACACGACGTTCGCGCCCATCCGCTGCATGAAGCCGAAACCCTTGTTGCCGATGCAGCAGGCACGGATATCGGAAACGCCGTTGGCGTTCCATTCCTTCATCGCGTTCAGCGCGACACGCTGGATGTTGGTGTTGAGACCGCCGCACAGACCCTTGTCGGTGGTGACGAGGATCAGGCCCACCCGCTTGACCTGGTCCTTGTGGACCAGGAAGGGGTGCTTGTAGTCGGTCACATTGGCCTGGGACAGGTTCGCGGCGAGTCGGCGGATCTTGTCGGCATAGGGACGGGCAGCGCGCATCCGGTCCTGCGCCTTGCGCATTTTGGATGCGGCCACCATTTCCATGGCCTTGGTGATCTTGCGCGTGTTTTGCACGCTCTTGATCTTGGTACGGATTTCCTTACCGCTAGCCATATTCCGTCTCCGTCCGCGGCCTTAGGCCCAGCTCTTCTTGAACTCTTCGATCGTGGCGACGAGTTGCTTCTCGCCGTCGGCGTCGAGCTCCTTGGCGGACAGGATCTTGGAGACCAGCGCGGCGTTCTTCGTCTTGACGAACTGCTGCAGGCCGTTCTCGAAGGCGAGCACGCGGCCGACTTCGACGTCGTCGAAGTAACCGTTGTTCACCGCGAACAGCGTGATGGCCATCTCGGCGATCGACATCGGCGCGTACTGGACCTGCTTCATCAGCTCGGTCACGCGGCGGCCGCGCTCGAGCTGCTTGCGCGTCGCGTCGTCGAGGTCCGAAGCGAACTGTGCGAAGGCCGCGAGTTCGCGGTACTGCGCTAGGTCGGTACGGATACCGCCGGAGAGCTTCTTGACGACCTTGGTCTGCGCGGCGCCACCGACTCGCGACACCGAGATACCGGCGTTGATCGCGGGACGGACACCGGCGTTGAACAGGTCGGTATCAAGGAAGATCTGGCCGTCGGTAATCGAAATGACGTTGGTCGGAACGAACGCGGAAACGTCGCCGGCCTGGGTTTCGATCACGGGCAGCGCGGTCAGCGAACCGGTCTTGCCCTTGACTTCGCCGTTGGTGAACTTCTCGACGTAGTCGGCGGAGACGCGCGAAGCGCGCTCGAGCAGACGCGAGTGCAGGTAGAACACGTCGCCGGGGTAGGCTTCGCGGCCCGGCGGGCGGCGCAGCAGCAGCGAGATCTGACGGTAGGCCCAGGCCTGCTTGGTCAGATCGTCGTAAATGATCAGGGCGTCCTGGCCGCGGTCGCGGAAGTACTCGCCCATCGTGCAGCCCGAGTACGGGGCGATGAACTGCATCGCGGCGGACTCGGAAGCGGTCGCGGCGACGACGATGGTGTATTCCATCGCGCCGTGCTCTTCCAGCTTGCGCACCACGTTCGCGATCGTCGAGGCCTTCTGGCCGATCGCGACGTAGACGCAGAACATGTCCTGGCCTTTCTGGTTGATGATCGCGTCGACGGCGACGGCGGTCTTGCCCGTCTGGCGGTCGCCGATGATCAGCTCGCGCTGGCCACGGCCGATCGGCACCATGGAGTCGACCGACTTCAGACCGGTTTGCACCGGCTGCGAAACCGACTGACGCCAGATAACGCCCGGCGCGACCTTTTCGATCTTGTCGGTCAGCTTGGCGTTGATCGGGCCCTTGCCGTCGATCGGCTGACCCAGCGCGTTGACGACGCGGCCGATCAGTTCGGGACCGACCGGCACTTCGAGAATGCGGCCCGTCGCCTTGACGGAATCGCCTTCGGTGATGTGCTCGTACTCGCCGAGAACCACCGCGCCGACCGAGTCACGCTCGAGGTTCAGCGCGAGGCCGAAGGTGTTGCCAGGGAATTCCAGCATTTCGCCCTGCATGACGTCGGCGAGGCCGTGGACGCGGGTGATGCCGTCGGTAACCGACACCACCGTACCCTCGTTGCGCGACGTGGCTGCGAGCTGCAGGTTCTGGATCCGGCTCTTAATCAGATCACTGATTTCAGAGGGGTTGAGTTGCATCTGGGTATGCTCCTAGTTCTTTAGCGCAGCGGCCATGTTCGCGAGTTTGCCGCGGACCGAGGCGTCGATCACTTCGTCGCCGATGGCGATACGGACCCCCCCGATGAGTTCGGGGTCGAGGCTCACGCTGATGTTCAGCTTCGTCTTGAAACGGTTTTCAAGATCGGCTTTCAGCGTTGCCAGGGTCGCATCGTCGAGCGGGAAGGCGGAGGCGATTTCCGCCTCCTTGACGCCCTCATGTTCGTTCTTGAGATCGACGAACAGGTCACGGATCTCCGGAAGCACCTGCAGGCGTTCGTTGTCCACGAGGACGCGGACGAAATTCTGCAGTTCGGGGGTCAGGCCCTGACCCGCAACGTCGAGGAACAGCTGGTACAGCTGCTGCGCCGACAGTTTCGGATCACTGATGCAGGCCCGCATCGAGCTGTCCGCGGCAATCGCGGCCAGCCGATCGAGTGCTTCCGACCAAGGCCCCAGCGCACCTGCCCCGCGGGCCAGCTCGAAGGCGGCATCCGCATAGGGGCGCGCGATGGTGACGTTCTCGGCCATGACTTATTGCAGTTCCTGTTTCAGGTTGGCGAGCAGATCGGCATGCACCTGGGCGTTGATCTCGCGACGCAGGATGCGCTCGGCACCGGCGACGGCGAGGTTGGCGACCTGGTCGCGCAGGACTTCCTTGGCACGCTGCGCAGCGGCACCGGCTTCACCTTGCGCGGCTTCACGCGCCTGGGCAATGATGCGGGCGGCTTCGGCACGGGCCTCGTCGAGGACGGTCGCTGCCTGCTTCTCGGCAGCACCGCGCACATCACCCGCGGATTCGCGGGCCTTGCGCAGTTCCTCGACGACCTTCTTCTCGGCGAGCGAGAGGTCGGCCTTTGCCTTGTCCGCAGCCGCGAGCCCGTCCGCGATCTTCTTCGCGCGCTCGTCGAGTGCCTTCACGATGGGGGGCCACACGAACTTCATCGTGACCCACGCCAGAATGAAGAACACAACGAGCTGGGCTATCAGGGTTGCGTTCAAATTCACTGTTCTTGCTCCTCAGTTGTGTTCAATGAGGCCGATGGAGGCCAAATGAGCGAACCGATCAGAGCTGGAACGGGTTGGCGAAGGCGAACATCATCGCGATACCGACGCCGATCAGGAACGCAGCGTCGATCAGACCAGCCAGCAGGAACATCTTGGTTTGCAGCGCGTTCATCAGCTCGGGCTGACGGGCCGAAGCTTCGAGGTACTTGGAGCCCATGATGCCGATACCGATACAAGCACCGATAGCACCCATGCCGATGATCAGACCAGCAGCCAGCGCAACAAAACCCAGAACGTTTTCCATGACGACTCCTTAAGTAAGAGATTGAAGTTAAAAAGAAACCAGTTACGACTACAAAACGGTTAGTGGCTTTCGTGTGCCTGGCCGATGTACACCAGCGTCAGCATCATGAAGATGAAGGCCTGCAGCGCGACGATCAGTATGTGGAACACAGCCCAGATCGAGCCGGCGATGACGTGGCCGACGAAGCCGTAGACGGTGGCGGTGCCGCCGAGCAGCGCGATGAGCATGAAGATCAGTTCGCCGGCATACATGTTGCCGAACAGTCGCATGCCGTGCGAGACGGTCTTGGCGAGGAACTCGATCATCTGCATGAGGAAGTTCACCGGGTACAGCAGCGGATGGCTGCCGAACGGCGCGGTGAAGAGCTCGTGCACCCAGCCGGAGAAGCCCTTGATCTTGATGTTGTAGTAGAGGCACAGCAGCAGCACGCCGATCGACATGCCCAGGGTGCCGTTGAGGTCGGCGGTCGGCACGACGCGCAGATAGGCGTGATCGTTGTTGGTGGCGATCTGCCAGATCTTCGGCAACAGATCGACCGGCAGGAAGTCCATCGAGTTCATGAGGAAGATCCACAGGAACACGGTGAGCGCGACCGGCGCGACGAATTTGCGCGATTCGGCACTATGCACGATGCCCTTGGCCTGGTCGGCGACCATTTCGATGAGGATTTCGACGGCGGCCTGAAAACGGCCCGGCACGCCCGCGGTGGCCTTGCTGGCAGCGCGGATCAGGAAGAACAGCGCGATGACGCCCAGCGAAACCGAGAAGAACAGGGTGTCGAGGTTCCACACGCTCCAGTCGATGACCGCCTTCTGGGCGTGACCGGTGGAGTTGAGGTGGGTGAGGTGGTGGACGATGTACTCGCCTGCGGTGGGTGCTTCGGTAGCCATATTAGGTCTTCACCAAAAATGCAAACAAATTCGCCTTGAGTGCCAGGATCAGGCCGATGAAGAGGCCGCCCCAATGGACGTCTTCATAGCGCAGCCCGACCAGCACCAACAATCCCACTATCGACGCGACCTTCAGGAACTCGCCGACAAAAAAAGCCGTCACATGGCCCGACCCGCCGCGCTTGGCGACGATGTGCAGCCGGAATGCGAACAACGCACTCGGAAGCACGCAGGCCAGACCTCCCAGCGCTGCGGAGATCGCCCCCGTCGGGCCGAAAAAAACGGCCGCAATGGCCGTTGCAACGATCGTTGCGCCCAACTGCAGTAAAACCATCTTCAGCATGGATCTGCCGCCGCGCCGCGCCGTTCAGGCACCGACCGCCTTAAAAATTCCGCGAATACTAGGGGTTAACCGTAACGAAGTCAAATATGTATCGCGCTGCAGCATGCAGTCCGCGACCAGTCCTGCATCTTATACAAGATACGCAGAACTGCGTAGGGCGCGACGCTCCGGCGGAGTCAATCGAGGGGGCCGCGCAGGCGGGCGAGGAGGCCGTCGAGCTGGTCGAGGTTGCCGAACTGCAGGGTGATTTCTCCCGCCCCTTTGCGGTTGGCCTTGATGCGGACCGTCGCGCCTATGAGGTCGGCGATTTCCTCCTCGAGGCGCATGAGGTCGCGGTCGGGAGCCTGCGTCGGCTTCTTGGGGCGCGGATTGACGGTCTGCTGGACGAGCCGCTCGGTGTCGCGCACCGACAGGCCGCGCGCAGCGACCTGGTTCGCGAGCTGGATCTGGCTCGCGCCGTCGAGCGGAAGGATGGCGCGTGCATGACCCATGTCGATGTCGCCGGCCATGAGCAGTTCCTGCACCGGGCGCGCAAGATTGAGCAGGCGCAGCAGGTTGGATGCGGCCGGGCGCGAGCGGCCGACGGCGTCGGCGGCCTGCTGGTGGGTCATGCCGAATTCGTCGATGAGGCGCTGGATGCCGCTCGCTTCCTCGAGGGGATTGAGGTCCTCGCGCTGGATGTTCTCGATCAGCGACATCGCGAGCGCGGCTTCGTCCGGGATCTCGCGCACGAGGCAGGGTACTTCGGCGAGCTCGGCGATCTGCGCGGCGCGCCAGCGGCGTTCGCCGGCGATGATCTCGTAGCCGCTGCCGTCGACGGGGCGCACGAGGATGGGCTGCATGACGCCCTGGGCCTTGATCGAGGCGGCCAGTTCCTCGAGCGAACCCGGGTCCATGCGCGTGCGCGGCTGGTATTTGCCGGGCCGCAGCGCGGCGACGCCGAGGGTCTGCAGTTCGCCGACGGCTTCGTCGTCGTTGTTCGCCGCGAGCAATGCGTCGAGGCCGCGGCCTAGGCCTTTGAGTTTGGGTCGGGACATGGGCTTTGCCTGCTGGATCGTGGGCGGGTTACAGCGTCTTCACGCGGTCGATCATTTCGTTCGCGAAGGCCATGTAGGCCTGCGCGCCCTTGGCGGCGCGGTCGAAAACGACGCCGGGCATGCCGTGGCTGGGCGCTTCGGCGAGGCGCACGTTGCGCGGCACGATGGCGTCGAACACCTTGTCGCCGAAATGGCTCTCGAGCTGGGCGGAGACCTGCTGCTGCAGGGTCATGCGCGCGTCGAACATGACGCGCAGCAGGCCGATGATCTTGAGGTCGCGGTTGAGGTTGGCGTGCACCTTCTTGATCGTGTTGACGAGGTCGGACAGGCCTTCGAGCGCGTAGTACTCGCACTGCATCGGGATGATGACGCCGTGGGCGGCGCACAGGCCGTTGAGCGTGAGCATCGACAGCGAGGGCGGGCAGTCGACGAGGACGAAGTCGTAATCCGCGTCGAACTGTTTGAAGGCGTCGCGCAGGCGGTTCTCGCGGCGTTCGAGGTCGACGAGCTCGACCTCCGCGCCGGCCAGGTCGCGGTTCGCCGGCAGGACGTCGTAGCCGCCGGACGGGGAGCTCGCCCGCGCTTCGTCGAGCGTCGCAAGGCCGACGAGGACGTGATACACGGACTTCTGCAGCGCGCGCTTGTCGATGCCGCTGCCCATCGTCGCGTTGCCCTGCGGATCGAGGTCGACGAGCAGGGTGCGCTGGCCGGCGAGCTGCAGCGCGGCGGCGAGGTTCACGCAGGTGGTCGTCTTGCCGACTCCGCCTTTCTGGTTCGCGACGCAGAAGATTCGTGCCATTCAGCTCTTTTCCACGATGATCAGGTGTCGTTCGGCGCCGAGTCCCGGCACCGTCAGCGGCACGGCCTCGACGACGCGGAAGTCGGCGGGCAGGCGCGCGATTTCGTCATGAGGATACACGCCCTTCATGGCAAGGAAGCGACCGCCGGGGCGCAACAGGTGCTGCGTGAGGCCGACGAAGTCGGCGAGTTCGGAGAAGGCGCGCGAGACGATGGCGTCGAAGGGGGCGTCGGGGTGCACGTTCTCGACGCGTTCATTCACGACGGTGAAGTTTGCGAGCCCGAGTTCGATCTTCGCCTGCTGCTGGAAGCTCGCCTTCTTGTTGACGGTCTCGATCGAAGTGATCGCGAGCGCGGGATGCTGGCCCGCCGTCGCGATCGCGAGCGGGATGCCGGGGAGTCCGCCGCCCGAGCCGACGTCGGCGAGGCGTTCGATGCCCGCCAGCTGCGGCAGGACCACGAGCGAATCGAGCAGGTGATGCGTGAGGATCTGGCCGGGATCGCGGATCGACGTGAGGTTGTAGACCTTGTTCCACTTCTGCAGCAGCGCGGCGAAGGCGAGGAGCTTCGTCTGCACGTCGACCGGCAGGGTGAGGCCCATCTGGGCGAGGCCACGCTCGAGCGTCATCGCGATCATGCCAATTTCGCCTGCGCCGGCTCGTCGCCCACGGTGCCGCGGCTGCGCGCGACGAGTTCGCGGCGCTTGAGCCACACGAGCAGCAGCGAGATCGCGGCCGGCGTGACGCCCTGGATGCGGCCGGCCTGGCCGATGGTCTCGGGCTTGTGCAGGTTGAGCTTCTGCTGCACCTCCTTGGACAGACCGCGCACCTCGGCGTAATCGAGCTCGGCGGGCAGGCGCGTCGATTCGGCCTGCAGCTGCTTGGCGACCTCGTCCTGCTGACGGTCGATATAACCCTGGTACTTCGCCGCGATCTCGAGCTGCTCGATGACCTGCGGGTCGGTCTCCGGGGCCTCGGGCGCGCCGGGCAGCGTCATGAGCTCGACGTAGCGGGTGTTCGGGCGGCGCAGCAGCTCGAAGAAGCGGTATTCGCGCTCGAGCGCCTTGCCGACGACACGCTCGGCATCGGCCGCGGGCACGCGTTCGGGATTCGCCCAGGTGGCCTTGAGGCGCGCGGTTTCGCGCTCGATCGCTTCGCGCTTGCGGCAGAAGGCGTCCCAGCGCACGTCGTCGACGAGGCCCAGTTCGCGGCCCTTCTCGGTGAGGCGCAGGTCGGCGTTGTCCTCGCGCAGCGAGAGGCGGTATTCGGCGCGCGACGTGAACATGCGGTAGGGCTCGGCGACGCCGCGGGTGACGAGGTCGTCGACGAGCACGCCGAGGTAGGCCTCGTCGCGGCGCGGGCACCAGGCTTCGCGACCCTGCACCTGCAGCGCGGCGTTGGCGCCGGCGAGCAGGCCCTGCGCGGCGGCTTCCTCGTAGCCGGTGGTGCCGTTGATCTGGCCGGCGAAGAAGAGGCCGTGGAAGGTCTTGGTTTCGAGGCTGCTCTTGAGGTTGCGCGGGTCGAAGTAGTCGTATTCGATCGCGTAGCCGGGACGCAGGATGTGCGCGTTCTCGAGGCCGCGGATCGAGCGCACGACGGCGAGCTGGACGTCGAAGGGCAGCGACGTGGAGATCCCGTTCGGGTAGATCTCGTGCGTCGTGAGGCCCTCGGGCTCGAGGAAGATGTTGTGGCTGTCCTTGTCGGCGAAGCGGTGGATCTTGTCCTCGATCGACGGGCAGTAGCGCGGGCCGACGCCTTCGATGACGCCGGAGTACATCGGCGAGCGGTCGAGGTTGGCGCGGATGATGTCGTGGGTGCGTTGGTTGGTGTGCGTGATCCAGCACGGCAGCTGCGCGGGGTGCTGGGCGGCCGAGCCGAGGAAGCTGAACACCGGCACGGGGTCGTCGCCGGGCTGCTCCTGCATGACGGAAAAGTCTATGGTGCGCGCGTCGAGGCGCGGCGGGGTGCCGGTCTTGAGGCGCCCCTGCGGCAGCTTGAGCTCCTTCAGGCGCTGGCCAAGGGAGATCGCGGGCGGGTCGCCGGCACGGCCCGCGGAGTAGTGTTCGAGGCCGACGTGCACGAGGCCGTTGAGGAAGGTGCCGGCGGTGAGCACGACGGCGGGCGCCTCGAAGGCGAGACCGATCTGCGTGACGACGCCGGTGACGCGATCGCCGGCCACGGTGATGTCGTCGACGGCCTGCTGGAACAGCCACAGGTTGGGCTGGTTTTCGAGGCGTCTGCGGATCGCGGCCTTGTACAGCACGCGGTCGGCCTGGGCGCGGGTCGCCCGCACCGCGGGGCCCTTCGACGCGTTGAGGATGCGGAACTGGATGCCGCCCTCGTCGGTGGCGGCGGCCATCGCGCCGCCCAGGGCGTCGACTTCCTTGACGAGGTGGCCCTTGCCGATGCCGCCGATCGACGGGTTGCAGCTCATCTGCCCGAGGGTTTCGATGTTGTGCGTGAGCAGCAGGGTTTTCGCGCCCATGCGCGCGGCCGCGAGCGCGGCTTCGGTACCGGCATGGCCGCCACCGACAACGATGACATCGAAACGGGAGGGATAGAGCATGGCGCACCCCGGCGCGGATGAAGCGAAAGACGGGGGATTTTACGCTGTTGCAGTGCGAAAGCCTAGTGTTCCGCAAAACTGTTTCACGGAAAACCTGCGCACAAACAGCAACTTGCGTGACACATTCGTGTCCGCACAGCCCACCCGAAACGCCCGTGGCCGGGGGAGGCGGACGGCGGGGCGCCGGAAATCGTCTGTTCTTTGCGCCGCCCGTGTCCGCTCAGCGGCCGGCGAGCCTGATCACCTGCGCCTGCACGAGCCGGGCCATCGCATCGCCGCGCGCGGATTCCACCTCCTCCCCGTCGCGGTAGAGCAGCGCAACGCTGAGGGGACCGCCGCCCACGGCGCGCACGGCGACGTTGTCGGGGCTGATCGTCACGCGCCCCAGGCGCCGCTCGGTCGGCCAGTCGAGGTGCAGGTAGCTGTGATACACGAGTTCGGAGCAGACGATCCGGTCCGTCGACTCGACGTCGAAATTGAAATCGTAGCCCTTGCCCACCTGTCGCAGGGCCTGGAGGACGATTTCGGCGCGTTGGGCGGAGGAGAGCTCGTCCTGGCGCAGCAGCGCGAGGTCGTCGACGTTGAGGAAGTGCGCGAGCGTGTTCATCTCGACGCCCGAGCGCAGGGCTTCGACGACGCCCCGACCGGAACGTATCCGCGCCTGCAGGGGACGCACGACGGGATGGTCCCATATGCCGAGCTCGCGCAGTTCGGACTCGCTGCCGATCCACACGGCGACATGGCCCCAGTGGCCCGGAATGAAGGCGTCGGTGAGGCGGAACGGTGTCTTTTCGAGCAGGATGTCGCCGGCCTGCGCGGTCACCGCGACTTTTGCCAGCACCGACGGGCGCGCGTCCAGCTTGCCCCGCCGGCTCTCGACGAGGCCGACCGCATTGCCGAACAGGAGGCTGGAGACATGCACGCCCTCCTTCTTCAGGCCGACAACGGAGTCCGCCCCGAGCGTGGAGAACATGCCGAACATGTTGCCGACGAATTCGAGCGGTCGGGCATGACGGACGATGTTGCGTGACGGACTCTGGTCGATGAGCTGGCCGAGGTAGCGGAAGGCCTCGTCGCCGGTGTCCTCTTCCAGCGCGCCGGCGGGCGCATGCTCTTCGAGCCACACCAGGGCACGGCGCACGCGGGCGCGATTCTCGGGCGAGGCGAACGAGGCGGCGATGCGGTTCAGTTCGCCCCCGCGGAGCGCGAAGGCGCTGTCGGCGCGATTGAGGTGCTGACGCAGGGCCGGATCGGAACGATACAGGGAGATGACGGCAAGGTAGTTGTCATACAGCACGAGCGCCGCCGACAGCGACATCGCGATGCCGGTGGCCTGGCGACGCGCGGCCTGCGGGTCGTCGGGGACCGGCTCGTCGAGCCAGCATTCGTGGACGAGGCTGATCCGGTAGAGCGCGGCTCGCTGTTCGAGCATCGCCGCGGCGCCCTGGTTGAGGCGCTGCAGGTCCCGCCCGGAGAGTGCCTGACGGTGCGCGATCTTTTCGCGCAGCTCGTCCAGGAGGCGGATCGAACGCGCCCGCATGGTCAGCGCTTCCTCGACCAGGCCCTGGTAGGCGAGCACCTCGCGCGTCTGCGCTCGCTGCTGCTCGTCCGGAGCGCCCCCGTGGAATTCTGCGCGATGCCGGCCGCATTCCTCGCGGATTCCCAGCCGTTCCCGCTCGAAGGCGGTGCCGGGAGCCTCCGCGGACAGCCGATAGGCCAGGTCGATGTCCCGTTCGAGCGCGAAGCCGCTCGCGCAGTGCAGGCCGAGGAGCAGCCCCGCCGCTCCCAGCTTCAGCCCCAGACCGCATCCCGCCCCGATCGACCAGCCGCTCATGATTCCCGTCACTCCGTCCGTTCGCGCGGCGCCCGGCATGATGTCGCGATCACTGCGATGACGACGATGGGCGCCGCAATACAGTCGTCATATTAACGACTCCCCGCGGATTTGCCACGGGCATTGCGGCGCACTCTCGGCGCACGCGCCTGCGGGGGAACTCGTCCTCGATGTCGTCGCGGTTCCAGCTCGCCGGGGAGCCGCGCTTCATTCCTGGCGCAGTTGCCGATGGACGGCGTCGACGTCGGGATTTCCCGGAAGGACCTTGCCGTTCACTTCGAGCACCGGCAGCTGGATGCGGGCATCCCCGTTGCCCGCAACGATCGAGTGCAGGCGCTCGGCTGCGGCCTGGTCCTTGTCGACTGCATACATGGTGTAGCGCAGCCCGTTGCCGTCGAGCCACTCGCGCATGTCGTCGCAATCGGTGCATCCCGTGATCACGTAGATGTCGATGCGGTTGTTGCTGGCGTAATTCGCTTGGGAGAAGGCTTCCGTCCCCCCGGTGTCGCCGGCATGGGCGGCGCCGTCCTCGCCGGCGCTCATCGCGGCAAGGAAGCGGGCCGCGTTCTCCGGGTCTCCGGCGAGGTTGCGATAGCTCAAGGTGCCGAGTGCGAGCACGGCGGCGAGTGCGACGAGCGCCCGCCTTCCGCCACCGTCGGCAGGAACCGGGCCGTACTCGTTATCGTCGTGGTCCCCGCCGATGAACAACAGCGCGAGCGCCATCAGGCCGCCGAGCACCGGCACCAAGAGGATCAGCGACAGCCAGCCGTTGCGCCCCGTGTCGTGCAGTCTGAGGGCAATGCAGCGGACGCCATAGATCGCTGACAGGAACATGCCGAAGCCGGCGAAAGCCGCCTTGCCCGTCTTCGCCGCGAGCAGCACGAAGACGAGCCACAGCAGCGTGCTGACGAGCGAACTCGTAAAGTAGTCGAGCCTGCCCAGGCGACCCGAGAATCCGACGCCCAGCACTCCCGCCGTCGCCTCGTCCGCGGGCCGCCGCCCGCGCGTCGGGGACTGCGTGCGCGCTGCGACTTCGGCGGCACGCTGCTCGCGCGCCTCGCGCTCGAGCGCCTCCTGCGCGGCCGCATAGCGCGGCATGTCGAGGCCGCACTTGCGGCACAGGGTGCGCTTGGGCTGCGCTTCGCCGCACTTGGGGCACAGCACTTCGGCCTCGGCCCCCTGGAGGGCGGGGCCCTGCGGGAGGACATCCGGGGAAGCCACGGTCGGGCGGGCCAGGGCGAAGAGTTCGTCGGGTTGCGCAGCCGCGGTCGGCGGGGGCGCGACGGGCTCGACCGCGGGCTTGGCCTCCCGGGGCTCCCGTGCAACGACCGGCGTGGCGGGCGGAACCGGCGTCCCACTCGCGGCAGGGGGCGATTCGACGTAGGCCTCGAGGTCCAGCGCGCGCAGGCGGGCGACGAGCTTTTCGGCCACGTCCGGCGTCGCACTGCGCGAAACCGCGACGGGTTTGCCGCACAGCATGCGGTCGAGCTGCCCTTCCTGCAGCTGGAAGGCGAGACCGACCATCCCCCGCACGTCGTCGAGCGGCGCACCCGAGAGCGTGCGACCGGAAATCATCACCCTGCGATGGTCTGTCATGAGTCGAATGGAATGGCGGGTAAAGCCGGCATTCTGCCTGCAAAGAGCGCGGTCCGTGCCATGCGACCCGTATAATTCGCGGCTTCCGGCTGCTTCCCCAGGTCCCGATGCTGATCCTGCCCCTTCCCGCGCGGCCCGACTGGAGCCGCCCCCCGCTCGCGACGCTGTCGATCATGCTGCTGTGCCTGATTGCGTTCCTGATGCAGGGCGGCGACGCGGAGCGGGCCGAAGTTGCGTGGCGCTATTACGAGCAATCCGGCCTGGCCAGGATGGAAGCGGTCGCATACCGGGCCGAACTCGCCCGGCGCAACGGGAGCACGTCGACGCGCAAGGGCGCTGCCCTGCTGCGTGAGATGGAAGCCGACCGGGGCTTCATGAAAGCGCTGCGGGAGGGCCAGTTAATCACGCCTGGGAGTCCCGACTACCCGACGTGGCGGGCACAGCGGAACCATTACGAGACGCTGCGCCAACGCGTGCTGACGGAGCGCTTCGCGCTCGAAGGGCAGGACCCGCGCCCGGCGACGCTGCTGACGCACATGTTCCTGCACGGCGACATCCTGCACCTGAGCGGAAACATGGCGGTCCTGTTCGTCGTCGGCTACACGGTGGAAGCCGCCCTCGGGCCGCTCGGCTTTGTCGCCCTCTATCTCCTCGGCGGGCTGGGGGCGGCGCTGCCCGACCTGCTTCTGCCGGTGAGCGGGCACCGCTTGTCGCTGGGCGCCTCGGGAGCGATCTCGGCGGTGATGGCGGCCTACCTCGGCTTGTTCGGCCGCCGCCGCATCGAGTTCTTCTACTGGCTCGTGTTCTTCTTCGGCACGGTGCGCGGACCGGCACTCGCTATCCTGCCGCTGTGGCTGGGCAACGAGCTGCTGCAGAACTTCGTCCTCGACCGCGACGGCAACGTGAACTACCTTGCGCACTTCGCGGGCCTGCTCAGCGGCGCGCTGCTGATCGCCGGGTACCGTTGGCGCAGGCACGGCCGGAGCGCGGAGCTCGTCCATCGGCAGGACACCGACGAGGCGATCGCCGCCCTGCGCGCGCGGGCGGAAAAGCACGTCGCGACGATGCAGTTCGGGCCTGCCGCACTGCTCTACCGCAAGCTGTTCGACGAGCACGACAGCCTGGGTCCGGACCTCGCCGCCGAATACTGGCGCGTTGCCCGCCTCGCGCGACAGGGCGAGCTGGAGCACGACGCCCGCCGCCGGATACTGGAATGCGCCGCAATCCGCCCGGACTCGGCTGACGCGAAGCTGCTGGCCGAGGTGGTGGGCGGCGAGGCCGACGGCTTGCCGGTGCTTGCGTCGGCCAAGTGGGAGGCACTGACCGGGCGCCTGATCGACGCGGGCGAACTGGACGTCGCCGAACGCCTCGTGCTGCGCTTCTTCGCACGCCGCGAAAAACAGGGCATCGCGGTGCGCCTCGCCGGTCGCCTCGCACGCGCGTTCGACGCCCGGGGCCTTGCCGACCGGGCTGCCCCGCTGCGACGGCTGGTCGCTGCCCTCGAACTGCCCCGCTAGCCGGCGGCCGAGGGATTCGCGGCAGCGGCGAGCCGGTCGAGCAATTCGCCCAGGCGCAGCGCCTCCGTTGCCGCGGGGCTGTCGGGGTAGTGCTCGCGGATCGCCGCCAGCACCCGACGCGCCTGGGTCTCGTCACGCTGGTGTTCGATCAGCAGGCGGGCGCCCAGCAGATACACCGCGGGCGTGTCCGCATGGCCGGGGAAGCGCCGGTCGAAGCCCTTGATCAGCCGCGCCGCGCCGGCGTAGCGCCGGGCATCGAAGAAGGCCTGCGCGAGGGGCAGCACGAAGGCACCGAGGGGGGGACCGTACTCGGGCTCGTGCTGCCAGACGGCCTCGACGACATCGATCGCGACACGCTCCCTGCCGTTCCGCATCAACGCCGGCAGCCATTCCGCCGCGTGCCCCAGCATCGCGCGCTCCTCCCCCGGCACCGCGCACAGCAGGCGGTGCAGACGCAGGTTGGCCATCATATCGCCGGGTTTTTCCGCCAGCTCGCCGCGCGCGAGGGCGATCGCATCGGCGAAGCGGCCTTCCCTGATCAGCGCCGCGGACTCGGCGGCGCGCTGGCTAGCGGGGTCGGGACGCGCGACGGTGGCCGTCTGGCGCTCGAAGCCGACATCGACCGCCAGCCCGAGCACGTCGTGGTACTGGTACAGCGCGTAGCCCATCAGGCGGAACATCACGACCATGAAATAGGCGCCGAGGAAGCCCCCGAGCGCGCCGACGAGCATGGGCGGCACGGCCGGCACGAGCCAGCCGAGCAGGGCAGCGCTGCTCGACGACAACAGCAGCAGGCAGGCACACAGGCCCAGATAAGGCATCCCTATGCCGCGGATCAGCGCCCACAGGCGCGGCGGGGCGATCGACTCGCCGAGGTCGTTCGTCAGGGCCAGCAGCATCGTGTTCGCGGGGAGCAACAAGCCAAGGAACACGAGCAGGACCATCGCGAGATGCACGCCGCCGATGCTCGCCACGTAGGCGCTGAGGCTGAGGCCGATGGCGATGACGACGAACTGCTTGTAGGGAAGGTACTTGCCGCCGTGCCCCGGGTGCACGAGCACGTGGGCATCGTCCAGGTGGCCTCGCGCGGTGCGCTCCAGCACCTTGTAGCCGTAGCGCAGCGTCGCCACCAGCACGATGAGTTGCAGGACCAGGTTGGCGGGAAAGAAGACGGCCCCGGCCAGGCCGGCGAGGACGCCGAATCCCAGGCATGCGAGCAGCGGCTCGAGCGAGAGCGGATAGAGGAAGAAGCTGCCGAAGCGGCGCCAGTAGGGCTGGATCGGTGGTAGGGAAGGCATCGTCGAGCAGGTCGCAGGAGCACAACCCGGAGTCTATTCCACGGTCTTGCGCCAGGAACAGCGGAATATGCCGAAGTGCTTCATTCCCCGCCGGAACGGCGGTCGCCAAAGCCCCCCGAGGTTGCAAACCCTTCCCGCGACGCGGATACTCGCCCGCTTTGCTCGTCCGCGAGCCGCGAGGAAATCATGTCGAATATCCCGCCCTGCCCCCAATGCACGCTGGAGAACACCTACCCCGACGGGTCGAACTACGTGTGCGCCGACTGCGGCTACGAGTGGCCGATGGCCGAGGCCACACCGGCCGAAGACGATGCCGAGGCGGTCGTCAAGGATGCCAACGGCAACGTGCTGCAGAACGGCGACGCGGTGGTGCTGATCAAGGACCTGAAGGTGAAGGGCTCGTCGATCACGCTGAAGGTCGGCACCAAGGTGAAGAGCATCCGGCTGGTCGGCGGCGACCACGAGGTCGACTGCAAGATGGACGCGGGCAACTTCATGCTGAAGGCCTGCTACCTGAAGAAGGTGTGAGCTCGGGGCGCCGCGCGCCCCGATGTCTCAGTGGTTGAGGATCTTCGCGAGGAAGGCCTGCGCGCGCTCCGAGCGCGGCTGGCCGAAGAAGTCTTCCTTCGCGGCGTCCTCGACGATGGCGCCGCGGTCCATGAAGATCACGCGGTTGGCGACCTTGCGCGCGAAGCCCATCTCGTGCGTGACGCACATCATCGTCATGCCTTCCTGGGCGAGCTGCACCATGACGTCGAGCACCTCGTTGATCATCTCGGGGTCGAGCGCAGAGGTCGGTTCGTCGAACAGCATGCAGATCGGGTCCATCGCGAGTGCGCGGGCGATCGCGACGCGCTGCTGCTGACCGCCCGAGAGCTGGCCCGGAAACTTCGCCGCCTGCGCCTTGAGGCCGACACGGTCGAGCAGCTTCAGGCCCTTGTCGACGGCCTCGTCGCGGCTGCGGCCGAGCACCTTGATCTGCGCGATCGCCAGGTTGTCGGTGATCGTCATGTGCGGGAACAGCTCGAAGTTCTGGAACACCATGCCGACCTTGGCGCGCAGCTTGGGCAGGTCGGTCTTCGGATCCTGGACGGCGATGCCATTGACGACGATGCTGCCCTGCTGGAAGGGTTCGAGCGCATTCACGCACTTGATCAGCGTCGATTTGCCCGAGCCCGAGGGGCCGCACACCACCACCACTTCGCTCTTGCTCACCTGCGTCGTGCAGTCGGTCAGCACCTGGAAGCTGCCGTACCACTTCGAAACGTTGTTGATCTCGATCATCGTTCAGGACTCCGGAAGGTCAGCGGATGATGGCGATGTGCGACTGCAACCATTTCACCAGACGCGAAAGGGTGAAGCAGATGATGAAATAGACGACCGCCACCGTCGTGTACATCTCGACCGGGCGCAGGTCGCGCTGGGTGATCTTGTCGGCCGCGCCGAAGAAGTCGGTCGCGCCGATCGCATACACCAGCGACACGTCCTGGAACAGGATGATGGTCTGGGTGAGCAGCACCGGCAGCATGTTGCGGAAGGCCTGCGGCAGCACCACGTAACGCATCGCCTGGCCGTAGGTGAAGCCCAGCGCGTAGCCCGCACCGACCTGCCCGCGCGGTACCGACTGGATGCCCGAGCGCATGATCTCGGAGTAGTACGCGGCCTCGAAGATCGTGAAGGTGAAGTAGGCGGAATTCGCCGCGCCGACGGGGATCTGCTTGCCGGTGATCATCTGCAGCACCAGCGGCAGGATCAGGTAGAAGGCGAGAATCACCTGCACCAGCGGCACGCTGCGGAAGACGTTGACGTAGCCGGCGGCGAACCACTGCAGCGGCGCGATCGAGGACAGGCGCATCAGCGCGAGTACCGTGCCGATGAGGATGCCGCCGATCATCGCGGTGAGGGTGACCTGCAGCGTGTAGCGCAGGCCCTCGGCGAGGAAGGCCCAGTTCTGGACGATGACGGAGAAGTCGAAGTCGCTCATGTCCGGGGCCTCCTCACTTGCTGCCCTTGGTACCGACGATCAGACCCGGCACGCGCGTGCGGGCCTCGACGAAGGCGAGGATGCGGTTCATGACGAAGGCGAGGACGAAGTAGCACAAGGTCACGACGATCGTGATCTCGAGCACCTGCGAGGTCTTCTCGATGATCTGCTTGTACTGGAAGTAGAGCTCCAGGATCCCCACCGCGTAGGTCACGGCGGAGTTCTTGAAGATGTTCATCGCCTCCGACGTGAGCGCCGGCAGCACGATGCGGTAGGCCATCGGCAGGCGCACGTAGCGGTAGGTCTGCCATTCGGTGAAGCCGAGGGCGAGGCCGGCGAAGCGCTGGCCGCGCGACAGCGAGTTGATGCCGGCCTTGACCTGCTCGGCGATGCGCGCGGCGGTGTAGAGGCCGAGGCCGACGATCGCGATGACGAAGTAGGGCAGGTCCTGCTTCATCCACAGGCCGATATTCTCCGGCACCAGTTCGGGCACGACGAAGAACCACATGAAGAGCTGGACGATCAGCGGGACGTTGCGGAAGACGTCCACGTAGGCGTCGCCGAGGCCGACGAGCCAGCGCTTCGGGGTCGTGCGCATGACGCCCAGCACCGAGCCGAGGATCAGCGCGACGGCGAGCGAGGCGAGCGACACGAAGGTGGTCCAGCCGAGGCCGGACAGGATCCAGTCGTAGTACTTGAGACCGTCGTCGGTCTCCTGGAAGAAGAACATCCAGTCCCAATGGTAGTTCATGCGAACTCCCCTCCCTGGGCGGCGCGCGGGCGCCGGCTTGTTCGGATGTCGGCGCGCGGCGGCCGGGCAAGGGCCGCCGCGCGCGGGCCGCTTACTCGACGCCCTTGTCGGTCGGGTTCTGGAAGGCAGCCTTCACCGCCGGGCTCATCGCGAAGTTGAGGTTCACGTTGCGCGGCGGGATCGGGTTCATGAACCACTTGGTATACAGCTTCTCGGCCTCGCCGGACTTCATCAGGCCGGTGAGGGTCTTGTCGACCAGCGCCTTGAGCGGCGCGTCGTCCTTGCGCATCATCACCGCGTACGGCTCGTCGCGCAGCGAGGGGCCGACGATCTCGAAGTTGGCCGGGTTCTTCGAACTGGCGATGAGGCCGGCGAGCAGGATGTCGTCCATCACGAAGGCGGCGGCACGGGCGCTCTCGACCATCAGGAAGGAGTCGGCGTGGTCCTTGCCGTAGATGTTCCGGACGTCGATCGTCTTGCCCTTTTCGTTCTGCTTGATGAGCTGGTCCGACGTGGTCCCGGTGGTCGTGACCACGGGCTTGCCGTTGAGGTCGCCGATGTCCTTGACGCCGGAGTCCTTGCGCACCGCCATGCGCACGCTGGTGACGAAGTAGGCGACGCTGAAGCCGACCTGCTGCTGGCGCGCGACGCTGTTGGTCGTGGAGCCGCACTCGAGGTCGATCGTGCCGTTCTGCATCAGCGGGATGCGGTTCTGCGAGGTCACTGCCTGGTAGTTCACCTGCAGGCTGGGCAGCTTCAGTTCGGACTTGATCGCGTCGACGACCTTCCCGCACAGGTCCATCGCATAGCCGATGGGCTTCTGGTTGGCGTCGAGGTAGGAGAAGGGCACCGAGGATTCGCGGTGGCCGATCGTGATGGCGCCGGAATCCTTGATTTTCTGCAGCGTGCCGGTGAGCTGGGCATGGGCGGGCGCGGCGAGACCGGCGATGGACAGGCACAGGGCGACGGCGGTAAGAGACTTGCGCATGAACGGACTCCAATTGTGTTGGTTCGGAAATGCGGAGGACGACTCTTTAGCCCGGCGAGCACGGGTAGCCGGCGGGTGACGGCCGCCCGCGCCCATCGTAAGGCATGGCGCAGCGCGCGGGCATAGGGATCAACCCGAGTCTCCGCTCGTGCACACCGGTGCACTGCGGTGCGCAATCCGCGCGACGCGCGTCGTTCCTGCGTCGCAGGTCGGATTTACATATTGTAACCGGCGCCGCTCCGATGTCCGCGGCATGCTGCGGACAGCCGGCCGGGGGTGGCCGGGCGAACCGCGGACGGCGGTCGGTCGGCGAACGGGCGTCGGCGGGCGGCGCGGACGCGGCAGCGTACGGGCCACCCGGATGTGATATACCGATGTCGGGGAACACGTGACGGAACTCCTTCGAACGGGAGCATGCTTCAAATATAGTTCAGCGGCGGGGGCGCGCCAGATTGCGTAACGGCGGGCCTCGGCACGGATCGGCGTGGAGGACGACGGTGGCTTCATCCCCTGATGGCGTGATCTCGGAACTGCTGCGGGACGAGCGTCCCGCAGGCGGACGCGAGGACCGCATCGCTGCCGCGCCCCCACGCGGCGACGACCAGGCCGCTCTCGCACGGCGCATGCGGCGGCGCGCGGTCGGACTGGGCATCCTTGCCTTCCTGTTGGCGGTCGCGGCGATCGCCGCACTGGTCGCGCAGCAGGTCGCCGACCTGCAGCGCCGACAGCAGGACGGGGTCGCGCTGTCGCTCCAGCTCGTCGCCACGGTCCTGCGCCATCTCGACACCGACCCGGACCTCGCCGCGCGCGCGGCGTCCGAGGCGCTGCGACGCACCGCGGACGCCGCGCCCTTCGTGCGCGGCCAGGCCGAAGACGCGGCGCGGCGCGCACTCGACGCAAGCCGCCTGCGCCTGACGCTGCGCGGGCACACCGAGCGCGTCAATGCGATCGCCTTCAGCCCCGACGGGGCGCTCATCGCGTCGGCCGGGCAGGACGGCACGGTACGCATCCGCAATGCCGCGGACGGCGCCGCGCCCGCCGAACTGCGCGGTCACGAGGGCGAGGCCCGCGATCTCGCCTTCGGCCCGGACGGAAAGACGCTCGCCTCGGTGGGCGACGACGGTCGCATCATCCTGTGGGACGTCGTGCGCGGCGAACGGCTGCGCGAGCTGCCACGCCAGCCGGAGCCATTGAACGGCGTCGCGTTCGGGCCGGACGGAGAGATCGTGGCAACGGTGGGTCGGAGCCCGGTCGTGCGGCTGTGGGATGCCGATACGGGCGGGCTGCTCGCGAACCTCACGGGCCACAGGGCCCAGGTGCATGCGGTCGCCTTCAGTCGCGACGGGCGGCACCTTGCAACGGCGGGCAGCGATTCTGCGCTGCGCATCTGGGATCTGTTGAGCGGCCGGGCGCTGCACGTGCTCGAGGGCCATGCCGACACGGTCCTGGCGATCGCCTTCAGTCCGGATGGGCGCTGGCTGGCGAGCGCGGGCGAGGACCGCCGGGCGCGCCTGTGGGACGTCGCCAGCGGCGCGGCGGTACGCGCGCTGCCCGAACAGCCCGGCGCGGTTCATGCGGTCGCCTTCAGCCCGGACGGCGGCGTGCTGGCGACCGGCGGTTCCGACGGCTCGGCGCGGCTGTGGGACACCGCAGACTGCACGCGTCCGGCCGGCGAATGCCAGCCGCTCGCGACGCTCGCCGGCGAGGGCAACCCCGTGACCGACCTCGCCTTCGACACGGCCGGGACACGGCTCGCGACGACCGGCACGGACGGCAGCGTGAAGCTGTGGGACGTCGGCTTCGGCCACGCGGGGGCGATCCGCAGCCTTGCCTTCAGTCCGGACGGCAAGCGGCTTGCAACGGCCGCGACCGGCACGGACGCCACGGTGTGGGAACTCGGGAGCGGGAAAGTCCAGCACAGGCTCGCGGGGCAGGCGGGCACGCCGTCGCGCGTCGCCTGGAGCCCGGACGGCAGTCGCATCGCGACCACGGAACTCGACGGCACCACCGCGATATGGGACGCCGCCGGCGAACGGCCGCCGCTGCTGCTGCGCGGCCACACGGGGCGCGTGAATGGCATCGCCTTCAGTACCGACGGGCACCGCGTCGCCACGGCCGGACGCGACGGGATGGTCGGCGTGTGGGATGCCGCCAGCGGCGCACGACGCCTGTGGCTACGCACCGGCGCGGCCGCGCTGAATTGCGTGATCTTCAGCCGCGACGCGCGCAGCGTATTGACGGCGGGCGCCGACGGCGGCCTCACGGAATGGAATGCCGCAGACGGCAAGCGGCTGCGCAGCCTGCAACAGCGCGGCGACGAGATCCTCGACCTCGCGCTGAGCCCCGACGGCTCGCTGCTCGCGACCGCCGGCACGGATCGCATCGCGCGCCTGTGGGGCCTGACGGGCGGAAAGCCGGTGCGCAGCCTGGCGGGACATGCGGGCGCAATCGACGCGCTCGTCTTCAGCCCCGACGGTCGCCTGCTCGCGACGGCCGGACGCGACCGCAGCGCGCGCGTGTGGGAAGTCGCGAGCGGTGCGGAGCGTCTGGTGCTGCCGCCGCAGGACGGCGCCGTGCATGCGGTCGCCTTCTCGCCCGACGGGCGCCTGCTCGCGACCGGCGGCGACGACCGGCGCGTGCATTTCCAACCGCTCGATCCGGGGCAAGTCGCGACGGCGCTGCACGAACGCGTCGCCGACGGCCTCACGGACGCGGAATGCACCAGATACCTGAACCGGAACCCCTGTCCGCCCTGAGCCGCGCTGCATGCTAAGCTGGACGGCCATGTCGGATTCATTGCCTGCGGAGCCCGAAGAAGATGCCCAGCCTGCTGCCCCAACCCGATCCCGACGGTCTGCTCGAGTACTCGGTCGTGTATACCGACCGCGCGCTCAATCACATGTCGCAGCGTTTCCAGGGCGCCATGCGCGACATCTCGCGCGTGTTGAAGAAGGTCTACGGCGCGCATGCGGCGGTCGTCGTGCCCGGCAGCGGCACCTTCGGCATGGAGGCGGTCGCGCGCCAGTTTGCGACCGGGAAGAAGTGCCTCGTGATCCGCAACGGCTGGTTCAGCTACCGCTGGACGCAGATCTTCGACATGGGCGGCATCCCGTCCGAATGCACGGTGCTGAAGGCGCGGGCGGTCGAAGCCGGCCCGCAGGCGCCGTTCGCGCCGGCGCGGATCGCCGAGGTCGTCGCGGCGATCCGCGAGCGGAAACCCGATCTGGTGTTCGCCCCGCACGTCGAGACCGCCGCCGGCATGATCCTGCCCGACGACTATCTGCGCGCCGTCGCCGACGCCGTGCATGAGGTCGGCGGCCTGTTCGTGCTCGACTGCATCGCCTCCGGCACGATCTGGGTCGACATGGCCGCGAGCGGCGTCGACATCCTCATCAGCGCGCCGCAGAAGGGCTGGAGCTCGCAGCCGTGCTGCGCCCTCGTGATGCTCGGCGAGCGCGCGCGCGAGCGGCTCGAGGCGACGACCAGCACCAGCTTCGCGTGCGACCTGAAGAAGTGGCTGCAGATCATGGAAGCCTACGAGAAGGGCGGCCATGCCTACCACGCGACGATGCCGACCGACGCGCTGACCGCGCTGCGCGACGTGATGCTGGAAACGGAGGCCTACGGCTTCGACAAGGTGAAGGCCGAACAGCAGGAGCTGGGCCGGCGCGTACGCACGCTGCTCGCCGCACGCGGCTTCCGCAGCGTCGCCGCACCGGGCTTCGAGGCGCCGGGCGTGGTCGTGTGCTACACGGACGACCCCGAAATCCAGTCGGGCCGCAAGTTCATCGCGCAGGGCCTGCAGACCGCCGCCGGCGTGCCGCTGCAGTGCGACGAGCCGGCGGACTTCCGCAGCTTCCGCATCGGGTTGTTCGGCCTCGACAAGCTGCACGCCGTCGAGCGCAGCGTGAAGTCGCTGGAACAGGCACTCGACGCGCTCCGACCCGCGTAACCGCCGCGCCCTGCGGCGGCCACCTAGCATATCTTTCCGGCCCGAGGAACTTCCCGCATTCCTCGGTTACAATTCCGCCAGCATATAACGGGGGGAATTGCATGCGGCACGGCAAGGCAGGATCCAGAGGCTTCGGCGTTGCGCCGATCGCGCTCGTCATCGTTCTGGTCACCGCACTCGGCGGCTACTTGTTCGCCACGCGCGACCGCTCGGGCGCGGACGCCGAAGCCGGCAACGTGCCCTTCGAGGTGGTGGACGGCGCCCCGCGCGAGCTCGACGGATCGCCCGCCCTCGCGCTGTCGTTCAGCCTGCCGCTCGACGCCCGCGGCGATCACGACAAATTCCTCCAGGTGCTGGAAATGCCGTCTCCCGCCCACGCTGCGGAAGGTTCGTCGGCGGGCGTGCACTATGAGGAAGAGGAAGACGGGAGCACGACGGTCGGGGTCAGCAACGCGAGCAGCAGCGACCCGGCCGACACGGTGACCGAGGGCGGCAAGCCGGTCGCGGGCGCCTGGGTCGTCGGCGAGAACCCGCGGCTGCTGTTCTTCCCGCACGTCAAGCCGCAGACCCGCTACGTCGTGCGCGTGTTGGCCGGCCTGCCGGCGAAGGACGGCAGCAAGCTCGATGCGGAAGCGCGCTTCTCGATCCGCATGGGCACGGTCGCCCCGGCGTTCTACTTCGCCAGCCGCGGCATGGTCCTGCCCGCCGGGCAGAACGGCGGTCTGCCGGTCACGACCGTGAACGTACCCGAAGTCGACATCCAGTTCCTCAAGGTCAAGCCGGAGCACCTGTCCGAATTCCTCGACCAGGTCGTGGCCGGCCCGGCCGGCCAGCCGACCCGCGACGCGTCCGCCGACGCGGAAGGCGGCGAAGCCGACGACGAGGAAAGCTACTACCACTACGGCGATGCGGGCACCCGCCTCAAGGGCGCCGTCGACGGCTGGCAGCTCGACCAGCTGCACCGCCTCACGACCAGCGCCTTCATCGGGCGCTTCGTCACCGAACAGAAGTCCGACCGCCGCCGCGTGACCTTCATTCCTGTCGAGGACATCCCCGCGCTGCGCGAACCGGGCGTCTACGTCGCGGTGATGTCGCAGCCGAACCGCTTCCGCCACGAGTTCCAGACCACCTACTTCTACGTCAGCGATCTCGGCCTGCACGTGCGCCAGTACGCCGCCGGAGCCGACGCCTACGTGAGTTCGCTGGCCAGCGGCAAGGCCGTGAGCGGCGCCGAGCTGAGCTGGATCGACGGCGAAGGCAAGACCCTGGCGCGCGGCGAGACCGACGGCGACGGGCGGGCGAACTTCGCCGAACGCCCGAAAGGCGCGCGCGTGCTGACGGCACGCAAGGGCGGGCACCTGTCGCTGATCGCCCTGAAGGAACCGGCGCTCGACCTCGGCGAGTTCGACATCGCCGGCACGCCCTTCGTCCCGGTGCGCCTGTTCGCCTACAGCGGACGCAACCTGTACCGCCCGGGCGAGCGCTTCGACGTGTCGGTGATCGCCCGCGACGCCGACGGACGCGCCGTGCCGCCGCAGCCGATCCAGGCCGCGCTGCGCCGCCCGGACGGCAAGCTGCAATGGACGCGGACGTGGAAGCCGCTGGAACTCGACCCCGGCTACTACACCCAGGCGATCGAGCTGCCGATCGACGCCGCGACCGGCTCGTGGGCGCTGGAATTGCGCACCGATCCGGCGGCCAGCACGGCCGCGGCGGTGATGCGCTTCGGCGTCGAGGAATTCCTGCCGGAGCGGATGAAGCTCGACCTGACCAGCACCGAGGCCAGTCTCGCGGACGGCGCGAGCTGGCGCATCGACGTCAGCGGGCGCTACCTGTACGGCGCCCCCGCCGCCGGCAACAGCCTCGTCGGCGTCGTGAACACCGAGCGCAACCGCAATCCGCTCGCACAGAAGCTGCCCGGCTTCGTGTTCGGCGATGCAGACGAGGACACGGTCAAATCGCGCACCGAGCTGTCGGAAAACGCGCTCGACGACGCGGGCAAGACGAGCATCGACGTGGATCTCGCACCGGTCGCGGACCGGCGCTCGCCCTTCACCGTGCGCGCCACCATCGGCCTGCTCGAGAGCGGCGGCCGGCCGGTCATCCGCAGCATCGAGCGCGTGCATTGGCCCGCGCCGGTGCTGGTCGGCGTACGCCCGCTGTTCGTCGGCGCCTACGCGCGCGAAGGCGCCGCGGCGGAGTTCGAAGTGGTGCGCGCCGACACCGCCGCCACCCTCAAGGCGGGCACCGCGCTGCCGGTACGGCTGTTCCGCGAGAACCGCAACTACTACTGGCGCTTCGACGACCAGCGCGGCTGGAACTCGGGTTTCACCGAAACCGACGAGCTGGTGTCGACCACGCAGGTGTCCATGCCCGCCGGTGGCCGCGGCAAGCTCGCGCTACCGGTCAAGTACGGCCGCTACCGGCTCGAGGTGTTCGACCCGGAAACGCAGCAGACCGCACGCTACCGCTTCTACGCCGGCTGGTACGCGCAGGACGACGAAACCCGGGGCGTGCGCCCGGACCTCGTCGCGCTGAAGCTGGACAAGGCGGGCTACGCCGACGGCGAAACGGCGCGCCTGACGATCACGCCGCCGCATGCCGGCGAGGCGCTCGTGACCGTCGAGGGCGACAAGGCGCTGTGGGTGCGCCGCCTCTCGGTCGGCGCCGACGGCACGACGATCGACATCCCCGTGGACAAGGAATGGAAGCGCCACGACCTGTACGTCTCGGTCATGGTGCTGCGTCCGGGCAGCAGCGGCGACACGGTCACGCCGGCACGCGCGCTGGGTCTGATCCACCTGCCGCTCGACCGCAGCCAGCGCAAGCTCGACGTGGCGCTCGAAGCGCCGCAGAAAATGAAACCCGAACAGCCGCTGAAGGTTCGCGTGAAGGTCCCGGAGGCCAAGGGCCAGAAGGCGATGGTCACGCTGTCCGCGGTCGATGCCGGCATCCTCAACATCACCGCGTTCAAGAGCCCCGACCCGTTCGGCTTCTTCTTCGCCAAGCTGCGCTACGGCGCCGACGCGCATGACGTGTACGGGCGCCTGATCGAGAAGATGGCCGGCGACAAGGGACGACTCAAGTTCGGCGGCGACGCGGCACCCAAGCCGACCAAGAGCCTGCCCAAGAAGGTGCGCCTGGTCGATCTCTTCAGCGGCCCGGTGGCGCTCGACGACAAGGGCGAGGCGGAGATCTCGCTGCCCGTGCCGGACTTCAACGGCAGCCTGCGCCTGATGGCCGTCGCGACCAGCGGCGAGCGCTTCGGCATGCAGGAGGCCGAGGTCGTCGTCGCGGCGCCGCTGGTCGTCGAACTCGCGACCCCGCGCTTCCTGTCGGTCGGCGACAGCGCGGTGCTCGCGATGGACGTGCAGAACCTCTCCGGCGCCGCCCAGGACGTACGCATCAGCGTGACCAACGGCGACGGCCTCGCGATCCGGGCCGGCGAACAGCGCATCGCGCTCAAGGACCAGCAGAAGCGCATCCTGCGCATCCCCGTCGAAGCCGGGACGGCGCTGGGACTCACCGAGGTTCGCGTGCATGTCGAGAGCGACGCGGTGAAGCTCGACCGCAGCTTCCCGCTGCAGGTGCAGGCACCGACGCCGCGCCAGTCGGTGATGAAGCGCGTCGTCGTCGCGCCGGGCGAAACGGTGGAATTGCGCGACGCCGAACTGGGCGGTTTCCTTAAGCACAGCGTCGCGGCGACGCTGGCAGTATCCGACAAGGCTCCGATCGACGTGCGCAGCGCCGTGCGCGGCCTGCTGACCTACCCGTACGGCTGCGCCGAGCAGACGACGAGCACCGCGTACCCGCACGTGTTCATCGACGAGACGGCCGCGAAGCAGTTCGGCCTGAAGCCCTACACGCAGGCCCAGCGCGCCGAAATGCTCGAGAAGGCGATCGGGCGGCTGGCCGGGATGCAGGCGCCCAACGGCGGCTTCAGCCTGTGGGGCAACGTCGGCAACTACGAGTACTGGCTGTCGGCCTACGTCACGAACTTCCTGCTCGACGCGCGCGAACAGGGCTTCAATGTCCCGCCCGAGATGGAGAAGCGCGCCGTCGAATTCCTGCTGAAGGGCCTGCAGGAAGGCGTCGCCGGCCTGCCGCGCGAAGCGGTGAAGTACAGCGCCGATTCGGTGTGGGCGGACCACCGCTACGCCGGATCGGGCCGCTTCGCGGTGCTCGCCTACGGCGCCTATGTCCTCGCCCGGCAGGGCAAGGCCCCGCTGGCGACGCTGCGGCAGCTGCACGAGTCGCAGGCCGCGGCGCACTCGGGCCTCGGCCTGGTGCACCTCGGCATCGCGCTGAAGCTCATGGGCGACGAGGCGCGCGCGACTAGCGCAGTCGAAGCCGGCATCCGGAAGAACCGTCCGGACAATTACTGGTGGGGCGACTACGGCAGCAACCTGCGCGACTGGGCGCTGATGTACGTGTTGCTCGAGAAGCACGGCCTCAAGCCCGAAGGCCGCGAGAACCTCGTGAACCTCGTCGCCGGCGAGCTGGAGCGCGGCCGCTACTACTACCACAGCACCCAGGAGAAACTCGCACTGTTCCTGCTCGGCCGCAGCTTCATCACCGGGGCCGGCGGCAACTGGACGGCCGAAGCGGGCAGCGGCGGCAGGACGCAGGCGATCGGCGGCAAGGGCACGCAGTTCCTGTCCCTGTCCGCCGAGGACGTCGCCGGCGGCGTCCGTCTCACCAATACCCATCAGGAAAAGCTCTTCGCCGAGCTCAATCTCGCCGGCAACCCCGCGGCGATGCCCGCGGCACGGCGCGATGCGTTCGACCTCAGGCGCGAGTGGTACACGCCGGACGGCCAACCGCTCGGCAAGCGTCCGCTGCGCGTCGGCGAGACGCTGATGGTCCGCCTGCGCGTCGGCACCGCCGGACGCCACAGCAACGGCCTGGTCGTCGACTACGTGCCGGCAGGGGTCGAGATCGAGAACGCCAACATCGTGCAGGGCGAGCAGTCGGCGATCAGCATCGCCGGGATCGACCCGCGCCAGGCGATGCAGGACGGCGCGATCCAGCACGTCGAGTTCCGCGACGACCGCTTCGTCGTCGCCGCGCGGCTGCGGGGCGAGATGAACTTCTTCTACCGCGTGCGCGTGGTCACACCGGGGCGCTTCGTCGTGCCGCCGACCTACGCCGAGGACATGTACCAGCCGCACATCTACGGCATCGCCGGAGGCGAGGAAACGCTGCAGATCACCGACGGACACGGCGACGGAGCCGGCAACGGGCAATGATCCGCCGCCTGCGCCTTGCGCTCGCGACGGCGCTGGCCCTGCTGCTGCTGGCGGACCAGCTCTTCCCGCCGCCCCTCCCCGGGCGCGCGGCACCGCATGCGCAGGTGGTGCTGGCGCGCGACGGCACCCCGTTGCGCGCCTTCCCCGACCGCACCCACATCTGGCGCCATCCCGTCCGTAAGGACGAGGTGTCGCCACGCTACCTCGAAGCCCTGATCGCCTACGAGGACCGCTTCTTCCACTGGCATCCCGGCGTGAATCCGCTGGCGCTGCTGCGTGCCGCGGGACAGTGGGCCACCAGCGGCCGCGTCGTCTCGGGCGGCTCGACGCTGACGATGCAGGTCGCGCGCATCCTCGAGCCGACGCCGCACACGCTGCGCGGCAAGCTGCGCCAGATGGTTCGCGCGCTGCAGCTGGAACTGCGGCTGTCCAAGCGCGAGATCCTCGAGCTCTACCTCGGCTACGCGCCGATGGGCGGCGTGCTCGAGGGCGTCGAGGCAGCCAGCCGGGCCTATCTCGGCAAGCCCGCGGCACGCCTGACGGAATCCGAGGCCGCGCTGCTGACGGTGCTGCCGCAGGCCCCCTCGCTGCTGCGCCCGGACCGCTATCCCGAACGCGCGCGGGCGGCGCGCGACAAGGTGCTCGCGCGCATGGCGCCGCACTGGGGCGCCGACGTCGTGCGCGAAGCGCGCGAGGAGCCGGTGATCGCACAGACGGTGCGCGAACCGCTGCTCGCGCCGCTGTTCGCCGAGCGCGTGCGCCGCGAGCACTCCCGTCAGCCGCGCGTGGAGACGACGCTGGACGCGGGCATGCAGGGCATGATCGAGCAGCTCATCGCGTCGCGGCTGTCGGTGCTGCCGCCGCGCGTGTCGATGGCGGCGCTGGTGGTCGACAACGCGACGCTGGAAGTGCTCGCGTACGCGGGCTCCGCCGACTTCGCCGACGACAGCCGCTTCGCGCACGTGGACATGGTGCGGGCGATGCGCTCGCCCGGCTCGACGCTGAAGCCGTTCCTCTACGGACTGGCGCTCGACGAGGGCCTGATCCACTCCGAATCGCTGCTGGCCGATGTGCCGCAGTCGTTTTCCGGCTACCAGCCGGGCAACTTCCAGGCGAACTTCAGCGGCCCGGTGAGCGTGTCGCACGCGCTGCAGAAGTCGCTGAACGTGCCCGCCGTGGAGGTGCTGGACCATCTCGGGCCGCAGCGCTTCGTCGCGCAGCTGCGCCGCGGCGGCCTCAGGCTGGAACTGCCGCGCGGCGCCGGCCCCAACCTGAGCGTGATCCTCGGCGGCGCCGCGACGAGCCTGGAGGGCCTGGTCGGCGCCTATTCCTCGTTCGCGCGCGGCGGCATCGCCGCCCGGCCGCGCTACGTGCAGGACGCCCCGCTCGAGGAGACGCGCATGATGAGCGCGGGTGCGGCCTTCATCGTGCGCGACATCCTCGAATCGGGCGGGCCGCTGGCCCGTGCGGTCGAAGGCGGCGTGGGGGTGCGGCGCGGCATCGCCTTCAAGACCGGCACGAGCTTCGGCTTCCGCGACGCCTGGTCGGTCGGCGTCAGCGACCGCCTGACGGTAGGCGTGTGGGTCGGCCGCCCCGACGGCACGCCCAACCCCGGCTTCTTCGGCGCAAACATCGCCGCACCGCTGCTGATCGACGTATTCGCCGCGGTCGATGGCGCGCCGCCCGGACCGCCCGGGTCACGCCTCCCGCCCGAGGGCGTGTCGCAGGCGAAGGTCTGCTGGCCGCTGGGCACCTGGAGCGCGGACCTTCCGCCCGGGCTGTGCCACGAGCAGCGTACCGCCTGGATCCTCAACGGCGCCGCGCCGCCGACCTTTCCCGATCGCCTGCGCGGCGGCGCGCCGCGCTACACGGACTACCGCGACGCGGAAAGCGGCCTGCGGGTGCGCGCGGGCTGCGCGCCGGGCGAGATGCGCGCGGTGGAGATGGCACGCTGGCCCGCCGCGCTCGAACCCTGGCTGGACAGCGGCACGCGGCGGCACGCCCTGCCCCCCGCCTGGGCGCCGGCGTGCAGGGATGCCGTCGCGCCCGAGGCGGGGTTGAAGATCGTCGGCGTCGCCGACGGGGAAACGATACGCCGCGCCGGCACCGGCCCCGCCCCCGAGCTGCGGCTGGAGGCCCGCGGCGGGCAGGACAGCCTGACCTGGCTCGTGAACGGCGTGCAGGTCGGGCGCGTGGCGGCCGGCCGGTCGCTGCTGTGGAAATTTCCCGTCGCCGGCCCGTACCGGATCACGGCGATGGACGACGCGGGCCGCTTCGACAGCGTGGAGATCAGCGTGCGCTGATGAGGCGCTGCGTCACCCGTGCGCGCGCTGCGCGAAGTACGCGAGGTTCATGCGCGGGTTGAGGTAATCGACGATTTCGCGCTGCAGCGCGCGCGGCTTGAGCACGGCGTCGATCGTGACCTCGTCGGAGTCGGCCAGGCTCAGCACCAGCGCATCGCGGCGCGGCACGCCCGGTTCGTATACCAGCACGGTCGGCTTGAGCGTGTTGCCCCGCGTGACCGCGACGACGATCGCGATCGAGCCGGTCGACAGGCGTACGAAGGAGCCGGGCGGATAGATCCCCAGCTCCTTGATGAAGGTCGACAGCATGAAGGGGTCGAAATGCGCGGACTCGCGCGCGTACATCTGCGATAGCGCTTCCGCGGGCGTCAGGGCCTCGGCGAGCGAGTGGGGATTGCACAGGTTGTCGTAGCGGTTCGCGATCGCGACCATGCGCGCCAGCGGGTTGATGTCCGGGCCCTTGCGGCCGGCCGGGAAACCGCTGCCGTCCACGCATTCGTGATGTTCGCGGATGATCGCGCACACCGGGGCCGAGACGTGCTTGCCGACGATCTGCAGCCCGTATTCGCCGTGCATGCGGTAGAGCGACTCTTCCGGACGGCTGCGTTCCTTGGTGCGCAGCACGATGGGATTGATCCGCTTGGCGCCGATGTCGTGCAGCAGCGCGCCCATGCCGGCCGCCTCGAACACCTCGCGCTTCAGCCCCAGCCCCTTCGCGAGGATCATCGTCAGGATCATGACGTTGAGCGCGTGCTGGTGCGTCGCATCGTCGCGCTTGCGCGAGGCGACCAGCATCACGGTCGCGCCTGCGTCCTCGAGGAAGGTCGATGTGAGCTCCCCGACCATGGCACCGGCCAGTGCGGTGGCCGCGGCGGGCTCGCGCAGCAGGTCGGCGATCAGGTTCCGCGTCGAATCGACGCATTCCCCGTAGGCCTTCTCGCAGCTGCGGATGAGTTCGCGCCGCTCCACCATGCGCGTTGCGCCCCGGCGCTTGGCCTCGATCAGGGTCCCGCTGTCCGGTCCGGGCGCGGATGCGGGCGGCGCCGGCGGGGCGCCTGCCGACTCGCGCGGCCCGACCGCCGAACGTGCGGGATCGTAGGCGATGCGGGGCAGGCCGAGTTCGCGCAGGGCCCGCAGCTGCTTCTCGCTGCTGATGCGGAAGGAATTGACCAGGAAGGGGTGGTCGAGCCAAGGCATGTCCAGAGACACGAACATGCCTACCTGCAGTTGTTCGACGCCGACTTTCGGAAGTGGGTCCGGCATCTCGTTACATCGGGCGACGGATCGGGAAGCGGCTGTTTCCGCCAGCCGGATGCGGAACGGCGAGGCGACCGGAAACCGGTCGCGCGCCATCCGGGCATGATAAACCCAATTGCGCCAGCGGATTCCCGAGGGGCGCCTACTTCAGCGCCGCGAGTGCCGCCGCGTAGTCGGGTTCGTCCTTGATCTCGCCGACGAGCTGCGAATGCAGCACCTTGTTGTCGGCATCGAGCACGACAACGGCACGCGCGGTGACGCCCGCGAGCGGGCCGGAGGCGATCTCGACGCCGTAGTCCTTCATGAAGTTGCACCCGCGCATGGTCGACAGCGTGACGACGTTCTCCAGCCCTTCGGCGACGCAGAAGCGCTTCGACGCGAAGGGCAGGTCGGCGGAGACGATCAGCACGACGGTGTTGTCGAGCTTGCCGGCTTCGGCGTTGAACTTGCGCGTCGAGGTCGCGCAGGTCGGGGTGTCGAGACTGGGGACGATGTTGAGGACCTTGCGCTTGCCGGCGTAGTCGGCGAGCGTCACGTCCTTGAGGTCCGCGCCGACCAGCGACAGCGGCGGAACGCTGTCACCCTTCTGCGGGAATTTGCCGGCGACTTCGATCGGGTTGCCGCCCAGGGTCACGGTGCTCATGGGTACGTCTCCTCCGTTGAGATGTCGGAGCCGGCGGCGGGCGCCGGCCTTATCGAATCAGTCTAGTCGGGAATTCCGCGCAGGGGAACCGCGCGGACGGAGGGGTCTTCGCGGGAGGCGGCCGCGGGGCGCGCCTCCCGCATGCCGCGGCTCAGGGACGGCCCGAGCGGCCGGCCTTGACCTCGTCGTACCAGAACTCGTGGTGCTCCTTCGCCCAGGTCTCGTCGACGTAGCCGGTCTTCATCGACTGGTATGCACCTTCGACGCCTATCGTGCCCATGTAGATATGGCCCAGCGACAGGGCGATCAGGAGGATCGCGCCGACGCCGTGGATGATGTTCGCGAGCTGCATCGTCGCGCGCGTCTGGCCGAAGTTGGGAAAGTCCATCACGAGGCCGGAGCCGGCGACGATCAGGCCGAGGAAGGTCACGCCGATCCAGAACCAGGTCTTCTCGCCGAAGTTGAAGCGCCCCGAAGGCACGTGCTCGCCGCTGGCGATGCCGCCGGCCTTGCGGATCCACACGCTGTCGATCGCCTGCCAGACGTTGTCGCGCAGGAAGGCGAGAATCATCAGTAGCGTGAACACGCCGAACACCGGGCCGACGTAGTTATGCACGGTCTTGCCCGCCCACAGCAGCCCGCCGAGCACCGCGTTGCCGAACACCGGCTCGATGAAGTGCTTGCCGAACAGGATGCACACGCCGGTGATCCCGAGCACGACGAAGCTGATCGCGGTGCCCCAGTGCACGACGCGCTCGAAGGTGCTGAAGCGCTGCATCCTGCGCCCGGTCGGTGCGCCGTGCAGCTTGACCGCGCCCTTGACCGCGAAGAACAGCCCGATCGCGGTGGGCACGACCAGCAGCAGGACGCCGCCCCAGAACGTGATCGGGCCGTTGCGCCACTGGCGCCACGCCTGGCCTTCGGTCTGGATCAGCACGCCGGTTTCGGGGCCGCGCACGGTGGTGAAGTGCGCCTCGCCGGAACGCACCTCGCGCCACACCGGCGCGTTGTTGAGCGGCTGCGTCTGCTGGCGTTCGACCTGCGCGGCGGCCGGACCGGCCTGGGCCAGCACCGACCCGCTGCCCAGCATGAACAGCCACGCCACCAGCGCCAGCAGCAGTCCGAAGCCGCTGCGCCGTCCGAGGATTGTGCTCATGGCCGCCTCCTCATTCGACACGCTTGTATTCGTTCTGCGCGCGGACGCGGTTGCGTTCGGCCTGCTCCCAGGCGCCCTTGTCGCCCTTGAACGTGCCGCCCTCCCACGGCCGGGTGTCGGCCTTGCCGGCATATCTGCCCTGTTCCAGCTTCCCGACCTGCGGCCGCTCGCCGCAGCCCGCGAGGAGGGTCGCCGCGCACACGGCGGCGATCACGTACGGAATGCGCGCTTTCATTTCGCCCCCTCCTTTTCCTTGCCGTAGGCGGTCATCCAGCCCCACGCCTCGACGCCCTTGCCGCGGCGCAGGACGCGGTCGCGGAAGATGTCGGAGATCTCGGTCGCATCGCCGCCGAGCAGCGCCTTGGTCGAGCACATCTCGGCGCACAGCGGCAGCTTGCCTTCGGCGAGGCGGTTGCGGCCGTACTTCTCGAGTTCGGCCTGCGAGCCGTTTTCCTCCGGGCCGCCGGCGCAGAAGGTGCATTTGTCCATCTTGCCGCGCGCACCGAAGGCCGCCGGACCGTTGGGGAACTGCGGCGCGCCGAAGGGACAGGCGTAGAAGCAGTAGCCGCAGCCGATGCAGCCGTCCTTGTCGTGCAGGACGACGCCTTCCTCGGTCTGGTAGATCACGTTGGTCGGGCACACCGCGATGCACGGCGCATCCGAGCAGTGCATGCAGGCGACCGACATCGAACGCTCGCCGGGCACCCCGTCGTTGATCGTGACGACGCGCCGGCGGTTCACGCCCCACGGCACCTCGTGCTCGTTCTTGCAGGCGGTGACGCAGCTGTTGCACTCGATGCAGCGCTCGGCGTCACACAGGAATTTCATGCGTGCCATTTGTTTGTCCCCTTGTTCAGGCCTTCGATACGCGGCACAGGGTGGTCTTGGTTTCCTGCATCATCGTCACCGAGTCGTAGCCGTAGGTCGTGGCGGTGTTGACCGCCTCGCCGCGCACGATCGGCGCCGCGCCTTCGGGGTAGAACTCGAGCATGTCCTTGCCCTGCCACCAGCCGGAGAAGTGGAAGGGCAGGAACACGGTGCCCGGCGCGACGCGCTGCGTGACCTGGGCGCGCACTTTCAGCTTGGCCTTGGTCGGCGACTCGACCCAGATGTAGTCGCCGTTGCGGAAGCCGGCGTCGTTGGCGTCCTTCGGATTGACCTCGGCGAACATCTCCTGCTGCAGCTCGGCGAGCCACGGGTTGGAGCGCGTTTCCTCACCGCCGCCCTCGTACTCGACGAGACGCCCCGAGGTCATGATCAGCGGATACTCCTTGGAGATGTCCTTGACCTTGTCCTGGAGCGACTTGTACAGCGTCGGCAGGCGCCAGAACTTCATCTTGTCGTCGTGCGTGGGGTACTTCTCGACCAGATCCGGACGCGGCGAATAGATCGGCTCGCGGTGCAGCGGCACCGGATCGGGGAAGTTCCACACCAGCGCGCGCGCCTTGGCGTTGCCGAAGGGGTGCATGCCGTGGTTCTTCATCGCGACGCGGATGATGCCGCCCGAGAGGTCGGTCTTCCAGTTCTTGCCTTCGGCGGCGGCCTTCTCGGCGTCGGTGAGCTCGTCCCACCAGCCGAGCTTCTTCAGCAGCACGTCGTCGAACTCGGGATAGCCCATCTGCAGCTCGGCACCCTTGGAGGCGGAGCCTTCCTCGGCGAGCAGCGACACGCCGTCGCGCTCGACGCCGAAGTTGGCGCGGAAGTTGCCGCCGCCTTCCATCACGTGCTTCGACGTGTCGTACAGGTTGGGCGTGCCGGGATGCTTGAGCTCGGGCGTGCCGTAGCACGGCCACGGCAGGCCGAAGTATTCGCCGTCGCACGGGCCGCCGTTGGCGCGCAGCGTCTTCACGTCGAAGGTCGCCATGTTCTGCATGTGCAGCTTCAGCCGCTCGGGCGACTGGCCGCTGTAGCCGATCGTGAAGGTGCCGCGGTTGATCTCGCGCAGGATGTCCTCGGGCACCGGCTCGTCCCAGCCCTGCTTGTCCTTCACCAGCGGGATGTTCTTCACCAGTTCGTCGGCGAAGCCGAACTTCTTCGCGAAGGCGTACATGATGGTGTGGTCGGGCTTGGACTCGAACAGCGGCTCGATGACCTTCTCGCGCCACTGCAGCGAGCGGTTCGACGCGGTGACCGAACCCGAGGTCTCGAACTGGGTGCACGCCGGCAGCAGATACACGCCGTCCTTCCTGACCATCGCCGCCATCGACGCGGTGGCCGACGGATAGGGGTCGATGACGACCAGCGTGTCGAGCTTCTTCATCGCCTCGACCATCTCGGCGCCGCGCGTCTGCGAGTTCGGCGCATGGCCCCAGTACACGACCGCGCGCAGGTTGCCGTTGGGCTGGTCGATGAGTTCCGGGTTCTCGAGCACGCCGTCGATCCAGCGCGACACGGTGATGCCCGACTTGGTCATCAAGTCTTCCGACTTGTAGCGCGCCTTGACCCACTCGTAGTCGACGCCCCACACCTTGCACCAGTGCTTCCACGAGCCCGCGGCGAGGCCGTAGTAGCCGGGCAGGGAGTCGGGGTTGGGGCCGACGTCGGTCGCGCCCTGCACGTTGTCGTGGCCGCGGAAGATGTTGGTGCCGCCGCCCGACACGCCGACGTTGCCGAGCACCAGCTGCAGGATGCACATCGCGCGCACGTTGGCGTTGCCGACGGTGTGCTGGGTCTGGCCCATGCACCACACGACGGTCGAGGGGCGGTTCTTGGCCAGCGTCTCGGCGACCGTACGCACCTGCTCCTCGGGGATGCCGGTGACTTCCTGCACCTTGTCCGGGGTCCACTTCGCGACTTCCTCGCGCACCTTGTCGAGGCCGTACACGCGCTGGCGGATGTATTCCTTGTCTTCCCAGCCGTTCTGGAAGATGTGGTACAGCATGCCCCAGATGAAGGGGATATCGGTGCCCGAGCGGATGCGCACGTAGTAATCGGCCTTCGCCGCGGTACGCGTGAAGCGCGGGTCGACGACGACCATCTTCGACCCGTTCTCCTTGGCGTGCAGGATGTGCAGCAGCGACACCGGATGCGCCTCGGCGGCGTTGGAGCCGATGAACAGCATCGCCTTCGCGTTCTGCATGTCGTTGTAGGAGTTCGTCATCGCGCCGTAACCCCAGGTGTTGGCGACGCCGGCGACGGTGGTCGAATGGCAGATGCGCGCCTGGTGGTCCATGTTGTTCGTGCCGAAGAAGGACACGAACTTGCGCAGCAGATAGGCCTGCTCGTTGCTGTGCTTCGACGAGCCGATCCAGTACACCGCGTCGGGGCCGGACTCCTCACGGATCTTCAGCAGGCGGTCGCCCACTTCCTGGATCGCCTGGTCCCACGTGATCTTCTGGTACTTGCCGTCGACGAGCTTCATCGGGTACTTCAGGCGGTGCTCGCCGTGGCCGTGCTCGCGGATCGACGCTCCCTTGGCGCAGTGCGCGCCGAGGTTGATCGGCGAGTCGAACACCGGCTCCTGGCGGATCCACACGCCGTTCTTGACCACCGCGTCGATCGCGCAGCCGACCGAGCAGTGGCTGCACACGGTGCGGCGCACGGTCGTGTCGCCGGGCGCGCCCGCCGCTTCGGGGCTCGCCGCATCGGCGCTGCCGATCAGGTGGTAGGGCAGCTGCGCCGCCAGCGCGCCGGCGCCCACGCCGAGGCCCGAGCGCTTGAGGAAGGTGCGCCGGTCCATGGTCTGGCCGAAGTGCCGCGCCGCCGAGCTGCGCAGCTGACGGGCCGCGCCCGTCGCCTGGGTGGATTTCCTCGTAAGCATCGCCTGTCCCCCCGCCTAGATGCGCGCAGTGCGGTAGTAGTTGCGCGCGTGCTCGCTGACGCCGCGTTCCGCCCCGGTTTCGCCCGCCGCCTGCGCGAGCGGGGCGGCGACCGCGGCCGGCTTGCCGGCAACGGTCGCGACGGCCGCCGCGGCCGCGGCGCCGCCGGCGCCGAGGGTCAGCAGGAAATGACGGCGCTGCAGGCCGGATTTCTTGTCTTCCATGGTCCTTCTCCCGTATCGGATCGCGTGGCCGGTCCCGCGGACCGGGAGCGACCTACTCCATTGCGAAAGCTTCGCTCTCGATGTCGAAAAACGCCCGCATCAGCGCACCGGCGCGGGCATAGAACCGTGCCTGCGGCGCCGCGGCGAGCGCGTCGGCGAGGCGCGCGTACCAGGGCTGCAGGTGACGGATGAAAAAGCGGCGCTGCCGCGCGAGGCCGGCCTCGTCGGGGCCGGTGAGCACGAGGTGGCGCATGACCTCGGCGAGCGCGGCGATGTGGTCCTCGGTCTCGGCGACGCCGGGACGGCGCGCGAGGCCCAGTTCGGCGAGGTCGTCGCGCAGCTCGGCGAGTGGCTCCTCCATCAGGAAGCCCGCGAGGTAGAAGGACCCGAAGAGCATCACGTCGGGCCGGCCGATGCCGTAGAACAGGGTGTCGTATTCGTCATGCACGGCGGCCGCTTCGCTGCCCGCGGCGATCTCGCCGAGCACCGCCCAGGCGGCCGCGAACGGCGTGTCGCCGCTGCCGAGCACCCGCGCCGAGGCCTCCAGCGCGGCGAGCAGCGGCGCCTCCGGCGCGGCGAAGAACAGGTTGCCCAGCAGCGCGTAGTGGTGCGCACGCGCGCGGTCCTCGTCGGTGAGCACCGGCCCGTCGCCGGGCGTCGGGTGCTGCGGCTGGAAAATCGTGGCAGGGGCGTTCATTCGGTCATGTCCCAGGCTTTGGTGCCGTTCTCGTTTTCCATCAGGTCGATCACGCGGCAATCGGCGCACATCTGCAGGCGCCGGCGCTGCGCCTCGCTCGCGAACATCGAGTGGCCGGCCAGGCGCGCAAGCATCGTGTCGATGATCGGCTTCGCGCCCATCGCCGCGCCGCAGCGCACGCAATGGAAGATCTCGGCTTCCTTCAACGGCACCACGCGGCGCGCCGCGTCGTCGAGCAGCAGGCGCGGCGTGAGCGCGATGGCGTTCTCGGGACAGGAGCTCGCGCACAGTCCGCACTGCACGCAGCTCTTCTCGAGAAAGCCGAGGCGCATCGCGTCCGTCGCGGCGCTGAGCGCCCCGGTCGGACAGACGCCGACGCAGGACATGCACAGCGTGCAGGCATCGCTGACGGCGACGGCGCCGAAGGGGGCGCCGGCCTGCAGCGGAATCTCGGCGACCGGCACCGGTGCCAGCGCGTGCAGGTGGCGCAGCGCGAAGTCCAGCGTGTCGCGCTTGCGCGCCACGAGGCGGAAAGTCGCCGGGCGGCTCACGCCCTGCGCGGGCGTCCAGTCCCACAGCGCGGCTTCGAGTTCGGACCAGTCGCCGGCATCGATCACGCGGACGTGCGCGCCGCCATAACCGAGACCCGCGAGGATCGTCTGCGCATGCGCGGCCTGCGCGCGCAGCGGCGTCGCGTCGTGCGTGCCGGCCGCGAGCACGGCGACCTGGCAGGCGCCGAGCGCGAGGCTGCCGAGCATCAGGTCGAGGCCCACCGCATCGGCGCTCCAGGTCTCGAACGGGATCACGCGCGCCGGCAGACCCTTGCCGCGGCGCGCGAGCCGGTCGATCAGCGCGCGGCCGGCCTCGGCGGAATGGAACAGCAGCGCGGGCGCCTCGCCGCCGGCTTCGCGATAACGCGCCAGCACCGTCTTCACGCGCAGACCGAGGTCCTCGACGCGCGGATACTGCGACGCGAGCGCGCCCGTCGGACACACCGTCGAACAGGTGCCACAGCCCTGGCACAGGTAAGGATCGACGCGCACCGTGTCGCCCGCCGACGCGATCGCCTCCGCCGCACAGGACTCGATGCACGCCGTGCAGCCGGTCTTGCGCGAGCGGCTGTGCGCGCACAGCTTGGGGTCGAGCGCGACGTAGCGCGGCTTCTCGAATTCGCCCATGAGATCGCCCAGCGCCTGCGCCGCGAGCGCCTGGTCGAGCGGGTCGCGCCCCGGCGCGGCGTAGCCCTGCGGCGGCTCGACGCGCTTGATGAGCGGTTCGGCCGAGAGGTCCAGCACGAGGTCGAAGCGTCCTTCGCGGCGCGTGTCGGTGCGCGCAAAATCGATCGCGCCGACCGTGCCGCAGGCCGTCACGCACGCCCGGTGCGAGCGGCAGCGCGCAGCGTCGACCTGGTAGTCCCAGCCGATCGCGCCCTCGGGACAGGCGCGGATACAGGCGTTGCAGCGCACGCACAGATCGAGGTCGATGGGGTTCTGCTGCGTCCACGCGGCGTCGAAGGCGCCGAGGTGGCCGGTGAGCGTCACGCCCGCGCCGGACCACACCGGGTAGCGCCGTTCGGTCGGCAGTTCGGCATCGCGGCTCATGCCGGTGAGCAGCACGGACACGTCGAAGCGTGCCGTCAGCCGCTCGGCCCAGCCCAGCGCCGCGCCCGCCTCGCCGACGATCAGCAGCTGATTGCCCGCCGCGAGCGTCACGCCCGCGACCGGTTCCGGCTCGGGCAGCATCGCCGCGGCGATCAGCGCCGCCATCTTGGGCGTCGCGCCCCGGCCTTCGGCGGACCAGCCGGCGTTCTCGCGCAGGTTGAAGAAGTCGATGCGCGCCGTCGGCCGCTCCGCCGCCACCTCGGCGAACAGCGCAGCCTCCTGCGTACAGCCGACGAGCACGTCGCCGCACGCGAGCGCAGACTCGAACTCGCCGATCTCCCGTCGGCACAGTTCGTGATGGACTTTGAGCGGCACCGTGCCCGCCGCGAGGGCTTTTTCATCGACCGCGAAACTGCGGTTGCAGTCGCACAGCCTGAGCTGTCTCTCCACTTTGGATGGTCTGCCTGCCTGATTGAGGTGCAGCAGGCCAAGCAGAGGACGTACCAAGGGAACGGCAATAAAACGGAGCAGGAATCGCCGATTTACCGCAGCGTAGCGCCCCGAATCGGGTCAGTCGGGACTAAAAGTCGCAGCGTCCCCAAAATGTCGCATTTGTTACGCCTTATCGGCGGCCGCGGCGTCACCGCTACCGGCCGGCATCGGCGCTTCGCCGTGCCCGCTTCCCTGCGCCGCTCCGGCGGGCGGCTCGCCGGGTGCCCCCTCCGCCGCCCGCTTTGCTGCAGGCGCCGGCGCATCGGGAGCCGCAGCTTCGGCTTCCTCGTCCTTGAGCAGCGTCTCGAACTGGCGCAGGCGCTGCAGCATGTCGGCCGGGATCGGGTCGCTGCCCGAGTAATCGTCGATGTAGATATCGAGCTTGTCCATGCGCTCGAAATGGAAGTGCGGGTCGCTGAAGAGCTTGCGCAGCGCCGCGCGGCGCAGCGACTCGCTGACCTCCTCCTTCATGAAGGCGCTGAAGTCCGCCGTGAGGTCCAGGCTGTCGATGGGCGGCAGCGCGGCTTCCGCGTGCGACACCGGGGACCCGGTTTCAGCCGGCGGCCCCGCAACGGGAGCGGGGACATCTTGCTCGGCCGGGGCCGCCGGCACCACCGGGGCCACGGGCTCGGTCGAGGCAGCGTCGCCGCGCTTCAGCCGCGACCAGCGTTCGAGGAAACGGCTCATCCCTGCTCCCGGTCCTGCGCCAGCGGGTCGTTGCGGCGGATCTTCTTGCGCGGTGCCGGCTTGTAGTGCAGGTTCACGAACGCACCGACCCAGTCGGCGATCTCGCGCGGCATCGCGACGCCGTCGACCTGCTCGCCCGAGTCGAGCAGGCGCGCCGCCTCGCCGTAGCTCACGGTGGCGACGAGCGGCTTGGCGACGCCGTCCTCCTTGCGCCACATCACGAACACCTTGGGCACCGGCGAGCTCAGGTTGAGGAAGTAGTTGTCCGCCTCGTCGCGGAACAGCTCCAGCGCGAAACCGCCGACGAGGTACTGGTCGCGGTCGGTCTCGGCCACCAGCTGACGCGTCGCCGCAGGGTTGTCACCGAAGGCCGGCACGACGCCGACGGCCTCCCAGGCCTCGTCCGCCCAGCGGCTCTGCAGGCGGCGGCGCTCCATGATGACGGCAACGGGAAAGTGGTCCATGCGGCGAACTCCGGGTGACTCGGTCTCTCATAGGATAGGCGATGCGGCCGCGGCGGGCGAACCTCGCGACCGGCGCCTGCGGCTAGAATGGTGCCTCGAACCTACCCGTCCATCTCCATGCCCCCAGCCCCCGACACGCCGCGCCGTCCGCTGCTGAGCCACGCGAGCCACCCGCTGACGGTGACGATCCCGGCCGTCGACGAAAACGGCGAACACGTGCCGACGCAGATCGCCGGCGAATTCCCGCTGACGATCTACGTCGACCGCCGCGAGATCGTCACGCTGATGACCCTGGGCGCCGCGCCCGAGGCGCTGACGATCGGCTGGCTGCGCAACCAGCGCCTGGTCGCGAGCCTCGACGACATCGAGGCGGTGCAGGTCGACTGGGAGGTCAATGCCGTCGCGGTGAAGACGCGCAACGGCCTGGTGGACGCCGACGAGCGCCTCGGCAGCCGCACCGTCACCACCGGCTGCGGCCAGGGCACGGTGTTCGGCGGGCTGATGGACGAGATCGACGCGATCCGCCTGCCGGCCGACCGCACACTCACGCAGGCGACGCTGTACGCGCTGATGGACGCGGTGCGCCACCACGAATCGATCTACAAGCAGGCCGGCGCCGTGCACGGCTGCGCGCTCGCGCGGCCCGCGGCAGACGGTTGCGAGATCCTGATGTTCGTAGAAGACGTCGGCCGCCACAACGCCGTCGATGCGATCGCCGGGCAGATGTGGCTGGACGGACTCGACGGCGGCGACAAGATCTTCTACACCACCGGCCGGCTCACCTCCGAGATGGTCATCAAGACCGCGCAGATGGGGATCCCCTTCCTCGTCTCGCGCTCCGGCCTGACGCAGATGGGCTGGGACATCGCGCGCAAGATCGGCCTCACGATGATCGGCCGCGCGCAGGGCAAGCACTACCTTCTATTCACCGGCGAGGAGCGATTCACGCGATGAGCACGCGCGAAAAAATCACCGGCGTCATCCTCGCCGGCGGGCAGGGGCGGCGCATGGGCAGCGTCGACAAGGGTCTGGTCGAGCTGCGCGGGCGGCCGATGGCCGAATGGGTGATCGAGCGCTTCGGCCCCCAGGTCGACGAGCTGATCATCAACGCCAACCAGAACGCCGAACGCTATGCCGCCTTCGGCTACCCTGTCTTCCCCGACGACATCGGCGGCTTCGCCGGCCCACTCGCCGGGCTGCATGCAGCGCTCGCGCGGGCGCAGCATCCGTTGGTCGCGACGGCGCCCTGCGATTCGCCCTTCCTGCCGGCGGATCTCGTCGAACGTCTGTATCGCGGCCTCACGCAGGCCGACGCCGAGCTCGCCGTCGCGCGCACCTTCGACCAGCCCCACCCGGTGTTCTGCCTGTGCCGGCGCGACGTGCTGGCGCACCTCGACGAATTCCTCGCCGGCGGCGGACGCAAGATCGACTTCTGGTACGCGACGCTGAAGGTCGTCGAAGTGCAGTTCGACGACGAGGAAGACGCGTTCCGCAACATCAACACCCGCGACGAGCTCGACGACGTCGGACGATGAGCGTCCCCGCCCGGCCGCCCGAAGGGGGCGCTCCTCCTTCCTCGGGGAGGGTGAAGCAGGGGTTTCGCGGAGCTCTGCTCCGCGCCTGCGAAACGGGTCAGCTGTGCAAAGCTGATCCTCCGCCGCGCAGCGACAGGAGGGTAGTTCAATGAGCGCGCACGAGTCGCCAGTCGTCGAACACCTTGCGCCGCAGAGCCCCTGCCTCACCGCGAAGCAGGCGGCGGCCTATCTGCACCTCAACGAGAAGAAGCTCTACGAGCTCGCCAACAGCGGAGAAGTCCCGGCCGCGCGCGTCGGCGGCAAGTGGCTCTTTCCGCGGCGGCTCCTTGACGACTGGCTGCTCGAACAGGCGCACGGCGGCGTGCTCGCCGACCGGCTGCTGATCGCCGGCGGCGACGACCCACTGCTCGCCGCGGCGGTGCGCGCACTGGCCGCCGAACTCGGCGCCGAAGCCTTCGTCGCCTACAGCCCGACTGCGACCCTGCCCGGCCTCGAACAGCTCGCGCGCCGCCGCGCCGACATCTCCGTCGTGCACTGGGGCGACGCGCAGCACAGCGCTGCCCTGCACGCCACGCTGCTGCGCGCCCACCCCGGCCACGCCCGCTGGACGCTGGTACGCATCGGCCAGCGCGAGCAGGGCGTGCTGCTGCGTCCCGGCCTCGGCATCGACCAGCTCGAGACGCTCGCCGCCTTCGACGTCCGCTGGGCGATGCGCGAAGCCGGTTCCGGCGCCGCGCACTTCCTCGCCTCGGCGCTCAAGGCGCGCGGCCTGCGCCCGCAAGACTGCAGCGCCGTCGCGACGGTCGCCGGCGAGCGCGAAGCCGCGGCACTCCTCGTGCGCGACGCCGCCGACTGCACCCCCGGCACGCGCGCGACCGCGAGCGAATTCGGCCTCGACTTCCTGCCGCTGGGCTGGGAAGCGCTGGACCTCGCGCTGCCGAAGGAAATCTACTTCCGCCACCTCTTCCAGCGCCTGCTCGCGCGCCTCGGCAGCGCCGAGATGCGCGAACTCGCCGCCCAACTGGGCGGCTACGAACTTACGGCGCTGGGACGGGTGCTGGCTGCGTCCTGATCGTCACGGCTTCCATCCCGTTCCGGCCAAGCGGAATCCGCATGGAGAGCGCGTGCATGCACCGCCAGTTTATCTTAATATCATTATTTCAAAGGCATTGACACGTACGACCGGAGAAGCTGCACATCACGCCGGAATCGACGTACGCGACACCCGCTCCTGCAGGAATCTCAACGATGCGACTGTGCAGTTTCGAGTTGAACGACAATCCGATGAGCGCCTTCTGCCTTGGGGGATTGTCGTTTGACGCGTTTTCCGGATCAGCCCCTCACGTCAATCGCCGGGAGTCGGCGTGCCTTGCGAATGCAGGGCCCATCCCCCCTGGAACCTATTACATCGTGGATCGGGAAGCCGGCGGCGTGCTCGGCACGCTTTGGAGTCGCATCAAGGGGCGTACCGATTGGTTTGCGCTCTATGCGGACGACACCCGAATCGATGACGTGACATACTGCAACGAGGTCGAGCGCGGAAACTTTCGGCTTCACCCCAAGGGACCGTACCGTATAAGCAAGGGTTGCATCGTCAGCGACAGGCCCGACGAATTCCATCACCTGCGCAACCTACTGCGAAGCCTGAAGCCGGTACCCGTTCGTGGCGGAGCCCTCAATGCCTACGCCAAGCTGGTCGTACGATGAAAAGACTTTCGTACGCCGTCTCTTGTCTCACGGCCTGGCTCGCCATTTCCGCACTGATTTCTCGCGCGTGGGTTACAAACCCGGAGATCTTTCCGTCCTTGCCCATGGCCCTGTGGCAATGGGCTGACTCGCATTATCAGGCCGCCAATGCTGAAGAGATCGGCGATCTCGAATTCATCGTTACCTTCACGATCTCATCTGCAGCCGTCCTTCTCGCGTGGATCGGCACATATTGGGTGTGGCGAGGAAAGCGCTGAATCCATCCATGGCGAACCGCTTCGACGCCTGGCTGACCCTCGGATTGGGCATTGCGTCACTCGCGTTCGTCGGATGGGTGAACGTCGATGCCCTCATCGAGGCATTCGGCGACGGCCCGCCCTATTACGGGCGTACGACGAACATGGACAAGTGGGAGAGTCCCCTGCCGATCCTGGCCATGATCGACCTCGTTGTCCTCGTCCTCGTGATCCCCGCCGTGCGCGGGTCGATCAAGTCACTCGTTGAATGCCTGGGTCGATAGCGCCATGTCCGCTGCGCTCGCCACGATCTGGATCCTGCACCTCATCGCCACGCTGACGCCGGGCGCGAACACCGTGCTCGTGATGCAGGTCGCGGCCGGCGGCATGCGCGGTGCCGCGGCGCGCGCGGCCGCGGGCATCGCCACGGGATCTGTCGTCTGGGCGGCCCTCGCGGTATCCGGTGTCGGCGCCCTGTTGGACGCGTTTCCGCACGCCCGCGCGGCGATGCAGGCGGCGGGGGGCGTCTATCTGACGTGGCTGGGCGCGAAGTTCTGCCTGTCCGCCCGCGCGCGCGCGGCGCCGGATTGCGGCATCGGCCGGCACGAGCGCGCATTTCGCGTCGGCTTGCTGACCAATCTCACGAACCCGAAAGCCGTTGTGTTCTTCGGCAGCATTTTTGCGGCGGCGTTTCCCGCCGATCCGCCCCATTGGCTGGCCGGCGCAGCGGTCCTGATCGTCCTGCTGAACGCGATGAGCTGGTACGGGCTGGTCGCCTACCTGTTCTCACGCGGCCCGGTGCGGACTTGGTACGCCACGCACTGCCACCGCCTGTCCGCGGCGGTCGGCGTGATCCTGGGCGGAACGGGCTTGAAGCTGATCCAGCAAGCCTGCAGCGAGATCCGGCCCTGATCGGCCGCCCCCCCGTGACTAGGCCCGAGCCATCCTGAACATGTAATCCACGACGAAATCGGCGACCGCCTGCGGGTCGTTGATGTCGAGCTGCGGCAGCGCGGTGTCGAGTTCGACGTCGGTCGCAACCGCGACGATGTGCGGATCCTGCAGGTAGAACGGCGCCTCGCGCACTGCGGTGCGACGCACCTCGATCTTCGGGATCGACGCGTACTTGAAGCCCTCGACCAGCACGAGGTCGCAGGGCGAGAGTTTCTGCAGCAGCTCGTCCAGCGGCAGCTCGGGGTCGCCGCGCAGCTCGTGCATCAGCGACCAGCGCCGCCCCGAGCTGACCAGCACCTCGCGGCAGCCGGCGTTGCGGTGGCGCCACGAGTCCTTGCCCTCGTGGTCGATGTCGAACGTATGGTGCGCGTGCTTGATCAGCGACACGTCGAGGCCGCGCCCGCACAGCACCGCGACGACCTTCTCGATCAGCGAAGTCTTGCCGCTGCCGGACCAGCCGGCGAATCCGATCACTTTCAATGCTCTGTCCTGTCTCACGGGCGTCGGCGCGCGCTCACGCGACCGACTCGCCCCACTCCGCGCACTTGCGCTCCAGCGTCTTGCGCGACACCCCCAGCCGCCGCGCGGCCTCCGACTTGTTGCCGCCACAGGCATCCAGCATGCGCAGGATGTGGCGCTTCTCGACCTCGTCGAGCGGCAGGTCCATGCCGCCCGCGAGCACGTCCCCGCGTGCCCCCAGCGCCTCCACCGGGAAGCCGCCGAGGATCAGCGAGCGCTCGATGAAGTTGCGCAGCTCGCGCACGTTGCCCGGCCAGCCGTACGCCTCGAGGCGCGCGAACAGCGCGTTCGACAAGGCGAGCGGCGCGACCCCCAGCTGCACCGTCAGGAGCTGCATGAAATGCCGCACCAGATCCGGGATGTCCTCGGCGCGTTCGCGCAGCGGCGGGATCACGATCTCGACCACCGCGAGGCGGAAATACAGGTCCTGGCGGAAGCGCCCCGCGGCCACCTCGGCGGCGAGATCGCGGTTCGAGGCGGCGATGATGCGCACATCCACCGGTACCTCGCGTTCCGAACCGACCGGCCGCAGCTTGCGCTCCTCCAGCACGCGCAGCAGGCGCGTCTGCAGCGCGAGCGGCAATTCGCTGATCTCGTCGAGGAACAGCGTGCCGCCGTGAGCATAATAGAACAGCCCGTTGCGCGTCTCGGTCGCGCCGGTGAAGGCGCCCTTCACGTGACCGAAGAGTTCGCTCTCGATCAGCCCGGCCGCGATCGCCGGGCAATTCACCGGCACGAAGGGGCGCTGCGCGCGCGGGCTCATGCGATGCAGCGCGCGCGCGGCGACTTCCTTGCCGGTGCCCGATTCGCCGAGCAGCAGCACCGTGCTGGGCATCTGCGCGACACGGCGCAGCACCGTGCGCAGCTCTTCCATCGCCGCCGAATGCCCGACCAGACCTTCGACGTCCGCCGACAGGCCCGCGAGCTCGCGCCGCAGGATGAAGTTCTCGCGCGCGAGGTGGGCGCGCTGGAAGCAGTTCTTGATCGAGTTGAGGATCTGGTCGACGCGGAAGGGCTTGAGGATGAAGTCCGACGCGCCGCCGCGCAGCGCATTGATCGCGGTATCGAGGTCGGCGAAGGCGGTGATCAGGATCACGTCGCCGGCGAAACCCGACTCGCGCAGTTCGTGCAGCCAGTCGAGGCCGGACTTGCCTGGCAGCGCGATGTCGAGGATCAGCAGGTCGAAGTGCAGCCGCGCCATCAGGCGCATCGCATGCTCTGCGTCCGGCGCCGTCTCGACCAGCCCGCAGCGCGGCTTGAGCGCGCGCTCGAGAAAGCTGCGCATGCCCTCTTCGTCATCGACGATGAGGACCGAATGCGCCTGCCAGTTGAACTCGGGAGTGCCGGCGGGGCCGGCGGCTCCCCCCTCGCGCTCGTGCTGCATCGCTGTCCTTTTCATGTGTCGCCCGGTGTGCGCGGCCGCGCCGCACGCAGTTACATTTTGATAATAACCGAGTCGTCCGGGCCTGCGCCCCAACTACGCCTCACCAGCGCCGTAAAAACCCCGGGGCGCTCGGGGATTCGTCGTAACGCGGCTCGCGCCTCAGCCACAGCGCGAACTCCGTACCCTCGCCGGGCCGGCTGTCGACCACGATGCGGCCGCCGTAGCGTTCGACGATCGTGTAGCTGATCGACAGGCCCAGGCCGGTGCCGCTGCCCTTCTTGGTCGTGAAGAAGGGATCGAAGATGTGCGACAGGTCCTCCGGCGCGATGCCATGTCCGGTATCGCGCACCCGGATCACCGCGCCGACGGTCGCGCCGTCCTCGCTCCAGTCCGTCGTCGCGAGGCTCAGTCGCCCGCCGTCGGGCATCGCCTGCACGGCATTCACGATCAGGTTGATCAGCACCTGCTGCAGCTCGCTGCGGTTGATCTCGATGCGCGCCTTCGCCGCGAAGTCGGTCGCGACCTCGATCGCGCGGCGATCGAAGCTGTGCTGCGTGAGGAACAGGCAGTCGGCGACGACCTCGTTCACCTCCACCGCTTCGGCGTAGCCCGCGAACTCGCCCGGACGCGCGAACTGCAGCAGCTTCGTGACGATCTGGCGGATGCGGTCGGCCTGCTGGTGGATCAGGCGGATCTCCTGGCGCACGGGCTCGGCCGCCGCCCCCAGCACGTCGCGCATCACGTCGAGGTTGCCCTGGATCACCGCGACCGGATTGTTGATCTCGTGCGCGACCCCCGCCGTCAGCTCGCCGATCGCCGCGAGCTTCTCGCTCATCACCAGCTGCTGCTGCGCACGTCGCAATGTCTCGTTGGCCTCGCTCAGTTCCACCGTGCGCTCGGCGACCTTGCGGTCGAGCTCATCGGCCCAGCGCTGCAGTTCCTCGCGCTTGGCCGACAGGGTGTCGAGGAGGTGGTCGAACTCGCCCGCCAGCCGCCCCAGCTCGTCGCGGCTCGCGACCTCACCGACGCGTGCGTCCGCTTCGCCCTGTTCGACACGCTGGATCACCGCGTTCATGCGCTCGATCGGCCGGAACACGCTGCGCGCCCAGCGCAGGCTGAGCGCCGCGCCGGCCGCGCTGATGCCGATGAACAGCACGAACAGCGCCCCCATCGCCATGCGGCCCGCATCGCGGAAAGGCGCCTCGAGGAAGCCCACGTACAGCATCCCGACGCGCTCGCCGCGACCATCCGCGATCGGTTCGTAGCCCGAGACATAGTCGCCGTTCACGACGAAGGCCGCGCCCAGCCAGGTCTCGCCGCGCCCCAGCACATGGTCGCGCACCGCCTGCGACACGCGCGTGCCGAGCGCCCGCGTGTCGCCGAACAGGCGCACGTTGGTGGCGATGCGGGTGTCGTCGAGGAACAGGGTGGCGGTCCCGCGGCTGCCGAGCGGCAGCGAGCCGTCGCGATAGACGATGGCGTTGATGCGGTCGACCATCTCCAGATTGCCATTGAGCAGGACGCCGCCCTCGAGCACCCCCACGAGGTTGCGCTTTTCGTCATACACCGGTGCGGCGGCGTGGATCACCAGTCCCCGATCCTCCGCCGTACGCGCATCGGGTGCCGCCGCGCGCGTTTCCACGAGCGGCAGCCAGGCGCGCTCGCGCAGGGCCGGGGACAAATATTGGAGCGCGTCGGCGGAGAATCGTTCTACCGTCGTCAGCGCCGATCCGTGCAGCGCCGACGCGACCGCCGGCCAATCCAGGCGCGCGGCCGCCGCGCCCGCCAGCGGCTGCGATGCCGCCAGCGGACGGCCCTCGCGATCGAGCAGCAGCAGGAAGTCCAGCCGCCGCCCGGGGGCGAGTTCCGCCAGCAGCGTCGACATCGCGGCCGGCGGTGCGGCCAGCGTTCCGACCACGCGGTGCGATTCGGCAAGCGCCTGCACGTCGTAGCCGACGCCGCTGCGCACGCGGTCGAAATACTCGTGCGCGGTGACGAGATCTGAGCTGATCTTGAAGTTGAGCAGGCGCTCGTAGGCCTCGTTGCCCCAGGTCCACACCAGCCCCAGCAGCACCGGCACGCCCACCACCAGCGGGGCGAGCACCAGCACGAGCAGCTTGGCGCGGACCGAGCTGCGCAGCCTTTCGGTCCAGGGCGGGCGCGGTTGCCGAGACATCAGCCCACGCTCCGCGCGGAGCGAGCACGGGAAAGCGCTGTTCCTCCCCCTTCAAGGGGGGCGAAGCCGGGGTTTCGCGAAGCACCGCTTCGCGCCGGCTGAGCGGTCCGGCTGTGCAAAGCCGGACCCGGACGGTCAGGAGGGGGATGGGTTTCTGCCACGCGTGCTTGACGGTGCAGGACTCAATTTGACTCGCGTAATTGCGTACTGAGTTATTAGCCGCGGACCATCATCTCGCGCAGGCGCGCCACGCGCTCCTGCGTCGACGGGTGGGTCGAGAACAGGCCGCGCAGGCCGCCGCCCGACAGCGGGTTCATGATCATCATCTGCGCGGTCTCGGGATGCGCCTCGGCGGCGTGCATGGGGATACCGCGCGCGTAGGCGTCGATCTTCGCCAGCGCGCTCGCGAGCGCCTCGGGATCGCCCGAGATCTCGGCGCCGCCGCGATCCGCGCCGAACTCGCGGGTACGCGAGATCGCCATCTGGATGATCATCGCCGCCAGCGGCGCGAGGATCATCACGAGGATGGACAGCACCGGGTTGGGCCGCTCGTCGTCGCGGCTGCCGCCGAAGAACATGCCGAACTGCGCCAGCATCGAGATCGCGCCGGCCACCGTCGCCGACATCGTCGAGATCAGGATGTCGCGGTTCTTCACATGCGCGAGCTCGTGCGCCATCACGCCGCGCAGTTCGCGCTCGGACAGCATGCGGATGATGCCCGTGGTCGCCGCAACCGCCGCGTGGTCCGGGTTGCGCCCGGTCGCGAACGCGTTGGGCTGCTCCTCGTCGATGATGTACACCTTGGGCATCGGCAGGCCGGCGCGCTGCGCGAGCCCGCGCACCATGTTGTACAGGTAGGGCGAGCTGGTCTCGTCGACCTGGCGCGCGTTGTACATGCGCAGCACCATCTTGTCGGAGAACCAGTAGGCCCACACGTTCATCGCGCCGCCGAACACCAGCGCCATCAGCATGCCCTGCTTGCCGCCGAGCATGGCACCCACGGCACCGAACAGGGCGACGATACCTGCCATCAGGATCGAGGTCTTCAGCCAGTTGCCGAACATGTGCGTTTTCCTTCCTCAGTGATTGGGGTTGTCTGCCCCTATGTGGGGCCGGACGCCGCGGCTTCAATGCGGGGCGGGGATTTCTCCCCGCGCGCCTTCAGCTCCCGCTGCCGAAGCGTTCGCCTGCACTGACCGGGAATCCGCGCAGAAATTCCCCGGCGGGCATGCGCCGGCTGCCCGGCTTCTGCAGTTCGACGAGGCGCAGCGCCCCTTCGCCGCAGGCAACGACGACCCCGGACTCGTCCGCCGACAGCACCGTGCCCGGCGCGCCGGATCCGGCAACGGGCTCCGCGCGCCAGATCTTCACGGCGACGTCGCGCAGCGTGCCGACCGCGCCCGGGAAGGGATTGAACGCACGCACCGCGCGCCCGATCTCCACTGCCGGACGATGCCAGTCGATCGCCGCCTCCGCCTTGCCGATCTTCGCCGCGTAGGTCACGCCGGCCTCGGGCTGCGGCTCGGCCTTCAGCGTGCCCTGCGGCAGCGCGCGCAACGCCTCGACGACCATCTCCGCGCCCAGCGCCGCAAGGCGGTCGTGCAGGGTCGCCGTCGTGTCGTCGGGGCCGATCGCCAGCGAGCGCTTCATCAGCATCGCGCCGGTGTCGAGGCCCTCGTCCATCTGCATGATCGTGATGCCGGTCTCGGCGTCGCCCGCCTCGATCGCGCGATGGATCGGTGCCGCGCCGCGCCAGCGCGGCAGCAGCGAAGCGTGGATGTTGATGCAGCCCAGGCGCGGCAGTTCCAGCACCGCGGGCGGCAGCAACAGGCCGTAGGCCGCGACGACGAGGATGTCCGGCGCGCACGCCACGAGCGCCGCACGCTGCTCCTCGCTGCGCAGCTTCTCCGGCTGGTCGACGGCGATGCCGTGCGCGAGCGCGACCTGCTTCACCGGGCTCGCGGTGAGCTTCATGCCGCGCCCGGCGGGGCGGTCGGGCTGGGTCAGCACCAGCGGCACCGCGAAACCCGCGGCGAGGATCGCCTCCAGCGCCGCGGCGGCGAACTCCGGCGTGCCCGCGAAGGCGACGCGGAGCGAGCTACGCGAGGGGGCGGCCGCGCTCACGCGGTGATCCGCGCTTTTTTCGCCAGCCGCGTCTTGATGCGGTTGAGCTTGAGCGGCGACAGGTATTCGACGAAGACCTTGCCTTCGAGGTGGTCGAGTTCGTGCTGGATGCACACCGCCAGCAGGCCGTCGGCCTCCAGCTCGAAGGGCTTGCCGGCGGCGTCGAGCGCCTTCACGCGCACGCGCTCGGCGCGACGCACGCTCTCGTAGATGCCGGGCACCGACAGGCAGCCTTCCTCGCCGATATGCTCGCCGGACTTCTCGACGATCTCGGCGTTGATGAACACGCGTAGGTCGGAGCGGTCCTCGCTGACGTCGATCACCACCACCCGCTTGTGCACATCCACCTGCGTCGCGGCGAGCCCGATACCGGGCGCCTCGTACATCGTCTCGGCCATGTCCTGGACGAGCTGGCGAATCGAATCGTCCACCTGCGCGACCGGGGCGGCGCGCGTGTGCAAACGGGGGTCGGGATAGCGAAGGATCGGTAATAGCGCCATAAATGCTTGCCGGGTTAAGTCATTACGTGCAGAATTTCAAGTGCTTTGGCATGCTGTCGGGGTCGCCCCGGCATTCGAATCGAGTCTGCGGATTGGATCCCTCGACCGGCGGAACGCGTTCCGGTAGCGGAAAATCCGGTCCGTTCCAATCGGAAGCGAGCGATGACCCGCATTATATTCCCTCTCCTCTTCAGCGTTGCGACCCTTCTCGGCGCGCCCGCGCTCGCGGCACCTGCCGCCATCGCCGACAACGCCCCCGACAGCCACACCGTCGTGCGCGGCGACACGCTGTGGGGAATTTCGGGCAAGTTCCTCAAGGAACCCTGGCGCTGGCCCGAAGTGTGGCGCCTCAATCGCGACCAGATCCGCAACCCGCACCTGATCTATCCCGGCCAGATCATCGTGCTCGACCGCAGCGGCCCCTACCTGTCGATCGGCCGCCGCGTCGGCGACCAGAGGCTGCAGCCGCAGGTCTATCACGAAGACCTCAAGGACGCCGTCACCAGCATCCCGATGCAGGACATCGAGCCCTTCCTGACCAAGCCGCTGGTCGTCGACGAGGCACGTCTGGCCGACGCCGGCACCGTGGTCGCGACGGAGACGAGCCGCGTCTTCATGGGCCCCGGCGACACGATCTTCGCCAAGAACGTCAAGGACGACCAGAAGGTGTGGCAGGTGCTGCGTCCGGCCAAGCCGCTCACCGACCCGGTCACCAAGGAAGTGCTCGGCTACGAGGCCGCCTTCCTCGGCAGCGCGCGCGTCACCGAGCAGGGCACACCCGCCACGCTCGAGATCATCAGCGCGGTCGAGGAGATCGGCACCGGCGACCGCCTGGTCGTCAGCGACAAGCCCGAGATCTTCTCGTACATGCCGCATGCGCCGCAGAACGAGGTCGCCGGCCGCCTGATCGGCATCTACCGCGGCGTCGCCGAAACCGGCCGCAACCACGTCGTGACGCTCGGCGTCGGCGCGCGCGAAGGCATCGAGCGCGGCCATGTGCTCGCGCTGCACCGCAACCGCGGCTCGGTCGTGTACAAGGACGACGACGGCAACAAGGAAACCTACGACCTGCCCGAGAAGCGCTACGGCCTCGTCTTCGTGTTCCGCGTGTTCGACCGCGTCTCCTACGCGCTGGTGATGGAGACCGACGGCCAGGTCGCGGTCGGCGACAGCGTGCGCAGACCCTGACGGACCCAAGTGTGGAGGACGATCTCGCCGCCTGGCTGCGGCTGACCCTCCTCCCCGGCATCGGCCCCGAACGCCAGCGCAGCCTGCTCGCGGCGTTCGGACTACCCGGGCAAGTCTTCGCCGCCGGGCGCAGTGCGATCACCGCGGTGGCCGGCGCAGATACCGCCGACCTCCTCTTCGCCGCGCCCGACGAGGCGCGCATCGCCGCAGCCCTCGCGTGGGCCGCGGAACCGGACAACCACATCCTCACCCTCGGCGACGCCGCCTATCCGCGCGGCCTGCTCGAGATCCCCGATCCGCCGGTACTGCTGTACGTGAAGGGCGATCCGGCGCTGCTCGCCGGCACCGCGCTGGCGATCGTCGGCGCCCGCTCCGCAACGCCGGGCGGCGTCGCGAACGCCCAGGCCTTCGCGGAACATCTCGCCGGCGCCGGCCTCACGATCGTCAGCGGGCTCGCGCTCGGCATCGACGCCGCGGCCCACCGCGGTGCGCTCGACCACGCCGACGGCAAGACCGTGGCGGTCATCGGTACCGGAGCCGACCGCGTCTATCCCGCCCGCCACCAGGCGCTCGCGCGCGAAATCGCCCGGCGCGGCGCCATCGTCAGCGAACTGCCGCTCGGCACTCCCGCGCTGCCGCACAACTTCCCGCGCCGCAACCGCCTCATCGCCGGACTCGCGCGCGGCGTGCTGGTCGTCGAGGCAGCGATCGGCAGCGGCTCGCTGATCACCGCGCGGCTCGCGTCCGAGTGCGGGCGCGAGGTGTTCGCGATCCCCGGCTCCATCCATTCGCCGCTCGCACGCGGCTGCCACCGCCTGATCCGCGACGGCGCCAAGCTGGTCGAGACCGCCGCCGACGTCCTCGACGAACTGGCGTGGGGCCGGCCGGCGGGCGCGCCGACGAATGCGCGGCCGGCGGCTACCGCGAACCCGACACGCGGACGCAAACGCGGCGCGGCCGGCGACCCGGCGCCGCTCTTCGCGCCGCCCCCCACCGCCGAAGCGCCTCCCGAGCAGGCCGCGGTACTCGCCGCACTGGGCCACGATCCGCTGGACATCGACACGCTGGCCGCGCGCAGCGGCTTGACGCTCGATGCGCTCTACGCCATTCTGCTGGCACTGGAGCTCGACGGGCGGATCAGCCGACTCCCCGGCGGGCGCTTCCAGCGCCATTGACTGACGGTGTGCCGCCATGTTCGACATTTTTGTATACCTCTTCGAGAACTACGTTCACGCCGCCGCCTGCCCCGAAATCGACCAGCTCGCCCGCAAGCTTTCGGCAGCCGGTTTCGAGGAGGATGAAATCACCGAGGCGCTCGACTGGCTCTCGGGCCTGCGCAGCATTTCCGACGCCTCGCCGCTCGCGATGACGCCCGCAGCAGGCGCCTTCCGCGTGTATGCGGCCGAGGAAGAGGCGCGGCTGAGCACCGAGTGCCGCGGCTTCCTCGCCTTCCTGGAGAATGCCGGAGCCCTCGACGCCGGAACGCGCGAGATCATCATCGAGCGCACGCTGGCGTTGAACGGCGTCACGGCCAGCCTCGCCCGGCTCAAGGTGATCGTGCTGATGGTGTTGTGGCAGCGCGAGCTGCCGCTCGACAGCCTGATCGTCGACGAACTGCTCGGGGAAGAGGCGGAAGAAGGCGCGCTCGCAAAGCACTAGTGTCCCGAGTTGCAAGTGCGTCGAATGCACTGACCGGGACAACTGGCGCATCCGCGGCGCTTGCACCCTTGACTGCGGCCTGCTTATCATGCGCCGCTCGATCACCCCATACACGAAAACCGACAGGGTTTTCCAAGGCGGCCAAGCGGCATGAGCAAGCAACTGATCATCGCGGAGAAACCTTCGGTCGCGCAGGACATCGCCCGCGCGCTGGGCGGCTTCACGAAGGAAAAGGACTACTTCGAGTCCGACGAGTACGTGCTCTCATCGGCCGTCGGCCACCTGCTCGAACTGGTGGTGCCCGACGAGTACGAGGTCAAGCGCGGCAAATGGACTTTTGCCCACCTGCCGGTGATCCCGCCGCAGTTCGCGCTGAAACCGATCGAGAAGACCGATGACCGCCTCAAGCTGCTGACGCGGCTGATCAAGCGCAAGGACGTCACCGGCCTGATCAACGCGTGTGACGCGGGGCGCGAAGGCGAGCTGATCTTCAATTTCATCGCGCAGCACGCCAAGAGCGACAAGCCGGTGCGCCGGCTGTGGCTGCAGTCGATGACGGCGACGGCGATCCGCGACGGATTCACCCACCTGCGCTCGGCGCAGGAGGTCGAGGGCCTGCGTTCGGCGGCGGTGTGCCGCGCCGAGAGCGACTGGCTGATCGGCATCAACGGCACACGCGCGATGACCGCGTTCAATTCCAAGACCGGCGGCTTCCACCTCACCACGGTCGGGCGCGTGCAGACGCCGACGCTCGCCATCGTGGTCGAGCGTGAACAGAAGATCCGCCAGTTCAAGCCGCGCGACTACTGGGAACTGGAAGCCTCCTTCGGCTGCCAGGCCGGCAGCTACGCGGGACGCTGGTTCGACGAGAAGTTCAAGAAGCCCGAGGGCGATGAGCACGCGACCGCCTTCCGCCTGTGGGACAAGGCGCGCGCCGAGGCGATCAAGGCGAAGTGCGACGGCAAGCCGGGCACCGTGACGGAGGAGTCCAAACCGTCGACGCAGCTCTCGCCGCTGCTGTTCGACCTCACCAGCCTGCAGCGCGAGGCCAACGGCCGCTTCGGCTTCTCGGCGCGCGTGACGCTGCAGATCGCCCAGGCGCTGTACGAAAAGCACAAGGCGCTGACCTATCCGCGTACCGATGCGCGCGCGCTGCCCGAGGACTACCTCGGCACCGTCAAGGACGTGATGCGCGCGCTGCCCGACGACTACGCGCCGTTCGCGAACGAGATCGCGAAGCAGGGCTGGGTGAAGCCCAACAAGCGCATCTTCAACAACGCCAAGATCTCCGACCACTTCGCGATCATCCCGACCGGCACCGTGCCGAAGAGCCTGTCGGAAGCCGAGCACAAGATCTACGACCTGGTCACGCGGCGCTTCCTGTCGGTGTTCTACCCGGCGGCCGAATACCGCATCACGACGCGCATCACGCGCGTCGAGAACGAGGCCTTCAAGACCGAGGGCAAGGTGCTCGTGAATTCGGGCTGGCTTGCCGTGTACGGCAAGGAGGCGGTCAAGGAAGACGAGGATGGCAGCGGCGGGGGCGCGCAGCTGTGCGCGGTGCAGCCGAACGAGACCGTGTCGACCGACGACATCCTCGTGAAGTCGCTCGTGACCAAGCCGCCCGCACGCTACAACGAAGCGACCCTGCTGTCGGCGATGGAAGGCGCGGGCAAGATGGTCGACGACGAGGAGCTGCGCGCGGCGATGGCCGAACGCGGCCTCGGCACGCCGGCGACGCGCGCGCAGATCATCGAGGGCCTGATCGCCGAGCAGTACATCCACCGCGAGGGGCGCGAACTGATCCCCAGCGCGAAGGCCTTCTCGCTCATCACGCTGCTGAAGGGCCTCGACGTTTCCGCGCTGACTTCGCCGGAGCTGACCGGCGAATGGGAGCACAAGCTCGCGCAGATGGAGCGCGGCCAGCTGTCGCGCCCCGAGTTCATGCGCGAGATCGCCGAGATGGCGCGCGAAGTCGTGGAGCGCGCCAAGCGCTTCGAGTCCGACACGGTGCCGGGCGACTTCGTCACGCTGTCGACGCGGTGCCCGAAGTGCGGCGGCGTGGTGAAGGAGAACTACAAGAAGTTCGCGTGCCAGGCCTGCGACTGGAGCGCGTGGAAGATCGTCGCCGGGCGCCAGTTCGAAATCCACGAGATCGAGACGCTGCTGCGCGAGGGCAGGGTCGGACCGCTGATGGGCTTCCGCAGCAAGATGGGACGGCTCTTCAACGCCGAGATCCGACTCAACGACGACAAGCAGCCCGAGTTCGATTTCGGCCAGCCCAAGGACGACGGCGAGGGCGCTGAACCGGTCGATTTCTCCGGCCAGGAGCCGCTGGGCGCATGCCCGAAGTGTGCGTCGCCGGTGTACGAGCACGGCATGGCCTATGTGTGCGCGAAGTCGGTGGGGCCGGAGAAGTCCTGCGATTTCCGCTCGGGCAAGGTGATCCTGCAGCAGCCGGTGGAGCGCGAGCAGATGACCAAGCTGCTCGCCGACGGCCGCACCGACCTGCTCAAGGGGTTCGTGTCGACGCGCACCAAGCGCAAGTTCTCGGCCTTCCTCGTGCGCGGCGCGGACGGCAAGGTGGGCTTCGAGTTCGAGCCCAAGACACCCAAGGCCGGCGCGAAGGCCAAGGCGGGCGACGGCGCCGGCAAGGAAGGCGCGGCGGCCGAGACGGCCGAAAAGGCCGAGAAGGCCAAACCGGCAGCGCGCAAGACCAGCCCGCGGGCGCGCAAGGAAGCCTGAGCCGGGTCGCGCTTCAGCGCGCGACGCGGCTGAGCAGGCTGCCGCTCTCGCCGGCAGGATCGCCGACCAGCGCGAAGCCGCGCAGGGCCCCCGTACGGTCGTGGAACAGCGCGCGCACGCCGCGGGCGGTGGCCGATTCGTGCCATTCGCCGGCGACCGGCGGCGGTTTGCAGATCGCGACCGCGCAGCACTCCAGGTTCAGGCGCCGGACGCGCGCCTTCCAGCGCATGCGTGCGCCGTGTCCCGCGAGCACGTCGGCAAGCACCTGCGCGCAGGAATCGATGTCTTCGCCGAACTCGAACACACGCCCCTCGAATTCCGCGCAGCCACCCACGGCGTGAATCGCCTCGGCCGAGGTGCGCAGGGCGGCATCGACGACGATGCCTGCCGCGACGTCCAGCCCCGCGGCCCGCGCGAGCTGCACGCGCGGCCGGGTGCCCAGCGCGGCGACGACCACATCGACGGCGAGCGGCTTGCCGCCGAGCATCGTGACGTGCAGTTCGTCCATGCCCTGGTCGATGCGCTGCACGCCGTCCTCGGTGCGGATGCGCACCCCGGCGGCGGCCAGTGCGTCGGCGATGCGTTCGGCACACAGGGTGGGTACGCTGCCGCCCAGCAGGTGCGGGTCCGACTCCAGCAGGGTCACCTCGCAGCCGCCGCGCTTCAGGCTTTCCGCCAGCTCGCAGCCGGGGACGCCGCCGCCGACGACGGCGACACGCCCGCGCCCCGCGAGTTCGGAACGCAGATAGGCGTACTCGGCGAGGCTGCCGACGGTGAGGACGGACGCGGCACCGCTGCCGCGCACGTTCGCCGGCCTGAGCGATTCCACGCCGGTCGCAAGCACCAGCTGCGACCAGATCTGCTCGGGCTGCGCGGGGTTGTCGGTGCGCAGCACGCGGCTTGCCGGATCGATCGCGAGCACGCGGCGGTGCGGTGTGATCGTGGCCTCGAAGCGGTAGGCCATCTGTTCGGCGGTCGCGATCACCAGCTCGTCCGCGTCACGCCGGTGCGCGAGGCCCGCCGGGAACTGGTCCTTGGCGTAGGCCGAGGCCTCGCCCGCGCCGATCAGGTGGATCTCGCGGTGACGGTCGCGCTGGCGCAGCGCGCGCAACAGCGCGTAGCCGGCAAAACCGGTACCGACGATCACGAGCGGTGCATCCACGGCGCACCCCCTGCACAAGGCATGATTTCAACCTAGCCGCCAACGCGCGGGACGGCGCGGCAATCGTTCACGCCGGCCTGCGCCGGCAGGCGTGCTTCAGGTCTACCTTAGGCAATCTCCAGCGGCGCCACACGGCCGATCGGGCGCACGCCGGGCAGGTCGCTCTCGAGGATGGCGGTGCGCAGGACGTCGATCGCGCCGCTGCGCGGGTAGGTGACGCGCCACGCGAGCGCGACGCGGCGCGAGGGCTCGGGGTCGGAGAAGGGACGCACCGCGACCAGCGCGTTCTGCGTCGGCAGGTCGTCCGCGGCGGTGCTGGGCAGCACCGTGACGCCGAGGCCGGTCGCGACCATGTGGCGGATCGTCTCCAGCGAGCTGCCTTCCAGCGTGCGTTGCAGGCCGCTGACGTTGCGGCAGTGCGGACACACTTCGAGCACCTGGTCGCGGAAGCAGTTGCCGGCGCCGAGCAGCAGCAGCTGGTCGTCGGCGAGCTTTTCGGGGTCGATGTGCGCGAGCGCCGTCCACGGGTGCGTCGCGGGTATCAGCACGCGGAAGGGTTCGTCATACACGGGCTGGGCGACGATGCCCGCTTCGTCGAAGGGCAGCGACAGCACGATGACGTCGAGTTCGCCGCGCTTGAGCGCCTCGAGGAGCCGCGTCGTGTAGTTTTCGTGGATGATCAGCGGCATGCGCGGCGCGAGCTTGTGCACGCGCGGGATCAGGCGCGGCAGCAGGTAGGGCGCGATGGTGTAGATCACTCCCAGGCGCAGCGGTCCGGACAGCGGATCCTTGCCGGCAGCGGCGATCTCCGGGATCTGCGCCGCCTCCATCAGCACCTTCTCGGCCTGGGCGACGATACGCTGGCCGGTGGAGGTGATCTTGACCTCGGTCGCGCTGCGCTCGAACAGCTGCACGCCGAGCTCGTCCTCGACCTTCTTGATCGCGACCGAAAGCGTGGGCTGGCTGACATGGCACTTCTCGGCCGCGCGACCGAAGTGGCGCTCGTGGGCGAGGGCGATGAGGTAGCGGAGATCGGTGAGGGTCATGGGGGTGCGCTGGGCGATGGCATGCGTCGAAGATGTTACTCCGCATGGGCACATCGGGACACCTCCGGCAACCGGCCGAGTGCCGCTGCCCTTATACTTCGATTTGTGCCAATGTCCCGCGGGGCGGGGCTTCAAACAATAACGATCTATGACTTTCCGCTTATATTTGCGCGCCGTGGCCGCGGCTTCGATTGCCGCGTGCACTTCCGTCGCGGCGGCGCAGTCCGGCACCGGGTCGGACAACTCACCGGATCCGCAGATTCCGGAAGCGAGCTATTTCGATTCCCTCCCGGTGGTGCTCACCGTTTCGCGCATGCCGCGGCCGCAGAACGAGGCGCCTGCGGCGATCACCGTGCTCGATCGCGAGACGATCCGCGCGACCGGCTACCGCAGCCTGGACCGCCTGCTGCGTCTGGTGCCGGGCATGCTGGTCGCGAAGGAACGCGGCAGCGAGCAGTGGGTCAGCTACCACGGCCCGAACCGCGATTGGCCGCAGGAGCTGCAGATCCTCATCGACGGGCGCTCGGTGAGCGCGGCCTACTTCGGCAGCTTCGGGCGCAATTCATTCCCGCTGGCGATCGAGGACATCGAGCGCATCGAGGTCGTGCGCGGCACCGACGCGGCCTCGTACGGCACGAACGCCTACATGGGCGTGGTGAACATCATCACGCGCCACACCGCGGAGGAAAGCGGCGGGACGGTTTCGGTCGCGGCCGGTACGGGCGAGTATTCGGAGGTCAGCGGCCGCGTGGTCACGCGCTCGGGTCCGCTGGGCCTGCGCATCACCGCGCAGCACCTGCGCGACGAGGGTGTGCACGACCTGAACGACAGCCGTAACCGCCACCGCGTGAGCCTGCGCAGCGACCTGCAGATGGGCGAGCACGACGAGCTGACCCTGCTCGCCGGCCTCACCGACATCGAGCGCGGAACGGGTTACCCGAACACGCCGTTCAACTCCCATCCCGAGCGCGACATGGACACGCGCGAGCACTTCGGCCACCTGCGCTGGCGCCATGCCGTCAGTCCGGACGAGGAGTTCCTGCTGTCCGGCTACTACGCCTACGAGCGCACGCGCAACGAATGGGCGGTCAACACCGGGCCGCTCCAGGCCATCCTCGGCCCCGTCTCGATCCCGGTGAATGACAGCTTCACGACGCGGCGCCAGAACCTCGAGTTCCAGCACAACGTCTCGCCCCGGCAGGGCCTGAGGCTGAGCTGGGGGGCCGAATGGCGCCGCGACCAGGTCCACGCGCCGTTCATCTTCTTCGGCCGCTCCGATCCGACCGAGGAAAGCCGGCGCCTGTACGCGAACGTCGAATGGCGGGCGGCGCCGCAGTGGCAATGGAACTTCGGTGCGATGGCGGAACGCTTCCAGCACGACCGCACCCGCCTGTCGCCGCGCGTGTTCCTCAACTGGCTGCCGGACGAGACTGAGACCTGGCGCGCCGGTTACGCGCGCGCATGGCGCAATCCGGGAGTCTTCAGCCGCTACAGCGACGTGCGCATCTTCCATCCGACGCTCGGCCTGCTGCTGCAGCATCGCTTCGTGCCCAATGCGGGCATCGACCCGTCGCGCCTCGACAGCTTCGAGCTCGGATATGCACGCCGCTTCCCGGCCCTGCAGGGCAACCTCGACGTGCGCGTGTTCCACGAGCGCATCCGCGACCAGATCGTGCGCCAGCAGGCCGACTCCCCGATCGAGAATCCCTTCCAGCAACTCGTACAGCGTTTCCTGCCGCCGTCGCAGTGGGCAAACGGCCATGGCACGGTCCGGCTCGAAGGCGTCGAAACGCAGTTCGACTTCAAGCCCTGGAACGACGGCACGCTGCTGCTGCGCCACACACTGACGCGCGTGCGCGCCGACGACGACGGCACCACGGAGAGCGTCGCGCCCTATTCGGCCAGCATCACGTGGCTGCAGCGCATGGGTGCATGGCAGAGCGCGCTGAGCCTGCTGCGCGTCGGGCCGGTGCGCGCCGGCAACGGGTTCACGCCGAGCTTCCGCTATACCGTGCCGGACTACACGACGCTGGACGCGAGCATCGCGCGCGAGTTCCGCCTCGATGGCGGACGGACGCTGGAAGTGCGGCTGACGGGCCTCAACCTGCTCGGACGCCACCAGGAGCTGGCGAACTTCCCGGTGCGTCACCGCCCTGGCGATGGGCCTCGGCTCCGCCTTCATCGACGGCCTCGCGCTTCCCGCGGCGCTCGCCGCGAGCCCGGTAGCGGCGGCACAGGCAGCCCAGCTCAACCGCTTCGGCCTGCCCGATTTCGGCGATCTGGTCGAGCAGGTCGGGCCCGCCGTGGTGAACATCGCCGTGACGCAGAAGGAAAAGACGCGTCCGATGGGCGAGGACGCCCAAGGCCTGTCGCCCGACGATCCGTTCTACGACTTCCTGCGCCGCTTCGGCGTGCCGACGCCGGGCATGCCCGGCCAGCCGGGGCATGGCAACCGTGGCCCGCGCGCGCAGCGCGGCGTGGGCTCGGGCTTCATCGTCAGCAGCGACGGCTACGTGCTCACCAATGCGCACGTCGTCGGCGAAGGTGAGTCGGAAGTCACCATCAAGCTGATCGACAAGCGTGAGTTCAAGGCCAAGGTGGTCGGCACCGACAAGCGCACCGACATCGCGCTGCTGAAGATCGACGCCACCGGGCTGCCGACCGTGCGCACCGGCGATGCGGAACGCTCCCGCGTCGGCGAATGGGTCGTGGCCGTGGGTTCGCCCTTCGGCTTCGACAACACGGTGACGGCCGGCATCATTTCGGCCAAGGCGCGCCGCCTGCCGGACGAGAACTACGTGCCCTTCATCCAGACCGACGTCGCGATCAACCCCGGCAACTCGGGCGGGCCGCTGTTCAACCTCGCCGGCGAGGTGATCGGCATCAACTCGCAGATCTACTCGCGCTCGGGCGGCTTCATGGGCATCTCGTTCGCGATCCCGATCGACGTCGCGTTGAAGGTCAAGGACCAGATCGTCAAGTACGGCCGCGTGCAGCGCGGCAAGCTGGGCGTGACGATCCAGGGGCTGGACAAGGAGCTGGCGCAGTCCTTCGGCCTCTCCGAGCCGCGCGGCGCGCTGATCGCGAGCGTGGAGCCCGACAGCGCCGGCGACAAGGCGGGCCTGAAGCCGGGCGACGTGGTGCTGGGCGTCGACGGCACGAACGTCGGCGAGTCGGGCGACCTGCCGCGCATCATCGGCGACAAGCGCCCCGGCTCGAGCGTGAAGCTGGAGATCTGGCGCGAGGGCAAGAGCCGCACGGTGAGCGCGACGCTGGGCGAGATGAGCCCCGAGACCCTGGCCGAAGTGCCGAGCGGCGGGGGCGACGGCAAGCGCGGCGAGGATGCCGGCGGCAAGCTGGGCCTGGCCGGGCGAGCGCTCACGAACGAGGAGGCGGCACAGCTCGGTGTGCGCGGCGGCCTGCTGGTCGAACGCGTGAACGGTCCGGCGGCACAGGCGGGCCTGCAGCAGGGCGACATCGTGCTGGCCGTGAACAACCAGCCGGTGACCACAGTGCAGGCGTTCCGCCAGCTGATGGAGAAGATCGGCAACCGCTTCGCACTGCTCGTGCAGCGCGGCGGCACGCGCATCTTCGTGCCGATCAAGATCGGTTGAGCCCCCCGACGAGCGGGGTGCGCGACACCGCCGCGTGCCTCATGCTTCGCGTCGCGGCCGAGGACTGTGTGACCTGGGTCACACGCGCCTTGGCCGTGGAATAAATCCCGCTAGACTGCTGTTCATGTTCGCGCAGGATCATCGCGCGGCCGGCGCGCTTGCGCGCCGGCCGCGTGCCATACGGTATTTTCCAACCACCCGAAACGAGAGAACGACCGATGAAGAAACTCCTCACCCATGCCGCCGCCGGCCTCCTCGCCCTGTCCCTCGCCGGCCTCGCGTCCGCGCAGATGAAGCCCGAGGACGCGATCAAGTTCCGCCAGTCCGGCTACACCTTCATGGCGTGGAACATGGGCAAGATCAAGGCACAGGCCGTCGACGGCACGACGCCGTTCAACAAGGACCAGGTCGCTGCGGCCGCCAACGCCATCGCCGCGGTTGCGAACTCGGGGATGGGCTCGCTGTACCTGCCGGGCACCGACAAGGGCAAGGGCTGGAAGGACACGCGCGTGAAGCCGGAGCTCTTCACCGACAAGGAGGAAGTCGGCAAGATCGCGAAGAACTTCGTCGAACAGGCCAACAAGCTGCAGCAGGTCGCGCTGGCCGGCGACCAGGCCGCGATCAAGACCCAGTTCGGCGAAATGGGCAAGGCCTGCAAGGCCTGTCACGACAAGTTCCGCATCGAGGAGTGATGCGCCGCGCACCGGGGCATCCGGTGCGGTGAAGCGGAAAATGGCCGCCCCGAGGGGTGGCCATTTTCACTTCGGAGGCGGAGTTCAGGCCGGCTGCGCCATCGGGCGCAGCACCGGCGCCTCGCGGATCGGCAGATTGACGATGGCGGCCATCGCGGCGAGCGCCATGTCGGCGTACCACATCCACGAGAAGTCGCCGAAGCGCGTGATCGCAATGCCGCCCAGCCACGCGCCGAGGAAGCCGCCGATCTGGTGCGACAGCAGCGTCAGCCCGAACAGCGTGCCGAGGTAGCGGATACCGAACAGCTTGCCGACGATGGCCGCGGTCGGCGGCACGGTCGCGAGCCAGGTGAAGCCGAGGCCGGCGGCGAAGAGGTAGAAGGTCAGCGCGGTCTTCGGCGCCATCAGGTAGATCGCGACGAGCAGCGCGCGCGACGCGTACATCGCCGCAAGTATGTGCTTGCTGCGGTAGCGCGATACCGAGGCGCCGGCGTACAGGCTGCCGACGATGTTCGACAGGCCGATGATCGCCAGCGACCAGCTCGCGACCGTCGGCGGCAGGCCGCACAGGTCGACTTCGCCGGGCAGGTGGGTGACCAGGAAGGCGATGTGGAAGCCGCAGGTGAAGAAGCCGGCGTGCAGCAGCAGGTAGCTGCGGTCGCCCATCGCCTGGCGCACGGTACGCCACAGGCCGGCGTCCTCGTGCGCGGCGTGCTGGTGCGTCGCGTGCTTCGGGTCGACGAGCACGCGCACGAGCGGCAGCGCGGCGAGCGTCATCAGCGCCAGCGACCACATCGCGCCCATCCAGCCGATGCTCTGGATCAGCTTCTGCAGCACCGGCGCGAACACGAACTGGCCGAAGGAGCCGCCGGCGTTGATGACGCCGGAGGCGGTGCCACGCGCCTCGAGCGGCAGCCGCTGCGCTGCGGCGCCGATCAGCACCGAGAAGCTGCCCGCGCCGGAACCCATCGCCGAGAGCAGCCCCAGCGACACGACCAGCCCGAAGCCCGAACCCATGAAGGGCGTGATCGCGCTGCCGAGCGCGAGGATCACGAGGCCCCACACCAGCACCTTCGCCGCGCCGTAGCGGTCCGCGAAGGCACCGGCGACCGGCTGGATCGCGCCCCACATGAACTGGCCGACTGCGAGCGCGAAGCTGATCGTCGCGATACCCAGCCCGGTCGAGGTGTTGAGCGGCGACACGAACAGGCCCAGCGACTGGCGTGCGCCCATCGTCACCATCAGGATACCGGCGGCCGAGAGGGTGACGATCAGCGCGGCGCGGCTGTTGAGGGATCGCAGCATGGTGGTCTTCTTTCTTTGTCGTTATGGTCGGGGTTGGGGTTGGGGTTGGGGCAGGGGTGTGCTTGCCGGCTACTTCTTGCGCACGAACAGCGTGTGCAGGCTGCGGCCGAGCGCGCCGTCGAGGTCGAACACCGCGGTCGTCACGGTGCCGATGCCGCCCGTGTCGATGATGGTGCGCGCCGACATGCCGAACCATTCGCCCGTCGGATGGCGGTGCATGTTGATCGTGAGATCCACCGGCACGAAGGTCCAGTGGCGGATGTCGAGCTCGGCGCTGATGCCGTTGGCCGAGTCGAGGATCAGCAGCAGGGCCTCGATGCCGTCGGTCGGCTGGCCGGCGACGAGCGGGATGCGCGGGCGCGCCCACACCGTCGCCGGCCCGGGCTCGAGGAAGCTGCCGTCGGCGAAGCGCCATTCGAGCGCATCGGCGTAGGGGAAGTAGTCGACGCCGTGGAAGAACACCTGCGCCTGCGCCTCGGGCAGCGGCGGCACCGCGAAGGGGTCCGCGACGGCGACCGCGCTCTCGGGCCTGCGCTCGACGCGCCAGGCGTGGGCGAGCAGGACGGGCTTGCCGCGCACGAGCATCTCGCCCTGGATCAGCTCGATGCGCCGGCCCGGACGCAGCACGCGCACGCGCAGCTCGCACGGCTCGACCGGCACCGGGCCGAGGATCTCGAAGGTGATGCGCGCGATGTCGAGGCCGAATTCGGACGGGAAGCGCCGCAGCGCCTGCGCGAGCAATGCGATCGGGGGGCCGCCGTGCTGGCTGTCGACCGACCACGGGCCGATCGTGGCCTCGGTGGGCTGGTAGGCGTTGTCGCCGAGCGGCTGGAAGAAGGCTTCGGGAAGCGCGATGCTCTTGTGCATGATGGATACCCTAGCTTAGGTAGGTCGCAATTTACCCGACCGATCAGGAAACAAAAAGCCGATAATCATTGCTGCTACGTCAACGATACATTGACAGCTGAAATTGACACATGAGCTGGCTCGCAAGCTGGGAAACCTTCGTGAAAGTCGTCGAGAGCGGCAGCATGGCCGCCGCCGCACGGCGCCTGGACTGCACGCGCGCGCAGGTCAGCAAGCAGATCGGCGAGCTCGAGCGGCGCTTCGGCGTGCGCCTGTTCGACCGCTCGACGCGCAAGCTCTTCCTGACGCCGTCGGGCGAAGTGTTCTACCAGCACGCGCTGCGTGCGCTCGAGTCGGTGGAGCTGACCGAAGTGGCCGTGCGCAACCTCGGCGACGTGCCGAGCGGGCTGCTGCGCATCAGCGCCAGCGTGGTGTTCGGCCGCATCTGGCTGGCGCCGCTGCTGCCACGGCTGACCGCCCGCTATCCCGAGCTCGAATGCGAGCTGATCCTCACCAACACGCTGGTCGACCTCGCCGAGGACCGCATCGACCTGGCACTGCGCTTCTGCAAGACGCCTCCCGAGGACGTCGTCGCCAAGCGCATCTTCACGATGGAAACGGTGATCTGCGCCGCGCCCGCCTACCTCGCCCGGCACGGCGCGCCGCGGCAGCCGCGCGAGCTCGTCGATCACCAGTGCTTCAGCTTCCTGCTGTCGGACAACCGCATCTGGCACCTGCTCGACCGCACGGGCGCGGAAATCGCGATCCCGGTGCGCGGCCGCATCCAGTTCAACGAGCCCGCGAGCATCCTCGATGCGACGCTGGCCGGGCACGGACTGGCGATCCTGCCGACCTACCTGTGCTGCAACGAGCTGGCCGACGGACGGCTGGTGCGCGTGCTGACCGATTACACGCCGCGCATCGACTTCGGCCGCCACCTGTACGCCTGCTACATGCCCAGCCGGGCGCGACTGCCCAAGGTGAAGGTGCTGCTGGACGAGCTGGAGGCGATGCTGAAGCCGGTGCCGCCGTGGGGGAAGCTCAGCGACTGACGCCGGTGTCGATCGCTTGGATTGAGCGGGACGCGGCGCTAAGATTCCACGCTTTGCGTTCCCGTACCGCCATGAAGCCCGCCCAGCATCCCACTGCCCTACGCACCGCACAACTCCTGAATGAAGCCGGCATCGACACGCGTGTCGTCGAGTTCGAGCAACCGACGCGCACCAGCGCGGAGGCGGCAGCGGCAATCGGCTGCACTGTCGCCGAGATCGCGAAATCCATCGTCTTCCGCGGCAAGGACAGCGGGCAGGCGGTCGTGGTCGTCGCGAGCGGGGACAACCGCGTCAGCGAGGCGAAAGTCGCGGCCCGGGTCGGCGAAGGGCTCGCGCGTGCCGACGCGGATTTCGTGCGCAGCGCGACCGGCTACGTGATCGGCGGTGTCGCGCCGCTCGGCCACGCCCAGCCGGCGAAGCTGCTGCTGGACGAGGACCTGCAGCGCTTCGACATCGTGTGGGCGGCCGCGGGAACGCCATTCTCGGTGTTCCCGCTCAGTCCGGCGCAGCTGCAGGCGCTGACCGGCGCCGCCTGGAGCGACGTGCGGCAGTAAGGCCGCGCTACCACGCGGGCGTCGTCGCGGCCGGAACGGGGGCGGGTGGCGGCAGCAGGCCGCCGGACACCGCCCAGACCGCGAACCCGGCAATCGCCAGCGCGACGACCAGCGCGACCGGGCCGCCGCCGCGCGCGGGCGGAATCGCCGGGTCGTCCACCGTCTTGACGCCGGTGATCATCGGCCGGATCAGGTTGTCCTTCTTCACGTGCGTGTGCCACATCACCGCGGCCACGTGCACGCCGACCAGGCCGTACACGATCCATTCGGCCTGACGGTGCAGGCCGCTGATCCAGCCCGACAGTTCGCTCGACACCGCGTGGTAGAGCGGGCCGTAGAAGGCGATGTCGTCGTTGGCGAAGGCGCCCGCAAGCGCCTGCCCGGCCATCAGCGACAGCAGCGCGACCGTCGACAGCGCCCCCAGCGGGTTGTGTCCGACGCCGCGCCAGTGTCCGCGCAGGTAGGCGCGGATCGCGGCCGGCGTCGGCAGGAATTGCGTAAAGCGTGCGTAGGTCGAGCCGACGACGCCCCACACGATGCGGAACACGACGACGCCGAGGATCGCCAGGCCGATGCGGCCATGCCATTCCATCGCGTTGCCGCTGATCTTCACGCTGACGATCGCGCTCGCGACCAGCGCGACGAGCAGCCAGTGCGCGAGGCGGGTGGGGAGATCCCACAGCAGGATGGGGTGCTTCATACCTTGCTTCCTTTCTTTGCCTTTCCCTTCGCGGCGGGCACCGATGCTACCGCCGCGTCACCTTCCCCGTTAACAGCGCGGGACGCAAGAAATTCCTCAGGGATGCGCGCGATGTACGAGCGGACCCCCTATTTTGTTGACCCTGCTCAAATTGCCAGCAGGTAGACCGGCCTACGCCACGGGCATTTCCTATAAGTCTTATGTACGCTCCCGCGGCGAGCTTGCTCCGCCGGCGGGGTTTGTCGTCTTTGCGCAATGCCGGCAGCGGATGAAGGATCGGACCATGCGACAGAACCTCTACCTGAAAGCATGCCGGATGCAGCGCCGGGCAGGCGCCGCGATCGCCGGTCTGATGCTGATCCTCGGACTGAGCGGGCCTGCCGCCGCAGCCCCGACCGAGCCCGTAGTGCAGTGGACCGCAGGCGGCCTGTCCGCCGGCACCGACAGCGCCGGCCAGGCGGCCCGCGTCGCGACCGACGCCTGGGGCAACGTCGCGGTGCTGTCCGGCCCCAGCGGCCGCGATCTCGCGCTCACGAGCTATACCGAAAACGGCATCCTGCGCTGGCGCAGCACGCTCAGCCCGGCGTCGGGTACCTTCTCCGGCGACTGGGTGGTCGCGGCGCCGAACGGCGACTTCGTGGCGGTCGGCCACAATGTGAATAGCAGCGGCAATCCGATCCAGATCACGCTCGCCCGATTCGACGCCAATGGCGCGCTGCTGTGGCGGAAGGAGCCGTCGGTCGGCTTCTTCCCGACGGTCGGGCGGATCGTCGTCGACGTGGACGGCAACGCCTACCTCGCGGCATCGGGACGCGGCACCGGTCGCTTCGTGCAGAAGTACGGTCCCAGCGGCGAGCTGCTGTGGTCGCAACTGGATGCGAGTGCCGGGGGGTTCGTGATCGCCGCCTCGCTGGCACTGAGTCCGGACGGCAGCGACGTCGTCGTGACCGGCAGCGTCTCGGGTGGCGCGGTGTGGAATACCGCTGTGCATGACGCCGCAACCGGGGTGCGCAAGTGGCAGGCAACGGCGGCGGAAGGCTTGGGCGCGCTGGACGTCGTCGTCGATGCAACGCGCGTGTACGTGACCGGGCAGGGCGCGACGGGTGGCGGGACGCCCGCGCTGACCTACTATCTCAGCGTCGTGGCCTACGACCGGGCGACCGGAAAGCGCGTGTGGCGGACCGACAGGAAACCCGCGGACAGTTCAGGCGCAACCGGTTTGCGTATGAGCCTGGCGCCGGATGGCAGCCTGGCCGTCGCAGGGCATGCGTACCGCGGATTCCTCGACTGGTACACGGTGGCACTGGAAAAGACGGGTGCCGTACGCTGGGAGGCGGTCCGCGACGGCGGATTGAATACCGATGAAATCCCGCGCGTGGTGCTGGTCCTGCCCGACGGCACGACCGTCGTGAGCGGCCCCGGCGGGCCCAACCTCCCCGGCGGCTACATCCCCGGCGTCACCACCGGCTACAGCTCGGGCGGCGCGCGCCTGTGGGAAGCCTTTTCGGCGATGGCGACCACATGGGCGACGGCCCTGCCGAACGGCGACGTCTGTGCCGTCGGCGGCTACGACGCGTTGATTACCTGCTGGTCGGTGCCGCCGAACGACGCGACCGAGCCTCCACCTCCACCGCCCCCGCTGCTCGCTCCGACCGCCCCGACGAATCTCGCGGCGAGTTCGAGCGTGCGCCGCCGGATCGAGCTCGGCTGGACCAACACGGCGACCAACGCGACCTCGATCACGATCGAACGCTGCCTGGGAAGCGGCTGCACGAATTTCGCGGCCGTCTCCCTGCTCGCGCCGACGGCCAGTCGGTGGACCGACGCGAGCGTGAAATCGAGATCGACCTATTCCTACCGGCTCCGGGCGTCCAACAGCGCCGGGACTTCCCCGTATTCGAACACCGCGACGGCAACGGCGCGCTGAACGCGCCGCTCAACCGGCGGCCTTCTTCGCCTTTGCACGACGGACTGGCACGGGCGCGGCAGCAGCGCCGCGCCCGTCGTCGCCAGAAGGACGCGCCCGCGCGGCCAGAAACTCCGCGAGGATGCGCGCGGTGTGCGAACCGGACGTTCCGCACACGTCCGCGACCGGCCCCTGCGCGACGATGCGCCCGCCGCCGTCGCCGCCTTCCGGGCCGAGGTCGATCAGCCAGTCGGCCTCCGCCATGACGTCGAGGTCGTGTTCGATCGCGAGCACGGTGTGGCCGGCATCCGCCAGGCGGTGCAGCACGCGGATCAGCTTGTCGACGTCGGCCATGTGCAGGCCCACGGTCGGCTCGTCGAGCACGTACAGCGTGTGCTTTTCCGGTGGCAACGGGCGGCCGCCGGTCTTGGCGCTCTCTCCTGCGCGGCCGCGCACCTTCGCGAGCTCGGTGACGAGCTTGATGCGCTGCGCCTCGCCGCCGGACAGCGTCGGGCTGGGCTGGCCGAGCGTCAGGTAGCCGAGGCCGACGTCCTGCAGCAGCGCCAGCGGATGCGCTATCGACGGATGCGCGGCGAAGAAGTCGACGGCCTCGTCGACCGGCATCGCGAGCACTTCGGCGACGCTCTTGTCGCGCCAGCGCACGGAGAGCGTCTCGGGGTTGAAACGCGCACCGCCACAAGCGTCGCAGGGCAGCTTCACGTCGGGCAGGAAGCTCATCTCGACGGTGGTCTGGCCCTGGCCTTCGCACACGGGACAGCGGCCGGCGCCGGTATTGAACGAGAAGCGCGACGCGTTCCAGCCGCGCGTCTTGGCCTCGAAGGTCTCGGCGAACAGCTTGCGGATCGCGTCCCAGAAACCGACGTAGGTCGCGGGGCAGGAGCGCGGCGTCTTGCCGATCGGGGTCTGGTCGACCTCGAGCACGCGGCCGACCGCTTGCCAGCCTTCGATACTCGCGCAGCCGACCGGCTCCGCGGCGCTCGTCTGCGCTTCGCCGCGCCTGCGCGCGCGCTGGGCGTCGGGGTCGCCGAGCAGCGCGTGCAGGCTGGCGTGGATGACGTCGCGCGCCAGCGTCGACTTGCCCGAGCCGGACACGCCGGTGACGACGGTGAGGCGGCCGAGCGGCACGCGCGCGTCGACCGCCTGCAGGTTGTGCAAGGTGGCGTCGCGCACGCCGAGGTAGGGGTGGTCGTCGGCGATCGCCAGCGGCGGACGCATCGGGTGCTGCAGCGGCGCGCGGAAACACATGCCGGTCGCGGATTGCGGCGCAGCCATCAGGTCGGCCAACGTGCCTTCGGCGACCACTTCTCCACCGCGCACGCCGGCGCCCGGGCCGAGGTCGATGACGTGGTCGGCGCGGCGGATGGTGTCCTCGTCGTGCTCGACGACGAGCAGCGTGTTGCCGCGGTCGCGCAAGGCTTCGAGCGTGTCGAGCAGCATGCGGTTGTCGCGCGGGTGCAGGCCGATGGTCGGCTCGTCGAGGATGTAGCACACGCCGCGCAGGTTGGAGCCGAGCTGCGCGGCGAGGCGGATGCGCTGCGCTTCGCCGCCGGAGAGCGTCGGCGCACCACGATCGAGCGCGAGGTAGGCGAGGCCGACCTGCTGCAGGAAGTCGAGGCGGCCGCGGATCTCGCTGACGAGATCGCGCCCGATATCGGTCTCGCGGCCTGCCAGTTTCAGGCTGTCGAAGAAGCCCGACACCTTCGCGACCGGCTGCGCGGACAACTCATGGATGCCGAGGTCCCTGAAACGCACCGCACGCGCGACCGGGTTCAGGCGCGCGCCGTCGCAGGACGGGCAGACTTCTTCGGTGACCTGTTCGGTGTCGGCGAGATCGAGTTCGTTGGCGTCCTCGACGCGGCCGATGGTGCGCTGGCCGGTGCCGTAGCAGCTCGGGCACCAGCCGTGCTTGGCGTTGTACGAGAACAGGCGCGGATCGGGTTCCGGAAAGCTGTCGCCGCAGGACGGGCAGGCGCGCAGCGTCGAGAAGGTGTGCGGCTGCGCGCCGACCTTGCCGAGCTCGAGCACCTTGACGACGCCCTTGCCGTGCTCGAGCGCTTCGGCGAGCTGGGTGCGCAGCACGGCTTCGTGTTCGGGACCGACCACCGCCATGCCTACGGGAAGCTCGATCGTATGTTCGACGTAGCGGTCCAGCCGCGGCCATTTTGAAGTCGGCAGGTAGCCGCCATCGACGCGCAGCTGGTCGTAGCCCTTGCCCTTGGCCCATTTCGCCAGCGCCGTGTACAGGCCCTTGCGGTTCGTCACCAGCGGTGCGAGCAGTTCGACCGACGCGCCGCGGTAGTCGCGCAGGATCTGCGCCGCGATCGCATCGAAGCTCTGCGGCGACACCGGCACGTCGCACTTCGGGCAGTACTGCGTGCCCAGCTTCACGTACAGCAGGCGCAGGAAGGGCTGGATCTCGGTCAACGTGCCGACCGTGCTCTTGCGTCCGCCGCGGCTGACGCGCTGCTCGATCGCGACGGTCGGCGGGATGCCGAACAGCGCATCGACGTCGGGGCGCGCGGCCGGCTGCACGAACTGGCGCGCGTAGGCGTTGAGCGATTCGAGGTAGCGGCGCTGACCTTCGCCGAAGACGATATCGAAGGCCAATGTCGATTTGCCCGAGCCGGACAGGCCGGTGATCACCGTGAAGCGGTCGCGCGGGATCGTCAGGCTGACGTTCTTCAGGTTGTGCTCGCGCGCGTGGCGGATCTCGATCGCGGGGGCGGCGACCGGGCGGTAGCGCGCGACCGGTTCGGCGACCGCCGTCACCGGCTTGCCGAGCGAATCCGCGTAGGCGGCAAGCGCCTTGCCGGTGTGCGACGCGGCGCAGGCCATCACGCTCCGCGGCGTGCCGGCGACGACCAGCTCGCCGCCCGCTTCGCCGCCTTCCGGGCCGAGGTCGAGGATCCAGTCGGCGGCGAGCAGCACGTCGAGATTGTGTTCGATGACGACCAGCGCGTGGCCGGCGTCGAGCAGTTTTTCGAAGGCGCGCAGCAGCGTCGCGACGTCCTCGAAGTGCAGGCCGGTGGTCGGTTCGTCGAACAGGAACAGCAGGCGGCCGGGATTGGCCCTGGATTTGGACTTCTTCCCGGCGAGCTTCGCCGCTTCGGCGAGATGGCCGGCGAGCTTCAGCCGCTGGGCCTCGCCGCCCGACAGCGTCGGCACCGGCTGGCCGAGCTTCAGGTAGTCGAGGCCGACATCGGCGAGCGGCGCGAGCGCGGCCTGCACCGCAGGCTGGTCGGCGAAGAAGGCGAGCGCCTCGGATACCGTCATATCCAGTACGTCGGATACCGACTTGTCGCGCCACTGCAGTTCGAGCACTTCCGGGCGGTAGCGCTTGCCGTCGCAGTCCGGGCAGCGCAGATAGACGTCGGACAGGAACTGCATCTCGACGTGCTCGAAGCCCGAACCGGTGCAGGTCGGGCAGCGGCCGGTGCCGGAGTTGAAGCTGAAGGTGCCGGGCGTGTAGCCGCGTGTCTTGGCTTCGGGCAGCACGGCGAACAGGGTGCGGATGGCGTCCCACGCGCCGACGTAGCTGACGGGGTTCGAGCGCGCGCTCTTGCCGATCGCGGACTGGTCGACCATCACGACGCCGGCGAGCTGGTCGAGCCCTTCGAGGCGGGAAAACGCGCCGGGGGCTTCGGTCGCCTGGCCGAAGTGCTTGGCGAGCGCGGGATAGAGGACGTCCTGAATCAGGCTGGACTTGCCGGAACCGGACACGCCGGAGACGCACACCAGCTTGCCGAGCGGAATCGCGATATCGACGTCGCGCAGGTTGTGCTGGCGCGCGCCGACGAGGCGCAGCACGGGATCCGTGGCGGCGACCGGGCGCAGCTTGCGGCCGGCGTCGACGCGTTTCTTGCCGGCGAGGTAGGCGCCGGTCAACGAGGCGGGGTCGGCGGCGAGCTCGGCCGGGGTCGCATAGGCGACGATCTCGCCGCCGCGTTCGCCGGGGCCGGGGCCGATGTCGAGCAGGCGGTCAGCGGCGGACATCAGCTGCGGGTCGTGTTCGACGACCACCAGCGTGTTGCCGGCGTCGCGCAGCCGCGTCATCACCGCGAGGATGCGGTCGATGTCGCGCGGATGCAGGCCGATCGAGGGTTCGTCGAGCACGAACAGGGTGTTCACAAGCGAGGTGCCGAGCGCGGTGGTGAGGTTGATGCGCTGGACTTCGCCGCCGGACAGCGTGCGCGACTGGCGGTCGAGCGTGAGGTAGGCGAGGCCGACGTTGGCGAGGTAGTCGAGGCGGCTGCGGATCTCGCCGAGCAGCAGTTCGGTGGCTTCGTCGAGACCGGACGGGAGCTCGACGCGGGCGATGAAGTCGCGGACGCGGCTCACCGGTTGGGCCATCAGTTCGTGGATCGCGAGGCCTTGCCCGGATCCCGCGAAATAGGGGACAGACCCCAATTCATGAATCTCAAATTGGGGTCTGTCCCCTATTTCGCTACCCGCTTTCTTCTCGCCCAGACGCCACAACAGCGCTTCCGGTTTGAGCCGCGCGCCCTTGCACGCGGGGCATTCCGTGTAGCTGCGGTAACGCGACAGCAGCACGCGGATGTGCATCTTGTAGGCTTTCGTCTCCAGCCAGTCGAAGAAATGACGGACGCCGTACCACTTGCGCGGCCACGACGACTCCCAGCTCTTCCACTCGGGGTCGCCTTCGAGCACCCACTGGCGGTGTTCGGGCGGCAGCTCGCGGAAGGGGACGTCCATCGCGACGCCGTACTTCTTCGCCATCTTCGCGAGGTCGTCCTGGCATTCGCGGTAGCTCGCGGTCTGCCAGGGTTTGACCGCGCCTTCGGCGAGCGTCTTCGATTCGTCGGGGACGACGAGCGAGAAGTCGACGCCGATCACCCGCCCGAAGCCGCGGCAGGTGTCGCAGGCGCCGATCGGCGAGTTGAAGGAGAACAGGCCGGGCGTCGGATCCGAGTAGTGGATGTCGCAGTCGGCGCAGTGCAGATCGCGCGAGAAGCGCCACACCGTCTCGCCACCCTCCCCCTGCGCGCGCACCGCGAGCTTGCCGTGGCCGTGGGTCATCGCGGTCTCGACGGCCTCGATCACGCGGCTGCGTTCGGCGTTCGCGAAGCGGAAGCGGTCCTGCACGACGTGCAGCACGTCGCCGCCGTTGCTGCCATTACCGCTTTCGCGCGCATGGATGCGCGTATAGCCCTGCTGGTTGAGCAGCTGCGTGACTTCTTCTTCGCTGAAGTTCGCCGGCACCGGCACCGCGAAAGTCAGCACCAGGCGCGGATCCTCGCCCGCACAGCGTTCGGCCAGGGCCGCATGCACGCTGTCCGGATCGTCGCGCCGCACTGCCTTGCCGCAACCGCGGCAGTAGAGCCTCGACCCGCGAGCGTAGAGCAGCTTGAAGTGGTCGGTCAGCTCGGTCATGGTGCCGACCGTCGAGCGCGAAGTGCGCACCGGGTTGGTCTGGTCGATCGCGATCGCCGGCGGCACGCCTTCGATGCGATCGACCTGCGGCTTGTCCATGCGGTCGAGGAACTGCCGCGCGTACGGCGAGAAGGTCTCGACGTAGCGGCGCTGGCCCTCGGCGTACAGGGTGTCGAAGACCAGCGAGGATTTGCCGGAGCCCGAGACTCCGGTGACGACCGTCAGCTCGTTCAGCGCGATATCGAGCGAGAGATTCTTGAGGTTGTTCTGGCGCGCGCCGAAGATGCGGATGCGGTCGGACATCGTTTATTTTTCTTCCTTGCGCGTCGCGTCCTTTGCGGCGTCGACCGCATCCTTGCCGGCTTCCTTGAGCTTCTCGGCCGTCGCGCGTGCGGAGTCTGCGGCCTTCTGCGCGGCCTCGGTCGTCGCCTCCTTGACCTCGGCCGCCTTCTCCTTCGCGGCCTGCCCGACCTCGCCGGCGACTTCCTTGCTCCTCTCGACGCCTTCTTTCGCCGATTCCTTCACCGATTCGGCCGCAGCGGATGCCGCTTCACCGGCCTTCTGCGCGGCCTCGCCGGCCTTTTGCGCCGACTCCTTCGCCGCCTCGATTGCCTGACTGCCGGCGGTACTGGCCTTGTCGGGTTCTTTCTTGCCACAGGCGGCCAGTCCGAGGGAAAGGCTCGCGATCAGCACGACAAACAGGGTCTTGTTCATTCTTTTGCTCCTTGCTGACAGGGTGCTCTCAAGATATCGCCCGGCGCCGAAAGTTCAAGGCAAATGCGGTCCGGAAAAGACGAAGGGCCCGCACTCGGCGGGCCCTTCCGGTCGCGACGCGGAACGCGCGGATTACTTCACGCGGTTCTTGTACTCGTCGGTGCGGGTGTCGATTTCGATCTTGTCACCGATTTCGACGAACGCCGGCACCGGCAGTTCGAAGCCGGTCGCGAGCTTGGCGGGCTTCATCACCTTGCCCGAGGTATCGCCCTTCACGGCGGGTTCAGTGTAGACCACTTCACGCACCACCGAGTTCGGCAGATCGACCGAGATCGCCTTGCCGTTGTAGAACACCACTTCGCACTGCAGGCCGTCTTCGAGGTACTTCAGCGCGTCGGTCATGTTCTCGGCTTCGACTTCGTACTGCTCGTAGTCGGCATCCATGAACACGTACATCGGATCGGCGAAGTACGAGAAGGTCACTTCCTTCTTGTCGAGCTGGACGACTTCGAACTTGTCGTCGGCCTTGTACACCGACTCCGACGGAGCGCCGGTGAGCAGGTTCTTGAGCTTCATCTTCACGACCGCAGCGTTGCGGCCGGACTTGTTGTATTCGGCCTTCTGCACGACCAGCGGGTCGGTGCCAACCATGATGACGTTGCCGGAGCGGAGTTCCTGTGCGGTTTTCATGCTGTTTCCTGATGTAGATCGGGCGCGGACATTTTGGCCGCACATTGTAATAAACCTATGATTTTACCTTTAGTTCTGCAAATTGCACCAGCGCCGAAGCAAGATCCTGCCGGCTCGCGAGCCCGTCCGACCAGCGGCGCGTGTGCGGCGCGAGCCGCGGCAGCGCATCGGCGAAGGCGGGCCAGGCCGCGGCAAGGCTCCCCTCGCCGTTCCACGCCTTCCAGAACGCGCGCGTCGCCTGCGCGGCCGGCACATCGAGGCCGGCGAGGTAACGGGCGAGGAAGGCGTCGAGCTTGTCGTGATGCACGGCCTCGTCCTGCTCGTAGATGTGCCACACGAAGGGCTGCGCGGCCCATTGCGCGCGCACGAAGGAATCCTCGCCGCGCACGAAGTTGAGCTCGCACGCCCACAGCAGGCGGTCATAGTCTTCGGCGTCGAGGAAGGGCAGGATCGCGGCCGTCAGCCCGCCCGCGGCCAGGATCTCGCCCGCCTGCGCGTCCGCGTGCCCGAAGAAGCGCAGCACGTCGCCCAGCACGCGGCCTTCCGGCACCAACAGCAGGGTCGGGCACGGCGCGTCGGCCCACAGGCGCAGCAGTTCCGGCAGTTGCGGCTGCTCGTAGGCGAACAGCGACACGAGGCGCGCGCCCTCCGGCACCGCCGCAATGCCGAGGCCGGCGAGCCAGTCGCGCCGCGCCGCCGCATCGGCCTGGAAACGCTCGCGCGCCACGAGCAGGCCTTTTTCGCGCAACAGGCCGCCGGTGCGCGCGGTGAAGCCGGGAAAGCAGAACCGCTTGGTCATCGGCAGGCGCGGATGCGGCGAGGTCAGGCCGTGGCAATCCTCGACCCACTCCTCGGCCGACAGGTATTCGAGGTTGATCCACTGCGGCGGCGGCGTAGCGGCTGCCATCGCCGCGACGTAGGACGCGGGCGGTTCGCAGGCGAAGGCCTCGACCACCGCACGCGCCGGCAGCACGTCGGGAAAAGGCTCGCGCCAGCGGCGCACTTCGACGCCCTGTGCGCGCAGCGAATCGCCCGCTGCGGCGGCGGCCGGACACAGGCGCGCGAAGGTCGTCCAGTCGTCCACCCACAGCCTGACCGAGCACCCGTGGTCGTGCGCCAATGCCTTGGCAAGCCGCCAGCAGACGCCGATATCCCCGAAGTTATCCACAACCCGGCAGAAGATGTCCCAGTCGAAGACGGACGGGGCGTCGGAAAGGCTCATGGCAGTGGACAAGTGCGGGAAAAGGGCAGGAATGCTTTGTGGGAAAAGGGCTGGATCGGCATGGACCGTAAAACTGGACACAATCGGCACACAGGTGAACCCGGGGCTTATCTACTGACTTTTACCGTCCCGGAGTGCCCGCAGACACTGGCCAATCCGAACTTATCCACAGAAAACGCGACACTATATATATCTTTATCTTTTAATTAAAACTAAATACAAAAAGCAAAACCCAAAACGCCCGGCGGACAGCCGGCACGGACGCAAACAGGCACTTCACCTGCGGCTGCGACAGCGAAGGACTCTCCGACCGTCCGATGTCCGGAGCCCCTCTACCGGCTGCAAACGCTCATGACCGACCGCGGCAGCGCAAGGCCGTGACGACCCCTTGACGATCGGACCAACCATCGCGTCGTCACGCCTGCGGTTTTGCGGATGGTCGATCGCAGCGAATTCCGTCGCCTCGTGTTCGCGAACATCGCTCGGTGCTGCAAGCCGGGTTTCGTTTCACTCCGGCAATCGAATACGTGAAGTCCGGTCGCGGAGGGAGCGACCGGACTGGTCACGTGGGTACTTGCCGGAGTCGATAAGGCCTCCGCGGCGGCATCAATCGCATTCTGCAGGTCCCCGCAGTGGATAAGTCCGTGGAGGAGCACAGGGAGCGTTTGTGGGCAGGGGGCGAATATTCCCCAACGGCCAAAACGGGTCACATTCGGTGCACAGGTGAACCGGGCACTTGTGTACGGGGTTCTACAACGCCAAAACCGCTGCAGGCATTGGCGGTTCAGCACTTATCCACAGAAATCCGTCGCCTATCTTCTTCTTTATCTTTTAAATTTAAAGAAATACAGAAGAACAAAACACAAGGCTGCGGAAGACGGCCGGGGTACCCCCGGAATAGGGTGCTCCCCTCGATCAAGGGGAGCGTGGTCTGCAGAGAAGGGGAAATGCACGGTCCGGAAACGGCGCTGCGGACGCAGCCCGTGCAGGGAGGCCCGGTGCGGGCCGGTGTTCAGGCTTCTTCGGAATACGTGGCGAGTCGGGTGAGGTCGGCGTCGTCGAGCCAACACCATTCGCCCGCTGCGAGCTCCCCGGGCAGGGCCAAGCCGCCGACGACGCTGCGATGCAGGGCTTCGACGCGGTTGCCCGCCGCTGCGAGCATGCGCTTGACCTGATGGTACTTGCCTTCGGTGATCGTGAGCCTTAGACTCCGCTCCCCCGTTTGCAGGCAGGCCGCCGCGGCGATCGGCGCCGGCTCGTCGACGAGCTCGACCCCCGCGAGCAGGGCCGCGACCAGCGCATCGTCGACCGGATGCTTGGTCGTGACCTCATAGACCTTGGGCGTGCGCTTCTTGCCCGAGCTCCAGCGGTGGATGAACTGGCCGTCGTCGGAGAGCAGCAGCAGGCCGGTGGTGTCCTGGTCGAGCCGACCGACGCACTGCACGTCGCGGTTCGCCAGCATGTCGGGCAGCAGCGCGAACACCGAGGGGTGGAATTGGGGATGACGCGAGCACTCATAGCCGGCGGGCTTGTGCAGCATCAGGTAGGCTTTTTCGCGATACACCCAGGTTTCGTCGTCTACGCTGAATTCGAGGCCCTCGGGGATGAACTCTTCGGCGGGGTTGTCGAGGATCCGGCCTGCGACAGCGACCAGGCCGGCACGGATCAGGGTGCGGCATTCCTTGCGGCTGCCGAACCCCTGGGAATGGAGTAGTCGTTCGATCTGCATGGGCGGATGCTAACCGAAACATGTGGGACACTATCGCCCCGGTACCATGGTCGACCCGAGCATCGACCCCGCACTTGGAGCCTGCTGGTGAATTTTGAACATCTGCTGGTCGTGAACGACCCGGACAATCCGCTCGTCGCGCCGCTCACGCGCGAGGAGCTGTGGTTCGGCCTGCTGTGCCGGGCCGAGGATTCGCGGCCCTTCCTGCCCGGCCTGGAGGCGTGCACGATCCTGTCGCGCAGCGACACCGAGCTGGTGCGCGAACTCAGGTTCGGCAGCGCGGTGATCCGCGACCGCGTGACGCTGCAGCCGATGGAATGGGTGCGTTTCGACACCGAGCACACCGACGCGCATGCCGGCGGCAGCCTCACGATCGGCATCGAGGAACCGGCCCCCGACACGATGGTGCTGCGCTTCCACTACCGTACGACCTTGACCGAACAGGGCGTCGGCGACGACGTTCCCTATGTCGAATACGTCAAGTCGGCCTATCACCAGTCCGACGTCGACACCCTGCGCGTGATCCGCATGATCGCGGAGTCGGGCCGCATCCAGTAGCGCACCCGCCCGGCCCTTGCTGCGGCGGCGCTTCTTCCGGCAGCGCCGCCCGCATTTCCGGCGCATTTTTCGCGCATTTTCCAAACAACCCCGCACACGGACGAATTTCCCATGTGGTTCAAGAACCTGCAGATCTATCGCGTTCCCGCCGGCTGGACGATGACGGCCGAAGCCCTGGAGGAGCAGCTCGCGCGCAAGCGCTTCGTGCCCTGCGGCAGCCAGGACCAGGAAACCCGCGGATGGCTCTCGCCCACCGGTGACGAATTCCTCGTCCATCGCGTCGGCGGCCAGTGGCTGATCGCGCTGGGCCTGGAGCAGAAGCTGCTGCCCTCGTCGGTGGTGAAGCAGGAAGCCGAGGAACGCGCCGAGGCGCTGGCCGAGCAGCAGGGCTACAAGCCCGGACGCAAGCAGATGAAGGATCTGCGCGAGCAGGTTTTGCAGGAATTGCTGCCACGCGCGTTTACAAGGCGCAGGAAGGTCTTTGCATGGATCGACCCCACCGGGGGGTGGCTGGGCATCGATGCACCCAGCCAGGCCCGCGCAGAGGACGTCCTGGAGGTATTGCGCCAGACCCTCGACACCCTGCCGCTCGCGCTGGTGCGCACCGAGCTGTCGCCTACCAGCGCGATGGCCGACTGGCTCGCGGGCGGCGAGGCGCCCGCCGGCTTCACGATCGACCAGGACTGCGAACTGCGTTCGGTCACCGAGGACAAGGCCGCGGTGCGCTACGTGCGCCATCCGCTCGAAGGCGACGAGGTGCGCGGCCACCTGACCGCCGGCAAGCTGCCGACCCGCCTCGCGCTGACCTTCGACGACCGCGTGAGCTTCGTGCTGACCGAGAAGTTCGAGATCAAGCGCCTCGACTTCCTCGACGTCGTGAAGGAAAACCTCGATCAGCAGGGGGCCGAGGACGCGCGCGCGCTGTTCGATGCGGGCTTCGCGCTGATGACCGGCGAGCTGCAGCGCCTGCTGCCGGCCGTTGTCGGTGCGCTGGGCGGCGAACTGAAGGGCGGCGACGCGCCGGCGGCCGCGGGTGGTGTCGCGTTTGCCACCGAGGCCGCGAGCGACGCGCCGTTCTGACTCAGCGCGTCAGCAGCTTCTCGAATTCCTCCGCCGGCAGCGGGCGGCTGAACAGGTAGCCCTGGTAGCTGTCGCAGCCCTGTTCGGCGAGGAAGGCGAGCTGGGCGGCGGTCTCGACGCCCTCGGCGGTCACGGCGAGGTTGAGCTTGCGTGCCAGCGCGATGATGCCGCCGGCGATCTCCATGTCGTTGCGGTCCTGCGGGATGTTGCGCACGAAGCTCTGGTCGATCTTGAGCACCTCGATCGGCAGGTTCTTCAGGTAGGACAGCGACGAGTAGCCGGTGCCGAAGTCGTCGATCGCGAGCCGCAGGCCCATGCTGCGCAGCTGGCCGAGGCGTTCGACGGCCTGCGCCTCGTGGCCCATGATCATGCTCTCGGTGAGCTCGAGTTCCAGCGACTGCGGCGGCAGGCCGGTGCTCTCGAGGATTGCGGCGATGCGGTCGGGCAGCTCGGCCTGCCACAGCTGGCGCGCCGACAGGTTCACCGACACCTGCAGCGGCGGCAGGCCGGCGTCGGCCCAGCGTCGCGCCTGCCGGCACGCGGAGTGCAGCGCCCACTCGCCGATCGGCACGATCAGGCCGCTTTCCTCGGCGAAGGGGATGAAGCGTCCCGGCGCGACGAGGCCTTCCTCGGGATCGTTCCAGCGCAGCAGCGCCTCGCAGCCGACGATGCGGCCGCTGGCGATGTCGACCTGCGGCTGGTAGTGCAGCACGAAGCGCTCGTGTTCGAGGGCGTGGCGCAGGCGCCGTTCCAGGCTCAGGTGGCGTTGCGCCTCCGCGCTCATCGCGTCGGTGAAGAAGCGGTAGGTGTTGCGCCCCTGCGCCTTGGCCTGGTTCAGGGCGGTGTCGGCATGCTGGATCAGCGGTGCCGCGGTCCGTGCGTCCTGCGGATACATGCTCACGCCGATGCTGGCACCGACATACACCGGCTGGCCGTCCGCGAGCTCCAGCGGCTCGCGCAGGCGGTCGATCAGGGTCTGCGCGACGTGGGCGGCCTCGTCCGGCTTGGCGAGGTCTTCCAGGACCACGAGGAACTCGTCGCCGCCCCAGCGCGCCAAGGTGTCGTCGCGCTGCAGGCAGCCGCGCAGGCGCTGCGCGATCGCGATCAGCGCATCGTCGCCGGCGCGGTGGCCGAGGCTGTCGTTGATCGTCTTGAAGCGGTCGAGATCGATGAACAGCACGCCGATGTGGCTGCCCTGGCGCGCAGCGCGCTCGATCCCATGCTCCAGGCGCGACTGCACGAGCAGGCGGTTGGGCAGGTCGGTGAGCGGGTCGTAGTGCGCGAGGTGTTCGAGCTGGGCTTCGGACTGCTTGAGCTTGCTGATGTCGGTCATGACCCCGACGTAGTGCGTCGGCCGGCGCTCGTCGTCATGCACGGCGCTGATGCTGAGCCACTGCGGGTACAGCTCGCCGTTCTTGCGCCGGTTCCAGATTTCCCCCTGCCAGTCGCCGGTGCGCGCGATCTGTGTCCACATGCGGCGGTAGAAGGCGTCGTTCTGCAGGCCGGATTTCAGCAGCTGCGGCGCGTGGCCGATCGCTTCGTCGCGCGAGAAACCCGTCATCTCGCACCACGCGCGGTTCACGCTGACGATGCGGCGATCGAGGTCGGTGATCATGACGCCGTCACGGGTGCTCTCGATCACCGCCGCGGCCTGGCGCAGCGCGTCGTTGGCGCGCACTTTCTGCACCGCCAGCGCGGTGATCGCGGTGAATTCGTCGATGATCGCGACAAGCGCCTCGTCCTTCTCGCGCGGGGTGTCGAAGTACGCGGCGAAGGTGCCGAGCACCGTGCCGCCGGCGTCGCGGACGGGGAAGGACCAGCAGGCACGGAAGCCGACGCGCGCGGCGATGTCGCGGAACGGCACCCAGTTGATGTCCGTCGTCACATCCGCGGCGATCACCGCCGTGCCGCGCGCGGCGGCCGTGCCACAGGAGCCCATGCCCTCGCGCGGCTGCAGCTGCTCGACGGCGTCGCGGTAATAGTCGGGCAGCCGGGGCGCCGCACCGTGCGTGAGGCGGCCGGTCGCCGGGTCGAGCAGCAGGATGGACGCGCGCATCTGCGGAACAAGCTGTTCGAGGCGTTGCACGACGTCCTCGAGGATCACCGGCAGCGGGTCGCCCGCGACCAGGCGGTTGAGCACGGCACCGCGCGCGGCTTTCAGCTGTTCGGCCTGTTTCGGCGCGCTGATGTCGGTCCAGGTGCCGACCACTTCGAGCAGCCCGCCGCCGTCGGCGCGCATCACGCGCATCTGGTCGCGGATCCAGATCACGCGGCCGTCGTCGGCGACGAAGCGGTATTCATGGTCGAGCCGGCCGTCGCGCAGCAGGCCGGTCTGCGCGTCGAGCACCGCCTTGCGGTCCGCCGGGTGCAGGTGGGCGAGCCACCATCCGGGAACGAGGACCTCGTCGACGCTGCTGCCGGTGATGCGCCCGACGTTTGCGCTGACCCAGTTCGCGACGAGGCTGCCGTCGTGCAGGCGCAGCGTGTACAGCACGACCGGGCTGGCCGACAGCAGGTAGGCGAGGTGCGCGCTGGTCGCCCGCAGTTCGGCGCGTTCGCGCAGCAGTTCAGCCTGCTCGCGCACTTTTTCCAGGGTGGCCGGCAGGGCATTGAGATAGCCCTCGTAGCGCGCAATGCAGTCGCTCACACCGGCGTTCAGCGCCTGTACCGCGATTTCCTCGGCGCCGCTGCCGGTCAGCAGCACGATCGGGCGCGCGAGGCCGCGCTGCTCGCGCAGGACGCGCACGAGTTCGAGGCCGTCCATGCCGCCGATGCCGGTGTCGAGCAGCAGCACGTCGAAGTCGGGCGCCTGCGCCGGGTCCGCCGGAACGGCGGCGAGCACCGCGGCCGCGTCGGCGACGACGTCGAGGCGGATATGCGGCACATGGCGGGCGAGGTGCTGGCGCGTCAGCGTCGCGCGGCGGGTGTCGTGTTCGCCGTACAGTACGTGCAGCGGCGCCAGCCGGCGCGCCGGAGCGGCCAGAAAGCGCGCGAATGCGGCGCGTAGCGTCGCCGGCAGCTGCGCGAGGTAGTCGCCGCGCTTGACCACGTAGCCGTCGGCGCCGGCCTTCAGCGCCGCCAGTGCGGCGACCTGGTCGCCGGAACCGGTGAGCATCACGACGGCGAGCGGCAGCTGACGTTGGCGCACCTCGGCGAGCAGCTCGAGGCCCGACCCGCCGGGCAGTCTCAGGTCCGACAAGAGCAGGTCGTAAGGCAGGGGGCCGGACAGCAGCGCCAGCGCCGCTGCCAGCGTCGGCACGACATCCAGCGCGATGTCCGGTGCGACGCGCGCGAGCATGCGCTGCGCGAGATCGGCGTCGGCGGTGTTGTCCTCGACGTAGAGGACGCGCAATCCGCCTAACTCGGAAGTGCGTTCAGCAGACACCAGTATTGCTCGATCTGTTCGGTCACCTCGATGAAGCGCGCGAAGTTGACCGGTTTGATGATGTAGGAATTGGCGCCGAGTTCGTAGGCCTGGCCGACGTCGGCATCTTCGCCCGAAGTCGTGAGCATCACGACCGGAAGGCAGCCGAAACGCGGATGCGACTTCAGCTGACGCAGCACCTCCAGGCCGTTGACGCGCGGCAGCTTGATGTCCAGCAGCACCAGCGCCGGCGGCGGGTGTCCCTGCTCCCAGCGGCGGAGGTAGGCGAGCGCTTCCTCGCCGTCGCGGGCGACCTCGATCCTGCGGTCCGGGCCGCGGCGCGCGAAGGCACGCAGCGCGAGGTCCAGGTCGACCGGATTGTCCTCGACCAGCAGGATGCTGCGTCCGCCGTGCTCGCCTGTCATTGCCGAAGCTCCACGTGGAAGGTCGCGCCCTGGCCCGGTTCGCTGACCGCCCAGACCGTTCCACCCATGCGCTGCAGCGCCTTGCGTACCAGCGCGAGCCCTATGCCGGTGCCGGGATAGTCTTCGGCGCGATGCAGACGCTGGAATATCTCGAAGATGCGATCATGATACTTCATGTCGAAGCCCACGCCGTTGTCGGCCACCGTCAGGACGATGTGACGGTCATGCCGGTACGCATCTATCCTGATGTGCGCTGCGGGCGCCGTGCGGGTGAACTTGAGGGCGTTGCTGACGAGGTTGCGCAGCACCAGCGTGAGCCCGCTCGGGTCGGTGCGGACCTGCGGCGGCAGCTCCTTCACGACGACCTCGACGGCGCGCGTCTGGATCTCGTGTGCGAAGCCGTCGAGTACGCCCTGCACGACGGCGGGCAGATCGACGGCGCGGATGTCCAGCGCCTGGCGCTCGATGCGCGAGTAGGCGAGCAGGTCCTCGATCAGCTCGTGCATGGTCAGCGCGCCGCGCCGGATGCTCATCAGGAAGTGGCGGCCGTCCTCGTCGAGGCGATCGCGGTATTGTTCGAGCAGCAGCTGGCTGTAGCCCTCGATGCCGCGCAGCGGCGCCTTGAGGTCGTGCGAGACGGTGTAGGAGAAGGACCGCAGTTCCTGGTTGGCGGCCTGCAGCTGCGCGGTGCGCTCGGCGACGCGGTCTTCCAGCGTGGCGTTGAGGCGGCGGACTTCGGCCTCGGCGGCCTTGGTCGCGGTGATGTCGAGCAGCACGCCGTGGATCTCGGTCACGGCGCCGTGTTCGTCGCGCGTGAGCCAGGTGCGGTCGTCCAGCCACACCCACGTGCCGGAGGCGGTGCGGATGCGGTATTCCTGGCGGTAGTCGTCCGGCCCGTTGGCGAGGTGTTCGGCGACGTCGCGCTCGATGCGCGGGCGGTCGTCGGCGTGGATCAGGTCGGCGTACTGGATCCTGCCCGAGATGAAGTCGTCGCGGCCGTAGCCCCACTGTGCGACGCCGTCGCTGACGAAGCGGACCGGCCAACCGGGCTGGTTATGCCACTCGATCGCCACCACCGGCGAGCGGTTGATCAGCGCGGTGATGCGGGCGGCGTCCGTCGCGTTGCACGGGGCGGTCGCATCCGTCGGTTTTTCCATCGTGTTCCTCCGGCCTGGTGCGTCGCGGGACCGCCAGTGCGGGGCGCCCGGGCTGCTTGTCGGAGGATTCTACCGCCCTGCCCGGCGGATGCTGTGGAGTGTTCCGCGCCAATGCCGCCGGTGTGCCGGAATCGGGTAATCAGGACGCTGTGCGTCGCGCGGAGGGATGAGCCGCGACCGGCGGATGCTGCCCGGTCGCGTCCCGGAGGAAGAAGGAACCCCGGTGGCCGGGGTCGTCGCCCTGCCCGGGCGCCCGACCCGCATGAGGTCGGTGCCGGGCCGGCGAGGGCGCGGAACTCAGTTCGAGAACGCGGCGAGGCCGGTGATGGCGCGGCCGAGGATCAGCGCATGGATGTCGTGCGTGCCCTCGTAGGTGTTCACCACTTCGAGGTTCACCAGGTGACGCGCGATGCAGAACTCGTCCGAGATGCCGTTGCCGCCGAGCATGTCGCGGGCGACGCGGGCGATGTCGAGCGACTTGCCGCAGGAGTTGCGCTTCATGATCGAGGTCAGTTCGACCGGCGCGTTGCCCTCGTCCTTGAGGCGGCCGAGGCGCAGGCAGCCCTGCAGGCCCAGCGTGATCTCGGTGAGCATGTCGGCGAGCTTCTTCTGGATCAGCTGGTTGGCGGCGAGCGGGCGGCCGAACTGCTTGCGGTCCATCGTGTACTGGCGTGCGGTCTCGTAGCAGGCTTCCGCGGCACCGAGGGCACCCCAGGCGATGCCGTAGCGGGCGGAGTTCAGGCAGGTGAAGGGACCCTTCAGGCCGCGTACGGTCGGGAAGGCGTTCTCTTCGGGGCAGAACACCTCGTCCATGACGATCTCGCCGGTGATCGAGGCGCGCAGGCCGACCTTGCCGTGGATCGCCGGGGCGGACAGACCCTTCCAGCCCTTCTCCAGCACGAAGCCGCGGATCTGGCCCTCGTCATCCTTGGCCCACACGACGAACACATCGGCGATCGGGCTGTTGGTGATCCACATCTTGGCGCCCGACAGGCTGTAGCCGCCGTCGACCTTCCTGGCGCGGGTGACCATGCTGCCGGGGTCGGAGCCGTGGTTGGGCTCGGTCAGGCCGAAGCAGCCGATCCATTCGCCGGTCGCGAGCTTGGGCAGGTACTTCTGCTTGGTCGCCTCGGAGCCGAATTCGTTGATCGGCACCATCACGAGCGAGCTCTGCACGCTCATCATCGAGCGGTAGCCGGAGTCGACGCGCTCGACTTCACGGGCGATCAGGCCGTAGGCGACGTAGTTCATGCCGGCGCCGCCATACTGCTCGGGGATGGTCGGTCCGAGCAGGCCCAGTTCGCCCATCTCGCGGAAGATCGCCGGGTCGGTCTTTTCGTGGCGGAAGGCTTCCTGCACGCGCGGCAGCAGGCGCTCCTGGGAGTAGGCGCGGGCGCTGTCGCGCACCATGCGCTCGGTGTCGGTGAGCTGGCTGTCGAGATACAGGGGGTCGGCCCAGTCGAAAGTCACGCGGTTCGTTGCCATGTTGAATCTCCTCAATGCGGCGTTTGGTCGTGGGCCGGGACCACCCGGCTCTGCTCGGTGACTGAACTGTAGTCAGCGCAGCGCGTCCCGACAAACGAAAATTTCGTGGTAGCTTGTGCGTAAAACGCACTTCGAGAGACGCGTAGACTCGTAGGGCGGAAAAGCCGCAGGCGCCTTCCGCCGAATGATCGGCTTTGCGGAATCGACTGCTGCATGGCGGAATGCGCTGCGCTTTTCCTTCCTACGTTCTTAGTGTCATGCGCATTGCGCACTTTATGGAGCCTTCGATGCGCCGCAAGATCCCCAGCACCGCCGCCCTGCTCGCCTTCGAGCGCGCTGCGCGGCACGAGAGCTTCACGCGCGCGGCCGAGGAGCTCGCGCTCACGCAGAGCGCGATCTGCCGCCAGATCGCCTCGCTCGAGGACTTCCTCGGGCTGCGCCTGTTCCGCCGTACCAAGCGCGGCGTCACGCTCACCGAGGCGGGCCTGTCCTACAGCCGCCAGATCAGCGCGCGCCTCGACGCGATGGAGCGCGACACCCTGTCGGTGATGGCCCACCACGGCCGCGGCGCGACGATCGAGCTCGCGGTGATGCCGACCTTCGCGACCCGCTGGCTGCTGCCGCGGCTGGGCGAGTTCCTCGCGCGCCATCCTGACGTCACCGTCAACATGAACAACCGCACGCGCCCCTTCCTGTTCGCCGACACCGAGTTCGACGCCGCGCTGTACTTCGGCGACGCCGGCTGGCCCGGCACCGAGGCGCATTTCCTGATGCGCGAGAACGCCACCCCGGTGTGCAGTCCGCGGATGCTGCAGGGACGCACCGCGCTCGCGCCGGACGAGATCGCGACGCTGCCGCTGCTGCAGCAGTCGACGCGGCCCTATGGCTGGCGCGACTGGTTCGGCTCGCAGGGGCTGCAGGTCGCGCACGACATGACCGGCACGCGCTACGAGCTGTTCTCGATGCTCGCGCAGGCGGCGATGCAGGACATGGGGATCGCGCTGATTCCGCCCTTCCTGATCCGCGAGGAACTCGACAGCGGGCGCCTCGTGATCCCGTGCGAGCACGTCTATCTCAGCACCAAGGCGTACTACCTGATCATCCCCGAGCGCAAGGCGGAGACGGCGTCGCTGGCGGCCTTCCGCGACTGGCTGGTGGAGGCGGCGGCCGGCTACCGGGTGGCTGCGGGGCTGGCGTGAGCGCGGGCGTGCTCAGGCCGCGTCCGCGTCGCAGCAGACGTTGTTGCGGCCCGATTCCTTGGCGCGGTACATCAGGTCGTCGGCCCGCTTGAGCAGGGTGTCGGCACCGTCTTCCGGGCGCAGCGTGACGACGCCGATGCTCGCGGTGACGACCCCGGCGGGCGGCGTCGGGTGTTCGCGCAGCGCCTGCAGCACGCGTTCGGCGAGCACCTTCGCTTCCGCGGCCGGGGTGCGCGGGCACAGCACCATGAATTCCTCGCCGCCCCAGCGCGCCAGCGTGTCGGTGCGGCGGATGGTCTCGCGCACGACCGCTGCGCCGTCCGCCAGCACCGCGTCGCCGACGCCGTGGCCCCAGGTGTCGTTGATGGTCTTGAAGCGGTCGAGGTCGTACATCAGCAGCGACAGCACGTCGCCGTGGCGCCGGGAGCGGTCGATCTCCAGTTCCAGCATGCGCTGCAGGTAGCCGCGGTTGTAGCAGCCGGTCAGCACGTCGGTCGTCGCCAGGCGCAGCAGCTCCTGCTCGTTGCGCTTGCGATCGGTGACGTCGCGATTGACGCCGATCATGCGCACCGGCTGGTGGCCGTTGCCGGGCACCAGCACCGCCTGGGCGTCGATGTGATGGATCTCGGTGCCGTGGCGCAGGATGCGGAAGGTCGTGACGAAGTCGCTGCCGGTGCGCAGGGACTCGTCGATCAGTTTGGTGAGGTGCGGCACGTCTTCGGGCACGACCCGCGCCAGCACGTCGTCGAAGCGGCCGCTGAACTCGTCCGGGCTGAGGCCGTAGAGTTCGTACATCGTGCTGTCCCACACGACCTTGCCGCTGTGCGGTTCGTATTCCCAGATGCCGATGTGGGCCGCGCGCGTCGCCAGCGTCAGGCGCTGCGTCAGGTGGCGCACTTCGAGTTCGGCTTCCCGGCGCGCGGTGATATCGACCATCAGGCCGCGCAGCAGCTTCGGTTCGCCGTTTTCGGCGACCACGGTGACGATGTCCTCGAGCCACACGACGCGGCCGTCGGCGGCGATGAAACGGTACTCGAAGCGGTGGGGTTCGAGCCGGCCGGTGCATGAGGCGCAGTACTGCGGCGCCCATTCGCGGTCCTCGGGGTGCAGGTGCGCGACCCAGAAGCCGGGCGTCCGCCAGTCCTCGATCGGGTAGCCGAGCAGGCTCTCCGCCTTGCGGCTGACGAAGCCGAACACGAAAGTCCGTGCGTCGGCTTCCCACACGATGCCGTCGGTGGTGTTCACGAGGTCGAGGAAGCGCTGGTGGTGCTGCCGCGCCTCCAGCTCGCTGGCGCGGTGTGCGGCGGATTCCTCCTCGAGTTTGGCGGTGCGTTCGCGCACGCGGTCCTCGAGGGTTGCGGTGAGGACCTTGAGGCTGGTCCACTGCGCGCGATACCGATGCAGATAGATCGTCAGCATCAGCGCGACGAGCGCCCACACGCCGGCGTGCGTGATCACGAGCTGGCGCCGCGACGCGTCGAGCCGTGCGACGAAATCCGTCGCCGGGATCGACACGCTGATGCCGCCGCGCACGTCACCGATGCTGTAAGTCTGCTTCTGGTGGCACTTCAGGCATTCCTTGCGCACATACAGCGGCGCCATATAGCGGATCACCGGGTCGCCCGTGGTGTGGAGGATCTCGCTGCGTTCCTTTTCGGCGGCCTTCTCGAAGGCCTGCAGTGCTGCCGTCTCCCACGGATCGGCGAGGTTGCCGGGGTTGATCGGGCGCAGGCTGGTGATGTGGATGCGGATGCCGCTCTCCCGTTCGATGACGCCGGCCATCTGGCGCGTCATGTAGGCGGGATTGACGGTGGTGAGGGGGATGCCGGAAGTCGTGACCGGGTCGCGCTCGGGCAGCTCCAGGTACTTGTTCGGCGGCGTCGACGCGCTCTGGCGCATGAACACGCCGCCGGCCTCGGAATTCCACAGGCGCATCGCCTCGATCATGTGGAAGATGTCGCGGCCCTGCTGGCGTGCGGTCGCGAACGCGGCAGTCTGGTTCTGGTGCAGCATCACGCCGAGGGACAGCAGGATCAGTACCGTCCATGCCCCGAGCGGAAGCACCCAGTAGAAGCGGTCAGGGATGCGGAGCATGGCGATAGGAGCCGCGCAAGAAACGGGTTAACGACCCATTCTAGTCCGCCATCGATCAGAATGTCATGAGCGGGGCGTGTTGCCGATGTCGTAAGGCTACCCGGATTGGGCGGTCGCGGCAGCCCGGCCGGCGCGCCGCTTCAGCGGGCGGCCGTGAGATAGGGCACGTATTCCTTGTCGGTGCCGCAGATGTGATGGATCAGCCATTCGCCATAGAGAAAGGGCATCATCGCCTGCAGCGCCGCGGCATCGCCGCTTTCGAACACGCGCTCGAATTCCTGCAGCTGGCGCAGGATCGCGTTGTGCTCGGCCTGGTGCGCGGCGACCTTGTCGTCGGGGTAGCCGGCGCGGATGACGCGTTCCTCCTCGTACGCGAAATGCGTCGTCACGTAATGCGCGAGGTGGTCGAAGACGCGACGTGCCCCGTCCGACGGACCCTCGCCGTGCAGCTGGCCGGCGAGTTCGTTGATGATCGCGATCAGTTCCGCATGCTGGCGGTCGATCTCGGCGTCGTCGACGGAGTATTCGGGCTTCCATTCGAAACGGTTCATCGGGCTCGTCCTCAGTGGCGGTTCCACAGGCCGCGCAGCACCACGACCGAACCGCGGTGGCTGGAAAACGGCACCATGCCCTCGATGCGGCAGTGCTCGTGCGCGGTGTCGCGCTGCGCCGGGGTCAGCATCGGCATGCCGTCGGCGCGGACGAAGGAAAATACCAGCGGACAGGCCGTGTTCGTCGTGCGCTTCTTCACGACCGCGATCTCGCCGTTCGCGAGGCGCACGGTCGCACCCGGCGGGAACACGCCGATCTCCTTGATCATCATGCCGATCAGGCGGTTGTCGGTCGCCGAGCCCTGCTCCAGCATCAGCTTGCGCATCGCCTCGGTCGACACCATCGCCTTGCGGTAAGGGCGGTCGCGCACCATCGCGCTGTAGATGTCGGCGATCGCCAGCACCCGCGTCGGCAGGCTGATCGCGTCGCCCGAGCTGCCGTCGGGGTAGCCCGTGCCGTCGAGCCGTTCGTGGTGGTGGCGCACCGGGTCGAGCCAGGTCTTCTCGCGCACGCCGAGGTCCGCGAGGATGGATTCGCTGTCGATCGGGTGGCGGTTGATGCGCTCGCGCTGCAGCGGGGTCAGCGGCTCGAGCTGCTGGTCGAGCACGTCCTGGATGTCGAGCAGTCCGATGTCGTGGGTGAGGCCCGCCTTGATCAGCGGCAGGCGCGACTCGTCCGGCACGCCCAGCTTCTTGCCGATCAGCTCGCACAACATCGCCGCCTGCAGGTGATGAATGACCGCGTAGGAGCTGTCGTAGTCGAGATGCAGGTTGGCCAGCGCCGAGTCGGTGTCGTGCGTGCACGCCTCCTGGATCGTCAGCGCGATGCCCTCGATGCGCGGCACGAATTCGTTACCCAGGCCGCCGTGCTTGTACAGGTCGAAGGTGCGCTTGAGGCGCAGCTTGAGCAGATCGAACATCTCGAAGGAGCTGTGCTCCTCGCTCACCGACGCCACCGGCAGCGCAGGATGCGCCGGCTTGGGGTGCCGTGCGTCGTTGCTGATGAAGCAGCCGTTGGCGATCAGCACATCGCGCTGCTTCGCGGTATTGATGACGAAACCGGCCTGCAGCAACAGCATCCCGGACCCGTCATACACCGCGTAGGGCAGCGGCTCGCCGAGACGGATGTCGGTGGGTGAGACGCGTTCGAAACCTTGCCGAGGTGTCATTTTCGTCGAGTGACAGCGTGTGGTCGGTCGGATCTTTCTTGCGATGCCGACAGGCTAGCAGGCTATCCGGAGGAATGAAAAGAAAAACCGCAAATCGCGCCGTGGTGCGCCGCGGCGCGACGACGTCTAACACCTTGGTAATAGTGCCGCAGATACCGCCTCGGACCTTCGCACGCATGTTGTGCTGCAGCATGACAGGCGGGCACCAAGGCGTTCATCATCGGCAGTTCCCGCAGCCGCCACGCATCGCTCCGGCACGGACCCCGCAGGCGGGCCGCCTGCGCTGCAACGGACCCTCGATCATGCAAGTCGGAATCCCGAAGGAAATCAAGACCCACGAATACCGGGTCGGCGCGACGCCGCACAGCGTGCGCGAACTGGTCGCCCACGGTCATGGCGTCCTGGTGCAGAGCGGCGCCGGTGCGGCGATCGGCCTGGCCGACGAGCAGTACCGTGCCGAAGGCGCAGAAATCGTCGATAGCGCGGAAGAGGTCTATGCCCGCGCCGAACTCGTCGTCAAGGTCAAGGAACCGCAGCCGCAGGAATGCGCGCTGCTGCGGCCCGGACAGGTGCTGTTCACCTACCTGCATCTCGCCGCCGATCCGCAGCAGACGCGCCTGCTGCTCGCATCCGGGACGACCGCGATCGCCTACGAGACCGTCACCAGCCCCTCGGGCGGCCTGCCGCTGCTCGCGCCGATGAGCGAGGTCGCCGGACGCATGTCGATCCAGGCCGGCGCGAGCTGCCTCGAGAAGCCGCACGGCGGCTCCGGCGTGCTGCTCGGCGGCGTTCCCGGCGTCGCGCCCGCGCGCGTCGTGATCCTCGGCGGCGGCGTGGTCGGCTACAACGCCGCGCGCATGGCCGTCGGGCTGGGTGCCGACGTCACCGTCGCCGACCCCTCGCTGGACCGCCTGCGCCGTCTCGACGAACTCTTCGCCGGGCGCATCCGCACCCGCCACGCGACCGGCGGCGCGATCGAGTCGCTGGTGCTGAAGGCCGACCTCACGATCGGCGCCGCGCTGTTGCCCGGCGCGCGCACCCCCCGCCTCGTGCCGCGCGAGTGGCTGGCGCGCATGCAGCCCGGCTCCGTGCTGGTCGACGTCTCGATCGACCAGGGCGGCTGCTTCGAGAGCAGCCACCCCACCACCCATGCCGACCCGACCTACGTCGTGGACGGCATCGTGCATTACTGCGTCGCCAACATGCCCGGCGCGGTCGCGCGCACCTCCACCTTCGCCCTCAACAGCGCCACCCTGCCCTTCGTGCTCGCGCTCGCCGACAAGGGCTGGCAACTCGCGACCGCGGAGGATCCGCATCTCGCCGCGGGCGTGAACATCGATGCCGGGCGCATCGTCTGCCCGGCGGTCGCCGAGGCCTTCGCGGCGGCGTGAGTGCAGGGGGTTGGGGCATCGGGCGGAGGAGGAGCGCTGCGTGCCCCCGCGAATGCCCCCGGAAGCGCCCCGTTCCCGCACGCGGGGTCGCGGCAGGCCGTAGACGTGAAAAAGGCCAGAACCCTCGTGCTGCTTGGGATTGCTGGCCTCGATCGGACTGCTCTGGATTTCTGAATGGTGCCTTGGGCGAGACTCGAACTCGCACGTCTTTCGACACTACCCCCTCAAGATAGCGTGTCTACCAATTTCACCACCAAGGCTTCATCGCGGTCTGCGGCCGCTCGTGGCGGACCGCAATCACTGCGGAAGGGCGCGGATTATAGCCCGGGTTGCCGGGTGCTCGTCAATCGTCGCCGCATCGGACATGGCAGGGCGCAAAGCCCGTCCGTCGTGAGGGATTACCGCGATCCGTGCCAGGGCGACCGCTAGAATGCCCTGCGGATATTGGAGCGGCATGGGATGGGAAAATTTCGTGCGTATCTGGGCGGTTTCTGCGTGCTTGCGAACGGTGTCGCTGCGTCCGGCGGAGCCGCCGAAACCGGCATCGAAACGGTGTGGACGTGCTGGTACAACGGATCGGCATCCGTGTTGTGCCGCCTGCTGACCGCGCCCCCGCGGATCGACGAAACCAGTGCCGAATCGGCGGTACCGTGGCTTGTGCCGACAAGCGAGCGCATCCGCCGGCCGCTGCCCGTCCTGGTACATGTGATCGGCCAGGATCCTGCACAGCTCGCCAGCCGCACCGTGCGCATTCCGCTCCACAACTACGCGGAAAACATGGATGCGGTCGAGCAGCTGGCGGACGCGGTGATGTGCGGCGGGCGCAGCGACTGCCGCGTGCAGTTCGAGCGCGGCTAGTCGTCCGCGCGATACAGGGCATACACGCTCAGCAGCCCGAATCCCAGGATCAGCAGCCACTTCAGCGACGACGCGCCACCCGACAGCGCGTACAGCGGCGCGACCCCGAAGCGCGGCACCTCCGTGAGCCACCAGTGCAGCGCATTCTCCAGCGCGTCGAGGCATGCCGCGACCGGCAGCAGCCACGCGAGAACGTGCCGGAACGCTGGCGCACGGGCAGCGAACACGTCCGCCCGCGTCGCGTACAGATAGCCGAACAGTCCGTATGCGAGCAGCAAGGCGACATCCACCGGCAGATGGATGCGGTAACGCGCGAGATCGGCCGGCGACCAGAAGTGGACGATCTGCCCGAACATCCTGGGCGTGAACGCGAACTGAAGCGCCAGAGCGCCGGGGTCCAGCGGCGCGAGATACCAGAAAAAACCGGCGAGCAGCGCCAGCGCGGTCAGTCCGGAGATCCATACGGCACGCATCACAGTACCCTTCTGATTAACGAATTTTTCACTGCGTATCAGGTAAAGTCTCGGCTGCTTCAATCATGCGGCGACGGCAGCGGGGCCTTGTGTTGCCGCCGTTCCTGGGGCGCCATGGAGCGAGCGCCATACAGCGAATCCCTCACGACACTTCCGGCCATTTTGACCTTCGATTGCGGTGCTCAGTGATCGGCCGGACCGCATGCGCAATCTTGAAATCAACTATCAATCGAACGGATCCTGATCTGCATGACCTCCAAGGACGCCCAGAGTTCTAATCCGTCTAGCTTTCGTTTGGCCCATCCGACGATCAAGAATCACCTGTTGTTCACGCTTTCCAGCGCGTTCGCGTTGCTAGTGCTGTACACGCTGCTACGCGTGGCGCTGCTGACATACAACCGCGAGTTGATCGGTACAGCCTCGGCCGCCGCGCTCGCCGAAGCCTTCTACAATGGTATCCGCTTCGATCTGCGCGTCGTGGTGTTCGCGTGTGTTCCGCTGCTGCTGTCCCTGCTCAGCGTCCGCGCCATGGCGGCGCGCGGGCTGCATCGCCTGTGGCTGACGGCGGTCGCCAGCCTCACCCTGTTCCTCGGCATCACCGAACTGGATTTCTACCGCGAGTTCCATCAGCGACTGAACAGTCTGGTATTCCAGTATTTCCAGGAAGATGCCCGGACCGTATTGAGCATGCTGTGGAACGGCTTTCCGGTCGGACGCTATCTGCTCGCGTGGGCTGCTGCGACCTGGTTGCTGTGCAAGCTGTTTCAGGGCCTGGACCGGCTTAGCCGGCCGAAGACCGAGGCGGCGCCGCAAGTCGCGGCGGTTCGGGTGATTCCGCCCTGGTCCTGGCGCATTCCGGTGTTTTTCGTCTGCCTGCTGGTCGCCGTCACCGCCGCACGCGGCAACCTGCGCCAGGGCCCCCCGCTGCGTTGGGGCGATGCCTACACCACCGATTCGATGTTCGCCAACCAGTTGGGCCTGAACGGCACACTGACCCTGGTGGACGCCGCGAGGAACAGCTTCTCCTCGCATCGCGACAATGCCTGGAAGCCGACCATGCCGGACCAGCAGGCGGTGCAGACCGTGCGCGAGATGCTGCTGACCACGTACGACCAGCTGGTGGCCGCCGACAAGGCAGCCATCCGCCGCAACTTCACGCCGCCGGCCGCCGGCACGCTGCCGATCCGCAACGTGGTGGTTATCCTGATGGAAAGCTTCGCCGGCCATTACGTCGGTGCGCTCGGCAGTCCGGCCAACATCACGCCCTACTTCGACAAGCTCGCGAAGGAAGGCCTGTTGTTCGACCGCTTCTTCTCCAACGGCACCCACACCCATCAGGGCATGTTCGCCACCATGGCGTGCTTCCCCAACCTGCCGAGCTTCGAATACCTGATGCGCACCCCCGAGGGTGCACACAAATTCTCCGGTCTGCCGCAGTTGCTCAGCGCTCGCGACTATGACGACCTCTACGTCTACAACGGCAATTTCCAGTGGGACAACCAGTCAGGCTTCTTCAGCAACCAGGGCATGACGACCTTCGTCGGCCGCGAAGACTTCGTCGATCCGGTCTTCATGGACCCGACCTGGGGCGTGTCCGATCAGGACATGTTCGACCGTGCCGCCGCCGAACTGTCCAAGGGCTACGGCAGCAAGCCGTTCTATGCGCTGCTGCAGACGCTCTCCAACCACACCCCCTATGCGCTGCCCAAGGACCTGCCGGTCGAACGGGTCACCGGCCACGGGACGCTGGACGAGCATCTGACCGCCATGCGCTATTCCGACTGGGCACTCGGCCAGTTCTTCGAAAAGGCGCGCCGCTTGCCGTACTTCAAGGACACGCTGTTCGTGGTCGTCGGCGACCACGGCTTTGGTAGCGATGAACAGCTCACCGAGATGGACTTGTTCCGCTTCAACGTGCCCTTGCTGCTGATCGCCCCGGGCATCCAGGACAAGTTCGGTGCCCGCCGCGACACCGTGGGCACCCAGATCGACATCGTGCCGACGATCATGGGCCGCCTGGGTGGTGAGGTGCGTCACCAGTGCTGGGGCCGCGATCTGCTCAACCTGCCGGCTGGGGATCAGGGCATTGGCGTGATCAAGCCGTCGGGTGGCGATCAGACCGTCGCCGTCGTCAGCAGCGACCGCATCCTGGTGCAGCCCAAGGACTTCGCGCCGCGCCTGTACCGCTATGAACTGGGCGCGAATCCGAAAGCCGAGCGCATTCCCGGGGACAGCGACCCGCAATTGCAGAGAAAGCTCGACGCCTTCCTGCAGACCGCAACCAAGAGTCTGCTGGAAAACACCGCCGGGATCGTGGACGGCGTACCGACCAAGAATTGAGGACGGCAACCGTTTCGGCAGCCGTTGGGAGTTACGGCTGCCGGCTCGCGGTCCCACCCGCGTTTGCCGGGTGTAGCGGCGTCACTGCGTGAGCGCGGTCTTGGACGCGCTGCCGAAGGTTTTCTGGTACCAGTCGCGCACGTAACAGGTGGAGAGCAGCGTCGTGCTGCATTTGCCGTCGGCGAGCGCCTGGCGGATCTTCGCGATGTCGGCCTTTTCCACGTAGCGCGTCGCGTCAACGATGTCCTTTTCGTCGCCGAAGCCGCCGTTGTGCATTTCCCTGAGGGCTTCCTCCTTGCTCCAGCCCTGAATTACCGTGCGGTACATCGCGGCCATCAGGCCGGTACGCTCGCGTCCGTGCTTGCAGTGCATCAGCACCGGGCCGCGGGTCTCGGCGTCCCGCACCACGCGCAGCACTCGCAGCACGTCGGCGTCCTTAACCCGGTCCGCGTGCAGCGGGATACTCACGCGCTCGACGGCGGCATTGCCGAGCCATTCGGCGTCATCGTCCTTGACGAAGCTGACGACGGTGCGTACCTGCAGCGTTTGCAGCAGGGACATGCTCTGGCGGTTCGGAAGGGCGCTGCGGTAAAGCGTGGGCGACATTCGGTGGAGGTTGATGGATTTGTCCACCGGCGTGGCCCAGGTGTCCGGATGCGCGCTTGGCATGGCAGGCGCGGCGCCTGCCGCGGCGTTTTGGCCGGTTAGCAGTAGGCAGAAGGCGACGATGCCAGCAGTGCTGTGAAGAAGGGAATCGAGTCGGGAGAAAACGAGCATAACGGCTCCGCGCATCGGTGGTGTGAAGCATAGGCTTTACGCGTGAAGACAGCGTCAAGACATTGTGAAAGATAAGGGCGAAGCGGGTGTCGGTACTCCGCGACGGCAGATGCAAGATGTAGCCGCGGACGCATGTGGCGGGTGCGCCCGTGGAGGCTGTAGTAATTAGTTCGTCATCAAGCGGAGGAAGATGACATTTTAATGCGTGTGATCGCACTCTGGAGGGGCGATTCAGTGCATGCAATTTGCCGTTGTCCGACAGCCCGCGTACGCGGTGTAGCCAGAAAGCGGCCGCACGTGTCATGAGCAACCGCATGGTGCTCGCAAGATTTCAGTCCGCTTCGAAATCTCCAGTGCGTCGTCCACCTCGATCCCGAGATACCTGGCCATGCATTCCAACTTGGCATGAGCCCGCAGCAGCTGAACGGCCCACCGATTCCTGGTACGCGTGTAGATCAACGTTTCTTCGGACTTGCCTTGTCGTAGGGCGGGTCGGGCTTGGCTGTCTGGTGTGCCCGACCTTTGAAACGTTCGTCGCGGCTGCGCATGCTGTTGTCCGAGCCAGCACCCGGTTCCTCAAACTGCGGAGAAGCACGGCTTTTCCACTGGGAAAACGGCGATAATGGCGGCCAATTCGATTTGAACGCTATTTCAGGATTCCCCGATGGAAATCAAGGTCAATTTTCTCGACAAGCTCCGTCTTGAAGCCAAGTTCGATGACTTCACGGTGGTGGCCGATCAGCCTATCCGCTATAAGGGCGATGGCTCGGCGCCTGGCCCGTTTGATTACTTCCTGGCTTCGTCGGCTTTGTGTGCGGCTTACTTTGTGAAGTTGTATTGCGAAACTCGCAATATTCCTACCGATAACATCCGCCTGTCGCAGAACAATATTGTTGATCCGGAAAACCGCTACAAGCAGATTTTCAAGATCCAGGTCGAGTTGCCCGAGGATATCTCCGCCAAAGACCGTCAGGGTATCTTGCGCTCCGTCGAGCGTTGCACGGTGAAGAAGGTGGTGCAAACCGGGCCTGAGTTTGTGATCGAGGAGGTGGAAAATCTGGATGCCGATGCTCAGGCCTTGCTGACGTTGAAGCCGGATTCAGAAGCAAGCACCTATATTGCGGGAAAGGATCTGCCGCTGGAGAAAACCATCGCCAATATGTCGGGGGTTTTGGCGGGTTTGGGCATCAAGATCGAAATCGCTTCGTGGCGCAATCTTGTTCCTAACGTGTGGTCGCTGCATACCCGTGATGCGCACTCGCCGATGTGTTTTACCAACGGCAAGGGGGCTACCAAAGAAAGCGCGTTGGCGTCGGCGTTGGGCGAATTTATCGAGCGCCTGAATTGCAATCACTTCTACAACGACCAGTTCTGGGGGGAGGACATCGCCAGCGCGGCGTTTGTGCATTACCCGAATGAGCGCTGGTTCAAGCCGGGTCCTAAAGATGCGGTGCCGGCTGAAATTCTCGACGAGTACTGCCTGCAGATCTACAACCCCGATGGCGAGTTGCGTGGCTCGCATTTGTACGACACCAACTCCGGCAATGTGCAGCGCGGCATCTGTTCGCTGCCGTACGTGCGTCAGTCGGACGGCGCGGTGGTGTATTTCCCCGCCAACCTGATCGACAATCTGTGCCTCAGCAATGGCATGAGTGCCGGTAATACGCTGGCCGAAGCACAGGTGCAATGCCTGTCGGAAATCTTCGAGCGGGCGGTAAAGCGCGAAATTCTGGAAGGTGAAATCGCGCTGCCCGATGTGCCGAATGAAGTGTTGGCGAAATATCCCGGCATTCTGGCCGGCATTGAGGAGCTGGAAAAGCAGGGCTTCCCGGTGCTGGTGAAGGATGCGTCGCTGGGCGGGCAGTTTCCGGTGATGTGCGTCACCCTGATGAACCCCCGTACTGGTGGGGTGTTTGCCTCGTTTGGGGCGCACCCGAGCCTGGAGGTGGCGCTGGAGCGCAGTCTTACCGAGTTGCTGCAGGGGCGCAGTTTTGAAGGCCTGAACGATTTACCCCCGCCCACCTTTGAAAGTAACGCCGTAACCGAGCCGAATAACTTCGTTGAACACTTTATCGATTCCAGCGGCGTGGTGTCGTGGCGCTTCTTCAGCGCCAAGGCCGACTTCGATTTCGTCGAGTGGGATTTCTCCGGCCAGGGTGAAAACTCCAATGTCGAGGAAGCCGCAACCTTGTTCGGCATTCTCGAAGACATGGGCAAGGAAGCGTACATGGCGGTGTATGACCAACTAGGCGCAACGGCTTGCCGCATCCTGGTGCCGGGTTATTCGGAGATTTATCCGGTCGAAGACTTGATCTGGGATAACACCAACAAGGCATTGTCGTTCCGCGCCGATATCTTGAACTTGCATCGCCTCGACGATGCCGGCCTGGAAGCACTGCTCGAACGCCTGGAAGACAGTGAACTCGATGATTACACCGACATCATCACGTTGATCGGCATCGAGTTTGATGAGAATACGGCCTGGGGTCAGCTAACGATTCTGGAGTTGAAGCTGCTGATTAATCTCGCCTTGCAGCAGTTTGAAGCGGCTAAGGAGCTGGTGGGAGCCTTCCTGCAGTACAACGAGAACACGGTCGAGCGCGTATTGTTCTATCAGGCCTTGAATGTGGTGCTCGAGGTGCTGCTGGACGACGACCTGGAAATGGACGATTACGAGGGCAATTTCCGCCGGATGTTTGGCAACCCGCGGATGGATGCGGTGATGGGGTCGGTGGACGGGAGCGTGCGCTTCTTCGGGCTAACGCCGACGAGCATGAAACTGGACGGGCTCGACAGGCACCAGCGCCTGATCGATAGCTACAGGAAACTGCACAGGGCGCGGGCCAATGTGGCGGCTGGCCAGGGCTGAATGCCGGACTTCGATCACAATCTGCGAACATGAAAAAAGCTCCGCAAGGAGCTCTTTTCGTTACCAGCGCGACCCGACAGACCGCATCACACGTCGATGTTCCGTGCGTATAGCGCGTTGCCTTCGATGAACGCCCTGCGCGGCTCCACATCGTCCCCCATCAGCGTCGTGAAGATCTCGTCGGCGGCGATGACGTCGTCGATCTGCACGCGCAGCAGGCGGCGCACGGCGGGGTCCATCGTGGTTTCCCACAGCTGCTCGGGGTTCATTTCGCCCAGACCCTTGTAGCGCTGCTTGCTGAGGCCGCGTTCGACTTCGGCGAGCAGCCAGCGGATGGCGTCGGCGAAGCGGGTGACGGGCTGGCCCTTCTCGCCGCGGCGGATCTCGGCGCCTTCGCCGATCAGGTCGGAGATGGCGGCGGCGGCGGTGCGGATGCTGCGGTAGTCGCCGGAGACGACGAATTCCTCGTCGACCCAGCCGAGCTTGCGGTTGCCGTGCAGCATGCGCTCGATGGCGATGCGCCAGGTTTCCGATTCCTCGTGGTACTCGGCGCGGATCTGCACTTCGTCGGGCAGGTGCGGCCGGATGCGATCGGCGGCGGCGGTGGTGGAGGCTTCGTCGGCGAGGCTGACTTCGATGTCGTGCGCGAGCATCGCGTGCAGCACGGCGCCGTCGATGTAGCCGGACAGGCGGTTGATGACGGCTTCGGCGAGCAGGTAGCTGCGCGCGAGGCCGCCGAGCGTCTCGTCGACGATGGGGGCGGCACCGGCGCGCGGCACGAGCGCGGCGCCGTCGAGGGCGAGCTTGAGCAGGTGCTGGTTCAGCGCCGCCTCGTCCTTGATGTACATCTCGTTCTTGCCGTGCTTGATCTTGTACAGCGGCGGCTGGGCGATGTAGATGTGGCCGCGCTCGACCAGCTCGGGCATCTGGCGGTAGAAGAAGGTCAGCAGCAGGGTGCGGATGTGGGCGCCGTCGACGTCCGCGTCGGTCATGATGATGATGCGGTGGTAGCGCAGCTTCTCGGGCTTGTAGTCTTCCTTGCCGATGCCGGTACCGAGCGCGGTGATCATCGTCGCGATCTCCTGGCTCTGCAGCAGCTTGTCGAAGCGCGCCTTCTCGACGTTGAGGATCTTGCCCTTGAGCGGCAGGATCGCCTGGAACTTGCGGTCGCGGCCCTGCTTGGCGGAGCCGCCTGCGGAGTCGCCCTCGACGAGGTAGATCTCGCACAGCGCGGGGTCCTTCTCCTGGCAGTCGGCGAGCTTGCCGGGCAGGCCGACGCCGTCGAGCAGGCCCTTGCGGCGTGTCATCTCGCGCGCCTTGCGGGCGGCGTCGCGGGCGCGCGCGGCTTCGACGATCTTGGCGCAGATGGTGCGCGCGTCGATCGGGTTTTCCTGCAGGAAGTCGGTGAGCTTGTTTGCGACGACTTCCTCGACGGCGGGGCGCGCTTCCGAGGACACCAGCTTCATCTTGGTCTGGCTGGCGAACTTCGGGTCGGGCATCTTGACCGACAGCACGCAGGCGAGGCCTTCGCGCATGTCGTCGCCGGTGATGTCGACCTTGGCCTTCTTGGCGATCTCGTTTTCTTCGATGTACTTGTTGATGACGCGCGTCATCGCCGCGCGCAGGCCGGTGAGGTGGGTGCCGCCGTCGGCCTGCGGGATGTTGTTGGTGTAGCACAGCACCTGTTCGGCGTAGGTGTCGTTCCACTGCATCGCCACTTCGACGCCCAGTTCGGCGTCGTGGCCGTGGCCGGTGGGGATGCGCGTGGTGCCCGCGGCGTAGAACACGGTCGGGTGCAGGACGGACTTGGTGCGGTTGATGTATTCGACGAAGCCCTTCACGCCGCCGGCGAAGGCGAAGTCCTCTTCCTTGCCGTTGCGCTGGTCGACGAGGCGGATCTTGACGCCGTTGTTGAGGAAGGACAGTTCGCGCAGGCGCTTGGCGAGGATGTCGTAGTGGTATTCGATGGTGCCGAAGATCTCTTCGTCGGCGAGGTAATGCACTTCGGTGCCGCGCTTGGTGGCTTCGCCGATGACCTTCAGCGGGCTGACCTCGATGCCGTCGACGACGTCGATCACGCGGTCCTGCGGCACGCCGCGGTGGAATTCCATGAAGTGCTTCTTGCCGTCGCGGCGCACGATCAGGCGCAGCCACTTCGACAGCGCGTTCACGCACGAGACGCCGACGCCGTGCAGGCCGCCCGACACCTTGTAGCTGTTCTGGTTGAACTTGCCGCCGGCGTGCAGCACGCACATGACGATCTCGGCCGCCGAACGCTTCGGTTCGTGCTTGTCGTCCATCTTCACGCCGACCGGGATGCCGCGGCCGTTGTCGGCCACCGAGATCGAGTTGTCGGCGTGGATCGTGATCACGATGTCGTCGCAGTGGCCGGCCAGCGCCTCGTCGATCGAGTTGTCGACGACCTCGAACACCATGTGGTGCAGGCCGGTGCCGTCGGAGGTGTCGCCGATGTACATGCCGGGACGCTTCCTCACGGCTTCCAGGCCTTCGAGCTGCTGGATGCTGGATTCGTCGTATTCGCCGGAGGGGGCGGGGACAGGGGCGGACTGAGGCAGGTTTTGCGGATCGGACATCGTCAATCTCTATGAATCATCAAAGAACGCGCCCCGGGAGGTCCCGGGGCGTCAGAACGCGTCGGCGGCGGGCGCCGGTTCGCGTCAGATGCGCATCGGCATGACCACGTACTTGAAGCGGTCGTTGCCCGGCAGGGTCACCAGCGCGCTGGAGTTGCCGTCGTTGAAGCGCCACTCGATCTGGTCTTCGTGGGTGTTGGTGAGCACATCGAGCAGGTAGGTGACGTTGAAGCCGATGTCGAGCGGGTCGCCGTGGTAGTCGACTTCCAGCTCTTCCTGGGCTTCTTCCTGTTCGGCGTTGGTGCTGGCGATCTTCAGCGTGCCGTCGCCGAGCACGAGGCGCACGCCGCGGAACTTGTCGTTGGTCAGGATGGCGACGCGCGACAGGGTCGCGAGCAGCGGGGTGCGCTCGAAGGTCAGCAGCTTCTGGTGATTCTGCGGGATTACGCGCTCGTAGTCGGGGAACTTGCCGTCGATGAGCTTGGAGACGAGCTCGATCGGGCCGAAGCGGAACACCACCTGGTTGCCGGCGAGGACGACTTCGAGCGGGTCTTCGCTGTCGGCGAGCTGGCGCGCGAGTTCCATCACCGTCTTGCGCGGCAGGATGACCTCGGTGCGCGGCACTTCGGCCTCGAGCGGGCTGGAGGCGAAGGCGAGGCGGTGGCCGTCGGTGGCGACCATGCGCAGTTCCTTGCCGTCGGCGATCAGCAGCAGGCCGTTGAGGTAGTAGCGGATGTCCTGCTGCGCCATCGCGTAGGCGACCTGGGCGAGCTGGCGCTTGAAGCTCTTCTGGCTGATGCTGAAGCGCGTGGCGTCGCCGTCGGGCAGGTTCATGCGCGGGTAGTCGGCGGCGGGCAGGGTCTGCAGCGCGAAGCGGCTGCGGCCGGCCTTGACGGTGAGGCGCTTGTCGTCGAGGGTCACGACCACCTCGCCCTCGGAGGGCAGCGCGCGCAGGATGTCCTGCAGCTTCTTCGCCGCGACGGTGATGGACGTGTCCTCGCCGCCGATGTGCCCGCCCGTGGTCGTGCGGATCTGGATCTCGATGTCGGTGGCGAGCAGCGTGAGCTGGTCGCCGTGCTTCTCGATCAGCACGTTCGACAGGATCGGCAGGGTGTGGCGCTTTTCGACGATGCCGGCGACCGACTGCAGCGGGGCTAGGAGCGCATCGCGGGTGGTGGTGAGCAGAAGCATGGCGTCAGGATCTTCCGTTTGAGGTTATTCCGTTTGTCCGGGCAGGGAAGCGGTGCTGCGGGGAGAAGGCACGCAGGGCGTGGGCATGCGGGGAGCGCTCATCCGCGCAGCACCTGCGTGAGCACGTGCACGTCGTGGTTGAGCTGCTGGTCCGCGAGGCGCAGGTCCGCGATGGTGCGGCAGGCGTGCAGCACGGTGGTGTGGTCGCGTCCGCCGAAGGCCTCGCCGATCGCCGGCAGCGACATCGGCGTGAGGTCCTTGGCGAGCCACATCGCGACCTGGCGCGGACGCGCGATGACGCGCGTGCGCTTCTTCGAGTGCATGTCGGCGACCTTGATCTTGTAGTAGTCGGCGACCGTCTTCTGGATGTGCTCGATGGTGAGCTGGCGGTTGTGCGCGTTGAGCAGGTCCTTGAGCGCGTCCTTGGCGACTTCCAGCGAGATGCCGCGGCCGTGGAAGCGCGCGAAGGCGACGACCTTGTTGAGCGCGCCTTCGAGCTCGCGCACGTTGGAGCGCAGGTTCTTGGCGATCAGGAAGGCGACGTCGTCGTGCAGATCGACGCGCAGCGCCTCGGCCTTCTTCTGCAGGATCGCGACGCGCATCTCGAGCTCGGGCGGCTCGATCTGCACCGTGAGGCCCCAGTCGAAGCGCGAGATGAGGCGGTCTTCGAGGCCCTGGATGTCCTTCGGGTAGGTGTCGCAGGTGATGACGATCTGCTTGCGCGCCTCGGTGAGCGCGTTGAACGCGTGGAAGAATTCTTCCTGCGTGCGGTTTTTGTTGTTGAAGAACTGGATGTCGTCGATCAGCAGCAGGTCGAGCGAGCGGTAGTAGCGCTTGAAAGCGTCGAAGCTCTTCTGCTGGTAGGCGCGCACGACGTCGGCGTAGTAGTCCTCGACGTGCACATAGCGGATCACCGCGCGCGGGTTGCGCCGGTACACGGCGTTGCCGATGGCGTGCACGAGGTGGGTCTTGCCGAGGCCGACGCCGCCATAGACGAACAGCGGGTTGTAGGACGTGCCGGGGTTCTGCGCGACCTGCATCGCGGCGGCGCGCGCGAGGTCGTTGGCGCGGCCGGTGACCAGCGTGTCGAAGGTGAAGTCCGGGTTCAGCCGCGTCTTCTCGTAGGCGAGGTCGGCCGAGGTGGTGGCAGGTTCGGGTTCCGGGCGCGTGATGATGGCGGGGGCGGCGATGGGCGCGCGGGTGGCGTTCGCGGCCGAGGCCGAGGCCGCGCCTTCCGACGCGACCGGCATGACGGGGGCGACGGGGCGCGCGGCCGTGCGCGCGCTGCCCGCTTCGGCCATCACGAGTTCGAGCAGCAGCGGGCCGCCGTGGAATTCCTCGCCGAGCTCGGCGATGCGCTTGAGGTAGCGTTCGCGCACCCACTGCATGACGAAGCGGTTGGGGGCGAACAGGCGCAGCGACGGTTCGTCGCTCGTGCCGGCCTCCGCACGCAGCGTCTTGATCCATGTGTTGAACTGCTGCGGGGGCAGCTCACTCTCAAGGCGCGACAGGCAGAAGGACCAAAAATCTTGACTCACGGACTCGATGGTTAGGGCTTGTGACACGATTTCCAAAACACCTCGGCTCGGCAGTCGGAGCGGTGAAGCGCAACGGCGGCGCGAACTCGTTTCGGGGACATCCCGGCCGTCCGCGCAGCGCGACGGGCCTGAATGGGCGGCGCACAGGGGCGGTCGGGAGGGGAAACGCTGGATTCTACCCCCCGGCGGAAGAGTTATCCACAGCCCGGGCCAAAAATTGTGCTTGACAAACAGGGTATTATCCAATTAAATCCGCGGTTTGACCCTTTCACTGGCCAACCGAAATGAAACGCACCTATCAGCCGTCCGTCGTCCGTCGCAAGCGCACCCATGGTTTTCTGGTCCGCATGAAGACCCGCGGCGGTCGCGCCGTCATCCGCGCTCGTCGCGCCAAGGGCCGTCATCGCCTCGCTGTCTGAGGTGAGCAGCCCGTCGGGCGTTGATCAAAGATTTCTCAGCGCCTACAGATTACGAAAAACGGATGAGTATTCATCCGTTTTTGCTTTCCGGCGGGCGATCAAGGGACGCTTCTTCGTCGTTCATTATCGTCCCAACGAACTCGGCACGGCACGCCTCGGCGTCGTTGTGGCGAAGAAGCTGGCGAAACGCGCCAACGTGCGCAATCTGGTGAAACGCATCGTGCGCGAACAGTTTCGCAAAATTCGTGTGACGCTCCCTCATCACGACCTGATCGTGCGCCTGCACGCGCCCGTCAGGGATGCGACGCGCGCGATGATCAACGACGACATCGCGCAACTTTTCGCGCGCCTGCGACCGTGATCAAGTCTCTGCTCCTCGGCCTGCTGCGCGTCTATCGTTACGCGATCAGCCCGATGCTGGGGCGCAACTGCCGTTTTCATCCGAGTTGTTCCGAATACGCGGCCGAGGCCGTACAGCGCCACGGCGCCCTGAAGGGCGGGTGGCTGGCGTTCAAGCGGGTGGGCCGTTGCCACCCATTCCATCCGGGCGGGTATGATCCCGTTCCCTGACTCTTCCCAGAACATATAAGAATCCGATGGACCAGCGTCGACTGATACTCTTCCTCATCTTCTCCTTCGCCGTGATCATGCTGTGGGACGGCTGGCAGAAGCATAACCGTCCCGCCCCCGCGCCGACCGCGGCGGTGGCCGAGCAGCAGGCGCCGGGTTCGTCCGTTCCCGGCGCGGTGCCGACCCCGAGCGCGAACATGGCCGGCGTGCCGGTGGTTCCGGAAGCGCGCGCTGCCGCGTCGAACGCCCCGCGCGTGACGGTGCGCACCGACGTGCTCGTCGCGGACGTTTCCGCCGAGGGCGGCAGCATCGTTCGCCTCGAACTGGCGCAGCACAAGTCCAAGACCGATGTGTCGCGCAACTTCGTGCTTTTCGACGACGGTGCCGAGCACCTGTATGCCGCGCAGTCGGGCCTGATCGGCGACGGCCTGCCGAGCCACAAGACGGTGTTCGCGCTGCCCGCCGGCGAGCAGTCGCTCAAGGACGGCCAGGACACCCTTACGCTGCGCCTAGAGGCGCCGGAGCAGAACGGCGTGAAGGTCACGAAGCTGATGACCTTCCATCGCGGCAGCTACCTCGTCGATGTCGCCTACGAGATCGCCAACGGCGGCGGCGCGCCGGTGAACGCGCACGCGTATTTCCAGATGACGCGCGACGGCAAACCCGCGGAGGCAGTCGAGGGCTTCGGTGTGAACGTGTTCACCGGCCCGGCCTTCTACAGCGAGGCCGAGAAGTTCCAGAAGGTGCAGTTCGAGGAGATCGACAAGGGCAAGGCCAAGTTCGTGAAGAAGGCGAACGACGGCTGGGCGGCGCTGGTGCAGCACTACTTCGTCAGCGCGTGGCTGCCGCAGGACGGCGTCGAGCGCGAGTTCTTCGCGCGCAAGGTCGGCGACGGCCTGTACTCGTCGGGCCTGATCATGCCGGTCGCCGCGGTTGCGCCGGGCGAGAAGGGCACGGTGGCGACGCGCCTGTATGCCGGACCGCAGGAGCAGGACAAGCTCGAAGGCGTCGCCAAGGGCCTCGACCTGGTCGTCGACTACGGCTGGCTCACGGTGATCGCGGCGCCGCTGTTCTGGGTGCTGTCGTGGTTCCACAAGCTCCTCGGCAACTGGGGCTGGGCGATCATCCTCGTCACCGTGCTGATCAAGGCGGCGTTCTTCCCGTTGTCGGCGGCGAGCTACAAGTCGATGGCCAAGATGCGCGTGCTCGGCCCGCGCATGCAGCGCCTGAAGGAGCTGTACGGCAACGACAAGGTCAAGCTGCAGCAGGAAATGATGGAGATGTACAAGCGGGAGAAGATCAACCCGCTGGGCGGCTGCCTGCCGATCCTCGTGCAGATCCCGGTGTTCATCGCGCTGTACTGGGTGCTGCTGGGCAGCGTCGAGATGCGCCATGCGCCGTGGCTGGGCTGGATCCAGGATCTGTCGTCCAAGGACCCGTACTACATCCTGCCGATCATCATGGGCGCGACGATGTTGATCCAGACCAAGCTCAACCCGACGCCGCCGGATCCGATCCAGGCGAAGGTGATGCTGGCGATGCCCATCGTGTTCACCTTCATGTTCCTGTGGTTCCCGTCCGGCCTGGTGCTGTACTGGGTGGTGAACAACACGCTGTCGATTGCCCAGCAGTGGCAGATTACGAGGATGATCGAAGGTGGAAAGTCCGGCGCGAAGCCTGCCTGATACCATCGCCGCCGTCGCGACCGCGCCCGGTCGCGGCGGGATCGGCGTGATCCGCGTGTCGGGCGCAGCGCTCGTGCCGATGGCGCGGGCGCTTACCGGCAAGACCCCCGAACCCCGCTCTGCGGGGTTCGCGCGTTTTCTGGACGGCGAAGGGCGCGCGATCGACGAGGGCCTGCTGCTGTACTTCCCGGCGCCGAATTCCTTCACCGGCGAGGACGTGCTCGAGCTGCAGGGGCACGGCGGGCCGGTGGTGATGCAGATGCTGCTCGCGCGCTGCGTCGAACTCGGCGCGCGCCTGGCCGAGCCGGGCGAGTTCTCGCGCCGCGCCTTCCTCAACGGCAAGATGGATCTCGCGCAGGCGGAAGCCGTCGCGGACCTGATCGAGGCGTCGACGGTCGCCGCGGCGCGCTCGGCGCTGCGCTCGTTGTCGGGGGCGTTCTCCGACGAGATGCACCGCATCACCGACGCGCTGATCGACCTCCGCATGCTGGTCGAGGCGACGCTGGATTTCCCCGAGGAGGAGGTCGAGTTCCTCGAAAAGGCGCGCGCGCTGGAGCGCCTAGAAGGCATCCGCAGCCAGCTCGTCGATGTGCTGGAGCGGGCTCGCCAGGGGGCGCTGCTGCGCACCGGCATGAACGTCGTGCTGGTCGGCCGGCCGAACGTCGGCAAGTCCAGCCTGCTGAACTGCCTCGCCGGCGAGGAGCGCGCGATCGTGACGGAGATCGCCGGCACCACGCGCGATGCGCTGCGCGAGACGATCGCGATCGAGGGCATCCCCATCCATGTGATCGACACTGCGGGGCTGCGCGAGACCGAGGACCCGGTGGAGAAGATCGGGGTGGAGCGCACCTGGCGCGAGATCGGGCGCGCGGACGTGATCCTGCGCCTGGTCGATGCGCGCACGGGCGCGGGGGAGTCGGACGAGGCGATCGACGCGGCGCTACCGGCCGGGGTCGAGCGCATCACGGTGCACAACAAGATCGACCTGTGCGGGATCGCACCGGGTTGCAGCGAGACCGACGGCAAGGTGTCGGTGTACCTGTCGGCGCAGCGCGGCGAAGGGGTCGATCTGCTGCGCACGGAATTGCTGCGGGTGGCGGGCTGGCATGCGCACGGCGAGGACGTCGTGCTCGCGCGCGAACGCCATCTCGTCGCGCTGCGCGCGGCGCTGGCGCATGTCGAGGCCGCTCAGGGGCAGAGCGCGGCGCTCGAACTCTTCGCCGAGGAGCTGCGCCAGGCGCAGGAGCGCATCGGCGAGATCACCGGCGAATTCACGGCCGACGATCTGCTCGGGGTGATCTTCTCGCGCTTCTGCATCGGTAAGTAGATATCCCGCTCGGCCCTTACGCTCTCAAGGGCGGCCCAGCCGGTCACGTTCGGGGGCGATGTCCGGTCCGTGAAGCGCCGAGAAACCCATTTCGCCCAGCCAACCGGGCGTTTCCTGTCCGAGTGGGTTTCGGACATTCTTCCTGGGCTGATTCACGCCGTTTTTTGATCACTTCTTAACAATGTGCTTAGCACGTTAGTTTTGTAAGTGGCTGTTTGTGCTGTACTTTTTAATCGAATCTGGACGGGCGGTCTGAAGTGCTAAGCAACTGCTAAGAGCTGTTTCGTGATACGTAGAAGATGCTATTTCCGGCGCCATGTCGGTCGAGGAAGCCGGTCGGGCTGCTCCATTTTTTCAGCAGGCGCGAGGCTTCCACCTGTGCCGACTGCGAATCGCCCAAACCCAGAAGCTCTCGCAGTTCGCGATTCTTGATTTCCCGGTGGTCCTTCAGGTACTCGCGAACCATCTCGGCATATCGCACCGGATTCAGGCCCCGCGTTCTGGTGTAGGCAGCCTTGCCTTTCAAGTCCTTCGCGACGCCCTTCGACAAGTGAAATGTGGCCGCCGGTGTATGGCCCTTGCGCTCGATCAGGTGTAGCGGAGGCTGGCACATCGCGTCGAGAACTCTGCGTGCATCGTCTCGCGGGAGTTGCAGCACTTCCGCGGCCTGAGCCGTGTCGATGTAGTCCTGTGAACGCAGCGCATCCAGCACCAATAGCTGGTCCAGCCCGACGTCGGCCCCTTGAGCGTCCAGGCGTGCAATGAGACGAGCGAGTGCTTCGTGTGCTCCCTGATTGAAGATCCGCAAGGTGACTGAATGCCCGTCTGTGGAGTACTCGGGCCGGCGCTTTCCATACACCAAGGCCGAGCGGAAAATTCGCCGGCGACCGATCCCGGACGACTCGACTAACCGAAGCTTCACGAGCGCGTTGGCCAGGGTGCGATTTCGCGGTACGGCTTCGTGACGAAGAATGTTCTCTGGTGTGATCCCATCGATGAAGCCGCCCGGGCTGGTGACTACCAGTTCCTTAGCAGAGTGCCGCACCAGCACTTCCCCTGGGTTCAGGTAGTCACGATGCGTCAGCGCATTGAGCACCGCTTCGCGCACGCCTTCTAGCGGGAACTGGGGAATGCGCAGTTTGAACAGTCCGATTTCTATTTCCTTCTCGGGGTTGATCGGGCCGGAAAAGATCTGGTCCATGCGCTCGACGGCTTCCAGCAAGGGTAAGCGGTCAAGGTCGTTGCGCGCGACGGTCGTTTCGCTGTCGTGGAAGACGTAGTGGAATTGGGCCTGCGGGCAGTGGCGTGCCAGGACTTCTCGTCGCGCGAACAGCAGCATTCCCGCGTGGGTGATGTAGCCGGCGCGTATGGCCTCCAATCCCTCGAGAAACGCTTGGTCCGGAAGCTCGATGAGACCAGACGAGGGGGCCTTGCTACGAAGGATTTGACGAGCGCGTTCGATCTGCAGTGGGTCGAGATCCGAAATGGTGACGCCGGCCGCCGGCGCTCCGCTCCAGTCCACCGCTGCCGTGCTGATTTGCGTTCGCAGGAATACAGCCGGATCGAGCGGCATGCAGTTTTTGCCGATCCGCTGTTTGAACATTCCGCTGACCGTGCCATAGGGCTTCTGCGTGCCTTCGGGTATGCGCACTGCGAGCACGGTGCCGGTGCCCTCCGGAACGCGGAGTTCGATGATTTCGGCGTCGATTCCGGGCTTGGTTCCAGCGTAGATGCCTTTGCGGAACATGTCGAGGTCGTAGCCCGCAGCGCCGTGGATAGCCTGAGCGCGCCCGCGAACCTTGTCGGACGCACCGAATACCACAACCCCGCCGGATCCGTTCGCAAAGCACGAGGCGTATTCGCAGGCTACTCGCAGGTCCTCCTTTGGACCTTGCCACGGCTTGAAGTCGAGGAACTGGCTCTCCAGATCATCGGCGGTGCAATGCTCTAACGCATCGAGTAAGTGGAGGAGTTCGGTGCAGTCCGGAACGCTCATAGGGATTCGTCCATCATCAACTCCGCCACTGGCAGGCGCACGGGCCGGAGGTCAGACGCTGCGGCAGGGGGGCGCGCAGGGCGGAGAGGGATTCTATTTCGAAATTGGTCTTCATTCGTGCGCCTTTCCAACTTCTCTGCCCTATCCGATCCGCACGAAGAGTCGAGTTTCGTAAGCAAGAAAGTCCATATTCAAACTTGAAACCTGAACTAAGGAAGAGCTTCAGGTCGGGTGTTGAACACGAACACAGGTTTCGCGGATAGCCCCTGATCATCTAGATGCTGTGCTCTGGTTCAAGAGGAGACTAGGCAGCAGGGGTACATGCAGTCCTTACATGGGATGCACGGATGCGGGGCAAGTGCAGGAACGGCCGATTGGATGCCTTGGGTCGGGGCGGGCGGTAGAATGGGCGGTCCCTTTCTCTGGACGTTCCCATTAGTGTATCCATCTCGTGATTCGATGGTGCGGACGCGCAAGACATACGTGACTTCAGCGCGAGTTCCATATTCTGCACCAGGAAGTGAATGGTTATACTGGTACGATGTAATGCATCGGGCATGTCCGGGCGAGCTGCCGGGGTGCTCCCATTGTTCCACGTGAAACAGGACCACGATGCTCGACTCTGAGTGGCTGTTCGTCGGTCTCGGCCTGGCGGCCTTCTTTGCCGGTGTCGTGGATGCTGTTGTCGGCGGGGGCGGCCTGATCCAGATTCCGGCCTTGTTCTCGGCCTTTCCGAACGGGAGTCCGGCGACGCTGTTCGGGACGAACAAGTTGTCGAGCGTTGTCGGCACCACCAGTGCGGCGATCCAGTATGGCAGGCGGGTGGCCATCCCGTGGCGGGTGGCTCTGCCGGGGGCGCTCGCCGCCTTCATCGGTTCCTGGTTCGGCGCGCGGACCGTCGCCTACCTGTCACCGGAGTTGCTGCGCCCGCTGGTGCTCGGGCTGCTGATTCTCGTCGCGATCTACACTTTCCGGCGCAAGGATTTCGGTACCGGCGGCGACGTGCTGCTCGACGGGCGCCGGTCAGTGGTGGTGGCGCTGGGGATCGGGGCGGTGATCGGTTTCTACGACGGTTTCTTCGGGCCGGGCACCGGGAGCTTTCTGATCTTCCTGTTTGTCCGACTGCTCGGCATGGATTTCCTGCGAGCTTCGGTGAGCGCGAAGATTCTCAACGTTTCCACCAACGTCGCCGCGATCCTGTTCTTCGCGAGCTCGGTCGAGCTGCTGTGGGCGGTGGCTGCAGTGATGGCTTCGTGCAACCTGGCGGGGGCGCTGGTGGGATCGCGCCTGGCGCTGCGGCACGGGGCGGGCTTCGTGCGCAGGATGTTTCTCGGCGTGCTGTGTGTGCTGATCGGGAAGATTGCGTATGACCTCGTCACACGCCTGCATTGAGCGCTGCTGTTCCACGTGAAACAGTTGTCCGGGGAGAGATGATGAAAGACGACGAGAGGCCGGTAGAGCCGCTCCCTACCTCAGACACGCTGATCGAGGAGCTCGACCCGCACCACGGCTTCTTCTGTCGCGGTGCGCGCTTGCTGGAGGCGGGCCGGTCGCGCTACCAGCGCTACGAGGTGTGGGACACGCCGACCTTCGGCAGGCTCTTCCGCCTCGACGGCAGCCTGATGAGCGCCGAGCGCGACGAGTTCGTGTACCACGAGAATCTCGTGCATGTGCCCGCGCTGTGCCATCCGGCGCCGCGTCGTGCGCTGGTGGTCGGTGGCGGCGATGGCGGTTCGGCACGGGAGCTGCTCAGGCATCCGGACATCGAGCGGGTGGTCGTCGTCGAGCTCGACGAACAGGTGGTCGAGTTGGCGCGCCGCCATCTCGGGGCGATCCACCAGGGGGCGTTCGACGATCCGCGCACCGAGCTGCATATCGGCGACGGCCTGGACTACGTGCGCGGCGCGGTCGCGGCGGGCGAGGTCTTCGACCTGATCGTGCTCGACCTCACCGAGCCGGGCGAGGGGCCGGCCGCGGCGCTGTACCGCGAACCCTTCCTCGCCGATTGCCGTACGCTGCTGCACGGGGAGGGGGCGCTGACGCTGCACCTCGGTGCGCCGTGGCGGCAGGCGGAGCAGGTGCGTGCGCTGGTGCAGCGGCTGCGCACGGTGTTCGCGATCGTGCGGCCGTATTTCATGTTCATCCCGCTGTACGGCGGGCTGTGGGGCTTGGCGTGCGCGTCGGAGCGCGTCGATCCGCAGGCGCGTTCGGCCTCGGCGATCGACGCGGAGCTCGTGCGCAGGGGGATCGCGGGTCTGCGGTATTACAATGGCGAGGTCCACGCCGGGCAGTTCGCCCAGCCGAATTTTCTGCGCGAACTGCTCGCATGAGCTTTTCGCGAGCGAGTCCCAAGTTTTGAAGAATCACAGACCGAACCGATCTCCGCGACCCGAGCCCCGTTCCGATGTCCTGCCGGCCGACAGCCTGGCGTTCAGCTTCAGCTGCGCCGCGGCGCTCGTTGAATCGGTGCTGGCCGGGGCGAACCTCACCGATGCGTTCGAGGGAATGCTCGCGCAGCATCCCGACTGGCCCGACGCGACGCGCGGCGCCGTACGCGATCTGGCGTGGGGCACGCTGCGCGACTATGGGCGCGGCGATGCAGTGTTGCGCCGCCTGCTGCACAAGCCGCTGCCGGAGGCGATCCACGCCTTGCTGCTGGTCGCGCTGCATCGTCTCGAGACCCGTCCGGAGCAGGCGCATACCGTCGTGAATCAGGCGGTCGAAGCCGCTGCGGCGCTGATGGCGCCGTTGAAGGGGGTCGTGAACGGGGTGCTGCGCAATCGCCAGCGCAACGCCGCCGAGCTCGATGCGGAGCTGGTCGCTGACCAGGCGGCGTATTACCGCCACCCGTCATGGTGGATCGAGCGCCTGCGCGCGTCCTTCCCCGACGACTGGCAGGCGGCGCTCGCCGCCGGCAACGAACGGCCGCCGATGGGTCTGCGCGTGAATCGCCTGCGTGGCGGCGTCGATGCGTACGTGCAGGAGCTGGAGGCGGCCGGGCTGGGCCACCGGCGTCTTGGGAACGATGCGCTGGTGCTTGAGCGGCCGGTGGCCGTCGCGACGCTGCCGGGTTTTGCCGCAGGCCGCGTGTCGGTGCAGGATGCGGGGGCGCAGTGGGCTGCGCGTTGGCTCGATCTCGCGGCGGGTCAGCGGGTGCTGGACGCCTGTGCCGCGCCGGGCGGCAAGTCGGCACACATCCTCGAGACCGCGCCGGTCGAGCTGCTGTCGCTGGAGCTGGACCCGGTGCGCACCCGGCGCATCGCCGACAACTTCGCGCGGCTGGGGCTGGCGGGCGAGGTGCGCACCGCCGATTGCCGCGAGCGCGCGAAATGGTGGGACGGGCGGCCTTTCGACCGCATCCTCGCCGACGTGCCGTGCTCGGCCTCGGGGGTGGCGCGCCGCCATCCGGACATCAAGTGGCTGCGCCGTGCCGACGACATCGCGCGCTTCGCCGCGCAGCAGGCGGAGATCCTCGACGCGCTGTGGCCGACGCTCGCGCCGGGCGGCAGGCTGCTGTACGTGACCTGCTCGGTGTTCGACGAGGAGAACGCGCGCCAGATCGCGCGCTTCTGCGCCCGCCACGCCGATGCGCAGCGGGCGGACATCGACGGCCGGCCCGAGTGCCAGCTCCTGCCGCACGCGGACCACGACGGGTTCTATTATGCGCTGCTCGCCAAGCGTGCCTGAGCGGCTGAGGCGCGCGCTCGCTGCCGTCGTGCTGTGCCTGCTGGTGCCGCTCGCGGCACTTGCCGAGGGGCGCATCGATTACGCCGAAATCGTGCCGGGCGACGAGGGTTATGTTGTCAATGCCGACATCGACCTCGAGCTCAATCCGCGCCTGGTCGAAGCCGTCAATCGCGGCGTATCGCTGTATTTCAGCGCACAGTTCGTCGTCGAGCGCGACCGCTGGTACTGGCTCGACGAGGTCGTCGCCGAGCGCTCGCTGAATTTCCGCCTCACCTACAACGCGATCGCACGCAGCTACCGGCTGTCGGTCGGCAACTTCCACCAGAGTTTCGAGACCCTGGAGTCCGCGGTGCGCACGATGCAGCGCATCCGCAACTGGCTGATCGCGCCCGCTGGCGACCTCAAGACCGGCACCACGTATCGTGCCGCGCTGCGCTTCCAGCTCGACACCAGCCTGCTGCCCAGGCCCTTCCAGGTCACGGCGATCGGCAGCCGCGACTGGAACCTCACCACCGACTGGCAGCGCTGGACCTTCCTCGCAGGCGGCAATCCATGAAGCGCACGCTCCTCGTCGTGGTCGCGGCGATCGCCGGCATCTCGCTGTTCCTGCTCGCGTCGGCGACCTCGAATACGGACCTCTTCGCGGCAAGCTATCCCTACCTGCTCGCGATCAACGGTGCGATCGTCGTCGCGCTGCTCGGGCTCGTCGCTTTCCAGTTGCGCCGCCTGTGGCGCGAGTACCGCACGCGCCAGTTCGGTTCGCGCCTGAAGTACCGCCTGATGCTGATGTTCGCGCTGATGGCGCTGGTGCCGGGCGTCGTGGTGTATGCCGTGTCGCTGCAGTTCGTCGTGCGCAGTATCGAGTCGTGGTTCGACGTGCGCGTCGATTCCGCGCTCGAGGGCGGAATCGCGCTGGGGCAGAATGCGCTCGACTACCTCACCAGCCAGGTCAGCGACAAGGCACGCGAGATGGCGCTCGACCTCGAGGGGGTCGAGCCGGTGCCGCCGACCCTGCTCAACCGTCTGCGCGAACAGGCGGGCGTCGGCAGCGCGACCGTGATCGGGCCCTCGGGTCAGGTCGTGGCAACCGTCTCGGACGGCCTCGGCGGACTCTTTCCCGAGCTCCCCAGTGCCGCGCAGCTGCGCGAGGCCCGCCAGACGCAGCGCTACCACGTCGTCGACAGCCGCGCGGGCGCAGGCCTGACGATACGCGTCGTGGTGCCCATCCCGTCGCGCACGCTCAACATGGATACCCACTACCTGCAGCTCATGCAGGCGGTGCCGGAGTCTTTCGTGCGCAACGCGGAGGCGGTGCAGGAGGCCTATCGCGAATACCAGCAGCTGACGCTCGGTCGCGCGGGGCTGAACCGCATCTACACGCTGACCCTGACGCTGACCCTGCTGGTCGCTCTGCTCGCGGCGGTGGCGGTGGCCTTCGTGCTGTCGCGGCGGCTGGCGGCGCCGCTGCTGATCCTAGCCGAGGGCACGCAGGCGGTGGCGCAGGGCGACTTCAGTCCGCGCCAGGCGCTGCCGGCACGCGACGAGCTGGGGGTGCTGACGCAGTCCTTCAACCGCATGACGCGCCAGCTCGTGGAGGCGCGCGATCTCGCCGAGCGCAACCGTGCCGCGGTCGAATCGTCGCGTGCCTACCTCGAGAGCGTGCTGGCGAACCTGTCGACCGGGGTGCTGGCGTTCGCCGCCGACGGCAAGCTGCGGGCGGCCAACGCCGGCGCGATGGCGATCCTGCAGGACGAGCTGGAGGGCTACGAGGAACTCACGCTGACCCAGTGGCCGAAGCATCATGGCTTTCGCGATGCACTGGTGAAGGGCTTCGCCGATAACGCCGGCGACTGGCACGAGGAGCTGGAGCTGGTGTCGCACGAGGGGGCATCGCAGACCTTGCTGATCCATGGAGCGCGCCTGCCGCAGGCCTCGGGTGGGGGTCTGGTGGTGGTGTTCGACGACATTTCGCGCCTGATTGCCGCGCAGCGCACGGCGGCATGGGCGGAGGTGGCGCGCCGGCTGGCGCACGAGATCAAGAATCCGCTCACGCCAATCCAGCTTTCGGCCGAGCGGCTCGCGTACAAGCTCGCGGACCGTCTCGACGACGAGGGGCGCGAGGTGCTCGAGCGCGGCACCCGCACGATCGTGAACCAGGTCGAGGCGATGAAAAACATGGTGAACGATTTCCGGGATTATGCGAAGCTCCCGAGTCCGGTGCTCGGTCGCCTCGACCTCAACGCGCTGGTCGGCGAGGTGCTGAACCTGTACGAGAGCTCGCCGGTGATGATCCGCGCCGAGCTGGGGCGCAACCTGCCGCCGGTGGCGGGCGACGCGAGCCAGATCCGGCAGGTGATCCACAACCTGCTGCAGAATGCGGAGGACGCGCTCGCCGGCCAGGAAGACGGCGTGGTCACGCTGACGACGCGCCTGGAAGGCGATCGGGTGGCGCTGCAGTTGCGCGACAACGGGCCGGGCTTCCCGGCGCAGCTGCTGACGCGCGCGTTCGAGCCGTACTTCACGACCAAGAGCCGCGGGACGGGCCTGGGTCTGGCGATGGTGAAGAAGATCATCGACGAACATGGTGGCGAGGTTCGCCTGCTGAACGGCGAAACCGGCGGGGCCGAAGTGCGCATCCGCCTGCGCCTCGCCACCGCGGAAATGTGATTAGTGACAGATGGCAAACATACTTATCGTTGACGACGAAGTCGGTATCCGCGAACTCTTGTCGGAGATCCTGCGCGACGAAGGGCACGACGTGGCGCTGGCGGAGAACGCCGCCGCGGCGCGCGCGGTGCGCAATGCGCGGCGTCCGGACCTGGTGCTGCTGGATATCTGGATGCCCGATACCGACGGCATAACGCTGCTGAAGGAGTGGTCGGCCAACGGCCAGCTCAACATGCCGGTCGTGATGATGTCGGGACACGGCACGATCGACACCGCGGTCGAGGCGACGCGCATCGGCGCGATCGACTATCTCGAGAAGCCGATCGGCCTGCAGAAACTGCTGTCGGCGGTGAAGCGCGGCCTGCAGCGCCCCGCCGCACCCGGTGCGCCGGCGCCGCTGACGCTCGCGGCCTTCACGCGCTCGGCGCCGCTGCGCGAACTGGCGCGGCTGGTGCAGCAGGTGGTGGTCAATTCGCGCGTGCTGCTGCTGCGCGTGGGGCAGGGAAGTATCGCGGAACTCGCCGCGCGCAGCGTGCAGCCGAAGGCGTCGCCGTGGCTGGACCTCGCTGCCGTGTCGGCGCCGCTGGACGTGAACCAGCTGCAGGCCTGCCAGGGCGGGGTGCTGTTCGTCGGCGAGCTCGCGCGCCTGTCGCGCACGCAGCAGAAGAACCTCGCTTTCGCGCTGGAACGGCTGGAGCGCTACGACCTGCGCCTGGTCGTCGCGACCGACCACACGCTGGAGTCGCTGGTGCGCGAAGGCTGGGAGGAGTCGCTTGCGGTCCGCCTGTTCGAGGTGAGCCTCGCGCCGCCCTCGCTCGCGGACGTGCGCGACGATCTGCCGGAGATCGCCGCGCAGCTCCTGCTGCACCTCGTGGAGGCCGGCGAGGTGCCGCGTCGCCATTTCTCGACGGCGGCGTTGAATGCGCTGCGCGCGCAGCCCTGGCCGGGCGGCTATGCGGAACTGCGGGCGGCGGTGAAGTCGCTGGCGCTGGGGACGCTGGACGAGGAGGTTGCGCTGACCGACGTGCGCAGGCTGCTGATCCCGGCCAGCGAGGGGGCGGTCGCGGTATCGCTCGACCAGCCGCTGCGCGAGGCGCGCGAGGCTTTCGAGCGCCTGTACTTCGAGCACCACCTGCGCCTCGAAGGCAGCAACATGACGCGGCTCGCGGAGAAGAGCGGCCTCGAGCGCACGCACCTGTACCGCAAGCTCAAGCAACTGGGCCTGCACGGCAGCCGACGCACCGAGGAAACCTGAGGGATTGAGGCGGCCGCACAACAGTCCCGCTGCGCGGGCCGAGCGCTCGCGTAGAATCAGGCTTCCATAATGCTCGGGGCGTCTTTCAGGTGAAGATCATCATCCTTGGAGCGGGCCAGGTCGGCGCGTCGGTGGCGGAGAACCTCGTCTCCGAGGCCAACGACATCACCCTGATCGACACCAGTGCCGAGCATCTGGAGGTGCTGCGCGACCGCCTGGAACTGCGCACGGTGATCGGCAACGCCGCGTCGCCGTCGGTGCTGCGCGAGGCGGGGGCGGACGACGCCGACCTGCTGATCGCGGTGACGCAGTCCGACCAGACCAACCTGTGCGCCTGTCGCGTCGCGAAGACGCTGTTCAACCTGCCCACGCGCGTCGCGCGGCTGCGTTCGAGCGATTTCGTCGATTACCCGGAATTGCTCGACAGCAACAACTTCGCGGTCGATTTCTCGATCTGCCCGGAGCAGATCGTCACGGATTACATCAAGCGCCTGGTCGCCTTCCCCGAGGCGCTGCAGGTCATGGAGTTCGCCGGCGGGGTGCTGAGCCTGATCTGCGTGCGCGCCTTCGAGGGCGGGCCGCTGGTGGGGCATCCGCTGAAGGCGCTGCGCTACCACATGCCCAACGTCGAGGTGCGCATCGCGGCGATCTACCGCGGCGACGGCGAGGCGATCATCCCCGAGGGCGACACGATGATCCTGCCCGGCGACGAGGTGTTCTGCCTCGCCTCGACGGTGCATATCCGCCAGGTGATGCGCGAGATCCGACGCGAGGACCGGCCGATCCGGCGCATCATCATCGCCGGCGGCGGCAACATCGGCCTGCGCCTGGCGCGCGGCATCGAGGACGATCACAACGTCAAGGTGATCGAGGTCGACCGCCGTCGCGCGGAATTCCTCGCCAGCCAGTTGCGCCGTGCGCTGGTGCTGCGCGGCGACTCGACGGACGAGAAGCTGCTCGAGAACGAGGGCATCGACGAGGCAGACATGTTCCTCGCGCTGACCAACGACGACGAGGACAACATCATGTCCGCGTCGCTCGCCAAGCGCATGGGGGCGCACCGCACGCTGGCGCTGATCAACCGCCGCAGCTACGTCGACCTGGTGCAGGGCGGGCCGATCGACATCGCGATCTCGCCGGCGCAGACCTCGATCGGCTCGCTGCTCCAGCATGTGCGCCAGGGCGACGTGGTCGCCGTGCACAGCCTGCGCCGCGGCGCGGCCGAGGCGCTGGAGATCATCGCCCACGGCACGCGCAAGGACTCCAAGGTGGTCGGCCGCGCGATCGCGGACATCGCGCTGCCCAAGGGGGCGACCATCGGCGCGATCGTGCGCGACGAGATGCGGCCCGACGGCAAGGTCGCGCGCCGCCTGGTGGTGATGCCGCACCATGACACGGTGGTCGACAGCGGCGACCACGTGATCGTGTTCTGTACGCACAAGAAGCTCGTGCGCCAGGTCGAGAAGCTGTTCCAGGTGGGCTTCGGCTTCCTATGAGGTGGCGCGCGGCTTCCCACCCGGTGCTCAACGCACTGGGCCTGATCGTGATGCTGTTCGCCGTGCTGATGGTTTTTCCGCTCGCGGTGTCGTGGTTCGTGGGGGACGGGGCGACGGTCGCATTCGACCACGCGGTGCTCGTCACCCTCGCGGCCGGGCTGCTGCTGTGGCTGCCGACGCGCGGGCGCAAGCGCGACCTGCATACGCGCGACGGCTTCCTGCTGGTGGCGCTGACCTGGGTCGTGATGCCGGTGTTCGGCGCGCTGCCGCTGCTCGACTTCATTCCCGACCTGTCGGTGACGGATGCGTATTTCGAGGCCGTGTCGGGCCTCACCGCGACCGGCGGCACGGTGCTGGTGGGGCTGGAGCATCTGCCGCTGTCGATCAACCTGTGGCGCACCTTCATGCACTGGATCGGCGGCATGGGCGTCATCGTGCTGGTGGTCGCGATCCTGCCGCTGCTGGGCATCGGTGGCCGGCAGCTGATGAAGGTCGAGGTGCCGACGCCGATGAAGGAGCAGAGCCTGACGCCGCGCATCGCCGAGACCGCGAAGGGCCTGTGGATGACCTACTGCCTGCTCACGGTGGCCTGCGCCGTGAGCCTGTGGCTCGCCGGGCTGGACGGTTGGGAGGCGATCATCCACACCTTCAGCGTCGTCGGGCTGGGGGGCTTTTCGAGCAAGGACGCCTCGCTCGGCCATTTCGGGAACGTGTCGGTCGACATGATCGTGATCGTGTTCGCGCTGCTGTCGGGCCTGAACTTCGCGACGCATTACCTGGCGCTGGCCCGGCGCAGCCTCAAGCCCTACCTTGCCGATCCGGAGCTGCCGTTCTATTTCGCGACGCTCGCGCTGAGCATCGTCGTGCTCACGATTTACCTGATGCAGTTCGGCGCCCACCCGGATTTCCTCAGCACGCTGCGCTACGTCGCCTTCCACGTCGTGTCGATCTCCACCTCGCTCGGGCTGGCGACCTACGATTACACGCTATGGCCGATGTTCGCGCAGATCTGGGTGCTGTTCCTCGGCAGCTTCATCGCCTGCTCCGGTTCGGCCGGCGGCGGCATCAAGATGATGCGCGCGATGATCCTGTACAAGCAGGTGTTCCGCGAGATCGTGCGCTCGCTGCACCCGCACGCGGTGCATCCGGTGCGCATCCGCAACCAGCCGGTGTCTGACGACATCCTGCACGCGGTGCTCGGCTTCAGCTTTATGTACATGGTGACGATCGTGTCGTTGACCTTGCTGCTGTCGGCGACCGGGCTGGACATCGTCACGGCGTTCTCGGGCGTGGTGGCCTGCCTCAACAACACCGGCCCGGGCCTCGGCGCGCTCGGTCCGGCATCGAACTACCAGGGGCTGACCGATTTCCAGACCTGGGTACTCTCCTTCACGATGATCCTCGGCCGCCTGGAGATCTTCACGCTGCTGGTAGTGATGACGCCGGTGTTCTGGCGGCGCTGAGCGGCGCACCAGGCTGGTGCCGCGGATTGATGCAGCGCGTCACGACGGGGCGGAGCGTCGCTGCAGCCGCATGCGCGGCAAGCGATTATTGATCGCAACATATTGAAAGTTAGCGATTTTCATAACTTGGCATATCCCTTGCGGTGGGAACGGTAACAACGCAGCGCGCGTTGTACCACTTTCCATCAGGGGGATCTGTCGATGAATCGTCGCACTTTCGTCCAGGCACTGGCTCTTTCCGCTTCCATCGCCGCGATCGGTCTGCCCGTCGGGGCCCATGCGGCCGACACGATCAAGGTCGGCATCCTGCATTCGCTGTCGGGCACGATGGCGATCTCCGAGACGGCGCTAAAGAACGTGGCGCTGATGACGATCGAGGAGATCAACGCCAAGGGCGGCGTGATGGGCAAGAAGCTCGAGCCGGTGGTCGTCGATCCGGCCTCGAACTGGCCGCTGTTCGCCGAGAAGGCGCGTCAGCTGATTAGCCAGGACAAGGTCGCCGCGGTGTTCGGCTGCTGGACCTCGGTGAGCCGCAAGTCGGTGAACCCGGTGTTCAAGGAACTGAACAGCCTGCTGTTCTACCCGGTGCAGTACGAAGGCGAGGAGCTCGAGAAGAACGTCTTCTACACCGGCGCTGCGCCCAACCAGCAGGCGATCCCCGCCGTGGAATACTTGATGAGCGCCGAAGGCGGCGGCGCCAAGCGCTTCGTGCTGCTCGGCACCGACTACGTCTATCCGCGCACGACGAACAAGATCCTGCGCGCCTTCCTCAAGAGCAAGGGCGTGGCCGAGGCCGACATCATGGAGGACTACACCCCCTTCGGCCATTCCGACTACCAGACGATCATCGCGAAGATCAAGAAGTTCGCCGCCGAGGGCAAGAAGACCGCGGTGATCTCGACGATCAACGGCGACTCGAACGTGCCCTTCTACAAGGAACTCGGCAATGCCGGGCTGAAGGCGACCGACGTGCCGGTGGTGGCGTTCTCGGTCGGCGAGGAGGAGCTGCGCGGCGTCGATACCAAGCCGCTGGTCGGCCACCTCGCGGCGTGGAACTACTTCATGACGCTGAAGAACCCCGAGAACGATGCGTTCGCGAAGAAGTACAAGGACTGGGCGAAGAAGAACGGCGTGCCCAACGCGGACACCGTGGTCACCAACGACCCGATGGAGGCGACCTATGTCGGCATCTACATGTGGAAGCAGGCGGTCGAGAAGGCCAAGTCGACGGACACCGACAAGGTCATCGCGGCGATCGGCGGGCAGACCTTCAAGTCGCCGTCGGGCTTCACGCTGACGATGGACAAGACCAACCACCACCTGCACAAGCCGGTGTACATCGGCGAAGTGCGCGCCGACGGCCAGTTCGACGTGGTGTGGAAGACCAAGGAACCGATCCGCGCCCAGCCGTGGAGCCCGTTCATTGCGGGCAACGAGGGCAAGCAGAAGATCTGATGGGGATTTAACCGGGGAGGGGGAGAACGAGGAGACCACCGGGCCAGCGGCTGGCATGGCCCGGGGCGGATCGTCGATCCGCCGCCTGCAGCACTGCGAGCCATCTCTCCTCGCGTCACTTTGGGGCCGGCTACGGCCGGCCCATTCTTTCCATGCGACATTCTGCGCCCGGCCCTGCGCGGCGGGGCGCGAGGCGGAAGATCTTCCGATGCTGCGATCCGGATTCACACGGCTGCTGTGCGGTCTTGCCCTGCTGGGAATGCTGGCGGCACCGGCGCGTGCCGCGCTCGATGAGGCGAAGGTCGCGGGTCTTGCGGGCGACTTCCAGAGCCGGCTCGACACCATCGAGGCGCTCGGCGTAGCCGGCGGGGACGACGCGCGCCGTGTGCTCGACGCGCTCGAAGGGGGCCGGCTGGGCCTTGCGGCGGGCGTGCTCGTCATCGTCGCCGGCGATTCGGTGGTCTCCGCGGCGACCGGCGAAAAGCTGGATCTTGCACCGGCGGCGGCCGAAACCTTCACCGTGAATAACCGGGTGCGCCGCGCGCTCGGCACGGCGCGCGCGGCCCTTGCTCTCGCTGCGTCCGATCGTGACGTACGCCTGAGCGCCGCACGGACGCTCGCCGACAATACGACCGAATCCTTGCTGCCAATGTTCGAGCGCGCGCTGGCGAAGGAATCGGACGACGAGATCCGCAGCGTGCTCGCCCGTGCGGCGGCGCGCGTGAATCTCGCGTCCGCCGACGCGGCCAAGCGCCTGAAGGCGGCCGAGGCGCTCGGCGAATCCTCGGACCCGGCGGTGAAGAACCTGCTCGCGGCGCTGCTCGAGAAGAAGGACGGCGAGTGGGTCGAGCCGAGCAGCGAAGTGCGCGCCGCGGCCGACATGGCGATCCACACGATCGACCGCCGCATTGCGACCGCCGAGGCCGTCGGCACCTTGTTTTCGGGCCTGTCGCTGGGCTCGATTTTGCTGCTCGCGGCGCTGGGGCTGGCGATCACCTACGGCGTGATGGGCGTGATCAACATGGCGCATGGCGAGCTGCTGATGGTCGGCGCGTACGCGACCTTCCTCGTGCAGGGGCTGTTCCGCAGCTACCTGCCGGCCTATGTGGACTGGTACGTCGCGGCGGCGATTCCCGCTGCCTTCCTCGCCGCCGCGCTGGTCGGCGTCGCGATGGAGCGCCTGGTGCTGCGTCACCTCTACGGCCGTCCGCTGGAGAGCCTGCTCGCGACCTGGGGTCTGTCGCTGGTGCTGATCCAGGCGGCGCGCGTGGTCTTCGGCCCGCAGAACGTCGAACTCGCGAACCCGGTGTGGATGTCGGGCGGCATCGCGCTCGCGGCGGGCGTCGTGCTGCCGTGGAACCGCATCGTGATCGTCGGTTTCGCGGTGTTCGTGCTGTTGCTCATCTGGCTGATGATGCAGAGGACGCGGCTGGGCATGTTCGTGCGCGCGGTGACGCAGAACCGCGCGATGGCGGGTTGCGTCGGCGTGCCGACGGCGCGCGTCGATACGCTGGCGTTCGCGATCGGCTCGGGTGTGGCGGGCCTGGGCGGGCTCGCGCTGTCGCAGATCGCCAACGTCGGGCCGGCGATGGGCACCGGCTACATCGTCGATGCCTTCATGGTGGTCGTGCTGGGCGGCGTCGGCCAGCTCGCCGGCGCGGTGTGGGCGGCGCTGGGGCTCGGGATCGTCGGCAAATTTCTCGAAGGCTGGGCCGGCGCGGTGATCGCGAAGATCCTCGTGCTGGTGTTCGTCATCGTGTTCATCCAGAAGCGGCCGCAGGGGATTTTTGCGTTGAAGGGACGGTTTGCGGACATGTAGGGCGGGAGGAGCAAAGCGGATCGAGCCAGCCGGCTCGATGGTCTGCTTGGCGGGATGCGCTGCGCTAGTTCCGCCCTACGAATTGCGGCATTTGCGAACAGAGAACACAAGTCGGTCGGGGGTGTTTGCGGAGGGCGAGGACTGTCTGAGCGCAGGCGCGGAAGCGCGCCGCTGCGCGAGTTCCGCAGTCCGGAGCAAATACCCCCGACCGACGAAAACGCAGGCACGAACCGCGCACGCGCGATGAAACGAAAACAACAGGAGAGGCGCACATGCGCACCCCATTGACGCTACGAATCCTGCACAGCACTCCGCGCGCCGGCTGGATCGCGCTGGCGGTCTTCGCCGCGCTTACCTGGATCGCCGTGCCGGTCGCGCACGCGGTGCTGCCGGAGGCTCATCCGCTGCATCTGTCGGCCTACACCGTCAGCCTGTTGGGCAAGATCCTGTGTTACATGGTCGTCGCTGTCGCGATGGACCTGATCTGGGGCTACGCGGGCATCCTCAGCCTCGGCCACGGCCTGTTTTTCGCGCTTGGCGGCTACGCCTTCGGCATGTACCTGATGCGCCAGATCGGTCGCGACGGCAGCTACCAGAGCGATCTGCCGGACTTCATGGTGTTCCTCGACTGGAAGGAACTGCCCTGGTACTGGGCGGGCTCGGACTCTTTCCTGGGGACGCTGTTGCTGGTCGTCGCGGTGCCGGGGCTGGTCGCTTTCGTGTTCGGCTGGTTCGCGTTCCGCTCGCGTATCAAGGGGGTGTATTTCTCGATCATCACGCAGGCGCTCACCTACGCCGCGATGCTGCTGTTCTTCCGCAACGAGACCGGCTTCGGCGGCAACAACGGGTTCACCGACTTCAAGCGCATCCTCGGCTACAGCATCACGTCGCCGGAGATGCGCGCGACGTTGTTCGCGCTGTCGGCGGCGCTCCTGATGGCCTGCCTCGTGCTCGGCCGCTACCTCGTGACCTCGCGCTTCGGCCGTGTGCTCGCGGCGATCCGCGACGCCGAGAGCCGCGTCATGTTCATCGGCTACAACCCGCTGCATTACAAGCTCTTCATGTGGACGCTGTCGGCGGTGCTGTGCGGGCTGGCGGGGGCGCTCTACGTGCCGCAGGTGGGCATCATCAACCCGTCCGAGATGAGTCCGGCGAACTCGATCGAGATCGCCGTGTGGGTCGCCGTCGGCGGGCGCGGCACGCTCGTCGGTGCGGTGCTCGGCGCGGGGATCGTGAACCTCGCGAAGAGCTGGTTCACGATGTCCTTCCCGGAGTACTGGCCGTTCTTCCTCGGTTTCCTGTTCATCGCAGTGACGCTGTACCTGCCCGACGGCGTGGTCGGCCTGTGGCGCAGGCTGCGTGCGCGGACGGCCCCCGCCACCCCGACCGTGCCGGCTCCGCAACAGTCGAAACCGCAGGCGGAAGCGCGCAGGGAGATGCAGCCCGCTGCAGTGCCGATCGAATCGAACCGTCTCCCGGCGGCGAAAGGAGCCGAGGCATGAGCACCGTCACCGACGTGGAGCGCGCCGCGATGGAGAGCGAGGACCAGCGCGAGAACTGGAGCGGCAACGCCTCGACCGGTCACGTCGTTGAGCCGGGGGCGCTGGACCTGTCGCACAACGTGATCCTCTATCTCGAGGACATCACGGTGAGCTTCGACGGCTTCCGCGCACTGAACCGGCTGAGCCTGGCAATCGATGTCGGCGAGCTGCGCTGCATCATCGGTCCGAACGGCGCCGGCAAGACGACGATGATGGACGTCATCACCGGCAAGACGCGGCCCGATTCGGGCAGGGCGTTCTTCGGCCAGACGATCGACCTGACGCGCCTGACCGAGCCGCAGATCGCGCACGCGGGCATCGGCCGCAAGTTCCAGAAACCGACGATCTTCGAGCAGCACACGGCGTTCGAGAACCTGGAACTGGCGATGAAGGCCGACAAGCGCGTGCGCCGGACGCTGTTCGCGCAGCTCCTCGACGACGACCGCGACCGCATCGCGGAGGTGCTGACGCAGATCCGCCTCGACGGCGAGGCCGATCGCCCGGCGGGGCTGTTGTCGCACGGCCAGAAGCAGTGGCTGGAGATCGGCATGCTGCTGATGCAGGAGCCGAAGCTGTTGTTGCTGGACGAGCCGGTCGCGGGCATGACCGACGACGAGACGGAGCGCACCGCGGAGTTGTTCGTGAGCCTCGCCGGCAAGCATTCGCTGGTGGTCGTGGAGCACGACATGGCTTTCGTGGAGGCGCTGGGCGGCAAGGTGACGGTGTTGTGCGAGGGTTCGGTGCTGGCGGAGGGGGATCTCGCGGAGGTGCAGGAGGACGCGCGGGTGATCGAGGTGTATCTGGGTCGTTAAGAGCGCGTTTGGCGGCCGTCGATAACGAACACCGCAAGCCGGATGTGGCGGGTGTTTGCGGAAGGGCGAGGACTGTCTGAGCGCAAGCGCGGAAGCGCGCTGCTGCGCGAGTTCCGCAGCCCTGGAGCAAATACCCGGCGCAGCCGGCGATTACTCCCGTGAAGTGAAGGTCCTGGCGCTGTTCAGGGTTTACCGAGAACAAGAAACGAGACGTTCGTGCTGCTAAGCGCCGGCCACAGGGGAATTCCCTCCGCGGCTGCGGAACTCGCGTTACGGCGCGCTTCCGCGCCTCCGCTCAGACAGTCCTCGCCGCTCCGGGAACACCCCCTATGTCCGGCTCACGCCGGGGTTTATCGAAAACTACTGAAAGGCGTGTCAGATGCTCAAAGTCGACAATCTGAACCAATACTATGGGGGCAGCCACATCCTGCGCGGCCTCTCTTTCGACGTGCCGCTCGGCAAGGTCACGACGCTGCTTGGACGAAACGGTGTGGGCAAGACCACGCTCCTGAAGACGCTGATGGGACTGGTGCCCGCTGCCAGCGGCAAGGTTACGTTTGGCGGCGCGGACATCACCCGCGCGCCCTCGCACGCTCGCGTGCACGCCGGTATCGGCTTCGTGCCGCAGGGGCGCGAGATCTTTCCGCGCCTCTCCGTCGAGGAAAACCTCCTCATGGGCCTCGCCACGCGTCCGCGCGGCACCGAATTGCCTGCGCGCATCTTCGACATGTTCCCGGTGCTGCGCCAGATGCTCGGGCGGCGTGGCGGCGACCTCTCCGGCGGGCAGCAACAGCAGCTCGCGATCGGCCGTGCGCTCGCCTTCGGGCCGCGACTGCTGATCCTCGACGAGCCCACCGAAGGCATCCAGCCCTCGATCATCAAGGACATCGAACGTGCCATCCGCAGCCTCGCCGAAACCGGCGAGATGGCGATTCTGCTCGTCGAACAGTATTACGACTTCGCCCGTTCGCTCGCCGACCAATACCTCGTGATGGAACGCGGCGAGATCGTGATGCGCGGGGAGGGTGCCAACATGGACGCGGACGGCGTGCGCGAGGCGCTGTCGGTATAGGACCGGGATTCAGTCCCTTCCGGACCCGATCGCCCCCGGCAGTTCGATCCGGCGCCGGACCGTCGAGCCCGTCAGCCCCGTCCGGTCGTGAACGGTTGCGGGCGTGCGTCAGGGGCGCCAGTGCCGCTGCGCTCGTACTCCGCAATGACCTGCGCCCCCAGCAGCAACAGGGTCGCCGCAACCTCCAGGCTCAACAGAACTGCGATCGCCGTCGTCAGGGAACCGTAGACGGTGCTGATCTGCGACAGCGTGGCGAAATACCACACCAGCACATGGCGCGAAAGCTCCCACAGCAGCGCCGCGGTGACCGCACCGAGCAGGGCGTGTTGCAGCGACAGCCGACCCACCGGCATCACGAGGTAGACGGAAGTCAGCATGAAGATTTCGCCCGCGAAACCGAGCAGATAGAGCAGCACGCCGGACACGCCGCCGAGCGACCAGCTGTGCCCGAGGAACTCCACCTGTTCCTGGCCCATGGCCTGCAAGCTTCCCGCCACCAGCGTCGCCAACAGCAGGCCGAACGCGAGGAACAGGATGTAGACATAGGGCATCACGGCCGAGACGAGGAAGTGGCGCCGCCTGATCGCCACCCGGTGGTGGAAGATCACCGACATCGCGTTCTCCAGCACGGTGAACGCCAATGAGCTGAAGAACAGCATGGTGGCCAGCAACACCCAGCCGATGACTTCGCGGTGCGCCAGGAAATTCGCCAATTCCGCCACGATCGCATGGGACTGGCCCGGCAGCAGCCATTCGAGGTATCGCCCGAGGGTCTGCAGCAACTCGTTCTCGCTGATGACGTGTGACAGCCCGATCACGGTGAGGATGAGCAGCGGCACGGTCGATAGCAGCGCGTAATAGGCGATCGCGCCGGCCAGCAGCAGGCCCTGGTTGGCGCGGAACGCCTTCAGCGTCCGGAGCGCGAATGCACCCGGATGCTTGAGGACTTCTGTGGCGTGGTCGGTCAGCATGGCTGCGGAGGCGCGCACAAGTTGTCGGAAGGTGGCGTCAGACTACACCCGCACCCGCGCCATGCACCATTGCGCAGCGGGCGGACCCGGATCGGATGCGCGGATTCGCGCGGCGATCGACAACCGTTCAGCAGATGCTTTAGCGAAGCCCGAAAGACGACGATTCGGGTCATCCGAAAAATTTCCCGTGTGTTCGGTAACGAACGGATGCGCGCCGCAATATCAGTCAGATTGCACGAAGCAAGGACGAGCATTGCGTTAGTTCACGACCCTTGGCAGCTTATGTCAGATACTCCCCCGCTGGAGCGGCACCACGTTCCGCGCGATTTCTCGGACCGCTTTGCGCTCGCCTTCACCAAGGCGATGCGCTTCTTCGCCGACACGGTCTTCGCCCGTCGCTACGGCCATCGTGCGGTGGTGCTGGAAACGGTTGCGGCCGTGCCCGGCATGGTGGGCGGCGCGCTGCAGCACCTGCGCGCGCTGCGCCGGATCGAAGGCGACCGCGGCTGGATCCGCACGCTCCTCGACGAAGCGGACAACGAACGCATTCACCTGATGACCTTCATTCACGTCGCACAGCCGACGCGGCTCGAACGTGCGCTTATCGTGATCGCGCAGGGCGTTTTCTTCAACTTGTACTTCCTGCTGTACCTGATCTCGCCCCGCACCGCGCATCGCGTCGTCGGGTACTTCGAGGAGGAGGCGGTGTACAGCTACACCGAGTATCTGGCCGGTGTGGACAACGGCACCTACGCCAACATCCCGGCGCCGAAGATCGCGATCGATTACTGGCATCTCGCCGAGGACGCGCGCCTGCGCGAGGTCATCGTCGCGGTGCGTGCGGATGAACTCCATCACCGCGACGTCAATCACGCGTTTGCCGACGAGTTGAGCTGAACCTAAACGGTGCCGGCATGCGGGGCGGACGACCGGCACGTGGCGGGGATCTCCGATCGCTTGCGCCTGGCCTGAGGATTGCTACATGACGTGCATGAATGCCGTCGTCGAAGCCCTTGCCGGCCTTGAGCCCACGTTTTCGCCGCCGCCGGGCGCATCCGGATGGTGCGCCGAGCTCGGGCTCGAGTTCGCACGCCGGGGTGCCCGCACTGTTCTCGTGCGTCGGCACCATGTTGGGCCGTTGCGCGTGCAGAAGGCGCTGTACCCGGAAGGCGAGGGCGTGTGCCACGGCATCGTGCTGCATCCGCCGGCCGGCATCGCCGGGGGCGACTCGCTGGCGATCGACATCAAGGTGGATGCGGGGGCGCACGCCTTGCTGACGACGCCGGGTGCCGGCAAGTGGTATCGCAGCGCCGGGCCGTCCGCAGGGATGACGCAGCGCATCGCGGTGGCCGACGGTGCCGTGTGCGAGTGGTTGCCGCAGGAGAGCATCGTCTTCGATGGCGCTTTGGGTACGCTCGGCACGGAAGTGGCGTTGCACGGCGATGCGCGCTTCATCGGTGCCGAGATGCTGTGTTTCGGCCGTACCGGCGCGGGTGAGCGTTTCACCCGCGGCGAACTGGCGCTGCATACGCGCATCTGCCGCGACGGGCGCCCTGTGTGGCTGGAGCGCGGGCGGATCGGTGGTGGCAGCGCGCTGCTGGATTCGCCGGTGGGGCTGGCGGGCCAGCCTGTCGTGGGCACTTTTCTGGTGGCGGCGCCGGCCTGCGACGCGGCTTTGCGCGATGTCTGCCGTGACATCGGGCCGAGCGCGGGCGAGGGCGCGGTGACCTTGTTGCCGGGGTTGTTGGTGGCGCGTTATCTCGGTCCGGCGTGCGAACCGGGGCGGCAGTGGTTCACGCGGCTGTGGGGCGCGGTTCGGCCGGTGGTTGCGGGCTTGCCGATGTGCGTGCCGCGCATCTGGAACACCTGAGGGAATACCTGAACGAGGACAAGAACAAATGGAACTGACCCCACGCGAGAAGGACAAGCTGTTGCTGTTCACCGCCGGCCTGCTCGCCGAGCGGCGGCGTGCGCGCGGCCTGAAGCTGAATTACCCCGAAGCGGTCGCGCTGATCTCGTGCGCGATCCTCGAAGGTGCGCGCGACGGGCGCACGGTGGCCGAGCTGATGAGCGAGGGCACGACGATCCTCGCGCGCGATGAGGTGATGGAAGGGGTGCCGGAGATGATTCCGGAGATCCAGGTCGAGGCGACTTTTCCGGATGGCACGAAGCTGGTGACCGTGCATAACCCGATCGTGTGAGGGAAAGGGCCGTGCAACCTTCGGTGATGACTGCCCGCGCTCGTCCTGCCGGGTATTTGCTCCGCTGGCTGCGGAACTCGCGCAGCGGCGCGCTTCCGCGCCTGCGCTCAGACAGTCCTCGCCTGCTCCGCAAACACCCGACAGGCCGACCGCTACGCCGTGCCGTTGCCGGCGTGAGGCGAATCGGACATTTGGAGAAAGATAGATGATTCCCGGTGAAACCCTCGTCGCCGACGGCGAGATCGAACTCAACGCCGGACGCGCGACGCTGACGCTGGCGGTGACCAACACGGGCGACCGGCCGATCCAGGTCGGTTCGCACTACCACTTCGCCGAGACCAATGCGGCACTCGACTTCGACCGTGCAGCGGCGCGCGGCTTCCGGCTCAACATCGCCGCCGGCACGGCGGTGCGCTTCGAGCCGGGGCAGTCGCGCACCGTCGAACTCGTCGCGCTGGCGGGCGAGCGCAAGGTGTATGGCTTCAATGGCGACGTGATGGGGGCGCTGTGATGAGCGTAAAAATCTCGCGCCGCGCCTACGCGGAGATGTTCGGCCCGACCGTCGGTGACCGCGTGCGGCTTGCCGACACGGAACTGTGGATTGAGGTCGAGCGCGACTTCACGATTTATGGCGAGGAGGTGAAGTTCGGTGGCGGCAAGGTGATCCGCGACGGCATGGGGCAGGGCCAGAAGGTCGCCGCCGAGGTCGTGGACACGGTGATCACCAATGCGCTGATCGTCGACCATTGGGGCATCGTCAAGGCCGACGTCGCGCTCAAGGACGGGCGTATTGCCGGCATCGGCAAGGCGGGCAACCCGGACATCCAGTCGGGTGTGACGATCGCGATCGGCGCCGGCACCGAGATCATCGCCGGCGAGGGCATGATCCTCACCGCCGGCGGCATCGACAGCCACATCCACTGGATTTGCCCGCAGCAGATCGATGAGGCGCTGATGAGCGGTGTGACGACCATGCTGGGCGGCGGCACCGGCCCCGCGACCGGCACCTTCGCGACGACCTGCACGCCCGGGCCGTGGCACATCCACCGCATGCTGCAGGCGGCCGATGCCTTCCCGATGAACCTGGGCTTCTTCGGCAAGGGCAACGCGAGCCTGCCGGAGCCCTTGCGCGAGCAGGTCGCAGCCGGTGCCATCGGGCTCAAGCTGCACGAGGACTGGGGCACGACGCCGGCGGCGATCGACAACTGCCTGACGGTCGCCGACGAGCTGGACATCCAGGTCGCGATCCATACCGACACCCTCAACGAGTCGGGCTTCGTCGAGACGACGCTCGCGGCCTTCAAGGGGCGCACGATCCACACCTTCCACACCGAAGGGGCGGGCGGCGGGCACGCGCCCGACATCATCCGCGCGGTGGGGCAGGCGAACGTGCTGCCGTCGTCGACCAATCCGACGCGGCCGTACACGGTGAACACCATCGACGAGCATCTCGACATGCTGATGGTGTGCCACCACCTCGACCCCGCGATCGCCGAGGACGTCGCCTTCGCCGAGAGCCGCATCCGCCGCGAGACGATCGCCGCCGAGGACATCCTGCACGACAGCGGCGCGTTCTCGATGATGTCGTCGGACTCGCAGGCGATGGGCCGCGTGGGCGAGGTCGTGATCCGCACGTGGCAGACCGCGCACAAGATGAAGGTGCAGCGCGGACCGCTGCCTGAGGATTCGGTGCGAGGTGACGGAAAAGCGGACAACTTCCGCGTGAAGCGCTACATCGCCAAATACACGATCAACCCGGCGATCACGCACGGCATCTCGCACGTCGTCGGTTCGATCGAGGTCGGCAAGCTCGCGGACCTCGTGCTGTGGAAGCCGGCTTTCTTCGGCGTGAAGCCTTCGCTGATCCTCAAGGGCGGCATGATCGCGGCGGCCGCGATGGGTGACCCCAACGCGTCGATCCCGACGCCCCAGCCGGTGCATTACCGGCCGATGTTCGGCGCCTTCGGCGGCGGGCTGAAGACCTCCGTGACCTTCGTGTCGCAGGCGGCGCTGGCGAATCCGGCGGTCGCGGCGCTGGGGTTGGCGAAGCGGCTCGTAGCGGTGCGCGGCTGCCGCAAGGTGACGAAGGCGGACATGATCCACAACGACGCGACGCCGGCGATCGACGTCGACCCGGAGACCTACGTCGTGCGCGCTGATGGCGAGCTGCTGACCTGCGAGCCTGCCGACGTGTTGCCGATGGCGCAGCGGTATTTCCTGTTCTGAGAGATTCCAGCGATGGCTGAAAGCGATTCCGTGACTCCCGCCACCGCCGGCGCGGTGCGTCCGATGCTGCTGCTCGAGGCGCTGTACGATGGCCCCGAGGCCGCGAGCGAGCGGCTGGAGCTCGATTTTTCCTACCGCACCAAGAGCCGTCTGCGCGCGAGGCTGGTGTCGGGCGAGGAGGTCGGGCTGTTCCTGCCGCGCGGCACGATCCTGCGCGGCGGGCAGAAGCTCACTGGGCGGGACGGTCGCATCGTCGAGGTCGTCGCGGCGCCCGAAGACCTGCTGGAAGCGCGATGCGCGAATCCGTCGGCGCTCGCGCGTGCGGCCTACCACCTCGGCAATCGCCACGTCGCGGTCGAGGTCGGTGCCGACGCGGCGGGAGACTGGCTGCGCATCCAGGCCGATCACGTGCTCGAAGGCATGCTGGTTGGGCTCGGCGCGACGGTCACCGCGCTGCGTGCGCCATTCGAACCCGAGGCGGGGGCCTACGCGCATGGGCACCAGCATCCGGGGGACGGCAGCGGGGCGCGCATCCACATGATGGGCGGTCGCTGATGATGTTCGAGCGGCCTTCGGCGACTGGATTGGCGGGATACGCTGCGCTCCTCCCGCCCTACGGGGTCCGTGCTTCAGCTGCGCGTGTCGTTGGCACGGAACGCAGGGCGGGAGGAGCCGAAGGCGTTCTCCGCCACGCGGCCTTCGGGAGGCCGCGATGCTGCCGCTGATCCGCCTGCTGCAGCTCGCCAGTCCGGCCTTGCCGGTCGGCGCCTACACCTACTCGCAGGGGCTGGAGTGGGCGGTCGAGTCGGGTGCGGTGCGTGACGAGGCGTCGGCCGGGCGCTGGATCGGCGATCTGCTCGAATGGAATCTCGCGCGCTTCGAGGCGCCGCTGCTCGCGCAACTGATGCGCGTCTGGGCGGACGGCGACGATGCGCAGGTCGCAGCGCTCAACGCCGATTTCCTCGCCAGCCGCGAGACCGGGGAGCTGCGCGCCGAGACGGTCCAGATGGGCTATTCGCTGGTGCGCCTGCTCACGGACCTCGACGCCTTCGCCGCGCGGCCCGGCTGGCGGGTGCGGCTGCGCGCGCTCGATACGCCGTCTTTTCCCGCAGCCTGGGCGGCGGCGGCCTCCGCGTGGGCAATCCCGGTCGACATGGCGCTGCCCGCCTACCTGTGGGCGTGGTTGGAGAACCAGGTCATGGCCGCGGTGAAGGCCGTGCCGTTGGGCCAGTCCGCCGGCCAGCGCCTGCTCGCGACGCTCGGGGCGTGCATCCCGGAACTTGCCGCGCAGGCCGCGCGGCTTCGCGCAGATCAATGGAGCAACTTCACTCCCGGCCTCGCGCTCGCGAGCAGTCGGCACGAAACCCAATATACGAGGCTCTTCAGATCATGACCCCCCACACCTCCCAGCCCCTGCGCGTGGGCATCGGCGGCCCGGTCGGCTCGGGCAAGACGGCGCTGACGCTCGCCTTGTGCCTTGCCCTGCGCGAGCGCTACGACATCGCCGTCGTCACCAACGACATCTACACCGCCGAAGACGCGCAGTTCCTCGTGCGCAACGAGGCGCTCGCGCCCGAGCGCATCATCGGCGTCGAGACCGGCGGCTGCCCGCACACGGCGATCCGCGAGGACGCGTCGATCAACCTCGAGGCGGTCGACCGCCTGATCCGCCGCTTCCCCGGCGTCGAGATCGTGTTCGTCGAATCCGGCGGCGACAACCTCGCGGCGACCTTTTCACCCGAGCTCTCGGATCTGACGCTGTACGTCATCGACGTCTCCGCCGGCGACAAGATCCCGCGCAAGGGTGGCCCGGGTATCACGCGCAGCGACCTGCTGGTGATCAACAAGATCGACCTCGCGCCCATGGTCGGCGCGAGCCTCGAGGTCATGGACCGCGACGCGAAGAAGATGCGCGGCGAGCGCCCCTTCGTCTTCAGCAACCTGAAGACCGGCCAGGGGCTGGCCGAGATCATCGACTTCATCGAGCGCCAGGGCCTGCTGCGCCCGTCGGCGGCGGAGCGCGCCTGATCACGCCGGCGCCGCCGCGTCTGCAACCGTGGGCTCCTACCTTGTTTCGACCTTCGCCGATCCAGTAACCTCCCATAACGCATTCCACGGATATCGCCATGACATTACCCCGCATCGCTGCCGCCCTGGCTTTCACGCTCGTCGCCGGCCCGGCGCTGGCGCACGGCGATCACGGCCTCGTGCCGGGCCTCGCGCACATGTTCTCGTCCGGCGTCGAGCACCTGCCGGCGGCCCTCGTCGCACTGGTCAGCGCCTTCTTCGCCGTCCGCTCGAGCGGAGCGCTGCGCTGGACGCTGGGCGGCGTTGCGGCGGCGGCGGGCGCGCTGACTTTCGCGCTGTAGGCGCGCACGGCGTTCGCTCCGCGCTTTGAACGCGGACTGCGTTCGGCTCCGTGCGCAGAAAGCAGACTGAAAGCGAGTTCGTGTCGAATGCGTTGCACCCGGCCACGCAGGTGTGGCCGAGGGCGAATGAGCGCAACCGGAGGAGCACAATGCACAAGAAAATCATCGCCGCGGCCATCGCGGCGGCCGTCGCCATGCCGTTCGCGGCGCTGGCGCAGTCCAACGTCACGATCTACGGGCTGCTGGATCTCAACCTCGCGCGCGAAACGGCGGGCGACAAGGAACGCACCGGCGTCGATCACGGCGAACTGAACGGCTCGCGCCTGGGATTCAAGGGCAGCGAGGCGCTCGGCGGCGACCTGAAGGCGATCTTCACCATCGAAAGCGGCTTCGACCCCTCGACCGGCACCGCGGAGCAGGGCGGCCGGCTGTTCGGGCGCCAGTCCTTCGTCGGCCTCGAAAGCGCCAGCTGGGGCCGCCTCACGCTCGGCCGCCAGTACTCGCCGGCCTTCGTCGCCCTCGACCCCTTCGACGCCACCGGCTCGGCCGACCGCAGCGTCGGCCTGCTGACGCGCAAGACGGGCGGCATCAAGCCGGCCTACGAGACGCGCTTCGACAACATGGTGAAGTACCGTTCACCGACGTTTGCCGGCCTCGAGTTCGATCTCGGGTACTGGCTGGGGGAGAAGAGCGGCAACGGCGACGCGCTCAAGGAAGGCAACGGCCACGGCATCACCGCGCTGTACAAGAACGGCGCGCTGGCGGCCTCGCTGACGACGCAGAGCGTGTATCGCAACGCCACCGGCGGCCGCGTGCGCACGACCGGCGGCGGCCTCGCCTACGACTTCGGCGTCGTGAAGCCCTACCTCGCCTACACCCAGGACAGGGAAAGCGGTTCGGTCGGCAGCGGCAAGGCGCGCACCTTCGACGTCGGCGCCGAGATCCGCGTCACCGCCAGCGACACGATCGCGCTGAGCTACGCCAAGCGCGACGAGCGCAACGACGCCGCGGCCGAGGACGCGCAGGGCTGGTCGGCGTACTACATGCACGACCTGTCCAAGCGCACGACGCTGTATGCCGCGTATTCGCAGCTCAGCAACAAGGACGACGCCAACTACGCGCTCGGCAACCTCACGCCCGATGCCGGCGACGATCCGCGCGTCGTGATGGCGGGCATCCGTCACCGCTTCTGAGGCCCACGCCCCTTCTCCTCTTCGCGCGTGCCCCGCGCGTTCCTTTCCCCGGCGCAGCGACTCCCGGCGCCGGGGGCTTTTCGTTTCGACGTCCCCCGGGACCGCTACCGCGAGCGGGCTCGTCATGCAGGTGAAGATGCGAAGAACCGGGTTCAGCCGGGAATCAGGGCGCGGGGAACAGCGTGTGGTGCCACTTGCGCAGGAAGTCGCGGCGCTTGACCTGATCGAGGTAGGTCATCAGGCCGGGCCCGATCGGGATCGGACGGAAGGCGCCGCCGAGCTGGCGGCGCAGCTCGGCGGCCGCGGCGTCGTCGGGCACGTCGTCGCGCACGGCGAAGAAGCCGGGGCTCTGTGCGAGCAGCTGCTGCCCCTCGCGCGACAGCAGGTGGTCCAGCCACAGGCGCGCGGCGTTCGGATGGCGCGCGCCGCGCGAGATGAAGGCGATGCGGCTCAGCACCAGCGTGTAGTCGCGCGGCAGCACGACGCCGATCGCGGGGTCCTCGTGGGCGCGCAGCAGCGCGTAGGAGCCGAGCACGTTGTAGCCGATCAGGGCCTCGCCGGAGGCGATGCGGTCGAGCATGCCGGTGGTCGAGGCGAGGGTGGCGGTGCCGGTGCGGCCGAAGGCCTGGGCGAGCTTCCAGAACACGACCGGGTTCGCGAGCACGTCCTGGGTGTGCAGCATGAAGCCGAGGCCGGACGTCGACGGTTCGTAGGTCGCCAGCTTGCCGCGGAAACGCTCCGGTTGCTGGGCGAGCAGGCGCAGCAGCTCGGCATGCGTCGTGGGCACGTCGGCGGGGTCGAGCAGCTTGCGGTTGTAGGCGATCGCGACGGGCTCGAAGGTCGTGCCGAAGGCCTCGTTCTTCCACACCGCCCAGTCCGGCAGCGCGGCCGTCTCGGCGGAGCGCCAGGGCTGGGCGTAGCCGTCGTTGACGAGCTTCACCTGCATGTCCATTGCCGAGCTCCACACGATGTCGGCCTGTTCGCCGCGCGCGGCCTCGGCGACGAAGCGCCGGTACAGCTCGCCGCTGTTGAGGTCCTCGTAGTGCACGCGCACGCCGGGGTAGCGCTGCTCGAAGTCGCGGATCAGCGGGCGCGCGATGCGCTCGTCGGTCGCGGCATGGACGATCACCTGGCCCTCGCGGATCGCCGCCGCGTACAGCGCATCGTCGCGCTCCGCGCGGGCACCCGTGGCCGTCAGCACGCACGCGCACGCGAGCGCGACGGGGCGGAGCAGGCGGGGCAGGAATGTGCTCAAGTCGGGGTCCTTGCGGCGGAATGCAGCGCTCCGCGGTGGTTTTGCACGCCGCGCTCGTTTGCGGCACGATGATCTTTCCAACAGCTTTCGAATCACTTTCAGCCGATGCGCCTGCTGCTCGTAGAGGATCATACCGAACTCGCGGAATGGGTTTCCAAGGCGCTGGTGCAGGCGGGCTACGCCGTCGACGTGATGCACCGCGGCGACCACGCCGACCACGCGTTGCTCACCCAGCCCTACGACCTCGTCGTGCTCGATCTGTCGCTGCCCGGGCTGGACGGCCTGGAGGTGCTGCGCCGCCTGCGCGGGCGCGATGCGACCCGCACCACGCCGGTGATCATCCTCACCGCGCGCGGCGCGACCGAGGACCGCGTGAAGGGCCTCAACCTCGGCGCCGACGACTACCTGCCCAAGCCGTTCGAGCTCACCGAGCTGGAGGCGCGCATCAAGGCGCTGCTGCGCCGGGCGGGCAACCTCGTGCCGACGGTGAAGATCGGCCGGCTGGAGTTCGACCTCAACTCGCGCCTCGCGACGGTCGAGGGCAAGCCGCTGTCGCTGACGCCGCGCGAGCTCGCGGTGCTGGAGGCGCTGATCGCGCGCCAGGGCCGCCCGCTTGCGCGCGAGGCGCTGTTCGAGAAGGTGTTCAGCTTCGACGAGGAGGCGCGCCCGGAGGCGATCGAGATCTACGTGCACCGCCTGCGCAAGAAGCTGGAGGGCTCGGGCGCGGTCGTCACGACGCTGCGCGGGCTGGGCTACCTGATCGGCGAGGCGGGCGGTGACTGAGGCTTGGCGCGGGCGGGCATGCGCGCGTCGCTGAGCCTGCGCGGGCGCGTCGCGCGCTGGCTGCTGCCGCCGCTGCTGATCCTGCTCGCGATCAACGCCGTGCTGTCCTGGCTGGGCGCGCGCCAGGCGGTCAACCGCGCCTACGACCGCTCGCTCACCGCGTCGATCCGCGCGATCGCCGAGCAGGTGCATTCGCTCGAGGGCGAGATCACCGTGGACGTGCCGTACTCGGCCTTCGAGGTGTTCGAGGCCGGCGTGCAGGAGCGCATCTTCTACGCGGTGTTCGCCCCCGACGGGCGCCTCGTGACCGGCTACGAGGACCTTCTCGCGCCGCGCGCGCCGGCCGAGGACGGCACGCTGCTGCTGGCGGAGATGCCGTACCGCGGCGAGGAGGTGCGCATCGGCGCGATGAAGAAGCGCCTGTACGATCCGGCGCTCGCGGGTGGCGACGCGGTGACGATCGTGTTCGCCGAGACCACCGAGTCGCGCATCGCACTCGCCCGCGAACTCTTCTTCGACAGCCTGCGTCGCCAGCTGCTGCTCGTCGGGCTGGGCGCGCTGATGCTGGCGCTGGCGCTGGGCTCCGCGTTCCGCCCGCTCGTGGAGCTGCGCGACGCGGTGCAGCGCCGTGCCGAGGACGACCTCACGCCGGTGCCCACCGGCAACGTGCCGAGCGAGGTGCAGCCGCTGATCGGCGCGATCAACCACCACATGGAACGCCTGTCGGCGATGCTCGCGGCGCGGCGGCGCTTCCTCGCCGATGCCGCGCACCAGATCCGCACGCCGCTCGCGGTGCTCAGCACGCAGGCCGAGTTCGGCGCGCGCCAGGGCGACCCGGGCGAGATGCGGCGCATCTTCGAGAGCCTGCTGACGACGATCCGCAGCACGCGCCGCATGGCCGACCAGATGCTGTCGCTGTCGCGCGCCGAGCCGGCCAACGGCCTGATCCAGGAGCAGGCGCCGGTCGATCTCACCGCGATCGCGCGCGAGGTCGCGCTGGAGCTCGTGCCGGTGGCGCTGAAGAAGCACATCGAGCTCGCCTTCGAGGAGACGGGGGCGGCGCCGATGACCGGCAACGCGGCGATGCTGCGCGAGCTCGTCGCGAACCTCGTCGACAACGCCATCCGTTACAGTCCGCCCGACACGCAGGTCGTCGTCGCCACCGGCACCGCGGACGGGCACGTCGTGCTCGCGGTGAGCGACGAGGGGCCGGGCATCCCGCTCGCCGAGCGCGACAAGGTGTTCCAGCGCTTCTACCGCATTCTCGGCCAGGGCGGGCCGGACGGCAGCGGCCTGGGGCTCGCGATCGTGCGCGAGATCGCGCTCGCGCACGGTGGCGAAGTGCGGCTCGCCGATGCACCGGGCGGACGCGGGCTGCAGGTCGAAGTCGAGTTTCCGCGCCGCGCGGACGAGGTTGCGCAAGCGTAAGCGGCGCACCGCGGACCCTGCGCCAACCGGCGCTTTCCTCGTCGCGCCCGCAGCCCGACACCCCCGGCGCGAAGCTGTCGACCGCTGAAAGCGAATCGAAAGCCCTTCTCCGTATCGTCCGTCTCCATGCAGGGCCGGAGCGACCGGTCCGATATCAAGGAGGAGACAAGCATGATCCGCAACATCGTCAAAACCACCCTCGTCGCCGCAGCGCTCGGCCTCGGTTTCGTCGCCAGCGCCCCGGCGTTCGCGCTCGACAGCGTCAAGATCCTCGTGCCGGCCAATCCGGGCGGCGGCTGGGATCAGACCGCGCGTGCGCTGCAGGCGGCGATCAACGCCGAAGGCATCGCCAAGAAGGTCACCGTCGACAACAAGGGCGGCGCGGGCGGCACGATCGGGCTGGCGCAGTTCGTCAATGGCGCGAAGGGTGACGGTGGCGCGACGCTGGTCGGCGGCATGGTGATGGTCGGCGCGATCGCGACCAACAAGTCGCCGGTGAACCTGACCCAGGTCACGCCGCTGGCGCGCCTCTCCGGCGAGACGCTGGTCGTCGTCGTGCCGGCGAGCTCGAAGATCCAGACCCTCAAGGAGCTGATCGACCAGTTCAAGGCCAACCCGGGCTCCGTGGCCTGGGGCGGCGGCTCGGCGGGCGGCTCGGACCACATCCTCGCGGGCCTGATCGCGCAGGCGGTCGGCGTCGATCCGGCGAAGGTGAACTACATCGCCTACTCGGGCGGCGGCGAGGCGCAGGCCGCGATCATGGGCGGCCACGTCGCGGCCGGCATCAGCGGCTTCGGCGAGTTCCAGTCGCAGATCAAGTCCGGCAAGCTGCGCGCGCTGGCGGTCTCGGGCGCCGAGCGCATCCCCGGCGAGAGCGTGCCGACGCTGAAGGAGCAGGGCGTCAATGTCGAGATGGTGAACTGGCGCGCGATCTTCGCCGCGCCCGGCATCAGCGAGGCGCAGCAGAAGGAACTCGTCGCCGCGCTCGACAAGGCGGTCACGTCGAATTCGTGGAAGGACGCGCTGAAGCGCAACGACTGGCAGGACATGTACCTCACCGGCCCCGAGTTCAAGAAGTTCCTCGACGCTGACGTCGCGCGCATCACCAAGCTGGTGACCGACCTCGGCATGGTCAAGCCGTAAGCCGGGACCGACCGACCATCAACGCTGCGGCCAACCCCGTCCGTTCGCCCTGAGCTCGTCGAAGGGCTTCGACAGGCTCAGCCCGAACGGTATCGGGGTGCCGCGCCGCTCCTGCACCGCCGCCGCGGCCCGCGGGACCTCATCCGGAGACACTCGACATGCGACATCACGACATCGGCGCCGGCCTCGGCCGCGCGCTGAGGACGGCCCTCGCCGGCCTCGCCCTCGCGGGCGCCACGACCCTGGCCTGCGCCGCGGACTACAAGATCCTCGTGCCCGCCGCGCCCGGCGGCGGCTACGACCAGCTCGGCCGCGCGGTGCAGGCGGCGCTGCAGGCCAATAAGCTCGCCGAGCGCGTGCAGGTGAACAACGTCACCGGCGCGGGCGGCACGATCGGGCTCGCGCAGCTGATCAACGGCAGCAAGGGCGACGGCGGCGCGCTGATGGCGAGCGGCAAGGGCATGGTGTCGGCGGTGTTCATCAACAAGTCGCCGGTCACGCTGTCGAACGTCACGCCGATCGCGCGCCTTACCGGCGAATACGAGGTGCTGGTGGTGCCGGCGAGCTCGCCGCTCAAATCCATGGCCGACCTCGTCGCCGCGTACAAGGCGAATCCGGCCGCGGTGTCGTGGGCGGGCGGCTTCGCCGGCGGCGTCGACCAGCTCACCGCGGGCATGATCGTGCAGGCGATCGGCGGCGAGGCGGGCAAGTTCAACTACGTCGCCTTCGGCAGCGGCGGCGAGGTGCTGGCGCAGGTGCTGGGCGGCCACGTCACCGTGGGCCTCGGCGGCTTCAACGAGTTCGCCGGCCAGATCAAGGCAGGCAAGCTGCGCGCGCTGGCGGTCACGGCGCCCGCGCGCGTCAAGGACATCGATGTGCCGACGCTGAAGGAGCAGGGCATCAACGTCGAGTTCGTGAACTGGCGCGGCATCATGGCGGCGCCCGGCATCAGCGACGCGCAGCGCGACGAGCTGGTGAAGGCGCTGACGCAGATGGCGAAGAGCGAGTCGTGGAAGGCGACGCTCGAGAAGAACGAGTGGGTCGACATGCTGATGGTCGGCGACGAGTTCCGCCACTACGTCGAGGCCGAGCAGAAGACCGTGCTCAAGCTCGTCACCGACCTCGGGCTGGTGAAGAAATGAGCACGCGCGCACGCATCGACGCCGGCGAGCTGCTGATCTCGCTCGTGCTGCTGGCGCTGGGCAGCTTCGTCGCCTTCGAGACCCAGGGCATCGCCGAGACGCAGGGCTATGCGCAGGTCGGCCCGCGCCTCTTCCCTTACCTCATCGGCACCGGCCTCATGCTGTGCGGCGCCTGGCTCGCGTGGCAGGCGCTCTCCGGCGGCTGGCGCGCGATGCCGGATGAAGCCGAGACGCATGCCGCGCCCGATCGCATGGGCTTCCTGCTGATCAGCGCCGGCGTGGTGCTGCACATGGTGCTGATCGGCTGGGCCGGCTTCATCCTCGCCTCGACGCTGCTCTTCGTGCTGGTCGCGCGCGGTTTCGGCAGCAAGAAGCCGGTGCGCGACCTCGGGATCGCGGTCGTGCTGTCGACCATCGTGTATTTCCTCTTCACGCGCGGCCTGGGCCTGAGCCTGCCCGCCGGCCCGTTCGGAGGCTGAGATGGAAACATTGAACGCACTCTTCTCCGGCTTCGCCGTCGCGCTGAGCCTGCAGAACCTGTTCCTCGGCTTCGTCGGCGTCACGCTGGGCACCGCGGTCGGCGTGCTGCCGGGCGTCGGCCCCGCGCTGACGGTGGCGCTGCTGCTGCCGGCTACCGCCGGCTTCGATCCCACCGGCGCGCTGATCATGTTCGCCGGCATCTACTACGGCGCGATGTTCGGCGGCTCGACGACCTCGATCCTGCTCAACACGCCGGGCGAGTCGGCGACCATCGTCACCGCGATGGAAGGCAACATGATGGCCAAGCGCGGCCGCGCCGGTGCGGCGCTCGCGACCTCGGCGATCGGCTCCTTCGTCGCCGGCACCATCGGTACCGTGCTGCTGACCTTCGTGTCGCCCTTCGCGGTCGACGTCGCGCTGAAGTTCGGCCCGGCCGAGTACTTTTCGGTGATGGTGCTGGCCTTCGTGACGGTGTCGGCGGTGCTCGGCGCCTCGCCCGCGCGCGGCCTCGCGGCGCTGTTCCTGGGGCTCACGATCGGCCTCATCGGCCTCGACAGCCAGACCGGCCAGGCGCGCTTCACGCTGGGCGTGCCGGAGCTGCTCGACGGCCTCGACATCGTCGTCGTCGCGGTGGGTCTGTTCGCGGTCGGCGAGACGCTGTACGTGGCGACCTACCTCAATCGCGGCGCCGACATCATCGAGCAGATGAAGGGTTCGATCTGGATGAGCAAGGAGGACTGGAAGCGCTCGTGGAAGCCGTGGCTGCGCGGCACCGCCCTCGGCTTCCCGTTCGGCTGCATCCCCGCGGGCGGTGCCGAGATCCCGACCTTCCTGTCGTACGCGACGGAGAAGAAGCTCAGCAAGCATGCCGACGAGTTCGGCAAGGGCGCGATCGAAGGCGTCGCCGGGCCGGAAGCGGCGAACAATGCCTCCGCGAGCGGCACGCTGATGCCGCTGCTGACGCTGGGCCTGCCGACCACCGCGACCGCCGCGATCATCCTCGCCGCATTCCAGCAGTACGGCCTGCAGCCCGGTCCGCTGCTGTTCGACACGCAACCAGAGCTGATTTGGGGCCTGATTGCAAGCATGTATATCGGAAACGTCATCCTCCTCGCACTGAACCTGCCGCTCGTGGGGGTCTGGGTAAAATTGCTGGCGATCCCGCGACCGCTGCTCTACGCCGGCATCCTGATCTTCGCGACGATGGGCGCCTACGGCATCCGCAACTCGTGGTTCGATCTTGCGCTGCTGTACGGCATCGGCCTGCTGGGATTCGTGATGCGCCGCTATGACATCCCGGTCGCGCCGGTGCTCGTCGGCCTGATCCTGGGGCCGCTGTCGGAGCAGCAGTTCCGCCGCGCGCTCGCGATCAGCCAGGGCGACCTGTCGATCTTCGTGACCCAGCCGATCTCGGCGACGGTGCTGGCGATCACCGTGCTGGTCGTGATCGTGCCGCAGGCATGGCGCCTCGTGCGCCGCATGCAGGCGAACGCGATTGGCCACCATTCACCGATCTGAGGAGTAATGACCGTGTTCGAAACCATGATGGACGCCGCCTTCTGGGTGTCCGTGCTGCAGATCATCGCCATCGACATCCTGCTCGGCGGCGACAACGCCGTCGTGATCGCGCTGGCGTGCCGCAAGCTGCCCGAGCACCAGCGCAACAAGGGCATCGCATGGGGCGTCGTTGGTGCGATCGGCCTGCGCATCGTGCTGATCTTCTTCGCGCTGCAGCTGCTCGCGCTGCCCTTCCTGAAGGTCGTCGGTGCGCTGTTGCTGCTGTGGATCGGCGTCAAGCTGATGCAGCCGGAGGACGAGGACGGCCACGGCAACGTCGAGGGCTCGACGCATCTGCTCGGCGCGATCAAGACCATCGTCGTCGCCGACGCGGTGATGAGCCTCGACAACGTGATCGCGGTCGCCGGCGCGGCCAAGGGCGACCTCGGCCTCGTGGTGTTCGGCATCGTCGTCAGCATCCCGATCATCGTGTGGGGCAGCAAGTTCGTGCTGAAGCTGATGGATCGCTTCCCGGCCGTGATCACGCTGGGCGCGGCGCTGCTGGGCTGGATCGCCGGCGGCATGCTGGTCGGCGACGTGGTCGTGAAGCCGTACGTCGAGCACCTGCCGGGCTGGCTGCACTACCTGAGCTCGGCCGTCGGGGCGCTGTTCGTCGTCGCGCTCGGCGGCTGGCTCGCGCAGCGGCAGTCCGGCGACGGCGACGCGGCGGGCGAGCTCGCGGTCGATACCGCGGGCGGGAGCGCCGCGCGCGACTAGCGCGGCCATTGACCCGATCAAATACGTCCGTTCGCCCTGAGCTTGTCGAAGGGCAGCCGCAAGGCTTCGACAGGCTCAGCCCGAACGGCAGTTCGTTGCCGGTGGGCGAACAACGGTCACACGCGGCACCCAGTAACCTCTCATCCCAAGGACGCACCATGTTCCAGCACATCCTCGTCCCCACCGACGGCTCGCCGCTGTCCGACCAGGCCCTAGACCGCGCGATCGGGCTTGCCCGCAACCTCGGCGCGCGCCTGACCATCCTCAACGCGATCGCCGAAGCGCCGTTCCCGGTGACCAACTTCGGCGAGGACGGCCACTACGATCCCGAGAAGTCGCGCCGCTTCGCCCGCGAAGCCGCCACGCACGGCCAGCGCATCCTCGACGCCGCGCTCGCCCGCGCGCGCGAGGCCGGGATCGACGCCGACGCGGTCCTCGAAAGCAGCGAGGCGCCCCATCGCGTGATCATCCACACCGCCGAGAGCCGCGGCTGCGACCTGATCTGCATGGCTTCGCACGGCCGGCGCGGCATCAACGCGCTGCTGCTGGGCAGCGAGACCAACAAGGTGCTCGCGCACTGCACCATTCCAGTGCTGGTGTGCCGCTGAACGCGCGTCGGTCCGCGGCCCGGTCGCCCCGGCGCGCCGCTGCCGCGGGGCGGCAGGGCCTGCGGCACCCGTCGGCGTCGGCGCCGGTGGAAAGCTTCTGACCACCCGGGCCTGCCGTCCGGAATGCAACTTGCCGGCGGCGGATGCCGGCCTCCAGTGCGGCCGCACTCCCGTCCGCTGGCACGCAACTTGTTTCGACCTCGGCTGATCCAGTAACCCGCGACACGCATCCCGAGGATATCGTCATGAAGCCGCTCCGCACCGCCATCGCCATCGTCCTCACGCTCTCCGCCGGCCCGCTCCTGGCGCACGGCGATCACGGCCTCGTGCCGGGCCTCGCGCACATGTTCTCGTCCGGCGCCGAGCACCTGCCGTCGGCCCTGGTCACGCTCGTCAGCGCGTTTTTCGCGGTGCGCTCGACCGGTGCGCTGCGCTGGACGCTGGGCGGCCTCGCGGCGGCGGCCGGCGCGCTGACTTTCGCGATCTGATCGCGACCGCGGCGGGGCAAATGCCCCGCTCCGCCGCCGGGGGTCGGCATGACGGCGGAAAACGCGGATAATTGCGGTTTGCGCCCGCACCGGGCAGATTTGAGGACGTAACCGTGACCCGCCTGCAGAACGACACCTTCCTGCGCGCCTTGCTGCGCCAGCCGACCGAATACACGCCGCTGTGGCTGATGCGGCAGGCGGGGCGCTACCTGCCCGAGTACTGTGAAACCCGCAAGCGCGCCGGCAGCTTCCTGAACCTGTGCAAGAGCCCGACGATGGCCTGCGAGGTCACGCTGCAGCCGCTCGCGCGTTACAACCTCGACGCCGCGATCCTGTTCTCCGACATCCTCACGGTGCCGGACGCGATGGGCCTGGGCCTGTACTTCGCCGAAGGCGAGGGGCCGCGCTTCGAGCGTCCGCTGCGCGACGAGTGGGAGATCCGCAACCTCGCGATTCCCGATCCGCACGCCGAACTGCAGTACGTGATGGACGCGGTCGCCGAGATCCGCCGCGCGCTCAACGGCAGCGTGCCGCTGATCGGCTTCTCCGGCAGCCCGTGGACGCTGGCCTGCTACATGGTCGAAGGCGGCTCGTCGGACGACTATCGCAAGGTCAAGGCGATGGCCTATTCGCGCCCCGACCTGCTGCACCACATCCTCAGCGTGACCGCCGACTCGGTCGTCGCCTACCTCAACGCGCAGATCGAATCCGGCGCGCAGGCAGTGATGGTGTTCGACTCCTGGGGCGGCGTGCTGTCCGAGGCCGCTTACCATGAATTCTCGCTGCCCTACCTGAAGCGCGTCGTCGACGGCCTGATCAAGGAGCGCGACGGCGAGCGCGTGCCGAACATCGTGTTCACGAAGGGCGGCGGCCTGTGGATCGAGAGCATCGCCGACATCGGCTGCGACGCCGTCGGCCTCGACTGGACCATGGACATCGGCCGCGCGCGCAAGCTCGTCGGCGACAAGGTCGCGCTGCAGGGCAACCTCGACCCCAACGTGCTGTTCGCGCCGCCGGAAGCCGTCGCGCGCGAGACCAAGCGCGTGCTCGACTCCTTCGGCAACCACCCCGGCCACGTCTTCAACCTCGGTCATGGCATCTCGCAGTTCACGCCGCCCGAGTCCGTGTCGGTGCTGGTCGACACCGTGCACGAGCACAGCCGCAAGATCCGCGCCGGCGCCTGAGCGAGCTGCGGCGGTACCCGAACCCCGGCCGGGACGCGCACTGCGCACCCCGCCGGGGTTCCCTTTTGCGGCCGCGCTCATCGCCGCGATGGCACTGTTACGGTGCGGACGCGCCGCCGACGGTCGCCGTCCCGGTCTTGTCAAGCGAAAAATCTGCGTTGATCGCTTGACTTATGCACAACGGACCGGTCCCGAGGCCCGATTCTGCATGGATTTGGGGTTTATTCACCAAAAATCATAAGTAATTGAAATATAAAGAATAAAATTTTGCCTACTGTTAAGGCAAAGTGACAGAAAGGCAGATGCGGCGCCGGGTTCACCGGGTTTCACCCACGCTATCAACAAAGTTATCCACAGCTTTTGTGGACAAGCGCCGGAAGGGTTTCGGGGCAAAGATTTACTCCCCGTTTGCGAACAACGAATTTAACAATCAGACGTAACTATCTGATTTTTCGATAAACACTGCGCAGAGCACGAGATCCGAATGCCCATCGTCCGCGTCGCGCTGCCCGTCCCGCTGCCGCAACTCTTTGATTATTCATCGCAAGATGCATGCGGTGAGGATGTCGGCCGGTGCGTGCGGGTGCCCTTCGGGCGGGGCGAGAAGAGCGGCGTGATCGTCGCGCTGCCCGCCGAATCGGACGTCGACCCCGCGCGCCTCAAAGCGGTGCGCCACATCCAGCGCGAGGTCGCGCCGCTTCCGCGCGATTGGCTGGAGCTCGTCGCCTTCGTCGCGCGCTACTACCACGCACCGCTCGGCGAGGTGATCGCGCTCGCGCTGCCACCCGGGCTGCGCCGCGCCGACGCGGTGAGCGACCGCGAGAGCGACCCGCTGCTGGACCTGAGCGTGGACGGCCACGCAGCGCTGGCGGAGGCGCGCCGCGCGAGCCGGGCGCTGGCGCTGCTCGGCGAACTGCGCGCGGCCGGCGTAATCCGGCGCAGTGCGGCACGCGAGCTGCCGGCGGGCGCGGCGTTGGGCGACGCGATGAAGCGCGGCTGGATCGTCGCGGTGCGCGGCGCCGATCCGGCGATGCCGGCGGCGAACCGGCCCGAGCTCACCGACGAGCAGCGCGCCGCAGTCGAGGCGGTTTCGGCAGGCCCGGAAGGCTTTGCGCCCTGGCTGCTGCAGGGCGTCACCGGCAGCGGCAAGACCGAGGTGTACCTGCGTCTGGCCGAGCGTGCGCTCGCGGCCGGCCGGCAGGTGCTGATGCTGGTGCCCGAGATCGCGCTCACGCCGCAGCTCGAATCGCGCGTCGCGAACCGCTTCCCCGCCGCCTGCGTCGTCAGCCTGCACTCCGCGCTCGCCGAAGGGGCGCGCTCGCGCGGCTTCGTGCAGGCGCTCGAAGGCCGCGCCGACATCGTCCTCGGCACGCGCCTGTCGGTGTTCGCGCCGCTGCCGCGCCTGGGGCTGATCCTCGTCGACGAGGAGCACGACGCGTCCTACAAGCAGCAGGAGGGCGTGCGCTACTCGGCGCGCGACGTCGCGGTGTGGCGCGCGCACCAGCGCAAGGTGCCGGTGGTGCTCGGTTCGGCGACGCCCTCGCTGGAGAGCTGGCAGCACGCGCGGCTCGCGCGCTACCGCAGCCTGCGCCTCGACGCGCGCGCGCTGGCGAGCACGCTGCCGACGGTGCGGCGCATCGACGCGCGCCGCCTGAAGCTCGACGAAGGCCTCAGCCCGCAGCTCAAGACCGCGATCGGCGAGCGCCTTGCGCGCGGCGAGCAGAGCCTGGTGTTCCTCAACCGCCGCGGCTACGCGCCGGTGCTGTCCTGCCCCGCCTGCGGCTGGGTGAGCCAGTGCCCGCACTGTTCGGCCAACCTCGTCGTGCATCTCGCGGACCGGCGCCTGCGCTGCCACCACTGCGGCTGCGATACCGAGGTGCCGCACCACTGCCCGGTGTGCAGCAACCAGGACATCCAGCCCTTCGGCCGCGGCACGCAGCGCGTCGAGGCGCGCCTGGTGGAGCTCTTCCCGGAAGCGCGGGTGTTGCGCGTCGACCGCGATTCGGCGCGCACGCGCAACCAGTGGGAAAGCCTGCTCGCGCAGATCGCCAGCGGCGAGGCCGACATCCTCGTCGGCACGCAGATGATGGCCAAGGGCCACGACTTCCCGCAGCTCACGCTGGTCGGCGTGATCGGCGCCGACGCGTCGCTGCATGCGGCGGACTTCCGCGCGCCGGAGCGCCTGTTCCAGCAGCTGATGCAGGTCGGCGGCCGCGCGGGCCGTGCGCACCTGCCGGGCGAAGTGCTGATCCAGACCGAGTACCCCGACCATCCGCTGTACCGCTGCCTCGTCAAGCACGACTTCGACGCCTTCGCCGCGAGCGCGCTCGACGAGCGCCGCGCGGCCGGATTCCCGCCCTTCACCTTCCAGGCGATGCTGCGCGCCGACGCGCCGATGCTCGACGACGCGATGCAGTTCCTCGCCCACGCGCGCCGCCTCGCGCAGGAGATGGCGCCCGCCGGCGTGAGGGTGTTCGATGCGGTGCCGATGCGCCTGACGCGGCTCGCGCGGCGCGAGCGCGCGCAACTGCTCGTCGAGGCCGACGAGCGGGCGCCGTTGCAGGGCTTTATCGGAGCCTGGATCGAAGTGCTGCGCGCGCAGCGCACGCCGCGCGATCTGCGCTGGCAGCTGGACGTGGATCCGCTGGAAGTCTGAGGCTCGTGTTCCTCCCCCTTCAAGGGGGAGGTTAGGAGGGGGATGGGTTCCGGCGATGTTGGTTTAACCCATCCCACCCCAACCCTCCCCTTGAACGGGAGGGGGTGACCGTCCGGGCTCGCCTGCTGCGTTATCCCCCTGGCGATGGTCAATCAAGGGCCTTAGCGCTAACGTGGCAACGCTGCTTCCACGGTTCCGAAAGTAGTCCGACCGCGCTGGAAAGCTAGTTTCCACCTCTGCGCCGCCGTCGGGCTCCCTCTTTCCGGGTGAACGTCCCCACTCCCGTCAATCCCCTGATCCGTAACGGAAAACCGGTAGCCCGAAACTGGGCACGCTTCTTGTGTTTCTCCCCGCGTACGACGCGCACGCGTGATGCCGTCGATGGACAAGAACGGGGGGGAGTGCATGCACCACGAATTGAAGGAACTGGCCGAAGCCTGGGCGGCGCGGCCGGTCGAGGAGCGCCTGGGGATGAGCCGGCGCGGCTTCATGCAGTTCTGCGCGACGCTGGCGACGACGCTGGGCCTACCGGCCGGCGCGGAAGCCGCCGTGCAGACCGCGATCGAGCAGAAGCGCCGCCCCTCGGTGATCTGGCTGCACTTCCAGGAATGCACCGGCTGTACCGAGTCGATGCTGCGCGCGGAGCACCCGACGATCGAGAAGCTGATCCTCGACATCATCTCGCTCGACTACCACGAGACGCTCTTCGCCGCTGCCGGCCACCAGGTCGAGGCCGCGCGCAAGCAGGCGATGGCCGACGACAAGGGCAAGTACATCCTGGTGATCGAGGGCGCGATCCCGACCAGGGACGACGGCATCTACTGCAAGGTCGGCGGCCAGACCGCGATCGAACTGACCAAGGAATGCGCGGCCGACGCCGCGGCGGTGATCGCGATCGGCTCCTGTGCGAGCTGGGGCGGCATGCCTTCGACCGGGCCGAACCCGACCGGCGCGACGGGTGTCGCGGAGGTGCTCGGCAAGCCGGTCGTGACGATCCCCGGCTGCCCGCCCAACCCGTACAACTTCCTCGCCACCGTCGTGCATTTCCTGAGCTTCGGCGCATTGCCCGAGGTCGATCACCTGGGCCGCCCGAAGTTCGCGTATTCGCGCCTGATCCACGAGAACTGCGAGCGCCGCGCGCACTTCGACGCCGGCCGCTTCGCGATGGAGTTCGGCGACGAGGGGCACCGCAAGGGCTACTGCCTGTACAAGCTGGGCTGCAAGGGGCCGGAGACCTACGCGAACTGCCCGACGGTGCTGTTCGGCGACGCCGGTGCGGGCACCTGGCCGGTGGGCTGCGGCCACCCGTGTATCGGCTGTACCGAGCAGGGCGTGGGTTTCGAGAAGCCGATCCACATGCTCGCCAAGGTGAAGAACGTCGAGCCGCCGGCGAGCTACCCCTCGGTCGGCGAGGCGCAGGGCAAGGGCGCGTCGCTCGGTTCTGCCGCGGTGCTGGCAGCCGTCACCGGTGCGGCGGCCGGGGCGGGCGCGATGTTCGCGAAGAACCTCGGCAAGTCGCACGCCGAGCAGGAAGCCGCGAAACGGAAAGATGAGGGCAGGCAGGACGGCAAGGCGGACAACCAGAGCGTCGGGCGGGAGTGACGATGAACACCCGACGCGACTTCCTCAAATGCGCGCTCGCGGGCGGCGCGGCGGTGGCGACCGCCGGCGCGGGTCCCGCGCAGGCGCGCGGCAATGCCGAAATCTCGCCCGACGCGGTCGGCCTGCTGTTCGATTCCACCTTGTGTATCGGCTGCAAGGCCTGTGTTGCCGCGTGCAAGGCGGCGAATGACCTGCCCGTCGACATCAACACGACGCCGGATTCGCCGTGGGACGTGCCGCTCGACACGACCGCGCGCACCTTCAACGTGATCAAGGTGTACAAGGACGGCAAGGCGACGCTGAAGGACGCCGAACAGGGCGGCTACTCTTTCATGAAGAGCTCCTGCCTGCACTGCGTCGATCCGAGCTGCGTGTCGGCCTGTCCGGTATCCGCGATGAAGAAGGACCCGGTGACCGGCATCGTCGGCTACGACAAGGACGCCTGCATCGGCTGCCGCTACTGCGTCGCGGCCTGCCCGTTCGGCATCCCGAAGTACGACTACGACTCGCCGACCGGCGCGATCGGCAAGTGCCAGCTGTGCCGTCATCGCATGCAGGACGGCCACTACGCGGCCTGCGCCGAGGTGTGCCCGACCGGCGCGACGCTGTACGGCAAGGTCTCCGACCTGAAGGCCGAGGCGCAGCGCCGCCTCGCGCTGAAGGCGGGCGACACGACGGCGTTCCCGCGCGGCAACCTCACGGCCGGCGACCAGCCGTCGTGGGAGGGCGTCGTGCCGGCCTACGTGCAGCACGTGTATGGCGAAAAGGAAGTCGGCGGCACGCAGATGATCAAGCTCGCCGCGGTGCCTTTCGACAAGCTGGGCCACAAACCGCTGCCCGAGCGTTCGTTCTCGTCGAAGTCCGAGACGATGCAGCACACCCTGTACGGCGGGCTCGCGCTGCCGGTGGTCGCGCTCGGGGTGATGACCTTCCTCGCCAAGCGCAACATGCCGAAGGACGACGGGACGGAAGGCACACACACTGACCAGCAGGAGGGCGGCCGATGAGCGCTCATGTCCATGCCGCGCCGGCGCCCGTCGGCGGGCGGCTCCTCAACGCCGTGAGCTTCGTCTGCGGCGTGCTGATCCTCGCGGCCTTCGCGATCCTCGCGCTGCGCTTCTGGGGCGGCCTCGGCGCCGTCACGAACCTCAACGACGGCTACCCGTGGGGCATCTGGGTGGTCGGCGACGTCGTGATCGGCTCGGCCTTCGCGTGCGGCGGCTTCTCGGTCGCGATGCTGGTGTACATCTTCAACAAGGGCGAATACCACCCGCTGGTACGCCCGGCGCTGCTCGCGAGCCTGTTCGGTTACTCGCTGGCGGGCGCGGGCGTGATCTTCGACCTCGGCCGCTACTGGAACTTCTGGCACATCCTGTGGCCGGGTTACGCATCGCCGAACTCGGTGATGTTCGAGGTCGCGGCGTGCATCTCGCTCTACATCCTCGTGATGTGGCTGGAGTTCTCGCCGACCTTCTTCGAGAAGTTCGGCTGGACGAACGCCCAGCGCAAGGTCGGGCGCGCGATGTTCTTCCTGGTGGGCCTCGGCACGGTGCTGCCGATGATGCACCAGAGCTCGCTCGGCTCGATGCTGATCGTGTTCGGCACCCAGCTTCATCCGCTGTGGCAGACGATGGCCCTGCCGGCGATCTACCTGATCTCGGCGATCACCATCGGCTACGCGGTGGTGCTGTTCGAGTCCTGCGTCGCCGCGGCCGGCTACCGGCGCTCGATCGAGCTGCACCTGCTGACGCCGCTGGCCAAGGTGATGCTCGGGATGCTGGGCCTGTATCTCGCGCTCCGCTTCGGCGACCTGATCGTGCGCGGGGCCATCGCGACCGCCTTCGAGCCGACGCTGCAGGCCTTCATGTTCTGGCTCGAGAGCATCGCCTTCGTGCTGCCGCTGTGGATCCTGGGCACGCCCGCGAAGCGCGCGAACCCGGCGAACCTCTTCGTCGGCGGCGCCGTGCTGATGATCGCCGGCATCCTGCTGCGCGTGAATTCCTATCTGGTCGGCTACCAGACCGGCGACGGCTGGTCCTACTTCCCGTCGATCCCCGAAATGCTGGTCACCTTCGGCATGTTCGCGATCGAAGTGCTGGCCTACATCGTCATTACCCGCCGCTTCCCGGTGCTGCCGCGCGAGGATCACGCGCCGGCCGGGCAGGCGGCCTGAGAATTTCCGAGGAGACTTTTCCCATGAGCCAACGCATCACCATCGACCCGGTCACCCGGATTGAAGGCCACCTCCGGATCGACGTCGAGGTCGACGGCGGCAAGGTCACCAAGGCCTGGTCCTCGGGCACCATGTGGCGCGGCGTCGAGAACATCCTGATCGGCCGCGACCCGCGCGACGCGTGGGCGATCACGCAGCGCATCTGCGGCGTGTGCACGACCGTGCATGCGATCTGCTCGGTGCGCGCGGTCGAGAACGCGCTGAAGCTGGACATCCCGGTGAACGCCCAGCTGATCCGCAACATGATCATCCTCGCGCACGCGGTGCATGACCAGATCGTGCATTTCTACCACCTGTCGGCGCTCGACTGGGTGGACGTCGTGTCGGCGCTGAAGGCCGACCCGGACAAGGCCGCGGCGCTCGGCGAGAGCCTGTCGACGTGGTCGGGCAACAGCAAGCACGAGATGCGCAAGGTCAAGGAGAAGCTCGCGAGCTACGTCGCCAGCGGCCAGCTCGGCATCTTCACCAACGGCTACTGGGGCCACCCGGCGATGAAGCTGCCGCCCGAAGTGAACCTGCTGGCGGTCGCGCACTACCTGCAGGCGCTGGAGATCCAGCGCTACGCGAACAAGATCGTGTCCATCCTCGGTTCGAAGACGCCGCACATCCAGAACGTCGCGGTCGGCGGCGTCGCCAACCCGCTGTCGACGAACTCGCAGTCGGTGCTGACGGTCGAGCGCCTGATGGCGATCCAGGAGTGGATGACCAAGCTCGACGACTTCGTGAAGAACGTCTACATGGTGGATGTCGCCGCGATCGGCGCCTTCTACCCGGAATGGACGCAGGTCGGCCGCGGCGTCGTCAATTACCTCGCGGCGCCGGACATCCCGCTCGACGCGGCCGGCACGCAGTTCGCGATCCCCGGCGGCTACATACCGAACGGCGATCTCTCCCAGTTCAAGCCGATCACGGCCTTCGGCGACAAGTTCTTCGAGGACGGCGTGTCGGAGGCGATCAAGCACTCGTGGTACGAGTACGGCGCGGGCGACGCGGCGACGCTGCATCCCTACAAGGGCGAGACGACGCCGAAATACACCGACTTCCAGGACGACGGCAAGTACTCGTGGCTCAAGTCGCCGACCTTCCTCGGCAAGCCGGCGCAGGTCGGACCGCTCGCGCGCGTGCTGTGCGGTCTTGCCGCCAAGCACGAAGGCATCACCAAGTACGCGACCGGGATGCTGGACACGGTGTCCTCGCTGGCGAAGACCAAGGTCGGGCTGGACGCGATGCACTCGACCATCGGCCGTCACGCCTCGCGCGCGATCATGTGCGGGGTCGAGACCGACACGCTGAAGGGCCAGTGGCAGATGCTCATCGACAACATGGCCAAGGGCGACCTCGACACCTTCAACGCGCCGGTCTTCCCCAAGGGGGAGATCCACGGTGTCGGCTTCCACGAGGCGCCGCGCGGCATCCTGTCGCACTGGGTCGTGATCGAGAACCAGAAGATCAAGAACTACCAGTGCGTCGTGCCCTCGACGTGGAACGCCGCGCCGAAGAACGAGAAGGACGAGATGGCGCCGTACGAGGCCTGCCTGCTCGGCAACCCGGTCGCCGACGCCGAGAAACCGCTGGAAGTGCTGCGCACGATCCACTCCTTCGACCCCTGCCTGGCGTGCGCGGTGCATATCCTCGATACCGAAAACACGGAAGTCGTGCGCGTGAAGGCGGCGTGATGGCCTCGACCGAGATCCGCCGCGCGGTCCTGCTGGGCGTCGGCAACATCCTGCTCACCGACGAAGGCGTCGGCGTGCGGCTGGTCGAACAACTGCAGGCCGAGTACGACATCCCCGCGGCGCTGACGGTGCTCGACGGCGGTACCGCGGCGATGGAGCTGCTGGAAGACCTCGAGAACCTCGACCTGCTGGTGATCGCGGACTGCGTGCGCGTGGGCAAGCCGCCCGCAAGCGTCGTCGTGCTGAAGGACGACGAGGTGCCGGCCTTCTTCCGTGCGCGCATCTCGCCGCATCAGGTCGGGCTGTCGGACGTGCTCGCGACGCTCGAGATCACCGAACGCGCGCCGCGCCACGTCGTCGTCGTCGGCGTGCAGCCTTTCGACATCTCGACCTGCATGGAGCAGAGCGCGCCGGTGCGTGCGGCGATGCCGCAGGCGCTGCAGGCGATCCGCGATGCGCTGGCGGAGTATGGCTTGCAGACGCCGGCGAAGGCTGCCTGACATGTGCCTGTCGGTGCCGATGCAGGTCGAAGCGTGGGTCGGCGACGGCGAGATCGCGTGGGTCGTGCGCGGCGAGCGCCGCGAGCAGGCCAACATGCTGCTCGTCGGCGCGCAACCGGTCGGCACCTGGGTGCTCGTTGCGCTCGGTTTCGCGAAGGAGGTGCTGGACGAGGAAGGCCTCGCGCTGACCGAAGAGGCGCTGGCGGCGCTCGCGGCCACGCTCGACGGCGATTACCACCCCGATGCGTGGTTCCGCGACCTGCCTTCGGCGAGGGATGCCGCGTGAGCGAGGTGATCCCCTTCGTCCGCGTGCCGGCTTTCCGCCCGCCGGAAGCGGAGGTCGCCACCCCGTGGCAGTCCGACCCGAGTACACCGCTGGCGCGCCATTTCCGTCGTGTGCATGAGACGCGCATGCTCGGGCTGCCCTTCCTCAACGACGCCCTCAACGTCACGGTCGCGGCCTGCGAACGCGTGGACGGCGACTGGCTCGCCGCGCTGGTGACGCCGTGGAGCATCCAGCTCGCGCTGCTGCCCGGCGGTGGCACCCTGTGGCGCGACACCGCGGCCGGCACCCGCCACACGCTGAGCCTGCCGGTGGGCGATCTCGTCTTCATCGGCGAGGCCGCCGAGCACGCGTCCGACCTCGTGCCGGCCTTGCTGTACTGCCCGCTGATCGCGCCGCCCGACGGCATCAGCGACACCGCGGCGGCCTGCGCGATCGCGCGCGAGGCCCTCGCGACGGTGCTCCAACCGCTGCCTGCGACCCCCGACGCGACAGATTCCGGCGATCCCGCGCCGCATCCGCGTACCCCGCCATCGCCATCCCGTCGCGCCTTCCTGCGCGGCCGTTCCTGACATGGCCTCGCGGGCCGTGCCGGCAGGCTTTCATGCGCGTGCGACTGCGCCTATCATCGTCGCGACCCCGTTTCCGCGCCGCGCAGGCCGGCCGGAACACACTCGTCGTCACGGGTCGGGCGGCGCAAGGAGAAAGCATGGTTCAGGGCTGGCGACGCCTCGTCGCGCGCGGCGGGGCAGCGGACGGCGGCGGGAGTCTGGCATGAGCCCGGACGGCAGGATTCGCCTGCGCGCGATCCGCGACGGCCGCCGCATCAGCGGCGTGCGGGTGGAGAACCCGCGGCCGCAGGCCGCACAGGCGCTCGTCGGGCGCAGCGTCGAGGAAGCGGTCAAGCTCGTGCCGGCGCTTTTCAGCCTGTGTTCGCGCGCGCAGGGTATCGCGGCGATCGCGGCGTGCGTCGCCGCCGGGGCGCAGAATCTCGCCCGCGCCGAAGCGTGGGCCGAGGAGCGCGCGCTCGCGACGGAAATCGCGCAGGAGCACCTGTGGCGCCTGATGCTCGACTGGCCGAAACTGTTCGGCCATTCGCCGCGCACCGACCGTTTCGTGGAATTGCACCGGCGCCTGGGGCTGTGCGGCGAAGCGCGCGCCGCCTACGAACTGGGCGGCGATCTGCTTGATCTGGTGGTCGTCGAACTGCTCACCGGCTTCTTCCGTGCCGCCCGAGAGCCCAGCGGCCTGCGCGAATTCGTCGAACGCGCGCGGCGGGGCGGCTCGATCGGCGCGGCGCTCGCGGACCTGATCGAGATGGGGTCCTCGACCCCGGAAGGGGAGGCCGTGCCGCTGCTGCCGGCACTCGCCGCGGGCGCCTGGGCGCACGAGCTGGGCGGCGTGCCGTCCGCGGACTTCTGCGCCGCGCCGACGCTGTTCGGCCGCGCGCACGAGACGGGCGTGCTCGCGCGCCACGCCGGGTCGATGATGGTGCGCAACCTGCTCGCGCATCGCCACCGCATCGCCGCGCGCCTTTTCGCACGTGTCGTGGATCTCTCGGACTGCGCGAGCCGCCTGCGCCATCCGCTCGCGTCCGACATGCCGGTGCTGGTCGATGCCGCGCCGCTGGGCGAAAACGCGGGCCTCGCCTGCGTCGAGACCGCGCGCGGCCTGCTGATGCATGCGGTGCGCCTCGACGGCGAGCGCATTGCCGAGTACGCGATCGTTGCGCCGACCGAGTGGAACTTCCACGCCGACGGCCCCTTCGTGCGCGAAGGCAGCGGCTGGGAGGCGGAATCCGACGACGCTGCGCTGCTGCGCCTGAAGGCGCTGGTGCTGTCGCTGGATCCCTGCGTCGAGTACGAGATCGCGATCGAGGACCTGGCCGGTGCATGAGATGTCGCTCGCCGAGAGCGTGCGCGGCATCGTCGAGGATGCGGCGACCGCGCAGGGCGCGACGCGCGTGAGGACGATCGTGCTCGAGATCGGCGAGCTGTCGTCGGTCGAGGTCGAGGCGCTGCGCTTCTGCCTCGACGTGGTGCTGCGCGACTCGCTGGCGGACGGCGCGACGATCGAGATCGAGGCGGTCGCGGGCGTAGGCTGGTGCCTCGCGTGCGATCGCAGCGTGCCGCTGGCGCAGCGCTACGACCCGTGTCCGCACTGCGGCGGCTATCAGGTAAGACCGACCGGCGGGACCGAGATGCGGGTCAAGGAAATCGAAGTCGATTGAAGGGATGATGCGGCCTTCGCGGTCGCGGACGAGGTGGAGCAGGGCGATGTGTACGGTGTGCGGTTGCGGGGCGGGAGAAGTGAATATCGGCGGCGCGGGGCGGGCGAAAGCCGCGCGCGCGCAGGGCGGCGCGACGCGCGCGTGGAAGGCCGTAAACACGGCGCCCCCAGCGGTCGAAGGCGCGCTGCCTGAACCCGTCTCCGTGGACGCCCGCGAGGACACCCACATCCACAGCGGCGATCACCACCTGCACTTCGGCGCCGGCCCGGCCCACGCCCATGCGCCCGGTCTCACGCAGTCGCAGATGGTCAAGATCGAACGCGACATCCTCGGCAAGAACGACGCCCGTGCCGACGAAAACCGGCGTCACCTCGCCGCGCGCGGCATCTTCGCGCTGAATCTCGTCTCCAGCCCCGGCTCGGGCAAGACCACGCTGCTCGTGCGCACGCTCACCGAGCTTGCCGGCCGCGTGCCCGCCGCGGTGATCGAAGGCGACCAGCAGACCGAGTTCGACGCCGAGCGCATCCGCGCGACCGGCGTGCCGGCGCTGCAGATCAACACCGGCAAGGGCTGCCATCTTGACGCCGACATGGTGGGCCGCGCGCTCGCGCAGATGGCGCTCGCCGACGAAAGCCTGCTGCTGATCGAAAACGTCGGCAACCTCGTGTGCCCGGCCGCCTTCGACCTCGGCGAGGCGCACAAGGTCGCGATCCTGTCGGTGACCGAGGGCGAGGACAAGCCCTTGAAGTACCCCGACATGTTCGCCGCGGCCGACCTGATGCTGCTGAACAAGGTCGACCTGCTGCCGCATCTGACTTTCGACGTCGAGCGCGCGATCGGCTACGCGCGCCGCGTGAACCCGGCGATCGAGGTGATCCGGACCTCGTCTACGACTGGCGAGGGCATCGCCGATTGGCTCGCATGGCTGGAGCGGGGGATGGCGAAGGCGCGGGTGTCGAAGACGCAGGCTTCGCTTGGCGAGCAGGTGGATTAAGGGGATGTTTCCGGAGATGAATCCCTCCGTCCGTCGGCCACGATGGAAAGCGGACACGACCGTTCGCCCCGAGCCTGTCGAAGGGCTCGGCCCGAACGGCATCATGGCTGGCACAGCATGAACTTCTCCGACCTCCCGCCCTTCGCAGCGCCCGCGATTCCGCTCGCACTCGCTGGCCCGCCCGTGTTCGCGTTCGGCGCGTGGTTCAAGAATGCCTTGTGTCGCGCGCAGGACGGTGTGGCGTTGATGAGCGAAACCGTCGGCGACCTCGACAGCCCGGAAGCGTGCAAGCGCATGGACGCGCTCGCCGAGGCGCTGCTCGCGTCCGGCGCCCCCGCGGCGATCGCGCACGACCTGCATCCCGATTTCCATTCCTCCCGCCGCGCGTGCGAGTTGGCTGCACGCCTGGGCGTGCCGGCGATTCCCGTGCAGCATCACCACGCACACGTCGCTGCCGTGCTGGCGGAGAACGGGCACCCCGGCCCCGCGCTGGGGCTCGCGCTCGACGGCGTGGGCCTCGGCACCGACGGCACGGCCTGGGGAGGTGAGCTGCTCAGCGTCGAAGGCGCGTCCTTCGAGCGCCTCGGCCATCTCGCGCCGCTGCCGCTCGCCGGGGGGGACCGCGCCGCGCGCGAACCGTGGCGCATGGCGGCCGCCGTGCTGCATCGCGCCGGCCGCGCCGACGAAATCGCGAGCCGCTTCGCCGCGCAGCCCGCCGCGGCGATGCTCGCGCAACTCCTCGACCGCGCGGCACTGTGCCCGCGCACGTCCAGTCTCGGCCGCGTGTTCGATGCTGCCGCGGGGCTCTTGGACCTGTGCCCGGTGATGCAGTTCGAGGCCGAAGCCGCGATCGCGCTTGAACGTGCGGCGGCCGGATACCTCGACCGCGGCGGCGATCTGCCCGCCGAGGCCGACGGATGGATCATCGACGGGGCAGGGCGGCTCGACCTGATGCCGCTTCTCGTCGCGTTGGCGGACGAGCCGGACGCCGCCCGCGGCGCCGCGCGCTTCCACGTGACGCTCGCCACCGCGCTTGCAGACTGGATCGCGCAGGCCGTCGCGCGCACCGGGCTCGATGTTGTCGCCCTCTCCGGCGGTTGTCTGCACAACCGTATCCTGTCGCAGCGTCTCGGCGCTGCGCTGCGTGAACGCGGACTCACGGTGCTTGAAGCGCAGCACCTGTCGCCCGGCGACGCCGGCCTCGCGTTGGGGCAGGCGTGGGTCGCGATTCATCACCTGATGGCCGGGGAATGCCGTGCATCGTAGGGCGGGAGCTGCGCAGCGAATCCCGCCGACGGGGCGTGGCGCGACTTTCGGCCTTTGGCGGCGGGATGCGCCTTCGGCTTCTCCCGCCCTACGCAGTGCCATGCCCGGCCCGCGTACTGCATCGACCACCGATTCCAAGGAATGAAAGATGTGCCTCGCCATCCCCGCCCGCATCGTCGAACTGCTGCCCGGTGACGCCTGCCGTGTCGACCTGGGCGGCGTGCGCAAGGAAATCTCGCTCGCGCTGGTCGACGGCGCCGCGGTCGGCGACTACGTGATCGTGCATGTCGGCTACGCGCTGTCGAAGCTCGACCAGGACGAGGCGGAGCAGACCCTCGCCCTCTTCGCCGAAGCCGGCCTCGCCGGCCCCGCCGGCCCCGCGCTCGCGGCCGCTTCCGAAGAAGGGGCGGCATGAAGTACGTCGATGAGTTCCGCGACGGCGCGCTCGCCGCCAAGCTCGCCGGCGCGATCGCGCGCGAGGCCGACCCCGGCCGCAACTACGCCTTCATGGAATTCTGCGGCGGCCACACGCACGCGATCTCGCGCTACGGCGTCACCGACCTGCTGCCGGCCAACGTGCGCATGATCCACGGCCCCGGCTGCCCCGTGTGCGTGCTGCCGATCGGCCGCATCGACATGGCGATCCGGCTCGCGCTGTCCCGTCCCGAGGTGACGATCTGCACCTACGGCGACTGCTTGCGCGTACCGGCGTCCGACGGCCTGTCGCTCTTGAAGGCCAAGGCGCGCGGCGCCGACATCCGCATGGTGTATTCGGCGGCCGATGCACTGGCGCTCGCGCAGAAGATGCCCGAACGCGAAGTCGTGTTCTTCGCGATCGGCTTCGAGACGACGACCCCGCCCACCGCGCTGGTACTGCGCCAGGCCCAGGCGCTGCAACTCGCGAACTTCAGCGTGCTGTGCAACCACGTGCTGACACCGTCGGCGATCCTGACGATCCTCGAATCGCCCGAAGTGCGCGAGCTTGGCACCGTGCCGCTCGATGGCTTCATCGGCCCCGCGCATGTATCGACGATCATCGGCAGCCGCCCCTACGCCTTCTTCGCCGAGGAATACCGCAAGCCCGTCGTGATCGCCGGCTTCGAGCCGCTCGACGTGATGCAGGCGATCCGCATGCTGATCCGGCAGGTGAACGAAGGCCGCGCCGAGGTCGAGAACGAGTTCACGCGCGCCGTGACCGAGGACGGCAACCTCAAGGCGCAGGCGCTGGTGTCGGAGGTCTTCGAGCTGCGCCGCAGCTTCGAATGGCGCGGGCTGCGCGAGGTGCCGTATTCCGCACTGAGGATCCGCGCGCCTTTCGCCCAATGGGATGCGGAAGCCAGGTTCGGCCTCGAATTCGTCTCCGTCCCCGACAACCGCGCCTGCGAATGCGGCGCGATCCTGCGCGGCGTGAAGACGCCGACCGACTGCAAGCTGTTCGGCACCGTGTGCACGCCCGAGAACCCGATGGGCTCATGCATGGTGTCTTCCGAAGGCGCCTGCGCGGCGCACTACAACTACGGGCGCTTCCGGGATGTCCCGGTCGTCGCCGGGACGACACGATGAGCCTCGCCTCCCCCGTCAAGAAGGGCTACGTGCGCCCGCTGGACCTCAAGCACGGCCGCGTCGACATGGGCCACGGCGCCGGCGGCCGCGCGATGGCGCAGCTGATCTCCGAACTCTTCGCCGGCGCTTTCGCCAACGAACACCTCGAACGCGGCGACGACGCGGCGGTGCTGCCGGCCCCCGTGCCGGGCGAACGCCTCGTCGTCGCGACCGACGCCCACGTCGTGAGCCCGCTGTTCTTCCCCGGCGGCGACATCGGCTGCCTGTCCGTGCATGGCACGATCAACGACCTCGCGGTAATGGGCGCGCGCCCGCTGTATCTCGCCGCGAGCTTCATCCTCGAGGAAGGCTTCCCGCTCGCCGAGCTCGCGCGCATCGTCGCGTCGATGGCGCAGGCGTCGCGCGAAGCCGGCGTGCCCGTCGTCACCGGCGACACCAAGGTCGTCGAGCAGGGCAAGGGCGACGGCGTCTTCATCACGACCACCGGCGTCGGCGCACTGCCTTCGGGGCGCGAGATCGGCGGTGCCAACGCCCGCCCCGGCGACGCGATCCTCGTCTCCGGCACCCTCGGCGACCACGGCATGGCGATCATGGCGCAACGCGAATCGCTCGCCTTCGACTCCGAAATCGCCTCCGACACCGCCGCGCTGCACGGTCTCATCGCCGCGATGCTCGACGCGGTCCCGACGATCCGCGTGCTGCGCGACCCGACACGTGGGGGACTGGCGACGACACTGAACGAGATCGCGACCCAGTCCGGCGTCGGCATGGAACTCGACGAAGCAGTGATCCCCGTCCAGCCCCAGGTCGCCGCCGCCTGCGAACTGCTGGGCCTCGATCCGCTGTACGTCGCGAACGAAGGCAAGCTGATCGCGATCTGCCCGGCCGACGACGCCGATCGCCTCCTTGCCGCGATGCGCGCCCATCCGCTGGGCGAGCGCGCGGCTCGCATCGGCACCGTCACCGCCGACCCGAACGCCTTCGTCCAGATCCGCACCACGTTCGGAGGCCGGCGGATGGTGGACTGGCTGTCGGGTGAGCAGTTGCCGAGGATTTGTTGATCGGGATGGAAGACGTGATCGGGAGATTGTTCGCACTGCTGTCAGGGGCTCCGATCCCCCTCCCCTTCAAGGGGAGGGCTGGGGTGGGGATGGGTTTCCGCTCCGCCGGGAAACAACCCATCCCCATCCTGTCCGTCCCAGGGCTGGCTTTGCACAGCCAGCCCGCTTGGACGGCGCGAAGCGGTGCTTCGCGAAACCCCGTCCTCGCCCCCTTGAAGGGGAAGGGACCGTCTTATTGAGTTCCGAGTTCTCCAATGCGCATCCTGCTTCTGACCCACAGCTTCAACAGCCTCACGCAGCGGCTTTTCGCCGAACTCACGGCCGACGGACACGAGCTATCGGTCGAATTCGACATCGCCGACCGTGTCGCCGAGGAAGCCGTCGCGCTGTTCCGCCCCGACCTGATCCTCGCCCCCTTCCTCAAGCGTGCTGTCCCCGAATCCATCTGGTCGCACCACCTCACGCTGATCGTGCATCCCGGCATCGTCGGCGACCGCGGCCCGTCTGCGCTCGACTGGGCGATCACGAACGACGAGACGGAGTGGGGCGTCACCGTGCTGCAGGCCGAAGCGGCGATGGACGCCGGCCCGGTGTGGGCAAGCGTCCGCTTCCGGATGCGCGAGGCCACGAAAGCGAGCCTCTACCGCAACGAAGTCACGGCCGCCGCGCTACAGGCGGTCAGATCCGCCATCCAGGCCGTCCCGCGCTGGCGCGAAGGGCAATGGACGCCAACACCGCTCGCGCACATCCTCGAACACGCAGCCAGCGCCACAAATCAAAACGCCGAACACAACGCAAGCTCGTCCAGCCCCGCACACGGCAGCCCCCTTCGGGCGGTGTTTCGTGCCGAGGCGTCCGCCACGCGTCCAACGAGGCGCGAGACAGCGCCCGGAGGGGGCGGTTTAGCAGCACCACAGCTCACTGTCGGCATCGAACGCCCGCTACTGAAACAGTCCGACCGAAAAATCGACTGGACGCACGACAGTACAGCGACGATCCTGCAAAAACTCCGCGCCGCCGACGGCTTCCCCGGCGTCGCCGACGCCTTGTTCGACACGCCCTGCCATCTCTTCGACGCCCATCCCGCGACCGCCGACGAAGCCCGTCCGGCAACACCCGGCGTAGCTATAGCCCGCCGCGACGGCGCCATCCTCCGCACAACGGTCGACGGCGCCGTGTGGATCGGACACGTCAAACGCGCCGACAGCGACCACCCCTTCAAGCTCCCCGCGACTGCCGCCTTCGCCGCCGAAGCGGCCGAACTCCCCGAACTTCAGGTCCCGCTGCACCGGGAGGCAAGCGACGCCCGCTGGAGCGAACTCCGCTACCGCGAAAGCCCCGACGGCACGACCGGCTTCCTCGCCTTCGACTTCTACAACGGCGCGATGGCCACCGACCAGTGCCAACGCCTCACCGCCGCGATTCGATTCGCCCGTTCCCGCCCCACCCGCGTCCTCGTCCTCGAAGGCGGGCGCGACTTCTGGTCCAACGGCATCCACCTCAACCGCATCGAAGCCGCCGCCTCGCCCGCCGACGAATCCTGGGCCAACATCAACGCGATGAACGACGTCTGCCTCGCGCTGCTGACGCTCACCGACCGCCTCACGGTCGCCGCGCTGCGCGGCAATGCCGGGGCAGGGGGCTGCTTCCTCGCGCTCGCCGCGGATCTCGTTTGGGCGCGCGACGGCATCGTCATGAACCCGCATTACAAGAACATGGGCAACCTGTTCGGCTCCGAATACTGGACCTACCTGCTGCCGCGCCGCGTCGGCATTGACGCCGCCCGCCGCATCATGGGCAACCGCCTGCCGCTCCTCGCGCGCGCCGCCCGCGCCGCGGGCCTCGTCGACGCGACCTTCAGCGCCGATCTGGCGACCTTCGAAACCGAAGTCGCCCGCCACGCCGCCGCGCTCGCGGCCGACCCGACGCTCGCCGAGCGCATCGCTGCAAAGACCGCCTGTCGCGCCACCGACGAAGCCCAAAAGCCGCTCGCCGCCTACCGCGAAGAGGAACTCGCCGCGATGCGCCGCAACTTCTACGGCTTCGACCCCAGCTACCACGTCGCGCGCTACCATTTCGTGATGAAGAGCCCGCAATCCTGGACCCCGCGCCACCTCGCCCGCCACCGCGACCTCGGCTGGCGCGTGCCGGGGGAGGTCGAAGCGGCATGACGCCCACCCTGCCCACAGTCCTCATCGTCGACGACGAGATCCGCTCGCAGGAAGCCCTGCGCCGCACCCTCGACGAGGACTTCGAAGTCTTCACCGCCTCGTCCGCCGCCGACGCCCTCGCGATCCTCGAACGCGAATTCATCCAGATCGTCCTCTCCGACCAGCGCATGCCCGGCACTTCCGGCGTGCAGCTGCTGCGCGAAGTGCGCGAGCGCTGGCCCGACGCGGTGCGCATCATCATCTCCGGCTACACAGACTCCGAAGACATCATCGCCGGCATCAACGACGGCGGCATCTACCAGTACCTGCTCAAGCCCTGGCAGCCCGAACAACTCCTGCTCACGCTGCGCGGCGCGGCCGAGATGCACCGCCTGCAGCGCGAGAACCAGCGCCTGTCGCTCGACCTCAAGGTCGCCAGCCCCGTGCTGCGCCAGCGCGTCGCCGGCAAGAAGGAAGCCTCGCGCCGCCGCTTCGGCGCCGACGCCCTGCTGCGCGCCCCCGACTCGCCGATGAACGCGCTGTGCGCCCTCGTCGCCAAGGTCGCCGACTTCGACATCCCGGTGCTGCTGACCGGCGAATCCGGCACCGGCAAGGAACTCCTCGCGCGCGCGCTGCACTACGGCAGCGGCCGCAGCGAGCAGGCCTTCGTCGTCGAGAACTGCGGCGCCGTGCCCGACACGTTGCTCGAATCCGAGCTCTTCGGCGCCCGTCGCGGCGCCTTCACCGGCGCGCATGAAGACCGCGAAGGCCTGTTCCGCCAAGCCGACAACGGCTCCATCCTGCTCGACGAGATCGGCGAAACCTCCGCCGCCTTCCAGGTGAAACTGCTGCGCGTGCTGCAGGAAGGCGAGGTCCGCCCGGTCGGCGCCGCGCGCCCGGTTGCCGTCGACGTGCGCGTGATCGCAGCGACCAACCGCGACCTCGAAGCCGACGTGCGCGAAGGGCGCTTCCGCGAAGACCTCTACTACCGCCTCGCCGCGATCACCATCGCCGTGCCGCCGCTGCGCGACCGGCGCATGGACATCCCGCTGATCGCGCAGCAATACGTCGACAGCGCGCAGCAATCCCTCGGCCGGACCTTCGACCCCTTGGGCGCCGACGTCCTCGCCTGCCTGCAGGCCTACCGCTGGCCCGGCAACGTGCGCGAACTGCGCAACGAAGTCCTGCGCATGATCGCGCTCTCCGACGGTCCCCGGCTCGCCGCCGCCCACCTCTCGCCGCGCGTGCTGCGCGCCGCCGAGGACCACCAGGAACCAGAACTCCAGCTGCTGGCCGGTCTCGACGGCGACCTCAAGACCCGCCTCGAAGCGCTCGAAGCCCGCATCGTGAAGGAAAGCCTGATCCGCCACCGCTGGAACAAGACGCGCGCGGCCGCGGAACTGGGCCTTTCGCGCGTCGGGCTGCGCAGCAAGCTCGCGCGATATGGATTGGAGACAGGCTGAGATGCCGAACCGCAGGGCGGGAGCAGCGCAGCGTATCCCGCCAATCCAAGCGTCCGACTTCGCCCTGCCGCAGCATGGCGGGATACGCGTTGCTCCTCCCGCCCTACAAAAGCCCTGCAGCGGCGCCCACCCACGCCCCTCCCGAATGGCGCGGCCCAGCCCCCGACCGGGCGTATTCCGTGCCGAGGCGTCCGCCACGCGCCAACGAGGCGCGGAATACACCCCGGCGGGGGCGGTCTTGACGGATTACACGCCAACCGGAGCCAAGCCATGAACCTCCTCTGGCTCCAATCCGGCGGCTGTGGCGGCTGCACGATGTCCCTGCTGTGCCACGATGCCCGCGACCTCGTCGCGATGCTGCGCGACGCCGGCATCAATATCCTGTGGCATCCGGCGTTGTCCGAACAGACCGGTGCCGAAGTCATCGCGCTGCTCGAATCGTGCGTGCGCGGCGACACCCCCGTCGAGCTCCTGTGCATCGAGGGCTCCATGCTGCGCGGCCCCCAAGGCACCGGCCGCTTCCACATGCTCGCCGGTACCGGTCGCCCGATGATCGCCTGGGTTCGCGACCTCGCCGCCCGCGCCCGTCACACCCTCGCGATCGGCAGTTGCGCCGCCTGGGGCGGCATCACCGCCGGCGGCACGAATCCCGCCGACGCCTGCGGCCTGCAATACGACGGCGACACCCCCGGCGGCCTGCTCGGCGCGGAATACCGCGCGGCGGGTGGCCTCCCGGTGATCAACGTCGCCGGCTGCCCGACCCACCCCGCCTGGGTCGTCGAAACCCTGCTCGGCCTCGCTCTCGGCGAACTCGGCGCCGACGGCGTCGACGCACTCGCCCGTCCGCGCTTCTACGCCGACCACCTCGTGCACCACGGCTGCAGCCGCAACGAGTTCTACGAGTTCAAGGCTAGCGCCGAGAAGGCCTCCGACCTCGGCTGCCTGATGGAAAACCTCGGCTGCATGGGCACGCAGGCGCACGCCGACTGCAACGTCCGCCCGTGGAACGGCGGCGGCTCGTGCATCACCGGTGGTTACGCGTGCATCGCCTGCACCGAGCCCGGCTTCGAAGAACCCGGCCACCCCTTCGCGACGACCCCCAAGGTCGCCGGCATCCCCATCGGCCTGCCCTCCGACATGCCCAAGGCCTGGTTCGTCGCGCTCGCCGCGCTGTCGAAGTCCGCGACGCCGAAGCGCGTGCGTGACAATTCGCGCGTCGACCACCCGGTCGTCGCCCCGCCGATCCGCGGGAAGCGTGCCAAATGACCCGTCTCGTCGTCGGCCCCTTCAACCGCGTCGAAGGCGACCTCGAAGTCACGCTCGACGTTCGTGACGGCCGCGTTGCGGCCGCGCAGGTGAACTCGCCGCTGTTCCGCGGCTTCGAACAGATCCTGCTGGGCAAGGACCCGCGCGACGCACTCGTGTTCGTGCCGCGCATCTGCGGCATCTGCTCGGTGTCGCAATCGGCCGCCGCGGCGCGCGCGCTCGGCGACGCGATGGGCCTCGTGCCGCCCCCCAACGGCGAGCTCGCCGCGAACCTCATCCTCGCCAACGAAAACCTCGCCGACCACTTCACCCACTTCTACCTCTTCTTCATGCCGGATTTTGCGCGCGACGCCTATGCCGGCCACCCCTGGTTCGACGCCGCGCGCGCGCGCTTCAAGGCCGTCGAGGGCTCCGCGACTGCCGATGCGCTGCCCGCGCGCGCCGCCTTCCTGCAGATTCTCGGTATCCTCGCCGGCAAATGGCCGCACAGCCTCACGCTGCAGCCCGGCGGCTCCGCGCGCGCCATCGGCGCGTCCGAGAAGATCCGCGTGCACGCGCTGCTGCGCCAGTTCCGCGGTTGGCTCGAACGCCATCTCTTCGGAGACAGCCTGGAGGCGATCGCCGCGCTCGATTCCGTCGCCGCGCTCGAAGCCTGGAAGGCGGACAGGGCGCCCGCATCGAGCGACTTCCGCCTGTTCCTCGAGCTCGCCGACGTTCTCGCGCTCGACCGCCTCGGCCGCGCGACCGACCGCTTCCTCAGCTACGGCAACTACCCGACGGCCGGCGAGCCGCTCTTCGCGCGCGGCGTGTGGCATGCCCCAACGGAGACGCTCGCCTCCGTCCCCCACACCGATATCGCCGAAGACGCGAGCCACGCCTGGATGGCCGACGCCCACCCGCTGCACCCGTGGCAGGGCGACACCCGCGTCGACATCGAGCGCCCCGGCGCCTACAGCTGGTGCAAGGCGCCGCGCCTCGCGGGCGAAGTCGTCGAATGCGGCGCGCTCGCGCGCCAGGTCGTCGACGGCCAGCCGCTGATCCGCGACCTCGTCGCCGCGAGCGGCGGCAACGTCGCCAACCGCGTCATCGCGCGCGTGCTCGAATTCGCCCGCGTCGTCCCGGCGATGGAGCGCTGGGTGCGCGCGATCGAGCCGGGCGAAGCCTTCTGCCACCACGGCCCGATGCCCGACGAGGCGCAGGGCCTCGGCATGGTCGAAGCCGCACGCGGCGCGCTCGGCCACTGGCTCGTGATCCGCCAGGGCCGCATCGCCAACTACCAGGTCGTCGCCCCGACCACGTGGAACTTCTCGCCGCGCGACGCCGCCGGCACCCCCGGCGCCCTCGAACAGGCGCTCGTCGGCACGCCGGTCGGGGACGGCGAGCAGGTACCGCTCGCCGTCCAGCACGTCGTGCGCTCCTTCGATCCGTGCATGGTGTGCACGGTGCATTGATAAAAAATTCGCGTAATTTCAATTGGTTGTGTCGCGCGGTGCGAAGCTTTCTCAAAACTCCTTCGACACGAATGCAACTAAGAGGGGCGAGATTGGATTGGATGTTCGAAGCGATGCGAGCAGTTCGTCGTACCGTGCGTGCGACAAGTTCGGCTAACATGCGTGAAGTTGCTGACGTTTCATTGCAGCACATGGAGTGTGAGTGCTACGAGACAATGCTAAACTGTTACTGTCATGAGTCTTGATCTACTCTATCCTCACGCGGGCGATCACTCCATCCAGAACGCCGTTCTGGCTATTGAGTGGGCCCAGGAAATCGAGATCGCTGCACTTCAGGTAGTGCGGGATGCGGCTAAAGCCGTCCTGAAAACCTACCCCAAGGTCGAAACTCAGCAGACGTTGCGTGTGAACCTCCAACCCGGTCCTGGCAGCGTCCCCTCCGCCGAGTCCGAGATCGGTGGCTATTCCTATTCTCGGTTTTCTAATTCTGGCGAGCTTGAGCAACAGGTCCAGCTTAATCGCCAGAGTTGTCTCATGGTGGTGGCGGATTACAAGCGTTGGCGCGTGCTCATTGATGACGCCCAAAACTTGTTTGCCGCGATTCTTCCTGCGCTTCCGAATTCTGTTTTGATCACTGCTGTGGGACTGCAGTATGTGGATCGATTCGTGTGGCGAGGTAATCCCGCTGAGCTGAAATTGGACGAGGTTTTTAGGGCGGAATCTCCTTTTATTGCCCGGCATTCGCTTCAGTGCACGCAAACGTGGCATTCTCATCACGGATTTTTTGAGAGATCGGAACGGCCAATTAGGCATAACCGCCTTGATAACATCAACGTTAATATCGTTGACGAGCCGAAGGGGCGTGCGATTCAGATTTTGACGTCTCACCGTGCTCTGCCCGAGCCGGCAATATCGGCAAATGGGGCATTGCAGTCGGTTATTGAGCTACAAAACGAACTTCATTGTCTTAGTAAAGAGGTTTTTAAGAATCTGCTAACAGAGCCGCTCCTTGCGAAGATCAAATTGAAGGGTAGTTGACTACTATGTTTGAGCCCGTCACCACAAGTCTCATATATGCTGCAGCAATGGTGCACATCGCAACCGCTCGCCCAGCATGGGAGCCCCGTGTTGGCAATGCGCCCGAGATCGTGCTGCAGAAAGGTAATTTCACTGCACGCGATGCTGAGGCTGAAGGTATTTACAAAGTCGACAACACTAGATTCCCTAGTGCAATCGATCGGATAATTTCCGAGCTAGATTACTACGCGTCCTTCCAAGACGATTGGGATGGGGAGGGGGCTTGTTCACCTTCACGCGCCTGTGTGCATGATTCAAAAGAATTCATCAATGCATTTCCTGCAGGACTAGCGCTGCCGACCCCGACTATTTCGTCGGAAGGTGAGATTGGATTTTATTGGAGCTCAACGGCGGGGTACATCGATCTTCGTATTGAGGGGGGCGGTCGGATTTCGCTTTATACCCGAGACCGTCGCACCGGGAGAGATGCCTTCGAGGACGCAATTGATTGGCGTGCAAAAGGCCGTGGCTGGTACGTGTGGATGTTGAGCGTGCTCAGCGACCAGGAAGAGCTTGCTGCGTAAAAACAATTGCTGTCGAATCCTTGCAAAGAATTCTTTGAACGGCCGCGGGAACCAAAGGAATTAGGACCTCAACTTCGCGAGGTGCCGGTCGACACTGTCCTTGAGTGGGAAGCGTTGCCTGCCGCCGAGATGTCGCCTGGGCCTGTTCAGGATTCAGAGCGTTTGTATCGGCAGCTTCTTGATCCTGTGCATTGGAATGCGGGCGCTGGGGAACTCAAGCCTGACGCGTTCTGTGACGTCGAGAGAATTGGCCTGTCCGTAAATCGCATAGAGCACTCTTCACTTGATGCACTCGAGGCTGCCGCAGAGACAAGAGTTTCTAATTGGAATCGCGATAACCCCAATAAACCGGCGCGCAAGTTTATTGGTTTCGCCGTCTTTGAGTGTGGCGACGTGCGCGCCCAGCTATGTACTCCGGAAGGTGCATCCAGCTCAACGCGGCTATTCGCGGTGTTCGACACAGCCAGGCAGAACGACGAATCGCATGCCGACGTCTGTCGTGTCGATGGTGGTGGATACGACAAATATCACAAGGTGCGTGCGAAGGCAATTTTGTGGGAGCTCGGCAATAGGGCGCTTGAGTTGAAGCGTGAAAACAGCTGCTCTTGAGTCGGCGCCCTAATTCAAGCTCGTTCAGACTGTATTCGTCTCGATCCACTCGGCCCCGCGCACGTCGCGATAGATCGCGGTAATGTCCGGCGGCTTGTGTCCGAGCAGGGCTTGCGCAAACCAGTGTTGGGTAGCTCTTGCATGTCTGCACGATCCATTGAGCCAAGACAACCGAGATGAGCGACCAACGCCCTCCTGCCAAGACCCCCGGCCAGACGGGCCACCCCGGCGAACTGATCGCCGTCGACGAAGACATGTGGATGGACGTCATCCACAAGATGGACGAGGTCTACTCCGACCTGCTGCAGTACGAAGTCGCGCTCGAGGAGAAGAACGCCAAGCTCGAGGAGTCGCAGCAGTTCATCCTGTCGGTGCTGACCTCGATGTCCGACATCATGGTCGTATGCGACCGCAACGGCCTGATCGAGGACGTCAACCTCTCGCTGGTCGACTTCTGCGGCCGGGACGCCGCCGAACTGCGCGGTCGCGCGATCTACGAACTCTTCGCCGACGAGTTGCCGCACGACCTCGCGCGCGAACTCCTCGGCAGTTTCGGCCAGCAGGCGGTGCACGACCGCGAACTGCCGCTGCGCGCGCGCGACGGCAGCGTCGTGCCGGTGTCGCTCAATTGCACGCCGCGCTTCAGCGCCGTCGGCAAGTCGCTCGGCATGGTCATTACCGGCCGACCGGTCGGCGAACTGCGCAAGGCCTATCACGCGCTGCGCCAGGCCCACGAGGACCTCAAGCGCACCCAGCAACAGCTCCTGCACTCCGAGAAGATGGCCTCGCTCGGGCGCCTCGTCGCCGGCGTCGCGCACGAGCTCAACAACCCGATCAGCTTCGTGCTGGGCAATGTGCACGCGCTCAAGCGCTACGCCGAACGCCTCCAGCGCTACCTCGCCGCCGTGCACGGCGGCGAATCGCCCGACGCGCTTGCCGACCTGCGCGCCGAGCTGCGCATCGACCGCATCCTCGGGGATCTCCCGCCGCTCATCGAAGGCACGATAGAAGGCGCCGAGCGCACGCGCGACATCGTCGACGGCCTCAAGCGCTTCTCCGCGATCGACCGCGACGAAAACCGCCCCTTCGACCTGCGCGACGTCGTCGAACGCGCCGTGCGCTGGGTGTGCAAGGCCGCACGCGACAGCTTCCATGTCGACGTCGACCTGCCCGACCCGCTGCCGCTCACCGGCTCATCCGGCCAGATGCAGCAGATCGTCATGAACCTCGTGCAGAACGCCTGCGACGCCACCGCCGGCCGCCCCGATCCGCGCCTCGAGATCCGCGCCGAGCTCGACAACGGCGGCGTCCGCATCCTCTTCCACGACAACGGCCCTGGCCTCGCCCCCGACATCCTCGAGCGCATCTTCGACCCCTTCTTCACGACCAAGCCGGTCGGCATGGGCACGGGCCTCGGCCTCGCGATCAGCTACGGCATCGTCGAGCGCCACGGCGGGCGGCTGACGGCGGCGAACCATGCGGAGGGTGGCGCGGTGTTCGTGGTGGAGATGCCGCTGACAACCTGAACTCGAGCGCCATTCCGCTCGGGATCCCATTCGCGCTGCGACCATTTGTCGCGTTCGCACTCAGGGAGGCGACGCACATCTTGCGCGTTGCTGCGCCCGGTATGACCTGCCACCGATGCCCGGGAAGTTCATTCATCGTCCGGACGGGCCGGAGGATTGAGTGAGGAATCACAGGTGAAGCGTTCTTGGCCCGAAGGGGTTTTCACCTCCGGGACTGTGGCTAGGTTCTCCCAGTCGTAGAGGCCGTTCTTGTCGTCTGCTAAGGCTGTTCCGACGGGTCTTTGGTTCGGAGTGCCGTCCAGCCGGTACCGGTAATAGTGGTGTCGATGAGCGGGGATGACGTAGATCAGGCCGTCGGCGGTGACGCGCACTTCCGTACCTTGAATTTTATCTCGTGCGGAGGAGTCGTTGGTGCCCCACGGGTCGTCACTATATTTCTCGGAGGTA
>NZ_FTMD01000005.1 GCF_900156155.1 Aromatoleum tolulyticum
AAAGAGAATGTTGTAGTCGAGCTGCTCGCAAAACTGCCGATCCGAGCGAATGGAGTACAGCGCGATCAGCAATTGCCCCTTGAGCAGGCGCTCGGGCGGGATCGACGGCCGTCCGACACTCGAATACAGCGCATTCAGATCCGCCGAAATGGCTGCGAGCGCCCGATCGGCGAGCTTCTTCACCCGCCGCAGCGGATGATCCGCGGGCACGCGCGACTCGGGCGAGAAGTAATGGAACATCGAGGACTGGGGATCGAGTTGGCCGCGCATCGCTGTCAGGACGGGAGTTTCGGGAATGCCTCTATGACAATCAACTCGTCAGTTCGTTCACTGGGTTTTGCATCACCCTGCTAACTCAGATCGGCACAGACATTCAGCACCTGAAATCGATACTCAACACGCGTCAAAACTTCGTATCAGGTGCCGATTGGGCACGCAATGCGACTCAGCAACTAGATTTGATCTTTGAATACCCGGTTCCCAGCATAGCGGAACTCAAAGACTACATTACCAACGGCAATCAAGGCGGAGCGCTACAAAAGGCACTTGCGCTACCAATGCTCGCCGGTGCGAGAAACGACATTTTCGATCCGTCTGTCAGCTTGTGTTACCCGTCCACAGAACCGATCGAACTGCACCACATTTACCCGAAGAATTGGTGCCGCAACAACCGGACGGGCGATCTGGCAACCATACTCGACTCGCAGCGAGCTGGCCGAGACTTCGTAAATTCCATTGCCAATTTGATGCCGCTAAGTCGCACATCAAACAATGCATGGAAAGATGCGAATCCTGGTCAATTCATCGAGACAAAGCGACTTTCGTTCTCTGCCCTTCGAACGGCGTTAAAGCCTGTTTTCATTGACGAAGAGTGTTTCAGATTGCTCTCATCTGGTAGCCAGGGTATTGCAGGTTTCTGGGGGCGCAGATCGATGCTCATTGCTTCCGACCTCGTAAACCGAGCCACCGTCTCGTTCTGAGTTCGCGATGCTTTCAGTGGGATACCAGAAGCTTATCTGCCAGATTGCTGGCGGTGGGTATCAAGCGAGCCTTTCTGAAGTCTCCGAGTTACTTGAGTTAGACGGTACGCTCGGCGTTCTCGGCAAAGTCAATGTCATTGGTCAATTTCTGGAGTCAATCAATGCCCAGGTAATCCCAGGGCTTGGCAAGGGGGAGGTGGACACCGTCCGCCTGTTCCGCTTTCGCTCACCCCAAGGTGCAAGCGGAGCAGAGGTTATAGAGGGGATTCTTAGAGGCGACGAGTCCCATACCATAGAGTTCAAGTCGACGCTACGCGTTGACCTCCGACGACTAGCTCAGCCCGGACAAACAGCCGCGCAGTGCAAATCCGATGAAGTGCTCCATGCGTCGCTCAAGACAATTGCCGCTTTTATGAACAGCTCCGGTGGGCAGTTGATTATCGGAATCTCGGACGATAAGCAAGTAAATGGACTGCATTATGATTTCGAGTTGCCGGATACAGCGAGTGCGGATAAATTCGAATTACTTCTACGAAACTGCCTGACAGGAAAGTTCAAAGACGGGGGGCTAATAAACGACTATGTGTCCTTAACGTTTGTCGAAACGCACGGACACACTGTTGCAATCATAGAGGTGCTTCCCAGAAGTAGCTTGTCCTTCGTCAAAAAGGACGGACAATATGCTTTATATCGTCGACAGGGCAACCGAACCAATCCCGTCGATATTTCGGATATCGAGGAATTCCTCAAAGCCAGGTGGGGGTTGGCTGGTTAGCGAGGGCGCGTGTCGGCGGGCATTCCAACGATAAGGTGAATGACCCACAATTCGCGGCGAGCTAGTCCGAACTCGAACAGCCTCTTGCGAAGGACTGCTTCTGGTTGGGTGCTTCCGTCAAAGGTGATGCCAAGACCGGACGCAAGCATGAATCACGACCGGCTGCTTTCGGTGACGGTGGCCGAATGCGTACATGGCCAGGAGCGGTCGTTGCGAGTCGACACCCCTAAGCGGGCATCCACTATCGGTATGCGATATGCTAGGCAGTAAGTCGAGCGCTATCTTTCGTGCGCTGTTATTGCGCGCCAAGAAAGCGATTGAGAACCGTCCGGCCTACGTTTTCCATACATCTGATGAGCGATGTTATGGAGCAGCGCCAATGTTACGCAGCAGGGCTGTCGCCCGAAAAAACCAAGTCTGACATTAAATACAGCATCATGCGAACCGTTAAGCGTAGATCTCTAAATCAAGTCAAGGAGGAGATTTCGTATCGAATCCTTCGGCAAAAACTTCCTGAGGCGTGGGTTATGCACGAGTATGGCCCTGACTACGGAATCGACTGTGTCGTTGAGCTATTTGACTATGTCGACGACACAAAGGAAGTGGCGGAAACTCTTGGTGAGCAGTTCTTCGTCCAATTGAAAGGCTCGGACTCGGTTCAATATGCTGAGCGTCGCGCATACTCGCGCGGTAATGTCGCCAAGGGGCTGCTATTAGAGGATACGAGCGAATTCGTTGATATAGATGTCGCCAACTTCCAGTTAGACGTATCCGATCTACTCACGGTAGAGCAGCTCGGGACAGCCGTCCCAGTGCTGTTAATTCTTATTGACATTCAAACAGAGCGAGCGTTTTTTGTTTGCTTGAATGACTACCTTGAGAAGGTCATCCTTCCCGAAGACCCTGCATTCGAGTCGAAAGGCTCAAAATTAATCCAAATCCCTGTACAAAACGAAATACTTCCACGCGAGATTAATCTTGTCGCGCTTCGAGCGTACGGTAAGCGAGCAAAGATGTATGGCGCCTTTACAAAGTTCGCGTTTCAGCAAAAGGAAATACAACGCGCTCGAGGGCTAGTTCGGGCCAACCCTGACACCTCAAAAGATAAGGACATTGACATGCTGAAGGTCTTCGCGGAGAGCTCTTTGCGCCAAGATATCTGGCGAGGGCACGACTTCTGGGAACCAATGGCGTGGAGTTTCCGCGAGCTTGAGGATGTTCTTGCTGCAATCAAAGGCGGATTGCAGCCTGCTGAGATTGAAGCTTTCAAGCAGTACTGCGATTTGCATGTTTGGTATAGGCTCTGCAACCTTGCAAACATGTACGAGGAACTCGTCCGTGAATGGTTCTTGCCTACCGTACTGGCGCAACTCGCATCCTATCCTGACCAGGGCAATCTGCAAAAATCGAATGCCATCTCGTCGTTCAACAAGGACGCTATGTGCTACACGCGCTGCGCCGGTTAACTAAGTTAAGTGGCAGCTTTCGCCTGTCGCGACTTCCGCTTTGGGTCGAAGTACCGTCCCGCGCCCTTGGCGAAAGCAGCCGTTCGAGCGGAATGCCGTGCCAACGTTGGCACCGGCGCCCGATCGACCCCCGCCAGTCAGCCGCGTGATTGCCATTCTCTTTTCAGGTCCGCGGCTTACCAGAGTGCGATCATGTGTGCCGAGTACAACCCCACCCGCAGGACTTCGCTTGAGCGCTTGTCCTGGGGACGTCACACCGTCGGGCCGCCGGATTTCGCCTATGGCGAGACCTTCCCCGGCGGCATCGCCCCATTCCTCGCTAACATCCTGCCGACCGAATGGCTACCGGGCATGTTCGGGCTTATTCCCCATTGGGGCGGTCCGAGCAAGCTCTTCCGCATGACCTACAACGCCCGCGCGGATACGGTCTCGGACAAACCCAGCTACCGCGATGCCTGGCGCAAGCGCCAGTTCGGGTTGATTCCGGTGGAGAGCTTCTTCGAGCCCGCTTACGGAACCGGCAAGGCCGTGCGCTGGCGCGTCGAACGTGCCGACGGGGCTCCGTTCGCGCTGGCCGGCATCTGGGAGCGCAGGCTCAACGACGAAGTCCGGCGTACTGGTTGTTCGCGATGCTCACGATCAACGCCGACGACCATCCGCTGATGAAGCGCTTCCACAAACCTGGGGACGAAAAACGCAGCGTCGTCGGAAGATTACGAGCCGTGGTTGCATGCCCGCACGGAAGCGGAAGCTCGCTCGTTACTCCAGCCCTTCGATGCAGAAGCGATGGTGGCCGTACCAGCTCCAGTGACGAGAACGTAAAAGCGCCCGTCAAATTGGGCATTTCTCGGGAAGCGTCGACTTCTCGACCTCAATCGTCAGAAACAGCTCATTTCCCCTGCGGATAAGCCACCGGAAGCTGCGCCTTCTTCCACGCGGAGAACCCCTCCTCGAGGTGGCTCACGCGCGGCAGGCCCATGCGCGCGAGCTGCGCCGTGGCGAGGGCCGAGCGCCATGCGCTGGCGCAATACAGAATGAAGCGCCGGCCGGAGGCGAACACTTCCTTGTGGTAGGGGCTGTCGGGATCGACCCAGAATTCCAGCATTCCGCGCGGGGCGTGGAAGGCTCCGGGGATCATTCCTTCGCGCTGCAGTTCGCGCACGTCGCGAATATCGACGAACAGCACGTCCGGGTCGTCGAGGAGGCGGGCAGCCTCGTCGCGCGGGATGGCATCGACCTGGGCGTTCGCTTCCGCCAGCAGGGCCTGGTAGCCGAGTTTCAGTTCCATGATGGGTAGGGCTCCGAAGTATTGAAGGATTGAACCGGCAGGTGCTGCTGCCGTGTTGCCGGCATCAGGAGCGCCGCAGCATTCCGGTTGCATCGACGCGGCGCAGGGCGGCGAGTTCGGACGGGGTCGGTTCGGGCACGACGTGGGCGTCCGGCGAGACCTTCAGGTCCCATCCGGTATTGCCGAGGATTTCCTCGACGCTGGAGAAGGGGAACCAGGCGTCCAGGCGGAACTCGCGCGTGACCGGATCCGGACGCAGGATGCCCAGCGTCGTGATGATCGCGGCCGGGCCGCCGCCGATGAAGCCGTGGCGGTCGCGCGCGTCGCCGCCGTCGAGATAGCCCGGCGAGGTGACGTAGCTCACCTTGTTCACGAAGCGCTTGGGTTCGTGGTTGAGCATGATCACGTAGCGCTTGGCGCCGCAGGCGATGTCGTTGGCGCCGCCTGCGCCGGTCAGGCGAGTCTTGGGCAGGCGATAGCTGTCGCCGATATGCCCGTCTTCGCCGTCCCAGATCCCGGTGGTGTTGACGTTGCCGAAGCGGTCGACCTGCGCGGCGCCGATGATCCCGACGTCGCAGCGCCCGGAGGCGACGAGGCAGCCGAGGGCGTCGAGGCAGCTGGTGAAGCTCGTGGCGTTGCTCGAGATGCGGTTGCATTCGATTCCCCACGGCAGGCCGCCCACCGGTTCGGCGCCGTAGATCCCGCCTTCGGTCATGGCCCTGACGTTGGGCGCGTGATGGGCCTGCGCGAAGTAGCCGGCAAGCATCGACAGGCCGACGCCGAAGATTGCGAGTTCGCCGTCGCGGATCTCGCGTCCCGTCGCGATGGCCATCATCTCCTGGCGCGTGCAGGGCAGGGTTTGTGCGACGCTCATTGCGCGGTCTCCAGCGTGCTTTCGGCGATCAAGGACAGCACTTCGGCGTGCGGCTTGATCCATTGGCGATAGGGGTCGAGCAGGAATCCGGTCGAGGTCTGCGACAGCGCCGCGACCTTGTCGCGCCCGATCAGGTCGAGGTAGGTGTCGATGTCGGCGTAGGGCTCGACGAAGGAGTCGATGTAGGCCTCGGTGCCGGCGACGGTCGCGAGGGCGGTGTTCATCGCCTTCATGTGTTCTTCGTCGACGTCGTACATCCCCGGCGAGCCCTGCGGCCAGGCGCCGAAGGGCCAGTAGACGACGGCCTCGACGATGATGTCGGGGATGCGCACGAGGTTCGGGTACTGGCGGATGCAGGCGTCGTCGACGATCGCATCGGCGATCAGCACGACGCGCTTTGCGGCGCGGGACAACTCGTAGCGGCTCCACTCGGTGCCGAGCATGATCGCGTTGCCGGCCGGGTCGGCGAGGGTGACGTGAATCGCGGCGAGGTCCGGTTCGAGCGACCTGAGGGCGCCGATGGTGCGGCCGGAGAAGGGATCGGTGACGGCGGGGATCTTGTCCGCAGCGGGGTATTCGTCGGGGGCGAAGGCGCTGCGGTGTTGCAGGTCGGAGCCGATATTCACCGTCGCGGGCACGAAGGGCAGGCGCAGGGCGCCGCCGAGGAGGCGCAGCGCCATCGCGAGGTTGGAATAGTCCTCGAGTGCGAGATCGCCGCTTTCCACGGCCCGCCGCAGGCCGTTGGCAAAGCCGAAGACCTCCAGCCCGGTGAAGCCGCATTCGGCGTGCGTCGTTGCGCCGGCCGCGGCCAGCAGGTTGAGCTGCTGGGTGTTGCAGTGAAAGATCGAATGCAGATTGCGCCGTTTCTGGCGCAGCAGTTCGCGGCCGAAAACGATGGCGTCCGAGCCGACCGGCAAGGCGGCGCCGCTGGCGTACTGCATGCCGTCCCAGGTGTAGCGGCGGACCGCCTCCGACAGCGATATGAGTTTGTTGCGCGACATGTTTTCCAATTCACGAGTGATGCTGAATGAATTGCGACTGTATTGCTGCAGGCGTCGACGGGGAACCAATAAAAAATGCATTGCATATTCGCGACCGGCGATCGGATTGCGCATGTGTGTTGCCGCACGAAAATCGTAAGCAGTTCTTCGTGTTTGTGCGGCTTGATGTCGGCGACATAGAGTCGTTTCAGGGCGAACGGTCCATGGCGAGCACATGCGAATGCCCGCCGAGTCCGGGGCGCCCGGCTTTGGAAACGTCACCATGGAGAAGAACATGATGTTGCACACCCTGCGCCGTCGCTGCGCGTCCGCGCTCGCCGCCCTAGTAGTCGGAGTCGCGGGCGTCGCCCATGCCGCCGCGGCCGAAACGCTGCGCGTCGGCTACCTGCCCATCGGCACCCACGGCAAGTTCATGATCGCCAAGGAGCGCGGCTTCTATCGCGACGAGGGCCTCGATGTCGAACTCGTGGAGTTCGTCAATTCCGCCGATGGATTGAATGCGCTGGTGGCAAAAAAGATCGATGTCGGCGCATTCGGCACGTCGGCGCCGCTCGTCCACGTGTCGAAAGGGGCGGACATCAAGATCATCGGCGGCATCACCAGCGGCGGGTCCTCGTTTATCGCGCGGCCCGAGACGGCGGCGACGATCAAGACGCCCGCCGACCTGAAGGGCAAGAAGATCGCCACGGTGCGCCTGTCGACGGTGGATGCGATCCTGCGTGCAGCGCTGCGCGATGCCGGCCTCGACTGGAAACGCGACGTGCAGATCTTCGAACTGAAGAGCGCGCCGGCCGTGGCCGAGGCGGTCAAGTCCCGCCAGGTCGATGTGGGCGCGCTGTGGGGGCCGCATGACCTGCGGGCGGAGAAGGAAGGCATGAAGATCCTTTTCTACTCGCACGAACTGTATCCGGCGCACGTTTGTTGCCGCATCATCGTCGGCCGCAACAGCGATCCGGCCACCGGCGAGAAATTCCTGCGGGCCATCCTGCGTGCCGAGAAGTACGCCGCGGAGCACCGCAAGGAGACGATCGACATCCTCGCCAAGTACGTGCGCATCGACCGCGACGTGCTGGAGAAGGATTTCTACGATCCCTACAAGGACAACAGCAGCGACCCGTACCTGAAAGGGCTGCGCCAGTTCTGGACGGTGATGGAAGACAGCGGCTTCCTCGAAGGCAAGGGGCGCAGCGTGGATGGCGCCGTGGACCTCGGGCTGTACGAACGGGCACTCACCGGCCTCGCCCGCGAGAACCCCGGTGACCCGTTCTGGCAGAAGCTCATCGCGGATTTCAAGTCGAAGAACCCGGCCTGAGGCGGCGATCCCATGTCCGATCACGACTACATCATCGTCGGTGGCGGCAGTGCGGGTTGCGTGCTCGCGAACCGGCTGAGCGCCGACGGCCGCCATCGCGTCGCGCTGATCGAGGCGGGCGGCGCCGGCCGTCATCCGTCCTTCCACATCCCGGTCGGCTACGTGTGGAATCGCGCCCATCCGCGCGGCAACTGGCTGTTCCACAGCGAGCCGGAACCTTCCAGCGGCAACCGGGCCATCCTCTGGCCGCGCGGCAAGGTGCTGGGCGGCTCGTCGGCCATCAACGGCCTGCTCTACGTTCGCGGCCAGCCGCAGGACTACGACGCCTGGCGCGAGCTCGGCAATCCGGGCTGGGGTTGGGCCGACGTGCTGCCGTATTTCCGCCGCTCGGAGGACCAGGTCCGCGGCGCCGACGCCTTCCACGGCGTGGGCGGGCCGCTCGGCGTGAGCGACGTGTCCGTGCGTCATCCGCTGGCGGAAGCGTATATCGCGGCGGCGCGTGCGTCCGGCCTGCCGCTGCGCGAGGATTTCAACGGCGACGTGCAGGAGGGGGTCGGCTACTTCCAGATGACGGTGCGCAAGGGGGTCCGCAGCAGCACCGCGAATGCCTATCTGCGCCCCGCGCTGAAGCGCAGCAACCTGCGCGTGGTGACGAATGCGCAGGTCACCCACGTGCTGTTCGAAGGCCGCCGCGCGACGGGTGTCCGCGTGCGGGTCGGCGGGCGCGACATCGAATTGAAGGCGGCGCGCGAAGTGATCCTGAGTGCCGGGGCCGTGCAGTCGCCGGCCTTGCTGCAGCGTTCGGGCGTCGGCAGCGCGACGCGCCTTCAGGAACTGGGCATCCCGGTCGTGGCGCACCTGCCGGGGGTCGGCGCGAATCTCCAGGATCATTACATGGTGAGCCTGACCTACCGGGTCGGGGGCGTGGAGACGATCAACGAGGCGACGCGCGGTTGGCGCCTGCTGCGCGAAATCGCCCGCTACGGCTGGCGGCGTCGCGGCCTGCTGGCGACAAGCGCGGCCCACGTCAACGCGTTCCTGAGCACCGGGACACCCATCGGCCGGTCCGACATCCAGCTTCATGTCATGCCGGCGACCTTCGATTTCGCGACTGGCAAGACCGAACGCGAACCCGGTCTGACCTGCGGTGTGTGCCAGTTGCGCCCCGAGAGCAGGGGCGAGATCTTCATCGACGGCGCCAATGCGCTGGCGCCACCGAAGATCCGCCCGCGTTACCTGAGCGCCGAAAGCGATCGGCAGACGCTGTTGGCGGGCTTGCGACAGGCGCGCAGGATCGGCGAGCAGGCCGCCATCGCGCGCTATGTGCGCCACGAGTTGCTGCCGGGACGGCATGTCGCGAGCGATGACGACTGGCTCGCGTTTGCGCGCGAGACCGGCAAGACGCTGTATCACCCCGTGGGAACCTGCGCGATGGGGACGGGCGGCGACGCCGTGGTGGATTCGCGCCTGCGTGTGCATGGGCTCGACGGCCTGCGGGTGGTCGATGCGTCGGTGATGCCGCTGCTGGTGTCCGGCAACACGAATGCGCCCACGATCATGATCGCCGAGCGGGCGGCGGATCTGGTGCTGCAGGACGCGGCGCAGCGGGACGGGTGATCAGTGCGGCGGACCTTTCGGCAACTTGCCCGCGACGCATAGCCCGGCAAGCATGGCGACCACCACTGCGACCGCCGGCCCGTAGCCCAGCCCGATCCCGACCAGTGCGGGACCGGGGCAGAACCCCGCCAGGCCCCAGCCGACACCGAAGAGTGCGCTGCCGGCGAACAGGCGGCGATCGGCGGCACGTCGCGGAGGCAGTTGCATCGCTGCGCCGAGCCATGTGTCGTTTCGGTGCTCGGCGGCGGCGAAGCCGAACCGCGCTGTTGCGATCGCGCTGATCATCACGAGGGCGAGCGACGGATCCCACTCGCCCGCGAGATCGAGGAAGGCCAGCACTTTCTGCGGATCGGTCATGCCCGCGAGTAGCAGACCGATGCCGAATACGACGCCTGCGAGCAGGGCCATGCCGAGCTTGGTCATGCCGCACCCCCGAGCACGTGACGGCCGACAAACACCGTCGCCAATCCGGCGCTGACGAAGATCAGGGTCGCCCACAGCGAGCGTTTCGACAGCCGCGCCAGCCCGCACACGCCGTGGCCGCTGGTGCAGCCGTTGGCGAGGTGAGTTCCGACCCCGACGAGGAAGCCGGCGATCAGGAGCCGTCCCCAGCTCAGGGCAGGATGCGTCGGGGCCGTCGCGGACTCCGACGGCAGGCCCACACCGGGGAGCCAGGCATGCAGCAGCAGGGGCGACAGCAGCAGGCCGGCCAGGAAGGCGATCTGCCAGCCGGCGCGGCCGCGCGTGCGCAGCGCACCGCCGAGGATGCCGCTGACGCCGGCGACGCGGCCGTTGGCCAGAACCAGCAGGCTGGCGGCCGCGCCGATGAGGGTCCCGCCGGCAAGTGCCTGCCAGGGGGTGAAGGCGGACCAGGCGATACTCATGCGCGCTTGCTCCGGGTGCCTTACAGCTTCCACGTGTAGGCGAGGCCGAGGATGTCTTCCTGCAGATGGATGTTCGCCTCGCCGCCGCCGAACGCTGCTGGAATCGAGTTGTTTCCATGCAGGGTGGTCTTCGGGGCATGCGTGTAGCTGACGCTCCATTCGCCGCCGGCATTCGGCTTCCAGCTCGCACCGATGCTCCAGTGGTCGCGCACCACGCCGGGGGCGAGGATGTTGAAGAAGGTCTGGTCATCCGGGATGGGCTGTTGTGCGTGGCTGTAGCCCACGCGCAGGGTGAGTTTCGGGTCGTATTCGTAGACCACGCCGAACTTCCACACCGAGATGTCGCGCCAGCCGAAGCCCGCGCCGTCGGAGCTCCCGAGGCGATTGCCCGCGAACAGTTTCTGCAGCGAGTTGCCGACCGATTTCACGTCACCGTATTCGATGCGCTGCCAGTCGGTCGCCAGCGTCAGCGCCGGGGTGACCTTCCACGCCGCGCCGACGCCGTAGCTGGCGGGGATGTCGAAACCGCCGCCTTCCGCGAACAGGCCCTTGTAGCGGTCGAAGTCGCCGGTCTCGACCCGCGACGACCAGCTGGCCCCGAGCGAGAGCGTCGGCGTGATTTGTCCGATCCAGCCCAGTTTCACGCCCCAGCCGACGGAACTGTCGTGCCCCCGATTGGTGACCGATCCGGGGTGTTGCGAGACGAAGGCGTTGTCGAAGGCGCCGAGGCCCTTCGCTTCGAAGCGATGGTAGGCGAGGGTGACCGCCGCGCCGAGCGCATGGCGTTCGTTCGGCTTCCAGGCGAGCGATGGGGTCAGGAACAGGTGCGCCAGATCGACGCCGGCGTCGCCGGTCGAACCGAAGGCGCCGAACGGATTGCGCGAGTAGTCGCTGCTCATGCCGCCGTTACCATACGCGGCGAAGCCGAATGCCACGGCGGGTGCGATCTGGCGTACGTAGCCGATTTCCGGGATGAAGTAGTTGGAAGTGCCGTCGCCGGAATACTTGCCGTCCGCGCCGAACGTATTGCCGGAAATCTCGGCGCCGCGCGCGGGCTTGAACCAGTTCACGCCGACGTCGAGGCGATCGCCGACGAGTGCCGTGCCGGCGGGGTTCACCGCCGCCGCCAGACCGTCCTGCGGCAGGGCGACGGCCACCCCGGCAACGGCCTGCGAGCGCACGCCGATTCCATGCGCGAAATAGCCGTTGGTCGCCGATGCCGTGGCGGGAAATGCGAGCGCGGCAGCAACGGCCAGCGCGGTGCGATTCAGCTTCATGCAATTCTCTCTGTGTATTAGATTGAGGTATGACAGGTCCGGAAACCCTTGTGGGCGGGCTTTTCAGGACGGCAGGCACGACTTTGCCGGGGGGTCGTAGATCAACAAACCATTTATTTCTAATATGCAAATCACGCGGATGGGATTCGCGATATGTGCCGCGGGAGCCATGGATCTGTTCGGCGAAATCGACGACCGCGGCCGGAGCGGGATCGTCGGGTCCTTGCCTGGATAGGCGTCGAGTGCTGGCAATTAACCGAGCAAGCAATTGTGCGATGTCAGGTTGAGTGCGGCACTGTCGCTCCCTCCCCTTCAAGGGGGCGGAGGCGGGGTTTCGCGGAGCACCGCTCCGCGCCGCCGTAGCGGCGGAGCGAAGCGGAGACTCCCGGGTTGGGGTGGGGATGGGTTAAGCAGGCGTCGCCGAAACCCATCCCCCTCCTAGCCTCCCCCTTGAAGGGGGAGGAACAAGGTGCCCGCTCAGACTTCAGGTAGTTCTGACATCCGGCCGGGATTCTGACCCGAGCGAGGCGATTCCGAAGGCGGCTGGCCGTCAAGCGGGAAGCGCCTTGCCGGCGCTCCCGTCATGCGGATGAGGACGAATCGCCTCAGGCGGCCTTGCTCGCGGCGTGCGAGGATTGCTTCGACGAGGCGCTCTTGATCGCTGCGCCGGCCGCAGCGACGTTCGCGTCTGCAATTTCGGCGACCTTGCGGCTCGTGTGACTGATGTTGTCGAGGGTGGATCGGGTGACAGACAGGGCCGATTTCACGGCCGCGATGCCCGGTTCCGAACCGCTGGGCGCGTTCTTCGCAACGTCGTCGAGCAGTTCGGCGAGCGACTTGGTGAAGTCGCCGATCAGCGCCTCGCCCCGCTGGCCGATTTCATGCTGCGTACGGGAGACGATCTCGTACAGGCCGCGCGACCATGCGATGGCCTGCTCGATGCCGGGCTGGGAGATCGCGCCGCCGAGCGCCCAGACTTCCTGCGGTTCCTTCGCCTCGGACAGGGCACGGACGCGCGAGAGTCCGTGTTCGAGCGTGTTGCGAGCGGTTTGCAGGTTCAGTGCGGCGGCCTGCTCCACGGCGGTGAAGGTCGAATTCGCAATGGCGTGTGCGCCATCCAGCGAGTGTTTGGCGAGGTTGCCGAGGTATTTGTTGCTGTAGGACATTTGACTGGCTCCGGGTGCGTGTTGAACTGAGTGCGGGTATGCCGTCTGCCGAACCCTGCCGTCACGAGGGGACTGAGGATCCGTTAGTGCAGTGCAGCATACGAGCCCAGTATGGTTGCGCGCCGGGAGCTTTGGAAATATGACTTTCTGCTATCGATATTCACCTCGGGTGAGCTGGACCCGCGGGTGTCGGCGCTCTTCAGGCTGCGAAGGAGTGGGGGGCGAACTGCCACGCGAGGGCCAGCACGGCGCTTCCCGCAATGAAGCCCGTCCGTGCAGCAGTGCCGTCGCGCAGAATCACGCAGCCGGCACGGGCTGACCATAGCGTGGCCGGCAGCAGCACGGCGGCGCGCAGCCAGGGCAGCAGCGGGGCGACCACGAACCCTTCATCGTGAAGGATGTGCAGCGCATGTTCCACCGCGCCGAGAAAAAGGCCGAAACCGCCGAGGGGAATCAGCGCGTAGGCCAGGCGGGTCGCGGTGAGGCGCCGGCCGCCGCTGGCCGCCGCCAGCAGCAGGGCCGTCCCGCCGCCGAGCACCAGCGCGGGCAGCAGGACGGCGGCGACCGCGGCGGGCACCGCGGGAAGGCCGCTGGCGAGCAGTGCGTGGTGCCAGGGGCTGTGTTGCCAGTACAGGGCGCCGTAGAGCAGGCCGATGAGGACGAAGACGATGCCCGCCGCTTCCCACGGCCGCGCCTCGTCCTCGCGTAGTGCCGCGATCTCCTCGCCCGGCGCGCGCCAGGCCAGGGCGACGGCGTTGCGGTGGCCGCTGCAGCGGGCGCACATGTTGCACTTCTCGTTGCTGCGGAGACGCCGGACGTCGAGCAGGGCGGGGCAGTCCACCGGCTTCGGGATCGGCCGCGGCGCGGCATCCCACGCGGAGCGGTCGACGCGGAAGTGCAGCACGGCACAGCGGGCGAGCAGCGAGAAGACGCCGCCCACCGGGCAGGCGTAGCGGCACCAGACGCGCTTGCCGCGCCCGACGAAGACCCCGCAGGCGAGCGCCAGAGCGCTCATCGTGCCGACCGCGAGCAGGGTGCCGCGCGGCGTGTCGTGCGCCTGCAGCGCGTATTCGAATACCGTGATGACGGCGAAGGCCGCGAGCGGCAGCGCCGGCCAGCGCAGCCAGCCGGGAATCTTGCCGCCCTTGCCGTGGCGGCTGGCGAATTCGGTCAGCGTGCCGTCGGGGCACAGCAGGCCGCACCAGAACTGGCCGATCAGCATCACCGACAGGATCACGCCCGGCCACCACACGCCCCAGAACAGCGCCTCGGCGAAGCGGCCCAGGCTGTGGAGGACGCCGCCACTCGCGTCATCCGCCGGCACCAGCGCCGGCACGATCAGCAGCACGAGGTAGAGCCCGACGAACGCCCACTGCACCACGGCAATCGCCGGCCGGTTGTCGCGCAGGGCGTCACCGAAGCGGCGGGGCCAGCGGGAGATGGGCGCTGTACGGTTCATGTCTTCGCAGTCAGTTGCGCAAGGGCACGCCCGGCGATCTTGCGCACCTCGACGTCGGGGTCCGCCGCTGCCCGCTCCAGGGCCGGAATCGCCGCGGCATCGCCGATGGCGCCGAGGGCGCTGGCCGCTTCCTTGCGCACGTTGCTGATCGGGTGGTCGAGCGCCTCGCCGAGGGCGGGGATCGCCTGCGCCACGCGATAGGCGCCGAGTGCTGCGGCCGCTTTCTGCCGCACTTCCCAGGACGGGTCCGCAAGGGCGGCGATCAAGGAATCGGTGGCATCGGGGGGACGTACCCGGCCGAGGGTGATCGCGGCCTCGTGGCGCACCTGCCAGTCGCTGTCCTTCAGCGCGCGCAGCAGCGAAGGCAGGGGACTGCCCGCCGGGGCGAAGGTGAGGGCGGCGACCGCGGCCTTGCGCACCGCCGGGTCGGCATCCTCGACGATGCGCCGTTCGAGCGCCGCCAGCGCGGTGTCGTTCTTCAGATAAGCCAGCACGCCGACAGCCGCGCGGCGCACGGCGGGCAGGGCGTCGTCGAGCGATGCCAGGGCGGGCGCCAGCGCGTCGGGATGGCGCAGCTGGCGCAGGCCGGCGAGCACCGCGGCGCGGGCCTCGCCCTGCACCCGGGGCAGGTTGCGCAGCAACGCCGGTGCGGCTGCCGGGTCGAGGATTTCGGCGAGGGCCGTGCTTGCCGCGGCGATGACGTCCTCGTCGGGGTCTCCGAGAAGCGCAACCAGCGCATCGATCGCTGCGTCGTCGGATGCGCCCTCCAGGGCGAGGGCGGCTTCGAGACGCACGCCGGCGTCGGCGTCGCGGGCCGCGAGGCTGAACAGCTCCGGGTAGTCGTCGGCATAGTCGGCGATGTCGCGCAGGGCGATGCGCCGCACGGCGGGGTCGCCGTCCGTCAGGCGCGGCAGGGCAGCGGCGATTTCGGGATCGTAGTCACTCATAAGGCATCAGCGCAGCAGGTAGGGGATTTCAACCCGGATCGCCTTGGTCGGGCAATCGTGTTCGCACGGCAGGCAGTACCAGCACTCGTCATAGGCCATGCGGACCTTGCCCTGCGCCGGGTCGAGCACGAGGATGTCGGTGGGGCAGACGTCGATGCAGACGCGGCAGCCCTTGTCGGCGATGCACTTGTCCGGGTCGACGATGACGGAGGCGATGCCGCGGTTTTCGATGGTAGGCATGGAGTCTTCCTCAGGCGGCGACGGAGTCGTCGACCCGCAGCTGGTCGTAGGCATCGCGCTCGTCGGCGTCGATGGGATAGAGATAGGGCGGCACCGGGCGCTTGAAGCATTCCGGCCGACCATCGGCGCCCTTCCTGACCTCGACGAAGTGGAACCAGTCGGCGTCGTTGCGCTCCGGGTAGTCGGTGCGATAGTGGTACAGGCCCCAACGGCTCTCGGTGCGGTAGAGCGAGGCGGCAGCGGCCAACTCGGCACAGTCGAGGATCGCGTGCACCTCCATCGCGCGCATCAGCTCGTGGGGATTGTTCGCCTTGATGTGCTCGAGGTCGGCGCGGATTTCGGCGAAGCGCTGCAGTCCGATCAGCATCTTGCGCGTGACCTTGGGCGGCTGCAGGTAGTCGTTCACCATGCGGCGCAGCTTGTATTCGATCTGCGTCGGCGGGATGCCTTCCTCGCGCAGCAGCGGTGCGAAGATGCGTTCCCGCTCGGCTGCGACGACGGCTTCGTCCACCTCCGGGAGTTCCTTGTCGGCGATGAAGTCCACCGCATCCTCGCCCGCGATCTGGCCGAAGACCATCGCGCCCAGCATGTAGTTGTGCGCGACGTTGCACAGGTCGCCCGCGGCGTAGAGGCCGGGCACCGTGGTCCGCGCGTGTTCGTCCACCCACACGCCGGAGGCGCTGTGCCCCCCGCACAGGCCGATCTCGGAGATGTGCATCTCCACCAGGTCGTTGCGGTAGTCGGTGCCGCGTCCCGCGTGGAAGAGGCCGCGCGTCGGGCGCTCGGTGATGTGCAGGACGTTTTCGATCTTCGTCACCGTCTCGTCGGCGAGGTGGTCGAGTTTGAGGAACACCGGCCCGTTGCCGCCTTCGAGCTCGCGCCAGAACTCCAGCATCATCTGGCCGCTCCAGTAGTCGCTCTTGATGAAGCGCTCGCCCTTGGCATTCACCGTGTAGCCGCCGAAGGGGCCGGTGACGTAGGCGCAGGCGGGGCCGTTGTAGTCCTTGATCAGCGGGTTGATCTGGAAGCATTCGAGGCCCGACAGTTCGGCCCCGGCGTGATAGGCCATGCTGTAGCCGTCACCGGCGTTGGTCGGGTTCTCGTAGGTGCCGAACAGGTAGCCCGAGGAAGGCAGGCCCAGGCGGCCGGCGGCGCCGGTGCACAGCACCACCGCCTTGGCGCGGATCACGACGAACTCGCCGCTGCGCGAATCGAGCGCCATCGCCCCCGCGATGCGGCCATCGTTGCCGACCAGCAGGCGCGTCGTGGTGAGGCGGTTGCTGACCGCCACGCCCTGCTTGCGCAACTGCTTGAAGATCACCTTCTTGACGTTGTAGCCCTCGGGCATCGGCAGCACGTAGGCGCCCAGGTGATGCACCTTCTTCACCGCGTAGTCGCCCGTCTCGTCCTTTTCGAACTTGACGCCCCACGAATCGAGCTCGCGGATCATGTCGTGGCTGCGCACTGCGTAGGCGTTGATCGCCGCCTGGTTCACGATGCCGTCGTTGGCGATGGTGATTTCCTTGACGTACTGCTCGGGCGTTGCGTGGCCGGGGATGACGGCGTTGTTCACGCTGTCCATGCCCTCGGCGATCGCGCCCGCGCGCTTGACGTTGGCCTTGTCCAGCAGCAGCACCTTCAGGTGCGGCGCCTTCGCTTTCGCCTTGATCGCCGCGATGGGGCCGGCCGTGCCGCCGCCGATGACGAGGATGTCGACGGTGAGTTCTTTTGTGCTCATGGTGCTTGTTCCCAGGATGTTCGAAAAGCGGCGCCATGCGGCGCCAAGTGGAGCGCGGCGGCTTTCAGGCTTCGACCGGGAGCTCGATGCGTGCGACTTCGAGGCCGCCCACGAGCGACTGCCGCACCTCGTCCTGCACGAGCGCGAGGCAGCGCTTCTTCAGGGCGATGAATTCGGGCGACACGCTGATGTCCTCGGGGCGCGGGCGCGGCAGATCGACGACGATCTCCTCGCGTATGCGCCCCGGCCGATGCGTCATCACCAGCACGCGGTCGGAAAGCACCAATGCTTCGTCGATGTCGTGGGTGACGAACAGCACCGTCGGCCGCAGGCGTCCCCAGATACCCAGCAGCAGTTGCTGCATGCGCTCGCGCGTCTGTGCGTCGAGGGCGCCGAAGGGTTCGTCCATCAGCACCACGCGCGGGTTATTGATCAGCACGCGCGCAATCTCCACCCGCTGCTGCATGCCGCCCGAGAGCTGCGCGGGGTAACGGTCGGAGAACCCCCTGAGGCCCACCAGTTGCAGGAACTCCTCCGCCCGTTCGCGGCGTTCGCGCCGGCCGACGCCGCTCATCTTCAGGCCGAAGGCGACGTTGTCCAGCGCGGTGCGCCACGGCAGCAGCGAATGGTGCTGGAACACCATGCCGCGGTCCGGGCCCGGACCCGACACCGCTTCGCCATCGACGCGCAGCCGCCCGTTGCTCGGCTGCAGGTAACCGGCCACCGCATTGAGCAGCGTCGATTTGCCGCAGCCCGACGGCCCGATGATGCTGACGAACTCGCCGCCCGCGATCGTCGTGGTGATGTTGCGCACGGCCTCGAAACGCACCTTGCCGGGCAGGTGGATGGCGATGTCGTCCAGTTCGATACGCCCGGCCTTCTGCGTGGAAACGGCGGCGCTCATGCGTGACGCTCCTGGATGCGGTACCACGGCATCAGCAGCCGCCCGAGCAGCTTGATCAGGCCGCTGCTGGCCATGCCGAAGGCGCCGATGAAGAGCATGCCGACGACGATGTCCGCATAGTTCTGCAAGGTGTAGGACTCCCACGTGTAGTAGCCGATGCCGTACTGGCCGGCGATCATCTCCGCCGTGACCAGGCAGAACCACGACGTGCCCATGCCAATGGCAAGGCCGGTGACGACGCTGGGCAGCGCGCCCGGCAGCACCACTTCGGCGAATACCGACCAGCGCCCGGCACCCAGGCTGCGCGACGATGCGATGAGGCGCCGGTCGATCGCCTCGACGCCGTGGATGGTATTGAGCAGCACCGGAAACAGCGCGCCCATGAAGGTGATGAAGATCATGCTCAGCTCGGACGACGGAAACATCAGGATCGCGAGCGGAATCCACGCCACGCCCGGAATCGGCCGCATCACCTCCAGCGGCGGCAACAGCGTGTCCTCCAGCCAGCGCGAGCGCCCGATCACTAGGCCCAGCGCGATCCCCAGCAGCGCGGCCACACCGAAGCCGGCAAAGACGCGGATCAGGCTGTTGGTGACATGGGCGAACAGCTTGGGCGACTGGAACAGGCCCCAGGCGGCGGCCGCGACCTCGGTCGGCGCCGGCACGAAGCGGAACGTGACGATGCCCAGGTCGAGGTGATGCACCGCGGCGGCCTGCCAGAAGGCGACGCACAGGATCAGGGCCAGCACGCGCAACGCAATCCGATCGAGGCGCAAGCCCGCCCACCAGCCCGCCAGGAAACCCCCGCGGGGGATTTCCGGCGCGGCAGGTGCCGTCGCTGATGCCGCTGCAGGTGAAAGTGCGAGGGCGCTGGCGGACATGGCCGGCCCGCTCACTTGGCCGAGGCGACGGGCGCGGTCGCGACGGCAGCCGAAGCGGCAGCATAGTCGAGTACGGTGCCGCCCTTGGCCTTGGTCCAGGCCTCGGCGTCCTCCTTCAGCAGGAAGGCCGACAGGCTGCCCTTGGCATCGCGGGTGAACCATGCCTGGTTCGCGAAGAGCTTGATGCCGGTGTTGCGATCGTGCGCATACACCACGCGCACCTTCTTGCCTGCGGCCTCCGCCGCCTTCGCCGCTTCGAGCGCGTTGCGCGGCGAGGCGTAGTTCCGCACCTGCGGCTCGCCGGCGATCCACACCTGGGCCACCTGCTGCGGGTCGGAGATGGTCTCGCCGGTCTTGGCGTCCTTGGCCTTCAGTGGCGACCTGCCGTAGTCCTTGAGCCTTGCCTCGTAGTCGAGCCCGGCCTGCTGGTAGGCGGCGCGGATGAAGCGGTCGTCGATGAACGCGTCGATGTCGAGATCGGTGTCGGTGCGCTTTAGCAGCTTCAGCGTCGCCGCAGCCGTCTTGGTGGCCGCGCGGTACTCGGGCTTCCACGTCTGGTCGCGGGTCTGGATGCCGAGGGGCCCGTGGAACAAGTAGTTCACCTCGGCCTCGATGCCGGTGATCTTCTCGATCAGTTCGCTGAATTTCTCCGGCTCGGCGGCGACCAGCCGGTCGGCTTCGATCGAGGCGCGCAGGTAGGCGACGACGACCTCCGGATACTTCGCCGCGTACTCCGCGTCCACCAGCGTGCCGTGGAAGGTCGGGTTCCTGGCCTGCGCACCGTCGTAGATCTTGCGCGCGAAGCCGCGGTACGGGAACAGCTCGGCGAAGGGCACGAAGTCGGCATGCGCGTCGATCTTGTTGGCCTGCAGCGCGCTGCCGCCGACGTCCGGCGCCTGCGACACGAGATTGACGTCCTTTTCCGGATCCCAACCCTGCGCGGTGATCGCCCGCAGCAGCAGGTTGTGGGCGGTCGAACCGAAGGGCACCGAGATCTGCTTGCCCTTGAGATCCGCGAGACTATGCACCGGCGAGTTCGCCGGGACGACGATGCCGTTGCCGCTGCCGGTGGTGCTGCCCGACAGCGCCGTGATGAACAGCGTCTTCTTGCCGGCTTTGAGGTGGGCGGCGTAGTTCAGCACGGCGGGGAAGTCCGCCATCGAGCCGATGTCGAGCTTGCCCGCGACCTGTTCGTTGGTCAGCGGAGGGCCGGAGGTGAAGCTCTTCCACTGGATGTCCCACTGGGCATCCTTGTACTTGCCGTCCCTGGGCAGGTACTTTTCGAGCAACTTCAGCTCGCGGATGATCAGCCCGCCCGTGGCGGTGTTGATGGTCGGATCCTGCGTGCCGATGGCGACGCGGATCGTTTCCGCTTGTGCGCTCCCGAACAGGAGCAGGAGGCCGAGGCCGGCAATGATCGAACGGCGTTTCATGGATTTTCCTCTTGCGCGGTCTGCGTTGAATACATTGCAGATGCTAAGAATCGGAGTGCGAAGGAAAAACCAAGAATTTCTGCTTTGCATATGCACCGCAGCCTGCATTGCTTAGCATTTACGGATACATGCGCAAATCGGCGGAGAAACCGCCCAATTGAAACAATTGTTCAGCATGTCCGATCGGTGCGTCGTGCCACCGGGCGTCCGGCCATGCGGGCCCGGCCTGCATCCCGCCCGGAGAGCCGCCCCCGCAGGGAAAAGCGGCTCGCCCGCGTCGGCGCACAAGCGCTTGGCGCCATCCGGGTCCATCCCGGCGCGCATGTCGCGAACCGGTCGGGCAACGCTGACCTGCCCCCCGCTTTGTAGTAGCCTTGCGCATTTTTCCGCCCCCTCGGGCGTCGCTTTTTCGGATGGCGCAAGGCTTGTCGCGTACGCATATCAACGGTTCCGGGCTGGTCCGCGCGCTCGGCGGGCTGACGGCCGCCGACGTGCCGGCGTCGAAGCAGTCCTTTGCCGACCGGCTCGGCCAATGGCTCGGTTTCGCGGATGCGCTCACGCTGTATTCCGCGCTCAACGCCGGAACCCCGGGCGATGCGGCGCCTCCCGCGATGCCGGTATCGCAGGACGCGGCGGCCCTGCGGCAGGCGATGGCCCGCGTGCGCGACGCCCTGGCGGAGTCGATCACGAACGACGGCGTATTCAGGCCCGGCCCGGCGCGGATCGAGCTGCCGACTCTCGACCCGCGGGCGCCATTGGAAAAGGCGGCCGACTTCGCGCCTTACCATCGCTACTATCTCGCGCACCAGCGGGACATGGCGGTGCGCATCGGCCCGCTGCGCGCGACCGTACGCGCGGCGCTGCAGGGGCGGGCGGCCTCCCTCGGACGGCTCGCCGCGCTCGATGCGGTGATGGACCAGGCGCTGGCGGCGCGGGAGCGCGACCTGCTGGCGACCGTGCCGGTGCTCCTCGGCCGGCGCTTCGAGCAACGCTACGACGCGCACTGCGCGACGCTGGCCGAAACGCAGACGGCGGATGATGCGGCCCGGTGGATGCAGCCGGGCGGGTGGCTGGCGGAGTTCTGCCGTGAGCTGCAGTCCGTGCTGCTGGCGGAGCTGGATCTTCGGCTGCAGCCGATCGCAGGGCTGATCGCAGCCCTCGACGACGAGATGACAAGGAAGCAATGAATAGAACCATCTGTATGGCGGCCTTCTTCGTGGGCCTGGTCGCCGTGTTCTGGGTCGGCGCCGGATATGTCGGCTCCAGCGCACTGGCGCTGGCCATGACGGCGATCATCGGCGCGGTCTATGTGACGGGCGCGGTGGAATTGCTGCGTTTCCACCGCACCACGACCGCTCTGGCGCGCGCACTGGACGGGATCCCCGCGGATCTGTCGCACCCGGGCGAATGGCTGCGCCAGCTGCCGCCGTCGGTGCAGAACCCGGTGCGTCTGCGCATCGAAGGCGAACGCGCGGGGCTCCCGGGCCCGGCCATGACGCCCTACCTCGTGGGCCTGCTGGTGCTGCTGGGCATGCTCGGCACCTTCCTCGGCATGGTCGTGACGCTCAACGGCGCGGTCATCGCGCTGGAAAGCACCACCAACCTGGAGGCGATCCGCGCTTCGCTCGCGGCCCCGGTGCGCGGCCTGGGGGTCGCGTTCGGCACCTCCGTGGCAGGCGTGGCGGCGTCCGCGATGCTGGGCCTGATCTCGGCCGTCTGCCGGCGCGAGCGCATGCAGGTCGCGCAAGTGCTCGACACCCGGATCGGCACCTCGCTGCGCGGCTTTTCGCTCGCGCATCAGCGCCAGGAAACCTTCAAGGCCCTGCAGCTGCAGGCGCGCGTGTTGCCCGAACTGGTCGACAAGCTGCAGGCGATGATGGAACAGATGGACCGGCAGGGCAGGGAGCTGGGCGAGCGCCTGGTGTCCGGGCAGGAACGCTTTCACGGCGACGCGCGCCAGACGTACTCGGACCTGGCTGTCTCGGTCGACAACTCCCTCAAGCTCAGCCTGACCGAAAGCGCCCGGCTCGCCGGCGAAACGATCCGGCCCGTGGTCGCTGCGACGATGGAAGGCATCGCCCGCGAGACGAGCGCGCTGCAGGCGCAGGTGGCCGACGCGGTGCAGACCCAGCTCGACGGCATCGCGGCGCGCTTCGACGACAGCGTCACCAAGGTCGCTGAAACCTGGAACGCGGCGCTCGCGACGCACGAGCGCACCAGCGATAACCTCAGCCGGCAGACGCAGGATGCACTGGGCGCCTTCGCCGAAACCTTCGAACGGCGCTCGGGTGCGCTGCTGACGTCCGTGGAAGAGGCTCACGCAGGCCTGCGCGCCGATCTCGCCGCCACGACAACCGCGCTGGCGCAGGAGACGACCGCGCTGCACACGCGGCTCGCCGACACCGTCGAACGGCAGCTCGACGGCGTGGCCGACCGTTTCGGCGGCGCCGTCACCGCCGTGGCCGATACGTGGACGGCGGCGCTCGCGAGCCACGAGCGCGCCAGCGAACACCTCAGCGCGGAACTGCACAGGTCGCTCGAAGCCTTCGCCGAAACCTTCGCGCAGCGCTCCGCCGCGCTGCTAGCGACGATCGGCGAAACGACGGCCGCACAGCAGGCGCAGCAGGCCGCGACGGACGAGGCGCGCCTCGCAGCCCACACCCGCGCGCTGGAGTCGATGGCGGCAGCGCTGCAGCGGGAATGGCACGAAGCCGGCGCGCAGACCCTCGCACGGCAGGAGCAGATCTGCACGACCCTGGGCGAGACGGCGCACGAGATCGCCGCATCGGCACAGGCCCAGGCCCGCGGCACCATCGACGAAGTCGCCCGGCTCATGCAGACGGCAGCCGAAGCGCCGCGCGCCGCGGCGGAGGTCATCGGCCAGCTGCGGCAGGAACTCTCCGCGAGCATCGCGCGCGACAACGGCCTCCTCGAGGAGCGCAGCCGCATCATGGAAACGCTGGGGACGCTGCTGTCCGCGATCAATCACGCCTCGACCGAGCAGCGTTCGGCGATCGACGCGCTGGTGGCCTCCGCGACCGAACTGCTGGAGCGTGCCGGAGCGCGTTTCACTGCGAATATCGAAGCGGAATCGGCGCGGATCGCCGGCGTCGCGGGCGAGATCACCGGCGGCGCCGCCGAGGTGGCCAGCCTAAGCGAGGCCTTCGGTCTCGCCGTGCAGCTCTTTGCCGAGTCCAACGACCGGATGATGGCGACGCTCGCGCGCATCGAAGGCGCGCTCGAGAAGTCCCTGACGCGCAGCGACGAGCAGCTCGCCTACTACGTCGCGCAGGCGCGCGAGATCATCGACCTGTCGATCATGTCGCAACGGCAGATCGTCGAAGACCTGCAGCAACTGCCCGGCCGGCAGGCAGCGCTCGCCGGCGAGGTGTGACGATGGACGAGTTCGACGGCGCCATCGATCACTCGACACCGGTCTGGGCGGTATTCGGCGACCTGATGTCGGGCCTGCTGGGGGCCTTCGTGCTGATCCTCGTCGGCGTCCTCGGCGTCCAGCTCGATCTCGTGACCAGCCTGGAAGCGGAAGTGCAGAAGCGCCGCGTCGAGGAACAGCGGCGCGAGGCGCTGGAAAAGGCCCTCGCGGTGCCGCTCGCCGCGGGGCGCGTGACCGTCAGCGACGGCCGCATAGGCATCAGCGGCAGCGTGCTGTTCGCGCTCAATTCGGACGAGCTGCAGCCCGAAGGCCGCCAGCTGCTGAAGAGCCTCGCGCCGCCGCTGGCTGCCTTCCTTTCTGTCAAAGACGAAATGCTGATGGTGAGCGGTTTCACGGACGACCGGCCGGTGCGCGACAGCAACCGGCAATTCGCCGACAACCTCGAACTGTCTGCGCAGCGGGCGCTGACCGTGACGCGGGCGCTGATCGAAGAAGGCGTCCCGTCCTCGTCGGTGTTCGCCGCCGCCTTCGGTCAGGAACAGCCGGTGGCGTCCAATGCCGACGCCGAAGGACGCTCGCGCAACCGGCGCGTCGAGATGGCGCCGGTTCCGAAGACGGGCAAGGCGGGCGCGGCGAGCAATGGCTGACGCGGGCACGTCCGGCGCCAATGCCGCGGCACGGATCGAAGCCCTGCGGGCGCAGAACGCCGAGCGCTTCGATCCGGTCGGTTTCCGCTTCATCGAGGCCCTCGCACGCCGCGCCGCAGCCGGAGGCGGCGCGACCCGAGGCGTGCTCGAGCGCCGGCTGGCGAAAGCCCTGTCCGACTGTCGCGAGCGACTCGACGCCGCCGGGCGCGTGGCGGGCGATGCGCTCGCTCGCGGGATCGCGCGCTTCCCCGAATCCGCCGACCCCCTGCGGCAGTGCCGGGACGCCGGCGACCTCGCCGGCCTGCAGCGCCTGCTCGCGCGACTGGAGGGGCAGGGCGGCCAATCGCCCTTGGGCGGGCTGCTCGCCCACATCGGCCGGCACGCGCCCGAGGGGGCGACCGGCAGCTCCGGCCATGGCGGCCACGGTGGCGGGGCTGTCTTCCCCGCGCCGCCGGAACTCAAGTCCCTGAGCTTTTTCCGCAGCACCTGGTCCCGCCTCAGCCTCGACCGGCAGCTAACCGACGCCTTCGCCCAGGCCCCCGAAAACGCCGGCCCGCTCAACTCGCATCACCTCGTGCTGCAGGCGCTCGGGCAGATGCGCGACATCTCGCCCGAATACCTCAGGCAGTTCATGTCCTACGTCGACGCCCTGCTGTGGCTCGATCAGGCCGACAGCAGCCGCATTCCTGCCCGCAACAACGCGCCACGCAAGAACGCCGTCCGGGGCGAGCGCGAGAAGAAACGCAGGTAGTCCGGTCGAGGATTCGTGTCAGGTGACCTGTCACGGCCCGTCGGAATGCTAGTAATCTGTTCGGATGGTTACGACCGCCCACGCCGACCGCCTGCCCAGCTTTGTCGATCTGCTGCTCGACGCAGTCTTTCTCGTCGACGGAGGCGGACGCATCGTTCACGTCAGCGCCGCCTGCGAACGCATGCTCGGTTACACGCAGCAGGAAATGATCGGCCGGGAGCTTTTCGAGTTTCTCGTCCCCGAAGACCGCGCGCGGACCGTCGAGGAGGCCGGTGAAATCGTCGCGGGACGTTCGCGGATCGGTTTCGAGAACCGCTATGTCCACAAGGACGGCCGTCACGTCCATCTCATGTGGTCGGCGCGCTGGTCCGAAAGGGACCGGCTGCGCATCGGCGTCGCGCGCGACGTCACCGAGCTGAAGCACGTCGAGGCCATCCAGCGCGCCACTTACGCCATCTCGGAAGCCGCGCACGAAGCCGAGGATCTCGACGTCCTGCTGCGCGCGATCCACCGCATCATCGCGGGCCTGGTGCCGGTGGCGGGCCTTGCCCTTGCGACCTGTGACAGGCGGACCAGGAAGCTCAGCTTCTCCTACCAGCGGGACTGCCACGGCAAGCCAATGGCCCTGCACGAACCCGTCGCATGCGACTTCTGCGCCCAGGCCATCTGCGGCGGCCGCCCGATGCATTTGCGCGAGGCGGCGCTGTCGGGCGCCGCAGCGCAGTCCGGCGACGACGGATCCTGGCTCGCCATGCCGCTGATCGCGCAGCACGACACGATCGGAGCGCTGGTGCTGAAAAGCGATCCGGGGATCCATTACTCGGACAAGGACAAGGAGCTGCTGCATTTCGTCTCCGAGCAGATCGCGATCGCCATCGACCGCGCCCAGCTCAAGGCCGACCTGCTGCGCGCGGCCCGCTACGACGAGCTGACCGGACTGCCGAACCGGCGCCTGTTCAACGACCGCATCCAGTCGGTCGTCGCCCGGTGCGTCCGCAATCAGACCCGCCTGGCGGTGCTGTACATCGACCTCGACGATTTCAAACAGGTCAATGACTCGCTGGGACACGCGAACGGCGATCTGCTGCTGCAGGAGGTCGCCCGCCGGCTTCAGCGATGCGTGCGCGGGACCGACACGGTTGCCCGCCTCGGCGGCGACGAATTCGTCGTGCTGCTCGAGGACGTGCACACGCCCGAGGATGCCCGCGGCGTCGCGGACAAGATCCGGGAAGCAGTGAGTCACCCGATCGACCTCGACACGTGCGTCCTGCGCACGCAGGCAAGCATCGGCATCGCCGTCTATCCCGAGCACGGGCAGGAAGTGGAGCGGATCCTGCAACACGCCGACGCGGCGATGTACGCGGACAAGCGGAACAAGAGCCTGCAGTCGATGTAGGCGGGCGGGGGAATGGGCCGGGGTTTGCTGCCGCCATGAAGCTTTGGAACCGCACTTCATGGCGCCTGTTTCATGGGGCAAGTTCAAATCGCTTCGCCAAGCTGACGGACTTCGCAACAGGACCTACGCATTCGGCTTCAGCCCGAGGGAGAGCCGGCGAAGTGGATTCCTCCGGTGATCTCCGCGATATGCCTCCTTTGATGCTCGGGGAGAATATGTTGCCAGGATTGACAATGACGTAGACATATCTGGACAATCGAATTTCTGCTTGAATTCGAATCGTCCATGGATTTCTCCCTCTCGCAGCACGCCTCGTCCGCTGTCGATTTCCTGAAGAGATTCACCGACGCGACCCGGCTTCTTTCGCTCCACCTTGATGCGGGGCAGCCAACCTCTCATGCGCTGCTGATCGAGCGGCTGGCCGGACGTGAAGCACTGTCCGAGTGCTACCGCTTCGAATGTGAATGCCTCTCGCCCGACGCGGGCATCACCCCGGACAAGCTTCAGGGCAGGCGAGTCGGAATCGCACTCAACGGTGCGGCAGGCGGAGCGCGCTGGTTCAACGGCGTCATTACCCGGGTGGAGCATGTGGGCGCAGAAGGCGGTTTCGCCCGTTTCCGGTTCACCATTGAGCCCGATTTCGCCTTGCTCGGTATCGGGCGGGTGGCACGCACCTATCAGGACAAGAGCGTTCCAGACCTTATCGCCGAGGAGCTTGCCCGCTGGCGGACCGCCATTCCTCTCCTTGATTGGCGCTTCGACCTCCATGCCAAGTACCCCGTGCGCAGCTACACCGTCTTTCACCAGGAAAGCGCCCTCGCCGCCGTGAGCAGAGTGGCGGCCGAGGAAGGCATCGGGTTCTACTTCGAGCACCTGCCGGCCGAGGGGCGCCAAGTCGGCCTTACGCGCGTGGTCTTCTTCGATACGGTCGCCGGCTTGCCGAACAATCCGCAAGCGAGCGTTCGCTTCCATCGGGCGGATGTCACCGAAGCCGCAGACACGATCGACCGCTGGCGGCGCATGGAAACGCTAGCCCCGGGGGCAGTGGCGCTGCAGAGCTTCGACTACAAGGGCGTGATAAGTCTCGCCGCGGCATTGCCGAGCGAGCGAAATTCGGGCGCGGGCGGTGCGCTGATGGCGGCGCTCACGGACTATGCGCCGCAAACCCAGCGCTACGGCTCGGGCAGCACGGACCTCGAGCGCTATGCGCGGCTGCGAATGGAAGCCTATGAGGCCCATGCCGTGACCGTCGAGGGCGAAGGCTGCGTGCGATCAGCCCTGCCCGGCACCGTTTTCGCGCTGACCGGGCATTACGCGGTGGCTGCGCCGGAGAACCGTTTCCTGCTGGTTGCGGTCGAGCACGACATCCGCAACAACCTGCCCGCCAATCCTCTGACTGGCCCACACGACACGACGACGTCCCGCTCATCTCTGCGTCGGGAGGGGGAACCCGGTGAGGGGGCAGGGGCAGAAGCCGGTTATCGAAACCGCTTCACCGCAATGGCGGCCAACCGCCCGTGGCGCCCTCGCTACGACGCCACCGCGCACGCCAAGCCCACCGCCCCCGGCCCTCAGCCGGCGACTGTGGTCGGCCCGCCGGACAGCGAAATTCACACTGACGGGCAAGGCCGCATCCAGGTGCAGTTCCACTGGGATCCGGAGGGCAGGAACACCTGCTGGCTACGGGTTCTCACACCCGTCGCAGGGGCGGGCTGGGGCACGATCGCGCTTCCGCGCGTGGGGCAAGGCGTGCTCGTGGACTTCATCCAGAACGACATCGACCGCCCCGTCGTGCTCGGTGCCCTTTACGATGGCGATCACTCGCCCCCGCGCTTTTCGGGAGCCGGAGCCTACCCTGCAAACCGCGCGCTCTCCGGGTACCAGAGCCGGGAGGTTTCCGGCACCGGCTTCGGCGAACTCCTCTTTGACGACACGACGGGTCAGACAAAGACAAAACTCTCCAGCGAACACGGCAAGACCCAGCTCAATCAGGGCTGGATCGGACATCCGCGCGAGGAGGGGCGTTCCGAGCCACGCGGTGAGGGCTTCGAGCTGCGCACCGATCTGGCCGGCGCGCTGCGCGCGGCGCAACTCCTGCTCTCCACGGAAGTTCGGCCAGGTGCGACCGGCAAGACGCTCGACCGCCAGGAGCTGCTGGGCAACCTGGAAGTGGCGCTGGCGATCGCCAGGCAGTTGGCCGATCTGGCGACCACGCACGAAGCTGGCAGTACCGACACCAAAGCTCAGCAGGAGCTGCTTTCCGGCATCGAGCAGTGGGAGAGTCGACGCGGTGCGAACGCCGCTCCCGCCATCGCCATCTCCGCGCCGGCCGGCATCGCTCTGGCGAGCGCCGGTAGCGTCCAGGCTGCAGCCGGCACCAACCTGGACTTCACCGCCGTTCAGGACGCCAACCTCTCCACCGGGCGCAAGCTCGCACTGCGGGCCGAACAAGGGTTCTCCGCCTTCGCGCACCGCGAGGGCCTGCGGCTCATCGCCGGCCGCGACGACATCCGGATCCAGGCGCATGCCGGCCAGATCGAACTCGGCGCGGCCAAGCCGCTGCACGCCTACTCGCTCGAAACGCTGTTGTTCGAAGCGCCCCAGGCCGCGATCCGCGCGGGGGGCTGCGAAATCACGCTGGCCGACGGCACGATCACCCTGAGTGCCGCGAACGGGGTCAAGATTGCCGCGCCCGACTTCAACTTCGGTGGCAGCTACTCGGGCCGGCTCGATCTGCCCGGCGTGCCCGCGTCGAGCCTCAGGACCGACGAGCGCATCGCACTTGCCGGCCGGGCCGGCCAGGCGCGCGAAGCCGTGGCCTACGAAGTGAAGGATGCCGAAGCGGCCGTGCGCGACGCCGGAGCGAGTGCTGGCGACGGCGCTACGCAGACGCTCGTCACCGACACCGCGATGGCTCCGCTCTTCCTGCACCTGAAACCCTGATTGCCCCGCACCATGCCCGACGCAACCCCTATCCCTGTCCACCGCCAGGCCACCCGCCGCGTCGCGCTCCAGTTCGACGAGCACGGCAACCCGATGTTCGCCACCGTCTGCAGCCCGGAGAGCTTCCCGGCGCGCGCGCTCGCCGTCGCGCCGAAGCGCCACGTGATCCCGGTCATCTTCGTGCCGGGGATCATGGGGTCGAACCTGCGTACCAAGTACGAGTTTGACGAGAAGCGCGCGCCCGCCTGGCGACCGCCGAACAGCAAATGGCAGGGCATCAAGGAATGGTGGTGGCGGAGCGACCAGAAACCGAAAGAACGTCAGGAACAGCTCACGCCGTGGCGCTGCGAAGTCGATCCCGGTGGCGAGATTTCGCTGACCTCCAGCACCTACTCCCTGACAACGGCCGAGGCTCGTCGTCGTGGCTGGGGGGAAATCAACTGGGGTAGCTACGGGTCCGTCCTCCTGGAACTGGAGCGGGTGCTCAACGATCAGTACGAGGACTGCGGGCAACGCGATGCGAAAGTCATGGCGACGTGGAAACATGCCATGACGCTGCGTCGACCGCAGGAAGGGAAGGGCGACCTCGATCTCGCCAAGGTCTGGGGGGTGGTCAAAGGCGAATGCACGCCCCTTACCGAGGACGAGTTCAAGCGCCTGGACGACTATTACTATCCGGTCTGGGCATGCGGTTATAACTGGCTCGAAAGCAACGAGGAGTCGGCCAAGCGGCTGGTGGCTCGCATCGACGAGGCGCTGGCCTGGTACGGGCGACCGGAATGCCATTTCATCCCCGAGGGCCGGGTACTGATCGTGACCCACTCGATGGGGGGATTGGTCGGACGGCGTGCCGCACAGCTCGCGGAAGACAGGATTCTCGGCGTCGTGCATGGGGTGCAGCCGGTGGGTGGGGCGCCCGTGGTGTACCGGCGCTTCCGCGCGGGCACCGAATCCGGAGGTTGGTGGGACATGGTGGGTAACATGACGGCGACCGTGATGGGCGCGGACGCTGCGGACATCACATGCGTAATGGCGAACGCACCGGGGCCACTGGAATTGCTGCCAACCAAGCACTACCCGTCGGGGTGGCTGCGCTTCGAGTATGAAGCGGACGGCAAGACCGAAGAGCTTATGGAGGCTTTGCCGAAGGCGGATCCGTATGCTGAAATTTATGCAAAACGCGTTCAGGATGTTTGGTGGGGAATGGTCGATGAGACACTCATCGATCCAGCAGGGCTGGCAAAAGAGGCGGATACGACCCCGATCAAGATGTACCGCGAAGCACTAAAGGCTGCGGTGAAGTTCCACGATGGACTCAAGCTCCATTTCCACCCTCGGACATATGCACACTATGGCTCAGATACGGATCGTGCGGCCTTCGGGTGGGTCCGCTGGGTTAGCTCGGATGACGTGCCCGGACCCATGCGAGAGAAACTGAAGACCCTGCAGGCAACAGAATGGACGCGGAAAGGCAAGGCGAAGCTTGGAGACCGTGCGCAACCCGTCCGCCTGAAGCTGGCGAACCGGGCCGTTCCTGACAGTGCCGAGGACGATAATGCAGGCGATGAAACGGTGCCGCGACCCTCAGGGCTGCTCGCCGAGAAGGGGAACGTGAAGACGGTGTTTTGCATGAAGGGCTTCGACCACCAGAGCAGTTACGCTAACCGTGACGTACTGGACAATCTCTCCTGGTGTCTGGGCAAGCTCATCCTGGATGCCAAACCGATTTCCGAAATAACACAAAGCAAGGGAAGCGCATGGACCGAACCTTCCGACGCGGACTCCTCGGGGGCTGCTTCGCAATCCTCGCAGGAGGAAGTGCAATGAACGACATCGCCGCAGCCGATGCCGCCCCTCCCTCGGACAAGCGTGTGGCATGCTTTGGCCGCTTCATGATCGATGTGCCATCGGGGGCCGACGTGGGTTATGCGGATGCCGAATACCGCTTCGGTGTTGTCCATACGAAACGAATTGCGCTCGACGGAAGCAACTTCGCGGCGGCTATGGAAGAACGGGAGGCGCGCTATCGGAACGTTGATGAAAACAGGGACCGCGCTCTGAAGCAGACACTATCACCATCACCTGAAAGTCGAATCATTGTGACTTCAGAACGCATATTCGGCGACGACGACTATGGCTTTGAAGCGTACCGTGTGGATCACGGAGTATTGTTCTCAATCGAGCAGAAGAATTACGAATCGGCCGTCATGCGCGCAAAGGTTCTCCCCTTTCTCAACGAGAAACTGCTACCGAGCCTCCGCGCCCGCGCCCCAGACGAAATCCCGACTGATCCGGGCCTCTGCATCCGCGACGGTTTTATTGCCAGCGACGGCAGCGAGGGGGCTTACGAGCGCACCAACATCGGCTTGCACTTCAAGCGTTGGCCGGATTTGGCCTTCAGCGTCACGACATCAATCGAGCGCAAGGCCGAGCCCACGCTGCTGGAACGGCGGAAGAACAGGGCAGTGCCGGATATATTCAAACCGCTTCTGTTCCAGATCAAGACGTTGCGTGAAGGGCGGCATGATGTCGGGGGGCTGGCGGCGGACGAATCGCTGGTCATGATGCCCACCGACCATGGTTACAAGGTTCATATGTTCCGCTGGGAGTCTCATCCGGAGCTGAATGATCCCTTCAAGCCATCGATCGTGGTCGAACTCGAATCCGGCCGCGGCCCCGATGGCGACCAGCAGCCGACAATCAGCGAAAAGGAGGCGGTCGAACTCTTCGACGCCGTGGTCAATTCGATCCGCCTGCGGCCCACCGGCCCGGCCAGGACGAGCGAGGCGCCGTCGCCGAGGACGCCGCTGGGCGCATTCGTCCGCAGCGGCGAAGTCTGCACGCAGACGGGCTGGTGGCAGTGCCCGGACGGCGGCGAGCTCGAAGGCGGCAATCGCCGGTTCCTCCTTGCCGGCGAAGCCATGCCACCTGCCGTGACGCTCGGCGCACCGAGCCTGCTGCAGCGTCTCAGCGGCGAGCGCCCGCGCCACGAGGCGCCGACGGTCTGGAAACTGGTGGCGTACGCCGAAGAGCAGCCGCCGACTCCTGATCCCGTATCCGACGTGTCTGCGCCAAGGGAAGGCTCGACTGGTGCGTGAACGAAGAGATTACGAAGATCGCGCTGGTCGGCCTTGTCGGTCTCGACCTGCGCGAATTGCGGCCTGTTCCGGACAAGCTCATCCAGCAAGCCAGACCAATCTCCGAACTACCGCAGAGCAAGGGAAGCTCATGGACCGAACCTTCCGACGCCGACTCGTCGGCGTCTGTTTCGCAATCCTCTCTGGAGGAAGCGCAATGACCGACATCGCCGCAGCCGATGCCGCCCCTCCCTCGGACAAGCGTGTGGCATGCTTTGGCCGCTTCATGATGGACGTGCCATCGGGGGCCGAAGTGGGTTATGCGGATGCCGAATACCGCTTCGGTGTTGTCCATACGGAACGAATTGCGCTCGAGGGACGCAAATTCGCGGCGGCTATGGAAGAACGGGAAGCGCGTTATCGGAGTGTCGATGAGAACAGGGATCGCGTACTTAAACAGACACTATCACCATCACCTGAAAGTCGAATCATTGTGACTTCAGAACGCATATTCGGCGACGACGACTATGGTTTTGAAGCGTACCGTGTGGATCACGGAGTATTGTTCTCAATCGAGCAGAAGAACTACGAGTCGGCCGTCATGCGCGCAAAGGTTCTCCCCTTTCTCCAGGAGAAACTGCTGCCGAGCCTCCGCGCCCGCGCCCCTGATGAAATCCCCGATGAACCAGGCCTTTGCATCCGAGACGGGTTCATTGTCAGCGATGGCAGCGAGCAGGCCTACGAGCGCATCAACATCGGCTTGCGCTTCAAGCGTTGGCCGGATCTGGCCTTGAGTGTCACGACGTGGACCATCCGCAAAGCGGAGCCGTCGCTACTGGAGCGGTTGAACGGAGAACCCGTGCCGGATATCTTCAAACCGCTCATCTCCCAGATCAAGACGATACGCGAGGGCCGGCACGACGTAGGTGTGATTGCGGGAGAGGAATCGATGGTCATGCTGCCCACCAGCAAGGGCTACAAGGTCCATCGGTTTCACTGGGAATCGCATTTCGAACCGAACACACCCTTTAAACCGATGATCACCGTCATGCTCGACACCGGCCGCAGTCCCAACGGCGACCAGCAGCCGACAATCAGCGAAAAGGAGGCGGTCGAACTCTTCGACGCCGTGGTCAATTCGATCCGCCTGCGGCCCACCGGCCCGGCCAGGACGAGCGAGGCGCCGTCGCCGAGGACGCCGCTGGGCGCATTCGTCCGCAGCGGCGAAGCCTGCACGCAGACGGGCTGGTGGCAGTGCCCGGACGGCGGCGAGCTCGAAGGTGGCAATCGCCGGTTCCTCCTTGCCGGCGAAGCCATGCCACCTGCCGTGACGCTCGGCGCACCGAGCCTGCTGCAGCGTCTCAGCGGCGAGCGCCCGCGCCACGAGGCGCCGACGGTCTGGAAACTGGTGGCGTACGCCGAAGAACCGCGGCCGACTCCTGATCCCGTATCCGACGTGTCTGCGCCGCAGGAAGGCTTGACCGGCGTGTGATCAGAAGATCACGGCATCTCTTCATGCCGTCGGCCGCTCGCGAACTCGAGGAAGACCGTGGCCCCGGCGTGAAATGTCCGTATCCCGACTTTCCGCACGCCTGACCGACCGGATCCTGCTCGCGGCCGAGCTCATGCCGTGTGCTGTGAGCCGTGGGCGTAGGGAGTGCACGTAAGTCCGAACGAGGTTCTGTCCGATGCCGAAGATCATTCGCCTCAACGACCCCACCAGCCATGGCGGCAAGGTGATCGGTGCGGCCTCCAGTTATAAGGTCATGGGGCTGCCGGTGGCCCGCGTGGGCGACGTCTGCATCTGCCCGCGCAAAGGTCACGATGGCTGCGTGATCGTCGAGGGCGACCCGCATTTTGTCGTGGAAGGTCGTGCAGTGGCCTTCGAGGGGCACAAGACAAGTTGTGGCGCGATTCTCATCGCGACGGCCCCAAACTTTGGCAAGGGCTGAAACGGGTTGCCTTCTCGAAATCTGCGCAGGTCACGTCAGCCGGAAGGGATCGGAGGAGCCGGCGGGCAGGGCGTGTCGCGTTAAACGCGGCCACCGAATAAAACCGTTCACTCCGAGCCTGTCGAAGGACGTTGCCAGTGCGTCCGACTGGCTCAGCCCGAACGGAATTTCGTTGCGACGCTAATCGGTACGCGCCCGGATCGTGTTGCCCGCGCTGACGAAATTCCCTCCGCCCAGATGGTGGATCGTGTGCAAGGCGGTGTTCCCGCTGTCGAAGGTCCAGTGTCCATTGGCGAACACCCGCGCGTCGGCCGCCGCGGCGACGACCTCGGCGAAGCAGGTGTCATAGGCTTCCTCGGTGTGCCGCTCCGGAATCAGACGGCATTCGAGCCATGCCGAACAGCCGGCCTCGATCACTGGCATGCCCAGCACCGGCCCCGCCTTGGCGTCGATGTCGTGACGCGCGAACTTGTCGAGATCGCGGCCGCTGGCGCTGCCGACCGCGTACGTCAGGTCGACGAGCGCGGTGCCCGGAATGCAGATGGCGAATGTGCCGTTCTTGGCGATCAGTTCGCGCGTATAGGTGTGCTTGTCGATGACGACGGCGATCCGCGGCGGGGTGAATTCGACGGGCATGGACCACGCAGCCGCCATGATGTTGCGCCGCGAACCGTCGGCCGTGGTCACCAGGACGGTGGGGCCATGATTGATGAGCCGGCTGGCATGTTCGAGTGCGACGGGCCGGAAGTCGGAGCTGTTGGTCATTCTGGATATCCCGATTGGAGGCAGTGGTGGCCGGACACCGGCGGCATCCCCGTTCGAACGAACGGGACGCCGAGGGTGTCGATCGACGCACTATATCGCCCAAGCGGAACGGCGTGTCGGCATGGCGGCAATCGCGCGGCAACCGGGCGGCACGGCCTGTGCCGGCGATGTCATTCGAGGCAGCACGCGGCCTCAGCGGGTTCCTTGCATCCGCAGCCGGCCTGGCCGGAAATGCGGCGGTGAATCGACCGGAAGCGTTCCTGCACCGTCTCGCCGAAGATCGGATCCCCTGCAAAATGGATCGCGGAATCGACGAGGAACCATTCGTCGTCGCCCAGCGAAGCCGCCAGCCGCGGGAAGATCTCGCGTTCCTCGATCGCCATGTGGTCATCGAGGAAGGTCGCGTAGTTGCGGACGTCCTCCTGCAGTGTGGCGCGCGGCATCATCGCCCCGGCAGCAGCGGCGCCGAGATCGGCCGCCAGCCTCGCGCCGCTCTCGGCGATCGAGCGGTGCTCTTCCGCGAGTTCGGCGATCAAGGTCCCGGCCTGCGGGTCGTGCGCAAGCAGGCGGCTGAATGCCGCGTCCTCGCGCGGATGGTGGTAGCGGTCCGGGTACTGCGTCATGTAATACACGATGTCCGCCATCAGCTCGTAATCCGGCTCTTCGCCGTGGACGAAGGTGGCGGTCTGCGTCTGGAGCAGATCGAGCAGCTTGCGGTAATTGGCGTGCTCGGCTTGCCATTTCTGTAGATGTGCGGACATGACGGTCTCCAGCGGTCGGTGGGCGCGATCCGGGTGTCCCGGCCGGTTCGACCCGGCGCCGGTGTGCGCGGTGTATCCGATGCTAGGGAGGAGGGCGGGGCGGGGGAATGACTTTTGTCATTCAGCTCGCCGCCGCCCGGGCCTACATTGCTCCCGCACCCCAAACGAACTGCCCGCGAGAGAGAAAAGCCATGACATACGTGGTCACCGAAGCCTGCATCAAGTGCAAACACACCGATTGCGTCGATGTCTGCCCCGTCGACGCCTTTCGCGAAGGTCCGAATTTCCTCGTGATCGACCCGCAGGAATGCATCGACTGCACGCTGTGCGTCGCCGAGTGCCCGGTCGATGCGATCTATTCCGAGGACGACGTGCCGGTCGAACAGCGCCACTTCATCGCGCTCAACGAAGAGCTCGCCAAGGTCTGGATCCCGATCGTCGAGGTCAAGCCCGCACCCCCGGATGCGGGCGTGTGGGCCAAGGTGAAGGACAAGCTCGGCCTGCTCGAACGCTGAGGGCGGATGCCGCCGGAGCGCCGCTCAGGACTCGACGATCCGCTCCAGCATGTCGGGGCGCATGATCTCGATCCGGCTGGGCCGCGACGCGATCCAGCCGGCCTTCTGCCACCGACTCAGGATGCGGATCACGGTTTCGACCCGTGCGCTCACGAGCTGGCTGAGTTCGTCGCGGGCGAGATGTACGTCGACGATGACGCTGCCCGTGGCCGTCGTGCGGCCGAATCGGCCGATCAGGTAACGCATCAGTGCCGCCAGGCGGCGCGGCACCGTGCCGGCACTGACGATGTCGATCTTCGCGCGCAGCGCGACGGTGTGCTGTAGCAAGGCGCGATTCACCGCACGCCCGACGGCGAGGGAGTCGTCCAGGGCGTGCCGCAGCGCCTCGGCGCGGATCAACAGCGCGTCCACCGGCTCGCCGAGTGCGATCGCGTCCGCCGGAAAGACGCCATCCTCCAGCGCGGCCGCAAGGCCGACCGCCTCGCCGCGCCGGAACAGGCCCATCAGGATGCCTTCGCCGGTCGGTGTCATCTGGCGGATCTGGATCACGCCCGATTCGATCACCGCGAACCAGCTCGCACGCTCGCCCGCGAACCACAGCGACTCACCGGGATCCAGGCGGCGGGAGCGCACCCCTTGCGCAAGACGCCCGAGATCGGACGCCCCCACCTGCGAGAACAGTTCGAGCGCGCCGAGCCGCCGCGCCAGCGTGTCGGCGCATGCCCCTCCACGCACTTCGGACGGGGCGGGCGGGGGGCGCAGGAGCGACAAGGGCGGCGCATGTCCCATGATGTGTTCGCAACTACGACGACTCGCGCACCAGCGCCTGCCGGATGCGCTCGATCGCGTGCGACGGGCTCAGCCCCTTGGGGCAGACTTCGGTGCAGTTCATGATCGTGCGGCAGCGGAACAGGCGATAGACGTCGTCGAGATAGGCGAGCCGCTCAGCGGTGGCCGTGTCGCGCGAATCGGAGATGAAACGGTAAGCCTGCAGCAGCCCGGCCGGGCCGATGAACTTGTCCGGATTCCACCAGAAGGATGGACAGAACGAACTGCAGCACGCACACAGGATGCACTCGTACAATCCATTCAGTTTCTCGCGCTCGGCCGGGGACTGCAGGCGTTCGCGCTCGGGCGGTACCGTGTCGTTGATCAGGTAGGGCTTGATCGAGTGGTAGTGCGCAAAGAATTGCGTCATGTCGACGATGAGGTCGCGGATCACCGGAAAGCCCGGCAGCGGTCGCAGCACGACCGGTTCCTTCAGGCCGACGAGGGGCGTGAGGCACGCGAGCCCGTTGCGACCGTTGATGTTCATCGCATCCGACCCGCACACGCCTTCGCGACAGGATCGGCGGAATGACAGGCTGTCGTCGATGGTCTTCAGCCGCATCAGCGCGTCGAGCAGCTTCTTGTCGCCCGCCTCGGGCGCGAGCTCGTAATCCTGCATCCGCGGTTTCAGATCGGTTTCCGGATTGAAGCGGTAAATGCTCAATCGCATGAGGCCTCCTTGGCGCTGCCGCGCTTACGCGCCGCCGGCGAAATGCGCCGCCATCGTCAGCACGACGCGAATCACGATCGCGAACAGGAGCACCCCCACCACGGCGAGCAGTGCGAGGCGCAACATCGGCGCGTGGATGTAGTCGAGGGCAATGTCGCGAACGCCGATCCAGCCGTGCAGGCCCAGCGCAGCGAAGAACACCACGATCAGCACCGCCCCGTGCGTGCTGGTCGCCAGCGCGTGCCAGCGCTCGTAGTCGAGCGGGGGCCCCGTCAGCAGCGTCGCCGCGCCCAGCGCAAGCAGGAACAGCAGCACCAGCGCCGTCACGCGCTGCAGCACCCAGGCCCGTTGGCCGAGAAACAGTCTCATGCCAGCCACCTCGCCGCGGCAATGAGGGCGACGATTGCCGCCGCGACGATCGCGGCCCAGGCGCTGGTGCGCGCCTGCGACAAGCCGCTGCCGATGCCAACATCCATCAGCAGGTGACGTATCCCCGCGAGCAGGTGATGCGTGGCCGCCCAGACGAGGAGGGCGAGGAGCACGGCCCGCCAGGGCGCGGACACGAGGTCGCGCAGTACGGCGAACTCGGCCTCGCTGTGCAGCGAGCGATCGAGCGCGAGCGCCAGGAGCGGCAGGCTGAGCACCAGCAACACGCCGGAAATCCGGTGCCCGATCGACGCAATCGCACCGATCGGGAAGCGGATCTGCAAGAGATTCAGGAATTTGGGCGCAGCTTCCACGCGTGCTCGCATGTCCGTCTCCCTGTCCGATTCGATACGGGGCGTGCGCGGTGCCCCATTCGACTCCGTCTTCGCTGCGCGCGCACCTGGCACCGGTGCTCCCATGCGGGCACGCAAGGGGCGTGTCGCGAAACGGCCGTCCACTTGACTATAGTGGGGCTTGCAAAAGAGTCAACAAAAATGCATCTTTGACGCGTGTCCACAACTTCGCACACCCCGCGGCCATCATCCGATGCTCTATGGCCGATTCGGACTAGGATGGTATGAGCGTTCTTCTTCGTGGTGCCCCATGTCGATGAATGATAGTCGCCCCGAGCCGCGGCATGTCCGCCCCGCACAGGTCATGGCAGCCGTAGCCAGCGGGCTGCGCGTCTTCGCCGACACCGCGCCCCTTTCCCTGCTGTACGCGGGCGGTTTCGCCGTGTTCGGCGTGGGCCTCATCACCCTGCTCGCCACCGTCGGACTGGCGCCGATGGCATTGCCGCTGGTGGGCGGTTTCCTGATCGTGGCCCCGGCCCTGCTGGCGGGCTTCTTCGCCATGTCGGCGGCACGACGCAGTGGCCGCAAACCGACGTGGCGGGATGTCGGCAGCGGCTTCCTGCGATCGCCTCCCCCGCTCTGGGGCTTGGTGCTCGTCTGCCTGTTTCTCTTCGTGATCTGGATGACCGATGCCGGCATCCTCTACAGCTTCATGCTGGGGCGCAGCTACGCCGGCTGGAAGATGCTGTTTCCCCTGTCGGCAGAGCTCCTGCGCTTCCATCTGGGTGCGGTCGTCGCGGGCGGGCTGTTCGCGCTGATTGCCTTCTGCATCACCGCCTATGCCGTTCCCCTGCTCATCGAGCGCCGCGCCAGCCTGGTCGTCGCCGTGAGTGCCAGCGTTCGCGCGATCTTTCGCAGCCTGCCGGCGAACCTGACCTGGAGCCTCTTGCTCGGCGGCACGATCATCGTATCGATCATCGTGCCGCTGCTGCTGACGGTCACCTTGCCCGTCACCGCGTTCGCCACCGAATGCCTGTACCGGACGGTGTTTCCCGACGAGTCCGGTTGAGCCGGTCGAGCGTGCAGGCTCGTGTCCACACCCGTTTGCGGAGGAATACATGTCCTTGACCCACATTCGATCTGCCGGACCACGGCAGCACGGGAGGCAACCGTGAGCACCGACGTCCCCGACATCGCCCGCCTGCTGGTCGAGCAGACCGCGGACGCGATCATCTACGCGGACAGGGAAGGGCGGATCCGCATCTGGAATGCCGCGGCGGAGGCGCTGTTCGGCTTTCCGCGCGCCAAGGCGATCGGGCAGAGCCTCGACCTGATCATCCCCGAGCGGCTGCGCGCCGCGCATTGGGAAGGATTCCACCACGCGGTGGCGAGCGGCCGTACCCGCCTCGGCGGCCGCGCCGTGATCACGCGTTCGGCGAATGCCGCCGGTGCCACGATCTACGTGGAAATGAGTTTCGCGCTGGTGTCGGACGAGCGCGGCGACGTGCTGGGGTCGGTCGCCGTGGCACGCGACGCGACGCAGCGGCGCGAGGCGGAAAGGCAACTGCAGCAGCGCATACGTACGCTGGAAGAGGCGTCTGCCGATGCTGCGTCGAAAACCGGCCGGCCATCCGCATGAAACCGGCTGCGCAGGCGCCCTGGGACAAAGTGGCGGGAAGACATGGAGCAATGGTTCGCGGCAAATCTCGGTGATGCGATGCTGGCCGGCGAGGAGCTGGAGCGGGTGTGTGCGCTCTTCGAGCAGCAGCGCGGGCGGAACGCCACGACGGCGGTGCTGATGCGGCACGAGAACCTCGGCCGCCTGCATTGCGAGCTCGTACTCTATTTTCCCCCGGAGCTGGCGGAACTCGCTGCGGCTGTCGGGGCGCAAGCCTGCGGCAGGCCGGGCCTGTCCGAAATGGGTGTGGCCATCGGTTCGCCGCAGCGCCTGGCCGAACTTTCCTCTGCTGATTGACGCGGCCTTGCGGCGCCCGCCACGTCGCCGGATACGTCGCGATCGCCCTGTCATGAGTTCTTAACCTGTGCGGATTACCGTGCGTGCTCGCAAGCGGCATCGCGTAATCCCACAGAGGAACTCCCAATGAACGATCTGCAATCCCTGCGCCCCGACAGCGACGACGAATCGACCAACACCTCGGCCAATCCGGGCTTCGACAGCATCCTGCAGGCGCGCCTGTCGCGGCGCCAGCTCCTCGGCGGCAGCATGGGCGCCGCCGCGCTGGCGATGATCGGCGGCGTGTCGCCGGCTGTTGCGGCTGCATCCGCGCAGGGGGCCGGCGCGCCCGGTCGCAAGCTGCCGAAGCTCGCCTTCAATCCTGTGGCGAAGAGCCTTGCCGATGCCGTAGCGGTGCCGGAAGGCTATCGCTACACGGTCCTCTACCGCCTGGGCGACCCGATCGACGGCAGCGTGGGCGAGTACCAGAACGACGGCACCGATCCGGCCGAGAGCTTTGCGCTGCGCGCCGGCGACCATCACGACGGCATGCATTACTTCGGCCTCGGCCCCAACGGCAAGCACCACAAGAACGAGTCCGAGCGCGGCCTGCTGTGCCTGAATCACGAAGCGATCACGCCGGCCTTCCTGCATCCGAACGGCCCCACGGTGGTCGGCGGCGTGCGCACGGTGGCGGAAGAGGTGCTGCGCGAGTTCTACGTGCATGGCGTGAGCGTGGTCGAGACCGTGCGCGAAGGCGGCGAATGGCGTTACCGGCGCGACTCGCATTTCAACCGCCGCGTTCATACCCTGACCGAGATGGAGCTGTCCGGCCCGGCCGGCAAGACCCCCTACACGGTCACAAAGTACTCGCCGGACGGCAGCCGCACGCGCGGCACGGTCAACAACTGCGCGAGCGGCAGCACCCCGTGGGGCACCTATCTCACGTGCGAGGAAAACTGGGCCGGGTATTTCCGCCGCATCACCGCGATCGACAACCCCAACCGCAGCGCCAGGGAACTGGCGGCATTGGCGCGCTACGGCGTCGCCGGCAACGGCCGCGAACTTTGGGCGACCGTCACGCCCGATACGCCCGACGACCTCTACGGCCGCTGGAACGCGATGAAACTCGGCAGCTCGGCGGACGGCAGCGACGACTACCGCAACGCGCCCAACACCTACGGCTGGGTCGTCGAGATCGACCCGTTCAGCCCGGATGCGACGCCGAAGAAGCGCACCGCGCTGGGCCGCTTCGCGCACGAAGGCGCGTGGCTCGGCCCCGTTCGCGTCGGCCACCCGCTGGTGTGGTACATGGGCTGTGACTCGCGCAACGAGTACATCTACAAGTACGTCTCGAACGCCGTGTGGCACCCGGACGACGCCAACGGCGGCATGGCGGCCGGCGACAAGTACCTCGACGACGGCAAGCTCTACGTCGCACGGTTCGATGCCGACGGCACCGGCCGGTGGGTCGAGCTGAGCTTCGGCGTCGGCAACGTCTCGCCCGCGAACCCCGCCTATGCGTTCGCCGACCAGGCCGACGTCCTCGTGCATGCGCGCCTCGCGGCCGACGCGGCCGGCGCGACGAAGATGGACCGGCCCGAATGGGGCGCGGTGAATCCGCGCAACGGCGAGGTCTACATGTCCCTCACCAACACCAATGCCGCGAGCCGTCCGCTCTCGCGCCTGGATGCCGCCAATCCGCGCTTCTACAACGATCGCAAGACCACCGGCCAGGACCAGCGCGGCAACCCCAACGGCCACATCATCCGCTTCGCCGAAGCCGGCGGCGACGTTGCCGCAACCTCGTTCAAGTGGGACGTGTTCCTGTTCGGCGCGCGTGCCACCGCGGACGCGGCGAACGTGAACATCTCGGGCCTGACCGATGCCAACGACTTCTCCAGCCCCGACGGCCTCTGGTTTAGCCAGGCGACCGGCGTGCTGTGGATCGAGACCGACGATGGCGCCTACACCGACGTCACAAACTGCATGCTGCTCGCGGCAGTGCCGGGCGAGGTCGGCGACGGCGGTCCGCGGACCATCGTGAGCAGCGACGGCACGAGCACGCGCGCGGTCGATACCTACGTCGGCAAGGCGCCCGGCGAGGAAAACCTGCGGCGCTTCCTCGTCGGACCGAAGGAGTGCGAGATCACCGGGGTTGCGGAAACGCCGGACGGCAAGGCGCTGTTCGTGAACATCCAGCATCCGGGCGAGGACACCCGTCCCGACTTCGCCACGGGCACCTTCGGCAGCCACTGGCCGGATGGCGGGCTGTCGCGTCCGCGCTCGGCGACCATCGTCATCACGCGCGCGGACGGCGGCCGGATCGGCGTCTGAGGTGGAAGTGCAAGCGGGCGTCATGGACGCCCGCGCCACAAACGAAAAACGCGGCGCCAGGCCGCGTTTTTCGTTGCACTGTCCGGCGCGTGCCGGACGACGCTTTTCGCTATGCGTTCGCCGGGCGGCCGTACATCCGCAGGATGTTCTGAAAGCTGCGGTGACGTTCGTCCGGATCGTACTTGCTGAAGATCCTCTCCTGGCGCACGCGGTTGAACGGCGGCAGTGCGTCCAGAATCGCGCGGCGCTCGTTCAGGATGTGTTCGCGCATGCGGTCGTTTACGAAGACGAAGCGGACGGGGTCGTAGAGGCCGTCCTCGCGCTCGCGGTGGAAGCCCGGATCGGCCGGAAGGAAGTTTTCTTTGGTGTGGCTTTTCATGATCGTCGGTGGTGTCGTTATGTCTGGTTTTCTTTTTTTGGGGAATTGTACCCATCAAACGTTACGAACATATTTCCCGACGTGCTTCCCGGCAGCATATGCCGCCGGGCGATCATGGCATTCACGCAACATACCCGCCGCGGCGGGCCTCACGTCGCCGGTTCAGGCGGAGGGCGCCGCTTCGCGCGCGCGGGGCACGACGCGATAACACGGGTTGTAGGCCGTCCCGGGCAGCTTCATGCGCCCCTGCGCGACGAAGGAGGCGAGCAGGGCATCCATCGGCCCCATGATCTCGGGATCGCCGTGGATCTCGAACGGACCGTGCTGCTCGATCTCGCGGATGCCTTCGTTCTTGACGTTGCCTGCCACCACGCCGGAGAACGCGCGCCGCAGATCGGCCGCGAGCAGGTGCTTCGGCTCGCTGCGGTGCAGCTTGAGCCGCCGCATGTTCGTGTGCGTCGGCCGGAAGGGCTGCTGGAATTCGTGCTCGATGCGCAGCAGCCAGTTGAAGTAATAGGCATCGCGCTGCTCCTTGCGGAAGGCGCGCACCCGGCCGATGCCGCCGTGGATCTCGCGCGCGACCGCGGCGGGGTCGTCGATGATGATGCGGTAACGGCTGCGCGCTTCGTCGCCGAGCGTCTCGCCGATGAAGCTGTCGATGCGGCGGAAGTATTCCTCGGCGCTCTTCGGTCCGGTGAAGACCAGCGGGAAGGGCTGCGCGGAATTGGCCGGATGCAGCAGGATGCCCAGCACGTAGAGGATCTCCTCCGCGGTGCCGACGCCGCCGGGGAACACCACGAAGCCGTGGCCAGCGCGGACGAAGGCCTCCAGGCGCTTCTCGACGTCGGGCAGGATCACCAGGTCATTGACGATGGGATTGGGCGACTCGGCGGCGATGATCCCCGGCTCGGTGAAGCCCAGATAGCGCGGCTTGCCGAAGCGCTGCTTGGCATGTCCGATCGTCGCACCCTTCATCGGCCCCTTCATCGCGCCCGGCCCGCAGCCGGTGCAGATGTCCAGCCCGCGCAGGCCCATTTCGTAGCCGACGCGCTTGGTGTAGTCGTATTCCTCGCGGCTGATCGAGTGCCCGCCCCAGCACACCGCGACGCTGGGCTGGATCACCGGCTGCACGATCCCGGCGTTGCGCAGGATGTGGAACACCGCGTCGGTGATGCCATCCGAGCTGCCGAGGTCGAATCGCCCGGGGGCCGCTCCGGTGTCGCCGTTCGCATAGACCACGTCGCGCAGCACGGCAAACAGGTGTTCCTGGATGCCGCGGATCATCTGCCCGTCGACGAAGGCGCTCGCCGGCGCGTTGCGGATGTCCAGCTTGATGCCGCGCGAGCGCTGGATGATCCCGATGTCGAAGTCGGGGTAGCGGGCGAGCAGCTCCTTGCCGTCGTCGAGCGGATTGCCGCAGTTGAGCACCGCGAGGGCGCAGTTGCGGAAGGTTTCCCTCAGGCCGCCCTGGCCCTGGCTGGAGAGACGGGCGGCTTCCGTGCGGGACAGCACCTCCATGCGCCCGGTGGGCGAAACCTGGGCGTCGACGACGGGAAATCTTGCTGATTGCTTGCTCATGGGACTGGATCTCGTGCTCGGGTTGGCCGGCCGCGCGGGACGGTCGTCCCGTGCGCCGATCCGGAAGCGCGCATGTTATGCGCAATGGGCCGGGATCGGGTGGGGATCGGGTGGGGATCGGTCGGAAGCGGGCCGCCGAATGCATGCCGGCGAGCCCGGCCGCGGCTCCGCAGACCGTCCGCTTCAGCGGCGGATGTCGAGGTGCACGACCAGGTTCGCCTCGTGTGCGCGCCAGCGCAGCGGGATCGCGAAGGGCACGCCCGTGGCGCGTGCGGCCGCCGGCGGTACGGTGCGCGGACGGGCCGCAGGCGGCGAGATCGCCAGTTCCTCGCCGAAATGGCGCCGTGCGCGGCCCGACATCATGTTGGCGATCTCGCCGACGACGTCGAGGCAGCGGTCCACCGAATGCTCGCGTTCGCCGATCGCCATCAGCACCTGCGACAGCATGCCGTGCGGGGCCGAGAAGGTGATGCTGCCACGGAAGCCCCCGGACACGTCGATCACCCCGTTGAAGTCGCCCCACAGCGGCGAGGCGCTGCCGTCGAGCAGGTAGGCGGTGCGCACGACGGCCGGTTCGTGCGTCATGTTGAGGAAGAAGGCCGAGATCGCTTCGGAAAAGACTTCGATGTCTTCGTGGTTCAACGCGCGGTAATTCAACTCATCAGCTCCAGCAGGGCGGCAACCAGTTGTTCTTCGGAAAAGGGCTTGTGCAGGAAGCCGTGGGCGCCCTTGCTGATGGCGCGCAGCGCCGTGGCCTTGTCGCTCAGGGCCGATACCACCATGATGCGGGCGCCCGGCAGGACCTCGGCAAGCCGTTCGATGCAGGCCTCGCCGTCCATGTTGGGCATGGTCAGGTCCATCGTGATGAAGTCGGGCTTCCTCGACAGCGCGATGGCCAGTGCCTGTTCGCCGTCGCCGGCGAGGTCCACCAGGTCGATCGGCGGCAGCCGCTCGTCGAGCATCTGGCGTGCGATCAGGTTGCGGATGACCATCGAGTCGTCGACGATCAGAAGCCTTGCCTTCATGCGGGACTCCATAGCAGGGTGAAGCGCGTATAGGCGCGCGGGGTGGACACGAGCTTCAGTCGGGCGCCCGTCTCGCGCGCCAGCGCCCCGACGACGTCGAGGCCCATGCCGCGGCCGGCATGTTCGCTGACCGCGGCCGCGGTGGATACGCCCGGCTCGAAGAGCGTCGCGATCACGTCGCGATCGCTCATCGCGGCGACCTGTTCGGCCGCCCGCTGCCCGTCTTCCGTCAGTCGGCGGCGCAGGGCGTGCACGTCGATGCCGCGGCCGTCGTCGGCGACGGTGAGCTCGATGCCGCCGTCGGCCGACCGCGTCAGTTCGATGCGCAGGCGGCCTTCCTCGTGCTTGCCCGCGCGCCGCCGTTCCGCCGCCGCTTCGATGCCATGCACGACGGCGTTGCGCACCAACTGGGGCAGCCCTTCGCGCAGCAGGCGGTGGACCGGCTCGGGAATCGCGCCGAAGTGAGGGAGCGAGGTTTCGACGCGCAGCTTCTTGTCGAGGTCGGCGGCAACCGCCAGCGCGAGCCGCTGGATCCGCTGCATCGACTGGAGGACGCCGTCCTCGCCGCGCGGCGTCTCGCTGCCCCGCGGGCCGGCGTCGGCTGCAGGCTGTGCGAAGGCCGCCAGGCGCGAGATCACAGCGTCGATCTTTGCCAGCTCCTGCAGCATGCGGCCGATCCCGGTGGCAACCGGGATGAGGTCGTCGCCGGTCAGCGTCCTGCGCTGGCGCAGTGCGCCCAGCTCGTCCTCGAAACGGTGGGCCTGCGCGGCGACCGCGCCGATCGCGAGCGCGGCCGCTTCGCCCTTGATCGAATGCACCTCGCGGCACACCTTCGTCACCGTCGTCAGGTAGGCGCGCGCTTCCGGTGCGACGTCGCGCAGGGCGGCATTCAGGCCGTCGAGTTTCGCCCGGGCGTCGTCGAGGAAGCGGCGCACGTCCGCCGGATCCTTGTCGAGCACGTCGAGCAGCAGGGCCACCTCGCTGCGGGCACGTTCTTCGGCGTCCGCAAGTTCGCGTTCGAGCCTGACCTCCTGGCTCACGTCCGCCACCGCGACCAGCATCCCCGTGATGCCGGTCGCGGCGCCGCCGCGCACGGGTTGGAAACCGAAGCTGAGATATTTCGGGCGCGACCCGTCGGGTTGCGCCAGCTGCACGCGCTGCAGCGGATTGAGGTCGGCCAGCAGGGCCGGCTTCACGCGTTCGTTGAGCAGCAGCCCGAGGTACTGCCGGGCGGAGTCCAGCGTGTCCGGCGTCACCAGCGAGGCCAGCGTGACGAGAAAATTGTCGCCCGGTGCGAGCGGGTGGGGAAACACCCGCGCGAGGTGCTCCGAGCGCTGCGTGCCGATCGTGCCGTTGCGGTCGATCAGGAACAGGCCTTCGCGCACCGTGCGCAGGATGTCCGTCGTCTCGCGCCGCGCCTGTTCCGCTTCCCGGTCGCTCTGGCTCAGGCGGCGCGCGACGTGCACGACGATGAAGACGAACATCAGCAGCGCGACGGCAATGGCGCCGGACTGCAGCACCCGCATCGAACGCGCGCGATCCCCCGCCAGGCGTTCCTGTTCGTACGTCAGGTCGTCGGCAAGCTGCAGCAGGCGCACGTTGCGGGTATTGCTCAAGGTAACCGCCGCGTCGATCTCGGCCCGCTGCGGCGTGGCGGAAATCAGGAGGGTGATCGCCGCATCCCGGAGCGGTTGCCACTGCCGATCGAGCTTGTCCGCGAGTTCGAGCGCAGGGCCGTCCTGCGAGGCCGCCGCGAACGTCTGCACCCTGGCGAGCGCCAGATCGAAGGCCTGGTAGGCCTCCGAGATCTGGGCCTGGCTCGTCTGCACCGGCTCGCCCGCGGCCGATTCATGCGATAGAGTGAGCACTGCCTTGGCAAGCTGCTGCGAGTAGCCGCGCAGCTTGCCGCCCTCGTTGATGCTCTTCGCGTCGCGCTCGACGTTCTGCAGCAAGACGAAGTTGAGCGTATAGACACCGACGCTCACCAGGAAGAAGGCGGCGACGGCAAATACGAGCACGCGATATTTGCCGCGAAGGAAGGAGTGCAGCACGGGCATCCGGGGCGACCGAGGGAGTGGGGCAGAGGTCGCGGAGGCTACCGTTTCGTTGTTACATTTTTGCGTCAGGACGTTGAAAGTGCCGGCCGGCGGGGGTGTTGAAAAAAAATTCCGTCGGGTGTGAAAGATTTTATGGCTGGGCATCCTGGTTTATGGTTGATGCATTCCGCAGTATCCCGGTAATATCCCCTTACAAGTTCCACCGTCGATGCCGCAGCCCGCTGCCGCCATCGGCATTCTGCGAAAGATCCGATGTCCGCAAATCCGTCCTGGAAGCAAATTACCGTCGAGCGCCTGGCGCGCGAAATCGGCGTTTTGGGCGAGATCATCGTCGATGATGTCTTGTTCGACCTCGGATTCGAGGATGGCGAGCTGCCGCCCCGCCAGCTGATGACTTTCCTCGCCCGGCTGCAGCGCGAGCTCCCCGAGACGGTCGATCGCGAGGCGATCATCCAGGAACTCGTGGCCGGACTCCTCTCAACTCCAAATTCCTGAAACCATGACTATCCGAAACAAGCTGATCCTCGGTTTCTCCGTGCTGCTCGCGTTCATCCTCGTTCAGGGCGCCGCCAGCTTCTTCTACGGTTCCCGCACGCAGGGTCTCGTGGACACGGCCGTTAACCGGAACTTCATCGCGGCGACGGAGGTCACCGATCTCCTCGCGTCGGCGCAACAGCTGCGGCGCCAGGAAAAGGAATACCTGATCTACGTCGGCAACGTCGATGGCCGCAACGCCGTGCTCAAGGACTGGAATGCCACGCATGCGCGCATCCTGGGCCAGCTCGAAGCGATGGTCGCCAACAGCAAGGGCATCTACCTGCCCGCGGACAGCGCCGCATTCACGCAGTGGAAGGGTGCCCTGGATGACTACCAGAAGGGATTCGCCCGCATCATCGAAGGCTTCAGCTACGACGTCTCGATGCTCGACGAAGGCGATACGGCCGGCGGTTCGCAGACCTACAACAAGGCGGTGCGTGCCAACGAGGAACTGCGCCCGGTGGTCGAGCGCTTCAACACCGTGCTGATCGAGGGCGCGACGAAGTTGGCGCGCGCCCGCGCCGACGAATCGGCGCTGGCCTATCAGCGCATCCGCAGTAACTTCGAGGTGGTCGACTACGTGAACATCGGCTTTGCCGTCGCCGGCCTGCTGCTGGCCGGTGTGCTGCTGGCGACGATCCCCGCGTCGATCACCCGGCCGCTCGACTCGCTGATCGAATCGGCCGACAAGATGAGCCTGGGCGACCTCGGCAAGAAGTTCGAGGCGGGCGGCGTCAAGGATTTCGAACGACTTGCCGCGTCGCTCGAGCGCATGCGCGTGACGATGGAAGCCATGATCGTCCGGCTCAAGGCGCGTTCCCGCTGAGAGCCGACGCCTCACCGCACAAATCTGCTTTATCCGGTAACTCTTGAGACAAGGAACTCCCATGCGTATCGCTCTCCGCCCGCTGCTCCTCGCCCTGACCCTGGGAACCGCCCTGGCGCTGCCTGCTCACGCGCAGCAGTCGGCTTCGGGCGCCGTCGCGACCAAGGCGGTCGCGCGTACCGCCGTGGCCAAGCCCACTGCGGACGATCTCGTTGCCGGGGATTACGTCATCGACGTGGCTCACTCGCACGTCTATTTCTTCATTTCGCACCTCGGCGTGAGCCGCTTCATGGGGCGTTTCGACGACATCAAGGGCACCTTCGTGATCGGGCAGAAGCCGACCGAAAGCGCCGTCAGCGCGACGGTACCGGTGTCCAGCGTCAATACGAAGCACCAGAAGCTCGAAGATCACCTGAAGAGCCCCGACTTCTTCGATGCCTCGCAGTTTCCGAGCATGACCTTCGAGTCGACGCGCGTGCGCTGGAACGCCCGTGGCGAAGGCGTGCTGTCGGGCAACCTGACGATCCGCGGCGTCACCAAGCCGGTGGATTTCGACCTGAAGCTGACCGGCGCAGGCAAGGGCCCGCGCGGTGACACCCGTGCCGGATTCGAAGGCACCACCACCATCAAGCGCAGCGAGTTCGGCATGACCTACGGTCTGCCGCGCGTCGTCGGCGATACGGTCGAGATCGCACTGTCGATCGAAGGCATCCGCCAGTAAGCATCCGCTGCCGGTGCGGCCCCGAGAGGCCGCATTGTCTGCGTTCAGCCCCACGTTCGGCCCTGCCACCCGGCAGGGCCGAACTTTTTTTCGCGGGCCCCGGCTGCGGTCCGGTGCAATCAGTGCTCAATACTGGCTATCGAGTTCTTCCGCGACCAGCTGTTTGAGCTGCTCGTAGCCGAAGCTGGGCATCGGGCGCCCATTCACAAAGAATTCAGGCGTCTTGGTCACATTGAGGGTCCGTGCATCGGCCAGATCCTGCCTGACGATCGCATCGATCGCCGGGTCGGCCATGTCGGCCCTCAGTTTTGCAATGTCCAGGCCGACGCCGTTGATGAAGTTCCACACCATGTCGGGCTGCGGGTTGTGGTGCGACGCCCAGTTCGGCTGCGCGGCAAACAACGCCTCGAGCGTTTCCCAGAACTTGCCCTGAAGCTTTGCCGCCGCCAGCAGCTTCACGACCTGTTCCGAGCCGTCGTGAAAGGGGGCGTAGCGCACGCTGACGCGAATGCGCCCAGGCGCGGCGGCCATCAGCTGTTTCACGTAGGGGAAGAAATCGCGGCAGGTCTCGCAGGCCGGATCGAGGAATTCGACGATGTGCACGCGCGCCTCGGCTTCTCCCAGCGTCGGCGAGTGTTCGCGCACGAGGATGGAACGGTTCTGATCGGCGACCTCGTCGCGGCGGGCGCTCTTGTCCGAATCATGGACGAGCGTCGCTGTGGCGAATACTGCCACCATCAATGCGGCAGCAATTCCGAAAATGTACTTCTGATTCATCTGGACATCCTGTGTTGGGCAAAAAGGAGCAATCCGGCGATCAGCGTGAAGGCGATCAGCGACAGCATCGGAATGGTCAGGAAGCCGAACCATTCGATCTGGATCTCCTTGCACGAGACGCCGCGCGCGCAAGGCTGGATCCGCTCGGGAATCACGCCGGCGACGAGCAGCACGTGGAAAACCGCGACCAGCCACCCGGCGAGCGTCAGCGGCAGCGCGTAGCGGATCACGCTGCGATCGAGGGGGAACATTCCCGCGGGCAGGATCAGCACGAGCGGGAACATCGCGATCCGCTGCCACCAGCACAGCACGCAGGGCGGCAGTTCCATGACTTCGCCGAGGAAGAGTGCGCCGAGCATGGACGACGCGGCGACCAGCCACGCCCCGAACAGCGGCGTCCAGCCGGCCTGGGAGCTTGCGACGGGTTCAGCTTTCATACGAGATCAGGACGACGTCGGCCGCCTGCTCGCGCAGCGGGATCAGGGCCTGATAGACGGGCGAGTTGAACCAGCCGTTGAGCGAATCGATGTCGGGGAAGCGCAGCACCACGGTATCCGTGTGCGCATGCTCGCCGCCCAGCACGGTCACGCGCTTGCCGCGCAGCACCAGCTCGCCGCCCCAGCCCTCCAGCGTGCCGGGTACCCGGGAACGGTATTGGTCCCATTTGGCGGGATCCTTGATCGTGATGTGGCCGATGACGTAGGCCGGGGCTTTCTGTCTCATCAGGTGTCCTGGAGGCGGTAGAACGAGGGGCCGCCGCGCGGCGGCGCTTCGCCGGGTCGGAATCTTCCGGCGGAAAGGCGCGGATTATATCCGAGTCATAAGGGCGCCTTTGGTTCCGCTTCCACGAAGTGCGTGACCAGGCAGCCGGTGCGCCGCGCGATCCCCTCCGCGACGCGCTCTTATGGTGAAACAGTGCGGTTGGGCGTGGGCTTTATAGCGGATCTTGTTATATTGAAATAAGGTTTTATGCGTTGTCACGCATCCGGCCATGGGCTATCGTCAAGGCCTTTCCTGTTCATCGCCCGCTATCGGATTCCGCATGAAAAAACTGACCAGCCTGTTGCTTGCAGCCGGACTCGCCTTCGCCAGCGGAGCATTTGCCCAGTCCAATCTGCTCAACGTCTCCTACGACGTGGCGCGCGATGTCTACAAGGATTTCAATCCCCTGTTCCAGAAGCACTGGAAGGAAAAGACCGGCGAAACCGTCGAGCTGCGCCAGTCGCATGGCGGTTCGTCGAAGCAGGCCCGCGCCGTGGCCGACGGCCTCGAGGCCGACGTCGTGACGATGAACCAGGCCACCGACGTCGATTTCCTCGCCGAGAAGGGGCTGGTCGCGAAGGATTACCCGAAGAAGTTCCCCGACAACGCCTCGCCCTACACTTCGACGATGGTGTTCATCGTGCGCAAGGGCAACCCGAAGGCGATCAAGGACTGGAACGATATCGCCAAGCCGGGCATCCAGCTCATCATCCCGCACCCGAAGAACACCGGTAACGGCCGTTACTCGTATCTCGCCGCCTGGGGTTACGCGCTGAAGCAGCCCGGCGGCAACGACAAGAGCGCGCAAGAGTTCGTCGGCCAACTGCTCAAGAACGCGCCGCTGTTCGGCTCGGGCGGCCGCGATGCGACGACCACCTTCATGCAGCGCAAGATCGGCGATGTGCTGGTCACCTTCGAGTCCGAGGCCGAGCTGATCGCCAAGGAATTCGGGCGCGGCGAGTTCGAGGTCGTCTACCCCAGCCTGTCCATCCTCGCCGAATTCCCGGTCGCGATCGTCGATAAGGTCGTCGACAAGAAGGGTACGCGCAAGGTCGCGCAGGCCTACCTCGAATACCTGTGGTCGAAGGAAGGGCAGGAGAACGCCGCGGCGAACTACCTGCGCCCGCGCGATGCCGAAGTGCTGAAGAAGAATGCTGCGCAGTTCCCGCCGATCAAGACCTTCACCGTCGATGAGGTGTTCGGCGGCTGGAGCAAGGCGGCGGCCACGCACTTCAAGGATGGCGGCAGCTTCGACCAGATCTACGTTCAGAAGTAAAATCCACGGTTTTTCGCGCGAAGCGGCCCCATCGCGGGCCGCTTCGCTTTTCGATTTCCACGACTGACGGTTCGACTTTCGACATGTTTCCCGCTCCCGCCAAACGGGATGGCGTCTTGCCCGGCTTCCGCCTGGGGCTGGGCTATACGCTGACCTACCTGACCCTGCTGGTGCTGATCCCGCTCGGTGGCATGATCCTCATGACCGGCAAGCTGACCTGGGGCAGTTTCTGGGACATCGCGACCGCGGAGCGCGCGCTCGCCTCGTACCGGGTCACCTTCGGCGCCTCCCTCTTCGCGGCGATCGTGAATGCCGTGTTCGGGCTGATCGTCGCATGGGTGCTGGTGCGCTATCCGTTTCCCGGCAAGCGCTTCGTCGACGCCCTCGTCGATCTGCCTTTCGCGCTGCCGACCGCGGTGGCCGGCATCACGCTCGCGACGCTGTACGCGGAGAACGGCTGGGTCGGACAGTTCCTCGCCAAGCTCGGCATCAAGGTCGCCTTCACGCCGCTGGGCATCGTCGTCGCGCTGATCTTCGTGACGCTTCCCTTCGTCGTCCGCACGCTGCAGCCGGTGATCGAGGACATCGAGGCCGAGGTCGAGGAGGCCGCCGCCTCGCTGGGCGCCACACGCTGGCAGACTTTCGTGCGGGTCCTGCTGCCGGGCATCTTCCCGGCCTGGCTCACCGGTTTCACCCTCGCGTTCTCGCGCGCGATCGGCGAGTTCGGCTCGGTGATCTTCATCGCCGGCAACATGCCGCTGATCTCGGAGATCACGCCCTTGCTGATCATCTCCAAGCTCGAGCAGTACGACCTGATCGGCGCGACGGCGCTTGCGGTCGTGATGCTGGTGATCTCCTTCGCGATGCTGCTGACGATCAACCTGCTGCAGTGGTGGGCCGCCAACCGTCACGCGAAGGGCAACGATGCCGAACCGGCCGAGGCGCTCGCTCCCGGCGCGCTGGTGGAGGCACGTCCATGACAGTACGCCGTGCCACCGCGGAGCCGCGCTGGGTCCGCCTGCTGCTGACGGGCGTCGCCCTCGGCTTCCTGTTCCTGTTCCTCGTCCTGCCGCTGATCGCGGTGTTCTGGGAAGCTTTCGCGCATGGCGCGCAGGCCTACTGGGAGGCGCTGAAGGAGTCCGAGGCGCGGTCGGCGATGCTGCTGACGCTGACCATCGCCGCGGTCGTGCTGCCCTTCAACATCGCCTTCGGCGTCGCCGCGGCGTGGGCGATCGCGAAGTTCGAATTCCGCGGCAAGAGCCTGCTCACGACGCTGATCGACCTGCCGTTCGCGGTGTCGCCGGTCGTCGCCGGCCTGATCTTCATCATCCTGTTCGGCGCGCAGGGCTTCTTCGGCTCCTGGCTCGTCGCGAACGAGATCAAGATCATCTTCGCGCTGCCGGGCATGGTGCTCGCGACGCTTTTCGTCACCTTCCCCTTCGTCGCACGCGAACTGATCCCGCTGATGCAGGCGCAGGGGCGCGACGAGGAGGAGGCCGCGATCTCGCTCGGTGCTTCCGGCTGGCAGATGTTCTGGCGCGTGACGTTGCCGAACATCAAGTGGGGCCTGATGTACGGCGTCATTCTCGCGAACGCACGCGCGATGGGCGAGTTCGGCGCCGTGAGCGTCGTCTCCGGTCACATCCGCGGCGAGACCAACACCCTGCCGCTGCACGTCGAGATCCTCTACAACGAGTACAACCAGATCGGCGCCTTCGCCGCGGCGACCGTCCTCGCCTTCCTCGGCCTCGTGACGCTGGTTGCGAAGACCGTCGTCGAGTGGCGCATGCGCAAGGAAACCGAAATGCTGACCGCCGATCTGCCGCCCGAAAAAACCGAACAGACCCCGACCGTGGCCACGGAACGCCCATGAGCATCGAAATCCGCAACATCAGCAAGCGCTTCGGCAACTTCGTCGCGCTGGACGACCTCTCCCTCGACATCCCGACCGGCGAACTGGTCGCGCTGCTGGGGCCTTCGGGCTGCGGCAAGACGACGCTGCTGCGCATCATCGCGGGCATGGAAACGCCCGACTCCGGGAACGTGCTGTTCGGCGGCGAGGAGGCGACGCACGTGCATGCGCGCGAGCGCCAGGTCGGCTTCGTGTTCCAGCACTACGCGCTGTTCCGCCACATGTCGGTGTTCGAGAACGTGGCCTTCGGTCTGCGCGTGCGTCCGCGCAAGGATCGCCCGAGCGAGGCCGAGATCCGCGAGCGCGTGATGGGCCTGCTCAAGCTCGTGCAGCTCGACTGGCTCGCGCAGCGCTACCCCTCCCAGCTCTCCGGCGGCCAGCGCCAGCGCATCGCGCTTGCCCGTGCGCTGGCGGTCGAACCCAAGGTGCTGCTGCTCGACGAACCCTTCGGCGCGCTCGACACCAAGGTGCGCAAGGAACTGCGCCGCTGGCTGCGCCGCCTGCACGACGAGATGCACATCTCCTCGGTGTTCGTGACGCACGACCAGGAAGAGGCGCTGGAAGTCGCCGACCGCGTCGTGGTGATGAACCGCGGTCACATCGAGCAGATCGGTTCGCCGGACGAGGTCTATTCCAGCCCGGCGTCGCCCTTCGTCTATCAGTTCCTCGGCAACGTGAACGTGTTCCACAGCCGCCTGCACGGCAGCTGGGCCGAGGTCGAGCGGGAAGGGGACGCGCGCGCGGCGGGGTCGATCGCGTTCGTGCGCCCGCACGACATCGAGCTCGACGTGGCGCCTATCGCCGGCGGCATGACGGCGGGGGTACGCCACGTGCATCGCATCGGACCGCTGGTGCGCGTCGAACTCGAGCACGATGGCGAGACGATCGAGGTCGAGCTGACGCGCGAGCGCGCGGCGAGCCTCGATCTGCCGGTCGGCAAGACCGTGTGGATCAAGCCGCGCCAGGCCAAGGTGTTCGCCGCCGAAGCGACTGCACCGGCCGGAAAGCAGCCCTTCCTGTTCTGATCGGCTGCCCCCGGCGGGCGGCTACTCTTCCGGAACAAACTGCGGGTTCCACACCACTTCCCACAGGTGGCCGTCCGGGTCCGCGAAATAGCCGGCGTAACCGCCCCAGAACGTGTTGCCGGCCGGCTTCACGATGCGTGCGCCGGCCTGCCGGGCCTGGTCCATGACCGCATCGACGTCCTGTTTCGATGCAACGTTGTGCCCCAGCGAGCATTCGGTGGAGGAGGGGGCGCCGGCAGGCAGTCCCGTATCGTGCGCGAGACTGTTCCGTGGCCAGAGCGCCAGCTTGACGCCGTGCTGGAGGTCGAAGAATGCGACGGCGCCATGTTCGAACTCGGTACCGATGATGCCTTGTGTGGGAAGGCCGAGGCCGTCGCGGTAGAAGCGCACGGCGCGCTCGAGGTCGTCCACGGCGAGGGTCAGGACTGTCAGTCTGGGCTTCATGTTTCCCTCCTGATATGTTGCGGCGTTGCCGGACGCAGGCTCAGCGCGTGGCCCCCTTGTCCCGGATCAGTTCGGCGACGTGCCTGGCTTCCACCGTGTCCAGTTTGCACGCAAGCGCGAGCGCGGATTCGCCTTTGCGGGTGCTGGTGAAGACGTCCGCGCCGTGTTCGACCAGCAGCCGGGCGATGTCCGCCACCCCGCCCGACAGCGACAGCAGGAGGGGCGTGTTGCCCAACGGATCGCGCACGTTAACCTGTGCGCCGCGGATGACGAGCGCCTCGGCAATGCTGCGGTAGCCCTCGGTCGGTTTGCCGCAGGCGACGAGGAGGGGCGTGAGGCCCAGGCGGTCGCGCGCGTTCACGTCCGCGCCGGCGTTCACCAGGATGCTGGCAATCACGGTGAAGCCGCTCTTCAGGGCGAAGAGCAGCGGCGGGGTGCCGTCGACCTCGATGCCGTGGATGCTGAATTTCGCTCGCACGAAGAGGTCGATGAGTGGGCGGTCGCCGGCGCGCAAGGCGGCGATGAATGCTTCCCGGTCGACGGTGATGCCGCGTTCGGCGAGTTCGCGGACCGCATGTTCGCGCCGCTCGGCTTGGCGGAAGGTCTCCAGTTCGCGGAATTCTCGCAGCGTGATGATGTCGGCCAGCACGAGGGGTGGAAAGCCCTGGCGGTCGCCGCGCTTGTCGATGAGGAGATCGCTGAAGTAATCGTGGATTTCGGGCGTATCCCACAGGAATTCGATGCGCGTGAGGATGCGGTCGAATTTCTCTTCGAGGTGGATCGGATACTTGTCGCCCAGGCACTCGAAGAGGGGGTGCTTCATCGATGTAGTTCCAGTCGTCGGGCGAACGCCGGAGTGGCATTCCCGTTATCTCGCAAACGATTTCCATTCTTGCATGATCGAGCCCGTTTCGGGGCCTCGGCGCGGCGGTCGCGGCACGGTCCCCGGACCGTGCCGCCGCAGCGCTGAGGTCGGGGGCGGGGCCGTCAGGCCCTGACCGCGTCGAGCAGCTCCCGTACGCCCTGCACGCGCTGTTTCAGGTTGGGCAGGCTGGCCTTGCGGATCAGCCGGTCGGGGCCGGACATCTTGGTGTTGCGGTCCTTCTGGATCAGCATGATCACCTTGACCGGATCAATCGGCGGGTTGGGCCCGAACTGGACGCTGATCTGCGCGTCGCTGGCGTCGAGCTTGGCGACGCCGTAGGGCTTCACGAGCAGGCGCAGGCGGTGCGATTCGATCAGGGCCTGGGTCTGCGGCGGCAGCTCGCCGAAGCGGTCGATCAGTTCCTCCTGCAGGCTGCGCAGCTCGTCGTCCGCATCGCAGTTGGCCAGGCGCTTGTAGAGCGTCAGACGCTCCTGCACGTCGGGGCAGTAGTCGTTCGGCAGCAGCGCGGGCGTGTGCAGGTTGATCTCGGAGACGACTTCCAGCGGCTGGCTGAGGTCGGGCTCCTTGCCCGCCTGCAGGTCGCGCACGGCGCGCTTGAGCATCTCGGTGTACAGGCTGAAGCCGACCTGCTGGATCTCGCCGGACTGATTCTCGCCGAGCACCTCGCCCGCGCCGCGGATCTCCAGGTCGTGCATCGCGAGGTAGAAGCCGGAACCGAGCTCCTCCATCGCCGTGATCGCCTCGAGGCGCTTCTGCGCCAGTGCCGTCGGCTTGGCATGGGCGTCCGTCAGCAGGTAGGCGTAGGCCTGGTGGTGGCTGCGCCCGACGCGGCCGCGCAGCTGGTGGAGCTGGGCGAGGCCGAAGCGGTCGGCGCGGTTGATGATGATGGTGTTGGCAGTGGGGATGTTGATGCCGGTCTCGATGATGGTCGTGCACAGCAGCAGGTTGGCGCGCTGCGACGTGAAGTCGCGCATCACGCGTTCGAGTTCGCGCTCCGGCAGCTGGCCGTGGCCGACGACGATGCGTGCCTCGGGCACCAGTTCCGCGAGGTCGTCGCGCACGTTTTCGATCGTCTCGACCTCGTTGTGCAGGAAATACACCTGGCCGCCGCGCTTGAACTCGCGCAGCACCGCCTCGCGCACGATGCCCTTGCTGTGGCGCTGCACGAAGGTCTTGATCGCGAGGCGCTTCTGCGGCGCGGTGGCAATCACCGAAAACTCGCGCAGGCCTTCGAGCGCGAGGCCGAGCGTGCGCGGGATCGGCGTCGCGGTGAGGGTCAGGATGTCGATCTCGCTGCGCAGCGCCTTCAGGGCCTCCTTCTGGCGCACGCCGAAGCGGTGCTCCTCGTCGATGATGACGAGGCCGAGGCGCTTGAAGACGACGTCCTTCTGCAGCAGGCGATGCGTGCCGATGATGATGTCGACCTTGCCTTCGGCGAGCTGCTTGAGGGCTTCGGCCTGTTCCTTGGCGCTCTTGAAGCGCGACAGCTCGGCGATGCGGATCGGGAAGTCGGCGAAGCGGTCGGCAAAGGTCTGGTAGTGCTGTTCGGCCAGCAGCGTGGTCGGGGTCAGGACGACCACCTGCTTGCCGTCGGCCACCGCGATGAAGGCCGCGCGCAGGGCGACCTCGGTCTTGCCGAAGCCGACGTCGCCGCACACGAGGCGGTCCATCGGCCGGCCGGATTTCATGTCGGCGATGACGGCGTCGATCGCGCCCTGCTGGTCCGGGGTGGTCTCGAAGCCGAAGCCTTCCGCGAACGCGTCGAGGTCGTGCTGCTTGAAATCGAAGCGGTGGCCGGGGCGGGCCGCGCGCTGCGCGTACAGGGCCAGCAGTTCGGCCGCGGTGTCGCGCACCTGCATGGCGGCCTTGCGCTTGGCCTTGTCCCACTGGCCGGAGCCGAGGCGGTGCAGTTCGACGGCCTCCGGGGCGGCACCGGCGTAGCGCGAGATCACGTGCAGCTGGGCGACCGGCACGTAGAGCTTGTCGCCGTTGGCGTATTCCAGGTCGAGGAACTCGGTCTGCCCCTCGCCGAGGTCCATGTGGATCAGCCCGAGGTAGCGGCCGATGCCGTGCGACTCATGCACCACCGGGTCGCCCGGTCGCAGCTCGGAGAGGTCGCGCAGCCACCCCTCCATCGTCGCCGCCTTGCGTGCGTCGCGGCGGGCGCGCGTGCGCGTGGTGGCGGCATACAGCTCGGATTCGGTGACGATCGCGATCTTCGCGTCGGGCAGCAGGAAGCCGGTGGCGAGCGGGCCGACGCCCAGCGCGAGGGGCTCGGATGATGCGAGAAAGCCCGCGAAATCCGCACTTGCAGCGGGTTTCAGCCCGTATTCGGCGAAGAATTCCGACATCGTCTCGCGCCGGCCCGGGGCGTCGGCCAGCACCAGCATCCGTCCGCCAGCCGCGGCCCATTCGCCTTCGAGGAAGGCTTTGAAACGATGCAGCGGATCGGTCGCCTTGCGCTCCACGGACAAGTCGGGGAGCTGCGCCGCCGCGGCGGCGGTTTCGGCGCCGGCATCCGGTGCGGCGATGTGGACGCGCGGGCGATCCTTGAGCGCGGTGTAGAAGGACTCCTGGCCGAGGAACAGCGCTTCCGGCGGCAGCACCGGACGTGTGCGGTCGCCCTTGAGGAAGTCGTAGCGCGAGCGCGTGTCGCGCCAGAACTCGTCGATCGCGGTCGGAACGTCACGGTGCAGGACCACTGCGGCATCGGCCGGCAGGTAGTCGAACAGGGTAGCCGTGTCGTCGAAGAACAGCGGCAGGAAGTACTCGATGCCCGCCGGTGCGATGCCGTTCGACACGTCCTTGTACAGCGACACGCGCGAGGGGTCGCCCTCGAAGGTTTCGCGGAAGCGGCTGCGGAAGTGCGTGCGTCCCTTCTCGTCCATCGGGAACTCGCGCGCCGGCAGCATGCGGATCTCCGGCACGGGATAGACGGTACGCTGCGTGTCCGGATCGAAGGTCTTGATGCTCTCGACCTCGTCGTCGAAGAGGTCGATGCGGAAGGGCAGGGCCGCCCCCATCGGATAGAGATCGACCAGTCCGCCGCGGACCGAGAATTCACCGGGGCTGACCACCTGCGTGACGTGGGTGTAACCGGCGATCGCCATCTGGTTGCGCAGCTGGTCGACGTCGAGTCTCGTGCCCTGCTTCAGGAAGAAGGTGTAGGCCGCGAGGAAGGCGGGCGGCGCCATGCGGTACAGCGCCGTCGAGGCCGGCACCAGGACGACGTCGGCCTCGCCGCGGCTCACCGCGTACAGCGTCGACAGGCGCTCGGAGATCAGGTCCTGGTGCGGCGAGAAGCTCTCGTAGGGCAGCGTTTCCCAGTCGGGCAGCAGGTGCGTGCGCAGGCCCGGCGCGATCCATGCGATCTCGTCCTGCAGGCGCTGGGCGTCGAGCGGGTTGGCCGTCACCAGCAGCAGGCAGCGCCCGCGCGACGCGAGCTGGGCGACCGCGACCGCGTCGGCGGAGCCGGCGAGGGCGGGGAGGTCGAGGCGTGCGCCGGGTTTCGGGAAGGCGAGGGAGGCGAGCTGCGGAATCAGGGCGTCGAGCGGTCGGGACATCGGGCTGTTGCGGCCGGGCCGCTAACGAACGTGTGGGGAAAGGGTAGAAGGGCGGCAAACGAGGAGCGGATTATAGGGGATGCGCCGGCGGTGATTGGTCCGCAGTTCCCGCTGATGCCGGTTCGGCAGCGGTGCCGTCGTGGATGCGTTGCTCGGCCGGGCCGGGCGCGGGCAGTTTCTCTCGCAGCCATGCTGCAGCGAGTTCGCCGAAGCGTTCGATGACTCCCGGTTCGCGGAATTCGTCCGACGCTCCGTCGAGCACTTGCCAGTCGTGCGGGCAACGCAGATGTTCGAAGGCCTGACGGATCATTGCGGCCTGCGGGTCGTCGCTGCCGACCACCATGCGCAGCGGCACGGCAAGCGTGTTGAGTGGCGTCAGGCCGGCGAGGTCGGGCCGGCCTGCGCGGCAGACGATCGCCGACAGCCTGTCGCCAGCCTTCCATCCGGCGCGGATCGCCGCGCCGCTCGCGGTGTCGGAGGAGACCAGGCCCACTCCGAGTCCGGCCAGCGGCGGCTGGTGGCCGACCCAGTCGAGCACCGCCACCACCCGGTGGGCCATCTGCGGTACGTTGAAGCGGGCGTCCGGGTCCCGCGCTTCCTCGTAGGCGGTGAGCAGATTGATCAGCAGCGTCGCGAACCCGGCACGCTGCAGTTCGCGCGCCACGCGCAGGTCGCGCGACTGTCCGAACGGGCTGCCGGCCGGCCGCAGCACCACGGCAAGGCCATCCACGTCGGGCGCATGCACGAGCTCGCCGTTGAGCCAGATGTGCTCGAAGGGAATGCTGATGTCGGTCGTTCGCAGTTTCACGATTGGGTGGTTCCGGGTCTGGGTTTCGCAGGCACGGCGGGCTGCCGATGGATGGCGACCGGGATGCGCCGCGAACCGAAGGGCGACGAGAAGTGCCCAAAGCGGCCGGCGAGTGCGGTGCCGCACTTGCGGCAGGCGCCCGCGTCGTCGAGCGCGTAATCGAGGATTTCGTACCAGTCGCGTTCGATCAACGCGGTGCCGCAATGCGTGCAGCGCGTGATGCCGCCTTCGCGGTCATGCACGTTGCCGGTGTAGACGTGCTTCAGCCCTTCCGCGAGCGCGATGCGGCGCGAGCGTGTCAGCGTTGCCGGCGGCGTCGGCGGAAGGTCGGTGAGCTTGAAGTCGGGGTGGAAGGCGGTGAAGTGCAGGGGCACTTCGGTGCCCAGTTCCTTCGCGACCCATTGCGACAGCGCGCGGACCTCGTCCTCCGAGTCGTTGAGCCCCGGGATCAGGAGCGTCGTGATCTCCACCCACACATCGCTCTCGTGAACCAGCCACTTGAGCGTATCGAGCACCGGCTGCAGGTGCGCGCCGCATTCCCTGACGTAGAACTCGTCCGTGAATGCCTTGAGGTCGACGTTGGCGGCATCCATGTGGGCGTAGAACTCGGGGCGCGCGAGTTCGGTGATGTAGCCGGCCGTCACGGCAACCGCCTTCAGGCCCCGCGCATGGCACGCCTTTGCCGTGTCGATCGCATACTCGGCAAAGATCACCGGGTCGTTGTAGGTGAACGCCACGCTGCTGCAACCCCAGTCCGCAGCGGTGCGTGCGATCTCCTCAGGGGCGGCGGCGTCCATCAGGCGGTCCATGTCGCGGGATTTGGAAATATCCCAGTTCTGGCAGAACTTGCACGCGAGGTTGCAGCCCGCGGTGCCGAACGAGAACACGCTGGTGCCGGGGTAGAAGTGGTTGAGCGGTTTCTTCTCGATCGGATCGATGCAGAAGCCCGAGCTTCGTCCATAGGTGGTGAGGACGATCGCGTCGCCTTCGCGCATGCGCACGAAGCACGCCCCGCGCTGGTCCGCGTGCAGCCGGCAGTATCGCGGGCACAGATCGCACTGGATGCGACCGTCGTCAAGATGATGCCAGTAGCGCGCGGGGTAGTTCATTTCACGGTTCCTTCCACTTTCGCACCGTGTAGGTCGCCGCCATCAGGTCCGGAGTGGGGCGATCCGGTGCGAGGCCGGCCTTCTGCTTGAGCGCAGCGAGGAACATGCGCGGTTCCGGGAGCTGCTCCCATACCTGCGGCAGGAAGGTCGCGCTGCGACAGCCGGAGAACAGCAGCAGTCCATCGACCCCGGGACGCAGCTTGCGTATCAGCTCGTCCTCGCCCGAGAACTCGACGAACTCGGGGGGCGACAGCAGCGACACCTCGATGTCCACCTTGTCGAGTTCCTCGCGCGACATCGGCGGAAATCGCGGATCCCTCGTTGCGGCACCCACCGCATTGATTACGACATCTTCGCCGAGCGATCGTTGCGGGCGGACGCTGCCGATGCAGCCGCGCAGTTCCCCTTTGCGCCTGATCGTCACGAAAGTCGCGCCGCGTTCGGTGAGCCGTGGATCGCCGTCGGGCGGATCCTTCTCGGCGCCGAGTTCGTGCGCGATCGCGTGTCGCGCACGCGCAAGCAGGATCTGGCCGAGTTCAGTGTCGGGCGGAAGCGGCATGGCTGGACGATTCGCAGAACGCGATGCTGGTGTAGCCGACGACGCGCGCGCGGTCCCCCGCCGTGTCGCCGGAGTTGCGCAAGTCGAGCAGATGCGGTTCGACGCCGTGACGTGCCGCGACGCGCAGCAGTCCGTTGATCGGCGTCGCGCCGCAGGCCTGGTCGTGGTCGAGGCCGGTGCGCAGCTTGAGGATCTGGTCGACCGAACTGCGGTCGGTGCAGCAGGCCTGCGCATAGGGCTGATAGTGCGAGAGGTCCGAGCTGATGACGATCAGTGTTTCGGGGCCGCCCCACAGCGCGTCGAGGATATCCGCGACCTGATCGCCGCTCGCGCCGCCCACCAGCAGCGGGACGAGCTCGAAGGCGTCGAGGATGGTCTGCAGGAAGGGAAGCTGCACCTCCAGGCAATGCTCGAGCGCATGCGGGCGGTCGTCGACGACGACATCGGCGCGTTGCTGCAGCGCGAGCCAGTCCTTGCGGCTGACCGGCACAGGTCCGAGCGGCGTCGAAAACACCTGGGCCGCCGGCAGCGCGAACGATGCGACGGGCATGCGGTGGGCGGGCCCCAGCAGCACCACGCGCCGCACCACGTCGCGCAGCCCTGCCGCCGCCGCATACGCGCTGGCCGCAACCGGACCGGAATAGACGTAGCCTGCATGCGGCACGATGAGCGCCTTCGGCGCGGACACGGCTTCCAGTGGCACGGCGGTCGAGAGCATTTCACCGATCTGGGCCTGCAGCACCTGCGGATCGTCGGGATAGAAGTAGCCGGCGACCGCAGCGGGGCGAATGGAGGCAGTGGCCATGGAATTCCTTTCGGGTGAGGTGGCGGGAACGAACGCGTTGTTCAGCCTTTGCTAATTATAGGCTTCCCGGAAACATTGCGAGCCAGGCGATCCCGCCGCCCAGGCCGGCCGCGACCGCGCCCATGCCGCCGAGAATCTTCATGCCCAGCGGCCGTCCGCCCACGACGACGGCAATGCCGGTCTTGAACGCGAGATTCGCGATCATTGCCAGGCAGATGGCGATCGCCGCGACGTCGAGCGCGAGCTTCCCGAGGTTGAAGAGGCGCATGCTGGACAGCGCGATCGCATCCATGTCGGTGAGGCCGGACACCAGCGCGAGGGCGTACATCCCCTGCTTGCCCGCGATCTCGGAGAGCCAGGCAGAGACGAAGAGCACCACGGCATATACCGCGCCGAAGCCGAGCGCGGCGCGCAGTTCGGTCGGGTTGCGCGTTTCGGGCATGAAGGCCTGGCCGCTCGTCTGCTCGCGCCAGTACCAGAACAGGCTGAGTGCGCCGAGGAGCAGGGCGGGGGCGATCGCCAGCGCCAGCGACTTCACGACGCCCGGCGCCACCACCGCCGCGATCACGGCGACGCGGATCATCATCACCAGGTTCGCGAGCACGATCACGAGTGCCGCCATCGGGGCGGAGCGCGGTGTTTCGCGCGCATTGCGTGCGTAGATGAGCGTCGTCGCGGTGCTCGATGCGAGTCCGCCGGCGATGCCGACAAAGGCCGCGCCGTAGCGCGCGCCGACCAGGCGCAGCGTCGCGTAGCCCGCAAGGCTCAGGCCCGAGATCAGCACCACCATCCACCAGATCTGGCGCGGATTGATCGCGTTGTACGGGTCGAAGGTTTCGTCCGGGAGAAAGGGCAGGATGACCAGCGACAGGACGGCGAACTGGAAGATCGAGATCCATTCCTTCGCCTCCAGCCGCGTCGCGACGCCCCGCAGCTCGGTCTTGAAGTAGAGCAGGATCGTCGTCGCAACCGACAGGATCACCGCCACCATCGCATGTCCCAGCCATACGGCGACCCCCAGGCAGTAGCACACCAGCAGGGCGGCCACGGAGGTCGTCCCCGGATCGACCGGATCCGGATGGCGCAGGTAGGCGGCGATGATCATCGCGCCGATGATCGCCATGCCGACGACCACCGGCGCGATGGAGACGAGGTGCTCGCCGAGCATCGCGGCCAGCGCGCCGAACAGGCCGACGATGCCGAAGGTGCGGACGCCGGCTCGCGCCGACGCGACGCGCTCGCGCTCGAATCCGATCAGCAGACCGATGCCGATCGCGATCAGGAAAGCCTCGATCTGGGCAAGATCGACCGGTTTTGCAAAGGGCACTGCGGGCTCTCCTTTCACTCGTTCTGTGCGGGTTTCGCGGGGCGGCCTCGTTCCTTCCTTCCTGTTTGCAACTTTATTCCAATCGCCGCCGGCGCGCACGCGATGGGCGGAGTTTCGCCAGGCCTGGTGCGGCACGGTTAGAATCCGCGCCATGCAGAACTTTCATCCCCGCCATTTCGCGATCGTCCCGGCTGCCGGCAGCGGCAGCCGCATGGGCGCATCGCAGCCGAAGCAGTATCTCGAGCTGCTCGGCAAGCCGCTCATCCGGCATTCGCTCGAAGTGCTGTGCGCGACGCCGGAGATCGACAAGGTCTTCGTCGTGCTCTCGGTCGGCGATGCGGAGTGGAAGCGCCACGACTGGTCCGGCCTCGGCCCCAAGCTGGTGCCGCTGTTCTGCGGCGGCGCCACGCGCGCCGACAGCGTGCTGGGCGGCTTGCGCGCGATTGCGCGCGAGGCGGAGCAGTCGGACTGGGTGCTCGTGCATGATGCGGCGCGCCCCTGTCTCGCCCGCTGGCACATCGAGAAGCTGATCCGCGATCTCGCCCACGACGAGGTCGGCGGCATTCTGGCGGTTCCCGTCGCCGATACGCTCAAGCGTGCCGACGCGCATCGCCACGTGCTCGAGACCGTGCCGCGCGACAGCCTGTGGCAGGCGCAGACGCCGCAGATGTTCCGCTACGTGATGCTGCGCCGTGCGCTGGAGGCCGCGAGCAACGTCACCGACGAGGCCAGCGCGATCGAGGCCGCCGGCCTGCGGCCCCGGCTGATCGAGGGCGACGCCACCAACCTGAAGGTCACCTATCCGCTCGACCTGCACCTGGCCGAGTGGATCCTCACGAACAGGGAGTCCCGTTGAGATGAAAGTACCCTTCCGCATCGGCCAGGGCTTCGACGTGCATGCCCTGGTGCCGGGACGCCCGCTGATCGTGGGCGGGGTCACGATTCCCTATGAGCGCGGGCTGCTCGGCCATTCCGACGCCGACGTGCTGTTGCACGCGCTGACCGATGCACTGCTCGGTGCCGCGGGTATGGGCGACATCGGGCGCCTGTTCCCCGACACCGATCCGCAGCACGCCGGCGCGGACAGCCGCGTGCTGCTGCGCGAGGCCTACGCCGCCGTGCGTGCTGCCGGCTTTGCGGTCGTCAACGTCGACGCCACGGTGATCTGCCGCGCACCGCGGATCCTGCCGCATGCCCCGGCGATGGTCGCGAACATCGCGGCCGACCTCGGGATCGAGGAAGCGGTGGTGAATATCAAGGGCAAGACCACCGAGAAGCTCGGCTTCACCGGTCGCGGCGAAGGCATTGCCGCCCAGGTCGTGGCCCTGCTCGTACAGGATGACGCGGCTGCCTGATCCTGCGCCCGGCGCAAGGCAGCGCGCGCGGGTGTACTTCGCCCTCTGGCCCGCGCCGGCGGTCGCGCGCAGGCTGCACAAGGAGGCCGAGTGCGCACACGGACTCGCCGGTGGTCGCCGCATGCGCCGCGACACCCTGCACCTGACGCTCGCCTTCATCGGCGACATTCCGCGCGCGCGCCTCGACGACCTGCGCGCGGCGGCGGGCAAGGTCGCATTCTCGCCGTTCATGCTCCGGCTCGACCGCGTTGCCGGCTGGCGCCACAACCACATCGTGTGGGCGGGGGCGAGCGAATTGCCGGAGGAACTGGAATCGCTCGTGACGCAGCTCAACGCCGCGCTCGCCGAAGGGGGCTTCCCCGTCGAACGCCGCAAGTTCGCCGCGCACGTCACGCTGCTGCGCAACGCACGCGGCGAGTTTCCGGCAGCGGAGCTCGATCCTCCGATCGAATGGCCGGTGGGCGAATTCGTGCTGGTCGAGTCCGATCCCAAGCCCGAAGGGGCGCAATACACCGTGCTCGAATCCTGGCCGGGCACAGCCGGCGCGCAGGACTGAGCCGGCGGGCAGGGGGGTGCTGCATCCCTGCAAGCTCGCCGCCGGCATCCTAAAATACATCGTCGGCGAACGCGCAGGGGCGCCGCAGGGAGGGTTTCCGGATCCCAATATTGCCAAGGGCGACGTACAAGAATTGCCCGCACCTGATGACCAGGAGAACTGCCATGGCAATCCCGTCGAGAGTTCACGAATACATGATGGAGCACGGTCTGCGCTACGACGTGCTGAGCCATCCCCATTCCCACAGCAGCATGGATACCGCGCACCTTGCGCGCATTCCGGCGAGCAGCCTCGCGAAATCGGTCGTGCTCGAGGACGACCACGGCTACCTGATGGCCGTGCTGCCGTCGACACAGCACGTGCAGCTGGGCATCCTGAGCCGGGCGATGCATCGCGAGTTGCGCCTGGCGAGCGAGTCCGAACTGTCCGAGCTGTTCGGCGACTGCGAAGCCGGTGCGGTGCCGCCGCTGGGGGCGGTCTACGGCATGCGCATGATCGTGGATGAAAGTCTCGCCGACGAGGACGAGATCTACTTCGAGGCTGGCGACCACGAAAAAATCATCCAGATGAGCCGCAGCGACTTCATGACCATGATGGAAATGGAGAATGCCGAGCGCATGCAATTCAGCGGGCGCCAGTGGCGGCATTGAAATTACGGCGCGCGCGCAGCGCAGGTGAAAAAAAAGCGGGGCGCCAAGCGCCCCGCTGCTCTTCGGGACCGCTCATCACGGTCCCATCGTCTCCTGAAGAGAGACGCTCGAAGAATCGGCCGGAATCAGACGAACAGGCAGGACGCGAGGCGTTCGCGCAGCACCGGTTCGGGTTCCTTGGTGTAGTCCTTTTCGAAGCGGTCCGTGATCAGCTGGGCGGTCGGGTTGTCGAGCACCGAATTGAGCATTCCCATGAATGCCGGCGGCGCGAAGACGATGGCCCGGCCGAATGCGTTCGTGGCTCGTCCTTTGTATAGCTCCTGTGCAATCTCCTGGGCAAAGACCTTGGCCTCGTGAGTCTTGGGCTGCGTCTGTGCCTGCTTCGAACCCGATGCGTTGCCTGCCGAGGGTGACGCTCCGGCGCGGTCTGTTACGAGTTCGGAATTCTTCTGTCGACTTTCGGGGTGGATCAGCTCCTTAACCAGCGTCAGGCCCTTGTTGGGACCAAGGTTCGCATACAGTTTGGCCAGGCTGGCATTGGCAACCAGAATCCAGGTAATCGCCATGAATCGTCCTCCGGGATTTGAGTCGAACGGACAGCACGCTGCGCCTGCGAAAGCAGCGATTCCAGCTTAGACCGGCTGTCACAGGATCGCAATCGAATTTCGTCTGCGGCGTTTGCAGCGATTCGCGAAAGGCGCGCAGGACCTGGATTCACAGGACTTTTCGGGTGCCGGACATACGCCATAAAACCCTTATGGAATATCAGCGCACGCATCGTTCGTGCCCGTGCGGGCCGGCCGGGCGGTCAGAAGATCCCGAGCGCGAGTCCGCTTGCGATCGCCTCGCCGAGTTCCTCGCATTGCACGAGCGCGTCGTCGGTGACGAGCTTGCGTACGATCACCGCTTCCGCCACCGCCTTCCATCCATAGCCGCGGGCGATGCGTTCGATCTCGCGCACCGCGCCCGTCCCGTCGTTCCCCGCGCTGACGAACACGGCGTAGGGCAGGGCCGTGAGCTTGCCTTCGCAGGGGTAATAGGTGCGATCGAAGAAGTCCTTGAGCGCGCCGGACATGTAGCCGAAGTTCTCGGGCGTGCCGAGCAACAGGGCGTCACAGGCGAGCAGGTCGTCGACGCCCGCATCGAAGGCCCGCTTCACGACGGTTTCGGTCTCGGCCACGCGTCGCGCGCCGCGCACGACCGCCTCCGCCAGACGGCCGGTATTACCGGACTGGGTGTGATACACGACCAGCAGCCGCTTGCGTTCGCTCATGGCGATTCGACGCCCGCGTCCCGCGGCGGTTCGCCGTACACGCGCCGTTCGCCGGCCGCGGGGTCGGCGCCGTAGAACTGCCGCAGCTGCTCGTAGATTGCCGGGAAGTCCTCCTGCAGCAGGCAGGGGGCTTCGAAGAAGGTCTCGGACGCGACGGCGAAGAACTCGCCCGGGCTCTCGGCGCCGTAGGGGTCGAGCGCCGTCTCCTGGTGTGTGTCGACCTGCCGGCAGAAGCGCTCGTAGCCCGCGGAGAAGGCCTGCGCCCACGCCTTGCGCGACATCCCCGCGGGCAGCAGGGGCAGGCCGTCGACCTCGCCGTTTTCCATGTCGAGCTTGTGGGCGAACTCGTGGACCACGACATTCACACCCTCCGGCGCGTCCTGCTCGTCATGCCACGACACCAGCACCGGGCCGCCTTCCCACGCTTCGCCGAGCACCTCGTCGTCGTATTCGTGCACGACGCCGGTCTCATCCATGATCTTGCGCGGAATGACGAAATCCCCCGGGTACACGATCACGCCGATCCAGCCGCGGTAGGCGTGCAGCCCGATGCGCAGTACCGGCAGGCAGGCCTGCAGGGCGATCGTGACGATGACCTCGTCGGTGAGCGCGAAGCCGCGGGCGCCGTAGAACTGCTTCTCGGCGATGAAGGCGCGCGCCAGTTCGCGCAGCCGCCGGCGGTGCTCCGGCCCGAGGTAATCGAGGAAGGGCAGCCGCGCTTCCGCACGCGCCCACATCTCGTCGGAAACCGACACCGCATCGACGCGGCGCGTCCTGCGCCAGCGGCGGAAGCGTTCGAGGATGCCGATCATCGCGTCAGCGCCCCGGGCCGCGCGTGGCCAGCACGATGCCCGAAAACACCAGCGCGATCCCCACGAAGTGGTACCACAGCGGCCGCTCGCCGAGGAAGACCGCCGCCAGCAGGGTCGTGAACACCGGCATCAGATGGATGAACTGCGCGCCGCGGTTCGGGCCGACGGCTGCCACGGCGGCGTTGTAGAACACATAGCCGAGAAAGCCGGGGAAGATCCCCGTGTACAGAATGCCGGCGATCGACGCGGCGCTGACGGCAATCGTCCGTCCTTGGTCGATTTCCCACAGATAGGCGGGGATCAGCGGCAGCAGGCCGACGAGCGTGAAGGCGGCGAGCAGCAGCATCGGATCCACCCCGGCAGGGCGCCGCTGCAACCCGACGGTGTAGATGCCCCAGGTCAGCACCGCGAGCAGCATCCACAGGTCGCCGTGGTTGAGGCTCAGTCCGAGCAGGGTCGCGATGCTGCCGTGGCTCACGATCGTCATGACGCCGGCGAAGGACAGCACGATCGCCAGCGTCTCCAGCCGTCCGAGGCGCTTGCCGAGGAACAGGAACGCCAGCACGATCGTCGCGATGGGCGTGAAGGAGTTGAGCAGCGTCGCGCTCGTTGCGGTCGTGTACTGGAGCGCGATGTAGGCGAAGGTGTTGTAGCCGCCGACGCCGACGAGGCCGAGGAACACCACCGTCGGCCAGCGCGCCCGCAGTTGCGGCCACTGGCTGCGCAGGTGGGGCAGTGCGAACGGGAGCATCAGCATCAGCGCGATCGTCCAGCGCCAGAAGGCCAGCGCCAGCGGCGGGACCGCGCCATGCAGGCCGCGGCCGACGATCATGTTGCCGGACCAGAACAAAACGGTGAGGGTGAGCAGGAGGTAGGGGTTGGCGAAGGTCTTTTTCATTTTGCGTGTGCGCCCCGGGTGCCTGTCGGCGCATCCGCAGGGCGCATCGGTCGGGCCGAAGATGATCTCACACTGCGCGTGTGTGGCGTGCTGCGCGGCGTGTTTGGCGCACCATATGGGATAATCCGCACATGGTTTCCGTCACGCATGCAATTTCCCAGTCCGAGTCCGCAGCCCCCATCGACTTGCTCGCCGAAGGGCTGAGCACGGAGGAGCGCGCGGCCATCGTCGATGCCGTTGCCCTTGCCGAGGGTGTCTATGAAGGACATTTTCTCGGCACCGGTGAATCCGTCTGGACCCACGCGATCGGCATGGCGCTGATCGTGGCCTCGTTGCGCCTCGACGTCGAGACGCGGATCGCGGCGATCCTGTTCGCTGTCGGCGACTACATCGACGGCGCCACCGACAAGATCGCGGAAAAGTTCGGCCAGCCTGCCGCGCGGCTCGTCGACGGGCTGCGCCGCCTGAACGGCCTGCGCCTGCTCACGCGCATGACCGCCACCGCGACCGCGCCCGAGATCCGTGCCCAGACGGAAGTCCTGCGCAAGATGCTGCTCGCGATGGTCGAGGACATCCGCGTCGTGCTGCTGCGGCTCGCGTCGCGCACGCAGACGCTACGCTATTTCACCGAACACAAGGTCGACGTTCGCACCGATGTCGCGCGCGAGAGCCTCGACATCTACGCGCCGCTCGCGAACCGTCTCGGCGTGTGGCAGCTCAAGTGGGAACTGGAAGACCTGTCCTTCCGCTTCCTCGAACCGGAGACCTACAAGCGCATCGCCAAGATGCTCGACGAGCGCCGGGTCGAGCGCGAGGAATTCATCCAGTCGTCGATCGAGCGGCTGCAGAAGGAAATCGCCGCAGTCGGAATCGAGGCCGAGGTCTACGGGCGGCCGAAGCACATCTACAGCATCTACAACAAGATGCGCGCCAAGCGGCTCGACTTCTCGCAGGTCTACGACATTCGCGCGCTGCGCGTGCTGGTCGACAACGTACGCGACTGCTACACCGTGCTCGGCATCGTGAACCAGCTGTGGCAGCCGATCGGCCAGGAGTTCGACGACTACATCACGAACCCCAAGGGCAACAACTACCAGTCCCTGCACACCGCGGTGCTGGCCGGCGACGGCCGCGCGCTGGAAGTCCAGATCCGCACGCACGAGATGCACCGTCACGCGGAGCTGGGCGTCGCCGCGCACTGGCGCTACAAGGAAGGCAGCAAGAGCCACGGCAGCGACTACGACGAAAAGATCGCGCTGCTGCGCAGCCTGCTGTCATGGCGCGACGAAGTGACCGACTCGGCCGACTGGGTCGAGAAATTCAAGCGCGCCTCGCTCGACGATGCCATCTACGTGCTTACGCCGCAGGGCAAGGTCGTGGACCTGCCGCGCGGCGCCACGCCGATCGACTTCGCCTACCGCCTGCATACCGACCTCGGACACCGCTGCCGCGGGGCCAAGGTGGACGGGCACCTGGTGACGCTCAACACGCAGCTCGAGAACGGCCAGACCGTCGAGATCACCGTCGCCAAGGAGGGCGGTCCCTCCCGCGACTGGCTGAACCCGACGCAGCACTACGTCGCGACCAGCCGCGCGCGCAACAAGATCCGCCAGTTCTTCAGCCAGCAGGAAGAGGAAGAGCTGCTGGCGCGCGGGCGCAGCTTCGTCGCGCGCGAACTGCAGCGCGAGCGCCAGTCGCGTGCGAACATCGACGAACTTGCCGGCAGGCTGGGATTCAAGAACGCGGAATCGATGTACCTCGCCGCCGGCCGCGGCGAAGTCGGGCCCCGCTCGGTGCAGATGGCGCTGCGTGAGGGCGAGGCGCCCGAAGCGCCTGTTCCGGAACCCGAGATCGTCATCGGCCGCAGTCATAAGAACGAGTCCAACGACAAGGTGCTGGTCGTCGGCGTCGGCAAGCTCATGACCTCGCTCGGCCGCTGCTGCAAGCCGGCCCCTCCGGATGCGATCGAAGGCTTCGTCACCCGCGGCCGCGGAGTGTCGATCCATCGCATCGATTGTCCCGACTTCCAGCGCCTGGTGCGCGACCATCCGGAACGGGTCATCAAGGCGGATTGGGGCGAACAGGCCTTCAACAACCGCGAGTCGGTCTTTCCGGTCGACGTCGCCGTTCAGGCGGCCGACCGGCAGGGGTTGCTGCGCGACATTTCCGAGGTCCTGTCGCGCGAGAAACTCAACGTCATCGCCGTGAATACGATCACGAAGAAGGGTACGGCGTTCATGCGCTTCACGATGGAGGTCAACAGCGTCGCACAGGTGCAACGCGCGATCGCGCTCATCCGCGAAGTGCGCGACGTGATCGACGTGCAACGCAAGTGACGTGCGGTTCCGGAGGAGGAGCAGGAAGCGTAACGAGGTCCTGAAGCCGAGCGTCCGATCATGATTTCACTGGACTGGTGTCGCCCCGACAGGCTGCGTGCAGGCGTGGCGAAGTTGTGCGCCGGGCTCCTGCTCGTCCTGACCGCCGCGGGCGTGTCGCTCCACCTGGGCGTTGTCCACGCGAAGGAGGCGCCTGCGGGGGGAGTCGCACACGATCCCGTCGAGTTCGCCGTCCTGTCGTTCAGCCCGCTGGATGAAGCCCGCGCGCGCTGGCAACCGCTTGTCGATTACCTGAACGGTGCCGTCGAGGGCAGGCGCTTTGTCCTGCGCGTGCATCACCTCGACGACCTCGTCGCAGCGCTGGCGAACGGGCACATCGACTTCGTGCTCGTGAATCCTGCGCTGTACGTGCAGCTGACCTACCAGCACCACCTCTCCTCGCCGCTCGTCACCCTGGTGAACAAGGAAGACGGGGTGCCGGTCAGCGCCTTCGGCGGGGTCATCTTCACCCGCGCGGACCGTTCCGACATCGATTCCTTGGACGATGTCGGCCATGTTCGAGTCGCGACGGCGGGGCGCTCCGCATTCGGCGCCTACCAGATGCAGGTGGCCGAGTTGCTGCGTGCCGGTGCGCAGCCGCCGCGCGTGCAGCTTCTCGTCGAAACCGGACAGCCCCAGAACAAGGCCATCGACGCCGTGCTGGAAGGGCGCGCCGACGTCGGTTTCGTCCGTTCCGGCGTGATCGAATCGCTCGCGCGCCAGGGCCGGCTCGACCCCGCGCAGCTCAAGCTGATCGGCTCGCGGCGCTATCCCGGCTACCCGTTTCCGGTCAGCACGCGGCTGTATCCCGAATGGCCGGTCTTCGCAATGCCGCAGGTGCCCCACGATCTCGCCCGGCGCGCGACCGCGGCGCTGCTCGCCTTGCCTCACGACGGTGCAGTCGCCGACACGCTGCGCATCTCCGGTTTCACGATTCCGGGCGATTACCGCCCGGTGGACGACCTGTTGCGCGAACTGCGGCTGCCGCCTTTCGACCGGGCGCCGGAATTCACCCTCGTCGACGTCTGGCAGCGCTGGAAATCCTATGCCGTCTCCCTGCTGCTGGCGGGCTTCGCGCTGGTCGCGTTCGCGACCTTCCGCCTCGGCTGGATCAATCGCCGCCTTGCGCGCGCGCAACAGGAAAGCCAGCGACTTGCGGCAAATCTTTCGCAGGCGCAGTCCGTCGCACGGATAGGCAGCTGGAACCTCGATGCGCGAAGCAACACCCTCGTGTGGTCGGACGAAACGTACCGGCTATTCGACGTCCGGCCGGGAACGCCGGTCAGTTACGACGATTTCCTGCAGTTCATCCATCCCGACGATCGGGCAGCGATTGACCTGGCTTGGCAGGCCGCACTGCAGGGCGCGCCTTACGACGTCGAGCACCGCATCCTGCGCAACGGGGGAGTCGCGTGGCTGCAGGAGCGGGCCGACCTGCGTTTCGACGCGGACGGCAAATTTCTGGGGGCCATCGGCACGGTCCAGGACGTTACCGCGCGCAAGCTCGCCGACGACGAGCTGCGCAAGCTCTCGCTCGCCGTCGAGCAGAGTCCGGAGTGCATCTTCATCACCGATCCCGACGGACATATCGAATATGTGAACGATGCACTGGTCCGCATCACCGGTTTTTCCCGCAACGAGGTGCTGGGACGCAACCCGCGCATCTTCAAGTCGGGCAAGACCTCGTCCGAGACTTTCCGCGAGATGTGGTTGACCCTGCAGCGTGGCGAGATCTGGCAGGGCGAGATCGTGAACCGGCGGCGCGACGGCAGCGAGATCATCGAGTATTCGATCATCGCGCCGGTGCGGGAGTCTGACGGCACCGTCAGCCATTACCTCGCAATCCAGCAGGACATCACCGAACGCAAGGCCGCCGCCGAGCGCATCCATCATCTCGCCTTCTACGACGAGCTGACCGGGCTGCCGAACCGCAGCCTGCTGATCGACCGCATTTCGCAGGTGCTGGCCTCGCGCCAGCATCAGGGCTACAGGGAGGCCTTGCTGCTGTTCAACATCGACCGTTTCAAGGTTGTCAATGACGCACGCGGCAGCGTGCTCGGCGACGCACTCCTGACGGCGGTGGCGGCGAGACTGCGCGACGTCGTGCGCGAAGGCGACACCGTGGCGCGCATGGCTGGCGACGAGTTTGCCCTGATGCTGCCCGTGGTCGACCGTACGGCCGAGGCCGCCAGCCGGCATGCGTTGCAGGTCGCCCGCAAGATCCGGGCGGCGCTGGAAACCCCGTTCGAGCTGGGCGGGGAGACGGTACGCATCACCGGCAGCATCGGCATCACGCTGTTCCCGGAAGAAGACAGCGACACGCCGAGCGAAATCCTGCGTCGTGCCACCACGGCGCTGCATCGTGCCAAGGAGAGTGGCGAAAGCCACCCGGCATTCTTCGAAGCCAGCATGGGCGAAACGGCTGCGGAGAGCTTCCGCATCGAACGCGAACTGCGTGCCGGCATTCCGCGCGGCGAGCTTCGCCTGTTTCTCCAGCCGCAGTTCAGTGCATCCGGCGATATGGTCGGTGCGGAAGCGCTGGTGCGCTGGCAACACCCGCAGCGCGGACTGGTGGCTCCGGGCGTCTTCGTGCCGATCGCCGAAGAATCGGATCTCATCGTCGAACTGGGCATCTGGGTCATGAACGAGGCCTGCCGGCTGATCGCGGTCGCGGCGAGGCAGGGTCTTCCGCTCGCGCTGTCGGTGAATATCAGTCCACGGCATTTCCGCAGGCCCGAGTTCAATTCCTGGGTGCGGGAGGTGCTCGACAGGACCGGCGCCGAGCCTGCACGGCTCACGCTCGAGATCACCGAGGGGCTGATCATCGACAACGTGAGCGACGTCGTTGCGAAGATGAACGAGCTGTCGGCCCTCGGCATCCGTTTTTCGATCGACGATTTCGGTACCGGCTACTCGTCGCTCGCCTACCTCAAGCGCCTGCCCATCGACGAACTCAAGATCGACAAGACCTTCGTGCAGGATGCGCCCCATGACCCCAGCGATGCCGCCCTCGTGGAGACCATCCTGGCGGTGGCACGCCAGCTGCAGCTGAAGGTCGTCGCGGAAGGGGTGGAAACGGCCGAGCAGGCCGAGTTCCTGAACAGCCGCGGCAAGGTCGTGCATCAGGGCTATCTCTTCGGCCGCCCGGCGCCTGCCGACGAATGGATGGCGCGCTGGACCGCGAAAGCGGGGGCCGACGCCTGACGCAGGCGCCCTCAGTTGCCCTTCGCGAGTTCCGCCAGCAGGATGATCTGTGCCGCGCGATGCACCCCGCGCGGCGTCTTGTGCCGGTAGCGGCCATCTTCCAGCATCTCCCACGCCTGGCAGTTGTCGCCGAGGTAGGCGCGCAGGCCTTCCTTGATCACGCGGCGCTTGAGGCGCTGGTCGAGCACGGGAAAGGCGATCTCGATGCGGCCGAAGAAGTTGCGGTCCATCCAGTCCGCGCTCGACAGGTAGACGCGGTCCTCGCCGCCTGCGCGGAAGTAGAAGATGCGGTGGTGTTCGAGGAAGCGTCCGACGATGGAGCGCACGCGGATGTTGTCCGACAGACCCGGTACGCCCGGACGCAGGGCGCACGGGCCGCGCACGATGAGGTCGATCTCGACGCCGGCCTGTGACGCCGCGTACAGCGCCTCGATCGTTTCCGGCTCGAGCAGCGCGTTCATCTTCGCCATGATCTGCGCGCGTCCGCCCTGACGCGCAATCTCCGCTTCGGCCTCGATCGCCTCGATCACGTTGCGCTGCAGCGCGAAAGGCGCCTGCCAGAGATGCTTGAGGGTGGACGCCTGGCCCAGACCGGTCAGCTGCTTGAAGACCTCGGCAACGTCCTGGCCGATTTCCTCGTTGCAGGTGAGGAGGCCGAAATCGGTGTAGAAACGCGTCGTGCGCGGGTGGTAATTGCCGGTGCCCATATGCACGTAACGGCGCAATGCGCCGTCCTCGCGCCGCACCAGCATGAGCAGTTTCGCGTGGGTCTTGTAGCCGAACACGCCATATACCACGTGGGCGCCCACCTCCTCGAGCTTGTTCGCCCAGGTGATGTTGGCCTCTTCGTCGAAGCGGGCGCGCAGCTCCAGCACCACCGTCACTTCCTTGCCCTTCTGTGCCGCGCGCACCAAGTGATCCATCAGCACCGAATCGGTGCCCGTGCGGTACACGGTCATCTTGATCGCGAGCACCTGCGGGTCGTCGGCCGCTGCCCGCAGTAGCTCGATCACCGGGCTGAAGCTCTGGAACGGGTGGTGCAGCAGGATGTCCTGGCGTCGGATCGCGTCGAAGATCTCGACACGCTGCTCCAGCGCCTTCGGCAGGCTCGGCTGGAAGGGCGGGTAGTTCAGGTCCGGGCGGTTCACCCAGTCCGGCACCTGCATCAGCCGCACCAGGTTCACGATGCCCGGCGTGCGATACAGCTCCTTCGGGGTCAGGCGGAAATGCTGCAGCAGGAAGGCGGCCATTTCCTCCGAGCAGTTGTCGGCCACTTCCAGGCGCACCGCGTCGCCGAAATGGCGCTGCTGCAGTTCGCCCTTCAGCGAGGCGCGCAGGTCCTTCACTTCTTCCTCGTCGACGAAGAGGTCCGAGTTGCGCGTCACGCGGAACTGGTAGCAGCCGTGCACGTGCATGCCCGAGAACAGCTCCCCGACGTGGCGGTGCAGGACGGAGGACAGGAACACGAAGCTGTACTCGTGTTCGCAGATCTCGGCGGGCAGGCGGATCACGCGGGGCAGCGCGCGCGGCGCCTGCACGATCGCCGCGCCCGAGTCGCGCCCGAAGGCGTCGAGGCCTTCCAGTTCGACGGCGAAATTCAGGCTCTTGTTCAACACGCGCGGGAACGGATGCGCCTGGTCCAGTCCGATGGGCGTGAGCACCGGCATCACTTCGCGCATGAAATAGTCGCGCACCCAGGCCCCCTGCGCCTCGCTCCACAGGCTGCGGCGCAGGAACACGATGCCCTGGGCTTCCAGCGCCGGCAGGATATCGTCGTTCAGCAGGGAATACTGCTCCGCAATCAGCGCATGGACTTCCTGGCTCACGCGGTCGAGCAGCTCGTTCGGCAGCAGACCGTCGGTGCCCGGGGTGCGGCTGCCGAGTCGGATCTGCTCCTTGATCCCCGATACGCGAATCTCGAAGAACTCGTCGAGATTGCTCGACACGATGCACAGGAAGCGCAGGCGCTCGAGCAGCGGCACCGTCTTGTCCGCCGCCTGCGCCAGCACCCTGCGCTGGAACTGCAGAAGCGACAATTCGCGGTTGAAGAAGTGGTCGGTGGGGAAGTTCTGCGGACGGGCTGGTCTGTGCATCGGTGCGTTTCTTGTGCGCGGAATCGGTCGCACAATTATGTGACATTTGTGTTGCGGAATCATGACGACGTGCGGCCGGCATGAACGGCTGCGCGCGGGGCGGTGATTGCCGCGAGCGCGTGTGCCGGGCGGCCGTCGCCCGGGGTGGTAGAATGACCGCCATTGCCCTGTAGCCGTCGCCCCAGTCCCCTAGCCATGATGCACGAGCTGATCGCCGCGATCGATCTCGGATCCAACAGTTTCCGGCTGCAGGTCGGAAGGATCGTCAACGACCAGATCTATCCGCTGGACGGACTCAAGGAAGCGGTGCGTCTTGCGGCCGGTTTGTCCCCCAACAAGATTCTCGACACAGCGGCGCAATACCGCGGCCTCGCGGCGCTGCAACGCTTCAACGAGCGTCTGCGGGGCTTCGACGGCGACTCCGTGCGTGCGGTGGCGACGAACACCCTGCGCGTGGCGAAGAACGCTCCGGAGTTCCTGGTGCAGGCGGAGGCCGCGCTGGGCGTGCCGATCGAAGTCATCGCCGGTCGCGAGGAAGCGCGGCTCATCTACGTCGGCGTCGCGCACACGCTGCCCGATCCGCACCGCCAGCAGCTCGTCGTCGATATCGGCGGCGGCTCCACCGAGTTCATCATCGGCAAGAGCTTCGAGCCCATCCTGCTCGAATCGCTGTACATGGGCTGCGTCAGCTACAGCCTGCAGTATTTCCCCGACGGAAAGATCGACAAGCGCGGACTGAAGGACGCCGAAATGGCGGCCAGCCGCGAGCTGCAGGCGATTGCCCACGCGTACCGCGAGGCCGGCTGGGAAGTGGCCGTGGGGTCGAGCGGCTCGGCCAAGGCACTCGTCGAGATCCTCGAGCAGAACGGCCTGTCCGACGGCGGCGTCACGCGTGAAGGCCTGGAGCGCCTGAAGGCCATCCTGCTGCGCGCAGGCAGCCTCGACCGCCTGCAGCTCGCCGGACTGCGGGGGGATCGCCTGCCGGTCCTGCTCGGCGGCTTTGCGATCATGTCGGCGGTGTTCAAGGAATTCGGCCTCGAGCGCATGGTGTTCTCCGAAGGTGCGTTGCGTCTGGGGGTGCTCTACGACCTTCTCGGACGCTACCACCACCATGACCTGCGCGATGCCACGGTGTCGGCCTTCGTCGCGCGCTATGGGGTGGATCGCCGTCAGGCCGACGAGGTCGCGAACACCGCGGCGCATCTTTTCGGCGGGCTCGTTCCCGAGAGCGTGCACGGCGACGGCGTGCATCCCGACCTGCGCTTCCTGCGCTGGGCCGCGTCACTGCACGAGATCGGCATATCGGTCGCGCACTCGAGCTACCACAAACACAGCGCCTACATCCTTGCGAACGCGGACATGCCCGGCTTCTCGCGCATGGACCAGGGGCGGCTCGCGCGCCTCGTGCTCGCGCATCGCGGCAAGCTCGAGCGTGTCGCCGCGCTCGATCCCGACAGCCCCGACTGGCCCCTGATCGTCTGCCTGCGCCTGGCAGCCGTCATCCACCGCGCGCGCGACGGCCGCGGCGTTCCGCCGATCCAGCTCCGCCGCGACGGCCGCGGCTTCATCGTCACCGCGAAGGATGGCTGGCTCAAGCAGCTACCGCTCACGGCGGCGGCGATCGACGAGGAACAGCGGCAGTGGTTCTCCGTCGGACGCAGCCTCGTCCTGCACACGCATACAGGCCGCACGCTCGCCGCCTGAGACCCGAATGCGCAGCCCCGAGATCGCAATCGATCCGGCGACGGTGCCCGGCGCACGCAGCCTGGTGCGCCTGCAGGGCGACTGGACGCTGCGCGCGCTGTCCTACCGGCTGCGGAGTTTCCGCGAGCAGCTCGCGGGCAGGCGCGACGACGCGGCGTGGTCCTTGACGGGCATAACGCGTCTCGACAGCTTCGGCGCCGCGCTGCTGTGGCATGCGTGGGGCAGGCGCTGGCCGGAATGCATCGAAATCCCGGACGACCTGCGCGCGATCGTCGGCCGCGTCGCTGCCAGTGCGGAGTCGCCTCTGCCGCGGGTACGGCGCTTCGGTATCGTCGACGCCGTCATCGTGCTCGGCGGCGCGCTGCTTTCCTTCCGCGACCACGCGCTCGATTTCACCCGCCTGCTCGGCCAGTTGTGCCTCGATCTCGCCTACCTCGCGCGCCATCCCGCGGAGTGGCCGCTGCGCGAGATCTCCGCCAACGTGTACAAGGCGGGGTTCAAGGCGATGCCGGTGGCCGCGCTCGTGGGCTTTCTGATCGGCGTCGTGATGTCGTATCTTTCGGCGCTGCAGCTGCGCGCCTTCGGCGCGGACATCTTCATCGTCAACATCCTGGGGCTCGGCATCATCCGCGAGCTCGGGCCGGTGCTGGTGTCGGTGCTGGTCGCCGGCCGTTCCGGTTCTGCAATGACCGCCCAGCTTGGCGTGATGCGCGTGACCGAGGAGATCGACGCCCTGTCCGCGATGGGAGTCTCGCGCACCATCCGTCTCGTCCTGCCCAAAGTCATCGCGCTGACCCTCGCCATGCCCTTGCTGGTGCTATGGACCTCATCGGTTGCGTTGCTCGGAGGCATGCTGTCGGCGTGGTTGCAGCTCGATCTCGGCATGGCCTTCTTCGTCGAACGGCTGCCGCAGGTCGTGCCGCTTGCGAATCTCGTCATCGGCTTCGCCAAGGGGGCGGTGTTCGGGCTGATGATTGCCCTCGTGGCCTGTCATTTCGGGCTGCGCGTCAGCCCCAACACGGAAAGCCTGTCGGCCAACACGACGGCGTCGGTCGTCTCGTCGATCACCGTCGTGATCCTGGTCGATGCGCTGTTCGCGATCGCCACGCGCTCGATCGGGGTGCCGCGATGAGCGCGTCGCCGGTGATCGAACTGCGCGGCATCGTCACGCGCTTCGGCGCCACGGTCGTGCACGACGGCCTCGACCTGACCGTGCATCGTGGCGAAGTCGTCGCACTGGTCGGCGGTTCCGGCAGCGGCAAGACGACCCTGCTGCGCCACATCATCGGCCTCACGCGGCCGGCCGCAGGCGAGGTTTCGGTGTTCGGTGCTCCGCTGTTTTCGGGCAGTGTCCGTGAACAGCGCACGCGACGCCGCCGCTTCGGCGTCCTGTTCCAGCACGGCGCGCTGTTCTCCGCGATGAACGTCGCCGAGAACATCGGCTTTCCGTTGCGGGAACTGCGCATCGCGACCGACGCGGAGATCGCCAATCTCGTCGCCCTGAAACTCTCGCTGGTCGAGCTCGAGCCCGCGACCGCGCTGCTGATGCCGGCGGAGCTTTCGGGCGGCATGGTCAAGCGCGTCGCGCTCGCGCGGGCACTCGCGCTCGAGCCCGAACTGCTGCTGCTCGACGAACCGACGGCCGGCCTGGATCCGGACCGCAGCATGGCCTTCGTCGAGCTCGTGCTCAGCCTGCAGCGCCAGCTCGGCCTGACCGTGGTGCTCGTCACCCATGACGTCGACACGCTCGCCGCGCTGGCGACAAAAATCGCGATACTCTCGGATCGACGCATCGTGAGCTGCGTCTCGCTCGAGGAAACGATGGAACTGGACCACCCCTTTGTCGAAAGCTTCTTCCGGCAACCCTTCCGCTATCGGGCCGGTGTCGGCCGGGGAGGCGCGCGCTGATGGAGAATCGTGCCCATGCACTGGCCGCCGGACTGTTCGCCATCGTTCTTGCCACTGCGCTGCTCGCGTCGCTGTGGTGGTTTTCGGACGATGGCGACTCGCAGCGCACCTACATCCTCGAGTCGGCCGGCACCGTCACCGGCCTCAACCTCGAGGCGCGGGTGCGCTATCGCGGGATGGCCGCCGGCAAGGTGTCGGACATCACGATCGACCCCGCGGATCCGCGCAAGATCCTCGTCTACATCCGCCTGCGCAGCGACATCCCGCTGACGCAGGGAACGCGGGCCAGTCTCGCGTACCAGGGGGTCACCGGGCTCGCCTACGTCCAGCTCAACGACCGTGGCGAGAATCCGGAGCCGTTGGTCGGGGCGGGCGACGAACCCCCGCGGCTCAGGATGGAGCCGGGGACGATGGAACAGCTTGCCGATACGGCCCTCGACGCTGCGCGCAGGCTCAGGCTCGTTGCCGACAAGCTCGGCGATCTGGTCACGGACGAGAACATCCGCCGGGTCGGAAATACCCTGCACAAGCTGGAATCCGCGGCGGCGGGAGCCGACCGGACGCTGGCCGACGCGCCGAAGACGCTGGCATCGATCCGCGCGGTCCTCAACCAGGAGAATCTCGCCCGGCTTTCTAACACGCTGCAGAACCTCGAGCGTGCGAGTGTCGATGCCGGCCCGGCCATCGGCGAACTCAAGGTGCTGATGGCCAGGCTCCAAGGGCTCGCCGAGCGCGTGGATGCCGCGACCGCTGCCACGGGCGAGCGGGTGGCTGACGAAACCCTGCCGCAACTCAATGCCCTGCTCGAGGAGCTGAAAGGAACCTCGCAACGTATCGGGCATCTCGTCGAGGAAGTCGACGCGTCTCCGCAAATGCTGTTGCTCGGGCGGCAGCCGGCGCCGCCCGGACCCGGCGAGACCGGATTCAATTCCACCGCGCTCCCGGCGCGATGAACCACCACGGAACTCTCATGACACTTCGAGCCTGGAAGCGGGGGGCAAGGACCCTCGGCGTGCTCGCCGCCGGCCTCGCGCTGGGCGCATGCGGCGGGTTGCCGCAACGGCCGGTCGTGCCCGCCATCTATGATCTCGGTCTGGCCGGAGCGGTTTCCCCGGCGCCTGCCGTCGTGCCGTCGCAGATCGAAGTCCGGGCGCCGTCCTGGCTCGCGACGTCGGCGATGCAGTATCGTCTCGACTACCGCCAGCCGGCACAACGCCAGGTGTTCGCCGAAAGCCGGTGGGCCGCCCCGCCGGCCGAAATGCTGCAACGGAGGCTGCTGCAGGCCCTGTCGGCGCCGTCTTCGACCGGCGGCGGCTGCCGATTGCACCTTGAAATGGACGAATTCACCCAGGCATTCGACTCCCACGAGGCCAGCACCGCGGTCATCGTCGCGCGTGCCGAACTGCTGCCGCCGCGCGGTGAATATGCGCTCGCGCAGCGGATGTTCGCGCTACGCGAGCCCGCGTCCAGCGCCGACGCGAAGGGTGGCGTCACTGCATTTCGAAAAGCGGGCGAACGGTTGACGATCGAAATCGCGGGCTGGATGGCGGATTCCGCCGCGGGGGCGTGCCGCCGCTAGGGCGCCTCGCCGGCGTGTCACGGCCTCCGTTTCGTCGCAGGATCGGGCAAAATCAGCTATTCATTACATGCACGAATAACACGGGAGAGATGACGATGAGCGCACTGCCTCAGCAATCCGACAACGCACCGCTGCTGCTGCGCCGCGACGAGGGCGGGGTTGCATACCTGACCCTGAACCGTCCCGGGCAGTTCAACTCCCTCTCGCGCGCGATGCTCGAAGCCCTGATTGCCGAGATCGACGCGATCGCGAAGGACGCGAGCGTGCGCGCCGTCGTGCTGGCGGGCGAGGGCAAGGCCTTCTGCGCCGGGCACGACCTGAAGGAGATGCGCGGCAACCACACCCTGCAGTTCCAGCAGGATCTCTTCCGCCTGTGCGGCAAGTTCATGGTCAAGCTCACCGAGCTGCCGCAGCCCGTCATCGCCCGTGTCCACGGCATCGCGACCGCGGCGGGCTGCCAGCTGGTGTCGATGTGCGACCTTGCCGTCGCCGCCGATGTCGCGCGCTTCGCCGTATCGGGCATCAACGTCGGTCTGTTCTGCGCGACCCCCAGCGTGGGACTGTCGCGCAACATGGGACGCAAGGAAGCGTTCGAAATGCTGGTCACCGGCGATTTCATCGACGCCGCGGAAGCGCAGCGCCGCGGGCTCGTGAACCGCGTCGTGCCGGTCGAAGAGCTCGACGCCGAGATCGCGAAGCTCGCCGCCGCGATCTGCGCCAAATCCCCTCTCGCGATCCGCATGGGCAAGCAGATGTTCTACCGCCAACTCGAGATGGGCATGGAAGCCGCCTACCAGATGGCGGCCGAGACGATGGCGTGCAACATGATGAGCGAGGATGCCGCCGAGGGCATCGACGCCTTCATCGCCAAGCGCAAGCCGGAGTGGCGCGGGCGCTGAGCGTCCGGGGGCAGGGGCATCGGCGCCTGCCCGCGAGCCTGGTGTCGATGCAATGCTCGTCGATACGCACATCCACCTCGACGCCGCCGAGTTCGACGCCGATCGTGCCGCGGTGATGGCAGCGGCGCGTGCGGCGGGCGTCGCCCGCTTCGTCGTACCCGCCGTCGAGGTCGCCAACTTCGACAGGGTCGCGGCCCTGTCGGCCGCCCATGCGGACATCGTCCACGCGTTCGGCATCCATCCGCTGTATGTCGGTGGTGCCCGCAAGGAAGATCTCGACATCCTGCAGGAGCGCCTCGCGCACGGACAGGCGGTCGCGGTCGGGGAGATCGGTCTCGACTTCTTCGCACCGGATCTCGACCGCGCCACCCAGGAGCTGTATTTCGTCGAACAACTGAAGCTCGCCCGCCGCTTCGGGCTTCCCGTCATCCTGCACGTCCGGCGCGCGGTCGACGACATCCTCAAGCACCTGCGCCGCATCGATGTGCCGGGCGGCATCGCCCACGCCTTCAATGGCAGCCGTCAGCAGGCCGACGCTTTCATCGGGATGGGTTTCCGGTTGGGCTTCGGCGGAGCGATGACGTACGACGGCTCGCGCCGCATCCGCGGCCTCGCGGCGAGCCTGCCGTTGGACTCGATCGTGCTCGAAACGGACGCACCGGACATCCCCCCCGCCTGGGCGCAGGGAGGGCGCAACGAACCTGCCGATCTGCGCCGCTTTGCCGAAGTGCTGGCCGGGTTGCGCGGTGCGTCGCTGGCCGAAATCGCGCAAGCGACGGGACGGAATGCCTGTGCCGTCTTCCCGGCGCTTGCGTCCGGCTGATCCGTGCAACCCTGTCCCGGCGGCGCCTCAGTGGCTGGCAGCCGCGGCCGTGCGCTTCATGCTCGCGGACTGGGCGATGAGGTCGGCGATGTCGCGCTTCAGGCGTGCCACGTCGCTGTCGAACTTGTCATAGATCATCAGCGAGATGCCGAACACGTAGGCGTAGAGCAGCATGCAGCGGCTCGACGCTTCTTCCATCGGCACGCCGCACGCGAGGAACAGATCGCGCGCGCAACGCAGGCGGATGTCGTCCACTTCGGCGACGATCGCTGCGGCGTCGACGTCGCGCCGCGCCCAGTCGCGCACCGCGAGTTCGATTGCAGCGCCGCGCCGGCTGCGGCTCGTGCTATAAATGTCGATGACGTGGTAAATCTGTTCCAGCTCCCGGCCGGGCTGGGCGCGCGTCTGTTTGACGATGTCGCGGATCCGCCCGTCCTTCCACACCTGAAGGACGGCCAGCAGCAAGTCCCGACGATCCTGGAAGTGCCAGTAGAAGCTGCCTTTCGTCACCTTCAGGCGCTTTGCGAGCACTTCCACGCGAAGCCCGGCGATGCCCTCTTCGGCGAGGACCTCGGTGGCAGCGCTTACCCATGCATTGCGGTCTAGCTGGACGCGCGGTTTTAGAGGCTTGTTTTCCATACCACCTAGTATTGACTAAAGGATGACCATACGGTACCGTATGCACTCCATACCTATGCGTATGGAACGATTTTTTCGGTCGGCGGTCAAGTGTTCATCGCAACGGCGTATTTTTCGCTTGGTGGCGGTAACATAATTCCCTTTCCACAATTTCGACCGACCTAACACGCAAAGGAGCGCGGCATTGAAGATCCTGGTACCTGTCAAACGCGTAGTCGATTACAACGTCAAGGTGCGAGTGAAGGCTGACGGCACGGGCGTCGATATCGCGAACGTGAAGATGTCCATGAACCCCTTCGACGAAATCGCTGTCGAGGAAGCCGTGCGGCTGAAGGAAGCCGGCATCGCCACCGAGGTCGTGGCGGTGAGCTGCGGTGTCGCGGCCTGCCAGGAGACGATCCGCGCGGCGATGGCGATCGGTGCCGACCGCGGCATCCTGGTCGAGAGCGACGCCGAGCTGCAGCCGCTGGCGGTGGCGAAGCTGCTGAAGGCGCTGTGCGACAAGGAGCAGCCGACGGTCGTGATCTGCGGCAAGCAGGCGATCGACGACGACTCGAACCAGACCGGCCAGATGCTGGCGGCGCTGATGGGCTGGCCGCAGGCCACCTTCGCGTCCAAGGTCCAGCTGGGTGACGGCGTTGCGACGGTGATGCGCGAGATCGACGGCGGTCTCGAGACCCTCGAGATCAAGCTGCCGGCGGTCATTACCACCGACCTGCGCCTGAACGAGCCGCGCTACGCGACGCTGCCCAACATCATGAAGGCGAAGAAGAAGCCGCTCGACACCGTCAAGCCGGCGGATCTGGGCGTCGATGTCGCGCCGCGCCTGGCGACGCTGAAAGTGGCCGAACCGCCCAAGCGCAGCGCCGGCGTGCGCGTCGCGGACGTCGCGCAACTCGTCGACAAGCTCAAGAACGAAGCGAAGGTGATCTGAACATGGCGATCCTGGTTATTGCAGAACACGACAACGCGAGCCTGAAGGCCGCGACCCTCAACACCGTCTCGGCCGCGGCCAAGCTCGGCAGCGAGGTGCATGTGCTGGTCGCCGGTGCCAACTGCGGCGCGGCGGCCGCGGAAGCCGCGAAGGTCGCGGGCGTCGCGAAGGTGCGCGTGGCCGATGCCGCCCATTACGAAACGCAGACGGCGGAGAATGTCGCTGCGCTGGTCGTCGCCAATGCGGCGGGCTACAGCCACATCCTCGCGCCCAGCACCGCCAACGGCAAGAACGTCGCGCCGCGCGTCGCCGCGCTGCTCGACGTCGCGCAGATCTCCGATATCGTCGCGGTGGAATCGGCCGACACCTTCGTGCGCCCGATCTACGCCGGCAACGCAATGGCCACCGTGAAGTCGGCGGACGCCGTGAAGGTGATGACCGTGCGCACGACCGCCTTCGAAGCGGCGGGGCAGGGCGGCTCGGCGACGGTGGAAGCGGTCGCCGCCGCTGCCGACCTGGGCCTGACCAGCGTCAAGGGGCGCGAGCTGACCAAGAGTGCGCGTCCGGAACTCGGCGCCGCCAAGATCATCGTCTCGGGCGGCCGCGGCCTCGGCAACAGCGAGAACTACCACAAGCTGCTCGAGCCGCTCGCCGACGCCCTCGGTGCCGCGCTGGGCGCCTCGCGCGCCGCGGTCGACGCGGGCTACGTGCCCAACGACTACCAGGTCGGCCAGACCGGCAAGATCGTCGCGCCGCAGCTCTACATCGCGGTCGGCATCTCGGGCGCGATCCAGCACCTCGCGGGCATGAAGGACTCCAAGGTGATCGTCGCGATCAACAAGGATCCGGAAGCGCCGATCTTCCAGGTGGCGGACTACGGTCTGGTGGGCGACCTGTTCGAAGTCGTGCCGGAGCTGGCCAAAGCCGTCGGTTGAATGCTGTAGAAATATAAAAAAGCGGTACAAGGACTGCGCCCGAATGGGCGCAGTTTCACAATAAGCAGGTCTCGGGAGAAGAACACATGAGTCAATACACTGCGCCGATCCGCGACATGCAGTTCGTCATGCGCGAGCTGGCTGGCCTCGACGAAGTCGCGAAGTTGCCCGGATGCGAGGAAGTGTCCGCCGATCTGGTGGATGCGATCCTCGACGAGGCGAACAAGTTCGCCAGCGGCGTCCTCGCCCCCCTGAACCGGATTGGCGACCAGGAAGGTGCCAAGTGGGACAACGGCGACGTCCGCACCGCGCCGGGCTGGAAGGACGCCTACAAGCAGTTTGCCGAAGCCGGCTGGACCGCGCTCGCATGCGAACCCGAATTCGGCGGCCAGGGCCTGCCGAAGCTTGTCGCGACCGCAGTGATGGAAATGTGGAAGTCGGCCAACATGGCCTTCTCCCTGTGCCCGATGTTGACCAGCGGTGCGATCGAAGCGGTCACGCTGCGCGGCACGGACGAACAGAAGGCAGCCTATCTGCCGAAGATGGTGAGCGGCGAATGGACCGGCACCATGAATCTGACCGAACCGCAGGCCGGTTCCGACCTCGCGGCCGTGCGCACCCGCGCCGAGCCGCAGCCTGACGGCACCTACAGGATCTTTGGCCAGAAGATCTTCATCACCTACGGCGAACACGACATGACGGACAACATTGTCCACCTCGTGCTCGCCCGCCTGCCGGACGCACCCGAAGGCGTGAAGGGCATCTCGCTCTTCGTCGTGCCCAAATTCCTGCTCAACGCCGACGGCACCCCGGGTGCGCGCAACGACGTCCACTGCGTCTCGATCGAACACAAGCTGGGCATCCATGCGAGCCCGACCTGCGTGCTCGCGTTCGGCGACCACGGCGGTGCGATCGGCACCCTCGTCGGCGAGGAGAATCGCGGCCTCGAGTACATGTTCATCATGATGAACGAGGCGCGCTTCGCGGTCGGCATGGAAGGCGTGGCGCTGTCCGAGCGCGCCTACCAGCATGCACTTGCGTACGCCAAGGATCGCGTCCAGGGGACCGAGATGGGCGTGCGTGGCGGCCCGAAGGTCTCGATCATCCATCACCCCGACGTCCGCCGCATGCTGATGTCGATGAAGTCGCAGACCGAAGCCATGCGCGCGCTGGCCTACGTCGTGGCGGCCGCGAACGACGCTGCGCATCGGGATCCGGACGCCGCCGTACGCGCGGAGAATCAGGCTTTCGTCGACCTCATGATCCCGGTCGTCAAGGGCTGGTCGACCGAGAACTCGATCGACGTCGCCTCGACCGGCGTACAGGTGCACGGCGGCATGGGCTTCATCGAGGAAACCGGCGCCGCGCAGCATCTGCGCGATTCGCGCATCACGACGATCTACGAAGGCACGACCGCGATCCAGGCGAACGACCTCATCGGCCGCAAGACCGCGCGCGAGGGCGGCGTCACCATCAAGGCCCTGATCGCGGAAATGCGCGGTGTGGTCGCCCAGCTCGGCGAGCACGGCGGCGACGAGGCGTTCGTGGCGATCCGCAAGTCCCTCGAGTCGGGCATCGCTTCGCTGGAGGCCGCAGTCGAATACGTTCTCGCCACCTATGGCAAGGACATCAAGGCTGCCTCCGTGGGCTCGGTGCCCTTCCTCAAGCTCCTCGGCATCGTGGCCGGCGGCTGGCTCATGGCGCGTGCCGCGCTGGTGTCGTCGATGCGCATCGCGGAAGGTTCCTCCGACGAGTTCTACAAGACGAAAATCGTCACCGCGCGCTTCTACGCCGACCACATCCTGCCGCAGGCGCAGGCGCTGTCGTACTCGGTCGTGAATGGCGCCGCGGGTGCGCTGGCGCTCGACGAAGCACAGTTCTGACGCCGCCGCGGAGGAGGGCGGGAGCTCTCCTTCGCGTGTCGGGTTCCGGAATGCAAAGGGCCGCCCCGATCGCTCGGGGCGGCCCTTCGTGTTTCAGGTCGGGGCGCTTACTGGACCTTGGCCTTGGCGCGCAGGTCCATGATGTGCTTCTCGATCTTCTGCTGTTGCAGACGCTGTTCGAGCTGCGGCTTCACTTCGTCGAAGTCGGGCGCCTTCAGGTCGCGCACGTCGTCGAGCTGGATGACGTGGTAGCCGAAGTCGCTCTTGACCGGCGTGTCGCTGTACTTGCCCTTCTCGAGCTTGACCATCGCGTCGGAGAACGGCTTCACGAACATGCCCGGATTGCTCCAGCCGAGGTCGCCGCCGTTGTCCTTGGAGCCCGGATCCTTCGACTGCTTGGCGAGAGCGTCGAACTTCTCGCCGGCCTTGAGCTTGGCGATGATCGCCTTGGCCTCATCCTCGGTTTCGACCAGCACGTGACGGGGCTTGTATTCCTTCGAGCCCATCTTGCTCTTGACGCTGTCGTATTCCTTCTTCAGGTCGGCGTCGGTGACCGGGTTGGTCTTCACGTAATCCTGGATGTAGGCGCGCAGCAGCACTGCCTGGCGGGCGAGGTCCATCTGGGCCTGCACTTCGGTCTTCTTGTCGAGCCCCTTCTTGGCCGCTTCCTGGGCCAGGACTTCGCGGCGGATCAGCTCCTCGCGCACCGCGTCGCGGAGCTGCGGGTTGTCGGGAGCGCCCTGGGCGCGCTGCTCGTTGAACATCACGTCGGCGCGCGCAGCGGGGATCGCGGTGCCGTTCACCGTGGCAGCAGGGCCCGCGGCTTGGGCCGCCTGGCCGATCAGGCCGGCCATGAGACAAAGAGCGAGACGGCTGGGAAAGCGAATCATCAAAGTTCCTTCCTGGTGGGTTGAGTGTTGGCCTCTTCGGCCGTCAGGGCGCGAATGGCGAGAGCATGGATGCGGGTACGCATCAGTTCGCCCAGCGCGCCATATATGAGTCGGTGACGTGCAACCGTATTTTTGCCGATAAATGCGTCCGACACCATCGTCATGCGGTAGTGTCCGCCGCCGCCCTTGGCGCCGGCATGTCCGGCGTGCAGGGCGCTGTCGTCCTCGATCTCGATCGAGAGGGGGTTGAGGACCGCGAGCCGGTCCCTGATCTCGTCGATCACCGTCACGGCAGGACCTTCTTGTACGGGCGGACGCTGGTGCGCGCGAAGACGCCGTTGGTGACGTACGGGTCGGTCGCGAGCCAGGCTTCGGCGTCGGCCTGGGACGGGAATTCGGCGATCACGAGGCTGCCGAAGAAGCCCGCCGGGCCGGGGTCCGGCGAGTCGATCGCGGGCATGGGGCCGGCCACCACGAGCCGCCCCTCGTCGCGCAGCGCTTCGAGGCGCGCGAGGTGCGCCGGGCGCACGGCCATGCGGGCGTCGAGTTTGCCCGGGGCGTCTTCGCCCGTCAGCACGTAAAGCATCAGCTGGTTTCCTCCTGGATGTGTTTGGAGAGGTAGAGGCCCTGGGCCAGAACGAACAGAAGCATCAGGCCCATGCCGCCGAAGAGCTTGAAATTGACCCAGGCTTCTTCGGAAAAGTTGTAGGCGACGTAAAGGTTGAGGACGCCCATGCCGAGGAAGAACGCGGCCCAGGCATGGCTGAGGCGCGCCCACACCGGTTCGGGCAGGCGTACCTGCGCTTCGAGCATCTTGCGGATCAGGTTGCGGCGGAACAGCAGTTCCGAGCCGGCGAGGGTGATGCCGAACAACCAGTAAAGTGCGGTCGGCTTCCACTTGATGAATGTGGGATTGTGGAAGAACAGGGTCGCGCCGCCGAATACGACGATGATCGCGAGACTGACCCACAGCATCGTGTCGACCTTGCGGTGCCTGAACCATACCCAGGCGATCTGGCCGGCCGTGGCGAGGATCGCGACCGCAGTAGCGATGAGGATGGGAGCCTGCGTGGCCTGGATGCCCTCACCGAGGAGCCGGGTGGCGAGGTCGTGCGCCGTTGCCGGATCGTGTCCGGCGAACTTGTAGGCGACAAAGAAAAGGATGACGGGAAGCAGGTCGAAAAGAATCTTCATGCGCGAGGATTATAGCGATTCGGCGCGGCAATCGGTTTGCACTACTCGTCGCCCGTTTCGCTGTCTGCGGCGAGCAGGCGGCCGCGCCCGCGCGTCGGCCCTTCGCGGGGCAGGTGGATGATCGCGCGCAGGCCGCCACCGCTGCGGGCGCGCAATTCGAGCCGGCCCTCGTGGGAGGCGACGATGCGTTCGACGATGGCGAGGCCGAGGCCGGCGCCCTTGGTGTTCGAACGGGCGGTCTCGAGCCGCGTGAAGGGATGCCGCATGCGGTCCATGTCGGCTTCGGGAATGCCGGGGCCGCGATCGGCGACTTCGATCAGGGCTTCGTCGCCGCGGCTCGAAAGGGTGAGGCTGATGGGGTTTGCTTCTCCGGCGTAGCGCACCGCGTTGTCCATCAGATTGCGGATTGCGCGGCGCAGCGGGAGGGTGCGCACCGGCACCGCGAGGCTCTCGGGCGCGCTCAGGCGCACCTTGATCCCGCGCAGGCGGTAGGGTTCGGCGAGGTCGGCGAGCAGGCCGGGGAGGTCCTCGATCTGGAGGGGTTCCTGCGGTTCGCCGCGACCGAAATCGAGGAACTGGCCGATGATGCGGTCCATTTCCTCGACGTCCGTGACCATTGCGCGAACGTCGGTATCGGGCGCGCCGGACATCTCGATGCCAAGGCGCAGGCGTGCGAGGGGGGTGCGCAGGTCATGCGATACGCCGGCGAGGATCAGGGCGCGGTCGGCGTCGGTGCGGGCGAGGTCGCCGGCCATCTGGTTGAATGCCCGTGCAACCGTGGCGATCTCCAGCGGCCCGCTTTCCGGCAGGTGCGGCGGCGTGCGTCCGCTGCCGACGACGCGCGCCGAGCGGGCCAGGTTGCGCAGGGGGACACCGATGCGGGAAACGATCATGTAGGCGCCGATCAGTGCGGCGAGGAGTGCGCCGCCTCCCCAGATGAGCCATTCGACAGCGCCAGTCTGTTCAATGCGTTCGGACGGGAGCATCAGCCAGAAGTCCTGGTCGTCGTCGGGGTCGAGCCGGAAGCTCACCCAGAAGCCGTCGAGGGTCTTCCAGCGCGAGGCGAAGCGCGTGTGGGTTCCGAGCTGCCGGCGGACTTCGTGCGTCAGCAGCTGCATCCCGCGCGTGTCGGGCAGCGGTTCGAGTTCGTCGCTGGGCTCGGCGGGGTAGATGCGCATTCCCTCCAGCGCGGCCAGCTCGATCAGCAGCTCGGTGCGCCGCTCCACTTCCGAGTTGATGAGCGCCGTGCGCGTGAGATTCACGACGCTGGCGACCATCTGGGCCAGGCTGCGCGCGCGCGCCGGCTCTTCGAAATGACTGAAGATCTGCGACCAGGTCGCCAGCGCCAGCGTCAGGAGCAGGGCGATGAGGAAGAAGGTCTGCCAGAGGAGCGTGCGCGGCAGGAGCTGCGCAAGGAACGGCTCCTGGCTGGCGGGATCTGGCGAGGCTTCCCCTGCGTCTGCCGCGGGCGGCTCAGGCTTCGTTGGCAGGCTTCGATTCATCCGGCACGAACACGTATCCGAAGCCCCACACGGTCTGGATGTAGCGCGGCTTGGCAGGGTCGTCCTCGACGAGCTTGCGCAGGCGGCTCACCTGCACGTCGATGGCACGGTCGAAGACGCCGTATTCGCGGCCTCGCGCCAGTTCCATGAGCTTGTCGCGCGACAGCGGTTGGCGCGGATGCTGGAGCAGGACCTTCAGCAGCGAGAACTCGCCGGTCGTGAGCGAGATTTCCTCGCCGTCGCGCACGAGCGAACGCACGCCGAGGTTCACCTGCACGTTGCCGAACTTGACGACTTCATCCTCGATCGTCGGTGCGCCGGGCAGCGTCGGCGGCTGCCGGCGCATCACGGCGTGGATGCGGGCGACGAGTTCGCGGGGGTTGAACGGTTTGGCGAGGTAGTCGTCGGCGCCCATCTCGAGGCCGATGATGCGGTCGACGTCGTCGCCCTTGGCGGTGAGCATGATGATGGGGATGGCGTTCTGGTCGGCCCGCAGGCGCCGGCAGATGGCAAGGCCGTCTTCGCCCGGAAGCATCAGGTCCAGCACCATCACGTCGTAATGCTCGCGGTGCAGGGCCCTATCCATGGACGCGGCGTCCACGACGGCCTTGACGGTGAAGCCTTGTTCCTGAAGGTAGCGCGACAACAGTTCGCGCAGGCGCGCATCGTCGTCGACCAGCAAAACTCGATATCGGATCTTGGTGTTCATGGTGCGAATCCTATCCGGTTACATTTTTACGTGCCAGCACCGAATTCGATGATTCGCCGGCAACGGGTAACGTTTCGTAAGGGCTTGGGAAATACGCAACACGCCCTTACACGTTGGTCTTTAAATCTTCGTCCAGAAGCGCCGTAAATACCAATACGAGGGTATGGTTTCATCGTCCGAACCCGTAATACGAACTCCGCCCGCAGCGATCATGGCAAACAGCTGTTCAACTTCCTGTACGGCATGTTCCCCCGGCGACCTCGGGTCGCAGGGGCGACGGTCCCGACGTCGGGCGACGGGCATCGTCCTTTTCCTGTTCGCGCTTGCGTCGACACTCGCTGCAGGTCCCGCGTTCGCACGCGAGAGCGCGTCGTCGCGTGCGGGGAAGGAAAGCGTGACCGCGCCGGCACATGCAAGCGCGCGGGACAAGCGCCGGGCCGAGCTTCGCCGTGCCCTCATGAGCGGCCCCGAGGCTCCACGTCCCGCTGCGCAGGAGCCGCGCCGTCTGTCGCGCGAGCAGCGTGAAGCACTCTATCAGGAACTGCGGGAGGCGATGCGCGACGCGAACCGTCCCCGCAGCGTGACGGAACGCTGAGCGGGATCCTCCCGCGTGCCCGCCGCGCACAATCGCGGTACGGGCTCTCCGCAGTGGGGCTGCTGCCGGTAAAATGGGCGGCCTATGAAAATCCTCTCGATCGAGACCTCGTGCGAGCACGCGAGCGTCGCCCTGCTGCTCGACGGCGAGACCGTCGAACGAACCCTGGAAGGGCACTCGAATCATTCCGAGCGCCTGCTGCCCACTCTTAAGACCCTGCTCGCCGAGGCGGGCGTCGCGCTCGGGTCTCTCGATGCCGTGGCGTTCGGCGCCGGTCCGGGGGCCTTTACGGGCTTGCGCCTCGCGTGCGGGGTGGCGCAGGGTCTGGCGATGGGCGCGGACCTGGGAGTTGCGCCGATATGCAGCCTCGAGGCGCTGGCGCTGCAGGGTCGAGGAGACTCGATCTACGTCGCGACCGATGCGCGCATGGGCGAGGTGTATTCGGCGGCCTGTCGGCTCTCCCACGGGCTCCCGGTGATGCTCGCGCCGCCGACGTGCTGCCCGCCCGAGATGCTGGCATTGCCCGCCGAGGGCCGGTGGACCGGCATCGGATCGGCGTTCGCAGTGTACGGCGATCGGATTCCGCAGGAGGTGCTGGATCGGCTGGGGCCGCAGCAGCAGGATGCGGTACCTCGTGCTGCGGACGTCGCAAGGCTGGCGGTGCGTCTCGTCGAAGGCGGAGCCCTGGTAGCCGCCGAAGTCGCCGCGCCGCTGTATGTGCGCGACAAGGTGGCGCTGACGACCGCCGAGCGACTGGCGCGCGGAGGGCGGGCGTGACCGCGGGATTCGGCTTCGTCCCCATGACGGATGAGGATCTGCCGTGGGTGGCCGAGAACGAGCGCGAGCTGCACGCCTTTCCCTGGAGCGAAGGCAATTTCACGGATTCCCTGCGTGCGGGCTACAACTGCTGGGTGATGCACAACGGGCCGGAGCCGGTCGCCTACGCGGTGATGCTCACGGTGATCGACGAGGCCCACCTGCTCAACATCAGCGTCGTGCGTGCGGTGCAGCGCCAGGGCATCGGCGGGATGCTGCTCGAATACCTGTCGTCGGAGGCGCTGCGGGCGGGGGCGACGCAGTTCTTTCTCGAGGTGCGGCCCTCGAACACCGCGGCCCTTGCGCTGTATGAGCGCCATGGCTTTGTTGCGATCGGGCGGCGGAAGGGTTATTACCCGGCGCCCGGCGGTCAGCGCGAGGATGCGATCGTGATGAGGCGCGAGCTGTGAGGTACGCGCGGCGCGATGCCGTGCTGCGCGAAATGGGGCTTGCTCCCGTGTGGCGTTTGCGCGCGGGGGGCGAAGATGGCGCTGCGGAAGCGATCGACGTGATGCCGGAGTCGGCGCCGGTCGCGGCGGGACCGGATCGGGGCAACGCTCAAGCGTCGCTGCCGGCGCCGCCCTTGCCGACGGAACCGGTGCCCGAAATGCGTTCCGCGCGTGCAGCGATTCCCGTCCGCGACCTGATTCCGCGCCCCTCAGGGGCGGCCTCTCCGGCTGCGGCATCGGAGCGGCGCGACGATGGCGATCCTGCCCGGGCGGGCCGCATCGCACGGATGGATTGGGACGAGCTGGAAAACGACATCCGCGCGTGCGGGGCGTGCCGTTTGTGCGAGAAGCGCAGGCAGGCCGTTCCGGGTGTCGGTGATCGGCGCGCGGAGTGGATGTTCGTCGGGGAGGGCCCGGGGTCCGAGGAGGACCAGCGCGGCGAGCCCTTCGTCGGTGCCGCGGGCAAGCTGCTCGATGCGATGCTCGCCGCGATCGGGCTGAAGCGGGGCGAAAACGTCTATATCGCGAATGCGGTGAAATGCCGGCCGCCGCACAATCGTACGCCGCAGGCCGACGAGATCGCGACCTGTCACCCTTATCTCGCGCGTCAGATCGAGCTGGTGCGGCCGCGCGTGCTGATTGCGCTGGGCCGTCCCGCAGCCCTGGCGCTGCTGGATGCCGAGATCAGCATCGGCGCGTCGCGCGGCCGGGTGTTCCACCGCGGCGATACGCCCGTGGTCGTGACCTATCATCCCGCGTACCTGCTGCGGAATCAGGCCGACAAGGCCAAGGCGTGGGAGGATCTGTGCTTTGCGCGCCGCCTGATGCGGGAGTTCGCCGAACGAGCCTGACGGGCGCAGGGCGGGCCGCGTTGGCGGCCCGTGTGCCGGTCAGTGCGTGTGGTCTTCGAGCAGCGCGACCGAATCGACTTCGCGCTGGTTGAGGTTGTGCCGGCGCAGCACGAGGTACATCGCGCCGGCGACGAACAGGCCGAACATGACGATGACCGCGCCGATCGACAGGCCCGACATGATGAGCAGGGCGTACAGGCCCGTCATGATCAGGATCGACAGGTTCTCGTTGAAGTTCTGCACGGCGATCGAATGGCCGGCGCCCATGAGGATGTGGCCGCGATGCTGGAGCAGGGCGTTCATCGGCACGACGAAGAAGCCGGCGAGACAGCCGACGACGACCATCAGGAACATCGCCAGCGTGGGCTGCGTGACGACGACCATGACCATCACGACGAGGCCCATGGCGATGCCCAGCGGGATGACCCGGACGGAGCGGCGCAGGCTGATCATGCGCGCGGCCAGCACGGCGCCGAGCGCGATTCCGACCGCCACGACGCCCTGCATCATCGATGCCTTGGAGAGATCGAAGCCGAGGTTGTGTTCCGCCCACTTGATCACGATGAACTGGAGCGTGGCACCGGCGCCCCAGAAGAGGGTCGTGACGGCGAGGGAGATCTGGCCGAGTTTGTCGCGCCACAGCAGCTTCATGCAGTGCACGAAGTCGTGGACGAGGTATACCGGGTTGTTCTTGAGCGGCTTGTGGTCGACGCCGGTGTCGGGGATGCGCAGGTTGAAGGCCGCTGCGGCAATGTAGAGCAGGCCGACGATGGCGATGGTCGCCTGCAGGGCATCGTCCGTCACGAAGGGCAGGCCCAGGCCGGCGATCCAGTTGCCGACGTCGGGACGGATCAGCACGCCGCCGATGACGGTGCCGAGGATGATCGCGCCCACCGTGAGGCCTTCGATCCAGCCGTTGGCGACGACGAGCAGGCGGTGGGGCAGGTATTCGGTGAGGATGCCGTACTTGGCCGGGGAGTAGGCGGCGGCGCCGAGTCCGATGACGGCATAGGCGAAAAGCGGGTGCGCGCCGAGGAGCAGCATGAGGCAGCCGCCGATCTTGATGGTGTTGCTGATGAACATCACGCGCCACTTGGGCATCGAGTCGGCAAAGGCACCGACGAAGGCGGCCAGCGCGACATAGGAAACAGTGAAGAACAGCTTCAGCAGCGGTTCGTACGTTGCCGGGGCGGACATCTCGCGCAGCAGCGCGATGGCAATGATCAGCAGCGCATTGTCGGCCAGCGCAGAGAAGAACTGCGCCGCCATGATGATGTAGAAGCCGAGCGGCATCGGGTGGGAGACGGCCGTCTGAAGGTGAAGCGCGGTTTATATCACGACATGTGTCTGTTTGTTGTGATTTGGCTCATTGCCCGTGCGGGGGCCTTGCCGTCAGCGGGTTGTCAGACATTTCGCGTAATGCATGAGCTGTGCTTTAATTGTGGGTATAAACGAGACTTATGGGGTAGTCGTGGCTGATCGCAGACTTCAGGTATTCAGCGCCGTGGCCAAGTACGGTTCGTTCACGCGGGCCGCGGAACATCTTTTCATGACGCAGCCGGCCGTGACCTTCCAGATCAAGCAGCTGGAGGAGCACTTCAACACGCGTCTGCTCGAGCGCGGGCACGGGCGCGTGAGCCTGACCCCGGCCGGGGAGGTGGTGCTGGCCTACGCGGACCGGATTCTCGATCTGTCCGACGAGCTGGAGTCGCGGGTGTCGGAGCTGACCGACGAGCTCGGCGGCACGCTCAACATCGGCACCAGCACGACGATCGCGGCTTACTGGCTGCCGCAGCTGCTGGAAGGATTCAAGCGCAAGTATCCGCGCGTGGTGCCGCGCGTGGTGGTGGGCAACTCGCAGCTGACCGAGGACCGCGTCGCGTCGCGCGAGCTCGACCTCGGGCTGATCGAGATCGTGTCGGAGCAGCCGGCGATCGAGCGCATGACCGCAACGCGCGACGAGCTGTTCGTGATCTGCTCCCCGAAGGATGCGCTGGCGAAGCACAAGAGCCTCAGTGCCAGGGTGCTGAAGGATCATCCGCTGATCACGCGCGATCCGGGCAACGCGATCCGCGTGCTGGCCGAGGACTTCTTCGCCGCGGCGGGCATCGGTATCGACGAGCTGACGATCTGCGCGGAACTGGGCAGCCTCGCAACGGTGAAGTACCTGGCGGCCGAGGGGATGGGGTTCGCGATCGCGTCGCGCGCCGCGATCCAGCGCGACATCCGCGACGGGCGCCTGGTCGGGATTCCGCTGGAGCCGCGCCAGTACACGCCGCTCGAGGTGATCGTGCCGCGCGACAAGTTCCGCTCGCGTCTGATCACGACCTTTGCGGAGTATGCGGTGGCCGAGTTCAAGCGCATGGCGGTCGATGACGTGAGCGCGTGATGGCGAAGGCGAAGACGAGCTTCGTCTGCAGCGAGTGCGGCGGACAGGCGCCGCGCTGGCAGGGCCAGTGTCCGCAATGCAAGGGCTGGAACACGCTGGTCGAGACGGTGATCGAGGCTACGACGCCGGGCAGCAGCAGGTTCGCGGCGCTGGCCGGTACGACCGGCAGGCTGCAGTCGCTCGCCGAGCTCGAGCCGCGCGAAGAGCCGCGCACGCCGACGGGGATCGAGGAGTTCGACCGCGTGCTCGGCGGCGGACTGGTCGCCGGTGGCGTGGTGCTGATCGGCGGCGATCCGGGCATCGGCAAGTCGACGCTGCTGCTGCAGGCGCTGTCGGCGCTCGCAGCGCGGCAGGCGGCGATCTACGTGAGCGGCGAGGAGTCGGGCGAGCAGGTGGCGCTGCGCGCGCAGCGCCTGCAGCTCGATCCGGCGGGGCTGAAGCTGCTGCCCGAGATCAACCTCGAACGCATCCTCGCGACGCTGAAGGAGGCGAAGCCGCGCATCGCGGTGATCGACTCGATCCAGACGGTGTATTCGGAGGCGCTGCAGTCGGCGCCCGGTTCGGTGGCGCAGGTGCGCGAATGTGCGGCGCAGCTCACGCGCTTCGCGAAACAGAGCGGCACGTGCCTGATCATAGTCGGCCACGTGACCAAGGACGGCACGCTGGCGGGGCCGCGCGTGCTGGAGCACATCGTCGACACGGTGCTGTATTTCGAGGGCGACACGCATTCGAGCTTCCGCCTCGTGCGGGCGTTCAAGAACCGCTTCGGCGCGGTGAACGAGCTGGGCGTATTCGCGATGACGGAGCGCGGTCTGCGCGGCGTGAGCAATCCGTCGGCGATCTTCCTGTCGCAGCACAGCCAGCAGGTGGCGGGCAGCTGCGTGCTGGTGACGCAGGAGGGCACGCGGCCGCTGCTGGTGGAGATCCAGGCGCTGGTCGACGGCGCGCACAGCCCGAATCCGCGCCGTCTGTCGGTGGGGCTGGAGCAGAACCGGCTGGCGATGCTGCTCGCGGTGCTGCATCGCCATGCGGGCGTGGTGTGCTTCGACCAGGACGTGTTCGTGAATGCGGTGGGTGGAGTGAAGATCGCCGAGCCGGCGGCGGACCTCGCGGTGCTGCTGGCGATCGTGTCCTCGCTGCGCAGCCGGGCACTGCCGCGCGAGCTGGTGGTGTTCGGCGAGGTGGGCCTCGCGGGCGAGATCCGTCCCGCTCCGCGCGGCCAGGAGCGCCTGAAGGAAGCGGCCAAGCTCGGCTTCACGGCCGCAATTATTCCGAAGGCCAATGCGCCGAAGCAGGCGATCGCCGGCATGCGGGTGATCGCGGTGGACCGGATCGAGGAAGCGATCGAGCAGGCGCGCGAGATCGAAGCCTGAGGTTTGCCGTCGGGCGCGGGATTGGTTTCTACTGAGTGGGTTTAACCGATCTCCACCTCAATCCTTCCTTGAAGGGAGTGGCGCAGGGGTTTCGCGGAGCAGCGCTCCGCGCCTGCGGACCGGCGGAGCGAAGCGGAGACTCCCGGGTGCGACGGTACAGCACTTGACCTGACATCACGCAATCACTTGCCCGGCACGTAAGACGGATCTGACGGGTATACATCGTGATTTGCTTATACTAAGCTAGTAATTAATTACTTACTATCGGGTCGTCACGATGGAATCTCCGCGCATCCGGCGTTCATCGGAGTTCAGGCAGGCCGAGATCGTTCAGGCCGTGCTCGCCCTGGCGGCCGAAAGCAGCCCCGCGGACATCACGACCGCGCGCATCGCGGCGGCCATGAATCTCACGCAGGGGGCGGTATTCCGCCACTTCCCGACCAAGGAGGCGATCTGGCTGGCAGTCGCCGAATGGATCGAGGAGAACCTGCTCGGTGCGATCGAGGAGGCGTCGCTTTCGAGCAGCGAGCCGCTCGCGCAGCTTCGTGCGATGTTCTGCGCGCACATCGGGTTCGCCGCGGCCTACCCGGGCGCGCCGCGCCTGATCTTCCACGAGCTGCAGCAGCCGGGCGACAGTGCGGTGAAGCGCCGCATCCGCGCCCTGCTCGCCAGTTACCGGGGAACCTTGCTGCAGGTCCTGAAGTGCGCGAAGGACGGCCGCGCAGCGGGGCGCGAGCTGGATGTCGAGCCCGCGGCGACGCTATTCATCGGTGCGATCCAGGGACTGGTGATGCAGTCGATGCTCGCCGGAGGGATGCGTGGCGTGGAGGAAGCGGCCGAAGGGGTGTTCGGGGTCTATCTGTCGGGCATCGTGGGGAGGCGGACATGAAGCGGCCAATCCTGCGTGTGGTCGGTTTGTCCGTCCTCGGGCTGGTCCTGCTGGCCGGATTCGTCCTGCTGATGGTGAGGAGCGGACCCTTGGCTCCGGTGCGGGTGACGACGGCGGTGGTCGAGCGCGGGGCGTTCGAGAACGCCGTGTTCGGGGTCGGCACGGTGGAGGCGGAGAGGAGTTACGCGATCGGGCCGACGGTTCCGGGCCGCGTTCTCGCGGTGCACGTGGATGTCGGCGGCGAGGTGCGCGCGGGGCAGTTGCTCGCGGAGATGGATCCGGTGGAACTGGACGCGCGCCTGTCGGCGTCGCGGGCGGCTGCGGCTCGCGCCGTCCATGCGTTGGAGGCGGCGCGTGCGCAGGTGCGCGATGCGGAGGTGCGTCAGGAGCTCGCGGGGCGCAACGCGCGGCGCTATGCGTCGCTCGGCGAGCAGGCCTTCTTCAGCGATGCGGCGGTCGAGGCGAAGCGGCAGGAGGCGGGTTCCGCCGGCGCACAGTTGCAGGCCGCGCGGGCGCAGCTCGATGCGGCGCGAATGGATCTGGAGCGGCTGGAGGCGGAACGCTCGGCGGCGGAACGGCAGCGGGCGAATGTGCGCCTTGTCGCGCCGGTGGCGGGGGTGGTGACGGCACGCGACGCGGAGCCGGGAACGACGCTGGTGGCCGGGCAGACCGTGCTGCGCATGGTCGATCCGGCGAGCGTGCGTGTGCGGACGCGGATCGACCAGGGGCGCGCCGGCGGCGTGCATGCCGGGCAGAAGGCCTCCATCGTGCTGCGTTCGCGGCCGGGGCTCGTCTTGGCGGGGCGGGTTGCGCGCGTCGAGCTCAACGGCGACGCGGTGACCGAGGAGCGCATCGTGCAGGTGGTGTTCGACGAAGTGCCGACGGATTTCGCATTCGGCGAACTGGCCGAAGTGACGATCGCGACGACCCGCGGCGGGGACGTGCTGGCCGTACCCGGCGCGGCGGTGCATGAGTACGGCGGCCGGCGCGGCGTATGGACCGTTGCGGACGGGGCGGCGGGCTTCGTGCCGGTGCGCACGGGGGATACTTCGCTCGACGGGCGGGTCGTGGTGCTGGAGGGACTGCAGGCGGGCGATCGCATCGTCGTCCATAGCGAACGCGAGCTCGGCGCGGGGGACCGGGTGAGTCCGGCCGAGTCGCTCGCCGGGGTGCGTCGATGATCAGCCTTGCCGGGCGCGACATCCTTCACCACTGGGCGAAGTACGTCTTCACCGGCGTCGGGCTGGGCCTGCTGATCGGCGTGACGCTGTCGATGGCGGGAATCTACCGCGGCATGGTGGATGACGCGCAGGTGCTCCTGCGCAGCAGCGGCGCGGATATCTGGGCCGTGCAGCAGGAGACGCTGGGACCGTACGCGGAGCCATCTAACCTGCGCGACGATGCGTACCGCGCGATCCTCGGGATGCCGGGCGTCGCGGAGGCGTCGAACGTGACGTACCTGACGATGCAGATCGGTCAGGGCGAGCGCGATGTGCGCGTGATGGCGGTGGGGTTCGAGCCGGGGCGTCCGGGCGAGCCGCCCTTCCTCGTGGCCGGCCGGCGCATCGCGCGCAGCCATTACGAGGTGGTGGCGGACGTGCGCACGGGTTTCCGGCTCGGTGAGCGGGTGCGCATCCGCCGGCACGAGTACGAGGTGGTGGGGCTCACGCGGCGCATGGTGTCGTCGAGCGGCGATCCGATGGTGTTCCTGCCGTTGAAGGATGCGCAGGAGGCGCAGTTCCTCAAGGACAACGACGCGATCGTCAACGAGCGTGCGCGCACGGCGGCGAACCCGGCGCTGAACCGTCCGGGTGTGCCGGGGCTGCTTGATGCGATCCTGACGTCGCAGACGGCCAGCCGCAACGTGAATGCGGTGCTGGTCCGGGTCGCGAGCGGCCACGAAGCGGAGCAGGTGGCCGAGAACATCCGTCGCTGGAAGCACCTCGAGGCGTACACGCGGGCGCAGATGGAGGAGATCCTCGTGTCGAAGCTGATCGAGACCTCGGCGCGGCAGATCGCGACTTTCCTGGTGATTCTGGCGATCGTGAGCGCCGCGATCGTGTCCTTCATCATCTACACCATGACGCTGGGCAAGATCCGCGAGCTCGCGGTGCTGAAGCTGATCGGGACGCCCAATCGCACGATCGCGGCGATGATCCTGCAGCAGTCGCTGGGGCTCGGGCTGATCGGTTTCGTGATCGGCAAGACGGTCGCGACGCTGTGGGCGCCGTATTTCCCGAAGTACGTGCTGTTGTTGCCGGGAGATGCGGTGCGCGGACTGGTCGCAACGATGGTCGTGTGTGCGATCGCGAGCCTGCTGGCGATCCGGGTCGCGCTGAAGGTCGACCCGGCGACGGCGATCGGGGGCTGAATGGAACGGCCCCCACGCTCACTTCGTTCGCTGCCCCCCGAGGGGGTGCTCAGTGGCTTCGGGCGGCCGGGCGCCACTGAGCTGGACATGCCGGCAATCGAGGTCAGGGGCTTGAGCAAGCGTTATGGCGAGGGGGATGCCGCGGTCGATGCGCTCAAGGGCGTGGACATGAGGATCGCCCCCGGCGAGGTGGTCGGCCTGATCGGGCCGAGCGGTTCGGGCAAGAGCACGCTGTTGAAGTGCCTCGGCGCGGTGATCGAACCGACCGGCGGATACATGGCGCTGGGCGGGCGGACCGCCTTCGATGGCGGCTGGAAGATCCGCGACCTGCGCAGCCTGCGGCGCGACAACATCGGCTTCGTGTTCCAGGCGCCGTATCTGATCCCGTTCCTCGACGTGACCGATAACGTTGCGCTGCTGCCGATGCTGGCGGGGAAGTCGAACCGCGAAGCGCGTCGGCAGGCCGTCGAACTGCTCGAGGCGCTCGACGTCGGCCACCGTGCCAAGGCTGCGCCGTCGGAGCTTTCCGGCGGCGAGCAGCAGCGCGTGGCGATCGCGCGGGCGCTGGTGAACCGGCCGCCCGTGGTGCTCGCCGACGAGCCGACCGCGCCGCTCGACAGCGAACGCGCGCTGAACGTGGTGCGCATCCTGAACCGGATGGCGGAGCAGTACCGCACGGCGATCATCGTCGTGACGCACGACGAGAAAATCATCCCGACATTCCGGCGTCTGTATCGCATCCGCGACGGGCGAACCTTCGAAGAGGCTGGGGAGGGGCGCGGGCCGTAGGGGCGACGCCCGGCGGCAGGTTCGCGGACCCGGAATGGTCGGTCGGGGATTTTCCGCAGGTGGAGGACTGGTTCGGGCGCATGCCGGCGCCGGGCGCACCCGCCGCGTGGTGCGGCACTTTGCACTGGACAAGTTGTTTTACTAGGTCGAAAGTAATACGACTTGCGGCGCCGGAACCGGCTTCGAAGGCGCCAGAATGCGGTTCGTCGACCGCTGCGATCGCGTCACGGTGTCGGCAGTATTCATCGCGCGATACGTGTCGTAGCGGGCGGGAGCTGTCGGCGACCTCACCATTCCCGAGGGGGACACCATGAGCCCCGGTCGATCCACTCTGCGATATCCGGACGTGGGGCCACCTGCCGGGCGGCTCCGGCAGTCGCTGCGCGCGGCGCTGCTGCGTCTCTCGCTCGCGTCCCTCATGCCGCTGGCGCTCGTGACGGCGGCGTTCTTGTGGATGCAGTGGGACATCCATCGTACGGCCGCAATCGAAGGTTTGCGTCAGCGGGTGCAGACGCTCGCGCTGGCGGTGGAACAGGAACTCGGCGTGAACCTGGCCATCGTGGGGACGCTCGCTGCCCTTCCGGAGATCGACGCGCGGGATTGGGCCCAGTTCCATGCCGTCGCCACGGCTGCGATCCGGCCCCGTGGCTTGAGCTGGATCGTGCTGGTGGAGCCGTCCGGGCAGCAAGTGGTCAATACGAGCGGTCCGTTCGGCGCACCGCTACCCAATCTGCTGCAGATTTACGCGAAGCGGCAGGACATCGAATGGCAAGGGCGGCAATTGCCTTCCTACGATGCGAAATTCGAGTCGGTGCTCGCGGGGCAGCCGACCGTCAGCGATCTGTTCTACGGGCCGGTGGTCAAGCGACCGGTGCTGAGTGCGGGCGTGCCGGTGCTGCGCAACGGTTCGTCGAGTTTTTTTCTGCTCATGGCGGTGACGCCTGATGCACTGAGCGCGCTGCTTGGGAAGGAAGGCACGTCGAGCACGGGACTTTCGGCGATTTTCGACGGCAGCGGGCGAATCATCGCGCGCAGCGTCGATGCAGCCCGGTTCATCGGTCTGCGCGCTCCGCCGCCGTTCGACCAGAGCGCCATGCTGCCGCAGGAAGGCGTGGGCGAAACGAACAATCTGGAAGGCGTGCCCGTCGTCTATGCCTATCGGCATCTGTCGCTTGCCGACTGGACCGTCGCGGTCGCCATTCCGCGGCAGGAGATTTTCGCCCCGGTGTACCGCACGTTTCTTCCGTGGCTCGCCGCGACACTGCTCCTGCTCGGTATCGGGATCTACCTCGGTCAGCGGCTGCAGCGCCGGCTCGTCGTCCCGCTGACTGCACTGGCTGCGTCCGCCGATGCGATGCAGCGCGGGGAGATGCCCTTCATCCCGGCGACCAGCATTCGGGAGGTCGACACCTTGTCCCATGCATTGCAGCAGGCTGCGCGGGCGGAGCGGGCGGCACGCGAGGACCTGGAGCAGCGCGTCAGGGAGCGCACCGCCAGCCTGGAAGACAAGTCGCACCAGCTGGAACAAACGGCTGCGGCCTTGCGGGCAAATGAAGCACAGCTGGAGGCGTTGATCGAGAATACGCCGGCGATCATCTTCATGAAGGATCCGGACGGACGTTACGTCCTCGTCAACCGCCACTTCGCGCAAACTTTCAATCTGCGCCGCGAAGAGCTCGTCGGCAAGACCGTCGGCGACATCTTCCCGCCGGACATTGCCGAAGCGCTGCGCGCGGCCGACCGCCGCGTGCTCGCCGGGGGCGTGCCGCAGGCTCTCGAAGAAGTCCTGCTGCAGGCGGGTGAGCTGCACACGTATCTTTCCATCAAGTTCCCGGTGCGCGATGCCGAAGGGCGTACCTACGCGCTGTGCGGCGTCGCCACGGACATCACCGAGCGCAAGCGCACCGAGCGTGCGCTGCAGCAGGCGCTCGCCTTCCAGCGGGCGATTCTCGATAGCGCGAGCTACGCGATCATCGCGACCGATACGACGGGCGTCATTCTTACGTTCAACCCCGCCGCCGAACGCATGCTGGGCTATACCGCCGCCGAAGTGGAAGGCAAGGCGACGCCGGAGCTTTTCCACGATCCGGCAGAGATGGCGGTGCATGCGGAAGCGCTGGCGCGCGAGCTGGGCGAGCCGGTCGGTGCCGGCTTCGAGGTGTTCACGGTGAAGCCGCGGCGCGACCAGGCTGACGAGGAGGAGTGGACCTACGTGCGCAAGGACGGTACGCGCATCCCGGTGCTGCTGGCGATCACGGCGCTGCGGGACGCGCAGGGGGAGATCACGGGCTATCTCGGTATCGTCTCCGACATCAGCGAGCGCAAGCGCGCGGACGCGGAGATTCGCGCCGCCCGGGCGCGCTTTGCGGGGATACTGGAAATCGCCGCGGACGCGATCGTATCCATCGACGAGGCGCAACGCATCACCTTGTTCAACAGGGGGGCGGAAAAGGTTTTCGGCTATCGCGCCGAGGAAGTGCTCGGGCAGCCGGTCGAGATGCTGGTTCCGGAACGCTACCGTGCGCGGCATCGCGAGTATGTCGCCGAGTTCGCGCGTGCCGGGGACGTCACGCGCCGGATGGATCAGCGTGCCCCGGTATTCGGATTGCGCCGCGACGGAACGGAATTCCCTGCCGAGGCGTCGGTCTCCAAGCTTGAGCTCACGGGCGAGATGGTGTTCACCGCGATGCTGCGCGATGTCACCGAACGCAGGCAGGCGGAAGCCGCGATCGAGCACCTCAACCGCGCACTGGCGCGGCGCGCGGCCGAACTCGAGGGCGTCAACCGCGAGCTCGAATCGTTCTCGTATTCGGTGTCCCATGACCTGCGCGCGCCCTTGCGCAGCATCGACGGCTTCAGCCAGGTGCTGCTGGAGGATTATGCGGACAGGCTGGACGACGACGGGCGCGACTCGCTGCGCCGGGTGCGTGCCGCCAGTCAGCGCATGGCGCGGCTGATCGACGACATCCTCAAGTTGTCGCGCCTGTCGCGCGCGGAGATGCGCCGCGAACCGGTGGACCTGTCGGCCATCGCGCGGACGGTGGCGGACGAGCTGCGCGCAACGGAGCCGGAGCGCGAGGTGGAGTTCGTCATCGCCGAGGGCGTCACCGCCGCAGCCGATGCGCGGCTGATGCTGGTGGTGCTGGAGAATCTGCTCGGCAACGCGTGGAAATACACTGCACGACACCTGCGGGCGCGTATCGAGTTCGGCTCCGAATGCGGCGCGGACGGCTCCGTGGTCTATTTCGTGCGCGATGACGGCGCGGGCTTCGACATGGCATACGCCGGCAAACTCTTCGGCGCTTTCCAGCGGCTGCATGGCGAGGCCGAGTTCCCCGGCACCGGCGTCGGCCTCACCAGCGTGCAACGCATCGTGCATCGCCACGGCGGCGAGGTGTGGGCGGAAGGTGCCGTCGAACGCGGTGCGACGCTCCGGTTCACCCTGCCTGACGAACGCGCCGTGGGGTATCCGATGGACAAAACCTTGTCGGGAGAGACTTGATATGGACAACCGGATCGTACTGCTGGTGGAAGACAACGCCGACGACGAGGCGCTTACGCTGCGCGCCCTGCGCAAGCACAACATTACCAACGTAGTGGTCAAGCGCGATGGCGCCGAGGCCCTCGACTACCTCCTCGGCGACGATGTGCTGCCCGCCGTGGTGCTGCTCGATCTCAAGCTGCCCAAGGTGGACGGACTCGAGGTGCTGCGCCGGCTGCGCGCCGATGCGCGCACGCGCATCCTGCCGGTGGTGATCCTGACCTCGTCCAAGGAGGAAAGCGACCTGCTCGAGGGGTATGGACGCGGCGCCAACAGTTACATCCGCAAGCCCGTGGATTTCGTCGCGTTCATGGAAGCGGTGCGCCAGTTGGGTGTGTACTGGCTCGCACTCAACGAGCCGCCGCCGGTGCGGAGATAGGGCGATGGCCGGACTGCGGCTCAAGGTGCTGATCGTCGAGGATGTGGAGGACGATGCGCTGTTGATCGCGCGCGAGTTGCGGCGCGGCGGCTACGATCCGGTGCTCACGCGCGTGGAAACGGAGCCGGCCATGCGTGCTGCGCTGGACGAATGCAGCACGGTCGACATCATCATCTCCGACTACACGCTGCCGCAGTTCTCCGGTCCCGCGGCGCTGGAGGTGTTCACGCGCTGTCGTTGCGATCTGCCGTTCATCATCGTCTCGGGCACCATCGGCGAGGAAACCGCGGTGAGCCTGCTCAAGGCGGGCGCCCATGATTTCATCCTCAAGAGCAACCTGGCGCGACTGGTGCCGGCGGTGGACCGCGAGCTGCGTGAAGTCGAGGTGCGTCGCGCGCGCCGCCGCGCCGAGGCATGCCTGCGCGAGAGCGAGGAACGCTACGCGCTCGCGGCGCAGGGCGCCAACGACGGGCTGTGGGACTGGGATCTGCGCGCAGGGAGCGTCTATTACTCGCCGCGCTGGAAGGCCATGCTCGGTTACACCGAGGATGACATCGGCGACCGCATCGACGAATGGTTCTCGCGCGTGCACGAGGACGACCGGCCGGCAGTGGAAGCGCGGCTGCAGGCGCACCTTTCGGGCGCCACTGCGCATTTCGAGAGCGAACACCGCATGCGCAACAGGCGCGATGAAATCCTCTGGATGCTCACGCGCGGCCTCGCGGTGCGCGATGCGGATCGGCAACCTTACCGCGTCGCCGGTTCCCAGACCGACATCACCGAGCGCAAACTGGCCGAGGAGCGGCTGCGCTTCCAGGCGCTGCACGACGCCCTTACGGGCCTGCCCAACCGTACCCTGTTCATGGAGCGCCTGCAGTGCGCGCTCGAGGGCGGCGGAACGGGCGAACGCCGCTTCGCCGTGATGCTGGTCGACCTCGACCGCTACAAGATCATCACCGACAGCTTCGGTCACAGCGTCGGTGACGCGCTGGTGCTGGCCGTCGCGCGCACGCTTCAGGCCCGGATCGGCCCGCGGGATACCGTGGCCCGCCTCGGTGGTGACGAGTTCGCCGTGCTGGTCGAGGGGATGACCGGTGCCGACACGGCCGTCGCCTTTGCCGAGAGTTTCCAGTCGGCATTGACGGGGCCGCTGCCCATCGACGGCCACGAGGTGTTCACCACCGCCAGCATCGGCATCGTCTTGGGCCCCGAGCGATACACCGCGCCCGAGGAGATGTTGCGCGACGCAGACACCGCCAATCAGCGCGCCAAGGCACAACGCAAGGGGCACTGCCAGGTGTTCGACACGGCAATGCATACCTTTGCGGTGAACCAGTTGCGCCTGGAAACAGACCTGCGGCGCGCGGTGGAGCGCGACGAACTGGCGCTCTACTACCAACCACTGGTAAATCTCGCGAGCGGCGAGATCGACGGCTTCGAGGCCCTGCTGCGCTGGCGCCACCCCGAACGCGGCCTGATGTCGCCGGCGGAATTCATCCCGGTCGCGGAAGACACCGGCCTGATCGTGCCGCTTGGAAACTGGGCGCTGCGGGAAGCCTGCCGTCAGTTGAGTGCGTGGCAGGTGCAGTTCCCCGCGCTGCGTCCGAAGGTGAGCGTCAACGTTTCCGCGGTGCAGTTCGCCCAGCCGGACCTCGCGGACGTCGTCCTCCAGGCGCTGGCCAGCGCTCATCTGGAGGCCCGTTACCTGAAGCTCGAGATCACCGAAAGCGTTCTCATGGACAGCGGCGACGCGGCCATGCAGACGCTCGACCGGTTGCAGGACCAGCAGATCAAGTTCCTGATGGATGATTTCGGTACCGGCTATTCGAGCTTGTCCTACCTGCACCGCTTTCCGCTCGACATCCTCAAGATCGATGCCTCCTTCGTGCAGAAGATGGAAAAGGAGGCCAAGCACGACGAGATCGTGCAGGCGATCGTCGCGCTCGCGCGCAGCCTGAACATGGAGATCGTGGCCGAGGGGATGGAAACTCTCGGCACACTGGCGCGGCTGCGCGAGCTCAAGGTCGGCTTCGGCCAGGGGTACCTCTTCTCCCAGCCTCTGGACGCGGAGGCGGCCGGCCGCCTGCTGGCGAGCCGGCGGCACTGGTAAGGCTTGCGCCGGCTGCGAGGGTCAGTTGTCGCGCCCGCCGCGCCAGATCGACAGGAGCACCGCCACTCCACCCGCGACGGCGCCGAAGAAGCCCAGCAGTCCCAGCGTATTGAGCGCGGCGAAGCCCGGTTCGCGCGCGACCGTCATGACGATGGCCGAACCGATGATCAGTGCCGCGGTGACGATGCCGATCGTCATGCGCGTGGCGGCGCGGTCGAGCTGCTCGCCGAGGCGCTTGAGCGAGACGATGTCGACCTGCACCTGGAGTTTGCCGCGCCGCGCCGAGCGCAGAAGCTGGCTGAGGTCGCGCGGAAGGCCCGTAACCAGGTCCACGGCCTGCGCGAGTGTGCGCCAGCCGCGCTTGGCGACTGCTGCGGGGGCGTGGTGGGCGAGCAGCACGCGCCGCAGGAAGGGGGCGGCCTCGGCGCCCATGTCGAAATCCGGATCGAGCTGGCGGCCCATGCCTTCGAGCGTGATGAAGGCCTTGATCAGCAGCGACAGGTCCGACGGCAGGGCAATGCCGTGCTCGCGCAGGATCATCACGAGATCGGACAACATCGCGCCGAGGTCGAGCTGCTTGAGGGGAACGCCCTTGTACTGGTCGACGAAGGTGTCGATCTCGTGGCGCAGTCGTTCCGGCTCGGTATCCGGGGCTTCGGCGTCGCGCCATTCGAGCAGCACGTCGGCGACGGCCGCCGCGTCGTTCGAGACGAGGCCGTTGAGCAGGACGGCGAGCTCGTAGCGGCGCGATTCGGAAAGCCGGCCGACCATGCCGAAGTCGATGAAGGCGATGCGGTTGCCGTGCAGGTAGAAGACGTTGCCGGGGTGCGGGTCGGCGTGGAAGAAGCCGTCTTCCAGCATCATCTTCAGCACCGCTGACGCGCCGCGGCGGGCGAGGAGCTTGCGTTCGAGTCCCGCTGCATCGACGGCGGCCAGGTCGCGCCCGGCGATGCCGTCGATGTAGTCCTGCACGTTCAGGCGTTCGCCGCACCACTGCCAATGTACGCGCGGGATGACGATCTCGGGGCGGCCGATGAAGCTCGCCGCGATACGTTCGGCGTAGCGGCACTCGGCGGCGAAGTCGATCTCCCGGCGCAGCGACAGCGTGAATTCGCGCACGACCTCGCAGGGGCGGTAGCGGCGCAGGTCCGGCGCTTCGGCCTCGATGATCTCGGCGAGGCGGGCGAGCAGCCGGAGGTCCGCCTCGATGGTCGGGCGGATGCCGGGCCGGCGCACTTTCAGGATCACCGGGCGGCCGTCGTGCAGCCGGGCACGGTATACCTGCGCGAGCGAGGCCGCCGCGAGCGGCTGGGTGTCGAGTTCGGCGAATGCGGTTTCGGGCGTTTCGCCGAGATCCTCGGTGAGCTGTTCGCGCACCTGTTCGAAGGGCACGGCTGGGGCCGAATCCTGCAGGCGACCGAATTCGGCGATCCATTCCGGCGGAAACAGGTCGACGCGCGTGGCGAGGATCTGGCCGAGTTTGATGAAGGTCGGTCCGAGCTCTTCGAAGGCGCGGCGCACGCGCGCAGGCGGTTCGAGGCGGGCGAGTTCCTCGGGTTCGTTCCAGTGCAGCGCCTTGCCGGCGCGCTCGAGCGTGTCGGCAAGGCCTATGCGGCGTACGAGATCGCCGAAGCCGTAACGGATGAGGACGGCGGCGATGTCGTGGGCGCGCGTCAGCTCACGCGCCGCGCCGATCGCTTTCCACAGCATCAGGTCTGCGGATCGCGCGGTCCGCCCTTCCCGTTATCCGAACCCGCCGGGTGCAGGCGGTCGGCGATGCCCCTGAGCATCCCCGAGGCGAGTGCGGCGAGCAGGCCCGCCTCGTTGCGTAGCGTCTGGGCGCCGCTTTGCACCTGCTCGCGCGTGAGGTCCGCGACGGCACGCGCGAGGTCGGCTCCGGCGTTGGCGACGCGGCCGCCGACTGCGGTGCCGCTGTTGCGGGCGTGCTCGGCGAGTTCGTGCAGCGTCGCGCGCGCGAGGCCGGTTGCACCGCGTCCCGCGTCGGACAGCGTGCGCAGGAAGTTCGACTCCATGGCGCCCAACTGGTCGAGCGTGCCGCGAATTTCCTGGCGCGAGTACTCGCTGCCGCGCCCGACCGCCTCCTTCACTGCGAGCAGCGTGGCCTGGGCGGCGGTCGCAAGGGCCTCGTCCAGCCCGCGCACCGCTTCGCGGATGGCTTCGGTGCGTTCGCGATCGGGACGTTCGATGCCTTGCTGTGCCCCCTTGAGCACGGCGTCGGTGACCTGTTTGAGCGCGTCGGTGTCCAGCTTGCCGTGCGACAGCGCCCCCAGCGTGATCGTCCGCACACGTTCGGCGACCGCAGCCGGATCGCCATCGACTGCCGCACCCACGTCGCGTTCAATGCTTTCGAAGTCCTGACTCATGAGCGTTCCCCTGTTCGTCCGGCGTCCGGCGGGGCGCCGATGCTGTTGCCACACGTTTGAAGTATGGCCTCCGGAAAGGTGGATGGCGATGGAATTTTTGACGCTATCCAGCCTGCAACGATCCATTGCCGAGCGTGTCCTGCGCCCGGCGTGGCTTACCATTGCGCACTCGACTGTTCGACCGCATGTCCCCGCTCCCTGCCATGTCCGATTCCGTTTCGCCTGTCTTCGCCGGCCTCGAACCTGCCCCCGTGTGGGCGCATTTCTCCACGCTTTGCGGCATCCCGCGCCAGTCCAAGGCAGAGGGCGCACTGCGCGACCTGCTGCGTGACCGGGCACTGGCGCGCGGACTTACCGTATCGGTCGATGCTGCCGGAAACCTGCTGATCTGCAAACCCGCAAGCCCGGGCTGCGAGGGTGCACCGGGTGTCGTGCTGCAGGCGCATCTGGACATGGTGTGCCAGAAAACGGCCGGTTCGGCGCACGACTTTTCCCGCGACGCCATCTGCGTGGAGCGGGACGGCGACTGGCTCGCCGCCACGGAGACGACGCTCGGCGCTGACAACGGCATCGGCGTGGCGCTGATCCTCGCGGTGCTGGAAGACGATTCGCTCGCTCACGGGCCGGTCGAGGCCTTGCTGACCGTCGATGAGGAAGTCGGCATGGGCGGCGCGCAGGGGCTCGCTGCCGATGCGCTGCAAGGGCGGCTGATGCTGAACCTCGACACCGAGGAATGGGGCGAGTTCTTCATCGGCTGCGCCGGCGGGCTGGACGTGAACGTGCGGCGCGAGGGGCGGGCGGAGCCGCCCCCCGTCGGAACGCAACAGTGGCAGATCGAGCTGCACGGCCTGCGGGGCGGGCATTCGGGCGTGGATATCCACGAGGAGCGGGGCAACGCGATCAAGCTGCTGGTGCGCGTGCTGCGCGATCTGGAGCGCCGGTTCGACCTGCGCCTCGGCTCGCTCGAAGGCGGCTCGGCGCGCAATGCGCTGCCGCGCGACGCGCGGGCACGGGTGGCGCTGCGGGCTGGATGCGGCGACGAATTGACGCTTTTTCTCGCCGACTGGCAGGCGCAGCTGCGCGAGGAGTTGAAGGGCGTGGACGAGGGTGTGAGCCTGCGGGTGGCGCCCGTGACGGCCGCGGAAGTGGTGATGTCCGCGCCGGAGCAGGCAGTGTGGCTCGCGTCGCTGCACGCGGCGCCGCACGGGGTGCATCGCCGCAGCCTGAGCGTGCCGGGCGTCGTCGAAACGTCGAACAACCTCGGGATCGTCGCGCTGGGGCCGGAGGGCGGCTCGTGCAGCTTCATGGTGCGTTCGCTTCTCGACGGGGCGGCCCGCGCCCTCGGCGAGGAGATCGTCAGCCTCTTCGGGTTATCGGGAACGGCGGCCGAGGCGTCCGGTCATTACCCCGGCTGGGCGCCGAAGGCCGACTCGCCATTGCTGGCGCTGTGCCGCGACGTGTATCGGCGCGAGTACGGTGCCGAGTCGCGCGTGCAGGTCATCCATGCCGGGCTCGAATGCGGGCTCATCGCGGCGAAGTACCCCGATATGCAGATCGTGTCCTTCGGGCCGACGATACGCGGCGCCCACGCGCCGGGCGAGCGCGTCGAGATCGCGTCGGTGGGCCGTGTGTGGCACCTGCTGGGCGCGATCCTCGCGGCGATCGCCGAACGGCATGTGGAGGAAGCATGAATCCCGAGCACCTCGAAGCGCTCGTCACCACCGCGATGCCTTTCGGCAAGTACAAGGGGCGGCTGATCGCCGATCTTCCGGGGAACTACCTGAACTGGTTCGCCCGCGAAGGCTTTCCTCCGGGCACGTTGGGGCAGCTGCTCGCGCTGATGCACGAACTCGATCACAACGGCCTCTCCGGGCTGCTGACGCCGCTGCGGAAGTGATCGCGGCGTTGTCGAATTCGAAAGCAAGGACCGGAGTGTGTTCGGCGCCACGGATGCCTACAGTGAGGTTCACCGGATTCTGACGGGGCGATGAAGATGTCGAGGCGAATCGAGGTACGGGCCGCCGTGACGGCGGCCGATCCGCGCTGGGCGGCGGTGCAGGCGCGCGATGCGACGGCGGACGGGGCGTTCTGCTACGCGGTGCGGACCACCGGCGTGTATTGCCGGCCGTCGTGTGCGGCGCGTACGCCGCGGCCCGAGAACGTGGAGTTCTTCGCGACGGGCGAGGAGGCGGTCCGAGCCGGATATCGCGCATGCCGGCGCTGCTCGCCGGACGGGCCTTCACTCGCGCAGCAGCATGCGGAAGCGGTGGCCGCGCTGTGCCGGCAGATCGAGCAGGCGGAGACGCCGCCGATGCTGGAGGAACTGGCACATTCGGCGAACATGAGCCCCTTCCACCTGCACCGCGTCTTCAAGGCCGTCACGGGGACCACGCCGCGCGCGTATGCAAAGGCGTGCCGGGCGGAGCGGATGCGGACGAAGCTCGATCGCGGCGCAACCGTGACCGATGCACTCTACGCGGCGGGATACGGGTCGAGCGGGCGCTTCTATGCGGATGCAGGGCGGACATTGGGCATGACCGCCGGCAGCTACCGCGCGGGCGGCGTACGGCAGCAGATCCGCTTCGCGGTCGGCCAGTGTTCGCTCGGCGCGATCCTCGTCGCGAGCACTGCCCTGGGCGTATGCGCGATCCTCATCGGCGACGATCCCGACGCGCTCGTGCGCGACCTTCAGGACCGCTTCCCGCGAGCCGAACTGATCGGTGGCGACGCTGATTACGAGCGTGTCGTGGCGACCGTGGTCGGCTTCGTCGAGGTGCCGAAACTGGGCCTGGACCTGCCGCTGGACGTGCGCGGCACGGCTTTCCAGATGCGCGTGTGGCAGGCGTTGCAGGAAATTCCCGCGGGCGCGACCGCGAGCTATACGGAGATCGCACGGCGCATCGGCGCACCCGCGGCGGTGCGTGCGGTCGCCGGCGCCTGCGCGGCGAACCCGCTCGCGGTGGCGATTCCGTGCCATCGCGTGGTGCGCAGCGACGGCGGCATGTCCGGCTATCGCTGGGGCGTCGAGCGCAAGCGCCTCCTGCTCGCGCGCGAAGCGGCACAATGACGCGACAGGCGGCTGTTTCGCTCGCGTTGCCGGCCGGATTCCGCGCGGGCGACATCCTCGCGTTCCATCGGCGCGACGCGCACGAGCTGGCCGAACGCGTCACAGGGGATTCGCTCCACAAGGGCCTGTTGTGGGACGGGATTCCGGCCTGCCTGAACGTGCGCTTCGCGGCAGGGATGGCGTCCGCCGAAATCGCCCTCGACGCGGAGCCGGCGCGGGACATCGAGCCGCGCTTCGGGACGATGGTGCGGCGCATGCTGGGGCTGGAGCAGGCGGTCGAGGCATTCGAGGACCGCTTCCGCGACGATCCGGGCATCGGCCCGCTGATCGCGGCACAGAAGGGCCTGCGCGTTCCGGTCACGGCAATGCCTTTCGAGGCGCTGAGCTGGGCGGTGACCGGCCAGCAGATCAGCGTCGCGGCCGCGGTGTCGTTGCGGCGACGCTTGATCGCTGCCGCCGCTATCCGCCACACGTCCGGGCTGCTGTGCTATCCCGACGCGGCACGGCTCGCACACTTCGCCGAGGACGATCTCCGCGCCGCCGGCTTCTCGACCGCGAAGGCGCGCACGCTGCTGGCGCTGGCGCGGCAGGTGGCCGCCGGGGAGCTGCCGCTCGACGCCTGGGCCGAAACGGCATCCGTCGACGAGATCCGTTCCAGCCTGCTCGCGGTGCGCGGTGTCGGGCCGTGGACCGTCGATTACGTGCTGCTGCGGGGCTTCGGCTGGCTCGACGGCTCGCTGCACGGCGACGTCGCGGTGCGTCGGGGGGTGCAGGCGCTGCTGGGAGCGGAGGACAGGGTGGGCGAGGCCGAGGCGGAGGAGTGGCTCGCCCGCTATGCGCCGTGGCGTGCGCTGGTGGCGGCACACCTCTGGGCTGCGGGGACGACTGTGGCGTATTGAGCAGCGGCGTTCCCGGATTTGTCCGCAAGGACGGAAGCCGGCGGGCCGAGGTCCCGCGTGCACATCGCTGGTCGCCCGGCGACGCTCCGTGCGCGCGGAAGGCGCCTTTCGCATGCAAGCTCGATTAGGATGGTATGGCCCTGTACCTGGATATGGTGAAATTCTTGATTCGCGAGCACTTGGGCGGAGGAGCGCACGGCCGATGACGGAAGCGGCATTCATCGACATCGATGGCGGGCAGGTACGCCTGCGCGGCGACTGGACGATTGCGAACTACGCGGCGCTCGCGCCCGACGTCGCGCGTCAGCGGTCCCGCATCGCCGATGTCGCGGATGTCGACCTCGGCGCAGTCGGCGCACTCGACACCGCCGGCGTCAGCCTGCTGCATGACTTGCTGGGCAGGGACCGGCTGGCGGCGCTGGCCTCGGACGCGAGCGCGCTGCCGCCCGAACGCCGCGCGCTGCTGCAGGCCGTGGCCGGCGTGATCGACGCCGCCGCGCCCGCGCCGCGCGCCGCGGGCTATGCCTTCGGCGACATCATGGAGCGCGCGGGCATCGCCATGCTCGCCTTCTGGCGTCACGTGATCGACATCGCCGGCTTCATCGGCATCACGCTGGAGACGTCGTTCCACGTGCTGCTCCGCCCGCGGCGCTGGCGCATCACCTCGCTTGTCGCGAACCTCGAACGCACGGGCCTCGACGCCGTGCCCATCGTCGCGCTGCTGACCTTCCTCGTCGGCGCGGTGGTCGCCTTCCTCGGCGCCACGGTGCTGACCGGCTTCGGCGCCAGCATCTTCACGGTCGACCTCGTCGCGTTCTCCTTCCTGCGCGAATTCGGACCGATGCTCACCGCGATCATCGTCGCCGGCCGCACGGCGAGCGCCTTCACCGCGCAGATCGGGTCGATGCGCGCGAACGAGGAAATCGACGCGATCCGCGTGGGCGGGCTGAATCCCGTCGAGCTGCTCGTCGTGCCGCGCGTGGCCGCGCTGCTGCTGGCCCTGCCGATGCTGAGCTTCGTCGCGATGATCTCGGGCATCGTCGGCGGCATGCTGGTGTGCGCGCTGACGCTCGAGATCTCGCCGACGATGTTCGTGTCGGTGCTGGAAAGCCACGTCGGCCTGCGGCATTTCATCGTCGGCATCGCCAAGGCGCCGATCTTCGCCTTCCTGATCGCCGTCATCGGCTGCCTGGAAGGCTTCAGGGTGGAGGGCAGCGCGCAATCCGTCGGCGAGCACACGACCTCGTCCGTCGTGCAGTCGATCTTCATCGTGATCGTCGTCGACGCGGTGGCGGCGCTGTTCTGCATGGAGATGGGCTGGTGACGAACGTCATCGAAGTGCGCGGCGTACGCAACCAGTTCGGCCGACAGGTGGTGCACGACGGCCTCGATCTCGACGTGCGCCGCGGCGAGATCCTGAGCGTGGTCGGCGGCTCGGGCACCGGCAAGTCCGTCCTGCTGCGCACCATCGTCGGCCTCAACCGGCCCGCGGCGGGCAGCGTCAGCGTGTTCGGCGAGGATCTGCTCGGCCTGCCCGCGGCGCGGCGGGCCGCCATCGAACAGCGCTTCGGCGTGCTGTTCCAGAAGGGGGCGCTGTTCTCGTCGCTGACCGTCGCCGAGAACGTCGCGCTGCCGCTCGTCGAGCACGCCGGGCTCAAGGCCGCCGAGGCGGCGCGGCTCGCCGCGCTCAAGATCGCGCTCGCCGGGCTGCCGGCCAACGCGGGCGAAAAGTATCCAGCAGACCTCTCCGGCGGGATGATCAAGCGCGCGGCCCTGGCGCGCGCGCTTGCGCTCGACCCCGACATCCTGTTCCTCGACGAACCGACCGCAGGGCTCGACCCGATCGGCGCCGCCGCGTTCGACGAGCTGATCCTGACCCTGCGCGACGCGCTCGGCCTCACCGTCTTCATGGTCACGCACGATCTCGACACGATCTACACCATCACCGACCGGGTGGCCGTGCTCGCGCAGAAGCGCGTGCTCGTCAATGACCGTCTTGCCGTCGTCGCGGACTTCGACGACGCGTGGATCCGCGAATACTTCCACGGTCCGCGCGGCCGCGCCGCCGCGCAGGCCGTCCCGCCGGCGCAGCGCGCGCCGCATAATCTTTCCCACGGGGGACAAGCCTGAATGGAAACACGTGCCCATCACGTGCTGATCGGATTCTTCACCCTGCTGGTGGTCGGGGCGGCGCTGATGTTCGCGCTGTGGCTCGGCAAGACTGACAGCGACAAGCAGTTCCGCACCTACGACGTCGTTTTCCAGGAGGCAGTCACCGGCCTCTCCAAGGGCAGCACGGTCGAGTTCAACGGCATCAAGATCGGCGACGTGTCGAGCCTGCGCCTCGATCCGCAGGACCCCCGCCGCGTGTTCGCACGGGTGCGCGTCGACGCCGAGGCCCCGGTGCGCAGCGACACCCGGGCGCGCCTCGTGCCCGCCGGGATCACCGGCATCTCGATCATCCGCCTGAGCAGCGGCGACGATCCGGCGAGCACGCCGCTTGAGGGCGAAGCCGGACAGGTGCCGGTCATCGTCGCCACGCCGTCGCCGCTCAGCAAGCTGCTGGCCGACGGCGAGGATGCGATGCTCAACGCGAACCAGGTGCTGCTGCAGGCGCGCGAGCTCTTTTCCGCGGAAAACGTCGCAAGCGTCGGTCGTATGCTGCACAACCTCGAGCAGGCCACCGGCGCGATCGCGGCCCAGCGCAAGGATCTCGCCCGCGCGCTGAAGGAACTGGCCGGGGCGAGCGAGCAGGCCAACGCGACGCTGGCCGAGGCCGCGAAGCTGGCGAAGGCGACCAACCGGCTCGTCGACGAGCGCGGTGTGCAGACGCTGCAGAGCGCCGAGAACGCCATGGCCGCCTTCGAACGCGCGATGGCGAAAGTCGACACGCTGCTCGCCGAAAACCGCGCGCAGCTCGCCACCGGGGTGCGCGGCGCGGCCGAGATCGGACCGGCACTCACAGAATTGCAGGACACGCTCGTATCGGTGCGTACGATCGCCCGGCAGCTCGAAACCCGGCCCGCGGACTACCTGCTGGGCAATGAATCGATGAAGGAGTTCAAGCCATGACCATCGTTTGCCGGAGAGCCCGGCGCGGCATGGCCGGGTCGCGCTGCGCGGTCGCGCTGGCCGCGACGCTGCTCCTTTCCGCGTGTTCCGTGCTGCCCAAGGCGGCGCCGGTCGACACCTACCTCCTCCCCGGAGCGCCCGAGCGCACGACGACCGCCGGCACGCCGCTTGCCGTATCGCTACGGGTGGCCAAACCCGCAAGCGGCGTCCATCTCGCCGGACAGCGCATCGTGGTCATGCCGCAGAACAACCAGGTGAGCGTGTATCAAGGCGCAAGCTGGAGCGAGCCCGCGCCGGTGCTGGTGCGCGACCGCCTGATCGATGCCCTGCGGGCCGACGGCCGGATCGCGGCGCTGAGCAGCGACGAAGCCCGACTGCAGGCGGACTACGAAATCGTCAGCGATCTGCGCGCCTTCCAGAGCGAATATCGCGGAGGCGTCGCGCAGGCGGTCGTGCGGCTCGACGCCCGCCTGGTCGAGCGCGATGGGCGGCGCATCCTCGCCAGCCGGACCTTCGAGTCCGAAGCGCATGCATCGTCTGCCGACATTCCGGCCGTGGTGAATGCCTTCGGTGCGGCGTCGACGCGCCTGGCCTCCGAGCTTGCAACGTGGACAGTGGAGGAAATCCGGCGGGGCCCGCCGAGGCAATGATGCCGCCCGCGGGCGGGACAGCAATGCGAGGTGGCAGGCCGGCGCCCTACTTGCGGTGCGACTCCTGCCACTTGTCGAGCGAAACCAGCACCCTGTCCAGCAGGGTGTGAAGGTGCTCCCAGTCCTCGCCGCTGAGATCCGCGAACATCTCGCGTTCGAGCCCCCGGCCGATCAGTTCGCCCTCGCGCCACACGCGCATGCCGACATCGGTCAGCGCGAGGTGCTGCTGGCGATTGTCGTTGACGTTGGGGCTGCGCGTGATGAGGCCGCGTTCCTCGAGAAAGGCGATGTTCTTCGACAGCAGGGTCTTGTCGAGGACCAGCATGTTGCCGAGATCCTTCGCCGTGATGCCGGGGTGGTCGTGCACGAGACGCAGCACGCGCAACTCGCGGACACCGAGGCCGAAGGCCTTCTTGTAGTACGTGTTGCCCGCCTTGATCGAGATGGTCTTGATCAGGTCGAGCTTGTAGGTGAGGTAGGGCGCGTTGGTGTCGTTCATCACAATGCGTTGCCGGCACAATGTCGCCCGGAAAGCTCCGTTGGCGTGAAAAAGGACAACTCCATTATGACGGAGTTGCCCCGGCTGGAACAGCGGAAGCTGATGTTTGCCGACCTCAGCGCAGGAAGGACTCCGCAAGTGCGACCCAATATGCCGCGCCGACCGGCAGGTTGCGGTCGTCGAAGTCGTACTGCGGATGGTGCACCATCGGCGTGTCGCCGTTGCCGATGAAGCAGTAGGTACCCGGCTTGCGCTGCGCGAAGAAGGCGAAATCCTCGCTGCCCATGAAGCGGGGGCCATCGGTGACGACCTTGTCGGCACCGAGCAGGTCCTTCGCCACCGTGGCCGCGAACGCGGTCTGCGCGGCATCGTTCACCAGCACGGCGCCCGGCGTGCCTTCGCGGATCTCCCAGGCGACCCCGTAGCAATCGGCCTGCGCAGCGGTGATCGAGCGCACCTTGCCGAGCACCAGTTTGCGCGTCTCCGGCCGGCTCGAGCGGATGCTCAGGCGCAGCACCGCAGATTGCGGAATGACGTTGCCGGCGTCGCCGGCGAGGAAGGCGCCGACCGACACCACGGCGGAGTCGAGCGGCGCGACGTTGCGGGAAGTGATCGTCTGCAAGGCCATCACCAGCGATGCGCCAGCGACGACCGGATCGATGCTGCGTTCGGGCATCGATCCATGACTGCCCTTGCCGGTCAGTTCGATTTCCCAGTTGTCGACCGCCGCCATCACCGGGCCGCTCGTGAAGTAGAGCTTGCCCAGTTCGAGTCCGGGCATGTTGTGCATGCCGAACACCGCGTCCATCGGGAAGCGCTCAAGCAGGCCGTCACTGATCATCGCGAGGGCGCCGCCCATGACTTCCTCGGCCGGCTGAAAAATCAGGCGCACGGTGCCGTTGAAGTTGCGCGTGCGCGCGAGGTGCTGCGCCGCGCCGAGCAGCATTGCGCTGTGGCCGTCATGGCCGCAGGTGTGCGAACGGCCCTCGATGGTGCTGCGGTGGTCGCCGGCCGCCTGCTCGGTCACCGGCAGGGCGTCGATATCGGCACGCAGGCCGATCGCCTTGCTGCCGTCGCCCGCGGTCAGCGAGGCGACGATGCCGGTCTTGCCGATGCCGGTGGCGACTTCGTAACCCCAGGAGCGGAGCTGGCCCGTGATGTATTCGGCGGTGTGGCGCTCCTCGAATGCCAGTTCGGGATGGCGGTGCATGTGGTGGCGCCAGCCGGTGATCTGTTGCAGGTCATTGGAGAGTTCTTGCAGTAGCGTGTTCATGTCTTCACCTCTGTAGGAAGAAGGGGGTGGCCTTCCAGCTTCCGGATCGTGAGGTCGTGTCAGGCGGGGACCGGGGAGGGGTCGGGGGAGAAGTCCCCGCCTGCACGAAACCGGTGCGGTGCTCGGTTCTTCTCAGTTCTGCTCAGTTCTTCTTCGCGCCTGGTACGCAGACCAGTACCGAGACGATCGCGATCACGCAGGCGATGACGCCGGTCATGATTCCGCCGAAGGCCGCGCTTGCGAGTCCCGCGGGGTTGCCCGAGATCATCGTGCCGTACACCACCGTCGCGATCGCCAGGCCGAAGCTGCCGCCGAGGGAGCTCGCCATCTTGTAGATGCCCGAAGCCGAGCCGGCCTTTTCCGGGGGAGCTTCGCCGACCGCGATGTTGGTCGAAGGCGTGGCCGAGACACCGAAGCCGAGACCCATCAGCGCGAGGCCGACCGCGACCAGCACGAGATACAAGGTGCCGTCGATGAATGTCAGGGCCTGCATGGTGATGCCGACCGCAGCCAGCGTGCAACCGACGAGCATCGGACTGCGTGCGCCGAACTTGCGGCCGATCTTCTCGCCGACGCGGATCATCACCAGCGTTGCGGCGGTGTAGCCGAGGGTGAGCATGCCGGCATCGAAGGGGGTGAGGCCGCGGCCCTGCTGCAGGTAGGTCATCAGGATCATCAGGCTGCCGAGCGTCGAATTCAGCATGAAGTTCGAGATCACGGCACCGTTGTAGGAGCGGCGATTGAGCAGCGACAGATCCACCAGCGGCGACTTGCGACGCTTTTCGTACAGCGTGAAGGCGAGCAGCACGACGAAGGCGATGACGAAGCCGCTGACGATCACGATGTCGGTCCAGCCGAGCGAACGGCCCTTGGTGATGCTCAGGTTCAGCGTCAGGAGACCCACGACCAGCAGAACGAGACCGATGAAATCGAAGCGCTGGTCGCGCGGCCCATGTTCGTTCTTGCTTTCCGGCGTGGCAGACATCGCATACAGCGCGATCAGAGCGACCGGGATGACGAGCCAGAAGGCCCAGCGCCAGCCGAGATACGATGCGACCGCGCCGCCGAACAGGTTGCACAGGCCGCCGCCGCCCCACGACGAGATCGACCAGAAGCTCAGCGCGCGCAGACGCTCCGCGCCCGTGTAATAGGCATTCACCAGCGCGAGCGTGGAGGGCATGATCATCGCAGCGGCGATGCCCTGAAGGGCGCGGCCGACAGTCAGGATCGTGGTGTTTTCGGCAATGCCGCACACCGCGGCGCCGATCATCGCGACCATGAGGCCGGCGCGGGCGACCTTAACGCGTCCGATCTTGTCGGCGATACTGCCGGCGGGGACGATGAACACGCCGGACATCAGGGCGGTGATGCTGATCGGCAGGCCGAGTTCGTCGGCGCTGATGCCGAAGGCGGTGCTTATTGTCGGCACCAGGGCCGTGATTGCGAGTGCGAAGAGCCAATAAGTCGATACCCCGAGGCACATGCCGAGGATCAGGCGATTGGTACCCCGGTAACCCGATACCGCGGCATTGGCCGAAATCGGGGTTGTGGCTAGTGCAGTGGACATGATGCTCACCTGTAGTTTTTGCGGACTCGATTCGCCGCCGATGCTTCCGCCGGGAAACGCGGAGGCGCGGTCGGTGCTCTGGTGTCGAAGCATTGGTTGCTAACTTCAACAGTTGCAAAAATAAACAAACAAGTTGCGTAATGCAACTAAAAGAGAGCGGGTGTTGACGAATGTCAAAAGGTCGTCGGGGAGGGCTTGGGCGCTACGGCCGGGAGGCGCGATTGCGCTCCGCGCCACCCCTCGCCTCGGGCGCGGTGTGGCACGGTATTCGTTCGGACGGTGTCGCGGATGCGAGCTCGCATTCGCCTGGGAAGCGCCGCGAAGAATGAACGCGCGCGCGGGCGGGCAGGTGCCGGTCGGCGGGGGGCGTCGTCCGCTGCAGCGGACGCGGCTCAGGCTGCTTCGAAGTGCTCCAGCATCAGCTGCAGGCTGGTGACGCCGTTGTATTCGTTCGGTGCAAGGCGGAATGCCGCCCGGATCTGCTGCGGCGCACCCTCGGCAAAATTGAAGCGGATGCCGTCGAAGCGCACGTTGTTCTTCGACAGCTGCAGCTTGAGGTGCTTGTCCTTGAGCAGGCGCTGGTTGTCGACGCGGAACACGTCGTCGAACAGCGGTGCGGGGAAGCCCTGGCCCCAGATGTCCTGCTCGATCAGCCGCGCGGCCTCCAGGCTCATATAGCCGGTCTCGAGCGGGCCGTCGGTGTCCAGCGTGCGAGTCAGGTCCGCCGGTTCCACGAGAGAGCGGACGGTCTCCTCGAACACGCGCTGGAAGCGGTCGTAGTCGGCTTCGCGGATCGTCAGACCCGCCGCCATCGAATGCCCGCCGAAGCGCAGGATCAGATCGGGGTATTGCTTGCTCACCAGATCGAGGGCGTCGCGCAGATGCAGGTTCTGGATCGAGCGCCCGGAGCCCTTCAGCTGCCCCTCGTCGCCGCGGGCGAAGGCGATCACCGGGCGGTGCAGCCTTTCCTTGATCCGGCCGGCGACGATCCCGATCACGCCCTGGTGCCAGTCCGGTTCGAACAGGCTGACGGTGGCGCAATTGCCGGGATCGAAATCTGCCAGCCGCGCGAGGGCTCCCTCCTGCATGTCCTGCTCGATGCTGCGCCGTTCGCGATTCAGCCGGTCGAGTTCCTGCGCGATGTTGAGCGCCCGGCCCATGTCGTCGGTGACCAGGCATTCGATGCCGAGGCTCATGTCCGACAGGCGGCCGGCGGCGTTCAGGCGCGGGCCGAGTCCGAATCCCATGTCGAAGGTGCTCGCGCGCAAAGCGTCGCGTCCGGCGACGGAGAACAGCGCGCGGATGCCGGGCTGCATGCGGTCGGCGCGCATCCGCGCGAGGCCTTGCGAGACGAGGATGCGGTTGTTGTGGTCGAGCTTCACGACGTCGGCGACCGTGCCGAGGGCCACGAGATCGAGCAGCTCGCCTAGGTTCGGCTCCTGGCGCCCGGTAAACGCACCGCGCTCGCGCAGTTCTGCGCGCAGCGCGAGCATGGTGTAGAACATCACGCCGACGCCGGCGAGCGATTTGCTCGGGAAGTCGCAGCCGGGCTGGTTCGGGTTCACGATCACGTCGGCGTCGGGGAGCGTGTCGCCCGGCAGGTGGTGATCGGTGATCACCGTCGCCATTCCGTAGCTGCGCGCCGCGGCGACGCCTTCCACACTGGCGATGCCGTTGTCGACGGTGATCAGCACGTCGGGCTCCATGCGCGCAGCCAGTTCGACGATGGCGGGCGTCAGGCCGTAGCCGTACTCGAAGCGGTTCGGCACCAGGTAGCCGACATCCGCACCGAAGGCCCGCAGGGCGCGCACGCCCACCGCGCAAGCCGTGGCCCCGTCGCAGTCGTAGTCGGCGACGATCACCATGCGCGCGCCGGCCTCGATCGCATCGGCCAGCAGCACGGCGGCTTCATGCGCCCCCTTCAGGGCTGCGGGCGGAGTCAGGGCCTTGAGCGAGTAGTCGAGTTCTTCGCGCCGCGAGATGCCGCGCGCGGCATAGATGCGGGCGAGCAGCGGATGGGTGCCGGCGTCGATCAGGCGCTGCATGGAGCGGGGCGGAATCGCCCGCGGCTGGATTCGGGTCATCGTGTGCCTGAGTGGTGTTGGGGGGAGGCGACGGCAGGTGCGATCGACTTCAGCAGCATGTCCAATGGCAGGGGTTTGCGCCAGAACTTCCATGCATCGGCGGCGCGCACCTCGACTTCGAGCGTCCCGCGGTCGCCCGGCGCCGTAATCTTCAGCGCCCGCAGGCGCTTGCTGCGCACGGCCACCGCGAGCGGCGCGAACCAGGTGTGTTCGAGCTTCGCGAGCCGGGTTCTCCAGCTGTCGATGTCGAGATGGAGCGCAGGCAACAGCAGATCGTCGAGCACGACCAGCGAGTCACCGTCCAGGGCCTTGGCGCAATCGGGCGTCGTGACGGTGCAGCCCGCCGCGAGGGCGAAGCCGCGCATCAGCGGATCGTCCGCCTGGATGGTGCGAGCGACTGACCGCGCCGCGGGACGCGGCATGCCGGCCCCCCACAACCAGAGGCTGTTCGCCGGCCGGTGACCGGCGGCCTCGCGGGCCTGATTGACCGGATGGTTGTGCAGCGTGACCTGCAGCTCGTTCATCGTGCGCTGCCACAGACGGGCGTCCTCGCCTTCCGGAAGGAAGTCGCGCACCGGGCGGCCGACAACGTCATGCAGGGGAAAGAAACGTGCGCGGGCCGGGGCCGCCAGGCGCAGGTACCAGCGGTTCGGCGTGGCGGCCTCGAAGGTTCCGAGGTCGCTGAAGGTGTCGTTCAAGGCCGCGACGAGTGCCGCAACGTCCTCCGGTTGGAGTTCGTCGGCCGGAAATTCGTTGAGCAGCAGGTGTTCGCGCGCGAACGAGAGGCTGACCGGGTCCGCGCACAGCCAGTCCGAGCCGGCGCCAGGCGCGGGCAGGGCGGGTTCGCCGAGCCTGCGCAGGGCGGCGAGCGGAAGCGCTCCCGCATCGTCGGGGTAGCCCATCAGTCGCGCGAGTTGTGCATCGAGCGGTTCGAAGGGCGCAAAGCTGCGCCGTCCCTGGCCGATCAGCCACGCGAGCGAAGTCAGTTCGAGGCCCGAGGCGGGGCCGAGGGCGGAGACCGCCGGCCAGATCAGGCCGGGGACGACAAGATGAATCTGCATGGGGCGCCGGGTGAAATTCCGCGGCCGAGTCTAGCATACCGGCCCGCCCGGCCCGAGCGCGGAACGCCGGGCGCGGGCGGAATCGAGGCTAGTGCCGCCGGGTCGAGCCGCGAGACGAAACGGCCGGGGCCGTTTCGCCGGGCGGTCGCGGCGAGGGTGGACTTCGCCGCTGCAGCCCTTATGCCTTCTTCGCCCAGGCGATGCAGTAGCCGTTCGGCGAGATCTCGGTGTCGTTGGGGAAGACCTTACAGCCGCCCGGAGCGGTCGCCGAGGCGCCCGGAACGAACAGGTTGCAGTCGGCGCATTTCTTGTCGCCCTCGGGCGTGTCCTTGTATTTCATCGAGGCGCGGATGCCATCGTTTTTCGCAGCCAGGGCGACGATCGGAATCAATGCGAGGGTCATGCCACCCATTTTCAGCATGTTGCGGCGAGACGGATTCATCGGACTCTCCTGTTTTCCAGCCCAAGTCGGGCGACAGGTATTATCCATATGGAATTCTAATATTCCAATAGAATTTGATGGCGCATCCGTCGGCGGCGCGCAGTGCCTCGCTATTGTCCGGGTGAGTGGCCCCGGAAATGATCCGGGCGCCGCGGAACCATCACCGATGGCCCCGGGGCGCCCGTCCATGTTTGGAATCGCGGATGCCGTCCGGCATCCGGTCCGGCTTATTTCCCGCGCACGAGTACCAGCGAAGTCGTGGCGAGGCGAACCAGATCCTCGGCCACGTTGCCGACGAACAGCCGCGCGAAGCCGCGGCGTCCGTGCGTTCCGGCGACGATCACGTCCGCCTGCCAGGCGGTCGCGCCCTCGACGATCCACTCGGCGACGCGCCGATGTGCGAGTTCGATCTTGTCCTCGCTTTCGAGCAGGGCAGTGTCAGCCTGCACGCCGGCGTCGGTGGCCTTCTTCGCGGCCGCTTCGAGCAGGGCCGTGCCGGCCTTGCGCATGGCTTCTTCGACCTGGGTGACGTCCAGGATCGCCTCGAGCCCCACGGCGCTGCGCACCGGCGCCTCGTCAGCGACGTGCACGATGCGCAGGGTTGCGCCGAGAGCCTTGGCGAGCGTGATCGCTTCGTCCAGGGCGGCGTTGGAGGTCGCGCTGTCATCGACCGCGACCAGAATCCTCTTGTACATGTGATGCTCCGATGAATACGGGATGATTGGTTTTCGCGGAGGGGCCGGCACCGTCCGCGAACGGGTGCCGGCCACGGTCCCCGGTCTTTACGGCGTGGGCACCAGCAGGGTGAAGGGCGGCACGTATGCCTGCAGGGTCACCAGCAGGCCGACGAGGACGGCCAGCGCGATCGAGTGGAAGAACACGTAACGCAGGATGTCGCCTTCGTGTCCGAACCAGCGCGTGGCGGTACTCGCCACGACGATCGACTGGGCATCGATCATCTTGCCCATCACGCCCCCGGAGCTGTTCGCCGACGCCATTAGGATCGGGTTCAGCCCGAGTTGTTCCGCGGTGACCTTCTGCAGGCCGCCGAACAGCACGTTTGCGGCGGTGTCCGAACCGGTCAGCGCGACGCCCAGCCAGCCGAGCAGGGTGCCGAACAGCGGGTACAGCGCGCCGGTGTTCGCGAAGGCGAGGCCCAGCGTTGCGTCGAGGCCCGAGTAGCGGGTCAGGTAGCCGAGGCCCAGCATGATCACGATGGTCAGCAGGGACATCTTGACCAGCTTGATCGTGCGCCAGTAGACACCGAACAGGCGCCCCAGGCTGAACTTCATCAGCAGGCCGGAGACGATTGCGGCGATGAAAATGCCGCTACCGGTGGCCGACAGCCAGTTGAAGGTGTACACCGCCGCTTCCTTGTGCGGGGAGGCCACGACCGGCGGAACCTTCTCGATCAGGTTGTGCAGGCCGGTGAAGGGGATCTTGAAGACCGAGATCGTGTCCAGCCACTTCTTGAAGTCCGGGATGCCCCAGATGAACACGAACACGGTGAGAACGATCCAGGGCACCCACGCGGCAATCACCGCGCGGCGATCCGGGCGTACGTTCGAGGCGGCCTTGACCGGTTCCGGGGCCACCTGGCTTGCGGAGTCATCCTTGCGGCCCTGCAGCGCGGTCGAGGTCCACACTTTCTTCGGCTTCCACACCTTCAGGAAGAGGATCAGGGTGACCATCGACACGATCGCGGCAACGACGTCCACCAGCCACGGGCCGTGGAAGTTCGACACGAGGAACTGCGGGATCGCGAACGATACGCCGGTCACGAGGATCGCGGGCCAGATCTGGATCATGCCGCGGAAGCCGGCAAACGCCCAGATCAGCCAGAACGGCACCAGCACCGAGAAGAACGGCAGCTGACGGCCGATCATCGACGAAAGCTGGTGGAGGTCGAGGCCCGTCACTGCGGCCAGCGCGATCACCGGCGTGCCGAGCGCGCCGTAGGCCACCGGCGCGGTGTTCGCGATCAGGGCGAGGCCCGAAGCGGCCAGCGGCGAGAAGCCGAGGCCGATCAGGATCGCGCCGGTCACGGCGACAGGGGTGCCGAAGCCGGCCGCGCCTTCGAAGAACGCGCCGAAGCTGAACGCGATCAGCAACAGCTGCAGGCGGCGGTCATCGGTGATGCCGGTGAGGCTTTGCTGCAGCACCTTGAACGACCCGTTCTCGGTCGTGAGCTGATGCAGGAAGATGATGTTGAGCACGATCCAGCCGATCGGCAGCAGGCCGAACATGGCGCCGTACAGCGTGGCATTGCCTGCCATCGCGGCCGGCATCCCGAACACGAAGATCGCGATCAGGAGTGCGCTGCCCAGGCCCAGTGCAGCGGCGACGTGGGCTTTCATGTGCAGGAAACCGAGGCCCACGAGCATCACGACGACGGGAATCGCCGCGACTGCGCTGGAAAGCCAGATATTGTTGAATGGATCGTAAAGCTGTTGCCAGACCACGTCGTGTGCCCCCTTTGATTGTTTGAAGGACCGTGAACCGAATTCCCGGTGCGTAGCGAACGATACGAAGAAGTTGTCTGACAAACTACCGGGGTATTCCCTGTCCGGGGAAACCCGTACGTAGTGTCCATTCACGCCGGTCCGATCCCGGCAGGCGCGCGGGCCGCAGGATGCGCGAACTCCCAATTCGGCGGCGCAACGGGCACAATGCCGGGTTTTCCGACAATCGCCGGCAGGTCACGTCCGAAGCAATGCGATACGAACTACTGGTTGGACTGCGCTACACCCGATCGCGAAAACGCGCCCAGGGTCGTAATCGCTTCATTTCCTTCATCTCGCTCGTGTCGATGCTCGGCACCGGCTTGGGCGTCGCGGCGCTGATCGTCGTGCTGTCCGTGATGAACGGATTCCAGGATGAATTGCGCACACGCATTCTCGGCGTCGCCTCGCATATCCAGATCTCCGGTCCCGGCGGCGAGCTCGAGTCGTGGCAGCAGGTGGCCGACGAGGCGAGCCGCCATCCCGATGTCCTTGGGGCGGCCCCCTACGTTCAGGAGCAGGGCATGCTGTCCTTCGACCAGGCGGTGCGCGGCACGCTCGTGCGCGGCGTGCTGCCGGATGTCGAGGACAAGGTGGCGGACTTCGCGCGCTACATGCGTGCGGGCCGTTTCGACGCACTGCAGCCGGGGCGCTTCGGCATCATCCTCGGGCGCGACCTGGCCTTCGCGCTGCGCGTGCAGGTCGGTGACAAGGTGACCCTCATCGCCCCGCAGGGGCTCGTGACGCCGGCCGCCGTGCTGCCGCGGGTCAAGCAGTTCGAAGTGGTCGGCATCTTCGAGGCCGGCATGTACGAATACGATTCGGGACTGGCGCTGGTGCACATGCAGGACGCGCAGGTGCTGTACCGGCTGGACGAGCGCGTGAGCGGCGTGCGTCTCAAGCTCGATGATCTCTTCGCCGCACCGCGCGTGGGACGGGAACTGGCCGGATCGCTGGAATCCGACCTCGCGGTCAGCGACTGGACGCGCAGTCACGCCAACTTCTTCCGGGCGGTCGCGCTGGAGAAGACGATGATGACGATCATCCTCTTCCTGATCGTCGCGGTGGCGGCCTTCAACATCGTCTCGACGCTGGTGATGGCGGTGCAGGAAAAGTACGCGGACATCGCGATCCTGCGCACGCTGGGCGCGAGTCCCGGTTCGATCATGGCGATCTTCGTGCTGCAGGGCGCGATCATCGGATTCGTGGGCCTTGCGGGCGGCGTGATCGGCGGGCTGCTGCTGGCCAACAACCTCGACCTGATCATCCCGGCGCTCGAGACGCTCACCGGCGCGACGCTGTGGAACAAGGAGATCTATTACATCAGCGAGCTGCCGTCGAAAGTGCTGCCGTCGGACGTCGTCACCATCGTGTCGGTGTCCTTCGTCCTGACTCTGGTTGCGACCCTGTATCCGAGCTGGCGCGCGAGCCGCGTGAATCCTGCCGAGGCGCTGCGCTATGAGTGAGCCGATGAACGATACCGTACTGGCCTGCCGCGGCCTGTTCAAGAGCTTCCGCGAGGGCGCCGATGCCGTGCGGGTGCTGCACGACGTGACGCTGGAGGTGAAGCGCGGCGAGCGGCTGTCCATCGTGGGGGCGTCCGGTTCGGGCAAGAGCACCCTGCTGCACCTGCTGGGCGGGCTGGACGTGCCGGGCGCCGGTTCGGTGGAGCTGATGGGGCGCGAGTTCTCGCGCATGTCGGATGCCGAGCGGGGCGAGGCACGCAATGAAAGGCTGGGCTTCGTGTACCAGTTCCATCATCTGCTGCCGGAGTTCTCGGCCCTCGAGAACGTCGCCATGCCGCTCTACATCCGGCGTCTCGACCGGACCGAAGCGGAAGCGCGTGCCGAAGCCATGCTCAAGGAGGTCGGGCTCGGCCACCGTCTCGACCACGCACCGGGCGAACTCTCCGGGGGCGAGCGCCAGCGCGCCGCGATCGCACGGGCGCTGGTGACGCAGCCGGCCTGCGTGCTCGCGGACGAGCCGACCGGCAACCTCGACCGCAAGACCGCCGAGGTGATCTTCGACCTGATGCTGAGCCTCAACGAGCGACACGCCACCAGCTTCGTCATCGTCACGCACGACGAGGGGCTCGCGCGCCGCACGCAGCGCACCCTGCGCCTCGAGGACGGGCGCCTGCTCTGAAACGGCGCTGACGCCGGACTGCGCTCAGGCCGCGCCGTTGCGCCGCGCGCGGCGGCCATGCCACGCACGGATCAGCCAAAGCCGCCAGGCGGCCTTGACGCCGATGTAACCCGCCAGGGAGAAGATCGCCGCGAGCAGGATCAGCCCAAGCGCCAGCGGCTTGCCCAGTCCCACCATCCAGTCGGCCAGTTCGCCGAGCCACTGGGCAAACTGCAGCTCCCCCAGGTCCGGCGGCTTCACGAAGCCGTTGGTACTCATGCCCATCACGCGACTGCCGAGACCGTACGCGAGCACGTAGAGCGGGACGATGGTGAGCGGATTCGAATACAGCGTGGTCAGCACTGCGAGCGGCAGATTGACCCGGAACATCACGCATCCCGCGGCAGCGGCGAGCGCCTGGAAGGGGCCGGGAATCAGTCCGCAGAACAGGCCCAGCGCGATCGCGCCGGCCGCCGAGTGGCGGTTCAGGTGCCACAGGCGCGGGTGGAGCAGGGTGTTGGCGAACGGGCGCAGCCAGCGGTTGCTGTGCACCGATTCGTGATTCGGCAGGAAACGCTTGATCGTCTTGCGCATTCTGGCTGTCGGGTCGAAGTCCTGTTCTTGTCGCGCGTCGCAGCGGTTCGGGCTGCCATCCGCGCTTGTCCGCAATTCGTTCCGCGGGCATGATCACGGCGTATGCAAATTGCAATTTTTGTGTTCGCGGCGGGCGTCTGGGGCGGGCAGTACCAGACGCAGCTGCCCTCGCATGCATGGCTCGCCGTGCTGTCGAGCATTTTGACCATCGCCGGCGCCGTCGCGTTTCAATGGTACAAGTCGGGCGTGGTGCGTGCGAACCTGTTTCGTGCGCTGGTCCTCGCGATCGCGCTGGGAGCCGGGTTTGCGTGGTCGAGCTGGCGCGCCGCGTGGCGGCTCGCGGACGAACTGCCGAGGGCGCTCGAAGGGCGCGATGTCGAACTCACCGGCGTCGTCGCGGAACTGCCCGAAGCCGGCGAGCAGGGCGTGCGCTTCGTCTTTCACGTCGAAAAGGCTTCCGCCGCGGTGCCGCAGCGCGTGCTCCTGTCGTGGTACGCGGCCGAGCGGGGTGGTGCTGCTGGCGTCGTGCCGTCGCCGCACCCCGGCGAGCGCTGGCAGTTCACGGTCCGGCTCAAGCGGCCGCACGGCCTCGCGAATCCGGAACTCTTCGATTACGAGGCAGCACTGCTCGAGCGCGGCATTCGCGCCACCGGCAGCGTGCGTCCGTCTCCCCCGCCGGTCCGCATCGATGATTTCGTCGTGCGCCCGGCAACGCTCGTGCATCGCCTGCGCGACGCGATCCGCGCGCGTTTCCTCGCTGCGCTGCCGGGTGCCGAATTCGCCGGGGTGCTCGTCGCGCTCGCCGTAGGGGATCAGCGCGCCATTCCCGACGAGCAATGGACGGTGTTCCGCAACACCGGCGTCAGCCATCTCATCAGCATCTCCGGTCTGCACGTGTCGATGGTGGGGCTGCTTGTGGGCTGGCTTGCCGGCAAGGCGTGGCGCCGCTCGCAGCGGCGGATGTTGCGACTGCCGGCGATGAAGGTCGCCGCGGCGACCGGGCTCGCCGCGGCCGCCGTCTACGCGGTTCTCGCCGGCATGGGCATCCCGACGCAGCGTTCGCTGATCATGATCGCCGTGGTCGCGCTGGCGCTCCTCGGCGGGCGGGCGCCGTCCGGCGGCATCGTGCTCGCGCTCGCCTTGCTCTGTGTGCTGCTGTTCGATCCATGGGCGGTGCTGGCGGCGGGGTTCTGGCTGTCCTTCGGTGCGGTCGCGATCCTGATGTTCCTGCTCGGCGGCCGCGTGCGAGCAGCAAAGGGCTGGCGCGCGGCGGTGGCCAGCCAGCTCGGCATCACCCTCGCGATGATCCCGGGGCTGGTCGTCCTGTTCAACGGCTTCTCTCTGGTTTCCCCGCTCGCCAATGCGCTGGCGATTCCGCTCGTGAGCTTCGTGATCACGCCGCTGACGCTGCTCGCCATCGTCCTGCCTCTCACGGGGCTGCTCGAACTGGCGCATTGGTTCTTCGGGCTGCTGATGGTGTTCCTCGAGTGGCTGTCGGCCTTGCCCTTCGCGATGTGGACGCAGGCTGCGCCACCGGGGGTGCTGGCGGTCGCGGCGGTTGCCGGCGTTGCATGGCTGATGCTCCCGCGCGGCACGCCGGCGCGTGCGGCAGGGGCGCTGGCGATGCTGCCGATGCTCGCGTGGGTGCCCGATCGGCCCGCGTATGGCGCGTTCCGCATGGTCGTGCTGGATGTCGGGCAGGGTACCGCGGTACACGTCCGTACTGCCCGCCACGAACTCATCTACGACACCGGGCCGGCCTACCGCCAGGGCGGCGATGCGGGGGCGCGGGTGCTCGTCCCCTATCTTGGCGCTGCCGGTGTCCGACGGCTCGACCGTCTCGTCGTCTCGCACGACGACCTCGATCATTCGGGCGGCATGGCGTCCGTGCTCGCCGGTGTCGAAGTGGGCGAGGTCATGGCGAACTTCGCCGTTCCCGCGGACGCGCCCCCGCCGCGGGCAACGCGTCCGTGTCTCGCGGGCGACAGCTGGTCGTGGGATGGGGTGGAGTTCCGCATCCTGCATCCCGACGAAAGGGAGCTCGGCAAAACGTCGGACAATGACGCGTCCTGTGTGCTGCGGGTCGCTGCGCCCGGCGGATCGGTCCTGCTCGCGGGCGACATCGAGCGCGGTGCCGAGCAGCGCCTGGTCGCGCAGGCGAGCGGATCCCTGGCGAGTACCGTCGTCGTCGTGCCGCACCACGGGAGCCGCTCCTCGTCCGGCGATGCCTTCGTCTCCGGCGTGGCGCCGCGTGCGGCGATCCACTCGGCGGGCTACCTCAACCAGTTCCATCACCCGCACCCGGCCGTGCTGCAGCGCTGGTCGGAGGGAGGGGCGACGAACTGGCGCACCGACGAGCAGGGCGCAATCCTCGTCGATGCCGGTGCGCACGGCGTCGAAATCGCGTCCTGGCGCGATCTTGCGCGCCGTTACTGGTACGGGCGTTAGGCCGTCGTCCTGCTACACTTGGCCACTCACCCATCCTCCACGATCTCGAATCGATGAGCCTGTTCGACTCCCTGCGCCGGCTGTTGCGACCGGAACCGTATCCCGCGCCCGCTGCGGAGATCGTAGTCGATCGGCCATGGCACGGCGTGCGCGAACGGTCGGTGCAGTGCATCGGTCCGCACGGTTTTCACCGCATGGCGTACACGGAATGGGGTGAGCCGGCGAACCGCAAGGTGCTCGTGTGCGCGCACGGCCTCACGCGCAACGGGCGCGACTTCGATTTCCTCGCCCAGGCACTGGCGGACGATTACCGCGTGGTCTGCCCGGACGTCGTCGGACGCGGGCGCAGCGACTGGCTCGGGGTGAAGTCCGACTACGGCTTTCCCGTGTACGTCGCCGATATGGTCACGCTGCTCGCGCGGCTCGATGCCGATACGGTGCATTGGGTCGGCACCTCGATGGGCGGGATCATCGGCATGCTGATTGCCAGCAGGCCGCATACACCGATTTCGCGGCTGGTGCTCAATGACGTCGGGCCGGTGATCACCGCAGCTTCGCTGCGGCGCATCGGCGAATACGTCGGCAAGGCGCCGAAATTCGCCAGCATGGCGGAGGCCGAGGCCTGGATCCGTGCGGTGAGCGCGCCCTTCGGCCCGCTCACCGACGAACAGTGGCAACACCTCACGCGTTACTCGGTGCGTCCCGTCGAGGGGGGCTTCGCGATGGTGTACGACCCGGGGCTGGGCGACGTCTTCCGCGAGGCGCCCGTCGTGGTCGATGTCGACCTGTGGGACGTGTATAAGGCGATCCAGTGCCCGACGCTCGTGATCCGCGGCGCTGAATCCGACCTGCTCCCACCCGAAACCTTCCGCCAGATGGGCGAAACCGGGCCATGTGCGCGCCTTGCCGAGATTGCCGGCGTCGGTCACGCGCCGGTGCTGATGGACCGCGCCCAGATCGCGCTGGTGCGCGACTTCCTGCTGGAACGATGAAGCGCGCGTTGCAGGGGAGGGGGAACCGATGAGCGGCATCTCGACACTCGACTGGATTGCGCTCGGCTGGTTTCTCGCGGCCTGGGCGGGCTATGGCTGGCTCTCGGAAAACAGCCGCTGGTCGCAGCGCGGGCTGATGGGGGTGAGCCATCGCTTCCGGCTCGACTGGGCACGCGAGATGCTGGCACGCGAGCTGCGCGTCAGCGATGCGGCATTGGTGGGAAACCTGATGCAGAGCGTGTCCTTCTATGCGAACACGACGATCTACATCATCGCCGGCCTGCTTGCCGTCCTCGGGGCACTCGACCAGGCGATGCGCTTCACCGCCGACCTGCCGTTCGCGCGCGCGACCTCGCGCGAGCTGGGGGAACTGAAGCTGTTGCTGCTGCTGACCGTGTTCGTCGTCGCGTACTTCAAGTTCACGTGGTCGCTGCGCCAGTTCAACATGCTGTCGATCCTGATCGGCGCGAGTCCGACGAATCCGCACGGCGAAGGGCACGAGCGCATGGTGCAGCGGGTGGCGATGGTGAACTCGCTGGCCGGCGACGAGTTCAACCGCGGCATCCGTGCCTACTATTTCGGCCTGGCCGCAGTCGCCTGGTTCATCCAGCCGTGGCTCTTCCTGTTCCTGACCGCCCTGGTCGTCGTGGTGCTGTATCGCCGCGATTTCGCTTCGGCGGTGCTGGTGGCGCTCGACAGCGACCGCGCCTGAAGTCACCCCGAGATGGGTGACTCCGGGGGGCGTCAGTCCTCGCCCTCTGACGAGCGCTGCGGATCGAAGCGGATGGAGGCGGAGTTGATGCAGTAGCGCAGCCCCGTGGGGGGCGGTCCGTCCTCGAACACGTGTCCGAGATGGGCGCCGCACTGCCGGCACAGCACCTCGGTGCGATGCATGAGATGGGAGCGGTCTTCCGCCTCGTCGACGTTTTCGGGTGCGGCGGCGGTCCAGAAGCTGGGCCAGCCGCAACCGGCGTCGAACTTGTGCTCGGAGTCGAACAACGGCGCCCCGCAGCAGCTGCAGCGGTACTCGCCGTTTTCCCAGAAGTCCCAGTATTCGCCGGTAAAGGCGCGCTCGGTGCCTTTTTGCCGGGCGATCTGGTATTGCGTTGGCGAGAGTTGCGCGCGCCACTCGGCGTCGGTCTTTTCGATCTTGCGGCTCATTCGTCTTCCCTCCGTCGGAACCGCGCGCGCAAATTTCAGTGCAGGTGGCGCGGTGCCTGTTCGCCGTGTTCGTCAGGCATTTCCGCGTGCACGATTTCGCCCTCCGGCGAGGGGTAGAGCGGTGCGCCGCAGTCGTCGCAGTATTCGAGCGGGAAACGGTGCTCGAGGTTCACGATTTCGGTGACGCCGCAGTCGCGCAGCACCGCCTCGATCTCGCTGTGCGAATCGGCCGTTTCGTCTTCCGCGCCCAGCAGCGGCCAGACGACACCGTGAACGACCTCTTCCTTGCCGCGGAGCGTCAGGCCGACACGGTATTCCTCGAGTTCGCGGTCGTAGAACGGCGCGATCACGGCACGGACGTTCGCGGCGGGCATATCCAGCTCCGCGCCGAGGAAGGCCACGGACGCGCGGATCGCGTACGGGCGGCTGTCCTTGTCGGCCTGGCGGCTGGCGGCGAAATACGCTTCCGGCAGCACGACTTCCATCGCACAGCCCGGCAGCAGGGGCGTGAGGCATGCGCCGCCCTGCATGCGCCACTGCGTCATGCTCTGTTCGCGCGTGCGCTCGGATTGCTGCCAGGCGAACAGTGCCTCGCCCTTCGGCACCGCGATTGCTGCGAGCAGGTAACGGGTGTCGGACAGGAATTGCGCCGTTTCCGGCATGCCTTCGGTGTCGATGTGCAGGTCCTTGCCGGCGACGGCGGCACGCCCGAGTTCGGCCGCGAATGCGGCGGTCGCGCAGTAACCCTGCGGCAGTTGGTCGGGGCTGAAGAGGAAATCGGCGAGCGCCAGTTTCACCTTGTCGGCGAGCACGTGCGCCTGCATATGCACCCGCAGGTTCGCGAGCACCGCGGAGGAAATGGTGTTCGACGGAATGCGGTAGCGCGACCACGCCAGCACCGGCGCGGCGATGAGCAGGACGTCGTGATCCGGTGATACGCCCGAAGCGCTTTCCGCGCGCGACTCGATATAGTCCGCCAGTTCGTCGTACGCGCGTGGATCGGCGGCGTAGAGATGATCGAGTGCCGCGTTCAGGGTGTCCTCGCCGCCTTCCTCGAGGATGCGGTCAAGGCTGTCGCACAGCAGCCGGTCCCAGTAGCGATCTTCGGCACGGCTACCGGATTCGGCCAGGCCCGTTGCGAGCCAGATCAGGTTTTCGGCGTCGCGGCCCAAACCACCGCGGCGTTTTTGACGGGGTCTCTTCATGGAAATTCCTGTTTGGGGATGTTGCTGCGCCTGCGCAACTCAATACGCAGGCTTGTTGAGCCTCACGGCCTGGAGGATGGTAGCCGAAATCTCCTCGATCGATTTCGTCGTCGAGTCCAGCCACTGGATGTTCTCGCGACGCATCAGCTTCTGCGCCGCCTCGATCTCGAAGCGGCAATTCTCGATCGCCGCGTAGCGGCTGTTCGGGCGACGCTCCTGGCGAATCTGCGAAAGCCGCTCCGGTGCGATCGTAAGCCCGAACAGCTTGTTGCGGTGGCGGTGCAGTTCGCCGGGCAGCTTGTTGCGCTCGAAATCCTCGGGGATGAGGGGGTAGTTCGCGGCCTTCACGCCGAATTGCACAGCGAGATAGAGACTGGTCGGCGTCTTGCCGGAGCGCGACACGCCGACGAGGATCACGTCCGCGTCCGCGAGTTCGCCGTCCGACGAGATGCCGTCGTCGTGCGCCATGGCGAAGTTGATCGCCTCGATGCGGGACTTGTAGTCCTGGCTCTCGGCCATGCCGTGAAAGCGTCCGACCGTGTGGGTCGAGCGTTGGCCGAGTTCCGCTTCGAGCGGCACGATGAACTGGTCGAACAGGTCTACGAAAAGTGCATCCGTGTCACGCAGTCCGCTCTCGGGCTGCGCATTGACCAGGGTACTGAAGACGATGGGGCGCACGCCGTCGCTCGCGCGCGCCTCGCGGATCTGGCGGGCGGCGTCGAGTGCCTTGTCGAGGTCGTCGACGAAGGGTATGCGGACCTGTCGCAGGTTCGAATCCGGAAACTGCGCCAGCAGGCTGTGGCCCAGGGTCTCGGCCGTGATGCCGGTGCCGTCGGAGATGAAGAATACGGTCCGGGTGGGGTGTTCGCTCATGACTTGGGCCGAAGATCGTGATATAGGGGAAAACCTGCCGTGCGGCAAAGCAGCAAATTTCGTTAAAATTACATTTTGCTTTCTCCCCAACAAAACCGGAAGGCCATTCATGTCCCGTTATGTCATCCCTTTCACTGAACTGCGCATGTCGGACGTAGAGCAGGTCGGTGGCAAGAACGCCTCGCTTGGCGAGATGATCAGCCAGTTGCCCTCGAGCGTTCGGGTTCCTGGCGGTTTCGCTACCACAGCGTACGCGTTCCGCGAGTTCCTTGCCCACCAGGGTCTCGCGGAGAAAATCCGTGCGGCGCTGGATGCGCTGGATGTGGATGACGTCGAAAAGCTGGCGAAGACCGGCGCACAGGTCCGCCAGTGGGTCGTCGAAACCCCCTTCCCGGCAAAGCTGGAGGAAGAGATCCGCTCAGCGTACAACGCACTGACCGCGGAAGGCGAGGGTAGTTTCGCAGTTCGTTCGTCCGCGACCGCCGAGGACCTCCCGGATGCCTCGTTCGCCGGTCAGCAGGAAACCTTCCTGAACATTCACGGCTACGAGAACATCCTGCACGCGATGAAGGAAGTGTTCGCGTCGCTGTACAACGACCGCGCCATCGCCTACCGCGTGCACAAAGGCTTCGCCCACGCCGACGTCGCGCTGTCGGCCGGCGTGCAGCGCATGGTGCGCTCGGACACCGGTGCCTCGGGCGTGATGTTCACGATCGACACCGAATCGGGCTTCGACAACGTCGTCTTCATCACGGCTTCCTACGGCCTGGGCGAGACGGTCGTGCAGGGCGCAGTCAATCCGGACGAGTACTACGTGCACAAGCCCACGCTTGAACTGGGCAAGCCGGCGGTGATTCGCCGCAACCTCGGCTCCAAGCTCATCAAGATGGTCTTCGCCGACAAGAAGGAAGCCGGCAAGTCGGTGCGCACCGTCGATGTGCCCGAAGCCGACCGCGTGAAATTCTCGCTGACGAACGAGGACGTGCTCGAACTCGCACGTTACGCCGTCGTGATCGAGAAGCACTACGGCCGCCCGATGGACATCGAATGGGGCAAGGACGGCCAGGACGGCAAGCTCTACATCCTGCAGGCGCGTCCCGAGACGGTGAAGAGCCAGGCCAACGGCCTGGTGATGGAAAAGTACCGCCTCAAGCAGTACGGCAAGGCCCTGACGCACGGCCGCGCGATCGGCCAGAAAATCGGCGTCGGCACCGTGCGCGTCGTGGCCGATGCGTCCGAGATGAGCCGCGTGCTCGCGGGCGACATCCTCGTCACCGACATGACCGACCCGAACTGGGAGCCGGTGATGAAGCGCGCCAGCGCGATCGTGACGAACCGTGGCGGCCGTACCTGCCACGCCGCGATCATCGCGCGCGAGCTGGGCATCCCGGCGATCGTCGGCTGCGGCAACGCGACCGACGTGCTGTCCGAGGGCGATTCGGTGACCGTGTCGTGCGCGGAAGGCGACACCGGCTACGTCTATCGCGGCAAGCTCGACTACGAAGTGACGACCACGGACATGGGCAACTTGCCCGACATCCCGGTCAAGATCATGATGAACGTCGGCAACCCCGAACTCGCCTTCGAATTCGCGCAGATCCCGAACGGCGGCGTCGGCCTTGCGCGCCTCGAGTTCGTGATCAACAACATGATCGGCATCCACCCGAAGGCGATCCTCGACCTGAACCAGGTGCCCGCCAGCCTGCGCGACGAGATCCTGCGCCGTTCGCGCGGCTACGCAACGCCGAAGCAGTTCTTCATCGAGAAGCTCGTCGAGGGCGTGGCCACGATCGCCGCGGCCTTCTATCCGAAGCCCGTCATCGTGCGCATGTCCGACTTCAAGTCGAACGAGTACCGCAAGCTTCTCGGCGGCGAGATCTACGAGCCGGAGGAAGAGAACCCGATGCTGGGCTTCCGCGGCGCCTCGCGCTACATCGCCCACAGCTTCCGCGACTGCTTCGAGCTCGAGTGCGTCGCGATGAAGAAGGTGAGGAACGAGCTGGGCCTGACCAACGTGCAGATCATGATTCCGTTCGTGCGCAACGTCGAGGAGGCCAAGGGCGTCGTCGATCTCCTCGCCGCGAACGGCCTGAAGCGCGGCACGAACGATCTCAAGCTCATCATGATGTGCGAGATCCCGTCCAACGCGCTGCTCGCCGATGCCTTCCTGGAGCACTTCGACGGTTTCTCGATCGGCTCGAACGACCTCACCCAGCTCACGCTGGGCCTCGACCGCGACTCGGGCCTCGTCGCCCATGCGTTCGACGAACGCGATCCGGCCGTCAAGCAGCTGCTGTCGATGGCGATCAAGTCCGCCAACCGTCTCGGTAAGTACGTCGGCATCTGCGGCCAGGGGCCGTCGGATCACGCCGATTTTGCCGAATGGCTGATGGACGAGGGTATCCAGACCATCTCGCTCAACCCCGATACGGTCGTCGACACCTGGCTCAAGCTCTCCGAGCACGCCGGCAAGTAAGACCGCTGGCGAGTGAGGGTAGAACGGCGGCTGTGACCGCCGTTTTTTTTGGGCAGCAGGGCGGCGATTCGTGCGCCTTGAGCGTGATCATTTCCAGCCGACGCTAATCGTTGTCTATTGTCGTCCTCGGATACAACGTCAGGACAATCGATGGCCGGATCCAGCGCCGCCTTGCTGTCAGCACGTAGTTGATCGTTGCAGCACTCGTGCTTCTGGCACTGTTCACGAATGGTCTGGCGCTGAAATTCGTCCGTGCGCGCTGAGATGCGCGGCCATTACATATCGGAGGTGCAAAGCATGGGTGTGATCGACGGGGTGACCCGGGATCTTCTTGAAAAAACGGAATTTCTGGCGATTGTCACGGAAGGGCCGGACGGTCCGCATGTGGTCGGGAATTGGGGCGAGTATTTGCGGCGCCTGGGCCTCGAGGGCGACAGGATGGTCTTTCCCGCCGGGTACTACCGCAAGACCGAGGAAAATCTGGAGCGCAACGCGCGGGTCCAGGTGCTGGCTGCGTCGCGGTCGGTCGATGGCAGTCACGGACCGGGGCAGGGCTGCCTGCTGCATGGAAACGGCACCATCATCAATGACGGCGAGCTGGTCGCGCGCGTCAAGGCGGCGTTCCCTTGGGCGCGGGGCGCCCTGGTCATCGACGTTGACCGGGCAGAATTGCAGCTCTAGTGAGCAGGCGCCGTTACGGCGGCGCCTTCTTTCGTGATTGTCCGGCGGCGCAAACTCAGAGCGCTCAGAGCGCCGCCGCCACCCGGGTTCCCTGATCGATCGCGCGCTTGGCATCGAGCTCGGCAGCGACGTCCGCGCCGCCGATGAGCCGCACATCCATTCCGGCAGCCTGTAGCGGCGCGTGCAGGTCGCGCAGCGGATCCTGACCGGTGCACACGACGACCGTGTCGACGGGCAGGAGTTTTTCCTCGTCGCCCAGTCGCAGGTGCAGGCCGGCGTCGTCGATCTTCGCGTAGCTGACGCCGGCGAGCATCTTCACGCCGCGCCGTCCGAGCAGCGTGCGCCGGATCCAGCCGGTGGTCTTCGCGAGGCCGTCGCCGACCTTGCTCGGCTTGCGCTGCAGCAGCCACAGTTCGCGCGTACGCGCCTCCTCCATGGGCGGGCAAAGGCCGCCACCTGCCGCGAACGTGCTGTCGATTCCCCATTCGCGGCGGTAATGTTCGATCGGATCGTCGGCGAGATCGGCGTGCGTGAGCAGTTCGCTGACATCGAAGCCGATGCCGCCCGCGCCGATCACCGCGACCTTGCGGCCGACCGGTTTGCGGCCGGTGATCACGTCGATGTAGCTCGCGACCTTGGGGTGGTCGATGCCGGGGATGTCCGGGATGCGCGGCGTGATTCCGGTTGCAAGCACTACGCTGTCGAAGCGTCCGGCGAGTTCGTCGGTGGTGACGCGGTGGTTCAGCCGGATTTCCACGCCGGCCTTTTCCAGGCGCCGGCCGAAGTAGCGCAGCGTTTCGGCGAACTCCTCCTTGCCGGGAATCCGCTTGGCGAGGTTGAACTGGCCCCCGATCCGGTCCGCGGCCTCGAACAGCGTCACCGCGTGACCGCGCTCCGCCGCGGTGGCTGCCGCGGCCATGCCCGCGGGCCCGGCACCGACGACGGCGACGCGTTTCTTCTGTAGCGCCGGAGAAATCATCAGTTCCGTCTCGCGGCAGGCGACCGGGTTCACGAGGCAGGTGCAGGGTTTGGCCTCGAAAATGTGGTCCAGACAGGCCTGATTGCACGCGATGCAGGTGTTGATCTCGTCGCCGCGTCCGGCTGCGGCCTTGAGGACGAAATCTGGGTCGGCGAGGAAGGGGCGTGCCATCGAGACCATGTCGGCGTCGCCGCGGGCGAGGACCTGCTCCGCAATTTCCGGCGTGTTGATGCGGTTCGAGGTGATCAGCGGAATTCCGACCTCGCCTTTCATCCGGCGCGTGACCCAGCTGAAGGCTGCGCGCGGCACCATCGTCGCGATCGTCGGGATGCGCGCCTCGTGCCAGCCCACACCGGTGTTGATGAGGGTCGCCCCGGCGGCCTCGATGGCCTTCGCCAGCGCGACGATCTCCTGCCACGGAGCGCCGCCTTCGACCAGGTCGAGCATGGAGATGCGGTAGATGATGATGAAGTTCGGACCGACGCGTTCGCGCACGCGCCGCACGATCTCGATCGGGAAGCGGTGGCGGTTCTCCATGCTGCCGCCCCAGCGGTCGGTGCGGTGGTTGGTGTGCAGGACCGTGAATTCGTTGATCAGGTACCCCTCGGAGCCCATCACCTCGACGCCATCGTAGCCGGCGCGCTGCGCCAGCGCCGCGCAACAGGCGTACTCTTCGATGGTGCGCTCGATGTCCTCGTCGGTCATCTCGCGCGGCGTCACCGGGGAGATCGGCGCCTTCAGGGGCGAAGGCGCAACCGAGCCGCGGTGATAGGCGTATCGGCCCGTGTGCAGGATCTGCATGCAGATGCGCCCGCCCTCGGCGTGGACGGCGTCCGCGATCAGGCGATGCTCGACGACTTCCTCGTCGTTGGTCAGGGCACTTGCACCGGGAAAGACCAGGCCTTCCGAATTCGGCGAGATGCCTCCGGTCACGATCAGCCCGACGCCGCCGCGTGCGCGCGCCGCGTAGAAAGCGGCGAGTTTATGGAAACCGTTGCTGGATTCTTCCAGTCCGGTGTGCATCGAGCCCATCAGCACGCGATTCTTGAGCGTACAGAACCCCAGGTCTAACGGCTGGAGCAGGGTCGGATAGGCGTTCGCAGCGGTCATTCGGGTCTCCTCGGATTTGGTTTTTTCGGGGCAGGAACGTACGGGTCCGTATTGTGCCGTTTGCGTGATGATAGTGCCTGGAGTGGGGGCGGACCAGAGGTCTCGCGCGCGGCGCGGTGTGCCGCAAAGCCTGATGGATGGCGGCTGGGGCCGTTCCGGTGCGGATCGAGCGCGCGACGGTGAGTTCGTGGCTTGACGCATCGTATTGATTTGGTGATAGAATTCGCCGCCCTTGTTCCGGCGTTTTGAATTTGCACGAATGGATTTGGCCGGGATCCGTTTTCGCCCATCGCACAAGCTACGCGTGCGATGCCTGGTCAATGTCTCTGCTTGGAGGAGACGGATGGCTTTTGTCATTCTTTCCGCCGGAACGCTAACGCAGTCGAAAGTGCGCACGATCAGCGCACGTGCGTTCCTGGCAGGCGCCAGCCTCGCGGTGCTGGCTGCGCTTGGAGGCGGGTTCGCCCTCGGGTACGTTTTCAAGTCACCGGCGAACTCCGCCGCGGCACCTTCGGAAGGTGGCGCTGAAACTTCCGCTAGCCCTGAGGCACGTGTGCTGATCGGTCGTTTCGGAGAGCTTGCGGGCCGCATGGTGCAGCTCGAGGCGGAAGCCAAGGGTCTGGCGAATCGCATCGGCGTCCTCAAGGACTTCGAGGCCCGGCTCAACGACAGTGCCGACGCCGAAAGCAAGTCCGGGCGTGTCGCCAAGACGCCGCCGGCGTCTTCCGGTGGTCCGCTGCTCGATCCGACCGCGGCGTTCGCGCCCCGGATCGCCGATCCGGCAATGGCCCTGACGCGCTCGCCGCTCGTGCCGGACATGGACGATGCCGGCAAGCTTTCGGACGAACTCGAGCGCATGGAACGGGACATCGAACGGGTAAGCGAAACCTTCGCCCATCTCGACAACGTCGCGACCTCGTTCAGCCTCGCGCAGATGGCGTTTCCCGGGCGTGCCCCGGTTCCGGAGGTCGAGGTCAACTCGAATTTCGGCAACCGGCTCGATCCGTTCCGCAATCGGCCTGCCTTTCACAGCGGTGTCGACTACCCCGCCCCGCGTGGTACGACGATCGTCGCCAGCGGCGGGGGGCGTGTCGTGTACGCGGGTTTTCGCGTGGAGTATGGCAAGACCGTCGAAATCGACCACGGTGGCGGTCTCGTGACACGTTACGCGCATGCGTCCAGATTGCTGGTCACCCCGGGGCAGATCGTGATGCCGGGGCAAAAGATCGCCGAAGTGGGATCGACCGGACGCTCGACCGGTTCGCACCTGCATTTCGAGGTCATCAAGGACGGCCTGGTGGTCGATCCCGCTACCTATCTGGCGCGCTTCTGAGTGCCACCAGTGAGGGAACCGCGGCGTTCGCCGAACCATGACCTGACGCGCAATGAATACGCACTGAGCCCGGCGAACCGCGGCTTCGGCCGCATGGCGTTCGTGCTGGCGGCCGTGCTCGCGGTGGTGTTGCTTGCGGTGGCCGGACTGCGGTTCTTCGAGAATCATCTCGCGCCCGCGTCCTATCTTTCCGATGTGCGCGCGGAAAACCTCGAACTCAGGAAGGAGCTCGCCAAGGTCCGTCTCGAGCTGGAGGTGGAATTGGCGACGCGCAGCGAGCTCGAGCGTCAGGTCGCAACGCTCAACGAGCAACTCAAGCAGGTGGGCGACGAACTGGCATTCCTGAAGTCTGCCGGGGCGCGCAGGCCGGAGAAGTGATCCGCCGCGCCGGGCAGGCGCGGGAATTCAAACGGGAGGCAGGACAGATGTTCTTCGGACGCAAGGGCAAGCGCACGATCGAAATGACCAAGCTTTCGAGCCTGGTGGCGGACAATCTCGAGATCGTCGGAGACGTGATTTTCTCTGCCGGACTGAGGGTCGACGGCCGGATCCAGGGGAACGTCATCAACAAGGACGGCGAGCGCAGCCTGCTCGTGCTCAGCGAGAAAGGCTCGATCAACGGTCGCGTGCGCGCCTACGATGCAGTGATCAACGGCGTGATCGCGGGCGACCTCGAAGTCGAGCATTTCCTCGAACTGCAGGCGAACGCGAAAATCTCCGGCAATATCATCTATCGTCAGCTGCAGATGGAATGCGGCGCGGTGGTCGATGGCAAGCTGGAAAAGCTCGAGGATGCTGCATCAGGGGCCAACGTCATCGAGCTTGCCAGCTCCAACCCGGCCTCGGCCGCGCGCTAGAACGGCCACGGCGTCGGGGTGGGTCAGGCGGTACTGCCGCGCTGGTCGTCCTGCGTCGGCGCCTGGTCTGCGTCCCCGGCTGCGGTGTCGTCCTGCAACCAGCCCAGGCGCCGGAATATCATCCATGCCGCCCACGCCGCGAACCACGTTGCATAGAAGCTGAACACGATGTCGCTCAGGAAATGCCCTCCCTGGGCGATCCTGCCGAGACCGAAGACGGTTCCGACCGTCAGGCCGATCAGCGTCCAGCGTCGACGCGCGGCGACCCCTCCAAGAAAGCCGAGGCTCACGAGGTAATAGCCGGCCGAGGCGTGACCGCTGACGAAGGAGCAGTTGTTCTCGCACTGGTCAGACGGCCGCGTAGCCGGCGTGAAGGTCTTGGTGCCTCCGAATTCCGCCACCTTGTAGGGGCGTGCGCGCCCCCAGTAGTCCTTGAGGGCGACGTCGATCAGCAGGCCGGGCCCGATAATCAGCGCGGTGATCAGATAGGCAACCTGGATGCGACGTTTCTGCCCGGTCGCCCCGCGCTGCATCGAGTAGGCGAACAGGGCGATGAACAGGCCGATGATCGTCGCCTTCGACATGAGCGGGATGCCGCGATAGAGCGACTGGACGAGCGGGTTGTAATCGCCGGAGAAGCCGCGCGCGGAATCGTAGAACACGCCCGATACCGCGAGATCGAGCTCGGGCCACACCGTGAACACCAGCGCGCAGGCCGCCATTGTCACGGCCATCCACAAGGTCAGCCGGTTCATCGGCAGTTGCTCCTGCCGTGCAGGCGCGTTGTCGGCAGATACCGCAGTCGCGCACGAGATTGATGCATGTGGGGCTTCCTTCGTCGATGCCGGGTCGAGCATGGATCTCAATCGGGCAGCTTGCGGACGAGTGCGACGCCACCCTTGCGGTAGAGGATGTCGACGCCGGTCGCCGGAACGCGGTCGGTGCGCGTGAGCGCGAGTTCGCCTGCTGCGGGAGCGCGGTCGGGTGTGACGGCCTGCCGATAGACGCTGAAGCTCGGCGCATAGTAACGCCATGCGACGACGGGTTCGCCGGTCTTGCGCGCGAGCAGTCCGGCTTCCTTGACGGGGCCCTGCAATACCGCGCCCGCCCAGGGAACGACCACGCCCGCGAGGACGACGACCTGGATGACGGCGGCGGCGCCGACCTTCATCCACGCTGCGGCGTTCCAGCGCAAGGCCAGCCAGATCCATGCGAGGAGGCCGCCGATCGCGACGAGGTAGTATTCGGGCGTGGCCTCGGTCAGTGCGAGCGCCAGCTGGGCGCGGTAATACGCGTTGCCGGCCTCGCTTGCCGCGAGCGCGTCGAAGATCAGCGGCAGGAAGGGCGGCAGGGCCAGGAACAGCGTCGGGGCGAGCAGATGCAGGGGCGCCCGTCGTAGCGCGTTGCGGTGGACGGCGATCAGCAGGAACAGCGGCGTCGATCCGTAAAGGACGTAGTGCGGGAGCTTGGTGCCCGAGAGCGAAAAGAACGCGACGACGAAGCCGGCCCATATCCACAGGAAGCGGCGCACGCCAGTATCGAGGTCGCTGCGCACATGCCGCACCGCGGCGAACAGGGGGCCGGTCCACGGCAGCAGCAGCAGCGGCACGGCAATCACGTAGTAGAAGAGGCTGCCGGCGTGGCCTTCCAGCGTGCCCGTGAAACGTTCGACGTTGTGTTTGAGGATGAAGCCATCGATGAAGGCCTGTCCGTGTATCGCCAGGGCCGCGGCGTACCACGGCACGACGATCGCTGCGAGTATGGCGAGTCCGACGGGGTCGAACACGGCTCGCACCCAGCGTTTCCATTCCCCGCGGCTCGCACAGTACAGCAGGCTGACGGTGCCCGGCACGATCAGGGCAATCGGTCCCTTGGTCAGGGCGCCGAGTCCGATCCACACGAAGCACCGCAGCAGGGGGGCGCGGCGGCCGGACTCCAGGTGCCGCCAGGCATCGAACAGCGCCAGGGCGAGGAGCAGGTTGAGCAGCGCGTCGGCTGTCGCCGCGCGCGCGATGGCGAAGGGGCCCAGTGCGGTCGATGCGACCGCCAGCGCGGCCAGCGCAGTGCTCGCGCCAAAGCGCTCACGCGCGAAGTGCCAGGTCGCATAGCTCCACAGGGCGCCGGCAACCGCCGAGGGCAGGCGGAAGCCCCATTCGGTGGGACCGAACAGCAGGTAGCCGAGCGCCTGCAGCCAATACACGAGGATCGGCTTGTCGAAGCGGTGTTCGCCGTTGAGGTAGGTCGACAGGAAGTCGCCGCGCTCGAACATCTCCCGTGTCGCTTCGGAAAACGCCCCTTCATCGACGTCGAACAGCGGCGCCCCGCCCAGCCGCAGGAAGAACGCCACGAGCGGGAGCAGGAAGATCGCGAGCGCCAGCGACGCACGCGGCCGGGGCAGGGAGGCCGCGGGAGAATTCATCGGACGCCTTTCCGGTGCCATCCGTCAGCGTCTTCGAGCGCATTTCCCGGTCGTGCGAGATAGGCGCGCGAGCTGCCCGACTCGTAATACACGCGCGTCAGCAGTTCGGCGAGCACGCCGGAGGTGACCATCTGCACGCCCGCGATGACGAGGAAGAAACCGCCGAAGAGCAGCGGACGGGTGCCGATGTCTTCGCCGAGGAAGAGCTTCAGGGCGACGAGGTAGGTGAGGATGAGGCCGCCCAGTGCGCCGAGGCCGATGCCGATGCCGCCGAAGAAATGTCCCGGGCGGGTGCGGTAACGCATGAAGAAGTACACGAAGACGAGATCGAGGACGACGCGGAAGGTACGCGAGATGCCGTACTTCGACTGTCCGAAGACGCGCGCATGGTGCGTCACGACCTCCTGGGCGATGCGGCGCGGCGTCGTCACCGTCGCGAGCCAGGCCGGGATGAAGCGGTGCATCTCGCCGTACAGGCGCACGCTCTTGATCGCGCTGGCGCGGAAGACCTTGAGGCTGCAGCCGTAGTCCTTGAGGTGAACGCCGGTCATGCGCGCGATCAGGCGGTTGGCGATGCGCGAGGGGATCTTGCGCAGCAGCAGCCCGTCCTGACGATCCTTGCGCCAACCTGCCACGAGGTCGAGGTCCTCGGTCAGCAGGCGGTTGACCATGCGCGGGATGTCGATCGGGTCGTTCTGCAGGTCGCCGTCCATCGTGACGATGACGCTGCCGCGGGCGGCGTCCAGGCCGGCTTGCATCGCCGCGGTCTGCTTGAAGTTGCGCATCAGCTCGACGATGCGCACATGCGGTCCGTATTTGTCGGCGCAGCGGGCAAGCTCCTCAGGCGTCGCATCGGAGCTGCCGTCGTCGACGAGCACCACTTCCCAAGGGCAGGGATAGGGGCCCAGCGCGAGGTGGATGCGTTCGAGAAGCGGCTCGACGTTTTCCGCCTCGTTGTACATCGGCACGACGACGGACAGGGTGTGCTCGGGCATGTCCGCGGGAATCTGCGGTTCGGCCGGCGGCAAGGGCGATTTGTTCATTCGGATCAGTGTTTTCCGGAAAGATGCGAGCGATCTGGGGTTGCGGACGCAGAGGGTGGCGCCGGCATGAGCCAGGCGACGGCGCCGGATGCTACAGCACAGGCGATGACGAAAAGGTGAAGGGCGAGGGCGGCCTGAAGGCCGTTTTCGAACGGGACGCCGTGCGGCAGGATCGCCGCCGCCGCGCCCGCTTCATAGGTGCCGAATCCCGCGACACCCTGGACCGGGAGGATCGCGGCGAGTTCCGCGCCGAGCGCGCCGGCCGCGCCGACGGCGAGGCCGGCCGGGAGCAGTGACGACAGGAGCCAGGCCTGGGTGGCGAGCTTCACGGACCAGTTCGCGAGCGTCCATGCCCAGCCGAAGCGCGCGTGCCGCGTCGAGTCGGCGAAGGCGTCGCGCAGTTTGGCGAGCTTCGCCGCGGCGCCGCCGCGTTCGGCCCAGGCGTGCGGCGCGCGCGCCCAGCGCGGCAGGTACCAGGCGAAGGCGACGAGTCCGAAGATGCCCGCGAGTCGCAGGGGGGGCGGGAGGCCCGGCCAGACGGCAACGGCAAGCACGGCGACGACGAGCGCATCCTGCAGGCGGAACCAGAACAGCGATGCGATGGCGCGGGCCAGCGGCGTGCCGAAGTTGCGCCCGAGCAGGACCGGAAAGGCCGCTTCGCCGCCGCGGAACGGCACGACATTGACCATCGCGTTATGGATCAGCACGATGCGCAGGCAGGCTCCGAAACGGCCATGCGCGTCGCGACGGAATTCGTCGTAAACGCGGCCGGCGCGCAGCACATAGCTCGCCGCAAAGCCGATGAACGCGAGCATCAGGGTTAGCGGGTCCAAGCGCCGGAACGCATCGGCGAGACCCTGCCAGCGGCCGTCCCACGCCAGCCACACGAGCAGCGCAAGGCTCGCGGCAATCGCCAGCAGCCGCTTCATGTGCGTCGCCCTTGCGGCAGGGGCGCGCGCGCGAGCGCGAAAGCGATGCCGCCCAGCCCCCAGGCGCTCAACGCGTACTGGATCCAGCGTCCTTCCGGATAACCGAGCTCCTCGAAGAACACCGAGATCGAGAAGCCGGCCATCAGGACGGCGAGCACGCGCCAGCCGGTGCGCTTCTCCCAGAAGCGCCAGCGCGACGACCACCACACCCCGAATGCGCCGCAGAGCCAGCCGCCGGCCGCGCCGGCGAAGATGTCGAGCGGCCAGTGCGCGCCCACGGCCACGCGCGAGAAGGCGACCGCCGCGGCAATGGCGAGCGCGGCGACGGCGATCCACCGTTTGCCCGCCTGTACGGCACACAGAGCGGCGACCGCGGCAAAGCCGAAGGCCGTGGCGGAGTGGCCCGACGGGAAGGAACCCGTGCGCAGGATTTCCCCGATCACGTTGAAATGCTCCGCGCCGAGGACGGCCGCCGGCCGCGCTTCATCGAAGAATTCCTTGGCGCCATGCGTGTAGAGCGCGCCGACGGGAACCGCCAGCAGGGCGGATGCCGCCCATCGCGGGTGCCAGGCGAGGAAGCCGGCGAGCATCGCGAATGCGCCGGAGGTCGAACCGAGGTTGGTCAGGCCGGCCCACAGGAAGGCGGGGGCCGCCGCCGCCGCGGCATTCCAGCCCAGGAACCAGTCGGTGTTGCGCCCGCTTGCCAGGGCTGCCAGCGCACACAGCGCGAGGATTGCGGCGGGAACCGCGATCCAGCAGGCGCTTTCGCGCGAGCGACTGGGCGAAGACAGGGGGGCAGTGGTCATCAGGCTGCGTTGGCCAAAAACGCGTAATTCTACCCGATCTGCGCGTGCAAACCTTGAACCGGTCTGTCGTGTCACGCAGTGCGGCCCGCCACGCCGGTTGCGGACGCGGGAAACTACCAGCAGGAGCGGGCGCGACCGTCGGGTATAATTCCGGCCTTTCCGTACGACGAACTCCGTTCGCGTCCCTCCCGATCCTTCGCACCGACTCAAATGGCCGAAATTCTCAAGCTGCGCGGCGCTCCGGCGCTTTCTTCCTCCCGCCTGGAGCGGCTCTCGCGTACCGTTGCCGACGCGCTGCCCAAACTGAAGGGGCTCGCAGCCGAACATTGGTATCTCATCGAGATCAAGGCGCCGTTGAGCGCCGTGGAACTCGAGCGACTGGTGGATCTGCTGGGCGCGGTGCCCGCGACGCCACAGGCGCCGGCAGGCACGCCGCTGGTGGTGGTGCCGCGGCTCGGCACGATCTCGCCGTGGTCGTCGAAGGCGAGCGACATCGCCAGCCAGTGCGGTTTCGACAAGGTCGTGCGCATCGAGCGCGGTATCGCCTACTCGCTGGACGTGCGGGGCGGGCTCGACGATCGGCAGTTCGCCGCGGTGCTCCCGCTGCTCCACGACCGCATGACCGAATCGGTATTGCAGAACGTCGAGGCGGCCGAGGCGCTGTTCCATCACTACGAACCCAAGCCGCTGACGACCGTTGATGTCATCGGCGGCGGCCGCGCCGCGCTCGTCGCCGCGAACGGCGAGCTGGGCCTGGCGCTGTCGGAAGACGAGATCGACTACCTCGTCGACAACTTCACGCGCATGGGGCGCAATCCGACCGACGTCGAGCTGATGATGTTCGCGCAGGCGAACTCGGAACACTGCCGCCACAAGATCTTCAACGCGGACTGGGTCATCGACGCGCGCACGATGGACAAGACCCTGTTCGGCATGATCCGCGAGACGCACAAGGCCCATCCTGAAGGGACCGTCGTGGCCTATTCGGATAATGCGTCGGTCATCGAAGGTGCCGTGGTCGACCGCTTCTACGCGGACCCCGACGGCCAGTGGCGCTTCCGTGCGGAAGAGACCCACATCCTTGCGAAGGTCGAGACGCACAACCATCCGACGGCGATCTCGCCCTTCCCGGGCGCTTCGACCGGTGCGGGCGGCGAGATCCGCGACGAAGGGGCGACGGGCCGCGGCTCCAAGCCCAAGGCCGGCCTCACCGGCTTCTCGGTCTCCAACCTGAACATCCCCGAATTCGTCCAGCCGTGGGAAAAGCCCTATGGCAAGCCCGAGCGCATCGCATCGGCGCTCGACATCATGATCGAGGGGCCGATCGGCGGCGCGGCATTCAACAACGAGTTCGGACGTCCCAACCTCGCGGGCTACTTCCGTGCCTTCGAGCAGGAAGTGCAGAGCGAGGTGCGCGGCTACCACAAGCCGATCATGATCGCCGGCGGCGTCGGCAGCATCCAGGCACAGCAGTCGCACAAGGTGCAGTTCGCTCCCGGCACGCTGCTGATCCAGCTCGGCGGTCCGGGCATGCTGATCGGACTGGGCGGGGGCGCGGCGTCCAGCATGGCTACCGGGACCAACACGGCGGATCTCGACTTTGCGTCGGTGCAGCGGGGCAATCCGGAAATCGAACGCCGCTGCCAGGAAGTCATCGATGCCTGCTGGCAGCGCGGAGAGGCGAATCCTATCCTCGCGATTCACGACGTCGGCGCGGGCGGCCTGTCGAATGCGATGCCGGAGTTGGCTGATTCCGCCAGTCTCGGCGCACATTTCGAACTGCGCGAGGTGCACATCGAGGAACCGGGCATGAGCCCGCGCGAGATCTGGAGCAATGAGTCGCAGGAGCGGTACGTCCTCGCGATCGCGCCCGAAAGCCTCGACGAGTTCCGCGCCATCTGCGAACGCGAGCGCTGTCCGTTCGCGGTGCTCGGTGCGGCGACCGCCGACGGCCACCTCACCGTGAGCGACCGCCACTTCGACAACAAGCCGGTCGACATGGAGATGCAGGTGCTGCTCGGCAAGCCGCCGAAGATGACGCGCAACGTGTCGCGCCGTGCCGTGCATGTGCCGCCGTTCGACGTCACCGATGTCGATCTGAAGGAGGCGTGCCTGCGCGTGCTGCGCCTGCCGACGGTGGCCTCCAAGAACTTCCTCATCACGATCGGCGACCGCTCGGTCGGCGGCATGACGGCGCGCGACCAGATGGTCGGCCCGTGGCAGATTCCGGTCGCCGACGTGGCCGTCACCGCGATGAGCTTCCACGGCTACAAGGGCGAAGCCTTTGCGATGGGCGAGCGTACGCCGGTCGCGTGCCTGGACGCCCCGGCATCCGGCCGCATGGCGGTGGGCGAGGCGATCACGAACATCGCCGCGGCCGACATTTCCGACCTCGGCAAGGTGAAGCTGTCGGCGAACTGGATGGCGGCCGCGGGCCATCGCGGCGAGGACGCCAGGCTCTACGACACCGTCAGCGCCGTGTCGCAGTTCTGCCAGGCGGCGGGGATTTCGATCCCGGTCGGCAAGGATTCGCTGTCGATGAAAACGGCGTGGCAGGACGCGGGGCAGGATCGCCAGGTGGTCGCTCCGCTGTCGCTGATCGTCACTTCGTTCGCGCCGGTCGAGGACATCCGCCGCACGCTCACGCCGCAGCTGCAGTTTCCCGACGGTGTCGAAACCGAGCTCATGCTCATCGACCTCGGTAACGACCGCAACCGCCTCGGCGGCTCGGCGCTCGCCCAGGTGTTCGGTTCCGTCGGCGAGCACGCGCCGGACGTCGACGCGGCACAGCTGGCTAAGTTCTTCGCGTTGATCCAGCAGTTCCGCCGCGACGGACTGCTGCTCGCCTACCACGACCGCAGCGACGGCGGCCTGTTCGCGACGCTGTGCGAGATGGCCTTCGCGTCCAAGTGCGGCCTGTCCGTCGTGCTCGACACGGTGTGCTACGACCAGTACATGAACGACGTCGACGGCCTCGACAAGAAGCCGGACACGATCAAGGGTCGCCTCAACGACCGCCTGTTCGGCGGCCTGTTCGCCGAGGAGCTCGGCGCGGTGATCCAGATCCGCCGCGAGGACCGTGCGCGCGTCACGACGCCGCTGCGCGACGCCGGGCTCACTTACCACTTCCTCGGCGAACCGAACGAACGCGACGAACTCCGCTTCTGGCGCAACGCGAAGCTGGTGTTCAGCGCGCCGCGCGCCGAGCTGCTGCAGACCTGGTCGGAAACGAGCTATCGCATCGCCCGCCTGCGCGACGACGCAGACTGCGCGCGCGAGGAGTTCGAGGCCCTTGCGGACGTGTCGAATCCCGGCCTGAGCGTCGTCACGAGCTTCGACCCGGCAGAGGATATCGTCGCGCCGATGATTGCGACCGGTGCCCGTCCGAAGATCGCGATCCTGCGCGAGCAGGGCGTGAACTCGCAGGCCGAGATGGCTGCCGCGTTCGAGCGCGCGGGCTTCGCGCCGTTCGACGTGCACATGTCCGACCTGCAGGCGGGCCGCCGGCACCTGTCAGACTTCCACGGCCTGGCTGCCTGCGGCGGCTTCTCCTACGGCGACGTGCTCGGCGCCGGCCAGGGCTGGGCCAAGTCGATCCTCTTCAATGCCGCGCTGCGCGAGCAGTTCGAGGCCTTCTTCGGCCGCAGCGACACGTTCGCGCTGGGGGTGTGCAACGGCTGCCAGATGATGGCGAACCTCGCTGCCATCATCCCGGGGGCCGACCACTGGCCGACCTTCCATCGCAACCGCAGCGAGCAGTTCGAGGCGCGCTTCGTGATGGCGGAGATTCCGGAGAGCCCGTCCATCCTCTTCGCCGGCATGGCGGGCAGCCGCATGCCCATCGTGGTCAGCCACGGCGAGGGCAGGGCGGTGTTCGCGGAGGACGCAGATCGCGGCAGCGTGATCACCGCGGTGCGCTACGTCGACAACCACGGCAAGCCGGCCGCGAGCTACCCGTTCAACCCGAACGGTTCGCCCGACGGCCTGGCCGGCGTGACGACCGCTGACGGCCGGTTCACGATCATGATGCCGCACCCGGAACGCACCGCGCGTACCGTGCAGATGAGCTGGCATCCCGCGACGCTCGGCGAGGATTCGCCGTGGATGCGGATGTTCCGCAATGCGCGGCGCTGGCTCGGCTGATCGGCCTGACGAAAGGTCCGACTCAAGGGCTGCCGAAGCGTGAAGCAGTTGGCAGCCGACTTTTTCCTCCGCTTGACTGCAGTCAAGGGAAACGGGAGCCTCGTCGCTAGAATGCCAGCGTCCCGAGGCCTCTATCCGCTCATGCATCTCAAGCGCTCGACCCGCACCCTGACGGCATGGATCGCGTTGTTCGCGATCCTGCTCGGTGCCGTCATGCCGGCGATGAGCCATGCGCTGTCGCGGGTTGCCGGCGGCGAAACGCGCTGGGTCGAGGTCTGTACCGTGGCCGGCACCAAGCTGGTCGCGGTCGACGATTCCGCCGGCGACAGCAAGGGCGGCAACCCCGACCTGTTTCCCGCGGAACGCTGCGCCTTCTGCGCAACGCATGGGGGGGCACCGGCCCTGCCGGCGCCGCCCGTGGTGCCCTTTGCGCTGGAAGCCGGCAGTGACGAATTCCCCCGGTTGTACTTCCACTCCCCGCGCCCGCTGTTTGCGTGGATCAAGTCGCCTCCGCGCGCACCGCCACTCCTCGCCTGAACGTTCTTCGCCCCGACCCGCCTGACCGGTACAGGAAAGGCGCGGCGTGCACGGGGCTGATTCCCGATCTTCGTCAGATACGTTTGCGGCGCTTCGACCCCGATACCGGGTTCTTCGCCGTATCGCCATTCATCCGTGCCGGCGCCGGTTTGTCGCGCGGTTGCCGGGCGGATCGCCAGACATGCAGGAGTGGAAACATGAAGCATTACATTGCAGCAGCCCTGTCCCTGATCTCCTTCTCGCTGCCCGCGCAGGCAGACGTCAAAGTCGAGGAACCGTGGGTGCGCGCGACCGTGCCGCACCAGAAGGTCACCGGAGCCTTCATGCGGCTGACTGCATCGGAGGATGCCAGGCTGGTCGCGGTGGGCTCGCCGGTCGCCGGTACCGTCGAGATCCATGAGATGGTGATGGAGAAGGAAGTCATGAAGATGCGTCCCGTCGCGGGGGTGCAGCTTCCCGCCGGCCAGACCGTCGAACTGAAACCGGGAGCGCACCACGTGATGCTGCTGGACCTGCGCAAGCCGCTGCAGCCCGGCGATACCGTGCCGCTCGTGCTGACCGTGGAGGGGAGCAAGGGCAAGCGCGAGACGCTCGAGGTCAAGGCTGCGGTGCGCCCGCTCGGCACGATGGGAGGCGCGGGGCATGAGCGCTGAACGGATCCGCGCCCTCGTCGCGCTGTCCTGCGCCTGCGCGATCGGCGGGGCGTCGGCGGCCGAGGCCGAAACCATCCTCGAACAGGTGACGGTCACCGGTACGCGCGAGAAGGAACGGCTGGTCGAAACGCCCGCTTCGGTCGGAGCGGTGAAGGCAGAGGCGCTCGCGGCCGACAAGCCCGCCCATCCCGCCCAGGTCATGAGCCAGATTCCGGGCGCTGCGGTCGCAGTGACCAACGGCGAGGGGCACACCACCGCGATCCGCCAGCCCTTCACGACGAGCCCGGTGTACCTGTTCCTCGAGGACGGCATTCCCTCGCGTTCGCCCGGCTTCTTCAATCACAACGCGCTGTACGAGATCAACGTGCCGCAGGCCGGCGGCATCGAGGTGAACCGCGGGCCGTCGTCGGCGCTGTACGGTTCGGATGCCATCGGTGGCGTCGTGAACGTGCTGACGCGAGTGCCACCGACGAAGACGGAACTCGGCGGTTCCGTCGAGATCGGCGAACACGGCTGGCGGCGCGCGCTCCTGAGCGGCGGCTCGGGCTACGCGAGCGGCGGCTTCCGCGCCGACCTGAATCTCTCCGCGACCGACGGATGGCGCGACGACACCGCCTACGACCGCAAGAGCGGCACGCTGCGCTGGGACCACTTCATCGGCGACAGCACTTCGCTGAAGACGGTCCTCGGCTTCTCCGAGATCGATCAGGACACGGGCGCCAACTCGCCCCTCGTGCGCGAGGACTACAAGCACGATCCGACGCGCAACTACCTGCCAATCGCTTTCCGCAAGGTCAGCGCGCTGCGCCTGTCGACCAGTTTCGAGCACGAGACCGCGGATTCGCTGCTGTCGATCACGCCCTACGTGCGCGACAACAGCATGGACCTGCTGGCGAGCTTCGCACTGCGCTTCGATCCGAGTCTTGCCGAGACGCGGAACCAGTCCTACGGCCTGATGGCGAAGTGGCGACAGGATTTCGCGCCCATGCGTGCGCGCCTGATCGCGGGCGTCGATCTCGACATGAGCCCCGGATCGCGGCGCGAGAACCGGATCAATGCGACGATGCGCGGAAGCGGTGCGAGCCAGGAATTCATCGACTACACCCTAGGGCCGCGCATCTACGATTACGACGTCGAATATCGCGGCATCTCGCCCTACCTGCACGGCGAGATTTCGCCCACCGACAGGCTGCGCCTGACCGCCGGCCTGCGTTACGACGACATGCGCTACGCCTTCCGCAACGATTTCGCCGCCGGTGTTGTGCAGGCGGGAAGCAGCTTCTACGGCCAGGCGGCCGACAGCACGGTGAGTTTCCGTCGCGCGACACCGAAGTTCGGGGCAACGTACGCGCTCGATCGGGATACCCACCTGTTCGCCTCGTACAACCAGGGGTTCCGCGCGCCGTCCGAGTCCCAGCTCTTCCGTCCGTCGCGCGCCACGAGCCGCGCCTCGGCACTGGCGCTTGCGCAGTCGGCGGTCGAACTGGACGCCATCCGCGCCGAGCAGTTCGAATTCGGCATCCGTGGTGTGGTGGCCGGCGTGTCCTACGATCTGGTCGCCTATGACCTGACCAAGCGCGACGACATCGTGAGCCAGCGTGATCCGGAGACGACGCAGACGATCACGACCAATGCCGGCAAGACGCGTCACCGGGGGATCGAACTGGGGCTCGGTGCGCCGTTGCATCGCGCCGTCAGGCTCGATGTTGCGATGTCCTATGCGTGGCACGAGTTCGAGGACTGGGAGACTTCACAAGGCGACTTCGGCGGAAACGAGCAGGCCAGCGCGCCGCGCTTCATGTCCAACACCCGCCTGACCTGGGCGCCGACGGCCGCGATCCGGGCGCAGCTCGAGTGGTCGAGGATCGGCTCGTACTGGCTCGACGACGCGAACACAGTGAAGTACGGTGGCCACAACCTCTTCAACCTGCGCGGGAATTACGCGCTCAACCCGACCTGGTCGCTGTTCGGCAGCGTCCAGAACCTCACCGACAAGCGTTACGCCGAAAGCGCGCAGCTGTCGACGCGGAGCACCCCGGTGTATTCGCCGGGATTGCCGCGTACGGTGATCGCGGGTGTGGAGGCGAAATGGTGAGCGTCACCACGCCACGGAGTGCAACCCGACGGGCGATGCTGGCGGTGCTGGGGGCGTTCGTGATCGCGAACGCCGGCGCGGCCGACGCGCAGCGAGCTCAGCACATGCACGGCATGACCGCGGGGAAGCCTGCGCGTCCCGAACTGGGAACGAGCGCGGCCTTCGCACCCGATGGTGCGCTCTACGCGGTGACCAAGGATGGGCAGCATGTGCTTCTGCATCGCAGTGCGGACGAGGGGCGCAGCTGGGAGGCTGCCGTCGTCGTGAATGCCGAGCCGGAGCAGATCTCGGCCGACGGCGAAAATCGCCCCAAGCTCGCCTTCGATGCCGACGGTGCGGCGCTGGTGTCATGGACCCGGCCCTTGGCGAAGCGCTTCACCGGCGAGATCCGCTTCGCCCGTGCCGATGACCGGCGCCACTTCACAGCACCGGTCACGGTCCATCGCGACCGCCAGGAAATCACCCATCGCTTCGATTCGCTCGCCGTGACCGGCGCCGGCAAGGTCGTGCTGGCGTGGATCGACAAGCGCGACCTCGAGCTGGCGCAGGCGGCGAATCGCGATTACCGCGGTGCGGCGATCTACGCGGCCATCTCGGACGACGGCGGGCGCAGTTTCCGCACCGAGCGGAAGATCGCCGACCATTCCTGCGAATGCTGCCGCATCGCGATCACCGGGGATACGGACGGGCTCCCGCTGCTGATGTGGCGCCACGTCTTCGAACCCAACGAGCGCGACCATGCGGTGGTCAAGCTGGGCGCGGACGGAGCGCCCGGACCGGTTGCGCGCGCCACCTTCGACCGGTGGCGCATCGACGCCTGCCCGCATCACGGCCCCTCGCTCGCCGTCGCGCCTGACGGCACGCGTCACGCCGTGTGGTTCAACGAGAAGGAGGGCGAAGGGCGCGTGTTCTACGGGCGCCTGAAAGACGGGCGGGTGGACGGGCAGCGCGCGTTGGGCGGCGAGCGCGCCGCGCATGCCGACATCGCGACCGCCGGGCGGCGCGTCGCCGTTGTCTGGAAGGAATTCGACGGCGAGCGCACGCTTCTGCGGGCAGAGGTGTCGGCGGACGGCGGCGCGACCTTCAATGCGCGGGCACTGGCGGCGACCGGCGGCGCGTCGGACCAGCCGCGCGTGATCCGTCGCGGCGACGCGCTGTTCGCGTTCTGGCGGACGGAGAACGAGGGCATGCGGGGGTACTGGCTGGAATGAAGATCCGACACGTTGTTGCGAGCTTGTGCTGGTGCGTCGCCGCTGCCTGCGGTGCGACCGAATTCCAGGCCTTGGACCGGGCTGCGGCCACCCGGATCGTCGATCCGTCGCGCCATACGGTGCCGACGATCGTCGCCCTGTGGTCCTCGGAATGTGTCCACTGCAAGAAGAACCTGAAGCTCTTCGCCGAGATGGTCAAGGCCGACCGCAGGTTCAGGCTGGTGACGGTGGCAGTCGAGCCGCAGTTTGCCGGATTGGCCGAACCGCTGGACCTGCTTGCCGTGCCGGGGCAGAGATTCGCGTACGGGGCGGAATCGCCCGAAGCACTCGGGTATGCGCTCGATTCGAAGTGGCGCGGCGAGTTGCCGAGAACGATCTTTTTCGACGGGAAGGGCGGCAAGACGGCCTTGTCGGGCGTCGTCACCGAGGCGACGGTGCGCTCGTCCCTCGGTCTGCAGACGAACCCGTGAAACGGCTGGCGGGGCAGTAAAAAGGGCGGCCGAAGCCGCCCTTTGCTGTCGCAGGCCCTGCTGCCTCGTCGGCAGCCGGCCGGAGCTTACATCCCCTGGTAGATCGGTCCTTCACCACCCTGCGGCACGACCCAGTTGATGTTCTGCGTCGGGTCCTTGATATCGCAGGTCTTGCAGTGCACGCAGTTCTGCGCGTTGATCTGCAGGCGCGGGTTCTGGCCTGACTCGTCGCGCACGATCTCATACACGCCGGCCGGGCAGTAGCGCTGCTCAGGGGCGTCGTACTTCGCGAGGTTCACGGCGATCGGCACCGACGCATCCTTCAGCTGCAAGTGGCAGGGCTGGTCTTCCTCGTGGTTGGTGTTCGACAGGAACACCGAGGAGAGGCGGTCGAAGGTCAGCACGCCATCGGGCTTCGGGTAGTCGATCTTCGGGCATTCCGACGCGAGCTTGAGCTTGTCGTGGTCGGAGCTGTTGTGCAGCGTCCACGGCGCCTTGCCCTTGAGCACCTTCTGGTCGATGCCGAAGAGCAGCGAGCCCATCCACAGGCCCTTCTTCATGTAGGGCTTGAAGTTGCGCGTCTTGTGCAGTTCCTCATACAGCCAGCTGCTCTTGAACGCTTCCGGGAAGGCAGCGAGTTCGTCGCGCTGACGTTCAGCGGCCACCGCGTCGAACGCGGCTTCCGCTGCGAGCATGCCGCTCTTGATCGCGGCGTGGCTGCCCTTGATGCGCGCAGCGTTGAGGAAGCCCGCGTCGTCGCCGATCAGCGCGCCGCCCGGGAACACCAGCTTGGGCTGGCTCTGCAGGCCGCCCGCGGCGATCGCACGCGCACCGTAGGCCAGGCGCTTGCCGCCTTCGAGATACTTGCGGATCTCGGGATGCGTCTTGTAGCGCTGGAATTCCTCGAACGGGGAGAGGTGCGGATTGGTGTAGTTGAGGCCCACGACGTAGCCGATCGCCACGAGGTTGTCCTCGAGGTGATAGACGAAGCCGCCGCCGTAGGTGTCCGAGGGCAGTGGCCAGCCGGTGGTATGCACGACCACGCCCGGCTCATGACGCTCGGCGGGCACTTCCCACAGTTCCTTCAGGCCGATGCCGTAGGTCTGCGGGTCGACGCCGTTCCTGAGGTTGAACTTCGCCTCGAGCTGCTTGCCCAGATGCCCGCGGCAGCCTTCGGCAAACAGCGTGTATTTCGCGTGCAGCTCCATGCCCGGCTGGTAGGCGGGGCCCTGTTCGCCTTCGCGCGTGACGCCCATGTCGCCCGTGGCGACACCCTTCACGGCACCCGTCTCGTCGAACAGGATCTCGGCACCCGCAAAACCCGGATAGACCTCGACCCCCAGCGCTTCGGCCTGTTCGCCGAGCCACTTGGCGACGTTGCCGAGGCGCACGATGTAGTTGCCGTGGTTGAGGAAACAGTCCGGCAGCAGGCCGGTGGGCACCTTGCGGCCGCCCGTTTCGTTGAGGAAGATCACGCGATCTTCGGTGACCGCGGTGGTGACCGGCGCGCCCTGTTCCTTCCAGTCGGGGATCAGCTCGTTCAGCGCGCGCGGATCCATTACCGCGCCGGAGAGGATGTGGGCGCCGATCTCGGCGGCCTTCTCGATCAGGCAGACGGAGATGTCATTGCCTTTCTCGGCCGCCAGTTGCTTCAACCTGATCGCCGCGGCCAGCCCCGCAGGCCCGCCGCCGACGATCAGGACGTCGAATTCCATCGATTCGCGTTCCATTCAGTTCTCCATTTGAATACGCGCATATTGGTTTTGTGCATCGCGGGGATGCAGTTTAATACATGCATGCCCTTGGAGGCGCACGTCACCTGTCGCACCGGTGCATATCGAACATACGGTACCGTATGTTAGAGTGTCTTGTCGAGCCAAACCTGAGGAATCGATTGAATGAAACAGGAACGAAAGTTGGTTCATACCACCCGCATCCCGGTGCGCTGGGGCGACATGGACTACTACGGGCACGTCAATAACACCGTGTATTTCCGCTATTGCGAGCAGGCCCGCGTGGAATGGATCGAGCAGCTCGGTTTCGGGGTCGATCCGAACTGCGGCACGGGGCCGGTCGTGATCAACGCCAGCTGCACCTTCCTGCTGCCGGTGAATTATCCGGCGACCGTGATCGTCAAGATGTATGCAGGACAACCCGGCCGGAGCAGCGCGATGACCTGGTACGAGCTCTTCGTCGAGGGCGACGAGCGGCTGTATGCGGAAGGTGCGTCCAAGGTCGTATGGATGGACATGGGCACGAACAAGTCGGTGCCGCTGCCGGACGGATTGCGCGCTTTCCTCTGACGCATCATCGTCCGGCAGATGGGGTACAGTCCCGAGCGAAAATGACACATTCTTGCGCAATGGCGCATGTCCTCATCCTGTCCGGAGCAGAACGGGAACGTCGAAGCGCGGACGAGCCCCGACGCGCCGGGACGTTTTCGCGATCGCGCCGAGCCGGCCACCTGAACGCCGCGAATCCATAGGGAGATCCGATGATGCTGATGAACTGCGAGAAGTCCGTGCTGCTGATCGTGGATGTGCAGGAGCGCCTCGCGCCGGCGATCGACGAGGGCGAATCGGTCGTGCGCAACTGCGTCTGGCTTGCCGGCGTCGCCGCGCGCCTGGGGGTGCCGGTGGTCGTCACGGAGCACTTTCCGGGCAAGATCGGGGGGACCGTCGCCGAGGTGAAGGCTGCGGCCGTCGCGGCCGGGGCGCAGTTCGTGACCAAGGAGCATTTTTCGGCCGAGGCGGACGGATGCCTCCGGGGCACGGCCATCGACGACCGACGGCAGGTTGTCGTGTGCGGAACGGAAGCCCACGTGTGCGTCCAACAGACCGCGCTGGGGCTGCGCTGGGCGGGCCGCGACGTCTTCGTGGTGGCGGACGCCGCCGGCTCGCGTCGATCGAGCGATCGGGAACTGGCCTTCGCGCGCATGCGCGGTCACGGCATCGAGATCGTGTCGCGCGAAATGGTCGCCTTCGAGTGGTTGCGCCGGGGCGGCACCGAACTCTTCCGCGGAGTGAACCGCGACTTCATCCGCTGACCGTTTCGGGAAACAGCGGCTCGTCGTCCGGCGTGCGCCACTGGCACGGCACGCCGCACCAGGTATCCGTATAGTGCGCGGCCTTGTCGGCAGGGCTGCGTACGAGGCAGCGCGCAGGCACCCCGAACGCGTGTGCGACGATCCAGCCATGCAGGCTGGTGCCCACGCAGGCACACGCGCCGGCGAGCAGGGCGCAGATGTCGAACACGCGGGCAGATTCGAGGATCGCGACCGGACGTTGCGTCCCGAGTCGCTCCGCAAGGCGCCGAAGCGTATCGAGGTCGTCGTGCCACGGCGCCAGCCCCGCGCGGAACAGCACGATGCCTGTTCCGTGTGCTGCCGACGTGGCGAGCAGGAGCCGTGCGACGCGGTCGAGCGTCGCGTCGTCCCCCCATTCCGCGGCGAGTTGAACCGCAATCCATGATCGCATCCGGGAACGCAGCGCTGCGATTTCGCCGCCTTGTCCGTGTTGCCGTATCGTTGCGCCGAAAAGCGCGGGCGTTGCCGCGGCCGGGTCCGGCAGGAGCTCGGGATCGAGCCCGGCGCCGCGAAGTGCATCCAGGGTCGTCCGGTCGCGGACGCGGAGCGTGCTCGCGCTGCGCAGCGCCCGCAGGATCTCGTCGCGCTCCGCGGCCGGCAGGGTGTCGAATGCGACGCCACCCACAGGGCAGAAGTGCGTGCGCCAGCGGGCGGGCAGCTCGTCCCGCGCAATGACGTAGGGAATGAGGCGCGCGGTGCCGAGGACCGACCGTGCCCACGTCGTGCGCGCTTCCGGGCTGCGGTCGTGCAGGGCCACGATGCGTGCCGCCTCCGTCGGGGACTGCAGCATCACGGCGGCCTCCCAGGCGGTGGTCGTGAGCAGCTCGCCGCCGACGTGCACGAAGTCGGCGTCCTCTCTTCCGAAGGTTGCGATGACGTCTGCCAGCGCCAGGGCCTGGAAGCCCTCGAACTTGCGCAGGTCGCGTGCGGCGAGGCCGGCGAAGACGATTTCGGTGCGAGCGCCCGCCGCCGCACAACGGGCGAGCAGCAGGTCGCCGAAGTTGTGGCGGTCGAAGGCTCCGAAGAGTATCAGACGCCGCCCTTTCGCCGGCGCCGCTTCGCGTTTCGCGCTCGTCATGGCATTCACGATCGCACCGTTTTCGCCCGGGGAAAAGGGCAGGTGCCGCACATCGCTTCCGGCCTGCGGGGCTCTTCGGTTATCATCGCGCTTTCCCGCAGCAACGTTCCCATGACCAAATACGTCTTCGTTACCGGCGGTGTCGTGTCCTCTTTGGGCAAAGGCATTGCAGCGGCCTCGCTGGGGGCCATTCTCGAATCCCGCGGCATCAAGGTTACCCACCTCAAGCTGGATCCGTACATCAACGTCGATCCGGGCACGATGAGCCCGTTCCAGCACGGCGAGGTTTTCGTGACCGAGGACGGCGCCGAGACCGACCTCGATCTGGGCCACTACGAGCGCTTCACCAGCGCCCGCATGAGCAAGCGCAACAATTTCACCACCGGCCAGATCTACGAGTCGGTGATCAAGAAGGAGCGCCGCGGCGAGTATCTCGGCAAGACGGTGCAGGTCATCCCGCACATCACCGACGAGATCAAGCAGTACATCAAGCGCGGTGCCGAAGGTGCCGACGTGGCGATCGTCGAGGTCGGCGGCACCGTGGGCGACATCGAGTCGCTGCCTTTCCTCGAGGCGATCCGCCAGATGGGGATCGAGGAGGGCCGCAGCAGCACCTGCTTCATCCACCTGACGCTGGTTCCGTACATCCCGACCGCGGGCGAGCTGAAGACCAAGCCGACGCAGCATTCGGTGAAGGAGCTGCGCGAGATCGGCATCCAGCCCGACATCCTGCTGTGCCGCGCCGACCGTTCGATTCCCGCCGACGAGCGCCGCAAGATCGCGCTGTTCTGCAACGTGATGCCCGAAGCGGTCATCGAGTGCCTCGACGCGAACTCGATCTACAAGATCCCGGGGCAGCTGCACGACCAGATGCTCGACGAGATCGTCTGCCACAAGCTCAACATCCTCGCGCGCGCCGCGGACCTGAGCGTGTGGGAAAAGCTCGTCCATGCGCTCGAGAACCCGAAGCAGACCATCGACGTTGCCTTCGTGGGCAAGTACGTCGACCTCACCGAATCGTACAAGTCGCTCATCGAGGCGCTCAACCACGCCGGGATGCACACCGAGAGCAAGGTGAAGATCCACTACCTCGACTCCGAGGATATCGAGCGCGACGGCTGCAAGGCCCTCGAGAAGATGGATGCGATCCTGGTGCCGGGCGGTTTCGGCAAGCGCGGCACCGAGGGCAAGATCGCCGCGATCCGCTATGCACGCGAGAACAAGGTTCCCTATCTGGGCATCTGCCTCGGCATGCAGCTTGCGGTGGTTGAATTCGCCCGCGACGTCGCCGGCATGGCCGGGGCGCATTCGACCGAATTCGAGCGCGAAACCCCATACCCGGTGATCGGCCTGATCACCGAATGGCAGGATCGCACCGGCAAGGTCGAGAAGCGCAGCGAAAGTTCCGACCTGGGCGGCACGATGCGCCTCGGCGCGCAGTTGTGCCACCTTGCCGACAGCTCGCTGGCGCGGGAGGTCTACGGTTCGGCCGACGTCGTCGAGCGCCACCGCCACCGCTACGAAGTGAACAACAAGCTGCTCTCGCAACTCGAGGAGAAGGGCCTGGTCGTCTCCGGCCGTGCCCCGGGCACCGACCTGTGCGAGATGATCGAACTGCCGGCCGACGTGCACCCGTGGTTCGTCGGCTGCCAGTTCCACCCGGAATTCACTTCCAACCCGCGCAAGGGTCATCCGCTGTTCACGGCGTACGTGAAGGCGGCGCTGGCGCGCAAGGCAGCCGCCGAGGCGGCGTGAGGGAGTCGCGATGAAACTCTGCGGATTCGAGGCCGGCCTCGACAAGCCCTTCTTCCTGATTGCCGGGCCGTGCGTGATCGAGTCGCGCGACATGGCTTTCGAGACGGCCGGCGCGCTGAAGGAGATCTGCGCCGAGCTGGCGATCCCCTTCATCTACAAGTCGTCGTACGACAAGGCCAACCGCAGTTCCGGCAAGTCCTACCGCGGCATGGGAATGGAGAAGGGACTCGACATCCTCGCCGACGTGCGCAAGCAGCTCGGCGTGCCGGTGCTCACCGACGTGCATGCGATCGAGGAAATCCCGGCTGTCGCGGCTGTCGTCGACGTGTTGCAGACGCCGGCCTTCCTGTGCCGCCAGACCGACTTCATCCATGCGGTCGCCGCCAGCGGCAAGCCGGTGAACATCAAGAAGGGGCAGTTCCTCGCTCCGGGCGACATGAAGAACGTCGTCGACAAGGCGCGCGAGGCCAACGGCGGCGCGGACACCATCATGGTGTGCGAGCGCGGTGCATCGTTCGGTTACAACAATCTCGTGTCGGACATGCGCAGCCTTGCGATCATGCGCGAAACCGGTTGCCCGGTCGTGTTCGATGCGACGCACTCGGTGCAGCTCCCGGGCGGGCAGGGCACGGCCTCGGGCGGGCAGCGCGAGTTCGTGCCGGTGCTGGCGCGCGCGGCGGTGGCCGTGGGGGTGGCGGGATTGTTCATGGAAACCCACCCCGATCCGGCGAAGGCCCTGTCGGACGGCCCGAATGCGTGGCCGCTGCCGAAGATGAAGGCGCTGCTGGCGACGCTGAAGGACATCGACAGCCTGGTGAAGCGCCACGGCTTCATGGAGCTGGCCGGCTGAAGCGGCAGCCCGCGTTTCGATCAAACCTATTTTTGACCCCTGGAAGGACAGGAATACCCATGAGTGCAATCGTTGATGTCATTGCCCGCGAAATTCTGGATTCGCGCGGCAACCCGACCGTCGAGGCGGACGTTCTGCTCGAATCCGGTGTGATGGGCCGTGCGGCTGTGCCGTCGGGTGCCTCGACCGGTTCGCGCGAAGCCATCGAACTGCGTGACGGCGATGCCGCGCGCTACCTGGGCAAGGGCGTCCTGCGCGCGGTCGAGAATGTCAACACCGAGATCTCGGAATCGATCATCGGCCTCGACGCCGAGGAACAGTCCTTCATCGACCGTACCCTGATCGAGCTCGACGGCACCGAAAACAAGTCGCGCCTCGGCGCCAACGCGATGCTGGCCGTGTCGATGGCCGTCGCGAAGGCCGCCGCCGAAGAGGCCGGCCTGCCGCTCTACCGCTACTTCGGCGGTTCGGGCCCGATGGCGATGCCGGTGCCGATGATGAACGTCATCAACGGCGGCGCGCATGCGAATAACAGCCTGGATATCCAGGAATGCATGATCATGCCCGTCGGCGCGACCAGCTTCCGCGAGGCGCTGCGTTGCGGCGCCGAGATCTTCCATCACCTGAAGAAGCTCACCGACAAGAAGGGCTACCCGACGACCGTCGGCGACGAGGGCGGTTTCGCGCCGAACGTCGGCAGTACCGAGGAAGCCCTCAACATGATCCAGGACGCGATCTCGGCCGCAGGCTACGAGCCGGGCCGCGAAGTGGTGCTGGCGCTCGACTGCGCCGCGTCGGAGTTCTACAAGGACGGCAAGTACGTCCTCGCCGGCGAAGGCCTGACCCTGAGTTCGGAAGGCTTTGCCGACTACCTCGCGACGCTGGCCGACCGCTTCCCGATCGTGTCGATCGAGGACGGCATGGCGGAGAACGACTGGGCCGGCTGGAAGACGCTGACCGACAAGCTCGGCCGCAAGATCCAGCTCGTCGGCGACGACCTGTTCGTGACCAACACGAAGATCCTCGAGCAGGGCATCGACCAGGGCATCGCCAACTCGATCCTCATCAAGATCAACCAGATCGGCACGCTGTCGGAAACCTTCGCCGCGGTCGAGATGGCCAAGCGCGCGGGTTACACGTCCGTGATCTCGCACCGTTCGGGCGAGACCGAGGACTCGACGATCGCCGACATCGCGGTCGGCCTCAACGCGATGCAGATCAAGACCGGTTCGCTGTCGCGTTCGGACCGCATCTCGAAGTACAACCAGCTGCTGCGCATCGAGGAAGATCTCGGCGATACCGTCAGCTACCCGGGCCGTCGCGCCTTCTACAACCTGCGCGTGCGCTAAGCGTTTCGCGTTCGGCGGCGGCCCGCGAGGGCCGTTCGCAATGACTCAATGCACAAGGCCGGCGATGAATTCGCCGGCCTTCTTTTGGTTACGGGCAGATCTTCATCCCTATGCGCTGGCCTCTGGTCATCCTCATCCTGCTGGTGGCAGTCCTGCAGTATCCGCTCTGGCTGGGCAAGGGCGGCTGGCTGCGGGTGTGGGACGTGGACCGGCAGCTGCACGAACAGCGCGAGAAGAACCGCGAACTGGAACAGCGCAATGCGGGCCTGGAGGCCGAAGTGCGCGATCTCAAGTCCGGCAACGAGGCGATCGAGGAACGCGCACGCTTCGAGCTGGGACTGACCAAGTCCGGCGAAGTGTTCGTTCATACGCCCCGGCAGAAGCCCTGACGGCCGCCGCCGGGGAGTGGCGCCCGCTCAGAGCACTTCGGCGATCGCTTCCCGCTGCAGCAGCTCGCCCTCGAATTCGACGAGCTCGGGTCCGAGCGCATCACGCGCCGACACCATTCCGACGGGTTGGCCGTTCGCCACGATGGGTACGTGCCGGAATCCGCCTTCGAACATCAGGTGCAATGCGTGGCCGAGCGGCATCTCGGGCGTTGCGGTCATCACGCGCGCGGTCATCACGCGGGCGATCGGCGTCGCCTGAGGATCCAGACCTGCGGCCAGCACCCGGACCAGGGCGTCGCGTTCGGTAAAGATGCCGATGAGATTGCCGCCTTCGGTGACCATGATCGATCCGACCCTGGTTTCGGCCATGAGGCGTGCTGCGTCGCTGACGGTGAGGTGGGCAGGGCCCGTGAGGATGGGGCGGCCGGCGATGACCTCGCTGATCTTCCGTGTATGCATGATTCTCCTCCTGCTGAAGGTTAGGTGAGATGCTTCCTGTCAGCGTCGGCGGGTGCAGCGCCGCCCCGGGTTGTGCGCGCCCGGGCCGCTTTGTTCAACTGTCTGCCAGGAGCGTCCTGGCGCCGTCGAATCTGGATCTGAAATAGGGGCTGTCGAGCCGTTCGACGCGCACGCGCCCGCGGCTCGATGGCGCATGCACGAACTTGCCTTCTCCCATGTAGATGCCCATGTGGGAGTAGGGGCGGTTCATGGTGTTGAAGAACACGAGGTCGCCCGGCTGGAGCACCGCGAGGCTGACCGGCCGCGTCCGGTCGGCGATCTGCGCGGCATTGTGCGGCAGGCGGCGGCCCGAGACCTGCTCGACGACGTAGGAAACCATGCCGCTGCAGTCGAGGCCGGCGTCGGGATTGCGGCCGCCGAAGCGGTAGCCGGTGTCGATCAGGCCCAGCGCGAAGATGACCATCTCGCGCGAATGCTCGGGGTCATCGAGGACGAAATAGTCGGCGCTTGCGCGTCCGGAAGGGACGGTCGGTGCGGATGACACGTCGGGCCGCGGGGCCGGGACGCTGCCGCAGGCTGCGACCAGGGCTGCGATCGCGGATGCGGTCAAGGCACGAAGCAGCTTGCGGACGGCCATGGAGCTCCCCTGCACACTATCCGCAAACGATAGGGAAATAGTCGTCGGGTGTCCAGTGGGGCCGAACGCGCGGACGTTCCCGGCCGGGCGTCAGAGCGAGGCCTTGCGGATGGCGCTGCAGGCCGGACTTTCGGGCAGGCCCGGTCGTTCGAGCATGGCCTGGTCTCCGCTGGCCGAGAGTACCGTATAGCCGTCGGAGTACTTTGCCCCGCTGGCCGTCTTCTCGCCCGTGAGGGCGAAGATGCCGGCGCCGGTGCGCAGGCGCACGTGGCCTTCCAGGTATTCGACGGTGAATTGCTCCCCGCCGGGGCAGGAGTAACTGACGACCCGCGAACCGTCGCGGGTCCAGGCGGTGCCGGCGAGGGAACCCGCGCCGATGAGAAGTGCGGAAAGGGCTGCCAGTTGGCGATCGAGGCGCATGGAGTGTCTTTCAGAAGCGTGCGGCGGGTGCGTGCCGCGTTAGTCCGTCAGTTCGATGGTGCCGCTGACGGTGACGATGATTTCGGTCTCGCCGGCTTCGACGGGCATTGGCGAGGCCTCGGCAGCGAATGCCGCCGCGCGCGCCGCGGGGAAAGGGGGGCGGGGGCTGCCGCCGTGGGCGACGGAGAGGTGGCGAATCCGCCACGGCTTGTTCAGCGTGGCGGCGATGGCTCCGGCGCGCTCCTGGAAGGCGCGGATCGCGTCGGTGGCGGCGAGGTCGGCCGTGCTCTTGCGGGTTTCGGGCGAGGGCTGCAGGATCAGGCCGGAAAGTGCGAGCGTTCCCTGGAGCTTGCCGACGAGTTCGGTGAGGGCGGGGAGGTCCCGGCTTTCGAGCTGGATGTCGGTGCGCATGCGCCAGCCTTCGATGCGCCGGCCTTCCTTGCCATACACCGGAAAGGTGGCGGTGCCGGCTGACTTCGCCTTCACCGTGGCATAGCCGCGCGCCTGTTCCAGCGCCGCCGCGATGGCGGTGTTGACCTGGCGCGCGAGCGCGCCGGGATTGCGGTCGTCCGCCTGGAAATAAAGGGTTGCGATGGCGAGGTCGTTGGCTGCCGCACGGCGGGCGTCGGCCGACAGCTCGACTGTGGTTGCCCCGCTGTCGGCTTTCTGTTCCGCTGCGTGGCTCCACGTGGAGGCCAGCAGGGGAAGCATCAGGATCAGCAGGGAGCGTCGCAGGGCCGTATGTCTGTGCATATTCCGTTCGGAAGACATCAAGGCGCGCAGTGTAGCGCGACGGCGTCGGGCGGCAAGCATTCCATGCAAACGTGTTGTAATCGTGTGTAAGGCGATGACGGTGGAACCGCCGCGCAATGGGCGATTCCTGCGGTTCGGCCTAGAGCACGATGTCGCTGTGGGAGAGTGCTATCTGTCCGACGTTGATCGCGAATTCGGGCTTTGCGTCGGCGTCAACGTTGCCGTACAGGATGCCGCCGGCGAACTGGAGCTGACCTGGCGCATAGAAGGCGGTTCCGGCAGCGAGGAAGGTGGCGTCGAAGGCGTCGTTCTCAGCAGTGAGGAGGTTCGCGTCGATGAGGGACAGGTCGAGGAGATCTTCGCCGATCGCGAAATCCGTGATCAGGTCTGCCGTACGGGCATTCGTGCCGGTATCGGAAACGGTGTCGAAGCGGAAGACGTCCTGGCCGCCGCCGCCGGTGAGGAGGTCGCGCCCCCCCGCGCCGATCAGGGTGTCTTCGCCGCCGCGGCCGTCGAGGGTATTGCGGCCGGCGTTGCCGGCGATGACGTTGTCGCCGTCGTTGCCGGTGCCGTCCGCGCGTGCGCGGCCGGTGAGGGTGAGGTGTTCGAGGTCGGCGCCGAGGGCGAAGGAGACGGTGCTGCGCACGGTGTCGATGCCGCCGAGCAGGCCGTTCGACTCGGTCACGATGTCATTGCGGTTGTCGACAACATAGGTGTCGTCGCCGTTGCCGCCGGAGAGGCGGTCCGCACCACGGCCGCCGTCGAGCAGGTCGTGTCCGAAGCCGCCGTCGAGCGAATCGGCGCCGCCGAGGCCGAACAGTTGGTCGTCGGCGTCGGTGCCGGTGAGGATGTTGGCGCGGCCGGTGCCCGAGACCGTGATCCCGGCAACGGGCGCCGCGCGCTGCCCGCCGGCGAGTTCGCCGGCGCTGCGGGTGACGTCGTTGGCGAAGCGGAAGTACTCGGTGCCGGTGACGGTGTCGATCCCGGTCGACTGGCTCTGGAACGTGAAGATTCCGGTGGTGGCGTCGTAGATGATCGCGTAGCTGCCGAGGTCCGCGCCCAGGGTGGCCCAGTCGATACCCGTGCCGCCGTCGAGATAGTCGTTGCCGCCACCGCCGAGGAGCTCGTCGTCGCCGCCGAGGCCGTAGATGGTGTCGTTGCCGCCGCCGCCGTCGAGACGGTTCGCGAGGGTGTTGCCGCGGATCGAATCGGAGCCCTCGCCGCAGACGACGTTTTCGATGTCCGTCGAGTATGCGATGGCGATGTTGTTGGTCATGTCGTTGCAGGAGCTGTAGGCTCCCGGCGCGATATCGACCGTGCTGCCCGACGACCAGCCGCTGAGATTGAGGGTGTCGTTTCCGCCTGCGTCGTAGATGGTGAGGACGGGATGGGCGTTGCGCGTGAAATCGAGGATCTCCGCCATCGCACCGGTGACGTTCGAGCCGAAGCCGTAGGTGGTGTCGCCGGTGCGCGTCGTGCGGTCGGCGCCGTACATGCTCTGGATCGCCAGGACGTCGTCGAGCATGGGGGTCTGGGGCTGGTAGAGCCTGCCGTCCGAGCCGACCCAGTCGGCCCATGCGATCTGGCCGGTTCCGGCCGACCATGCGCCGTAGGATGGACCGAAATAGGACATGACGGACAGGACCGTGCTGTCCTGGTAGCTCGTCGGCTCGGCCGCGTAGCCGTTGTAGTCGCCCATGTGGTCCAGGCCCAAGGCGTGGCCGACCTCATGGACATAGGTCATGTAGCCGTAGCCGCCGACCTCGGGGTCGGCCAGGGAGGCATCGCCGGATCTGAACCAGACGCTTCCGTGCGATGGGAAGTAGGCGTGGGCGTAGTCGGCGTTGAGGGTGAGTCCGAATTCGACATCGGACGCGGATCCCGATATTTCCGCGAAGGACGGGGCGATCAGTTCGTCCCACGAGGTGAGCGCCACTTCGGCGTACGCCTGCCCGGTTGCGCCCAGCGGCTGGAAGGAGCCGCCTTCGTCGGTCCAGAACAGGCTGGCGGCGGTGACCGGGAAGGCGTAGGTGATGGTGCTGCCGACCCAGTGATAGCCGGAATCGAGCTGGTCGATGATCTGCTGCGTCGAGAGTGATGCCAGCGCCATGCGCGCCTCCGTGTCCGTACAGGATGGTTTGCCGGACAGGCGAATCGATCATGGCGTCGCCGGGGCGACGCGCAGCGCTCCGGCAGCCTTCCGTCGGAGGGGAATTTTACAGGCAATCCGTGCGGGAATCCTCTCCGTAGTTTCCGTTTGCGCCCGGTTGCCGCGGACGTCAGTTGTCGAGCGCGGAGTGGAGTTCCGCGGTCGCAGTCTTCATGTCGTCGATGAGGGACAGATAGGGTTCGCCGAGCTCGGTGCGGGCCTGCCCGGCGGCGTCGAAATCCTTCTTCATCCACTCGAAATGTCCGCCGGCCATGACATTGCCGATGTAGACGATGTCGGTGAGGTTGCGTGGATATTCTGGCACGGGGCGGGGGTGGTCGTGGTCGCGCGTGGCGATGGCGATTTCCTCGGGGATGCCGAGGGCGAAGAGCAGGGACTCGCCGATGCTCTCGTGCCACTGGTAGACGAGGTGCTTGACGGTATCCGGTCGTTGACGCAATTCGTCGTACTGCGAGGCGCGATAGAGCATGTAGCTGGCGCCCAGGTCATGCACCAGGCCGGCGAACAGTGCCTGCTCGGCGGTGACACGACCGAACTTGCGCGCGAGAACGGAACAGGCGGCAGCGGTGGTCACGGAATGCGTCCACAGCCGTCTGGAGATGCCGTCGAAGTCGGTGAGGTCCTTCGCCAGCAGGAGTTGCTTCATCGCGACGCCGAGCGCGAGGGAACGTACCGCCTTCATGCCGATGCGCATGATTGCGGACTGCAGATCCTTGCACGGCGGGCCATCGCGGCGGTTGAGCACGGAATTGGCTACGCTCAGCAGGCGGCTGCTGATCATCGGGTCGAGGCTTACGGCAGCACTGATCCGTTCGACGGGGGCGTCGGGGTCGTCGAGCAGTTCGCGCAGGCGGATGGTGACGTCGAAACAGGTTGGGACGACCAGTTTGCTCGACATTTCGCTGGCGATGTCTTCCAGCATCTGGAAACGCTGGGCCTTCAGTGCATCGCCGGTCTTGTCTTCTTCGCGGGTAGGGGACATTGCGGGTAGTGCGAGGTCGGGGTGGGTTGTCGGGCGTTCGCTGAGCGGCGGCCGTCTTCGGGCGGAAGCGGCGCACGGTGCGCGATCATGAACTTCGTATCAGGCGCAGGTCCGTGATGAATTCCTGTGCTTCGCCGATGGAGATTCTGGCAAAGGAGGGGTGCAAGGGGTTGAGCAGGTAGTTCGTTTCCGACGGGATCACCGCGCTGGGAACGGCGAGGACGGCGGCCGAATTGCCCTTCGCCCAGTCGCTGCCGAGATCCTGCAGGTGTTCGCGCGCCGCGGGGCTGCGCCAGTCGCCGGGCAACTCGTCCACGGCGATACGGTCGATGCGCAGGCCGCTCGGGATTCTTGCCGGAATGACCACGTAACGGGCGCGCAAGGGTTCGTCCTGCACGAGCATTTCGAGCATGGCGAGGGATTGTGTCGCAGCGGTATATACCATCGGGACGCCCTTGCGATTCCAGCGCCCGCCGTACAGGCGCGCGCCCTCGCCCGAGAATGCCGAATCCGCGAAACGCGCCGTCACCAGACGCCACCCCGTGAGCATCAGGCGAATACGCCGTGCTCGATGCGGCCCAGGGTGTCCAGCACGCTCTCGGCTCCGATGTCCGTGTCCATCAGCGACAACGGCACGGCAGCGCCGAGGGCCGTGTTGGGCGACTTCAGCCAGTGCATGGCAACGTCCGGGTCCTCGAAGACCTCCTGGGCGCGTTCCGCGACCCGTGCGAGACGTACGAGCTTGGCGGATTCCTCGCTGTTGAGGGTGCCTTCCTTCTTGCGCCGCGCCAGCGTCCGTTCCGGTATGCCCAGGGCCCCGGCAAGTTCGGCCTGGGTGACATGCAGCGTTTTCGTGGCCGAATCGACGGCCGCCGAGGAAATGCCGCGGCGGATGACGGAGACCCAGTCGAGCGCCGTCCGCGGCTTTGCATGCAGCACGCCCTGGCCGCCGAGCACGGATTCGATCGAAAGCGAGACGGTGGGCGGAAGAACTGCAGCAGGGGTACTCATGGTGAACTCCATTGACGCCATCTGGCTTTAATTATAGGCAAATTTGGCGTTTCTGGGGGTTCAGCATGCCCGGTCGGGCACTGCCGCGAGCACCTGCTCGAGGAAATCGCGCGAGGGCATGCGAAAGCCGGCGGCGTTGGGGTGGCCGCCGCCGCCGTAGTGTTCGGCGATGCGCGCGACGTTCACGACGTTGCAGCCGCGTAGCGATGCCTTCACGAAGCCGTCGCCGGCAAGCTGCCAGACGAGGCCGAAGGTGCGTGAGCGTTCGGCGAGCCGTCCGCCGAGTTCGGACGCGAATGCGGCGCTGGCGTTGATTGCCAGGCCGCTGACCCGCTCGTCGGACGGGGAGGCCGTGGCGCCCGGCGCGACGGTGGACTGCAAGCCCACGGGCATCACCAGCGCACTTGCCGCGAGCCGGTCGACCTCGATGGCGAGGAAGCGGTCGACGGCTTCGCCTTCGTCGAGCAGGGCCCGATGGGCGGGGGACGTCGCATCCTCGCTTGCGCGCACGATGGGATCCCAGCTCGGGAAGGCGAAGTCGCGCATGCGCAGTGCGCGGCAGAACGGGCGCGTGCCGGGAAGCCGGAAGCGCCACATGTCCTGGTCTTCGATGTGTGCGAGCGCTGCCGGGACGGCCGTATCGGGGTGGAAATGTTCCCATGCGAGCCGGGCGCCGGATCGTTCGAGATCGAAGATCACCGTCAGATTGCGGGCGGGATCGTGATGGCGTGCGCCGCTGTTCCCTTCGTCCGTGTGCAGCAGCTCGGCCCACGCCGCGCGGGCGCTGGCGTGGTGATCGATCAGGCAGACGGAGCAGGCCCGCGCGGACATGCGCTCGAGTTCGGCGCGGGGAAAGGAGAAGTCGAGGATGAAGACGTCGCGTCCGGCGACGTCTTCGACCTGCCAGGCGCTGCCGTAGTGCACCGGCAGGTAGCGTGCCGCATTGCCGAGGCGGCGCCAGGCGGCGTAGGCCGCGCCGAAGCCGTCGAGGCAGTCGGCGTGGTAGTAGATGGTGGTTGGTGTGCTCATGGTCCGTCCCATCATGCCACAGGGCGGGTGGGACGGACCGCCGGCGGCCGGGGGGCCGGAGAGGGCACGACCGGAATCAGGACGCGCTTCGCACCAACGCCGCCAGGCGCTCCAGGCCGACGTCGGCCTGCTCCGCGGTCGCATGACTGAAATTGAGCCGCAGCTGGCCGCAGGCCTCGACCTCGTAAGGCAGGAAGGGCTCGCCCGGCATGAAGGCGACGTTCGCTGCGATGGCCTTCGGCAGGAGCGCGCGGGTGTCGATCCGCTCCTTAAGCGTCAACCAGAAGAAGAGGCCGCCGGGGGGCGTGCGCCACGTGGCGATGTCGCCGAAATGTCGGCGGAGGGCCTGTTCGAACGCGTCGCGGCGCGCGCGATAGCTCGCGACGAGGGTGTCGATGCGCGCATGGCGCGCCGGATCGTTGAGCTGCTGCAGCACCACCCACTGGCTGACGCGGTTGCTGTGCAGGTCGGCAGCCTGCTTGAGGCGCGTCAGGAAGGGGAGCAGTTCGGGCGAGGCGACGAGGTAGCCCAGACGCAGTCCGGGAGCGAGGCTCTTCGAAAAGGAGCCCTGGTAGATCCACGGCGTGCGCCGCAGCCGCGCGCACAGCGGCGTGCGTTCGCAGGGATCGTAGGCGAGGTCGCGGTAGGGGTCGTCCTCGAACACGGGGATCCGCGCTTCGTCGAGGCTGGCGGCCAGGGCGGCGCGTTGCGCGGCGTCGAGGCAGCGTCCGCTCGGATTCTGGAAGGTGGGGATGACGTAGGCGAACGCGGGTTTCTCGCGCACGAACGATGCCGTATCGGGTGCCTCGGCATCGTAGGCGAGCAGACGTGCGCCGAAGAAGCGGAACACCTGCAGGGCCGCGAGGTAGGTCGGGGACTCCACGGCAACCGGGGTCTGCGGATCGATGAACAGTTTGGCGACGAGGTCGATGCCCTGCTGCGACCCGGAGACGATCAGCACCTGGTCGGCCGTGCAATCCAGGCCCCGCGTGCGCAGGTCCGCGGCGATCCATTCGCGCAGCGGGCGTTCCCCCTCGCTGGGACCGTACTGCAGCGCATTCTGCGGCATGGTGTCGAGGGACAGGCGCGGAAAACTGTCGCCGGAGGGCAGTCCGCCGGCGAACGAGATCATGCCCGGGCGATCGACGACGGCGAGGATTTCGCGGATCGGCGACGCGTGCAGGTCGCGGGTGCGGGTGGAAAATGCGGGGAGGGCGGAAGGCTGGGCGGTCATCGTGGCGTCCGGTGAAATGTCAATAATCTTGACCTATGGACAAGGTAATGGTTCGCCTTCTAGCATGTCAATATGGTTGACCAAAAATTCTCCTGCGCCCACTCCGCGTCCGCTGCCGATGAGGCACGGCTGCGCAAGGCGATCGAGCTGCTGTACTTCGGCTATCGCGCCTTCACCGCGCCGCCGGACCGCATCCTCGAAGAGCGCGGCCTCGGACGGGTGCATCACCGCATCCTGTATTTCGTCGGCCGCAATCCGCACGTTTCGGTGAATGCCTTGCTCGGCGTGCTGGGCGTGAGCAAACAGGCCTTGAATGCACCATTGCGGCAACTGGTCGAGATGGGGCTGGTCGCGACGGAAACCGCCGCGCACGACCGGCGCGTCCGTCAGTTGCGGCTCACGCCTGCGGGCGAGGCACTGGAAGCACGTCTCACCGGTGCACAGATGGTCCAGCTGGAGGCCGCGTTTGCGCAGGCGGGCGCCGGGGCCGAGGCGGGGTGGCACGCGGTCATGGAATGCCTCGTCGGCGGGGGAAGATAGCCGGCTTCCCGCGGCGGATGCGGCGGACACGTGCGCGGGTGATAATTGTCCGCAATGCGACGCAGACCGGGGGTGGCGTCGTCAAGCAAACCGTGCCGCAGGCGTACGGACAATCGAGGGGCAAAGGATTTGCACAGGCTGCGGAGCCGGATTTTCCCGGCGCTGGCCGCTCACGGCGGCGGCGACTGGTTGCTGACGCTGACTGCGGCCGGCTTGCGCGCGGACCTGCTCGCCGGGCTGCTCGGTGCGCTGCTGGTTCTGCCGCAAGGGGTGGCCTTCGCACGCCTGGCGGGCCTGCCGCCCGAGTACGGAATCTACACGGCGATCGTTCCGTGCATCGTCGCGGCGCTGTTCGGTTCGAGCCGTCACGTGATGTCCGGCCCCACGAACGCCAACTCGCTCGCGCTCTTCGCGATGCTGTCGCCGCTGGCGATGCCGGGTTCGCCGGACTATCTGCGGCTCGTGCTCACGGCCACCTTCATGGTCGGCGTGATGCAGTTCCTGATCGCCCGTTTTCGCCTCGGTTCGCTCGCCAACTTCATTTCGCCGTCGGTGCTGCTCGGCTTCATGTCGGGCGCGGCCTGCCTGATCGGCTACCGCGCGGCGCTGGAGCTGTGGGAGCTGGCGCGATCGGGCGGCGTGCTTGCAGCGGGCGAACCGCTCGTCGCGCTCGTGACCGTCGCCACGACGCTGGTCGTCGTCCGCTACCGTCGGCGCTGGCCGGCGATGTTGCTGGGCCTGGCGGCCGGCTATGCGCTCGCCGAGGGCTGGCAGATGCAGACCGGTGAGCGCATCGAGCGGCTCGGAGCGCTGACGTCGGCGGTTCCTCCCCTGAGCATGCCGGACCTTTCGCCGGCAACGCTCGCGCAGCTGTCGGGCATCGCGCTGTCGCTGACGATCGTTGCGCTGGGTCAGTCGATCTCGATTGCGAAGGCGCTCGCGGAACGCTCGGGACAGCATATCGACGTCAATCGCGAATTCTTCGGGCAGGGGCTGTCGAACATCGCCGGCAGCTTCTTCTCCTCCTACCTATCCTGCGGCTCGCTGAACCGCTCGCTGCCGAATCTCGAGGTCGGTGCGCGGACGCCTCTCGCGGCGGTGTTTTCGAGCCTGCTCCTGCTGCTTCTGGTCCTCGCCGGGGCGGATCTGCTCGCCGGTATCCCGATGTCGGCGATTGCGGCACTGCTCCTGTATGTAGCGTGGTCGTTGATCAACGTGCCGAAGATTGTCGAGATTGCGCGTTTCAGCCGGCAGGAGGCGGTCTGCCTCGGTGCGACGTGGGGCGCGATGTTGCTCATCCCGATCGAGTTCGCGATCCTCATCGGAGTGGGGCTGTCGCTGATCTTCTACCTTCATCACACGTCCCGGCCGGTGATGCGGGTATTGGTGCCGCATGGTCCGGAGCGGCGCTTCACGCCCGTCGAGGACATCCCGGGCGAGGCGGCGGAGTGCCCGCAACTGAAGCTGGTGCGCATGGAGGGTGACGTGTACTTCGGGGCGGCGCAGTACGTAGGGGATGTGCTGAAGGCGTTCCGCGAGCGCCATCCGGGGCAGAAGCACCTGCTCGTGATGGCCAAGAGCATGAATTTCGTGGATCTCGCCGGCGAACAGCTGTGGGCGCGCGAATTCCGCACGCGGGCGGAGGTGGGCGGCGGACTGTATTTCCACCGGCCGCGACCGCGGGTGCTCGACGCGTGGCGACGCAGCGGGCTGCACGACAGCCTGCGCGGCGGGGGGCACATCTTCGCGAGCAAGGCCGAAGCCCTGGCGCGCATCGTCCCCGCGCTCGACCCGCAGGTATGCGCGCATTGCAGGGTGCGGATCTTCCGCGAGTGCCGGGCAATGCCCGGGCCGTCGGGGGAGGAAGGGAACCGGGGCGGATGAGCGCCCCGCCGTGACGGTCTTCCGACCGGAGCGCGGATCAGGCCGTCTGGGCCTTCGGCAACCCCCGGACTTCGGGCCAGGTGCCGCCGAGCAGTTGCGTGAGTTCGGCAGCGAACTTGTGCAGCGTGGGCACCATGGCTTCGAGCGTCTTTTCGTCGAGCCGGTACTTGGGGCCGGAGACCGACAGTGCGCCGACTAGGCGTTGCTGGACGGCGAAGACGGGGCAGGCCACCGCCGCGGTTTCGGGGTCGCGCTCGCCCAGGGACATCGCATAGCAGCGGTCGCGGATCTGGTCGTACCTGGCACCCGACAGACCGCTGAAGGCGAGCAGGACGTGGCCGGACGCGCCGTTGTTGAGCGGGAAGGCGTCGCCTTCATGGATCGCGTCGCGAATCGCGCGCGGGGAGTCGACGCGGTGCAGGCACACGCGGCGGTCGTCGTCGCGCACGAAGAAGGAGATGCCTTCGCGGATTTCCTCGGACATGCGGCGCATGATCTGCGGCACGAAGTCCGAGGTGCTGAAGTGCTTCTGGTACAGGGAGCCGAGGTACAGCGGCTTGGGGCCCAGGCGGTAGGCGCCGTCGTCGAGGCGGCGCAGGTAGCCGAACTTTTCCAGCGACTCCGCCAGCCGCAGCGTGGTGCTCTTGTAGAAGCCTGCACGCTTGGAGATCTCGGTCAGGGTCAGGCTCTTGTCCCGGTCGGTGAAGACATCGAGGATGGTCAGGGCGCGTTCTACGGATGCGACGCCTTCGCTGCTCATGGGAATGCTCCAGTAAAATGAAACCAGGTTCTCATTATTGGAACATGATAACCGGGTTTACGGTCAATCTCGCCCGGGTGCGCGCGGCGCCGCAGGCAGCGGGGGCCAGCACGGAATCGTGGCGGCGAGGCGGCACGACTGCCGGGGTCGATCTACGATACCATTAAATAATGGAACATCGTTCTATCCGTTGCAATGGTGTTTGCAGGCGACGACCGGCCCCGTGCGGCGAGGCGGCAACACCGGCAGGAAGGCCGCGCGCGGCGGCGCAGAAAGCCGTTGGGTTCATGCGGGGCGTATGATATTAAAGCGGTCATCGACGACTTCCGTTCGCGCTGAGCCTTTCGACTTCGCTCAGGCCCGGCTTGTCGAAGCGCAGTGGCGGGGCTTCGACGGGTTCAGCCCGAACGTCAGTTCGTTGCCGGGACAACAATAATCGTGCCGAGGTCAGGCGCGGTCCCGGCCGGATACTTTACGACCCGCTCGCAAGTGGCAACCAGGAGTCAAAGGATGCAAGACCCGTTTTTTCCGACCTCTGACGCTTCAGGCAACGTCCTGGGGATGGACGGTCTCGAATTCGTCGAATTCGCTTCGCCCGACCCGGATGCGCTCGGCGCCCATTTCGAACGCATGGGTTTTTCCGCCGTGGCGAAGCACAGGTCGAAGAACGTGGTCCTGTACCGCCAGGGCGACATCAATTTCCTCATCAACTCCGACGAGGAGAGCTTTGCGCAGACGTTCAACCGGACCTACGGGCCGGGGATCTGCGCGATCGCGCTGCGCGTGAAGAATGTGGCGTCCGCCTACAAGCGTGCGCAGGCGACCGGTGCGTGGGACGTGCCGCCGCATGCGGGCGCGATGGAACTGAACATCCCCGCGATCATCGGTATTGGCGGAACGCACGTTTACTTCATCGACCGCTACGGCGATCACACGATCTACGATGTCGACTTCATTCCGATGCCGCAGACGAAGCCCCCCGCGACGCCGATGGGGCTGACGAGCGTGGAGCACGTGGCGCTCACCGTGTGTGCGGGTCGTGAGCAGGAGTGGATCGAGTTTCACGAGCAGGTGTTCGGATTCCGCGTGCTGCAAACGAGCGCGAGCGGGTCCATCTGGATGGAAAGCCCCTGCGGCAAGTTGCGCATCGTCCTGCGTCCGGCGTCCGACCAGGTACGCGAGGGGGAGCCGGCAGCCGACCCGCTGAATGTCGAGGGGATCGCCTGTATCGGCATAGAGACCCATTCGCTTGCCGAGGTGGCGGCAGGATTCGGCGAGACGGGGGTTCCGGTCGCCCGCGGGCCGGAGAGCGATCCGGAGCGGTCGGGCGTGAAGCATCTGGTCACCGCGCCGGTCGTGGAGCCGTTCTATTTCGAGATCGTGCAGCGCACGGAGTGATCCGGCGCGGCCAGGTTCGACAGCAATCACATTTCACCGCCCGGGCGGCACGAACGATGAAGACTCACAGGATCGGGATCAACAGCGCGACGCTCCCCGGAACTCTGCACGAGAAGATGGACGCCGTGCGGGAAGCAGGATTCGGTGCCCTGGTATTGAGCGCCAAGGATTTGCTGGCGCATCCCGATGGAGCCGCTGCCGCTGCACGCAAGGTGCGCACGAGCGGCGTGCGGGTAAGCGCCTTCCAGTTCCTGCGGGAAATGACCGGGGACTCGGACCGCGAGGTCGGTTATCGCATCGATGCGGCGAAATCGATGATCGAACTGGCGGCTTCGGTCGGTTGCCGGCTGCTGATCGTGTCCTCGTCGACAGCCCCCACGGCCATCGCCGACCCGGCGGCGCTGGCGCGCAACCTCGCAGTGCTCGGCACGCTCGCAACCCCTTACGGCATCCGCATCGGCTACGAGGCACTGGCGTGGGGGCGCTGGGTGAGCGAGTACCCCGATGCGTGGCGGGTCGTGCAGATGGCGAATCGCCACAACGTCGGTCTCGTCATCGATTCATTCCAGATCCTGATGCGGCAGACCTCGCTCGATCTGCTGGCGGACATTCCGGCCGACCGCATCTTCCTCGCCCAGTTGTCGGACTGCTCCTTCGACTTCGTGACCGAGATCGACGAGTTCGTCGAGATTTCGCGCCACGAGCGCCGCTTTCCCGGCGAGGGCGTGCACGGCCGGCTGATTTCCGACCTCGTCGCGCGCCTGCGCGGCAAGGGCTATGCGGGCGATTACACGCTCGAAGTCTTCAATGACGAGAATCTACGCGCCGATCTGCCGGCCGTGATCGCCCGCGCGCAGGCGTCGGTGCAGTGGCTCGCCGACAAGGTCGCCGCGGCCTGATTCGTTCCCGCTGAGTTGCGTGTCGCGCCCGTCCGGCGTGCGGCACGTGCCTCCTTTCCCCGCGTCGCGACGCCGCGGTACCTCCATCTGTTTCCTGCCGTGGCGCGGCGACGCCATCCCTTTTTCCATGGCTCGGGCCCGCGGGTCAGACGGATGTTTTGCGACCTTGTTCTGAAAAACAAAACAAGGTTCTAAAAACGGTTGCACTGTGAAGAATTGCGTTCTATTATTCGATCAACGTGACAGGATCGATGTTGATCCACAGTGAACTTAGGGGTAGCACATGACTGCAGCGCTTTCCGGAATTCGCGTCCTGGACCTGACCAACGTGCTGGCGGGGCCGTTCTGCGCGTATCAGCTGGCGCTGCTCGGTGCCGAGGTGATCAAGGTCGAGGTGCCCGAGTCGGGCGATCTGGCGCGCCAGCTCGGCGCCGATCCGGCGCTGAACAAGGCGAAGATGGGCGCGTCCTTCCTCGCGCAGAACGGCGGCAAGAAGTCGCTGACGCTGAACCTCAAGTCGGAGGCGGGCAAGGAAGTGCTGTTCCGCCTCGTGAAGAGCGCCGATGTGCTGGTCGAGAATTTCCGCCCGGGCGTGATGGATCGCCTGGGTCTGGGCTACGACGTGCTGAAGGAAGTGAATCCCAAGCTCGTCTATTGCGCGATTTCGGGCTTCGGTCAGCAGGGTCCGATGCGGCACGCGCCGGCCTACGACCAGATCGTGCAGGGCATGTCGGGGGTGATGAGCATCACCGGCGACGATGAGTCCGCTCCCTTGCGCGTGGGCTACCCCGTCGCCGACACCATCGGCGGCATCACCGCGGCCTTCGCGGTGTCGAGCGCGCTGGTGCGTCAGGCGAAGACCGGCGAAGGCGAATTCATCGACGTTTCGATGCTCGACTCGACGATCGTGACGATGGGCTGGGTGGTGTCGAACTACCTGATCGCCGGCAAGGAGCCGGTGCCGATGGGCAACGAGAACTTCACCGCGGCGCCGTCGGGCACCTTCCGCACGGGCGAGGGGCCGCTGAACATCGCGGCGAACAAGCAGGAGCAGTTCGAGGCGCTGGCCGACGCGATCGGCCGGCCGGATCTGAAGACCGACGAGCGCTTCGCCGAGCGCGAGGCCAGGAAGCGCAACCGCAAGGCGCTGAAGGTCGAGGTCGAGGCAGGGCTGGCGTCGAAGTCGGCGGCCGAGTGGGAAACCATCCTCGCGAAGCTGGGCGTGCCGGCGGGCCGCGTGTTGACCGTGCCGCAGGTGCTCGAGCATCCGCAGATCCGCGAACGCGACTTGCTCGCCAAGTTCGAAGATGTGCCGGGCGTGGGCCGCGACCTCAGCCTCGTGCGCGCCGGCTTCAAGATGCGCGGTGGCAATCCCGACGTGGCGACGCCGCCGCCGGTGCTGGGCGCGCACACCGATTCGCTGCTGGCCGAGTTGGGCTATTCCGCGCCCGAGATTTTGCAACTCCACGAACAACAGGCGGTTTGAACATGAAGAGTGCCGAGGACATCGTCCGCGACGCGCAGGCGTGGTGGACCACCGAAATCATCGACATCGAGCCGGGGAAGATCGCGATGCGCGGCTACCCGATCGAGGAGCTGATCGGCAACGTCAGCTTCCCGCAGATGATCTGGCTGATGGTGCGCGGCGACCTGCCGACGGCGGAGCAGTCGCGCCTGCTGGAGGCGGCACTCGTTGCCGCGGTGGATCACGGTCCGCATGCGCCGTCGATCGCGATCTCGCGCATGGCCGTGACCTGCGGCGTCGAGCTCAACAACGCGATGGCGTCGGCGGTGAACGTGCTCGCCGGCATCCACGGCGGCGCGGGCCAGCAGTGCATGGAGCTCTACGCGGATGCGGCGAAGCGCATCGGTGAGGGGGCCCCGCTCGACGAGGCCGTTGAAGCCGCGCTCGACGCCTATATCGCGGAAAACGGCAAGGTGATCCCCGGCTTCGGCCACCGCTTCCATCCGATCGATCCGCGCTCGGGCAAGCTGCTGGCGATGGTCGAGGAGGCGCGCGCGAAGGGTGTCGTCGAGGGGCTGTATTCGCAGATCGGCCAGCAGGTCGAGGCGATCCTCGAGCGCCGCAAGGGCAAGCGCATCCCGATGAACATCGACGGCGCGACGGCGGTGATCTACGCGGAACTGGGATTCGCGCCGGAACTGGGGCGCGGGCTGTTCATCCTGTCGCGCTCGGTCGGCATCCTCGCTCACGCGTGGGAGCAGTCGCAGCAGGGCGGCCGCATCAAGGGTCCGATGCCCAAGAACATTCCTTACACCTATGCGGGACCGGCGCGCCGTGCCGTACCCGGGAAGAATCAGGCGTAGCCCCGGCTTCGCAGTGACGGCACAGGGCGCGCGATTCGCCGCGCCGTAATCGACTAGGCAATCGACATTCAAATCTGGAGGCGACGCCAAATGAAGCAACTGATTTCCCACCAGCTCGTCCGCTACCTCGAAGACCGCGGCGTCGAGCACATCTTCGGCCTGTGCGGGCACACCAACATCGCAGTGCTGACGGCGCTGGAAGACAGCAAGATCCGCCTCATCAACACGCGCCACGAGCAGATCGCCGCGCACGCCGCCGACGGCTACGCGCGCGCGACGAAGAAGGCCTCGGTCGTGCTGTCGCACCTCGGACCGGGCCTGACGAACGCCGCGACCGGCGTCGCGAATGCCGCGCTCGACTCGATCCCGATGGTCGTGATCGCCGGCGACATCCCGAGCTACTACTACGGCAAGCACCCGCACCAGGAGATCAACCTGCACGCGGACGCGTCGCAGTGGGAGATCTACCGCCCCTTCGTGAAGCGCGCGTGGCGCGTCGATACGCCGGAGCTGTTCCCGGAGATCCTCGAGAAGGCCTTCCAGCTCGCCGAAAGCGGGCGTCCCGGCCCGGTGCTGGTGAACGTGCCGATGGATTTCTTCTCGCGCGAGATCGACGTTTCGTTGTTCACCCGCCTGCGTCATCACACCAAGGCGCTGCAGAAGCCCTCGATCGACGACGTGACCGCGAAGAAGATCGTGCAGGCGCTGCTCGACGCGAAAGACCCGGTGATCTACGCCGGCGGCGGTGTGATCCTGGCCGATGCGGCCGAGGAGCTGCGCGCCTTCGCCGAGCACCTGTCGCTGCCGGTCGCGCATTCGCTGATGGGCAAGGGCGTGCTGCCGGACGACCATGAGCTGGTGCTGGGCATGACCGGCTTCTGGGGCACCAAGCTGGTGAACGACAAGTGCCGCAACGCGGACTGGATCGTCGGCCTCGGCACGCGCTTCGCGGAAGCCGACTGCAGCTCGTGGGAAAACGAGTTCACTTTCAGCTTCCCCCCGACCAAGCTGATCCACATCGACATCGACTCCAACGAGATCGGCCGCAACTACCCGGTCGAGATCGGCGTCGTCACCGACCTGAAGAACGCGCTGACCGTGCTCAACCGCGTCGCCCGCGAGATGCTGCCGGAAGGGCGCAAGAACGACGCGCTGCGCAAGGAAATCGCTGCCTTCCGCGAGACCTTCGTCGCCGGCAACCAGAAGTTCGTGCAGGACGACTGCTTCCCGATGATGCCCGAGCGCATCCTGTCGGTGGTGCGCGAAGTGCTGCCGCGCGACGCCTTCATCACGACCGACGTGGGCTGGAACAAGAACGGCGTCGGCCAGCAGTTCCCGATCTATACCCCGGGCAGCATCCTGACCCCGGGCGGCTACTGCACGATGGGCTTCGGCGCGCCGGCCGCGCTGGGCGCGAAGGTCGCGTTCCCGGACCGCGTGGTCGTGTCGCTGGTCGGTGACGGCGGCTTCGGCCAGAACCCGGCGGTGCTCGCGACGGCGGTCGAGGAGAACATCCCGGTGATCTGGGTGGTCATGAACAACTTCGCGTTCGGCACCATTGCCGGCCTGCAGAAGGCGCATTACGGCACGACGACCGGCACGCTGTTCCGCAAGGACGGCGAGCCCTACCAGGCGGACTTCGCCGCGGTGGCGCGTGCGTATGGCGCGGAAGGCGTGAAGATCGAGTCGGCCGAGCAGTTCAAGGAAGTGCTCGCGCAGGCGGTGAAGTCGAACAAGCCTTTCGTGATCGACGTCGCGATGAAGAACAACCCGGTGCCGACGACCGGCCACTGGAACATCCTCGACATCTACTCGCCGAACGCGAAGGTGTCGCACGTCAGCACCGACTGACGAGAGGAATCAGCGCACGAACCGGCCCTCAACCCCGACAGACAGCGCTTTCAGGCATCCAATAATGGAAGGAACATTCCGATGGCAACTGCAGAAATGAATCCGCTGTCGATCTCCGGTTCGACGCTCCTCTACCCGGTCATCGGCTACCCGGTCGGCCAGGTAAAGGCGCCGATGCTGTACAACCAGCTGTTCGCGGCCATAGGCATCGATGCCGTGGTAGTGCCGCTGGAGATCGCGCCGGCCGACTTCCCGAGGGTCGGGCCGGCCCTTTTTGCCGTCTCCAACGTGCGCGGCGCGATGGTCACGATCCCGCACAAGCCTGCGTGCGTCGATTTCCTCGATGCGGCGAGCGCCGCGGTGAAGGCCGCCGGGGCGTGCAACGCAATCGTCAAGCGCGCGGACGGCACGCTGTTCGGTGATCTCTTCGACGGCATCGGCTTCGTGAGCGGGCTGAAGCGCGCGGGCGTCGAACCGAAGGGCATGCGCTGCCTGGTCGTCGGCTCGGGCGGCGTCGGTGCGGCGATCGCCGTGGCGCTGGGCGAGGCCGGCGCGGCGAGCGTGGGCGTGTCGGACATCAACACCGACAGCGCTGCGCGGCTCGCGGGGCGGCTCACGAGCTTCGGGGTGTGCCGGGAGGCCTTCGTCGCGACGAACGATCCGGCGGGCTACGATCTCCTCGTCAATGCGACCCCGCTCGGGCTGAAGGAGAGCGATCCGCTGCCGGTTCCGGTCGAGCGCCTCGCGCCGGGCACCGTGGTCGCCGACGTCATCATGAAGATCGACTTCACGCCGCTCCTGCTCGCAGCACGCGAACGCGGCTGCACGATTCACATGGGGCGGGAGATGTTCATCGAGATGGCGCCGCTGTATCTTTCGCTGTTCGGTTACGACGGCTATACGTCCGACGGCATCCGCAAGCTGGTCGGCTACAAGGATTGAGGACAGGGCGGGCGCGGCCTGTGGGTCGCGCGAACGCCCTTTTCGAACTGACGAGGAATCGATAGATGGCATTTACCCGTGCTCTGGAAGTGAAAGGCAAGCCGGTCGGCGAAGGCAAGGAACCGCTGGTGTGCGCACCGCTGGTCGGCCGTGACGAGGCCGGCGTGCTCGGCGAACTCGACGCGATAGTCGCGAAGCAGCCCGACCTGCTCGAATGGCGGGTGGATTTCTTCTCCGGCATCGCTGAGACCGACCGCGTCGTGGAATTGGCGCAGGAAGTGCGCAAGAGTTCGGCGGGCATCCCGATCATCTTCACGCGCCGCTCGATCCGCGAAGGCGGCGAGACGATCGGCATCTCGGAAGAGCAGGTGCTCGAGATGTACCAGGCGGTCGCGCGTTCGGGCGCGGTCGACTTCCTCGACTACGAGTTGTCGTGCGAGCCGAAGCATTTTGCCGCCGCGGTCGAGCTCGCGCGCGAGACCGGCACGAAGCTGATCGCGTCCTTCCACAACTTCCAGAAGACGCCCGCGGCCGAGGAGATCGTCGCGAAGTTCGTGGCGATGGAGAAGGCCGGCGCGGATGTCGCCAAGGTCGCGGTGATGCCGCAGGGGCTCGAGGACGTGCTGACCGTGCTGCAGGCGACGCTGGATGGTCAGAAGAAGATCTCGCTGCCCATCATCAGCATGTCGATGGGCGCCTACGGCTCGCTCTCGCGCCTGTTCGGCTGGGTGTTCGGTTCGTCGGTGAGCTTTGCGGTCGGACAGAAGGCGTCGGCTCCGGGGCAGGTGCCGATCGAGGATCTGCGGCGCGTTCTCGACGTGCTGCAGCGTTCGCTCGCCGGAAAGTAAGTTCCGCGCCGGGGCGTGGCGACGTAGAATCCCGCCCCCAGTTCGAGCCGCATCGGGCCCGCTTGTGCGCGGTCGGGATGCGGCTTTTGCATTTTCCGGAATCCCTGATGACCTTCGATACTGCAGGCTGGATCGTCGCCGGTATTGCCGTGCTGCTCACCGGCGTTTCCAAGTCCGGCCTCGGCGGCGCCTTTGGCGGCCTCGCCGTGCCCTTCATGTCGCTGTGGATCACGCCCGCCCAAGCCGCGGCGGTGATGCTGCCGCTGCTCGTGTTCATCGACTGGATCGGCATCCGCGCGTACTGGGGCAAGTGGTCGAAGGAGGAGATCCGTATCCTGCTGCCGGCGGCGGCGCTCGGCATGCTGATCGGCTCGGCAGTGTTCGGATGGATGCCGGAGAAGGCTGTGAAGGGATGCGTAGGCGCCATCGCGGTGCTGTTCTCGCTCGACCGCATCTTCGGCCTGCGTGCGCGCCTGAAGATGTCAAGGCCGCCGGGCAAGATGACAGGCCTCTTCTGGGGCGCGGTGTCGGGCTTCACGAGCACGATCGCGCACGCCGGCTCGCCGCCGCTGCTCGTCTACCTTCTCAATCGAGGATTGCCCAAGGGCACTTTCGTCGCGACGACGGTGATCTTCTTCACCGCCGTGAATGCGGTGAAGATCGTGCCCTACATCGCGTTGGGCCTCTTTTCGTGGGAATCCCTGAAGATGTCGCTGCTGTTGGCGCCGGTCGCCCCGATCGGCGTGTGGATCGGACTCAAGGCGCTGAAGCGCATCCCCGAGCGCGCCTTCTTCGTCTTTGCGACCGTCATGCTCGGAGTGTCCGGTGTGAAGTTGTTGTGGGACGCCTTCGCCTGACGGACGACACCCTGGGCGCGTAAAGCGAAGCATGCTTGCCACGCCTCGCAATTGCCGCCACTTGCTTGGCTTGTGCGCGGACACACATGCTGATCGGGAAAGTGAGGGAAATATCTCGCAGCGGCAGTGCACCTTATTGAGTTCCCGTTGCCGCCGGGTGATCATGGCCGCAGACCAGTGCCATAAACTCGAAGAGGTTGTCCTCCTTGGATCACGCAATCAGATGGATCGAGCTGGTGTTCGCGGAACTGCCCCTCCCGCTGTTGGAAGTGTGGGGCGGCTTCGCCTACCTGCTCGGGCTGGTGCTGATGTTATGCGCGTTCGGCGGCGTCACCTTCCGGCCGGCGGGGCAATGGCGGCTCGGCCGCGAGCGGCAGACCTGGGACGTGAAGGCGCTGCGCAGCGTCGCGCTGACCTTCGTCCTGATCCTCGCCACCGGCTACGTCGGCTCCTTCATCGTTCTGGTGCCCGGCGCGCAGACCTTCGAATCGCTGAAGGACCTCACCGTCTTCGTCTGCCTGCTGCTCTTCGGCTACCCCGCGCTGATCGCCGTGCCCTTCGCCTACGGGCTGTCGGATCTGATCGAAGGCGTTCCGCCGGCCTTCCTGCTCGATTGGCTGGTCGGCTACTTCATCAACCCGGCGTGCTTCTGGGTGGCGTATCAGCTCATCGGCAAGGATCCCGATTTCCGGCGCTGGCGGACGTGGGGCTGGTACGCGGTGTTCGTGCTGGTGTTCATGAGCATCGAGCCGCAGCTGTGGGGCTACATCGCCGCGGATAAATTCACGCCCGAGATTTCCTACCGCAACATCACGCCGGCGCTGTTCTTCACGACGGCGATCACCTGGATCCTCGCGCCCTTCGCGATGCTCGCGGCCCTGCCGTTGGCACGCCGGTACGGGCTGTTCTGGGCGGAGATCGCCGGACACGTGCGGGAGAGGGTGTTCGGCCGCAAGGAGTGGATCTGGGAAAGCGGCGCCGGCGACACGGAGGGGGCCGGCGAGAGCGGGGAGCAGGTGGGCCTGCCGATCCGCATGTTCCTCGTCGCGCCGTTCGTCGTCCTCGTCCTGCTCATGGTCGGTACGACGGCCTATTTCACCCTGCGCAGCGCGGAGGCGTCGGCCGACAAGCTCGCGGCGCGCCTGCATCAGGAAAGCTCGCAGAACATCAGCCTGTTTCTGGACGACTACTTCGACCGATCGCCGCGCGTCGAGATGTCGCGGCGCATCGGCGACATCGATCGTCTGCTGAGCCGATTGCCGATCGCCGAGCATGGCCGCGCCTTCATCGTCGATCGTTCGGGCGCCCGAATCGCGTCGTCCCGCAATGTGCTCGAGCCCGCGTTTGTCGCCGAGGGCTCCGATCCCGTCGTGCGGAATGCGGTCGATACGCTGCGCGGGACGATCGGCAGCCTGGAGGGGCTGAAAAGCGCCGTGCAGTTCAAGTTCGATCTTGTCCTGGCCAGGCCGCTGTCCCGGGAGACCTGGATGGTGCAGGCCACGCCCTACCGCGATCGCGGCGGCGAGACCGACTGGGTCCTGATGACGGCGATGCCCGCCGCGTACTACCTGGAAGGGGTGCGGGTCGGACACAGTCGCTCGGCGATGGTCTTCGCGGTGGCGCTGATGCTGTCGCTGGTGGTGGCGGCCTATCTCGCGACGATCGTCGCAGCGCCGATCTACCGCATTGCGCTTGCCACCCGCGCACTGATGAGGGGCGATCTGACGCAGCGGGTGCCGGACAGCGGATTGGAAGAGCTCGGCGTGTTGTCGCGCTCGTTCAACCGGATGGGGGCGCAACTGCAAGAGTCCTTCGAGGACCTGCGAGGCGAAGTGGAGATGCGCAGGGCCCGCGAACGCGAGCTGGAGGAGAGCCAGGAGCGCGTCCGGTTGAACGAGAACCGCATCCGCCTCGCCACGCGTTCCGCCCAGTTGGGCGTGTGGGACTGGGACGTCGAGAAGAACGAACTGGTCTGGGACGATGCGATGTACCAGCAATTCGGCGTCGACCGGGCGCGTTGCGACGTACCGAACGCGGTGTGGTTGAAGTCGCTGTCGCCCGAAGAGTACAAACGGGCGAAGGACGCGGTGCGGGCGGCGCTGCGGGGCGAGCGCGAATTCTCGTCGGAGTTCAGGATCAGCTGGCCCGACGGATCGGTCCATTACATCAAGGGGATGGCGCATACGATCCGGGACGACAACGGACGGGCCGTGCGCATGGTGGGCGTGAGCTACGACATTACCGAGCAGAGGCGTGCGGCTGTGGAGATCATGAAGCTCAACGCCGAGCTCGAACGCCGCGTGATCGAGCGTACCGCGCAGCTGAAGACCGCCAACAAGGATCTGCTGCAGGCGAAGGAGGTGGCCGAGGAAGCGAAGCGCGCGCAGTCGGAGTTCCTGGCGAACATGAGCCACGAGATCCGCACGCCGATGAACGCGATCCTCGGCATGCTCTACCTCGCGCTGAAGAGCGATCTGTCGCCGAGCCAGCACAACTATCTCGCGAAGGCGCAGGGTGCGGCACGTTCGCTGCTCGGCATCATCAACGACATCCTCGACATATCGAAGATCGAGGCGGGCAAGCTCGACATCGAGCAGGTCGAATTCGGCCTCGACGCGGTGCTGGAGCAACTGGCCGACGCGGTTGGCTATCTGGCCGAGCGCAAGGGCCTCGAATTCCTCGTCCGCTACGATCCGACGATCCCGTCACGCCTGATCGGCGATCCGCTGCGGCTGGGCCAGATCCTGCTGAACCTGTGCGGAAACGCGGTGAAATTCACCGAGCGGGGCGAGGTCGAGCTCGCGTTCCGCTGCCTGAACGCGAGCGAAACGGACATCACGCTGCAGGTGTTCGTGCGCGACACCGGTATCGGCATGACGCCGGAGGTCCAGGGCAAGCTGTTCGAGAAATTCACGCAGGCCGACCAGACGACGACGCGTCGATTCGGCGGTACCGGGCTGGGGCTGGCGATCAGCAAGGATCTGGCCGAACTGATGGGTGGCCGCGTGTGGGTCGAGGATTCACAGCCAGGCAAGGGCACGACGATGTGCTTCACGGCGCAGCTGAGGATTGCCGGGCAGGCGCGGGCACGCCAGCGCGAACTGGTGGAGCAGGTCGGTCCGCTGCTCGAAGGCGTGCGCGTGCTGGTGGTGGACGACAACGAAGGGGCGCGCGAGATTCTCGCCGAGATGCTGCGCTTCTTCCGTCTCGAGGTCGGCACCGCGTCGAACGGACCGGCGGCCATCGCCGCGCTGCAGGCTGCGGCCGCGAGTCCCTACGATCTCGTGCTGATGGACTGGCGCATGCCCGGCATGAACGGCGACGAGGCGACCGCGCGCATCCGCAACGATGCCGCGATCCCGCGTCAGCCGAAGGTGATCATGGTCACCGCTTGGGGTCGCGAGGATGCCTTCCAGCTCGCCGAACGGGCTGGGATCGACGGCTTCCTGATCAAGCCGGTGTCGCCGTCGATGATGTTCGACACGATCCTGTCGGTGCTCGGACGTGGCCGCATCTTCGGCACCGAAGAGCGCCGTGCGAGTCTGCGCGAACCGGCTTCAGGTGGCCAATTGGCCGGCGCGCGCGTCCTGCTGGTCGAGGACAACGATATCAACCGTGAATTCGCCATCGAGCTGCTGCGCAGCGAAGGGCTCGAGGTCGATGAGGCGGCAAACGGCGAGGAAGCGGTCCAGCGGGTGCAGGCGCGCGATTACGACGTGGTGCTGATGGATATCCAGATGCCGGTGATGGACGGCCTCGAAGCCGCGCGGCGGATCCGCGCGCTTGCAGGCGCGCCGGGTGTGATGGACGGGGAGCGCTTCGCCGTCCTGCCGATCATTGCGATGACGGCGCTGGCGATGGCGCAGGATGCCGAGAAGAGTCGGGCCGCGGGCATGAACGACCATGTCACCAAGCCCATCGCGCCCGATCGGCTGATGGCGACGCTGGCCAATTGGGTGCAACTGCCGGCGGGACGGGCGGGTAGGGTTGCCCTTACCAGGACGGCGGACCGCGGGGCAGTGCCCGCCGATCTGCGGGCCTTGACCAGCCTCGATGCCGGCGAAGGCATCCGCCGCATCGGCGGCAAGGCCGACGCCTACCGCAAGCAGCTCGCCCGCTTCCGAAAACGCCATGTCGATGCCGTCGCCGAATTGCGCCGGCTGGTTGCGGCAGGCGATGCGCAGCGCGCTGAAGAATGCTGCCATGCGCTGAAAGGCGTGACCGGCACGCTCGGCGCGCATGCACTGTACGAAAAGATTACCGTCATCGACGCGCTGCTGAAGCAGGGCGTGCTGCCCGATGCCGCGATGCTCGACGAGGCGGACGCGCTGCTGCTGCGGTTGATGGACGAGATCGACGGCTTGGGCGACAGCTCGGGCGCCATCCCGCGGCCCGCCGCACCGCTCGCCCCGGACACCTTGCGCGAGCTGCTGGCACGGCTCGGCGAGGCGCTCGACAACGATCTCGGCGCTGCCGAGCCCCTGCTCGCGGAACTGCGCGCCGGGCTCGCCGGTACCCCGCTCGAAGCGGAAATCACCTCAGTGGGCGCCCTGGTCGATGTGTTCGACATCGATGCGGCGCGGGCCAGGCTGAAGGGTCTGGAAGTCTCCCAATCGGATACGACACAATGAACCAGCGGAACGACCGGCAGCCGAACGACTGGAAGCAACGCGCGCGCCTCCTCATCGTCGATGACATGCAGGAGAACCTGCACGTGCTGATGAACATCCTGCGCGACGATTACGCCATCGCCGCCGCCACCAATGGCGGGAAGGCGCTCGAACTGGCGCGGCGCGAGCCCCGGCCCGACCTGATCCTGCTCGACATCAAGATGCCCGACATGGACGGCTATTCGGTGCTGGCGGCGCTGAAGACCGACCCCGCGACCGCCGAAGTCCCGGTGATATTCGTCACCGCGCTCGCCGAGGCGGCGGACGAGGCGCGAGGCCTCTCGATGGGGGTTGCCGACTACATCACCAAGCCGGTCAATCCCGAACTGCTGAAGGCGCGCGTGCGCGACCAGCTCGAATTGCAGCGTTACCGCAAGCACCCGGTGATGTTCGACATCGCTGCCCACCGCGATCCGGCGCATCCGCCTACGCTGCTGGTCGTCGACGACATCCCCGAGAACATCCACGAACTGCTCGATGCGCTGAAGGACGAGTACCGCATCATGGTCGCGCGCAACGGCGCCGAGGCGCTCGGCGTGGTGGAGGGGCCGTCGCCGCCCGACCTCGTGCTGCTGGACGTCCTGATGCCGGAGATGAGCGGCTACGAGGTCTGCCGCCGCATCAAGGCGACGCGCCGCGGCGACGGTATTCCGGTGATCTTCGTCACCGTCGTCGATGCGACCGACGACAAGGTGAAGGGCTTCGAACTCGGGGCCGCCGATTACATCACCAAGCCTTTCGATATCGACGAGGTGCGCGCGCGCGTCCGCACCCACCTGGAGCTCGCGCGCCTGCGGCGCGTACTGGAAGACCTGGTCGCGCAACGCAGCGCGATGCTGCAGGTCAGCGAGGAGAAATACCGCATCCTCGCACACCGCGATCCGCTGACCGGCCTGCCGAACCGTGCGCTGTTCGCCGAGCTGACCTCGCACGCGATCCTGCAGGCCGAACGCGACAAGACCCAGTTCGCACTGCTCTTCCTCGATCTCGATAATTTCAAGACGATCAACGAAAGCCTCGGCCACGGTCTCGGCGACCAGGTGCTGATCGAGGGCGCCAAACGGCTGCAGGCGCTGCTGCCCGGGTGCGACGCCATCGCGCGCATCGGCGGCGACGAATACAACGTGATCCTCGAGCATGGCGAAGACGTGTCGATCGACCTGACGGCGCAACGCCTGATCGATGCCTTCGCGGAACCGTTCGTCGTCGGGGGGTACAGCGTGTATGTCGGGGTCAGCGTCGGCATCGCGCTCTATCCTGCCGACGGCACCACTGTGGAGACCCTGCAAAGCAATGCCGACGCGGCGCTGCACCAGGCCAAGATGCAGGGGCGCGGCATCCTGCGCTTCTTTTCGCCGGAGCTGACGCGCCGTGCGAAGGAGCGCGTCGCGCTCAACGCCGACCTGCGCCGCGCACTCGGGCGCGAGGAGTTGCGCCTGCATTATCAGCCCCAGATCGATCTCTTCAGCGGCGAGATCGTCGGCGTCGAGGCCTTGGTTCGCTGGCAGCATCCCGAGCGGGGCATGATCGCGCCCGGCGAATTCATCCCCATCGCCGAGGATAGCGGGCTTGTCGTGCCGCTCGGCGACTGGGTGCTGCACGAGGCCTGCCGCCAGATCAAGGCGTGGTCGGACGCGGGGCTCGCGCCGCGCAAGACAGCGGTGAACGTGTCGCCTGTCCAGCTGAGCCGCGGCCAACTGGTCCAGTCGGTGAAGGATGCGCTGGAGCAGAGCGGCATCGCGCCCGCGCAACTCGAAATCGAAATCACCGAGAGCTTCGTGATGCTCGATCGCGAGCAGTCCTTCAAGTCGATCGCCGAGCTGAAGACGCTCGGTGTGCGCCTGTCGATCGACGATTTCGGTACCGGCTACTCCTCGCTGGGCTTCCTGCAGCAACTGGAAGTCCATACGTTGAAGATCGACCTGTCGTTCGTGCACGACATGGCGACGAACAGCGGCAATGCGTCGATCGTCAAGGCGGTGATCGCGCTAGGCCACAGCCTCGACCTGGAGGTCGTCGCGGAGGGGGTCGAGGACGAAGTCCAGATGCGCCTGCTGCGTTCGATGCGCTGCGACGTGATGCAGGGCTATCTGGTCAGCCGGCCGCTGCCGGCCGACGACATGACGCGCTTCCTGACCTCGTTCGAACCGGCCGCCTATCTGCGCCGCTAGCCCCGACCGTGCGTCAGAGCGGCCCGGTTCAGGCGGGCTGCAGCATCCAGATCACCGCGCTCACCGAGAAGAAGGCGCTGATCGTCGCGGCCATCAGCGAGGCGGCGGGGAGTTCCTCTTGGCCGAAGCGTTGCGCGATGATCGGGAAGATGCTCGCCATCGGCATGCAGGCGAAGGCGATCGCCGCGACGCGCAGCGTCGGGTCGAGCGGCGGCAGGAGCGCCAGCGCGATGAACACGAAGAGCGGGTGGAGGACGAGCTTGCCCGCGACGATCTGGGCGATGTCGCGGCGCATGCCGCGGACCTTGATGCCGACCAGCGTGCCGCCGATGACGAAGAGCGCCACACCCGCCGCGGCGAGCGAGAGCATGTCGATGGAGCGCGCGACCGGCGCGGGCAGGCGGACGCCCAGCAGCGCAAGGCTGAAGCCTGCCACGATGGCGATGATGAGCGGGTTCTTGCCGAGCCGGGTGAAGGTCTCGATCACCACGCGATGGAGCTTCTTGCCGTCGCCGCCGCCGCTTTCGGCAAGCGCGAGCGTGAGCGGCACGATCAGCAGGTTCTCGACGAGGAAGCACAGCGCCAGCGCGATGCCGGCCGCCGGGCCGACGACCTGCAGCACGATCGGGTAGCCGATGAAGCCGCTGTTCGACAGGGACATGCCCATGCCGTGCACGACGCTGGTCTGCAGCGTCTTCTTCTGCACGAAGCGCGCGAAGCCGATGCCCGCGGTGAACGCGGCGAGCGAGCCGAGCGTGTAGGCGCTCAGATAGCCGACGTTCATGATCTCGCCGAAGGGGCGCTCGGTCAGCGCCTTCAACAGCATCGCCGGCAACGCGATGTTGATCGCGAACTTGCCGAGGATGCGTGTCTCGCTCTTGTCGAAGAGGCCGCTGCGCACCGCGGCGAAGCCGATCGCGATGACGAGGAAGGCCGGGCCGGTGATCTTGAAGACGTCGAGCATGAGTCCAATCCGAAGGGGAGCGCGGAGCATAACACCGGGGTGTGGCGTGCCCGCGAACTAGACGAGTCCGAGGGCTCCCGCCGCCGCGCCGGCACCGATGTACCACAGGGGGTGCCAGCCGCGCGCGAGCATGAGGCCGGTGCACGCGAGCGTCAGCAGGATGCCGCGCAGGTCGAGTCCCGCCGAGGCGCCGATCAGCCAGCCGCTCGCACAGACGAGGCCCACGGCGAGGGGGGCGACGCCGGTCTGGATCGCCTCGCGCCACGGTGCGTCGCGGAAGCGTTCCCAGTGCCGGTAGAGGAAGAAGATGACGAGGCTCATCGGCAGGCTGATCGCGAGCGTCGCCGCGATCGCGCCGGGAATGCCCGCAACCTTCCAGCCGATCAGCGACACGACCAGCAGGTTGGGCCCCGGCGCCGCCTGGGCGATCGCGAAGAGATGGGCGAAGGTTGTGTCGTCCATCCATTGGCGCTGCTCGACGACGAGGCGGTGCAGCTCGGGCAGCATTGCGGTGATGCCGCCGAAGGCGACGACGGTGAGGATGCTGAACTGCAGGAAGAGATCGGCGAGCAGCGCCATCGTCACGAGTCCGTGTCCGCAGTCGTGGCAAGCCTTGCCGCGCGGCGCGCGCGTCGGTAGGCGATGAGCCCGGTCATGCCGAGCAGCGCCAGCATCAGCGGCGGCAGCGGCAGGCGCAGGATCACCAGCGCAACGAGGATCAGCGCCGCGAAGGGCAGGTAGATCCACCGCTCGGGCACGTTGCGCGCCATCTTCAATGCCGTCGCGAAAAGCAGTCCCGCGCCGGCGGCCGCGACGCCGCGCAGCATGTCCTGCACGACGGCGAGGTGGCCCCACACGCCGTAGGCGGTCGCGAGTGCCATCATCACGAGGAAGGGGCCCAGCAGCAGTCCGGTGGTCGCGACGACCGCGCCGCGCGCACCGTGGAAGCGCGCGCCCACGCAAACGGCGAGATTGACGACGTTGGAGCCGGGCAGGAACTGGCACAGGCCGAGCAGGGCGTTGAAATCGGCGCCGCTCATGAGGCGGCGTTCCTCGACGAGGAAATGCCGCAGCAGCGGCAGCACACCGCCGAAGCCCGAGAGGCCGACGCGCGAGCACGCGAGGAAGAGGTCCCACAGTCCGGGCTGGCGCGCGGGGGGTATCGCCGGGTGCGGCGGTTCCGGGGCGGTTCTGGGCGCGTCGGCAGGGGAACGATGCATGCGTCCGGCGCTCCTGGGGCGACGTTGCGGCACGGGCAGGACAGCGCCTGCGTGCCGCAGCCGGGGAAGGGGTGCGCGGACGACGACGGGTAAGGGAGGGAGTGCCGAAGTCCGCGCGGAGGAGATCAGGCGGCCGACCGGTGCAGGTACTCGCCGTGGAGGCCGTTGAGGTAGGCCTCGGCGGCGCGGATCGAGCGGCGGGCGCGCTCCTCGGCGCTGACGGTCAGCGCGAGCGTGTCGGTCGGGATTTCCAGCGAGTAGGGCATTTCCGGCATTGCGTCGAGGATACCGCGCACGTCGATGCCGCCTTCGCCGAGGAAATTGCGTTCGCTGCGGGCGGTGTGGATGAGCCCTTCGACCGTCGTCGGGATCTCGGCCGGGGCGTCGCACACCTGGGCGAAATGGAACCACTCGGGCGGCAGCTTGCGTAGCTCCTCGACGCTGTCGCGGGCGCGGTCGAAGTGCAGCGTGTCGATGAGGACGCCCGCGTTCGGGCGATTCACCGCACGCACGACGGCAGCCGCCGCGGCGAGGTTCGGCGTCTCGGTCCAGCTCGGGTACTCGAGGTCGACGGTGAGCTTGTAGGGCGCCGCGAGGTCGCACAGGCGGCCGAAACGATCGGTCGCGCGTTCGCGGTTCGCGTCGGGGAGCTGGGCGAGGATGTGGCGGGCGCCGAGTTCGGCCGCGGCTTCCAGTACGGACACATAGGTCTCGGGCTCGATCTCCGCAGGCATGCGGCACAGCTCGATGTCGAGCACCTTCACGCCCGTTGCGGCGAGGCGCGCCTTGACCTCGTTCATCATCGCGCGGTCGTTCTGCAACGCGAAAACATGTTCGGTCGCGGTGACCGCCGTCAGGCGGAAGCTGACAAAGTCGTAGCCGGTCTTTGCGGCGATCTCGACCATTTCGACCGGGGACGTCGTCAGGACCGAGAGGTGGGCGAGAGAGAACTGGTGCGCCATGTCGGGACTACCTCCAATAGTAAATGCCGGAAGCGGCTGCACCGTTTTGCCGATAGTTGCATTAAAGCCTGCGTCGGCGATTTCTGCTGCGCCGGGGGCCACTTCCGGGGACCGAGCGAGCAGATCGGTACGGCCGATCAAATCTGTGATGATCAAAATATAGAACACGGTTGCGAGAAACGCAACGAAAGTTCGCTAAATTGGTCCGAGGAATGAAACCATATTGCGCCCGACGGATTTGCGCGTTGACAAAACATGAACGTAATTCTAAAGTGGAACGACGTTCAAGTTTTTAAGCGAGGTGCGGAGATGGCTGGAAGTCTTCTTGCCCGTGCGATGGGAGCGCTGGAGCTCCTCGCCGAGGAGTCGCGCGGATTGCCGCTGCAGGAGATCGCCGATCGCTTGGGGATGCCCAAGAGTGGGGCCCACCGCCTGCTGGCCGAGCTGATCCAGTTGCGCTACGTCGCGCAGGACGCGGATTCGGCACGCTATCTGCTCACGACGCGCCTGATGTCGCTCGGCTTCAAGCTGCTGGGCAACAGCGGCATCGTCGAGATCGTGCAGCCGGTGCTGAACCGGCTTGCGACCGTGAGCGGCGAGCTCGTGCGCCTCGCGGTCGTCGATAACGGACGTCTTCCGTTCATCGCCAAGGCGCAGGGGGCGCGCAGCGGCCTGCGCTTCGACCCCGACATGGGCGGCGAGGCGGCGCTGTACTGTTCGTCGAGCGGCATGATCTGGCTCGCGAGCCTGCCCGAGAACGAGGCGATCGAGCATGTCGTGCGCCAGGGCTTCACGCTGCCCGAGCAGCGCGGCGCCCGTGCCCCGAAGACGATCGCCGAGGTGATGGCCTTCGTCGCCGACGCGCGCGAGCGTGGCTACAGCCGTGCCATCGAGACCTGGGGGCCGGGCATGTCGTCGATGGCGGCAACGGTGCGCGATCCGCACAGCGGACGGGTCACTGGCGTCGTCAGCATCGCCGGGCCCACGGTACGCCTCACCGAAGAGGCGATGGAAAAGCTGGCGCCCGAACTCTTCGCCGCGGCCGAGGAGCTGTCCTCGGTCAGCGCGCTCTCCGAATACCTCAGAAGCATCAATCCGGCGGCGGCGCAGCCCGCGTCGGGCTCTCAACGCGCGGCCTGACGCGCCCCTCAAGCAATCGCAGCCAAGGCATCACTGGAGACATTCGAAAATGGATTTCAACCTTTCTTCCGAACAGAAAATGCTGGTCGAGACCGTGCGCCGCTTCGTCGAGAACGAAATGCTGCCGCTCGAAGACGAGATCGAGGAAACCGGCCGCCTCGCGCCGGAGAAGGCGCGCGCCCTGTTCGAGAAGTCGAGCGCGAACGGCATGTACGCGATGAACATCCCCGAGGAGTTCGGCGGCGGCGGGCTGTCGGCGGTCGACACGATGCTCGTCGAGGAGCAGTTCGGCCACGCGAAGGACATCCTGATTCGCCGCGCCTTCGGCAACGTGTATGAAGTGCTGCTGAAGTGCGACGCCGCCCAGCGCGAGCGCTGGCTGCTGCCGGCCGTGCGCGGCGAGCGCACCTGCTCGATCGCGATCACCGAGCCGAACGCCGGCTCGGACGCTGCGAGCATCAAGACGCGTGCGGTGACGGACGGCAAGGGCGGCTGGAAGATCACCGGCGGCAAGCACTTCATCAGCGACGGCGAGTTCTCGGACTTCTTCGTCGTCTCCGCGGTCACCGATCCCAACGCGGGCGCGAAGGGCATCTCGCTCTTCCTCGTCGACAAGGGCACGCCTGGCTTCATCATCGGCCGCGACCAGAAGATGATGGGCCTCACCGGCACGAGCCACGTCGAGCTCGCGTTCGATGAAGTGCCGGTCGGCCCGGAAAACCTCCTCGGCGGCGAGGGGCAGGGCTTCAAGCTGATCCTCGAGACACTCGGTCGCGTGCGTCTCGCCCAAGTGTGCGCCCGCGCCGTCGGCAAGTCGGTGCGCCTGCTGAACCTGATGATCTCGTATGCGCAGGAGCGCAAGCAGTTCGGCAAGCCGATCGGCGACTTCCAGCTGATCCAGCAGATGATCGCGGACAGCGTGGTCGAGATCAATGCGTCGCGCCTGTTGGTGCTGGACGCCGCCAGCGATATCGACAACGGCGTCGATGCCCGCGACAAGATCTCGATGGCCAAGTTTTACGTCGCCGAAGTGCTCGGCCGCGTTGCCGATCGCGCCGTGCAGGTGTACGGCGGCATGGGCTACTGCGCGGATCTGCCGATCGAGCGCATGTACCGCGACGCGCGCATCTACCGCATCTTCGACGGCACCTCGGAGATCCATCGCACGGTCGTCGCACGCAGCGCGATGAAGCATGGCGAAGCGCTGTACGGAACGATCTGATCGTCCGGTAGAGGAGAACAGCAATGGCAATCAATAAATTCATGAGCGCGGCCGAGGCCGTTGCGCTCGTCCGGGACGGCGATACCGTCGGCCTGATCGGCGGTGGTGGCGGCCTCGTCGAAGCCTCGTGCATTTTCGCGGCGCTCGAGAAGCGCTTCCTGGAAACGGCGCAGCCGCGCAATCTGACCGTGGTCCACGCCCTCGGCATCGGCGACAAGAAGACCAAGGGCATGAACTGCTTCGCCTACGAGGGCATGGTCAAGCGTGTGATCGGCGGCCACTGGGTGTGGTCGCCGCGCATGCAGGAGTTGGCGCGCGACGAGAAGATCGAAGCGTATGTGCTGCCGGGCGGTGTGATCGCGCAGCTCTTCCGCGAGATCGGCGCCGGTCGGCCGGGACTGCTGACCCATGTGGGGCTGGGCACCTTCGTCGACCCCCGCATCGACGGCGGCAAGATGAACAAGTCGGCGAAGGAAGATCTCGTCGAGGTCGTCGAACTCGGCGGCAAGGAATACCTGCGCTACAAGCCCTTCCCGGTGAACGTCGCGATCATTCGCGGCTCCTACGCCGACGCGCACGGCAACATCTGCATGGACCAGGAGCCGGCGAACCTCGACGCCTACGCGGTCGCGCTCGCCGCGCACAACTCCGGTGGCAAGGTGATCGCGCAGGTGCGCACGGCGGTGGACGTCGGCACGCTGCCGGCGCGCTCGGTGCGCATCCCCGGTGCGATCGTCGATGCCGTGGTCGTCGATCCCACGCAGTCGCAGAGCTACGACATCGTCTATGACCCGACGATCTCCGGCGAGCGCCGCGGCCCCGTCCCGCACGAGCCGCCCCAGCCGCTGTCGGTGCGCCAGGCCACGGCACGTCGGGCGGCGGAAGAGCTGCGCGACGGTGCAGTCATCAACTACGGCGTCGGCGTGCCCGACGCGGTCGCGAAGCTCGTCGCGGCACGCGGCGATCTCGACCGCTACTACCAGACCATCGAGCACGGCACGTACGGCGGCAATCTGCTCGACGGCATGCTGTTCGGCTTCGCGCGCAACGCCTCGGCGATGATCGATGCGCCCTCGCAGTTCGACTTCTACTCCGGCGGCGGGCTGGACATCGCCTTCCTCGGCTTCGGCGAGTTCGACCAGCACGGTAACGTGAACGCGTCCAAGCTCGGCGGCCTCACGGTCGGCCCCGGCGGCTTCATCGACATCGCGCAGAACGCACGCAAGGTGGTGTTCTGCGGCAACTTCGACACCAAGGGCTCGAAGCTCAACACGGGGCACGGCGAACTGCATGTCGAACGCAACGGCGACGTGTCGAAGGTCGTCGCCGAAGTAGACCAGATCACCTTCTCCGGTCCGCAGGCGGTCGTGCGCGGGCAGGAGGTGCTCTACATCACCGAACGTGCGGTGTTCCGCCTGACCAAGGACGGCGTCGTGCTCGAAGAGATCGCGCCGGGCGTCGACCTGCAGCGCGACATCCTCGACCGCATGGGTTTCAAGCCGCTGATGCCGCAGCCGCCGAAGGTCATGAGCGGCGAACACTTCAAGGAATAAGAGGAGATTCACGAATGAAAGTGCTGGTTCCGGTCAAGCGGGTTGCCGATTACAACATCAAGGTCCGCCCGAAGTCCGATGGGTCGGGCGTCGAGCTCGCGAACGTGAAGATGTCGATGAACCCATTCGACGAGATCGCCGTCGAGGAGGCAGTGCGGCTGAAGGAAGCAGGCGTGGCGACCGAGGTCGTCGCAGTGTCCTGCGGCAGCGCCGTATGTCAGGAAACGCTGCGCACGGCGCTCGCGATGGGCGCGGATCGCGCAATCCTCGTTGAAACGGACGTCGAATTGCAGTCGCTCGCGGTCGCGAAGCTGGTCAAGGTGGTCGCCGAGAAGGAAGGCGCGCAGCTCGTGATCTGCGGCAAGCAGGCGATCGACGACGACGCCAACCAGACCGCGCAAATGCTTGCGGCGCTGCTCGACTGGGGGCAGGCCACGTACGCATCGAAGGTGGTCGTCGCCGACGGCAGCATCGAGGTGACGCGCGAGGTCGACGGCGGCCTCGAGACCGTCCGGCTCGCGTTGCCGGCCGTCGTCAGCGCCGACCTGCGCCTGAACGAGCCGCGCTACGCGACGCTGCCCAACATCATGAAGGCGAAGAAGAAGCCACTCGACACGCTGAAAGCTTCCGAGCTAGGCGTCGACGTTTCGCCGCGCGTGCAGACGCTGTCGGTCTACACCCCGCCCGAGCGCAAGGGCGGCATCAAGGTCGGTTCGGTCGCCGAACTGGTGCAGAAGCTCAAGGACGAAGCCCGCGTGCTGTGACGCGCGAGGGAAACGCTCACAAGAGGATCCAGATGAAAAGCCTGATCATTGCAGAACAGACCGGTGGCCAACTGTCGCCGATGACCGGAAACCTCGTCGCCGCCGCATCGAAGATCGGTGGCGAGATCGACCTGCTGTTGGTGGGCGCGTGCGGCGTCGCCGCCGCGGCCGAATCGGCGCGCGCCTTTCCCGGCGTAACCCGCGTGCTGACGAGCGAGTCGGCCGAATACGCCGGCTTCACGGCCGAGAACGTCGCGCCGCTGGTGGTCCGGCTCGCCGGCAACGGCTACACCCATGTCCTCGCGATCGCTTCTGCCGCGGGCAAGAACCTGCTGCCGCGTGTCGCCGCGCTGCTCGACGTCGGCATGGTCAGTGAGATCGTCGAAGTCGTCGATGCGAACACTTTCGTGCGTCCGATCTACGCGGGCAGCCTGCTGGCGAAGGTGCGCTGCGCCGAACGCGTACGTGTGCTGTCGGTGCGCGCGACGGCCTTCCCGGCAGTGGCGGCGGGTGGCAGCGCGGCCCCGATCGAAGTGGTCGCTCCGAGCGGCGAGCGTGGCAAGTCGAAGGTGATCGGCCAGCAGCTCGCGCAATCGACCCGTCCCGAGCTGACGTCCGCCCGCATCATCGTCTCGGGCGGGCGCGGCTTGGGCTCGGCGGAGAATTTCGCCGGCACGATCGAGCCGCTCGCCGATACGCTCAAGGCCGCTGTCGGTGCCTCGCGCGCCGCGGTCGATTCGGGCTACGTGTCGAACGAACTGCAGGTCGGCCAGACCGGCAAGATCGTCGCTCCGGAGCTTTACGTTGCCGTCGGTATCTCCGGCGCGATCCAGCACCTCGCGGGAATGAAGGACAGCAAGGTCATCGTCGCGATCAACAAGGACGAAGAAGCGCCGATCTTCCAGATTGCCGACTACGGTCTCGTCGGCGACCTGTTCCAGCTCGTGCCCGAGTTGTCGCGGGCGATCGCTTCCGCATGATGTAGCGGGAGGGGGCGGGCGAATGGCATATCCTGCCGCTCCGCCCCCGATTAGACGTTCGGGCATTCGCACAGACGACGGGGCGCGGAGTCGTGAGGGACATTGCCCCTGCATGCGCGGGACCGCATGGACATGGTAGCTGGCTCCGCGCGGTTACAATCCGGCCGCAACCATAACAACATCCCACGGTTCGGCGGTTTCCATCCGTCCCGCGGCTCCCGACAGGATTCTCCCCGCATGAACGCCCCCGCCGCCCACCATCCGATACGCGGCATCCTCTACCTGATGGGCGCGCTCGCGCTTTTCGCGCTGCTCGACACGGTCTCCAAGACGCTCGCCGCGCGCCATCCCGTCGCCGTCGTGGTCTGGGGGCGTTACTTCGCGCACTTCCTGATCACGCTGGTGGTGTTCCTCCCGCGTTACGGCACGAGTCTTTTCAAGAGCGCCCGGCCCGGCCTGCAGCTTGTGCGCGGGCTCACGCTCGTCGGCACGACCGGAGCCGTCGTCGCCGCGTTCCAGCACATGCCGCTCGCCGAAGTCACGGCGCTCGTGTTCGTCACGCCCTTTCTCGTGACGATCCTCGCGGTGAGCTTTCTCGGCGAGAAGATGCCCGCCTGGCGCTGGATTCCGGTCATCGTCGGCTTCTCGGGGGTGCTGCTGATCGCCCGCCCGTCCGGCAATGCCTTCAACATCGGTGTGGTGTTCGTCCTGCTCGGGGCGGTGTGCTACGCGGTTTACCAGGTGCTGACGCGCAAGCTGAGCGCCGTCGACCGCTCCGTGACCCAGCTTTCCTACACCGCCCTCATCGGCGCCGCGACCATGTGCGTGCTGGTGCCCAGGTACTGGGTGCCCGGCGCGCTGGACCTGCGCGACTGGCTGCTGACCGGTTCGCTCGGCGTGCTCGCCGCGAGCGGCCACCTGCTGATGATCATGGCGCTGCGCGCCGCGCCGGCGACGACGCTGAGTCCCTTCACCTACGCGCAACTGGTGTGGGCGACGCTGCTGGGGTGGCTGGTATTCGGGGATTTTCCGGACGGACTGTCGCTCGCGGGGATGGGGATCATCGTCGCGTCGGGCGTGGTCGTCGCGTATTCGGAGCGCTTCGGAAAGAGCGGATGACACCGCACTCGCCAGCCGCCAACTGGCAGTGGTCGGTCAAAGTTGCCGACTGACGCTGGTATCGGCGAGCGGCCGCTTGAAAATCCAGTTGCGGTTCGTTGCTGCGTCGGGTGCTTTCACGAGTTCCCACCCCAAAGCACCGAGCCGGTTCAACTCGGTTACCACTACATTGGAATACGCATTCAGCCGTTCGCGTTCCCTGCTCCCGAAAGAGCGGGCAATGTCTTCGGCCATATCATGCAGGTCGCTGCGGACCAGGTATTCGAAGTGCTGCATCGGACCGTGCTCCTGACGGAATTGCAGGCATCGACTGTGGCGAAATACGCGCAAGCCTTGCCCGCACGCCCGATCAATGGGGAATCAGCGGCACATGATCGTTGGCGTGCTTCTTGGCGTGCTTCGCGTCCCGCTTTTCCTTGGCATTCATGAGAGGTTGTTTCTTCTCTTCCTTATTGCCTTGCCTTTGTTTGCCCATGATTTTGCTCCTTGCAAGCATCGACGAAAGCGTCAATACAAATTCAGTATAGGCTTATTCGCGTTCGGGTGATGGCGATGTCGTGAGGGGCGTCGATCTTCTTCAGGCGCCGGTAAGACGCCGCCAGGTGATGCAGCGATTGTTGGCCGGCATTTCAGCATCTTCGATCATGACCAATCCCGCGTTGTGCGCCAAGGCATCGACGGCCTCGATGTCGCGGATGCCGCGTCGCGGGTCGTCCAGCTTCAGGGCGGCGTCGAACTGCGCGTTGCTCGCGCTGGTGAAACGGCCGCCGTAGTTGAACGGGCCATAGCAGCAGAACAGCGCGCCGGACGTCATGAGGGAGGGGAGCAGGGCGAAGAGGCGTTCGACTTCGGGCCAGCTCATGATGTGCAGGGTGTTGGCACTGAAGATCGCGTCATAGCGCCGGGGCGACGCGAAAGGCACGTTGACGTCCAGCGCGACGGGTTCGGGCGTGTTGGGCAGTTGCGCCTCAGCCAGCCACAGGCGGATTCCGGGCAGATACTGGGGTTGCTCGGATGTCTGCCAGCTCAGGTGGGGCAGGGCAGCGGCGAAGTGGATGGCATGCTGGCCGGTTCCGCTGCCGATTTCGAGAACGTGATGGCGGTCGGCGAAGTGCCGCCGCAGTACGCCGAGGATGGGCTCGCGGTTGCGTTCGGTGGCCGGTGCGTGAGGTTTGTCCATCGTCGTGGTGGCGGTCCAGGCAAATGAGGCGGGCGGCGCCGGCTCAGGGTTTGCGAAACGGGAGATGGCTCCTGGCGTCGTCATGATAGGCGGCAATGCCCAGCTTCTGGCGTTCGAGATGCGGGGCGATAACGCGTCGCATTTCCGGATCGGGGATCCAGTGCGCCGAGCGGACGATCTGCGGCGTGAAGCCGCGGGCGATCTTGTGTTCGCCGCCGGCGCCCGGTTCGAAGCGGGTCAGGCCGTGGCGCAGGCAGTAGTCGATGCCGCGATAGAAGCACAGTTCGAAATGCAGGCTGTCGACCTGGCGTCGCGCGCCCCAGTAGCGGCCGAACAGGGTGTCGTCGCTGCGAAAGCACAGCGACAGCGCGACCGTTTCGTCGCCGTCGCTGGCCGTGAACACGACCATGCGGTCACCCAGCGTGGTCGCCAGTTCGGCGAAACATTCGGGGCTGAAGGCGGCGTAATTGCCGAAGCGGTCGAAGGTCGATTTGTACAGTGCGTGCAGGACGGGCCATTCATCCCGATCGATTTCGTCACCGTGCCGCACGGCGATGCGCAGCCCCGATTCGGCCGCTCGGCGCCGCTCGGCACGCACCTTCCGCCGTTTCTCGGCCGAGAAGGATTGCAGGAAGCCGTCGAAATCGCCGAATCCGGCGTCGGACCACTGATATTGCACGTCGTGGCTCACGAGCAGTCCGCTGGCCGCGACGGCGTCGATGTCCGCGGAAGAGGCCAGCGCGACGTGCCACGTCGAAAACCCGTTGCCGGCGACGATGCCCTGCGCGGCCGTGATCAGCGCGTCGCACACCGCTGAACGGTCGCTGGCCACCGGCGCGATCAGGAGTCGCGGCCCGGCAACCGGCGTGTAGGGCAGGCCGGACACCAGGCGCGGGTAATAGCGGTGGCCGAAGCGCTCCCACACCGCTTTCCAGCTCCAGTCATAGATGAAGTCGCCGTGCGAGTGCCCCTTCAGGTAGAGCGGGAGCAGGCCGACGATCTTGCCGTTTTCGCTCGCCACGAGGTGCAGGGGCTGCCAGCCGGCATCGGGCACGGCGACACCGTGTTCCTCGACGATGCGCAGGAAGTCGCCGTTCAGGAAGGGGTGCCCCGGTGCGCACAGGGCGGTCCAGGCTTCGCGAGGAATGTCGGCAGCGCCGTCTGAGATGCGGATCGTCAGTTTGCTCATGCGTGAGGCTGCCGGATTGCAGTTGTGGGCGGGCCTGTTGGACAGCCGCGCCAGCAATCGTTCAGGGCGCTGCGTCATCCGAGCATACGGTGGCTGATGCCCAGGCGACCGCAGGAACGACGGCGCAGCACTCGGGTGCCGGACGTACGCAGCCCCGATACGCGTGGTGTGCCCCCTTGTCGTATGATCGGCCAATGCAGATCTTTCGCGTCGCCCTGAACCGCCTCGTGCAGGAATCCCACGACTTCGATGCCGTCGTCGCGATCGACGTGCTCCGTTCCTTTTCGACGGCCGCGTACGCCTTCGCGGCGGGCGCATCGGAGATCCATCCGGTCGGGACGGCCGCCGAGGCCGAGCTGCTGCTCGATCGGTTGCCCGATGCGCTGACGGTCGGGGCCTTGCCCGGTGGGCGCCCGATGCCCGGTTTCGACCTCGGGAATTCGCCCTCGCGGTTGCACGACCTGAAGCTCGCCGGACGGCCGGTGATCCTGTCGACGGCGGCGGGCGTACAGGCGTTGCTGCGCTTTCGCAGCGCTCCGCGGCTGTTTGCGGCGAGCCTCGTGTGTGCCGGCGCGACCTTGCGTGCGCTGCGTGCGGTTGCGCCAAAACGGGTTGCGCTGATCACGACCGGCGAATGGATCGATCGCGATGGCGATGAGGACATCGCCTGCGCGGATTACCTCGCGGCCGGCCTTCAGGATGAATCGATCGACCGCGAAGCGCTGGCTCGGCGCGTGCGCGACTCCGACTTCGGTCGGCGCTTCGTCGCTGGCACGGACCCGGCGCTGCCGTTGGCCGACCTGGAGTTGTGTGCACTGGTCGATCGTTTCGATTTCGCGATGCCGGTGACGCGGGGACGCTACGGTCTGGTGATGCGTCCGCTTCCCGAACGCAGCTGAGTCGTTGCGCCGGGCGGTCGCTTCACATGGCGACCGTTTCTCTATTGCCCGCGCTTGCGGCGGACGGTCACAGTCTCGCCGCCGATTCCCCAGTTGTCCGTGTCGACCTCGTCGATGACCACGACCGTGGTCTGGGGATTCTTGCCGAGGACGTTCTGCAGCAAGCGTGTGACGCCGCTGATCAGTTCGGCTTTCTGATCTGGGGTGGCGCCTTCGCGGGTGATCTTGATATTTACGTAAGGCATGTGGGTCTTCCGCTGCGTGGGGTCGGTACGGTGGGCAGGTTAACGGCGGGATAAAATCACGTAAAGTGAATTAATATGATGTGATGTATCTCGACGAGGGATGGTTGAGTTGGTGTTTCGTGCTTCCCGCCCGCCCGTGAGCGTCGAGCCGTGCAAGATCGATCGATGGGGTATCCCTATCTGGTCGAGGCGTGAGACCCTCCACTCTTTGTTGTCCGGAACACATTAATTGGAAGAGAACTTCTTCATCGATCCCGAGGCCGTCGTGCCCGCGGAGGACGATGCCGAGAGCGACGACGAACTGCTGGACGTCGCGCGCGAACTTCATCTCTGGCTGCAGAGCTTCAATGCGCGCCTCGTGCACAACGAGGGGGCGGTCGCGATCGAGGTGGCCGGCGAGGTCGAGGCCGGCGGGCGGCGTTATCCCTTCCGGCTCGTGCCGGAGCGCTGCGTGCTGGCACGGGTGCAGAAGTGGCGCAAGCTGCCCGAGGAGAAGCATCTCGCGCTGGTGCGCGAGCGGCTGCACATGGCATCGGTGGCCGAGTTCGAGGCCGACGTGCGCGCCTTCGTCACCGGCGTGCTGAAACGGGCCCAGGCCGAAGGGCTGGACGGTGCGCGCTTCCTGAGTGCGCTGGAAACCGGCAAGGAACTGGCGAGCCGGCGCTTTCGCATCGTCGAGGACCGGCTCGCCGAGGCGGCCGTGCGCCGCCGGACGGAGACGCTCGCGGAGGCTGCGCGCGATACGGTCAAGCTGACGCGCTATCCGGAATCCTTCGAGACGGCGTTCATGATGCGGCGCCGCTTCGTCGCGATCCTCGGGCCGACGAATTCCGGCAAGACGCATCAGGCGATGGAGGCGCTGGCGCAGGCAGCGACCGGCGTGTACCTGGCGCCGCTGCGCCTGTTGGCGCTGGAAAACTACGAGCGCCTCGCCGATCGCGGCGTCGCGGTGAGCCTCGTGACCGGCGAGGAGCGGCGCATCACCCCCGGCGCGACCCACGTCGCGAGCACCATCGAGATGCTCGATACGTCGCGCCCGGTCGAGGTCGCGGTGATCGACGAGATCCAGATGCTGGAAGACCTCGAACGCGGCTCGGCGTGGACCGCCGCGGTGTGCGGGGCCGCTGCGAAGACGGTGTTCCTGCTCGGCGCGCTGTCGGCGCGCCCGGCGGTGGAGGCACTTGCAGAGCGCCTCGGCTGCGAGCTGGAGGTGCGCACGCTGGAACGCAAATCGCCGCTGGAAATGGCGCCGCGTCCGGTGAGCAGTATCGGGAAGCTGCGCCGCGGCGACGCGGTGATCGCGTTCTCGCGCCGCGACGTGCTGAACTGGGCCACCAATATCGCGGAGGCCGGGTTCCGCGTCGCGACGATCTACGGCAACCTCTCGCCGGAGGTGCGACGAGCGCAGGCGCAGCGTTTCCGCGACGGCGAGGCCGACATCGTCGTTGCGACCGACGCAATCGGCATGGGCCTCAACCTCCCGGTGGCGCGCGTCGTGTTCTCCACCGCAAAGAAGTTCGACGGTATCTCCGAGGACATTCTGCCGCCTTGGCTCACGCACCAGATCGCCGGGCGGGCAGGGCGCTTCGGCCTGCACGAGGCGGGCCTCGTCGCGGGCTTCGACGACCATACGCACCGCATCGTCGGCCGCCTGATGCGTACGGCTGCCGAGCCGTTGTCGAGCCGGGGCTTCTACGTGACGCCCTCGCTGCACCACCTGAAGAGCATCTCGGCTGCGACCGGCGAGCGCTCGCTCGCGCGCCTGCTCGAACTGTTCTCGCGCAACATCGACCTCACCGACGATTTCTTCCTGCCGGGTGACATGACCGAGCAGATCGAACGAGCGCGCTGGCTGGACGCGCTGCCGCTGTCGCTGGAACATCGCTTCACGCTGTCGCTCGTGCCGGTGTCGACGCGCGTCGAATCGCTCAATCAGGCGTGGCAGGAATGGGCACGTGCATTGTCGAAGGAGCGTACGTCGCACCTCTCGATCGAACCGGTGGGTACCGGGCGCTATGCGCTGCAGGCGGCCGAGGATACCTGCAAGAAGTACTCCGCGTACGCGTGGCTGGGCTATCGCCTGTCGGACTATTACCCCGATGCGGAGGTAGCCGTCGCGCTCGCGCGCAGCATGTCGGAGACGGTCGACGAGATGCTCGCGCGCCAGCATGGGCGGCGGCGCGATTCGAGAAGCCGGAACAGCGGCCGGGGCAAGCCTCGCAGGGATGGTGCAGCGCAGCGTCAATCGGCTGGCCGCCGCAATGGGCGGTGATTTCTTCTTAGCTGCAGTGCACAATAGAACATGATTCTATAGTTAAGTTGCGCTGCATGCAATAAAGTTCTATTATTCGCTCATTCGCGGCGGATCCCGGTCCGCCTTTCATGATCGAGAGTGGAGATCCCGATGGCCAGCATCACGGAACACGAACCCCACGGAGAACACCAGACGAAGAAGGCGACGGCCAGCGGCTGGATCGGCTCGGTGCTGGAGTATTACGACTTCTTCATCTACGCGACGGCCGCATCGCTGATCTTCCCGCAGATCTTCTTCCCGGCCGCGGATCCCAAGGTCGCGATCGTCGCGTCGCTTGCCACCTATGGTGTCGGTTACGTCGCCAGGCCGATCGGCGCTTTCTTCCTCGGCCACTGGGGCGACACCCACGGCCGCAAGCAGGTCCTGCTGTTGTGCATGTTCCTGATGGGCATCTCGACGGTGGCCGTGGGTTTGCTGCCGACCTACGAGCAGGTCGGTCTCCTCGCCCCGGCGCTGCTGGTCGTGCTGCGCCTGATCCAGGGTTTCGCGGTCGCGGGCGAGATCTCGGGCGCGAGTTCGATGATCCTCGAGCATGCGCCTTTCGGTCGCCGCGGCTATTACGCGAGCTTCACGCTGCAGGGCGTGCAGGCGGGGCAGGTGCTTGCCGCCGCCGTGTTCCTGCCGCTCGCGCATTATCTGCCGACGGAGGATTTCAACTCCTGGGGTTGGCGGATTCCCTTCCTGTTGAGCTTCATCGTCATCGTCGCCGGCTACTACATCCGCCGCGAGGTCAAGGAAACGCCGGCCTTCGCGGAGGAGAGCGAGCACGGAGAAGTGCCCAAGGCACCGGTCATCCAGGCGATCACGAATAGCTGGCGGGACATGCTGCGCGTGGTGTGCATGGCGCTGATGAATGTCATTCCGGTGGTCACGACCGTGTTCGGCGCGGCCTACGCGGTGCAGGCGGGCTACGGAATCCGCTTCGACAAGGACGTGTACCTGTGGATTCCGGTCCTCGGCAACTGCCTCGCGGTGATCGTGATCCCGTTCGTCGGCAAGCTCTCCGACCGCGTCGGCCGCCGCCCGCCGATCATCTTTGGAGCACTGGCCTCCGGGCTGCTGTCCTTTGGCTACCTCTACGCGATCAGCATCCATAACGTGCCGCTCGCGATCGCGATGTCCCTGCTGATGTGGGGCGTGGTTTATCAGGGTTACAACGCGGTGTATCCGAGCTTCTATCCCGAGCTCTTCCCGACGCGTACCCGCGTTTCCGCAATGGCGATCTCGCAGAACCTCGGCACGCTCGTCACGGCGATGCTGCCGATGGTCTTCGCCGCGGTCGCGCCTCCGGGATCGACCAACATCCCGATGGTGGTCGGCAGCATCACTCTCGCGGTGACGGTGGTGGCGGCGCTGGCCGCGTGGAGCGCGCGCGAAACCTACCGGGTGCACCTGAACGACCTTGGCCAGCCGGATGCAGTGCCGATGGACAAGGACGAATACGATCAGCTCTCCGCGCAAAGCCTCGCGGCCGCCAGGCAGGCTGCGTAAGGGGTTGTCCGATTCCGGGGGAGGCCGTTGCGGTCTCCCCTTTTTCGTCGAAGCGGGGCGGAGTGTGCAGCGCCGGACGGGGCCTCAAACCGGCGTCGTGCTCTCCGCTGCCCGTTCTTCGAGCAGCTTCACCAGGCTGTACAGCACGCGGTTGACCGGCGTCGCGACGCCCAGCGCCTTGCCGCGGCGCAGTACGAAGCCGTTCAGGTGGTCGATTTCGCTGCGCTTGCCGCGTGCGAGATCCTGCGCCGTGGAGGAGAACTGCGACGGCATCGTCTGCGCGATCCGCTGTACCGCTGCCCAGCAGTCGCCGGGCACCGTGATGCCCTCCGCCCACGCCAGGTCGAGGCATTCCTGCACGGCGTCGCGCATGACGTCCTCGACGGCATCCCCGGCAACGAGCCGGCCGTAGGGTAGCTGCGTGATCGCCGACAGGGCGTTGTACGCGCAGTTGAGGATCAGCTTGGCCCACAGGGCGCCGACGACGTTGTCGGAAACTTCGACGGGTATTCCGGCCGTGGTAAAGAGCTCGACGAGGCGGCCGGATGCGTCCGACGGGCCGATCACGAGTTCGCCCCGGCCGTGGTGCTTCACGTGGCCCGGGCCTGCCATCTCGGTGGCGACATAGACCACCGCGGCGCCGACCTCGCGGCCCAGCAGCGCCTGCAGCCGTTCGGCATTGTCGACGCCGTTCTGCAGGCTCAGCACGATCGCCTCGGGGGCCAGGTGCGGCGCCATCGCGATGGCGGCGTCTGCAGTGTCGGTCGACTTCACGCAGCACAGCACGAGCTGCGCGCCGCGCACGCCCTCCGCGCCGGTGCTGGCCCGCACCGGCACGCGTTCCTGGAAGTCGCGCGTGTCGAGGAGGAGTCCGTCGCGCGTCACGGCGTCCACGTGCATCGGGCGCCCGACCAGGACAACCTCGTGGCCGGCGCGCGCGAGCATGCCGCCGTAGTAGCAGCCGACCGCGCCGGCTCCCATCACTGCAATCCTCATGAGCATCTCTCCGTTGTGTCGGTGGCGGTCGCGGAACGCGCGCCCGTGGGACGGCGCTCCGCGGCAAGGTGGACATGTTAGCTCCATGCCGTGCGGGGGGCACGAACCGACTGTTCGTGGCGAGACGCTAGCGGGGTCCGTGGCGAAAGCTGCATCGGCGCGTGCGGTGGATGCGGGGGATCAGGCCTGGCAGCGGCTGCCGGAGCCGACTCCCGCCTTGCCGCGCGGCGCTTTTTTGAATGAGGAAAAGTGTTGCGTGCAGCAGAATCGTGTTTTAAAGTTGTGCCGGTTACAAATCGTGAATCCAGACAACAAGGAGACGCCATGACCGACCGTTATGCCGCGATCGGCGAGCCCGAGCGGTTCGGGTTTGCGGCCGGACGTCGGCCCCGTCATCGACATGTTCCGCAGCGCCTGACGTGGCCGGGGACGCACGCGTGACCGATACGCATGTTTACCGCACGCGCGTGCTCGGCCCCTTGCTGATGTGTCTGGCCTGCCTGTGCTTTGCCGCGCTCGACACGCTGATCAAGTATCTGTCGCACCGCCTGCCGCTCACCGAAGTGATCTGGGTGCGCTATGCGGTGCAGACGATCGCCATCGCGATCCTCTTCGTGCCGACGATGAAGGGGCGCATCCTGCGCACCTCCAATCCGCGGCTGCAGGCGCTTCGCGGCATGTGCCTGCTCGGCGCGAGCCTGTTCGTGATCAACGGGCTGTCGCGTCTGCCGCTCACCGAGACGACGGCCGTCCTCTTTCTTGCACCGCTGATCATCACGCTGCTTTCGGGGCCGGTGCTGGGCGAGCGCATCAAGCCGGTCGACTGGTTCGCGGTGATGCTCGGCTTCGCGGGCGTGCTGATCATCGTGCGTCCGGGCGGAGGGCTGTTGACCTGGGCGATCCTGTTCCCGGTCGGCACGGCCTGCTGCAATGCCGTGTACCAGATGGTGACGCGCTCCTTCCACAGTGCGGAGCATCCCGTGACGACCAACCTCTACACCGGATTGGTCGGGGTGCTCGTTCTCGCGCCGTTGATGCCTTTCGTGTGGCAGTGGCCCACCGCGGAACAATGGGGCGTGCTCGTGCTCGCCGGACTCGTCGGCGGACTCGCGCACTACATCATCACCAAGGCGCTGGAATGTTCCAGCGCGGCGGCGCTCGGGCCGTACGGCTACACCCAGCTGGTGTGGGCGGCGCTGCTCGGATTCCTTGTGTTCGGGGCTTTGCCGGACGTGGTCACCTGGTTGGGCATCGCGGTGATCGCGAGCAGCGGGCTGCTGCTGTCGATCTATCATCTGGTGGCCGCCAGGCGAAGCTGAGGTTTCAAGGTGTTTCTCCTCGCGCAGCGAATGCGCTTAGAACCCGCTCGTGCGGGTTCCTTTTTATAAGGGTGCTTAATTTTAAGAACAGGATTCTGAATAGAAGTTGCGTACAACAGAATTACGTTCTATAGTTGCTGAAAGTCAGCCTACGCGATGTACGCGCGTCTCAAGAACAAGGCAGCAAGTCCGAACGGTCCCGAAGAGGCCGAAGGCATCCCGACGGAAAGCGCGACGTTGGATGACAGTTTGCACACGATGTCCTGGAGGAGAAGTCGATGAGTTCGCCTGATAGTCCCGTATCCGTCGTCACGAAAATCGTGGACGGGTACTTTCGGTTCCTGAAGTTCGTGACTGCGCTGTGTCTGGCAATCATGGTCGTGCTGGTGTTCGGGAACGTGTTCCTGCGCTATGCGTTCAACAGCGGCATCTCGGTCTCCGAGGAAGTGTCGCGCTGGTTTTTCGTGTGGATGACCTTCCTCGGCGCCCTGGTCGCGATGCGCGAGCACGGGCACCTCGGCGTGGACGCGTTCGTGATGCGCCTGTCGCCGCTGGGCAAACGCGTGTGCCTGATCATCGGGCAGGCGCTGGTCGCCTACGTCTGCTGGCTGTTGCTGGTCGGCAGCTGGGATCAGACGGTCATCAACCTCGACGTGAAGGCGCCGACTTCCGGCTGGTCCATGGGCTGGTTCTACGGCATCGGGGTCGTGTTCGCGATCACGGGCGGGCTGATCACCCTGCACAACCTCTATCGCGCGCTGTTCTGCAAGCTGGCCGAGCACGAACTCGTGCAGGTCAAGGAATCCGAGGAAATCCACGGCGAACACGCCGACACCCAGGGCGAGCCTGCGCTGCGTGCGGTGGCGGGCGGCAAGCACTGAGACAGGGAACCCCATCATGACCATTACGATCTTCCTCGGATCCCTGCTCGGCGCGATGGCGCTGGGCGTTCCCATCGCCTTCGCGCTGCTGATCTGCGGTGTTGCCCTGATGTACCACCTCGACATGTTCGACGCGCAGATCATCGCGCAGAACGTGATCAACGGCGCCGACAGCTTTCCGCTGATGGCCGTGCCCTTCTTCCTGCTCGCCGGCGAGATCATGAACGCGGGCGGCCTGTCGAAGCGCATCGTCAATATCGCGCTCGCGATGGTCGGCCACGTGCATGGCGGCCTCGGCTATGTCGCGATCCTGGCGTCCTGCCTCCTGGCTTCGCTGTCGGGTTCGGCGGTTGCGGATTCGGCCGCGCTGGCTGCGCTGCTCGTGCCGATGATGACCGCGGCCGGGCACAACAAGGAGCGCTCCTGCGGCCTGATCGCTGCGGGCGGAATCATCGCCCCGATCATCCCGCCCAGCATCGGTTTCGTGATCTTCGGCGTCGCGAGCGGCCTGTCGATCTCCAAGCTCTTCCTCGCCGGTATTTTCCCCGGCGTGATGATGGGTATCGGCCTTGCCATCGCCTGGTGGATCGTTGCCCGTCAGGAGAACGTCAAGCCCATGCCGCGCAAGTCGGCGAAGGAAATCGTCGCGACGATGATCGACGGCGCGTGGGCGATGATGCTGCCGGTGATCATCATCGTCGGCCTGAAGTTCGGTGTGTTCACGCCGACCGAGGCGGCGGTGGTGGCTGCGGTTTATTCGCTGATCATCGCGGTGTTCGTCTACAAGGAACTGAAGCCGAAGGACGTCTATGCGGTGTTCGTGCAGGCCGCGACGACCACGGCGGTGGTGATGTTCCTAGTCGCCGCCGCGATGGTGTCGGCATGGCTGATCACGGTCGCCGACCTGCCGGGCGAGCTCATCGCGCTGCTCGAGCCCTTCATGGACAACCCGACGCTGCTGCTGATCGTGATCATGCTGGTCGTGGTCGCCGTCGGCACCGCGATGGACATGACGCCGACCATCCTGATCCTGACGCCGGTGCTGATGCCGGTGGTGAAGCAGGCCGGCATCGACCCGATCTACTTCGGCGTGCTGTTCATCATGAACAACGCGATCGGCCTGATCACGCCGCCGGTGGGCACGGTGCTCAACGTCGTCGCCGGCGTCGGCAAGATCAGCATCAGCGACCTCATGCGCGGCGTGTGGCCCTTCCTCATCGCGCAGCTGGCCGTGCTCTTCTCGCTGGTGATGTTCCCGGTGCTCGTCACCGGTCCGGCGAAGTGGTTCGCAAGCTGATGAACACGGGCCCGGTGGACGCCGGGCTCCCCGGATGAGCGCAGCTTCCGCGCTTTGAAACAGGAAGTCTTTCTTTCGCACGCAGGACTAGGAGACAAAATGAAGACTCAAATGAAGAAACTGGTGGCGGGTGTCCTCGGCTCGGTTGCGGTGCTGTCGACGGGTGTCATGTTTTCGGCGGATGCCGCGGCGCGCGACCTGAAGCTGGCGATGCAGACCAATCCGGGCACGGCGCAGTATGACGGCGTCGAGAAGTTCGCTGCGCTGGTGAAGGAAAAGAGCGGCGGCAGCCTGACCGTGAAGATTTTCGGCGGCGGCGCGCTGGGCGGCGACCTGCAGGTCGTGTCCTCGCTGCAGGGCGGCACGGTCGAACTGTCGCAGATGAACGCCAGCCTGCTGAACGGCCTCGCGAAGGAATTCTCCGTCCTCGACTTCCCCTTCCTGTTCGACAACGAGAAGGAAGCGCACGCCATCATGGACGGCCCCATCGGCAAGAAGCTGATGGACAAGCTGCCGGAGAAGGGCATCGTCGGCTTGGCCTACCCGGAACTGGGCTTCCGCCACATCTCGAACAACAAGCGCCCGGTCAAGAAGGTCGAGGACCTGTCGGGTCTCAAAATTCGCGTGATCCAGACCCCGGTGTACGTCGACATGATGAACGCGCTGGGCGCGAACGCGACGCCGCTGCCGTTCCCCGAAGTCTATAACGCGCTGGAGCAGGGCGCCGTCGATGGCGCGACGAACCCGCTCGTGACCATTCCGGTGATGAAGTTCGACGAGGTGCAGAAGTTCCTGACCCTGACCCGTCACCAATACAACCCGCAGATCATCATCATGAGCAAGAAGGCCTGGGAAAAGCTGACCCCGGCCGAGCAGAAGATCATCCAGGAATCGGCCAACGAGGCGCGCGACTTCGAGCGTCAGGTGTCGGCGAAGAAGAACGCCGAGGCGCTCGAGCACCTGAAGAAGAAGATGCAGGTCACCGAGCTCGCGCCTGAGGAAATGGCCAAGATGCGCGAGAAGGTCAAGCCCGTGATCGAGAAGTACACGAAGGAACTGGGCGAACCCTTCGTCAAGGAAGTGTACGCGGAAGTCGCGAAGGTGCGCGGCGCCAAGTAAGGCGCGTCGCTTTCGCGCAATAAGTCGCCTGGTGCGGCCACATCTACGGTGATGTGCCATACCGGGCGGCGCGATCACCATTAATGAAGCTGATATCGAGCGAGGAGTTTGGGATGGTGCCATTCGTGATGCGTCTTGTTGCGGTGCTTGCCGCCGTCCTGCCGGTCGTGGCGAGCGCTGCGCAGCCGGATCCCAAGCTCACGCTCGTCGTGCCGTTCGTCGCCGGCGGCCCCACCGACAAGCTGGCGCAGCCCTTCGTCGCCGCCTTCGGGCGAGCGCTGGGCGAGCGCGTGTCGGTGAAGAACATCGGCGGCGGGGGCGGCTCGGTCGGAACGCGCGAGGTGCAGCGTGCCCGCCCTGACGGCAAGGTGTTGCTGCTCGCCAACGTCGGTCACGCCGCGGCGCCCGCACTCAACGCCAAGCTGCCCTACGATCCGCAGAAGGATTTCGAACCCGTCGGACTGATCGCCGACGTGCCGATGACGCTCATCGCACGCCGCGATCTGCGCGCCCACAACATCGCCGAACTGCGCACGCAGATGGAGACGGGGCGGCGCAAGCTCGCCATCGGCCATGCCGGGGCGGGATCGGCGTCCCACCTGTGCAGCGTGCTGTTCGCGCGCGCGGCGGGCAAGGATCTGCCGACGCTGACGCACCCCGGCACCGCGAGTGCGATGAATGCGATGCTGAGCGACGGGCACATCGACCTCATGTGCGACCAGACCACGCATACGCTCGAGCGCATCAGGAGCGGCGAAGTGCAGGCCTTCGGCGTAACGACGGCCGAACGAGTGGCCGCGCTGCCCGACGTGCCGACGCTCGCGGAGGCGGGCCTGCCCGGCGTCGAACTCGTCGTGTGGCACGGCCTGTATGCCCCCAAGGGTACGTCGCCCGAGCTCATCGAGCGTCTCTCGACCGCCTTGCGGCAGGCCCTGCAGGACCCGGCACTGGTCGAGGCGCTGAAGGATCTCGGTGCGACCCCTGCCAAAGCGGACGACGCGACCCCGAAGGCACTGCGCGCGCGCCTTGCCGCGGACGTGGAACGCTGGAGCAAAGCCCTGAAGCAGTGACAGGCAGGGCGGCTTGCCGGGGCAGCGGTCCGTCCGCCGATCGAACATCAATTCAATAGCAGCAGCGGTGATGCGACCGACCGGTCCGCAGGGAATGCCGCGAAAGGAGCAAGCGACAATGAGTGCAAACGCGAAACAATCCTTCCTCTGTGGCCTGATCGGTTCCGGCATCCAGGCCTCGCGCACGCCGCCCATGCACGAGCGCGAAGGCGACGAGCAGGGCGTGCGCTACATGTACAAGAAGATCGACACGGAGATCCTCGGCCTCACCGTCGACGATCTGCCCGAACTCCTGACTGCCGCCGAACGCATGGGCTTCTGCGGCCTGAACATCACCTTTCCCTTCAAGCAGGCGGTGATTCCGCTGCTCGACGAACTCTCCGACGACGCCCGGGCCTTGAATGCCGTGAACACGGTGGTCCTGCGCGAGGGGCGGCGCATCGGCTACAACACCGACTGCAGCGGATTCGGCGAGAGCTTCCGGCGCGGCCTGCCCGATGCCAAGCGCGACGTCGTTGTGCAGCTCGGAGCGGGCGGCGCGGGCGCCGCGGTGGCGCATGCGGCCCTGCAGCAGGGCGTCGGCAAGCTGTACGTGCGCGATTCGGACCCCGTGCGCGCCGAGACGCTCGCCGCCAGCCTGTGCGACGCATTCGGTGCCGGCCGTGCGGCCGCGTGCACCGACCTGGCCGCGGCCATGGACGAGGCGGACGGCCTCATCCACGCCACGCCCACCGGCATGGCGAAGTTCCCCGGCATGCCGCTGCCCGCGGAACTGCTGCAGTCGCGCCACTGGGTGGCCGAGATCGTGTATTTCCCGCTCGAAACCGAACTGCTGCGCGTGGCCGCGGCCAAGGGCTGCCGCACGCTGAACGGCGGCGGCATGGCGGTGTTCCAGGCGGTCGATGCCTTCCGCCACTTCACCGGGCTGGAACCCGATGCCGAGCGCATGCTGCGGCATTTCGCGTCGATGGGCGCCTGATCAATCTACCCGACACTCACTGGATCAATCGAGGTATCCATTATGTACAAGAACATCCTGCTGCCGACCGACGGATCGGAGCTATCGCGGATGGCGATCCGGCACGGCGTCGCGCTCGCCAAAGCCGTGGGCGCGAAGGTCACGGGGCTTTCCGTGGTTCTTCCCGCGCATGCGCCCGCGGGCGCGGGTCTCGCAATTGCCGGCGACCACGTTCAGGAAGATGCCGCGGCGGAGTTCCTCGCGGTGATTTCCCACGAGGCGCACGAGCAGGGCGTGGAGGCGGAATGCTTCTACGTCAGCGGCACATCGCCACATGAGGAGATCATGGCGGCGGCGCAGCAGCGCGGCTGCGACCTGATCTGCATGGCCTCGCACGCGCGCACAGGCCTGTCGGGCCTGCTGCTGGGCAGCGAGACCACGTTGCTGATCAACGGCTGCCGTATTCCGGTACTGGTGCTGCGCTAGGATTCAGGTCGCAAAGTTGCAACAGACAGACTGTAGTTCTAAAAAGAAGTTGTTGCAGGTAGAAATGTGTTTTATTGTAAGCCTGTCAATCGGCGATGAACCGCTCAGGATCACATAAGCACGCAAGGCCAGAGGAGGAACGGGGAGGGTGACGACCACGACGAGAACCTAGCGCGACCTGACGCCAGATCAGGACCGACTTTGCGGCACCGGACTTCTGCCCCGGAAATGAGCCGCCAGGTACAAGACAAGGCACAGCAAGCCAGCACGGACTGCCAGCGGGAGTCGCAGGTGTTTGCACCAGGAGCGGCGCGGGCCGCCGGCTTGCGGATACGGAATACCAAACCGAAGGAAGGAACACGATGAAGAAGCAAGTCACTATCGCCGTGCTCGCAGCGCTCGGCGCCGGCGCCACCCAGGTCGCATCGGCCCAGGAAACCAGCGTCACGATCTACGGCCGCGCACACGTCTCGTTCGAGCAGATCCGCAAGTCGGGTCAGGAAACCACCCAGTTCCTCAAGAACAACACCTCGCGCATCGGTTTTCGCGGCGAAGAAGCGCTCGGCAGCGGCCTGAAGGCGTTCTTCCAGATCGAATCGGGCGTCGCGCTCGACGACGGTTCCACCGGTGGTTCGAACAAGCTCGCCGGCCGCGAAACCTTCGTCGGCCTGAAGAACGACTACGGCACTGTCAAGGCCGGTAATTTCTACCATCCGTACGACGACCTGCACGGGATCTCGGGTAACTACTTCCAGCTGTTCACCGGAACGTCGAACGACGCAACCCTGTGGGCCAACGGCTCCAGCGCGGCCACCGGCGGTTTCGACGAGCGCCTGCCGAACGCGGTCAGCTACGAATCGCCGAAATTCGGCGGCCTGAGCGCCAAGCTGTGGTACTCCTTCGGCCCGTCGGACAACGGCGGCGAGGAGCAGCTGGGCGACGACGGTTCGCGCATGTTCTCGGCCAACGTGGTGTACGAGAACGGTCCGCTCAAGGCAGCGTGGGGGCACCTGCAGCAGCGCCGCATGGAAGCGCAGTCGAAGAACTTCTACGAGGACGGCTACTCGAATTTCATTACTGCCGGTTATCAAGCTGGGCCGTTCTACTTCGCCGGACTGGTCGAGCGTGACGAGCTGAAGAACATCAACCAGTCGGGCGACAGCCGCACGCGCAACTACTGGCACCTGCTCGCGAAGTACACGACCGGTGCACACACCGTCGGCGCCTTCTACGGCAAGGCCTATGACTGGAAGGGCGACGCCGGCCGTGACGACAGCGGTGCGCGCATGTACACCGTCGGCTACAACTATGCGTTGTCGAAGCGCACCCAGGTCTATGCGCTCTACACCAACCTGAAGAACGACGACGCCGGCGCCTACAACCTCGGCGGCAGCCCGGCGCGTGTGAACCCGACGTCGAGCAACCCCGCGCTCAACGACTGGACGATCGCCGCGGAGAAGCAGAGCGGCATCGTGGTCGGCATGGCCCACAATTTCTGATCGGGCGATTCTTTCCGGGGGCGGCCGCGTGTCGTCCCTGGTCTGCAAAGGAGCGGCGAGACACGGGTCTTGCCGTTTTTTTTTTGCCGCGCGATGCGCATTTGGGGCGCCCGGAGAGCTCACGCGCGAGAACAGAATTTTGTTCTAAAAATGTTCTTGAATTCGCCGAGTCTTTGGTTAAAATAGAACCATGTTTTGTTTAGTGCAACGAGACGGAGCGTGCAAGACATCTCCGGCACCCGCTGCACCGGCCGCGCGCCGCTTTGGAATTCCTTTACGGAGCTCACGATGTCGAATCTCGATTCCCTCCCCAAATACGGCCAGTACATCAACGGTGCCGAGGTGCCGCCCGCGTCCGGTGAGTACTTCCCGACCGAGAATCCCTATAGCGGCGAAGCCTGGGCGCTGATTGGCCGGGGCGGCAAGGCGGATGCCGATGCCGCGGTCGCCGCCGCGCACGCTGCCTTCGAGCAGGGTGAATGGCCGTCGCTGACTGCGAGCCAGCGCGGCAAGCTGATGCGCAAGCTGGCCGACCTGATCGTCGCCAACGCCGAGCATCTCGCCGAGATCGAGCGCCGTGACAACGGCAAGCTCGCCGCCGAGGTCGTCGCGCAGGTGAAGTACTTGGGCGACTACTTCCACTACTACGCGGGTCTCGCCGACAAGATCGAAAGCCACGTGATCCCGACCGACAAGAAGGGCGTGTTCTGCTACACGAAGTACGAGGCCAAGGGCGTGGTCGTGATCATCACGCCGTGGAACTCGCCGCTGACGCTGACGAGCTGGAAGCTCGCGCCGGCGCTCGCGGCCGGTTGCACGGTCGTCATCAAGCCGTCCGAATTCACCTCGGCTTCGGCGATCGAGTTCGCCAAGCTCTTCGCGCAGGCCGGCTTCCCGCCGGGCGTCGTCAACGTCGTCACAGGCTTCGGCCATGAAGTCGGCGCGCCCCTCGTCGAGCATCCCGATACCGCCCACATCGGCTTCACCGGTGGCGAGATCGCCGGCCAGAAGATCTACGAAGCGGCCGCGCGCGGCCTGAAGACCGTCACGCTGGAACTCGGCGGCAAGTCGCCCAACATCGTCTTCGACGACGCGGATCTCGATCAGGCCGTGAAGGGCATCGTGTCGGGCGTGTTCGCCGCTTCCGGCCAGACCTGCCAGGCCGGCTCGCGCCTGCTGGTGCAGGAAAGCATCCACGACGAAGTCGTGCGGCGCCTGGTCGAGTTCGTCAGCACCGCGAAGATCGGCGACCCGTCGCAGCTCGACACCCAGGTCGGCCCGATCGCGACCCGCCCGCAGTTCGACAAGATCATGAGCTACATCCAGATCGCCAAGGACGAGGGCGCGAAGTGCGTGCTCGGCGGCAAGTCGCGCCCCGACCTCGGCGCGGGCCAGTTCGTCGAGCCGACGATTTTCACCGGCGTGAACAACAAGATGCGCATCGCGCAGGAAGAGGTGTTCGGCCCGGTGCTGTGCGTGATCCCGTTCAAGGACGAGGAAGACGCCGTGCGCATCGGCAACGACGTGCTGTACGGCCTCGCCGGCGCCGTGTGGACCAAGAGCCTGCATCGCGCGATGTACGTCACCGACAAGCTCAAGGCCGGCACCGTGTGGGTGAACAACTACCGCGCGACCAGCTTCACCTCGCCCTTCGGCGGCTACAAGCGCTCGGGCATCGGCCGCGAGTCCGGTGCCGACGCGATCAAGGAATACCTCGAGACCAAGTGCGTGTGGATCTCGACCGATCTCGACGTGCCGAACCCGTTCATCCGTCGCTGATACCGACTCTCCCGACGGGGAGGGCGGCCGCCGTCTTTCGTTTGGGCTGCGGCGGACGCCGCCCCCGTCATTCCCTTGGCAGGCTTCGCGGTTGCGGAGCCTGTTTTTTTTTTGCCCCGCGCGCGGGCCGCGGCGGGCGCGAAATAGGGCGAAAGCGGGGCGCGCAATCTGCTACTGTTGCGCTCCGCGCGGCGGCCCGACGAGAGCCGGTGTTTCCCGCGCGCCGTCGCATCCGGAGTCCGCCGGATGGCGCGGCCCGATATCCGCATGCATCGCCCGATGAATACGCAGCGCATTCCCCGCCTGGTTCCCTTCCTTTCCGTCCTCGCCACCGTTTTCGGCGGCTGTGCGGCCGTCCCCGCGCCACCTGCCGTCCAGACGCCTGCGCCGGTCGAAATACGCACGGCCGACCCCCTTCCGTCCGCACCACCGCCGCAGGGCACAGTGCCGACAGCGCCGGCAGACGGGCGATTCGTGCCGGGTTTCCCGCCGCGGGTGCAGGAACAGGATGCACGCAGGTTCGTGTATGCGCTGCTTCCGCCGGGCGTCACGCGCGAGCGCGACGTGTGGGCGGCGGACATCGTCGCGGCCTTCATGGCGCTGCGCCTCGCACCGAGCGCGGAAAATTTCTGCGCGTCGATCGCAGTCATCGAGCAGGAATCGAGTTTCCAGGCGGATCCGGTGGTGCCGGGCCTGTCGCGCATCGTGTGGGGCGAGATCGAGACACGCCGCAAACGCTACCTGATTCCAAAGGTGGCGCTGGATGCCGCGCTGTCGCAGCCGTCGCGCGACGGGAAAACTTACCGCCAGCGCATCAACGCGCTGAAGACCGAGCGCCAGATGAGCATCCTCTACGGCGACATCATCGACGAGGTGCCCGGCGGCAAGCTGTTGCTGAGCGGATACAACCCCGTGCGTACCGGCGGTCCGATGCAAGTGAGCGTCGCATTCGCGGAGACGCATGCGCGGGAGAAACCCTATGCCGGGGCGACCAACGGCAAGGTGCGCGAGGCGGTGTTCTCGCGCCGCGGCGGCGTCTATTTCGGCATCGCGCATCTCCTCGATTACCCGGCGCCGTACCGCAGTCCGCTTTACCGCTTCGCGGATTTCAACGCAGGGCACTACGCGAGCCGCAACGCGGCCTTCCAGCTGGCCCTGGGCAAACTGGCGGGGCAGACGCTGGTGCCCGATGGTGACCTGTTGCGCTACGACGATGGTCGTCCGAGCGAGGTCGCCAGCTCCACGCAGCGGGCGGCGCTGAAGACTTCGCGCAGGCTGCGTTTGAACGAGGTGGAGATCGAGGCGGCACTGCGTCAGGAGAAGGAGGAGTCGTTCGGCCGCACGAAACTCTATCAGCGCGTCTTCGCGCTCGCCGACGAAGCGGCCGGGCGGCCGGTGCCGCGCGAGGCGATGCCGCAGATCCGCCTGAAGAGCCCGAAGATCACGAGCAAGATCACCACGGGGTGGTTCGCCGAACGGGTAGATATGCGCTATCGCGCGTGCATGAACCGCGCCGCCGCGGTGCCCGACCTGCAGTTGCCACTGGAAGCGAACGGCAGTCGCAGGTTGTGAAGACAGGAGCGGGGCGGGGAGGGGAGAGACACCGTTCCGCGAACTACCGACTCAATCGTAAGCGTTCGCGAAGCCCGGCTTGGGCCTCGCACGTGGCAGGCGGAATGCCGTCGTCGTCCGGATTCGGCACGTTCGGAACCGGTTCGTCAGGGGCCGCCCGTTCGCGTCCGGCTACCGCGGGGCGGACACCACAGCCTCGCCCGCGAGCCTTTCCTCGCCGGCCTGATTGGTCACGCGCAAGGTGATCCGCTGCGCCTGCGAATCATCGATCTGTAGCGCCGTGCCGGTGCAGACCGGCGCCTCGCCCAGGAGCGTGCGGCCGGTGAAGCGGACGCGGAATTGGCGGAGCCGCTCCTGCGGCACCCGGCTGGTCAACAGCCGGCCGAGATAGGCCATGCTCAGCATGCCTTGGGCGAAGACGTCGTCGAAGCCCACGCTACACGCGAATTCGGGATCGAGGTGGATCGGGTTGAGGTCGCCGGAAGCCGTGGCGAACTGTGCGAGTGTCGCACGCGTGATCGGGGGCAGGCGCAACTCGCCATGCCACACGGAGGCCGACTGCGGCTCTTCCCGGACTTCCGCAGCGGTTGCGGATGAGGCAGCGGACGCAGCGGCCTTGGGCGGCGCGGGATCGCGTGCCGCATCGGGCTGGATGAAGATGCTGTGCAAATCTGCGACTGGCGCGCCCAGCTCGCTCGTGATGCGGATGTCGCGCACCACGAAGCGCAGGCCTCGCTCGGGTTTGTCGTAGATGGCGCTGATGCGCGGCTGGACATGCAGCCGGTCGCCCGCGCAGGGCACGGCGTGATAGGTGAAGGTCTGCTCGCCGTGCAGCACGCGCGGCAGGTCGAGGCCGACGCTGGCGAACCACGGGAAGGGTTCGCCGGGTTCGAGTGCAAGACCGAACAGGAACGAGGGCGGCAGCGGGAGCGAGCGGTAGCCCGCCCGCCGTGCCGCGTCCTCGTCCACGTACAGCGGCGTTGTTTCGCCGATGGCCGCGGCAAATCGCCGCAGCCGGTCGGCGTCGGCGCACACGGCGAATCCGGCTGCGTCGCCGGTCGTCGCGTCGCCTGCCTGGATGTGCGTCATGGCGCGTTCAACAGTCGCCGAACTGCGGGCGGCGCTTGTCGACGAAGGCCGCCATGCCTTCCTTCTGGTCCGCCAGCCCGAAGGTCGCGTGCAGCGTGCGGCGCTCGAACAGCAGGCCTTCGTTGAGCGGGCCTTCGAAGGCGCGGTTCACCGTTTCCTTCATCATCATGAGGACGGGAAGCGAGAATTCCGCGATCTTCGCTGCTGCCGCGAGCGCCTCGTCGAGCACGCTCTCGGGCGGATAGATGCGCGCGACCAGGCCGCTGCGCTCTGCTTCCTGCGCGTCCATCAGGCGGCCGGTCAGGCACAGGTCCATCGCCTTGGTCTTGCCCACGGCACGCGGCAGGCGCTGCGTGCCGCCCGCGCCGGGGATCGTGCCGATCTTGATCTCCGGCTGGCCGAAGCGGGCATTTTCCGCTGCGAAGACGATGTCGCACATCATCGCGAGCTCGCACCCGCCGCCCAGCGCGACGCCCGAGACGGCGGCGATGGTCGGCTTGCGGAAGGTCTTGAGACGCTCCCAGTTGCGCGTGATGAAGTCGGACTTGTACGCGTCCATGTAGTCCATCTCGCGCATCGCGGCAATGTCCGCGCCGGCGGCGAAGGCCTTTTCGGATCCGGTCACCACAACGCAGGCGATGCCGGGGTCGGTTTCGAAGCGGTCGAGCGCCTGGCCGATCCCGGTCATCACGTCGTCGTTGAGGGCGTTGAACACTTCCGGGCGGTTGATGCGGATGAGCCCGACCTTGCCGCGCGTTTCAGTGAGGATTACCGAAGTCATCGTGTCGTCTCCCGTCGCCATCACTGGTCGTTGCCGAAGGACTTGGCGGTTTCGCGCAGCTTGAACTTCTGCAGCTTGCCGGCCGGCGTGCGGGGCAGGTCTTCAACGATCTCGAGGCGCTCCGGGTAGTACTGCTTGGCGACCTGCTGCTTGTCGAGATAAGCCGTGAGATCCTCGAAAGTCAGCGTGCAGCCGGGTTTCAGCGAGACGAAGGCGCACACGCGCTCGCCCAGGCGGCGATCCGGGTAGCCGACGACCGCGACGGTGGTGATGGACGGGTGACGGTAGAGCAGGTTCTCGATCTCGACGACCGGGATGTTCTCGCCGCCGCGGATCACGATGTCCTTGCTGCGGCCGTTGATGCGGATGTAGCCCTCGGCGTCCTGGAAGGCGAGGTCGCCGGTGTCGAACCAGCCTTCGGCGGTGACGCCGTTAAGCTGGGGACGCTTGAGATAGCCGGCGAACAGCGACGAGCCGCGGATCAGCAGTTCGCCGGTCTCGCCGGGGCTTACTTCGGCGCCGTTCGCGTCGAGGATGCGGACCTCGATGCCGGGCAGTGCGCGACCGTCGGAGACGCCCGACTTCTCGAGCGCACGGGCAGGTTCGGTTATCGTGACCGCTCCGCATTCGGTCATGCCCCAGGCTGAGCATACGCGCAGCCCCATCAGCTCCCAGGCGCGCTGGATGGTCACCGGCGGGATGGGCGCACCGGCGCAGTTGAACTTGGTGAACTGCGGCGACACCGGAGCGCCCGCTTCAACCGCCGCGCACATGTCGGAGATGAAGGCGGCCGACGCCATGCTGAAGGTCACGCCCTCGTCACGCACGATCTCCAGTGCGCGTGCGGGATCCCAGATCTCCTGCAGCACGGTCGTCGAGTTCAGGATCAGCGGCAGCATCGCGAGGTAGCCGTAGCCGGTGAGGTGAGCCATCGGCGAAGCGCCGAGGATGACGTCCGAGGGGTTCAGCTCCATCGTCGCGATGTACGCGTGCAGGTTGGAGAAGAGCGTGTTCGAGGTATGCATCACGCCCTTGGGCTCGCCCGTCGTGCCGGACGTGTACATGAGGAGCGACACGTCGTCGGGTCCGAGGCCGGGGCCTGAAAGAGGCGGCGTGTCGTCGCGCATGAGCACGCGGTCGAAGCTGTCTTCCCGGTCGCCGTCCACGACGACGACCTGCTTCAGATGGGGCAGTTTGGGCTGCAGTTCGCGCGCCATCGCGGCGTGGTCGAACTTGCGGAACACGTTCGGCACGATGAAGACCTTCGTCTCGGCGAAGTTCAGCATGTAGCTCAGTTCGTGCTGACGGAAGATCGGCATCACCGGGTTCGCAGCGGCACCGATGCGGGCGCAGGCGAGCGAAAGCGCCACGAATTCCCAGCGGTTGGGCAGCTGGAAGCTCACGACGTCGCTGCGGCCCACGCCCAGTGCGACGAGACTGCGCGCAATGCGGTCGACGCGCCGGTCCAGCTCGCGATAGCTGAGACGGACCGGTTCGGCCTGGCCGTCGCGGTATGCGACGACGGCCGGCTTGTCGGGGCAGTTTTCCAGCGCGCGCTGGAAATGCACATCGATCGTCTCGTCGCGCCACAGGCCCGCGGCCTTCATCGTTGTCATGCGGTCGGCGATCAGCACCGGGTCGAAATTCATCGTTATCTCCTCTCTTGGCGGGGGCCTTGGCCCGCGCACAACCCTGAATGTCGTCTTGCGAGACGGCAGCGCTTCGGTCACAGCGACGACGGCGACGCGTCGATGTGGAGATGCGGTTCGGCAATGCCCGTTGCGCCCGGTTGGCGGCGCACGTCTCGCTCATTGATGTTGGCCCCCGGCCTTCGCCGACGGCGTCGCAAAGCTATTACCTTTGCAAAAGCAAGTCAATAGCTTGTCACAAGGCCGGCCGACGGAAGCGGCGTGAAATTGGCCGCAGGTGTTCGTAACAGTCTAGCAGATATAAGGAAACAGACTGTTTGTAGATAGTCGGTAGCCGCCCCGCGGGCTTCATTCTGAAAAATTAAATAGCAATGTATTGACAGAAAAGTTCGACTGTTCCTAGAATGCGCTAAACCTACACAGGAGGAGTAGCGATGGATTTCAGTCTCAGTCCCGAGCAGCAGGCGCTCGTTGATACCGCAAGCCGTTTCGCCCGCGAGCGTCTCGCTCCCGGCTACAAGGCACGCGAAAAGGCTGAGCGCATCGAGCGCGAAGTGATCCGCGAAATGGGCGAGCTGGGCTTCCTCGGCCCCGAGCTGCCCGAGGATCACGGCGGCATGGGTGTGGACTGCCTGACCAGCGGCCTGTTGCTGGAGCAGATCTCGTACGGCGACTTCAACGTGTCCTACGTGAATCTGCTCACCTCGCTGTGCGGCCAGATCGTTGCGAACTACGCGCAGCCGGACATTGCGAAGGAGTGGCTGGGTCAGGTTATCGCCGGCAAGAAATCGATCGCGATTGCCCTGACGGAGCCCAGTGCCGGTTCCGACGCCGCACGCCTGAAGCTGAAGGCGACGCGCGACGGCGATGTGTGGGTGCTCAATGGCGAGAAGACCTCGATCTCGATGGCGACGCAGGCGGATGTGGCGGTTGTGTTCGCCCGCACCGGCAGCGAAGCCGATCGTGCCCGCGGCATCAGCGCGTTCCTGGTGCCGATGGATCTGCCGGGTATCACCCGCACGGCTTTCGACGACATCGGCACCCGCCCGGTGGGCCGCGGCTCGATCTTCTTCGACGACGTGCGCGTGCCCGCCGAGATGATGCTCGGCGACGAGGGCAAGGGTTTTGTCCAGGTGATGCAGGGCTTCGACTACAGCCGCGCGCTGATCGGTATCCAGTGCATGGGCGTGGTGCGCGCCTCGCTCGACGAGACTTGGCGCTACGTGCAGGAACGCGAGGCCTTCGGCAAGAAGATCGGCGAGTTCCAGGGCGTGACTTTCCCGCTCGCCGAAGCGGAGACGATGTACGAGGCGTGCCGCGCGCTATGCCTGAAGACGCTGTGGCTGAAGGATCAGGGCCTCGAGCACACGGCGGAAGCCGCGATGTGCAAATGGTGGGCGCCCAAGCTGGCGTGCGAAATCATCCACCAGTGCCTGCTCACGCACGGCCACGGCGGCTACGCGAGCGACTACGACTTCGGTCAGCGCTATCGCGACGTGATGGGTCTGCAGATCGGCGACGGCACCGCGAACATCATGAAGATGATCATCGGCCGCGAAAAGATCGCGGCGCACGAGATCTAAAGCTTGGCCATGTTGCGCTGCAGGAGGCTCACGTAATGGATGAACTGCAGGCGGTCGTCGAACGAGAAACCTTTCAGCGCCTCGTCGTAGAACGCGTGAATCGGGTCGATGAGCTTGACCCACAGTTCCTCGCCCTTGGCGGTGAGCTTCACCTTGCGCGAGCGACGGTCTTCGGTGCTGGTGACGCGCTCGATCAGGCCGTCGCGTTCGAGGCGGGTGAGGATGCCCGACAGGTTCTGGCGGCTGACGAGGAGGAAGCGCGACAGTTCGCCGACGCCCATGCCCTCCTTGACCTTCGGGCGGGACAGGGCGCCGAGCACGGACCACTGCTGCGTCGTCACGCCGAATTCGTCGAGGGCCTGCGTGCCCTTGGTGTGCAGCGTGTTCGCGGCCTGGAAGAAACGGAAGAACAGCCGGTTGCTGATCTCCATTGTGGCGAGGTCCTTGGCAGCGGAAAGGTCTTTCATCGGGGCGTCGGGTTGGTTTCGAACGGCGCCCATTGAAGCGCAAAGCATGGCCTGTACGCAACGGGCCGAATTGATGGTTATCCAACAGGAGGAAGCAAAATGAGAGGTCTTGAAGGCAAGGTCGTGATCGTGACGGGTGGTGCCGGTGGCATCGGTTCCGCAATCTGCCGCCGTTTCGGCGAGGAGCGCGCGAGCGTCGCCGTGTTCGACATCAACCGCGAAGCGGCCGAAGCCGTTGCAGCGGAAATCCAGTCCGCGGGTGGCAAGGCACGTGCCTTTGCGGTCGACCTGACGAGCCAGGATTCGGTGATCACGGCCGTGACCGCCGCCGAAGCTGAACTCGGCCCGATCGACGTGCTGGTGAACAACGCCGGCTGGGACAAGGTCGGCAACTTCCTCGATACCGAGAAGCCGCTGTGGGACAAGATCGTCGCGATCAACCTGTACGGCGCGCTGTACATGCATCACGCGGTCGTCAAGGGCATGCGCGAGCGCGGCCGCGGCCGTGTCATCAACGTCGCGTCCGACGCCGGCCGTGTCGGTTCGTCGGGCGAGGCGGTGTACTCGTTCTGCAAGGGCGGCCTGATCTCGTTCTCGAAGACGCTGGCGCGCGAAGTCGCCCGTCAGCAGATCAACATCAACGTCGTGTGCCCCGGCCCGACCGACACCCCGCTGCTCGACGACATCTGCGGCGAAGGCGAGCGCGGCGAGAAGCTCCGCACCGCCTTCACCCGTGCCGTGCCCTTCGGCCGTCTCGGCCAGCCGGGTGATCTGCCGGGCGCCGTGACCTTCCTCGCCAGCGACGACGCCGCGTTCATCACCGGTCAGGTGATCAGCGTGTCGGGCGGCCTGACGATGGCCGGCTAAGCACCCAATTCACGACAACGACGAGGAGCAGAACATGGAATACCAGGACATTCTCTACACCAAGCAGGACGGCATCGCGACCGTTACGATCAACCGTCCCGCCCAGTACAACGCCTTCCGCGCCCAGACCTGCGAGGAGATGATCCACGCGCTCAAGGATGCGGATTACGACCGCAGCATCGGCGTGGTCGTCCTGACCGGCGCCGGCGACAAGGCCTTCTGCACCGGCGGTGACCAGGGTACGCAGGACGGCGGCTACGGTGGCCGCGGCGTGATCGGCCTGCCGATCGAGGAAGTGCAGAGCGCGATCCGTGACATCTCCAAGCCCGTGATCGCTCGCGTGAACGGCTTTGCGATCGGCGGCGGCAACGTGCTCGTGACGATCTGCGACCTCGCGATCGCCTCCGAAAAGGCCCAGCTCGGCCAGGCCGGCCCGCGCGTCGGCTCGGTCGACCCCGGCTTCGGCACCGCGCTGCTGGCGCGCGTTGTCGGCGAGAAGAAGGCGCGCGAAATCTGGTACCTGTGCCGCCGCTACACCGCGCAGGAAGCGCTCGCGATGGGCCTCGTCAACGCCGTCGTGCCACACGACCAGCTCGACGCCGAAGTGAAGAAGTGGTGCGACGAGATCGTCGAGAAGAGCCCGACCGCGATCGCGCTGGCGAAGAAGTCGTTCAACGTCGATACGGAAATGATCCGCGGCATGGGCGGCCTGGCAATGCACGCGCTCAAGCTCTACTACGAGACGGCGGAGTCGGCCGAAGGCGGCAATGCTTTCCGCGAGAAGCGCAAGCCCGAGTTCCGCAAGCACCAGAAGTAAGCACGGCAGGACTTTGCGCACCGGCCGGCGGCAATGCCGGCCGGTGCGCAGAATCCGCCGCATAACCCAGACACGCACAACACAGCACCGGAGAGGGAACACGACATGATCCGCGATCAGGAGACACTCAACATTCTTCTCGACACGATCTCGCGCTTTGTGCGCGAGCGCCTCGTGCCGCAGGAGGCGCACGTCGCCGAGACCGACCAGATCCCGCCGGAGCTGGTCGCCGAGATGAAGGAACTCGGCCTGTTCGGCCTGTCGATTCCCGAGGAATTCGGCGGCATGGGGCTGACGATGGAGGAGGAGGTCCTCGCGACCTTCGAGATCGGTCAGACCTCGCCGTGCTTCCGTTCGCTGTTCGCGACGAACAACGGCATCGGCGGGCAAGGCATCGTCATCGACGGCACGCCCGAGCAGAAACGCGACTACCTGCCGCGCCTCGCCTCCGGCGAGATCATCGGCTCCTTCGCGCTTACCGAACCCGACGCCGGTTCCGACGCGGGCAGCCTGCGCACCAGCGCGCGCCGCGACGGCGACCATTATGTGTTGAACGGCACCAAGCGCTACATCACCAACGCGCCCGAAGCGGGCATCTTCACGGTGATGGCGCGCACGAATCCGGACGCGAAGGGGCCGCATGGCATCTCCGCGTTCATCGTCGAGAAGGGCACGCCGGGCCTGTCGCTCGGCAACATCGACAAGAAGATGGGCCAGAAGGGGGCCCATACCTGCGACGTGATTTTCGAAGACTGCCGCGTGCCGGTCGCCAACCTCATCGGCGGCAAGGAAGAGGTCGGCTTCAAGACTGCGATGAAGGTGCTCGACAAGGGGCGCATCAACATCGCTGCGATCTGCGTCGGCGTTGCAGAGCGCATGCTTGCAGACGCGCTGCGCTATGCGATGGAACGCAAGCAGTTCGGCAAGCCGATCGCGGAGTTTCAGCTGATCCAGGCGATGCTCGCCGACAGCAAGGCCGAGATCTACGCCGCGCGCACGATGGTGCTCGATGCGGCACGCAAGCGCGACGACGGCCGCGATGTGGGCACGGAAGCCGCCTGCGCCAAGCTCTTCGCTTCGGAAATGTGCTGCCGCGTCGCCGATCGCGCCGTGCAGATCTTCGGCGGCGCCGGTTATCTGTCGGAATACGGCATCGAGCGCTTCTACCGCGACGTGCGTCTGTTCCGCATCTTCGAGGGCACGAGCCAGATCCAGCAGCTCGTGATCGCCCGCAACATGATACGGGCTGCCGGCGAATGAACGCGCGCGTGCGCGAGGATCCCGTCGTGTCCTTCGGCGGCGATGAGGCGGCGCTCGACTGGCTGATCTCGCGTCGCCGTTCGATACGCGCCTTCCTGCCGGTCTCCGTCGATACGGGCACGATCGAGGATGTGCTGCGGATCGCCGCGCGCGCGCCGTCGGGCAACAACATCCAGCCGTGGCGCGTGCACGTCGTGGCGGGCGCGAAGCTCGCTGCCTTGGTGAACGCCGTCTGCGCCGCCTTCGACGAGGGCGACGACAGCCACGTGCCGGAGTACGCCTATTACCCGGACGAGTTCTTCGAGCCGTATCTGGGCAGGCGGCGCCGCAGTGGCTGGGGGCTGTACGCCCGGCTCGGCATCGAGAAGAGCGACCGCGAACGGATGCGCGTGCAGACGCGGCGCAACTTCCGCTTCTTCGATGCGCCGGTCGGTCTGATCTTCACCATCGACCGCCGCCTGGGGCAGGGCAGCTGGATCGACTACGGCATGTTCCTGCAGAACGTGATGCTGGCGGCCGAGGCGCGGGGTCTTTCCACTTGCGCACAGGCGGCGTGGACGCCGTACCACCGCATCATTTCCGACGTGCTCGGCTTCGGCGAGCACGAGCAGCTGGTGTGCGGCATGGCACTCGGCTATGCCGACCCGGATGCGCCCGAGAACGCCCTCGTCACCGAGCGCGCGCCGCTGTCGGAATTCGTGGTCATGCACGGCGAGGGTGCCGTTGCCGAACTTTAAGATTTTTCCGTGGGCCGCTCTTGCCGAGCGTCCCGCCTCCGGTGCAGTTTCTGCTACTCCCTCTCCCAAGCTCGCCGGAGTTCTGGCCGGCTCGATGCAAGCGTGTCGAGCCGGATTTTTTTCTTCAGCCCCGCTGTTTCTGTTCGCTCAGCGGCACGATTTCCGGCATCACGATGCGCTTGCGTCCCGGCTCGACCGCACTCAGCGCGTCGGTCTCTTCCATCGTCGCGAGGCAGCGCACGGCGAGGTTCTGGTAGATCCCCGTCCCGCGTACCTTCCACGCCATCTCCTGCTCGGTGAGCGCGCGCACGACCTTGGCCGGTACGCCGGCGACCAGAGAGTTGGCCGGCACTTCCATCCCCGCCTTCACGAAGCTGCACGCCGCGACGAAAGTGTTCTCGCCGATCACGGCGTTGTCCATCACTACCGCGTTCATGCCGACCAGCGCATTGCGCTTGATCGTGCAGCAATGCAGCACGGCGCCGTGGCCGATGTGCCCGTTCTCTTCGACGACCGTGTCGTGCTCGGGGAAGCTGTGGATCACGCAGGTGTCCTGCACGTTCACGCCCGCCTGCAGGATCAGGCGGCCGAAGTCGCCGCGCAGGCTGGCACACGGGCCGACGTAGCAGCCGGGGCCGACGATCACGTCGCCGATCAGCACGGCGGTCGGATGGACGTAGGCGGTCGGATCGACAACCGGCACGACGCCGTCGATCGCGAATACTCGGGGTGTGGTCATCGAAGCTCCTTGTTCGCCCGCTGTGCGGGCTCGTGGGGTGGGGTCCGGTCCGGCGCGGTCTTCGCGGCGTTACGCGCCCGATCCGGCCTTAAAGGCATTATATTGCCCGGATTATTCGATTCTAGGGGTTTATCCCTTGGTGGAAAAGCAGTATCGTGCATTTTCCAAAATAGACAGAACAGTGGTTCGCAGTGCGGACCCAAGGAGAGCGAGAGATGGATGCAGTAGTCGTCGAACGGCCGAATCCGCAGGTCGCGGTGGTGCGGCTCAACCGGCCCGAGGCCCGCAACGCGCTGAACCAGCAGGTGCGCATGCAGCTCGCCGAGCACTTCACCGCGCTCGGCCGCGACCCCGAAGTGCGTGCCATCGTCCTGACGGGCGGTGACAAGTACTTCGCCGCCGGCGCCGACCTGCGCGAGATGGCCGAGGCGGGCGCGGTCGAGATCATGCTGCGCAACACCCATCGCCTGTGGGGCGCCATCGCGAGCTGCCCGAAGCCGGTGATCGCCGCGGTGAATGGCTTCGCGTGGGGCGGCGGCTGCGAGCTCGCGATGCACGCCGACATCATCGTCGCGGGTGAGGGCTCGTCGTTCTGCCAGCCGGAAGTGAAGGTCGGGATCATGCCCGGCGCCGGCGGCACGCAGCGCCTGGCGCGCGCGGTGGGCAAGTTCAAGGCGATGAAGATGGTGCTGAGCGGGCAACCGGTGAGCGGGCGTGAGGCGGGCGAGATGGGCCTCGCGAGTGAGGTCGTGCCGGATGCCGAGGTGCAGTCGCGCGCGATGGAGCTGGCGACGCAGATCGCCGCGCTGCCGCCGCTCGCGATCATGCAGATCAAGGAAGTGCTGCTCGCGGGCCAGGACGCCTCGCTCGACGCGGCGCTGATGCTCGAGCGCAAGGCGTTCCAGTTGCTGTTCGCGAGCCGCGATCAGAAGGAAGGCATGCAGGCCTTCTTCGACAAGCGTCCGGCCGGTTTCGAGGGGGTGTGAGCGATGTTCGATGCAATGCGTAATGACCTGACGCTGGGCGTCGTCGGCACGGGCCTGATGGGGCGCGGGATCGCCCAGATCGCCGTGCAGGCGGGCGTGGCGGTGCGGCTCTTCGACACCCGTGCGGGTGCGGCGGCGGAAGCGTGCGATGCGGTGGGCGGGATGCTCGCCAAGCTCGCCGAGAAGGGCAAGATGGACGCCGCTGCCGCGCGCGCGGCGACCGAGCGGATGACGGTCGCGGCGAGCCTCGTGGAGCTTGCCGGCTGCGACGTCGTCGTCGAGGCGATCGTCGAGAACCTCGACGCGAAGCGCACCCTGTTCCGCGATCTCGAAGAGGTCGTGGCGGACGGCTGCGTGCTGGCGACCAACACGTCGTCGCTGTCGGTGACCTCGATCGCCGCCGGCTGCCGCCGCCCCGAGCGGGTCGCGGGCCTCCACTTCTTCAGCCCGGTGCCGCTGATGAAGGTCGTCGAAATCATCGACGGTGTGCGTGGCGATCGCGGGGTGGGCGACGCGCTCATGGCGCTGGCGCGCCGCATGGGACATACGCCGGTGCGCGCAAGCGACACGCCGGGCTTCATCGTCAATCACGCCGGCCGCGGCTACCTCACCGAGTCGCTGCGCGTGCTCGGCGAAGGCATCACGGACTTCGCGACGCTGGACCGCATCCTCAAGGAATCGGTCGGCTTCCGCATGGGGCCGTGCGAGCTGCTCGACCTCACCGGGCTGGACGTGTCGCATCCGGTCATGGAGTCGATCTACGACCAGTACTACCAGGAGCCGCGCTACCGGCCGTCCCCGATCACGCGCCAGCGGCTCGCCGGCGGGCTGCTCGGGCGCAAGAGCGGGCAGGGCTTCTACGTGTACAAGGACGGCGGCGCAGTGCCGGTCGCCATGCCGTCAGTGCCGACCGTCGCGCCGCAGCCCCTGTGGGTGAGCCGCGCTGATGCAGCGTTGCATGCGCGCGTCGTCGCGGCGCTGGAGGCGCAAGGCGTCGCGCTCGACCGCGGCGAACGTCCTGCCGAGGGTTCGGTGTGCATCGTGCTGCCGGTCGGCAGCGATGCGACCTCCTGCACGCTGGACGAGGGGCTGGATCCGAAGCGCACCCTGGCGCTCGACCCGCTGTTCGTCGAAAAGCACCTGACCCTGATGACGACGCCGCTGACCGCAAGCGAAGCGCGTGACGGCGCCTGGGCCGCGCTCGCCGCCGGCGGCAAGGCCGTATCGGTGGTGCGCGACAGCGCGGGCCTCGTCGCGCAGCGCGTCGTCGCCGCGATCGTCAACATCGGCTGCGACATCGCGCAGCAGCGCATCGCGACGCCGGAAGACATCGATTCGGCCGTGCGCCTCGGCCTCGGCTATCCGAAGGGGCCGCTCGCGCTGGGCGATTCGCTGGGCGCCGCGACGATCCTCGCGATCCTCGACGGCATGCACGAGTTCTACCGCGATCCGCGCTATCGCCCGAGCCCCTGGCTCACCCGCCGGGCGCGCCTGGGCGTGTCGCTGCTGACGCCCGAAAACTGACAACCATACCCGTCACCAAAGGAGATTCCATGCTCGACGCCTACATCTACGCCGGTCTGCGTTCCCCCATCGGCCGCCACGCCGGCTCGCTCGCCCCGGTCCGTCCCGACGATCTCGTCGCTACCGTGATCCGCGAAGTTGTCGAACGCTCGCCTTTCGCCGCCGCCGACATCGAGGACGTGGTCCTCGGCTGCGCCGCGCAGGCCGGCGAGGATTCGCGCAACGTCGCGCGCCACGCGGCGCTACTCGCGGGCCTGCCAGCCAACATCGCGGGTCAGACCATTAACCGCCTGTGCGGCAGCGGCCTCGCCGCGGTACTGGACACTGCGCGCGCGATCACGGCGGGCGAGGGCGAGCTTTATGTCGCCGGCGGCGTCGAGAGCATGAGCCGCGCGCCCTTCGTGGTCGCGAAGGCCGAATCGGCCTACAGCCGCGACTTCAAGGTGTTCGACACGACCATTGGCGCGCGCTTCCCGAACCCGAAGATCGTGGAGCAGTACGGCAACGACAGCATGCCGGAGACGGGCGACAACGTCGCCGCCGAATTCGGCATCTCGCGCGAGGACTCGGACCGCTTTGCCGCCGCATCGCAGATGAAGTACGCAGCGGCGAAGGAAGCAGGTTTCTACGCCGGCGAGATCCTGCCGATCTCGGTCCCGACCGGCCGCAAGACCCCGCCGCTGGTTGTCGCCGAGGACGAGCATCCGCGTCCGGAGTCGACCTACGATTCGCTGGCGAAGCTCAAGTCGCTGTTCCCGAACGGCGTCGTGACCGCCGGCAACGCATCGGGCATCAACGACGGCGCGGCTGCGCTGCTGATCGGCAGCAAGGCGGCGGGCGAGAAGGCCGGCGCGAAGCCGATGGCGCGCATCCTCGCGGGCGCGGTCGCGGGCGTCGAGCCGCGCATCATGGGCGTCGGCCCCGCCTATGCGATCCCGAAGGCGATCGCGCGTGCCGGGCTGACGCTCAAGGACATGGACGTCATCGAGATCAACGAAGCCTTCGCGCCGCAGGTGCTGAGTTGCCTGAAGCTGATGGGTGTGGCGTTCGACGATCCGCGCGTGAACCCCAACGGCGGAGCAATCGCGATCGGCCACCCGCTCGGCGCGTCCGGCGCCCGCATCGCACTGTCGGCCGCGCGCGAGCTGGAACGGCGCAACGGGCGCTACGCGGTGGTCAGCCTGTGCATCGGCGTCGGCCACGGCATCGCGCTGGTGATCGAGCGTATTCCGGGCTGATTCGCCTCACTTCCGGCCGACCAGATAGCTCACCCCTTCCGGGCCGTAGCGCTCGGAATGGGGCTGGCCCGCGGCGAGGTGGAAGGTTTCACCCGCCCGCACGGTCTGCGTGACGCCGCCGGATTCGATGAGGATTTCGCCGGCGATCACGAGCGCCTCCGCCTCGAATGGGTGGGTATGCTCGTCGAGCGCGCCGTTCGGTTCGCGCTCGACGGTCACGAATTGCTCGAAACCTTCGTCGCGCAGCCGGCGCATGAATTCATTACGGTCCATCGCCTCTCCCCGTTTGGTGTTGTTCCAGTATTCACCCCTGTTTTGCGGCAGTGTGCATCAAGTAAGCTGCGCTCCTGCAGAAGCGTTCGCGCGGAGGTGAAAAATTGGAAGATCGTCCGACATCGCCTGGGGGCATCGTTGGCATTCTGCTTGCGGCGGGGCGGGGCACTCGCTTCGGCAGCAACAAGCTGTGTCATCCGCTCGGCGACGGTACGCCCGTCGCGGTGCGTAGCGCCGAGAACCTGCGGGATGCGCTTGGCGAGGTGCTCGGCGTCCTGCGGCCGGAGGATTCGGTCCTGCGCGGGCACTTCGACGACGCGGGAGTCCCGTACGTCCTGTGTCCCGATGCGGGACAGGGAATGGCGGCGACGCTTGCCTGCGGAATCCGTGCGACGCCAAGGGCGTCGGGCTGGATCATCGCGCTGGGCGACATGCCCTATATCCGCCCAGGCACGATTGCGGCAGTCGCGGCCGCGATCGCCGAGGGGGCTCTGCTCGCCGCTCCATTCGTCGACGGTCAGCGCGGCCACCCGGTCGGTTTTGCCGCGCCGCTAAGGGATGAACTGCTGGCGCTCGCGGGCGACGAGGGGGCGCGGCGCGTGATTGTCGCGCACAAGGAGCAGCTGCACCGCATCGACTGCGACGATCCAGGCATCCTCGCCGATATCGACGTTCCGGACGACGTGCGCCCCTGACGCGGATATGCCAGTGTCAATCGTTTAGCAGCGCCTCGGTCAGCGCCGCCGGGCTCGCAAAGGCCCGCCAGTGGGTCGCCATTTCCTCGGGCACCAGGCTGCCGTAGCCCCAGGTCGCGGCGAAGAAGGGCAGACGGTTCGCGTCGGCCGATTCCCCGTCCTCGCTGCGGTCGCCGACGTACACCGACACGTGCTCGGGGATGTCGTGGTCGGCCATCAGGCGCGCGATCATCGCCGCCTTGCTCGGCAGGCGCGGCTCGAAGAGATCCAGCGCATACACCGTCTTGAAGTAGCCGCTCCAGCCGAGGTGATCCAGGATCAGGCGGGTCGGATGCAGGCGCTTGTTGGTCGCGATCGCAAGCGTGCGTCCGCTGCCCGCGAGCCGTCTCAGCATTTCGGCGACTCCCTCGTATGCGGCGGTTTCCCGGTAACCCGTCGTGTCGTAGCTCGCCTTGAAGTGACCGGCAAGCTCGTCGATGACCTGCGGGTCTTTCGTCCCGGCGAGGATGTGCAGCGTCTCGATCAGCGGCGGCCCGACGATGGACTCGTCGATCGTCACGGCCGGCGCGCGCCCCGTGGCGGCGAAGGCCTGGCGGTAGCTGGCGAGGATCGCGGGCGCGGAGTCGATCAGCGTGCCGTCGAGGTCGAAGAGGACGTACTGGAAGCGGGACATGTGCGAAGGGAAGCGTGCAGTCGGGCGTGCATTTTACGGCGCTTCGCGCAGGACCCGTAGGGCGGATGAGCCGAAGGCGCTATCCGCCGGATGCGTCAGCCGGTCCATGCATGCGGCGGAAGGCGCTGCGCTTTTCCGTGATTACGTTGGGATCAAGCCGCAGGCGCCTTGCCTGTCGGCACGCGCTTCGGCCGGAACTGCCGCGTGTCGCGGTAATACACGGCGGACTCGTTCTCGGGCGTGACACCCGGAATCCCGAGCAGTGGCAGCGGTGAAAGCTCCCGCGGGGTGCACAGCAGGCCGGCGTCGAGCACTTGCGCAGCCAGCCACGCGTCGGTCTCACGCTGTTGTTCGGCTGCGGGCAGGGCCAGCCACGACGCATCGACGACGCGATACAGCGCCTTGCCGCACAGCCCGAAGAAGGGCTCGCGCAGCTGGTCCCAGCTGCCGTGACCGAATACGAGGAAGCGGGTGTTTGCGATCAGTCGCGCGCGCCGCGTCCAGAATGCCTCTTCCCACGCGTGGGCGGCGAGCAGGGCCGGGATCTCCGCATCGCTCGACGCGACGACGATACCGCATTCGTCGAACTGGGTCAGCGCATCGCGCCGCGGCCCGCGTCCGGGAAGTCCGGCGGCGATGCGCGCGTCGCGCTCCTGCCGCTGGAGGATGTTGCAGGTTGCCTTCGCGCGCGGCCAGACGCACCACGCGAGCGCATTGAAGAAGTCGTGCCAGTCGTCGGGGCGCGTCGACACCTCGCCGGTCGCGTAGATGTGTTCCTCGTAGGCGAGGGCTCCCGCAGGAGGCAGGATGAAGCGGATCGGCTGTCCGCCGCCGCTCGCGGTGCCCGGCGCGACCTCGCGCAGCAGCGCGTCGAGCTGCGCGGTGCCGGGAAGCGTGGAGCCGGTGAAGCGCGCGAGCAGGGCCGCGATCGGTTCGAAGAGCGGCCGGGCGGCGAATGCCGCGGGAGTGTCGGGTCCGGCCGTCATCGATCTCCTGCGTTATTTCGTGCTGATGCGTTTCACCCCGGCGACGAAGCGCGACAGCGTCGTCGACAGCACGCCGCGCGGGATCGTCACCTCGATCAGCTGGAAGCGGCCGCGCGTCGCGATCGCCTTGTCGAGCGCCGCCTTCAGTTCGGCGCGCGTGGACACCCGCACGCCATCGCCGCCGAGGCCCGCGGCCATCTCCGCGAATCCCCAGTGGCCGAGGTCGTTGAAGCCCGATTCCGGCTGGAAGGTGCGCAGCATCTCCCAACTCGCGTTGTTGAACAAGAGCACGATCGGGTCCCAGCCATAGCGCTTGCAGTTGCCGAGTTCCCACCCGGTCATCTGGAAGGCGCCGTCGCCGACCAGGATCAGCGGGCGCTGGCCGCTGGTCGCCTGCAGGCCGAGGCCGGCGGGCACGCCGAAGCCCATCGTCGCGTAGTAGCCGGGGGCAATGAGCGCCGTCTGCTCGATCTCCATCGCGGTGAACAGGCAGTCGCCGATGTCGGAGGCGATCGGCAGCCTGCCGTGCTCGGCGAAAAGGTCGTTCACCGCCTTTGCGATGTCGGTCGGCGCGATCGTCTCGCCGTCCGCGACAAGGCCTTTCGGGTACTGGTGGTGTGCGACCGGGAAGGCCTTGTCGGCATTGCCCTTGACGCGCGCGAGCATCTCGTCGACGAGCGCGGCGAGCGGCATGTTCGCATACATGTGGTAGCCGAGCGTGACCTGGCCGTTGTGGGCCTGGATCGTCTTGCGCAGGTCGATGCGGGTCTCGGAGACCGCGAAATTCGTGTCCGAGATGATCTCGCCGAGCAGGAAGAGACCGTCGGAGCCTTCGACGAGTTGCGTGACGTCCGGCAGTCCCGCGACACCCATGTAGGTGCCGACGAGCGGCGCGTCGCAGTCGGTGAGCAGGCCGCGGCCCATGAAGCTGGTGACGACCGGCAGGCCGAGGCGGCGCGAGAGGTCGGCGACCTTCTCCTCGAGGCCGAAGCGGCGCACCTCCACGCCCGCCATCAGCACCGGGCTCTTCGCGACGTCGAGCCGGGCAAGGATTTCGTCCACGCAGGCGGCCAGCGCGTCGCGGTCGATCGCGCGCGGTGCCTCGCGCACCACCGGCGCGCACGGCTCGCGCACCATGTCGCGCGGGATCTCGATATAGACCGGCTCCGAGTTGCGCAGGCAGCTCGCCAGCACACGGGCAATGTCGGCCGGCGCACGCGCCGCGTCGTCGAGTTTGACCTGGTCGCAGGTGATTTCCTTGAAGATCTGCAGCTGCGAGTCGAGCGTCTTGGCCTGATGGTGCAGCAGCAGGCCGGAACTCGCCTCGCCCTTGCCGGGGCCGCCCGAGAGCACCACCACCGGCGACTTCTCCGCATAGGCCGCCGCAACGGCATTGACCATGTTGAACGCGCCCGCGCCGTAGGTCACGGCCGCGACGCCCAGGCCGCCGCGGATGCGCGCCGTCGCGTCGGCCGCGAAACCGACCCCCGGCTCGTGCGAGAGCGTGTACAGCGGCAGGATCTCCGACTCTTCGATGATGCGGAAATACGGCAGCGCGAAGTCGCCGGGGATGCCGAAGATTTCGCGGGCGCCGTGGTCCTTGAGCGCGTGCAGCAGGGATTCGACCAGGTTCATGGGTTGCTCCTCCGATACGTTGTTGTAGAGCATTATTGCGCGCGCATCGCGCACATTGCGTTCGTAATGTGCGCATAATGGGGCTGTTAATGCACGAAATGCGTATAAGGATGCGAAGCGATGCAACAGATCGTCGTGGATAAGTTCGACCTGCAGATTCTCGATGCGTTGCAGCGCCGCGGCGATGCAACCAACAGCGCCCTCGGCGAGGAAATCCACCTCTCGCCGTCGCAGATCAGCCGGCGCATCGGCCGCATGGAGCAGAGCGGCATCATCGCGTCCTACGCGGCGCTGCTGGACCCCGCCGCGGTCGGGCTGGACGTCTCCGCCTTTGCGCAGGTCACGCTGGAGCGGCACGGCGAGTCGCGCAGCGACGCTTTCGAGCGCGCCGTGGCGGCGCTACCCGAGGTGGTGGCGTGCTTCTCGGTGAGCGGGGACGCGGACTACGTGATGCACATCGTCGCGCCGGACCTGGTGGCTTTCTCCGACGTGATGATGAAGCGCATCATGCGCCTGCCGGGGCTGGCGCACCTGAAGACGAACATTGCGCTGAAGAAGGTGAAGCAGACGAGCGTGCTGCCGCTCGACCACATCATGCATGCGCCGCAGCCGCGCCGGCGGATGCAGTTCGCGTCGGCTTAGGCGCCCCAGTGGCGCACGCGCCCGGTATCGAGGTGCACGAAGTCCGAATCCGGGTAATAGCCGACGCCGCCGGCCCTCAGTGCCAAGGCGGCGTCGCGTAGCGCGGCGGTGTCGAAGCCGGGGATGCGCACGTCGATCGCGCGGCCGTCCATGTGCAGGCTGCGCGTTGCGACACCCGTTCCGTCGGCCTTGTGCAGTCTTTCGTTGGTCGTCGGCGAGCGGAAAGCCGAGATGATTTCGAAACTTTCTCCACCGCAAGCCGTCCGCAATGTATGGAGAATATCCAGCAGGCGTGGATCGATGCGGGCGACGTCCCCGGTGCGGAAGTCGCGCATCAGCCAGTCGATGCGCTCCAGCGCCGATGGCACGTAGGTGCCGCCGCTGCGGTAGACGATGCGCAGGCTCTCGTCGGTATGCGTGTGACGGAAGCACAGCTCGCAGTCGGGTTCGGCGATGCTGGCCTGCGCCTGGCCGAAATTGAGGCCCAGGGGCAGGGCGGCGAGGCCTTTCAGCAGGAGCCGGCGGTGCGCGGCGGCATGGCGGAGGTGTTTCGACATGGAGATGCGGGAAACGAAGCGACCGGACAAGGGCGCAATCGTAAACCGGGCGGCGCGGATTAGGCAGCTGATCGGGCGGGTGTTACAACTCCTCGCGCTGGCCGTGTGCGTGGCCGGCGGGAGTGCGACTGCGGCCCTGTTTGGCGAGCCGGACGGCGACGCCGTGCGGCAGGCGCTGCGCGAGCGCGTCGTCGCGCTGCGCACCAACGGCGAGCTGCGTCCGGGGGGCGGGGAGATCGCCGCGCGCAGGCTGATCCCCGACTTCTACGCGAGCCGCGACTATGCGCCTGTCTGGAGCAGTCCGGGGCGGCGGCGCGCGCTGCTGCGGGCGGTGGATGACAGCGTGAGCCACGGCCTCGATCCGGCCGATTATCAATTCGACCTGTTGCGCAGCCACGCGGACGACGGCTTGCGGGACGCCGGCAGGCTCGCGGACCGCGACCTGCTGTTCACCGAGGCGCTGGTCCGCCTCGTCTATCATCTGCGCTTCGGCAAGGTCGACCCGCATGAACTCTACGAGGGCTGGAATTTCTCGCGCTCGCTGGGCGCAGTCGAACCGGTCCAGGCGCTGGAGGCGCTGGTCGGTGTCGAAGCGCTCGGAGCGGCAATCGAACTTTATGCGCCGCGGCTCGAGGCCTATCGTCAGCTGCGCGCGGCCCTGCTCGCGTACCGGGCGATCGAGGTAGTGGGCGGCTGGCCATCGCTTCCGGGCGGTCCGACACTGCGGCCGGGCGATCGCGACCCACGCGTCCCGACGTTGCGCGAACGCCTCAGGGCGAGCGGCGACCAACTTAGCCCCCCGCCGTCCGACCGCGAACTCTTCGACGATGCCTTGCGCGACGCGGTGGTCGTGTTCCAGACCCGCCACGGACTCGAGCCGGACGGGGCCGTCGGGCGCAAGACGGTCGCTGCGCTGCAGGTCGACGTGGGCCGCCGCATCGACCAGATCCGCGTGAATCTGGAACGCCTGCGCTGGATCGCGCAGGACGTCGCGGGCGATTACCTGCTCGTGAACATCGCCGGTTTCAATGCCCGCCTGTACCTGGATGGAAAACTCGCGTGGCAGTCGCGTGTCGTCGTCGGCCGTCCCTATCGCAAGACGCCGGCCTTCCGTGCCGAGATGCAGTACCTCGTGCTGAATCCGGAGTGGGTGCTTCCGCCGACGATCCTGAAGGAGGACGTCCTGCCCAAGGTGGCGCGCGACCGCGGCTATCTCGCGGAGAACGACATGCGCGTGGTGACCAACGCGGGGCGGGAGATCGATCCCGGCGAGGTCGACTGGACGCGTTACGGCAGAGGCGGTTTCCCGTACCAGATCGTGCAGGCGGCGGGGCCGGACAACCCGCTCGGGCGGGTCAAGTTCATGCTCCCCAACCCGTACTCGGTTTACCTGCACGACACCCCGGCGAAGAAGCTGTTCCAGCGCAGCGAACGCGCCTACAGCTCGGGCTGCATCCGGCTCGAGCGGCCGATGGAGCTTGCCGTCCTGCTGCTCGACGACCCCGCGCAGTGGAGCGCGGAGGCGCTGGAAGCGGAGATCGCGAAGGGCGAGACGCGGAACGTGCAGATCGGACGTCGCGTGCCGGTGATGATCCTGTACCACACGACCGAGGTCGGCGAGGACGGACGGACCTACTTCCACCCCGACCTGTACGACCAGGATGCCGCAGTGCTCGAAGCCCTCGGCCGCCCGTTCCGCTTCAGCGCGGTCGGGCGCACCAGGCCGGGGAGATGAGCGGCCGCTCCGTCAGGCCGGCTTCGCCAGGTCCGCGATCACCGCGGCGAGGAAGCGGCCCGCTTCGCCGCCCGTCACGACGCGGTGGTCGAAGGTGAGGCTTAGCGGCAGCACGCGGTGCACCGCCGGCTTGCCGTCGAACGCGACGACTGCGTCATGCACCCGTCCGGCCCCGAGGATCGCGACCGTGGGCGGCACGACGATGGGCGCGGCGTACTTGCCCGCGATCATGCCGAAGTTCGACAGCGTGATCGTGTTGCCGCGCATCTCCTCGGCCGGGATCTTGCGCGCCGCGACGTCCGCGCGCATGCGGTCCATTCCCGCGCGCAGGTCGGCCGGGTCGCGATTCGCGACGTCGCGCAGCACCGGCACGAAGAGCCCGTCGGTGAGGTCGACGGCGATCCCGACGTCGATCTTTGCCAGCACGCGCCGGCCCATCGTATGGCTCTCGTACCAGGCGTTGAGCCCCGGCTCGGCCTTGCAGCCGGCCACCAGCGCGCGGATCAGGCGGATCGTGATGTCCGTGCCGGCTGGCCAGGCGTGGATGTCGGCGTCGTCGATCACGGTCGCGGCGGCGACTTCGCTCTGCGCGAGCGCCATGTTCTGCGCCATCGCGCGCCGCACGCCGCGCAGGATCTCGGGCGGGCCCACTTCGGCGAGGATCTTCGCGACGCGCTGCACGTCGGCGAGGGTGATGAGTCCGTCCGGCCCCGACGGGGTGACCATGGACAGATCCACGTTGAGCTGCCGCGCCTGCGCGCGCACCGCGGGGGTTGCCTTGATCGCCGCCGCAGGCCGTCCGACCGCGGCCGGCGCCTCCTGCTGCACCTGCGTCCCGACCTTCACTTCACCGACCACCGTGCCCGCATCCGCATCCCCGGCTGCGCCTTCGAAGCCGACCAGCGGTGCGCCCACCAGTACGATCTGCCCCGCCGCGCCGAACAGCTTCTCGACGCGCCCGGCCCACGGAGCGGGAATCTCGACGATGGCCTTCGCCGTCTCGACCGACAGCAGCGGCTGGTCGGCCTGCACCTCGTCGCCTGGCTTGACGTGCCACTCGACGATCTCGGCTTCCTGCAGTCCTTCGCCCAGGTCGGGCAGTTTGAAGATCTTCATGCGCCCTCCAGTGTTTTCCTGACCGCCGCGACGATGCGCTCGACGCTCGGCATGTACTGGTGTTCGAGCCGCGACAGCGGCACCACGACGTCCCATGCGGTGACCCGCTGCACCGGTGCCAGCAGCGAATACAGTCCGTGCTCGGCGAGATTCGCCGCGATCTCCGCGCCGAAGCCGCCGGTGCGCGTCGCCTCATGCACGATCACGCAGCGCCCGGTGCGGGCCACCGATTCGAGGATCGTCGTCATGTCGAGCGGCTTGAGCGTCGCGACGTCGATCACCTCGGCCATGACGCCTTCCTGCGCGAGCGCTTCGGCTGCGGCCTGGGTCTCGTTCAGCATCGCACCCCAGCTCACCAGCGTCACGTCGGTGCCGGCGCGCAGCGTGAAACACACGTCGAGCGGCAGCGCCTCGCCGTCGTCCGCCACTTCCTGCTTGAACAGGCGGTAGAGCCGCGTCGGTTCGAGGAAGATCACCGGGTCCGGGTCGCGGATCGCGGCGAGCAGCAGCCCGTAGGCGCGCGACGGGGACGAGGGGATTACGACGCGCACGCCCGGCAGATGGGCGAACAGCGCCTCGGGGCTTTCCGAATGGTGTTCCGGCGCGTGGATGCCCGCTCCGCAGGGCGAACGCACCACCAGCGGGCAGGACAGCCGTCCGCGCGTGCGGTTGCGCAGGCGCCCGGCGTGATTCCAGATGTGGTCCATCGCGGGGTAGATGAAGCCCGAGAACTGGATCTCCGCGACGGGTTTCAGGCCCTGCGCCGCCATGCCGATCGCCGTGCCGACGATGGCCGTCTCGGCGAGCGGCGTGTCGAGCACGCGCTCGGGGCCGAAGCGCTCCTGCAGCCCGACGGTCGCGCGGAATACGCCGCCATTGACGCCGACGTCCTCGCCCAGCACGACCACCGACGGATCGTGCGCCATCTCCCAGTCCAGGGCGCGGTTGATGGCCTCGACCAGATTCAGTTCAGCCATGGCTGCCTCCTCCGTCGCGTGACGCGAACCATTGCGCCGCCTCGCGCTGTTCCTGCAGGGTGGCCGGCAGCGTCGCGTACAGGTGATCGAACATCGCCGTCGTGGCGGGTGGTGGAATCGCGAGATAGGCCTCGACCGCGGCATTGATCTGCTCCGTGCATTCCTTGAGCAGGCGCTCTTCCTTCTCCTGATCCCACGCACCGATGCGCGCGAGGTAGTTGCGCAGCCGCCGGATCGGCTCGTTCGCCCACTGCTGCTGCACGACGTCCGGATCGCGGTAGCGCGTCGCGTCGTCGGCCGTCGTGTGGTCGCCCAGCCGGTAGCTGATCGCCTCGATCAGGCTCGGGCCGCCGCCCGCGCGCGCCTTGTCGATCGCCTTGCGCGCGGCGTCATGCACGGCGATCACGTCGTTGCCGTCGACCTGCACGCCCTCGATACCCGCCGCGATGGCCTTCTGCGCGAGCGTCGGCGTCGCGGACTGGTGCTCGCGCGGCACCGAGATCGCCCACTGGTTGTTGTTGATCACGACCACCAGCGGGGCCCGCCATACCGCCGCGAAGTTCAGTGCCTCGTAGAAGTCACCCTTCGAGGTCGCGCCATCGCCCAGGAAGCACGTTGCGACGCGCGGCTCCTTGCGCAGCTTGAAGGCGTACGCGACGCCCGCAGCGTGGCACACCTGGGTGCCGATCGGCACGCAGATCGGGAAGTCCTCGCGCGGCACGGAGAAATTGCTGCCGCTCTCGTCGCCGCCCCAGTACAGCAGGCTCTCGGTCATCGTCACGCCGCGCACGAACTGCGCCGCATGGTCGCGGTAGGACGGCACCAGCACGTCCTCCTTGCGCATCGCGCCGGCAACGCCGACGCCGATCGCTTCCTGGCCGAGCGCCGACGCGAAGGTGCCGATCTTGCCGGTGCGCTGCAGCGCGATCGCCTTCGTGTCGAAGGCGCGCGTGAGCTGCATGGCGCGGTAAAGGGGGATCAGGTTGGCGGGATCGAGCACGAAGGCGGGAAGTTCCTGCGTCGCCTCGCCCTCCGCATCGAGAAACCGCGTGAATCCGATTTCGAACCGGGCAACGGTAGCCATGGCCAGTCTCCTTGTTCGTCTCGTTCTTCTTGACCCTGTCCGGCTCCAGTCTAATGCATGCCTGCCGTCGGTCGGGTACCCATGGCCCGTGTCGAAGGAAAGACGTCACGGTGAGATTCGGATTCGTGGCGGCCCGACCCGGCCCGTGCAGCGCCGTGGGGTGGTCGCCGGCGATCAGGGGGTCACTCCGTCGACCGTCGCCGACCGCAGCAGTTTCCTCCTCGTGGGTGGTTCGTCAAAACACCGAAATGACGAATATTTCCCCGCCTCTTCATAACGTGGCGCTGTGGCGATGTAGATAGAATGTGATACGTGACTATTGGAGGGATCGCGATGCGCGCCGTTTGGCGGATCGCGCCGCGATCGGGGTTCAGCCCCGATCGAAGCCCGGAATTTTTGCGCCCCTGCGTCGGGCGAGGTGGAATGAAATGCTGCGGATTTCCGATATCAAGATCTGGGTTCGACTGACTGCGTCGATCTGGGCCCTGCTGATCGTCGTGTGGGCGGGGATGATCTTCTGGGACAGCCACAACAGCCGCAAGCTCGCGGTCGATCAGGCGATGGACTTTTCGCTCAGCATGCATGACTCGGCGCTCGCGGGGATGACGGCGATGATGATCACCGAGACCATGCACAAGAAGCACGTGCTGCTCGACCAGATCAGCCACCTCGCGGCGATCCGCGAACTGCGCGTCGTTCCGGGCGAGCTCGCGCGCGAGGGCGTCGAAAGCTCGAAGGACGAGGGCAGGCCGCGCAACGACCTGACACCCAACGAACTCGAGGCGCAGGTCCTGCGCACCGGCGAACCTTACGTCGAAGTCCGCGAGGACAAGGAGGGCGCTTACCTGCTCGCGATCCGTCCGACGAAGAACGTCACCAAGTACCTTGGCAGAAACTGCGTCGAGTGCCATGACGCGCCGGAGAACGCCACGATCGGCACGATCGGGATCAAGATCTCGCTCGACAAGACCGACAAGGCGATCACCGCGAAGCGGTTCGAATCGCTGGGGATCGCGCTGGTCGCGAGCCTCGTCGTGCTCCTGTTCATCTGGTCCTTCATCCGTGGTGCGGTGACCGGGCCCCTCGACCGAATGGTCGCGGGACTGCGCGCGATCGTCTCGGGCGAGGGCGACCTCACGCGCCGCCTGGAAGTGCGCGGCAGCGACGAGATCGGTATTGCGTCGGCGGTGTTCAACGAGATGATGGCGAAGATCGCGGGACTGGTGCGCCACGTCGGCGAGTCGGCCGCCCAGGTGTCGACCGCCGCAGCGGAACTCGTCGTGCGCGCCGATCAGGTCGTCGCGTCGTCGCAGAGCCAGAGCGCGACCTCCGCAACCACGGCGCAGGCCGTCGAACAGATGGTCGCAAGCATCGCCACGGTTGCCCGCAGTGCGGAGGAAGTGCGCCAGTTGTCGCGCGAGAGCCTGCGTCGCTCGGACGAAGGCAACGCCAGCCTCACGACGCTGGATGAGCGTGTCGGGATGGTCGAGACCACCGTGCGCGGCATCGCCGATTCGGTCGGCGAATTCGTGTCGAGCACGACGGCGATCACGCACATCACCAGCGAGGTCAAGGAGCTGGCCGAACAGACCAACCTGCTCGCGCTCAACGCGGCCATCGAGGCCGCGCGGGCAGGCGAGCAGGGCCGCGGCTTTGCCGTGGTTGCCGACGAGGTGCGCAAGCTCGCCGAGAAATCGGCCTCCTCGGCCAACGAGATCGATGCCATCACGCACACGCTGGGCAAACAGTCCGAACAGGTCACGCGCGCGATTGCCGACGCAATGGACCACATCGCCACCAGCCGCGAGTCTATGATGACGGTGAATGGCGTGCTTGCCGCAGCCAGCGAATCCGTGGTCGCCGTCGGGCGCGGCCTGGACAGCATCGCCGCGGCCACGCAGGAACAGGAGCGGGTGAGCGCCGACGTCTTCTCGGGTATCGAGACGATCAAGCAGATGGCGCAGGGCAACAGCGAGGCCGCCGGTCAGACGGCCGCGGCGGCCCGCAACATGGGCGCGCTGGCGGGGGAACTGCAGGGGGCGGTGGGCCGCTTCCATACCTGATCGCCTGCGCTTGCCCGGCTTGGGGAGGAGGGGGCGATGAGCGACGCGTTCGATTTTGCCGACGATCTCGGGCCGGCGAAGATCATTCATGTCCATGAACCCGGCATCGGACTGAAGGCCGTGCTGGTCATCGACAACGTTGCCATCGGGCCCGCGATCGGCGGCGTGCGCATGGCGCCCGACGTCAGTACTGAGGAATGCTTCCGCCTCGCGCGCGCGATGACGTACAAGAACGCCGCAGCGGACCTGCGCCACGGCGGCGGCAAGGTCGTGCTGTACGGCGACCCCAGGATGCCGCGCCCCGACAAGGAACGCCTCGTGCGCGGGCTCGCGGGCGCGCTGCGCGACATTCGCGACTACATCTTCGGTCCCGACATGGGGACCGACGAAACCTGCATGGCCTGGGTGCGCGACGAGATCGGCCGGGCGGTGGGACTGCCGCGCGAACTCGGCGGCATCCCGCTCGACCAGATCGGAGCGACGGGCTGGGGCGTCGCGCATGCGGGCGAAGTGGCGGCCGCTGCCTGCGGCTTCGAACTGGCAGGCGCGCGCGTCGCGATCCAGGGCTACGGGGCGGTTGGCCGGCACTCCGCGCATTTCCTCGCGCAGAAGGGGGCCGTTGTTGTCGCCGCCGCCGATTCGACCGGGACGCTGTGGGAGCCGCACGGGATAGACCTCGCCGCGCTGGACGTGCTCAAGGCCGAGGGCCGCTCCGTCCTCGACTATCCCGGCGGACAGAAGGGCGGACCCGACGCCGTCATCGACATCGAATGCGACATCTGGATTCCCGCGGCGCGGCCCGACGTCGTGCATGAGGACAACGTCGGGCGCCTGCGCACGCGGCTCGTGCTGCAGGGTGCCAACATTCCCTTCACGCGCGCGGCCGAGGAGTATCTGCACCGCAAAGGGGTGCTGTGCGTGCCGGACTTCATCGCGAATGCGGGCGGAGTCATCTGCGGGGCCGTGGAGTATGCCGGCGGGAGTCAGGCCGCCGCGGTCGCCGCGATTGCGGAGAAGGTGCGCGAGAATACGCGTGCAGTGATCAAGACTGCATCCGCGCAGTCGATACTGCCGCGCGAGGCGGCGATCGCGCTCGCGACGGCGCGAATCAGGAAGGCGATGTCGTTCGGCCGCTGGCGCCCCGGTTGAGCTGCTATAAGCCGACAATCAGTTATGTGACATCGGGTCGAGTGCTGCGCGGTCACTCCCTCCCCTTCAAGGGGAGGGTTGGGGTGGGGATGGGTTACGCAGAAGCCGCACAAACCCATCCCCCTCCTAACCTCCCCATTGAAAGGGGAGGGACAAGGTACCCGAGCAGGCTTCATGTATTGGAGTGATGGATGGGATCGAACACGGAGTATTCGGCGGTTGCACCCGACCGCAAGGAGATCGACGCGCTGAAGGATGCGACGGTGCTGGAATTCGGCACCGGATGGTGCGGGTTCTGCCGGGGGGCGCAGCCGCTGATCGCGGAAGCTTTCGCTGCATATCCGCAGGTCCGCCATCTGAAGATCGAGGACGGTCCCGGCCGGCCGCTGGGGCGCTCCTTCCGGGTCAAGCTGTGGCCGACGCTGGTGTTCCTGCGCGACGGCGTGGAGCTTGCGCGCATCGTGCGCCCGGGCAGCGCCGCGGAGATCGCCGAGGCGCTGCAGATCCTTGGATCCGCCTCCGGGTCCGGAACCGCGTCTCGGTCCGAGTAGGACGGCAGCGGGGCCGAGGCCCCTGCGGTGATCAGCGGCCCGGTATGCGGAGATCGATGCGGCCGTCGCGCATCGGCGGGCACCAGTAATAGCCGCCCGTCACGGGCCGGCTGAAGCGGAACAGCGCATCGACGATGCCGTCGTCGAGCCCCGCCATGCGGCGCAGTTGCGCTTCGAACGCGTCGAAGGAGTGTCCGAAGGCCAGGAACACGAGTCCGGACTGCGCACCGTCCGTCCACGGCATGGAGCGCCGTAGCACGAAGGCTTCGGGGTCGAAGCTCTCCTGCGCGGTGCGCTTGACGTGGGACGATTCCGGCGCGTCCTCAAGCTCCTGGTTGTCGCTCTTGCGCCGGCCCATGATGTGGTCCTGCTCGTTGCCGGGCAGGCGTTCGAAATGATCGAGATCGTGCAGCCAGTGCTGAACCGCGGCGAAGCTTCCGCCTTGCAACGCGTCCGCGCCGGTCGAGGCGAAGGCGACGGCGAGCGCCTCGTCGCCTTCGGGGTTCTCGGTGCCGTCCTCGTAGCCGGTCAGGTCCAGCCCCTTGCCGTAGCGGAAGGCTTCCGTCGCCTGCACGAGGCGCAGGGCCGGTGCGAGGGCCGCTTCGATGCGGCGGCTGCGGTGCAGCAATTCGCCGCGATCGTCGCCGCGCAGCCAGCACCACAGGCCGTGCTGGGTCGAGGGGATGTCAACCGCGCTGCCGCCGAGGGCCGGGAAGGGTCGAAGGCCGTCGATATGCCCCCCGGCAGTGCGAACGAGCGAGTCGCCGAGGCCGATGACGGTCGCGTCACCGTCGGCGAGGGGCGCGATCCGGCTCAGCGCATCGGGCAGCTCGGTGATCGAATCGAGGGCGAAGAACAGGTGACGTGCCAGCGCCGGCACGGCCTTCATGATTCCGGCCTGGTATGGGGGCGTGTCGGGGATCTTCTCGGCGGTCATCTCAGCTCCCGGTGTAACAAGGAAAGGAGGCGCGGGCCTGTCGGGAAAGCCGCCGCGCGCATGCAAACCGCAAGGTTAGCGCATTCGGCGGCCCGCCCGTAAGCGGGGAGGAAGCTCCCGCGCGGGATGCCGTGTGCCGCCGCGATTGCCTATCAATGCAGCAGGACGCGGATTCCCTGTCCGTAGAAGGAGTTGCGCGCTTCGTCCAGCACCCGCACACAGACTTATCCACATTCACTGGGGACAACTCGCCTCACTTCCACATCGATCGCATCTTCTCGCCGAGGTCGAACGCGATGCGGCGCGATTCCGCCGTCGGTCGGGGGGCGACGGCGGGGGGCGGCCAGGAAGTCTGCTCGAAGCTTTCAAGGATCCGGTTCGGGATGAACCGCGTGCGGCTGGCGTACACGTGACGGTCGCCATGGCCGTGCTGCTGCGACACGTGGAAGCGCTGCGGCACGATCAGATCGAGCGCATCCTTCGCGCGCGTCATCGCGACGTACAGCAGGCGGCGCTCTTCCTCGATCTCGCTGCTGCTGCCGGTCGCGAGGTCGGAGGGCAGACAGCCGTCGACCGCGTTCAGCAGTGCCACGGCGGACCATTCCTGACCCTTCGCCGAGTGGATCGTGGACAGGATCAGGTAGTCCTCGTCGAGCAGCGGGATGCCCGCTTCGTCGCTCGTCGCACTGGGCGGGTCGAGCGTGAGTTCGGTGAGGAAGCGCTCGAGGTTCGGGTAGGTCGCCGCGATCCGTGCGAGCTGTTCGATGTCGCCGGCGCGGATGGCTGCATCGTCGCACAGGCGCGCCATCTCGCCGACATACCACTGGCAGATCGGCTCGAGGCTCGCAGGCCACGTGGAGGCGGCGACCGATTCCAGCAGCGCTGCGAAGGCGGTCCACGCGCCGCGTGCCGCATCCGGGACGGGCTGTTCGGCGAGCAGGAGGCAGCCGGGCGCGGCGCTGGCGATGTTGTCGAGCACCCGCCCGGCGGTCTTCGGGCCGATGCCGGCGTGAAGCTGGATGGCGCGGAATCCCGACACGCGGTCGCGCGGATTGATGGCCCAGCGCAGCACGGCGAGCACGTCCTTGACGTGTGCCGCTTCGAGGAACTTGAGCCCGCCGAATTTCACGAAGGGAATGTTGCGGCGGGTGAGCTCGACCTCGAGGCGGGCGCTGTGATGCGACGCGCGGAACAGCACGGCCTGCGCCTTGAGGCGGACGCCTTCCTCGCGGCGTGCGAGCACGGATTCGACAACGCAGGCGGCCTGGTCCGCATCGTCCCGCACCGATACCAGGCGCGGTTTCTGTGCCCCGGCGCGCTCGGTCCACAAATCCTTGGTGAAGCGCTCGCTTGCGAGCGAGATGACCGCGTTCGCGGCACCGAGGATGGGCTGGGTGGAGCGGTAGTTGCGGTCGAGCGTGATCTGGTGTGCCGGTGGGTCGAAATGCGCGGGGAAGTCGAGGATGTTGCGCACCGTCGCACCGCGGAAGGCGTAGATGGCCTGCGCGTCGTCGCCGACGACGGTGAGGCCGCGCCCGTCGGGCTTCATCGCGAGCAGGATGGAGGCCTGCAGGCGGTTGGTGTCCTGGTATTCGTCCACGAGCACGTGGGTGAAGCGTGCACCGATTTCCGTCGCGAGATCGGCGTCGGTGATCATTTGCGCCCAGTAGAGCAGCAGGTCGTCGTAGTCCAGGACCTGCTGCGCCTGCTTGGCCTCGACGTAGGCGAGAAAGAGGCGTTTGAGGTCGGCCTCCCACTCGCTGCACCACGGGAAGGACTGCTGCAGCACTTCGCCGAGCGGCGCCTGGGTGTTGACCGCGGCGGAGTAGATCGCGAGGCAGGTCCCCTTCATCGGGAAGCGCTTCGACTTCGCGGAGAGCCCCAGTTCGTGCCGCACGAGGTTAATCAGGTCGCCGGAGTCCTCGCGGTCGTGGATCGTGAATCCCGGTTCGAGCCCGATGCGGCCGGCGAATTCGCGCAGCAGGCGGGCGCCGATGCCGTGGAAGGTTCCGGACCATTCGAGGGAGGCGCCGGCGAGCCGCGGACGGGATTTCGCCAGCTGCGCGACGATGCGTGCGACGCGGCGGTTCATCTCGTCGGCGGCGCGGCGCGAAAAGGTCAGCAGCAGGATGCGACCGGGGTCCGCTCCGCTGGCCAGCAGGTGTGCGACACGGTGGGCGAGCGTGCTGGTCTTGCCCGATCCTGCCCCCGCGATCACCAGAAGAGGATGATCGCGTTCGGGGGCGTCGGGCTCGGTGCCGAAAAGGACGGCGGCACGCTGAGCTTCGTTGAGGTGATCCAGGTAGGCGGGCAGTTCCGCGACCTCGGTCGCATTCCCCGCCGTCATCGGCACTCCGGCAGGGCGCCCGTTCCGGACCGGACGAGTGCAAGCGAGGCCCCCTCGATTTCACGGTCGCTCGGAGCGGGACGCTGCAGCCACGGGGGAATGCGGGGCGTGTCGCGCAGTGCGAAGAATACCGCTTCGTCGCAGGCCGGACAGATGCGGTATTCCGCGAGATCGCTGAACGCGCGCTCCATCGCGTGCGGATTAAGGGAGGCGTGGCAGTGGGGGCAAATGAATCGGGCAGGCATGGCGTGATCCTTCTGAACTGGAACTATATACAGTATTCAGACGGATGCAAACCCCGCCTCGCGGGTGCGAAGGGGGCGCCTCTCCTGCGCTGATTCGCTGGCGGGCTGACGGGCCGCGCGAGTCCGGCGCAAGGTGCCGGGGGCGGGAGAGCATCCCGATGTGGGTGCGTGGTACAGGGTAGGCGTGTAACATTCCCGCCGTCCCGGCATTCATCCAGTCATCATCCCCAGCGCCGCCATCTTGCCCACGACCGTAGCCAATCGCCTCGTTCCCGCATTCCATCGTTGGCTGTCATGGCTGGCGGCGGCGGCGGTATTGCTCGTCGGCACCGCCGTCGGCCTGGTGCTGGGCTCGCTCGACGCCGCGCGGGCGCTGAGCGAGGCACGCAGCCGCACGATCGCCGAACTCGCCACGGTGCAGGCGCAACTCGACGGGGTGCTCAAGCAGGCGATCGTCGGCGGTGACGGCATCGTCCATCTGATCCAGCATCAGGGCGATCTGCCTCCTCATTTGTTCGATGCGATGGCAAAGCAGACCATCGCCGACCAGCGGCTGATCCGTACCATCGCCTACGCACCGAACAACGTGATTGCGCGCCTGTATCCGTTGCAGGGGAACGAGAAGGCATTGGGTCTCGACTACCGCAGCATCCCGGAGCAGTGGACGACCGTGGAGCGGGCGATGCAGTCCGGAACACCCGTGCTGTCCGGTCCGGTGTCGCTGGTGCAGGGTGGGCGGGCGGTGATCATCCGCGCGCCGGTGGTGCTGCGCGAGGACGGGATCAGCGGTCGCAGCGGTTACTGGGGCTCCGTGTCCATCGCCGGCAACATCGAAACCATTCTGGCCGATGGCGGAGTCACGGGGTCGCAGGCGCTGCGCATCGCCGTCCGCGGCAAGGACGGGCGCGGTGAAGAAGGCGATCTGGTCGGCGGCGATCCGGGCGTGTTCGCGGACGAACCCGTCAAGACGCGCCTGGGCGTGCCCGGCGGCTACTGGGTCCTGGCGGCGACGCCGATGGAGGGCTGGCCGCGGATGGCGGCGTTCGAGTCCCAATATTTCGTCATCGCCGTTCTGAACTCGCTCCTGCTCGCATGGCTGGCGAACCTGCTCGTCGCGCGCGTGACGGAGCGCAAGCGCTCGCATGATGCGTTGCAGCTCGCTTCGACGATCGTCGAATCCACGGCCGATGGCGTGGTCGTGACCGACCCGCGCGGGAACATCATCGCCACCAACCCGGCATTCACCGAGATCACGGGGTATTCGGCCGACGAGGTCAGGGGGCGCACGCCGAGCGTCCTCAAATCCGACCGCCAGGAGGAGGATTTCTACGGCCAGCTGTGGGCGTCCATCCTGACCGCGGGCGAGTGGCAGGGCGAGATCTGGAACCGGCGCAAGTCCGGCGAGGTGTATCCGGAGTGGCTCACGATCAGCGCGGTGCGCGGCTCGGGCGGGGAGATCCGCAACTTCGTCGGCGTGTTCTCGGACATCTCGGCGATCAAGCGCACGCAGGCCGACCTCGAGCGGCTGGCGCATTTCGACCCGCTGACCTCGCTACCGAACCGCGTGCTGTTCCACGACCGCGTGCAGCATGCGCTCGAACGCGCGCAACGCTATGGCCACCGGGTCGGCGTGCTGCTGCTCGATCTGGATGGTTTCAAGACGATCAACGACAGCCTCGGGCATCCGGTCGGCGACCAGCTGCTGCAGCTCGTCGCGGCACGGCTCGGTACCTGCGTGCGGGTCGAGGACACGGTTGCGCGGCTCGGCGGCGACGAGTTCGCGGTGATCCTGTCCGAGCTGGGCGACGGTGCCGACGCGATCGAAGTGATCCGGCGCATTCTCGCTGCGATCCAGGTGCCTTTCGAGATGGCGGGTGGCACCGGGATGGTGACCAGCAGCATCGGCGTCGCGGTGTTTCCCGACGACGGACCGAACGTCACCGAACTGATCCGCAACGCCGACGCCGCGATGTACGAGGCGAAGGGGGCGGGCCGCAACACCTATCGCTTCTACCAGCGCAACATGACCGCCGAGGCGCAAAAGCGCCTGCACACCGAGAGCTCCCTGCGCCGCGCCATCGACCGCAAGGAATTCGAGGTGTGGTACCAGCCGCAGTTCAGCCTCGTGGACGGTGCCTACCTCGGGGCGGAGGCGCTGGTGCGTTGGCGCGACCCCGAGCGCGGACTGATTCCGCCGGGCGACTTCATTCCCCTTGCCGAGCGCAGCGGGCTCGTCATTCCGCTGGGTGAGCAGGTGCTCGAGCAGGTCGGTGCGGCAGCACGCCGTTGGCTCGACGAGGGGCTGGAAATCGGGCGGATCGGGGTCAACGTGGCGGGGCCGCAGATCGATCGCAGCGACATCGTGGCGACGCTGCGTGCAGTGATCGAGCACTGGCGCCTGCCGCCCTCGGTGTTCGAGATCGAGATCACCGAAACCGTGATCATGGAGAACCCCGATCACGGTCGCCGTGTCCTCAACGACATCATGGCGCTGGGGATCACCACCGCCATCGACGATTTCGGCACGGGCTATTCGTCGCTGGCTTACCTGAAGCGGCTGCCGATCGGCACGATCAAGCTCGACCGCGCCTTCGTGAACGATCTGCCGGACGATCCGTCCGATATCGCGATCAGCCGCGCAGTCATCGCGCTGGGGCACAGCCTCGGGTTCAAGGTCATCGCCGAAGGTATCGAGACGGAAGCGCAGCGCCGCTTCCTGCGCGAGGAAGGATGCGACGAGGGGCAGGGCTACCTGTTCGCGCGGCCCATGCCCGCGGCGGAATTCGGCCAGTGGCTGCGGGCGCTGTCGACGCTCACGTCGTGACGGGCTGCTCCTGCAGCATCAGCCGCACGGCGAGGATTCCGGGCTCCTCCGAAGCCTTGACGGTGAAGCCGAACACCTTCAGCAGCTTCAGCATCGGTTCGTTCTCGGCCATGACTTCGCCTGCGAGCACCTGCAGACCGCGTTCGCGGCCGTAACGGATCACCTTCTTCAGCAGCGTCGAGCCGATGCCGTGGCCCTTCATGTCGGAGCGCACGAGGATGGAGAATTCCGCCGTGTGGTTGTCGGGGTCGGCCACGGCACGAACCACGCCCAGCGTCTCCGGGCGACCCGAGCTGTCCCGCCCGCTGGCGATGAAGGCCATTTCGCGGTCGTAGTCGATCTGCGTCAGCCGCGCCATTTCGCTGCGCGGCAGGGTTCCGATGTAGTGGAAGAAGCGGAACAGGATGTCTTCCGGCGTCACGCGCGAGAGGAATTCGTAATGCGTGGCCTCGTCTTCGGGACGGATGGGGCGCAGGACGATCTGACGCCCGTCGCGCAGCGTGGCCGGTTCGGCGAGGTCTTCGGGGTAGGGGCGGATCGAAAGCCGCTGCGGATTCGGTGCCGCCGTCGAAACCTGGATATGCGCATCGACCGCGAGAACCCCTTGGTCGTCGACGAACATCGGGTTGATGTCGAGTTCCTCGATCTCGGGGATGTCGACGATCAGCTGCGAGATGCGGGTCAGCATCACGGCCACGGCATCGCGGTTGGCGGCCGGGTGGTTGTGGTAGGCGTCGAGCAGGCCTGTGGCGCGGCTGCGGTTGATGAGGTCGTGCGCGAGCGGCAGGTTGAGCGGCGGCAGGCCGATGGCGAGGTTGCGGTACACCTCCAGTCCCCGTCCGCCCTCGCCGAAGACGATCATCGGCCCGAACAGCGGGTCGGTGACCATTCCGACGATCAGCTGTCGGGTATGGGCGCGCGTTTCCATCGGCTGCACGGCGAAGCCGCTGATCCTGATGTCGGGCCGCGCGGCTGCAACACGCACGAGCATGGCCTGCGCGGCCGACTCGGCGGCCTCCGGGGTTTCGAGATCGAGCGCAACGCCGCCCACTTCCCACTTGCGGCGGATGTCGCGGGACATGACGGTGACCGCGACCGGCATGCCGAGCTCGGTGGCAATCGCGGAGACGTCCTGCGGCGTCGCCGCGAGATATGTCTGCACGACCGGGATCTCGTACGCCGCCAGGATGTGCTTGGCTTCGGGCTCGGTCAGGCGTGTGCGGCCTTCGGCGACCGCCTTGCGCACCACGGTGCGTGCGCCCTCGACATCGGGACGGAAGTTCTCCGAAGTGGAGGGCGGCGCCTGCATCAGCACTTCGCGGGTGTGCCGGTGATTGACCATGTGCAGGAAGGCGCGCGTGGCGTTCTCGGGCGTATCGAAGGTGGCGATGCCCGAATCCGCGAACAGCTTGCGTTCGGCTGCGGCGGTCTCGTCGCCGATCCAGCACGTCAGGAGGTTGCCGCCGACGCTGCGGATGGTCTTGATCGCCGCTTCGGCGATCTCCATGCTGGGGGTGAGGGCGTTTGGCGTGTGGATCACGAGGATCGCGTCGCCATCCTGCTCCTCGCACAGGATCTTGAGCACGTCTTCGTAGCGCTTGGGCGGTGCGTCGACGCGGATCGCGATGGGGTTGCGGCCATTCCAGTCGGGCGGGAGCAGGCGGCGCAGGCGGGTGAGCGTGTTGGGGTAGAGGTCGGGCAGCGCGTAGCCGCCCAGGTGCAGGCTGTCTTCGGCCATGATGCCGGCGCCGCCGCCATTGCTGACGACGACAAGGCGATCACCGTGGATCGGGCGCGAGCGCACGACGGTCTCGACGGCGCCGAACAGTTCGTTGAGGTGATCGACGCGCAGGATGCCGGCGCGGCGCAGCACGGCGTCGGCAACGTCGTCGCTGCCGATGAGGCCGGGGCTGTCGAGGAACAGCGGGTCGCCGATGCCCGGCATGGCGCGCTGCGCGCGTCCGGCCTTGATCGCCACCACCGGCTTGTTGCGTGCCGCGGCGCGTGCCGCCGCCATGAAGCTGCGGCGTTCGCGGATCGATTCGATGTACATCAGGATCGCGCGCGTGCCGGGATCGCTGCCGAGGAAGTCCAGCACTTCGCCGAAGCCGATGTCGAGCGCCTCGCCGAGCGACACGAAGTGCGAGAAGCCGATCTTCTTCGGCAGCGCCCAGTCGAGCACCATCGTGCCGACGGCGTCGGACTGCGAGACGAAGCCGATGTTGCCCGACAGCCCGCCTACCTGCGAGAAGGTCGCGTTCAGGCCTGCCTGCGGCACCATCACGCCCAGCGTGCTGCCCCCGAGGATGCGGATGCCGTGACGGCGGGCGATTTCGAGGATCGCCACGTCGAGGGGCCGCCCGTCCGTCCCCAGCGTGGTGCCGAGCTGGCTTGCCATGACAATGGCCGCGCGCGTGCCGCGTTCGCCGAGCTGATCGAGGATGCCCGGAATGGCGGACGGCGGCGTGCAGATGATCGCGAGGTCCGGCGTGCGCGGCAGGGCTGCGACGTTCGGATAGGTCAGCACCCCGGCGACGGCGTCGCGCTTGGGGTTGACCGGCATGATCGCACCGCCGAATCCGCCGGCCAGCAGGTTGCGCATCACGACGCTGCCGATGCGCCGCGGCCGGGCGCTGGCGCCGATCACTGCGATCGACTGCGGATTGAAGAGGCTCTGCAGGTATCGGAAGCTCATGGTCTAGGGCGGTCGGGTCTGTCGATGGCGGTCAGCGCACGCGCTGCCAGAGCATCGCGTGCGTGACGATGTACTGGTACTTGCGCGCGTGCTCGCGGATTACGAGGGGCATTTCGGCTTCGCGCCGGAGTTCGAAGCCGTCGGCGCCGAGCAGGGTCTTCAGGGTGTCGGCGCTGCGCACCGCGCGTTCTCCGTCCATGTAGCCGCCCAGCCAGGCGCCGCGCGGCGTGAACTGTTCGAGCCAGGTGTAGGGCGACAGGATGGCGACGACGCCGCCGGTGCGCACCAGTCCGCGCGGCCCGCCGAGGCGCCCGAGCAGCGACTTCGGGCTCGGGAGGCGGCACAGCAGGTTGGCGAGCAGCACGGCATCGTAGTCCATGAGCTCGGCGGGAAGCGAGCAGGCGTCGGCCTGGCGGAACGCGACGCGGCTGCGGTCGACCGCAGGATCGACGCGCGCCTGCAGCGGGTGGTCGAGCTCGCCTTCGTCACGGCAGGCGTATTCGAGGACGCCGTCGTCGCGTAGCGAGTCGGCCGCGTCGATGAAGGAGCGGCTCAGGTCGATGCCGAGCACTTCGCCGAACGTGCGCGCGAGTTCGAAGCTCGCGCCGCCCACCGCGCAGCCGACGTCGAGAGCCCGGCCCGTCGTGATGCCGAGTTCGCGTGCGCCGTCGATCAGCCAGCGCGCCGAGCGCAGCGGGAACTGGCAGGCGTCGCGCGGTCCCGATTCGTGCGGCATCTGCTCCTGCGGGCTGCCATAGTGCAGCAGCAGGTACTCGTTGGTGATCGCGGCGCTCTCGTAGGCCTTGCCCGGCGCATCGGCGGCATCGAGACGCACGGCGCCGCCGTCGTGGGCGGCCTGCACGACGCGGAATCCCGCATGCTGGAAGAAGTGCGGGCGGAAATGGAAGCGCGACCATACGCTCGCCTCGTCCCCGGTCGAGATCCACGAGCCGCCGAGGATCATCTGGTGCTCGCCGTCGTAGCACGGGCTGCTGAAATCGTCGTAATAGGGATGGATCTCTGCGCCGGGTAGCGGATTGAACTGGTCCCCCAGCCATTGCCAGACGTTGCCGAAGACGTCGTGGAACCCTCTCGCGGTCGGCCTGCCGCCCGTGACGGGAGTCGGAGAGCCGCAGCCGAGATTGAGATTGAGGCCGCGTTCGTGCATCAGGCCCGCACCGCTCGCGGTCATGACCGGGTCGTCGGTGACGGTGCCGACCGGGTCGCGCAGGGCATTGTGCTCCGCTTCGCTCGGCAGGCGGCAAGGCTGGCCCTGCCGGGCGCTCAGCCACGCGCAGTAGGCGCTCGCCTCGTGCCAGTTGACCTCGGCAGGCCAGTCCCAGCGCATGTCGATTTCCTCGAACAGCGTGCGCAGGCGGAAGCGGTGGGATCCGGCGGGTCCGTCGGGGACCCAGAACGTCGGCCACTTGATGTTGCGGTAGGTGCGCCAGGACCAGCCCGTGTCCGACCACCATTCGCGCTCGCGGTAGCCGCCGTCGGCGACGAACTGCCAGAATTCCCCGTTGCTCACGAGGCCGCGAGCGGCGCGGAATGGCTGCACGTCGACGCTGCGGCTGCCGTATTCGTTGTCCCAGCCGTAGGAGGGCCAGTCGGCAGGTTTGCCGAACTGCAGCCGCGTGGCACCGACGGGCAGGAGTTCCATTTCCGGATGGTCGCGTCCGGGAGCCGGCGGAAAGGCGGCAGGGCGCGCCGCGGAGGGATGCAGCGGCACCCATCCCGCGGGACGGCGCACGAGGCGCAGCGGCAGCTCGTGGATCAGCACGGACGAGGTCTCGAGATGGATGCGCTCGTGTTCGAAGCCCATGAACAGCGCCCACAGGGGATCGTCCTGCGTGATCGGCGGGTGGCCGTCGGCGAGGCCCGGATGCTCGTCGATGACGCGCCGAACCAGCGCGTACACCGCCTTGCGGTAGGCATGGGCCTCATCGAACGCGGGCCAGCGCATCGCGTTCTTGGACATGTCGTCCCAGCGCATCTCGTCGACGCCGGTTTCGAAAATGCGCTCGAAGTAGGGGTTGAGCGGCGCGACAATCAGTCCGGCCACGCGCAGCTTGTTGACGTAGAGCGCCGGCGGGTGGCAGTAATAGAACACCATCGGATGGCGCAGACGGTGATACGGGGGGCGGTAGAAGGCCTCTTCGCCGATCAGCCCGGAGAACAGCAGTTCGGTGAGCGTCCAGCCGTTGTCGAAATAGGCGCGGACTTCGTCGCGCGTGCAGGTTGCAAGGTTCGGCAACGGCAGCGAGGTGAGCATGCCGTCCGCCGTCCAGCCCGGGCTGCGCTCGGGCGTAAGCGCGGTCCACCAGTCCGGGGGGCGCACGGGGCCGAGACGGTCGTCGAAACGTCCCTCCAGATTCTGTCGCCAGCTTTCGTCGGTCAGGTCGTCTGTCATCGCGCATCGCCCTAGGTACGCATTCGCCATCGTGTGGAGACCCCACAGAGCCCCATCGAGCGAGGATACCCCCGGAGCAGGCCACTCGCCAACGGCCGTCGTGGTCTGCGGCGAGCCCTTATCCATGCGGGTGGGGCGAGGCGTGAGCGCCGGAGGTGATCTAAAGTGAAGTCACCGATGGGCGTGTCCATTCGTGGCGAACGGACGCCGGTTCGAGGAGATTGCGATGGAACAGCGGAAACTTGCACTGATCGTCGGCGCCGGGCCGGGGCTCGGACGCTCGCTCGCGCGCCGTTTCGGCGCCGCGGAGATGAATGTCGCGCTTGCAGCGCGCAACCTCGAGCGCCTGGAGAACCTCAGCGTGGAATGTGCCGGCATCGGCCGCGGCGCCCATGCCTACCGCTGCGATGCCGCGTGCGAGGAGGATGTCCAGGCGCTGTTCCGGGCGGTACGCGGCGACTACGGCTGCCCGGATGTCGTGGTGTACAACGCGGGGGCGTTCCTTGCGCGCGGCATCGTGGAGACCAGCGCGGAAGAGTTCGAACGCTGCTGGCGCGTCGGCTGCCTGGGCGGTTTTCTCGTCGGGCGCGAGGCAGCACGGGCGATGCTGGAGCGCGTCGGTCAAGGCGGCCCCGGGGGGACGATCCTGTTCACCGGTGCCACCGCCAGCCTGCGCGGGAGCGCCGGCTTCCACAACCTCGCGGTCGGCAAGTTCGGCCTGCGTGCGCTGGCGCAGAGCATGGCGCGCGAACTGCAGCCCAAGGGCATCCACGTGGCGCATGTGTTGATCGACGGCCGGATCCGGCCGTCGACCGTCGTCGAACATACCGACGCGAATGACGGCGACGCGCTGCTCGACCCCGATGCGATCGCCGAGGCCTACTTCCAGCTGTACCGGCAGCCGCGCAGCGCGTGGACGCAGGAACTGGACCTGCGTCCGTGGGTTGAGCGGTTCTGAGCGTCAGGCGACAGCTTCGCTGTCCAGCGTCGGATAGTCGGTGTAGCCCTCGGCGCCTCCGCCGTAGAAGCGGTCGATGCGGGGGGGCGTGAGCGGGGCGTCATCACGCAATCGGCGCACGAGGTCCGGGTTGCTGATGAAGGCTTTCCCGAACGCGACGAGATCGGCCATGCCTTCTGCGACGGTCTGCAGCGCAAGCTCGCGCGTGTAGCCGTTGTTCACCATCCATGCGCCGGGGAAGCGGCTGCGCAGCGCGGCGAAGTCGAAGGGCTTCGCGAGGTCTGCCGGTTCGCGCTTGCCGCCCGTTTCGCCCTCGATGACGTGGATGTAGGCGAGTCCCAGCGGCGCGAGGCGATCGACGACATGGTTGTAAAGCGCCTGCGGATCACTGTCGCGCGGCGTGCCGTTGCCGCTGGTCAGGGGGCTGAGGCGGATGCCGGTGCGTGCGGCACCGATTTCGTCGCACACGGCCTCCATCACTTCGAGCAGGAGGCGCGCCCGGTTTTCGATGCTGCCGCCGTAGGGGCCGCTGCGATCGTTTACGCTGTCGCGCAGGAACTGTTCGAGCAGGTAGTTGTTGGCCGCATGGACTTCGACGCCGTCGAAGCCGGCCTCGATCGCCAGTCGGGCTGCGCGCCGGTAGTCGGCGACGATGCCGGGCAGTTCGTCGTCGCGCAGGGCGCGCGGCGTCGATACGGGCACGAAGCCGTCGCGGGTGAAGGTCTTGGCGCCCGTGGCGGGACGGTCCGTACTCGAGACCGGCGCAACGCCGTCCGGCAGCAGCGAGGTGTGGGAGATGCGGCCGACGTGCCACAGCTGGATCACGATGCGTCCGCCCGCGGCGTGCACCGCGTCGGTCACCTTGCGCCATCCTGCCACCTGCTCGGCGCTGTGGATGCCCGGGGTGTCGAGATAGCCGTGGGCCATCGGGTTGATCGGACTGGCTTCGGTGACGATGAGGCCGGCGCTGGCGCGCTGACGGTAATACTCGACGGTGAGCGGCCCGGGCACGTTGCCGGGGAGGGCGCGGTTGCGCGTCAGCGGTGCCATCACGATGCGGTTGGACAGGTCGATGTCGCCGATGCGAACGGCGTCGAACAGACTCTTCATGCGCGAGCTCCTTCTTGTGCGTTGCCGCCCGATCCGATTGGCATGAGCGGCACAATGACCGATGCCATGACTTTAGCAACGCACGCACAAGTTGAAAATCACACGATTGCGCGACAATCAATTTCCGGAGCGGAAACGATCGCGTGCGGCATCGGTTTTCGGGGGGCGGGGGGCTGCGCCGCCATGAGGGGCGGAAGGGGGCGGAGGCGCACTTCGGCGCCGCCTTGCAACTTGTCGGACGGTGTGTGAAGATTCGCCCCTTGTCATCTTTCGATGGCTTTGTAACTGCATGTTTTGTAATGAAAAATATGCAGAATTGCGAGGTTTCCGGAATGCCCCGGAATCTCCGTCCTTCCCGTGCAGGAAGATTCTTCGCCGGTTGCGATCCTCTCCTGTCCCACGGGCAGCGCGAGTGTCGCTGCGCACGGGATTTCCGACTGCCGTCGTTCGTTCCGGGAATCCCTTGCCCGGGTGCAGGAAAGCTTGATGTGCTGATGAGTGTGGTTCGCGGTTTGTCCCTGGCATACATGCCGACGACGTCTGTCCGGGAGTGTCCGGAGCAGTGGTGGGATGAGGTGCTCGGTGTCGCGATCCTCGGTGACGGGGAAGCGGGCTTCGTGCCGTCCGGCGTTCCGCTCGCCCGCGTTGCGACCCCCGTGCTTGCCGGTCCGCAGTCCATGTGCGAGGTGTGGCGCGCTGGCCGGCCGGTAAGGGCGGGCGCGCACGGACGGGTCCGTTATCGCTGCACGGAGAGCATGCTGTTCGGGGCCATCGAACTGGACGAGCGCGCCACGCCCGCGGGAACGGACGGGGTTTCGGCACTGCAGCGGGCTACCGGGGCCGCGTACCGGGAGGTATTCGCGCTGCTCGACGAGGCGGGTTATCCGGCGCTTTTCCGCGCGTGGAACTACTTCCCGGCGATCAACGCCGTGGCGGACGGCAGCGAGCGCTACTGGCAGTTCAACGCCGGCCGCCAGGAGGCGTTCGGCGCCGGCGGCCGCAGCACGAGCGGCCGGGTGCCGGCCGCATGTGCACTCGGTTCGGCGCACGGGCCTTTCACGCTGTATTTCATCGCACTGCGCGAAGCGCCGCTGGCCATCGAGAATCCGCGCCAGGTCTGCGCGTATCATTACCCCGAGCAGTACGGCCCGCGCAGCCCGACTTTCGCGCGCGCGAGTCTGGCGCTGTCGCTGACGCCGCCGGTGCTGTTCGTGTCGGGCACGGCGAGCATCGTCGGACACGAGACCTTGCATCCGGGCGACGTCGTCGCGCAGACGGCGGAGTCGTTCCGCAACATTGCGGCGGTGCTTGCCGAGGCGCGGCGGGCGGATCCCGCCGGTAACGGGCTCGCTTTCGGGGATCTCGCCTACAAGGTCTATGTGCGCAATCCCGGCGATCTCGACGCCGTGCGGGCGTGCTTCCGCGCGCACGTCGGCGATGCGGTGCCGGTCGTGTACGTGCAGGCCGATGTGTGCCGCGACGACCTGCTGGTGGAGATCGAGGCCTCGGGCGGGCATGCGATGGAGGATGGCCGATGAGGGCGGCTGATGCAGGGGCGGGGAGCGGGTTGCTGCGGCGCGGAGTGCTTGCCGTGCTGCTGGCGCCCGCGTTTGTTCCGACCGCCGCCCCGGCCGCGGAGAAACCGCTGTGGGAACTTGGCGCGGGTCTCACCGTGCTGCAGTTTCCCGCCTACCGCGGTTCGGACGAGGACCGCGTGTTCGTGCTCCCGGTACCCTATGTCGTTTATCGCGGCGAATTCCTGAAGGCGGACCGACAGGGGATTCGCGGTACCTTCTTCGACAGCGACCGCGCCGAGCTGAGCCTCAGTCTCGGCGCTTCTCCGCCGGTCAGCAGCGATCGCGTGAAGGCGCGCGAGGGCATGCCCGACCTGAAGCCGACGGTCGAGATCGGCCCTTCGCTCGATGTGCGGCTGTGGCGTTCGGCGGACGAGCGCTTGCGCTTGCGTACGCGGCTGCCGCTGCGTGCAGGCTTCACCGTGGAAGGCAGCCCCGAGTCGACAGGCTGGCAGTTCACGCCGCAGCTCAACCTCGACTGGCGCGATCCGGCCGGGATGAACGGCTGGACGCTCGGCCTCGTCGCGGGGCCGGTGTATGGCGACCGGCGGCAGCACCGCTATTTCTACACGGTCGAGGCGAACGAGGCGACGCCGCTACGCCCGGCCTACGACGCCCGTGGCGGCTACGGCGGAACGCAGGTGCTGGCGGCGCTGTGGAAGCGCTATCCGGGATGGTGGATCGGCGGTTTCGTGCGCTACGACAGCCTCGCCGGCGCGGTGTTCGAGGACAGCCCGCTGGTAAAGCGCAAGGATTATGTCGCCGCGGGCTTCGCGGTGACCTGGGTGCTGGGCGAGTCCTCGCGTCGGGTCGACGCCGATGAGTAGGAGCGGGCCGATGCAAGGCGGGCCGAGGCGGTCGGGCCTGCTGCGGCGCCTGCACGAATACGTGCTGCTCTACCTCGGGTTGGGCTACCTCGGCGCGATCTGCCTGCTGTGGACGCCCTTTGCGATGTTGCTGCATCCGGTGCTGCCGGCTCGTGCCGGACGGCGGCTCGGGCGCTTCGTCATCAACCAGGGGTTCAAGAGCTATATCGGTTTTCTGACGCTCATCGGTGCGTGCCGTTTCGACCTGTCGGCGCTGGACAAGCTGCGCGGACAGGGACCACTGATCCTCGCGCCCAACCACCCGAGCCTGCTCGATGCGGTGATGGTGATCTCGCGCCTGCCCGACGTCGCCTGCATCATGAAGGCGGGCCTCATGGACAACATCTTCCTCGGAGCCGGGGCGCGGCTCGCCCGATACATCCGCAACGATTCGCCGGTGCGCATGGTGGGCAGCGCGACCGGCGACCTCTCGGCGGGCAGCTTCCTGCTGGTATTTCCCGAGGGCACGCGCACGACGCGCATGCCCGTCAATCCGCTGATGAGCAGCATCGGACTGATTTCGCGGCGCGCCAGGGTGCCGGTGCAGACGATCTTCATCGAGACGGATTCGCCCTACCTGTGCAAGGGCTGGCCCCTGTTCCGCAAGCCGGAAATGCCTGTCGTGTATCGCGTGCGCCTCGGACGGCGCTTCGATCCGCCCGTCAGCGTGCAGCCATTCATGGCTGAACTCGAGCGCTATTTCGTTGCCGAACTCGACGATGCCGTTCTACCGCGACCGCCGGGAAGGGACGATGGCACAATGTCGTCGTCCACGATCTGAACCCAGTTTCTCATGCTGCCATGACGTCCCATCAGGTCACCCGTCCGAAATCCGCGCCGCTGCCCAGTCCGGTGGAGGCCCCCACTGCCACGCACCTGGTGCTGATCCCGAGCTACAACCCGGGGCCGAAGGTGTTCGAGACGGTGCGCGCCGCGCGCCACCAGTGGATGCCCGTGTGGGTCGTCGTCGACGGCAGCACGGACGGCTCCACCGACGGGCTGCGCCGCATGGCGGAGGAGGACCCGGGGCTGCGCGTGATCGTGCTGCCGCAGAACTCGGGCAAGGGGGCGGCGGTGCTGCACGGCATCGAGCAGGCGGCGAAGCAGGGCTTCACTCACGTACTGACGATGGACTCGGACGGCCAGCATCCTGCCGAACTGATCCCGGATTTCATGGCGGCGTCTGCCGCACAGCCGGATACGATGGTGCTGGGCTTGCCGGTGTTCGACGCCAGCGCCCCGGCGCTGCGCGTGCGCGGGCGCAAGTTGTCGAACTGGTGGGCGAACCTCGAGACGCTGTGGATGGGGATCGGCGACTCGCTGTTCGGCTTCCGCGTCTACCCGATCGCGCCGCTGGCCCAGGTGATGCACGGCCAACGCTGGATGCGCCGCTTCGATTTCGATCCCGAGGCCGTGGTGCGCATGGCCTGGCTCGGGGTGCGTCCCGTGAACCTGCCGGCGCCGGTGAAGTACTTCCGCGTCGACGAAGGGGGCGTGTCGCACTTCAACTACGCGCGCGACAACCTGCTGCTGACGTGGATGCACACGCGGCTGTTCTGCGGTTTCCTCGTGCGCCTGCCGATGCTGCTCGCGCGGCGCTTCAGATCATCCCGCCGTTGATCGAGATCACCTGGCCGGTGATGTAGGCTGCCTGGGGTGACGCAAGGAAACCCACCAGGTCGGCGACCTCTTCGGGCTTTCCGGCGCGCTTCATCGGCACGATGCGGGCGATCGCCTCCGCATCGAAGGCTTCCTCGCTCATCGCCGTGTCGATGATGCCGGGAGCGACGACATTCACCGTGATGCCCCGACTCGCGAGTTCCTGCGCGAGCGACTTGCTTGCCGAGTGCAGGGCGCCCTTGGCTGCCGCGTAGTTTGTCTGGCCGCGGTTGCCGGTGATCGCGGCCACCGACGATATCGTGATGATGCGCCCCCAGCGCGTGCGGATCATCGGCATCGTGAGCGGCTGGGTGACGTTGAAGAAGCCGTTCAGCGACACGTCGATGACGCGTTGCCACTGGTCGGCGCGCATGCCGGGGAACACCGCGTCGTCGTGGATGCCGGCATTGTTCACGAGAATCTGCAGTGGAGCATCCGCGCCGATCGCCTCGAGCGCGGCGGCGGTGGCCGCGGCATCGGTGACGTCGAACGCGACCGCCTCGGCGCTGCCGCCCGCGCCGCGGATTTCGGCAGCAAGCGCTTCGGCTTTGTCGGCGTTGCGATTCGCGTGGATGAACACATGATGGCCGTCGCTGGCGAGGCGGCGACAGATCGCCGCGCCGATGCCGCCGCTTCCGCCGGTGACGAGTGCGCGCTTCAAGATTGGCTCCCGCTGAGGCCGGCGCCGAGGGCGCCCGCGTCGAGGATCACCGCGGCACGGCCGGAAACGAGCATGCGCCCGTCCGCGGCGACGGTGAAGGAATAGAGGATCTGGTTGTCGTTGCCGGTGATGCGTTCGGCACGGATGTCGAGATCGGCCGCGACGGTGTCGAGCCGTTCGACCGCGATCTCGACGCTGCGCACGCTCGCGAGGAAGCCCGCGCGCGGGGTTTCGCCCGGCGTTGCGAGCAGGGCACCGTGCACGGCCATCGCCTGTGCGGCGTACTCGATGGCGCTCGTCGCCGGCAGGCCGCGATCGTCGCGCAACGGGTTGTCGGCGTCGCGGTGGCTCGTCGCGTGGCAGCGGATCGCGTCGGCGTCCCAAGCGTCGACGCCGGCGAGCAGGCACATGTTGCCCTGGTGCGGGATGCGCGCGGTGATGGCCTCGCGGTCGAGCGTCGCGGGTTGCGTGCTCATGCCGCGTAGTCGACCGCGAGGCGGGCGTGGTCGAGATAGTCGAGGACCATGCGGCCCGTGCGGCGCCCGGCAATCGCGGCCAGCAGGGGCAGGCTGCGCGCGGCGGGAATCGTGCATCGCAGGGCGTCGAGCGCGGAATCCGGGAGGGTGTCGGCGGGCGCGTCGGTCAGGCTCGCGGCGATGCGTCCGCAGCTTTCCGCTTCCCGCTCGGGCGTCAGCAGCAGCGCGACGCCGAAGGCGTCGGGGATCGGGCGCGCCGCCCGCAGCGGTTCGGGGTAGTCGGCGTCATAGGCAAGCAGCAGACAGGGTTCGCGCTCGACCTGGACTTGCACGAGGGCCTCGAGGAGGCCCGCGCCGAAGCTGGCATCGTAAGCACACAGCACGGCCGAGGCGGCGGTCGCGCCGGTGGCGATGCCCCAGTAGCCGGCGGCGGCGTTATGCACCGAATTGTGAAAACGCGTCGGCGAGATCTGGCGGTCGTCCGATGCGAGGGTTTCGCAGATCTGATGGCAATTGACGCCGTCGCCGCCGGAGGACGAGAAAACGGTCGCGAACCCGGACGGATCCACGCCGGCAGCAGTCGTCGCCTGCAGGCCGATTCCCAGGGCGAGCTTCACTACCCGCACCGCACGACGGCGTTCGGCCGGCGGCAGTTGGTCGGGGGCGTTGAGCACGGTCTTTTCGGGCTGCCACTCAGCCTTGCCCAGCAGGATCGCGGCGCAGGCGGGCCAGTCGGACATGCCGGGCCCGATCAGGCCGATGCTGCGGATCCAGGCCGCGGGCGGGTTGGTCATGGTCGGACTCATGAGGGGCAGCCGAGGATCAGGCTGCAGTTCGTGCCGCCGAATCCGAAGGAATTGCTGAGAACGCGTCGCACCGTCTGGTGGCGCGAGGCGAGTACGTAGTCGAGCCCCGCTTCGGGATCGGTGGTGCCGGCACCCGCCGGAATGAAGCCGTCGCGGATCGCGAGCGCGGCGATCACGGCCTCGATGCCGCCGGCGGCGCCGAGGGTGTGGCCGGTTGCGCCCTTGGTGGAGCTGCACGGCGTTGCGTCGCCGAAGAGCCCTGTCACGGCCTTGCCTTCGGCGGCGTCATTGCTCGGCGTCGCCGTGCCGTGGAGGTTGATGTAGTCGATGTCGCGCGCAGTCAGGCCGGCGCGCGCCAGCGCGGCCTCCATCGCCTGACGCGCGCCGCGGCCTTCCGGATGCGGCGAGGACATGTGGTAGGCGTCGCTCGACTCGCCGTAGCCGAGCAGGAGGATCGCGTCGGGCGGAAGTGGATCCCCTGTCCGTTCGACCAAAGCGAAGGCGGCCCCTTCGCCGATCGAGATGCCGTCGCGGGCGCGATCGAAGGGACGGCAGGCCTGCGAGGATGTGAGTTCCAGCGAATTGAAGCCGTACAGCGTCGTGAGGCACAGGGAGTCGACGCCGCCGACGAGGGCGGCGTCGATCAGACCGCTCGCGATCATGCGTGCGGCGGAGGCGAACACCTTGGCGCTGGACGAGCAGGCGGACGAGACGACCACGGCGGGCCCCTTCAGTCCGAACCAGTGCTGCACGAAGTCGGCCAGCGAGAAGGTGTTGTGCGTGCCGGCGTAGTTGAAGTCGGCCGGGAGCGCTCCGGTGTCGGGTGCGCGCCGGCGATAGGCGAGTTCGGTCTCGAGGATGCCGGAGGTGCTGGTGCCGAGGAACAAGCCGACGCGATCGGCGCCATAGCGGGACATCGCCGCGCGAACCGCGTCGGCGAAACCGTCCTGCAGCAGGCCGAGTTGCGCAAGCCGGTTGTTGCGACAGTCGAAGCGTGCCAGCGCGACGGGGAGTCGTTCGTCGTCGGTGCCTTCGACCTCGCCGATCCATGTCTGCAGCGCGACGGTCTCGAAATCACAGGGCTTGAGCCCGGACCGGCCGGCGATCATCGCTTCGCGCAGCGGCTCCAGCCCGCGCCCGATACAGGACGAGGCGGTGTAGGCGGAAATCAGCAGCGGATGCACTTTGACTCGCAATTGCACGAAGGAGCGGTATTTTAGCAAAGTGCGGGATGTCGGCTGTGCTTGCTCTGCGTTCGGGTCGTGGTTGCACGGGCCGCGTATCGGCTTGCGACTGTTTCGGTTCGCGAAACAGAGTTTCTTCGGGTGCGCGCTATTTCGGCGCGCCGCATCCCCATAGACTGCGGCGACCCGATTGGAACAGCATACGGACGGATTCATGGACAAACTGACCGCGATGAACGTCTTCCGCACGGTCATCGATTGCGGCTCGTTCGCGCGGGCGTCGGCCAAGCTCGCCATTTCAACCACCACCGCATCGCGCCACGTGGCGGACCTGGAGCAGGCGCTCGGCGTGTCGCTGCTTCACCGCAGCACGCGCAAGATCAGCCTGACCGAACCCGGCACGATGTATTACGAGCGCTGTTGCAGCCATCTGGACGAGATCGCGGCGACGGAACTGGCCGTATCCGCCGACACCGCCACACTTAGCGGCTGCCTGCGCATCAGCGTGCCGTACTCCTTCAGCAACGCCTTCCTTGCGCGGCATTTCTCACGGTTCGTCGAATCCCATCCGGCGCTCAAGACGGAGATCCGCTTTTCCGACCGGATCGTCGATCTCGCCCAGGAGGGTGTCGATCTGGCGGTGCGCATCACGCGCAATGTTTCGGGGATGTATGTCGCGCGACGCCTCGCCGTGATCCGCACGGCGCTGTGTGCGAGTCCGGAGTATCTGGCGCGCGCCGGCGTCCCGGAGAAGCCCGACGAACTGGTGCGCCACAGCTGTCTCTTGTACACCAATCTCGCGTCCGGCAACGGGTGGACGCTGCGCAGGGGTGAGCAGGAGTTCGTCGTGCCGGTGAACGGCACGTTCCGCTCCAACAACGGCGACATGAACCGCATCGCCGCGCTCGCGGGGCGGGGCATCATCTGCGAACCGACATTCATCGTCGGTGACGACCTGCGTGCCGGCCGCCTCGTGCGTGTACTGCCCGACTACGAAACCATCCCCAATCTGGCCCACGCGGTATTCCTGCCGGCCGGCCGCAATACGGCGCGCATCCGGGCCTTGCTGGATTTCCTGGTGGCACTGTTCGAGGACGAGTTTCCGGCCTTCGATCCTGTCATGTAAGCAGATACCAGGGACTCATGCGCCAGACCCCGACACGCCGGGGCCTGGCGCCCTGTACGCCGGACTCCGGCCCTACATGCGGTACTGCCAGAACACGCCCAGCACGTTGACGTTGTAGTCCTCCGGGGTGGCGCCGAGGTACAGCTTCTGGCCGATCATCTGGTTGCCGTCGAGGCCGGTGTAGTGCCAGTCCTCTACGTTGCGCTTCTCCCAGCGATGGAACAGTCGCACCGAATTGTTCTTGTCCAGGTCATGCACGATGCTCGTTTCGAGCACCTGCAGGCGGTACTTCATGTCGGCAAACTCGTCGCCCGCAACCGCTGCGGTCTGAGTCTCCCTGGTGCCGCTGCCTACCGTCGCCGCCTGTGCATTGCCGTAGCCGTACTTCTGCTTGCTCGACGACCACATGTAGCTGTAGCGGCTTTCCAGGCGCGCCCAGCCGAAGTTGTGCGTGAAGCCGGCGCCGAGCGCGTGGTTGAGGTCGTCGGTGCTGGCGTTCCACGCGCCGGCCAGCGGATACATGTTGTCGACGCCGGCATGGGAACTCGCGCGTGTGCCGCTCACGCCCTGGTTGATGTTGCGCTGGCTCATCTCGCCGGTCTGGAACGAGTACCACGTGAAGAAACTGCTGCCCGGTGCGGGCGTGTAGTTCCATTCCGCATTCGCGGTGCTGAGTTTCTCGTCGCCGGTGCGGCCGTAGTCGCTGTCGAGGTAGTCGTTCTGCTTGTGCTGCAAGGACAGCATCGCGTCCATGTCCGAGCGCAGCATGTAGTTCCAGCGCAGGTTGATGACGTTCTGGCGGCGATCGGCGATGTCGAACTTGCGCAGTTCGGCGAGGGTGTGCACGGGCGCGGCACCGGTGTAGTCGTCGCGCGAGCTGGTGTAGAAGTGTTCGTAGATGTCGTAGCGGTATTCGCTGCCGCGACGGTCGCCGATCTCCCACGACGCGCGCAGCATCGATTGTTCGAAGGCGCGGGTGTTGAAAGTGAGCTTGAGACGGTCCTCGGTGGTGTTCTTGACCTCGCGGTACGGGCGCTCGGTTTCCTCCCTTTCCCAGGTTGCGCCGACCTGGCTCTGGCGGCCGAGGCGGTAGTCGGCACCAAGTCCTCCCGTCCAGCGCGTGTAGCTGGTCGGAATGCTCAGGTAGTGGATGTTGTTGGTGCCGTTGTAGAAGCCGAAGGCCGCGCCAAAGACGCCCGGCAGAGCGTAATCCAGCGCCGGATAGCCGATCTTGCCGGTGGCCGGATCGATGGCGGTGTAGCGCGTGCGGTTGTCCTCGTCGTAGTAGCGCAGCTTGGCGCGCACGGTGAGGTCGTCCGCGGGTTGCAGCGACAGGCCGAGGTCGGCGAGACGCGTGTCGATCCTCGCGTCGGCCTTCAGGCGGCTGAGCACGCTTGTCGTGTCGTAGCCGGCGATTGCGCTGGCGTAGGTCGTCGCCACGCCGGCGGCATTGATGCCGTCGTTGATGGTTGGCGGAAGCAGGTCGTCGTTCTGGCGCATGCTGCCGAAGGCGACGGTCGCGCTGAACTGCCCGTTCAGCGGCAGCATGCGGGCGTAGTCGGCCTTGATGTTGTACGCCTCGTTGTCAGGGCTGAGCGCGAAACGGCCCTTTTCCCAGCTGGTCGAGTTCGTCGTTCCGGCTGCGCCGAAGTTGATCGAGAAGGGATTTTCCCAGGTCAGGGATTTGTTGTCGTTGCGAAACAGCGAACTCGACAGGGTGAGGTTCAGGCGGTCCTTCTCGCCGACGTAGCGCAGGCCCGTGAGGAACTCGTGGGCCGTATAGTCGATCGGTTCGACCGTCTCGTTGACTGCCCCCAGGACGTTGCTGCCGACCGGATTAGCCGCGGAACGGCGGATGAAGTCGAAGAGGAAGCCGCCACCGAAGGGGCGTTCGCCTTCGCGCCGTTCGTTGGTGTAGCTGAAGAAGCCGTTGAGCCGCTCGTTGATCGGCGAGTCCATGCGCAGGCCGATCTTCTGCCGGTCGACGCTCAACGTCGTTTCACGGGCATTCGCCACCGCCGCTTGCAGTGCGGCGTAACTGGCCGGATCGGATTGCGTATGGGTGCCCGCAGCGAGGCCGGCGGGCAGGGTTAGCTTATCGGTGCCGACGCCGTTCCACAGAGGTCTGGCGTTGGTCGAGAAGATATGTGGTGTGTCATTAAAAAACAGCGAGAGCTTGATGCCGTTGTAACGCCCGGCCTCGAAGCCGTAGTACTGGTCGTCCCGGTCGATGCCGCCGCCGCGCAGTCGTAGGTAAAGCGCCGCGTCCGGCTTCTCTGCGCTGACGTTGAAGCTGTTGATCAGCGCGCCGTTCTTCCAGTCCGCGTATTCGCGGAAGCCGCCGGCCTTGGTGTCGGCCTTGCCGCCGGTGTAGCCCGCTTCGATGCTGCCCGAGTATTGCCAGCCGCCGCTGCCTTCGACGTAAGCGGGTGATACCGGCGGGTATTGGTAGAGCTGCGCGCTCGGTGTATGCGAGGGGCCCTTGCCGCCCATCACGGCGGAGAAGCCTTGCGGGTCCGTGTAGCGCGTGGTGTCGCCGCCACCGGGGGCAGCCGCGTTGCCGAGCACGGTGTCGACGCCGGCTGCGGAGTCGGCGCGGGCGGGGGCGGTACCCATCATCGCGAGCATCGCGACGATGGGGAGCAGGACGAATCCCTTGTTCTTCATGATCGTTGTTCCTCGGTCTCGTTAGCGATGCATCCGTGCGCCAGCCGGGTGGTTCGAGCCATGGACCTGCGCGTGGCACGTCGAGCAGCCGCGGCCGGTTACGCGTTCGTCAGGCAGCGTGCCGCTGGCGGTGTTGGCCTGCGTGAGGAGGTTGTTCTGGTGTGTCGTGTGCGTGTGGCACTGTTGGCACAGGAAGGGGCGTGGGGTCGTCAGCAGCTTTTCCTGGTTCGAGCCGTGCGGGCTGTGGCAGTTGAGGCAGCTTTCGCGCACCGGGGCGTGTTCCCAGACGAAGGGGCCGCGCTTCTCCTGGTGGCAGCTGTAGCAGAGCTGGTTGACCGTATCTGCCTTGAGCAGTGGCTTCGTCGGCGAGCCGTGCGGGTTATGGCAATCGACGCAGGACATCTTCCCTTCGGGCAAGGGCATGTGCGAGCGCTTGCGGAACTCCATGCGCTGCTGCTGATGGCAGCTGTAGCAGGTCTCGGAAATGCTGTTGGCCTTCTGCAGGCCGGTGGCCGAGAATTTCGCCATCGGGTTGTGGCAGTCGGTACAGGCCAGCCCGTTGGTCTGGTGCGTAGACGAGCGCCAGAAGATGCGCTGGTTGCCGTCATGGCACTGCAGGCATACCGCGTTGCTCTGGTCGGGGCCGTTGCTGTTGGCCGCCTCGCCGGGTTTCGTCGCCTCGCGGGTGAAACCGACGATCAGGGACTTGTCCTTTTGCTGCTCGCCGGCTTTCGTCGATTCGCGCGTAAAGCTGACGATGAGCGACTTGTCCATGTAGTTTTCGTTGGCGTGGCGCGAGCCGGGCCCGTGGCAGGCCTCGCAGCCGCGGCGCTCGAGATCGTTCTTCGGATTGAGGCGGAAAGCCTTGGCGTGAGTGGTGTGCGAGAACTTGTCGTTCTCGACGGTGTGGCATGCGAGGCAGCGCTCTTCACCGATGTATTCCGCACCTTCGGCAAAGCGGATCAGCGGGGCGTTGGCCGCGCTGGCCGGCGGTACGGCCGCCTGCGCGAGGCCTACGCCGAGATGGATGAGCAGCAGGCCCGCCGTGAGGCGGACGCCGCGACTTGCGAAAAGCCGCGTGAATCGTGTTCCCGTTTTCATTGAACTCCCCGATAGGCTGACCAGGCAGATCCGGATGGATACGCTTTGTTACATGCCTGGCGTCGGGCGGATTCTCGTGAATTCGGAGGTGCGGAAAAATGAAGCGCAGCGAAAGGGTATCCCCCGCAATTCGGGATGATCGGCGGATGCCCTTCACCTGCAGCCGTGGTGCTCCGGCCATTGGCCGGGGCGACAGGCGGGTGCCGTGCTTACGGGATGGCGTGCTCGAGGGTGACCGGTATCAGGCCCGAAGCCCGGCATCCGTCGAGCACCCGTGGGAGCGCTTCGAGGATCACCGCCCGCCCGCACGGCGTGCGCGCGGCGTTGCCGTCGTGCAGCAGCAGGATGTCGCCGCTGCGCATCTTCCCGTCGCGGCCGCCGAGCAGCCGGGACGCAACCGCATCGGCGTCGCCGTTGCGGGTGTCATACGCCCGGCGGGTCCACGATGCGAGTTGCAGGTCGAGCCGGGCGAGAACCGGCTCGAGGAAGGGATTACGCAGGCCTGCCGGGGCGCGGAAGAAGCGTGGCACCCGCCCGCAGACTTCCGCGATGGTGTCCTGCGCGGCGCCGATCTCGCGGGCGAGCCAGCGCGGGCCGCGCAGCGAGAAGGTCTTGAGGTGGTGTTCGCTGTGGTTCTCGACGGCGTGGCCGCGGGCGACGATCTCGCGGGCGAGCGCCGGATGTTCGCGCACCAGCCGGCCGATGACGAAGAAGGTTGCCCGCGCGCGATGGGCATCGAGGAGATCGAGCACGCGCGGCGTGACGTCCGGATCGGGGCCGTCGTCTATCGTCAGCGCAATCTCGCCCCGCGCGGCCGCGGTGCCGGGCAGCCGGGTCCAGTTCGTCCCGAGCAGCGCGCAGCGCGGCAGCAGCCCCGCCGCGGTGAGCAGGCCGTGGTTGGCGGCGAGGGCGCCCGCAGCCCACGGCCACGCTTCGGGGCGCAGGGCGATGCCCGCAGCCGCGGCGGCGTGAAGCGCGGCCGAGACGTGGATCAGCGCGCCGGGGTGCCAGCGACGGGGCATGGGGACGTGCGGGCGAAGGCGGCTGCGAAGACCAGGGCGAGAAGGGCGCCGGGGCCGACCGTGCCACCGATCGCCTGCAGTACCGGCACCGAGGAAAACGCGAGGACGCCGAAACCGGCGACCGTCGTGAGGTTCGCAAACAGCATCGAGGCGAGGGTGGCAGGTGGGGGGGGGGCGTTGCCGCCCCTGCCGTCGAAGAACAGGGCGTAGTTCGAGCCCACCGCGACGATCAGCAGCAGCCCGACGAGATGCAGGATCGTCAGCGCCACGCCGGCGAGCACGAGGCCGGCGACGACCGTCAGCACGGCGGCCGCGAGCGGCAGCAGGACGCGCATGACGCGTCGCGGCGAGCGCAGGGCGACCGCGAGCAGCGCGACGATTGCGGCCACCCCCGCGAGCGACAGCATGATCGCTTCGCGCAGGTAGCCCGCGTAGAGCCGCCCGGACTCGCCCTTCATGTCGATGAACATGGGGCTGGCATCCGCCGCCCTGTCGAGCGCGCGGCGGACGGCCGCGGGATCGATCTCCTTCGCGTGCCCCCCGGCTGCAGGTGCGCGCAGCGGCAGCAGCGCGGTCCACTGCTCGCCCTGACGCAGGAGCAGCGAATCGACGGCCATCGCGAAGCTCGTTCCGTCGAGGTCTGCGCGCGTCAGCGGCGCGCGCGCGCGGGCGGCGGAGATGTCGTCGAGGAAGGGCGCGAGTCGGCCGGCCGGCAGGGGCAGGCCCGCGGTTGCGGCGGCGAGCCGTTCGCGCAGCTCGCGTGGATCGGGCAGTGCGGCGCGGCGCTCGAGCTGTCGGCCCTGCGATGGCAGGTACAGCGACGGACTCTCGAAGCCGCCGATCTCGCCGGCGTCCACGAGCGCCTGCAACTGCGTGGATACCGATTCTGCGCGCTGCAGCGTCGTGTCCGCATCGGCAGCGCGCACGACGATCATGTAACGCAGGTCGGGTGCCCCGAGATCGCTGCGCAATGCCGCGTCGACCGCCTGGGCTTCGGGCGGGACCGGGCTCAGTGCCCCGAGCTCGTGGTTCCAGACGCGGTCGTGCTGTGCGAACACCAGGGCCCCGGCAAGCGCCGCCAATCCGGCGAGGAACCAGCGCAGCCTGCCGACTGCGACAACGACACGTTGCAGGCGCAGGCCGAACGGCGTCACATCGCGGATCGCGAAACCAGCAGGCAGCAGGTGCGGCAGGAGGTAACGGGTGACGAGCGCGGCGACGATCAAGCCCGCGATCGAATACAGGCCGAGCTGCGCCAGCCCCGGAAATCCCGAGAACATCAGCGCGCCGAAACCGCAGATGGAGGTCATCACGCCGAGGCGTATCGTCGGCCAGAAGGCGTTGCGCTCATCGCCTCCTTTCATGGGGCCGGACTGCACGAAAAGGTAGATGGCGTAATCGACGGCCTCTCCGATCAGGGTGGTGCCGAAACCGAGGGTAACCCCATGCATGACGCCGAACCCGAGGCTGACCGCGACAATGCCGGCCAATGCGCCGGATACGACCGGCAGCAGGCCGAGCACGAGAGCCGTCGGCGAACGGTAGATGAACAGCAGCAGCGCAGCGATGATCGCGGTCGAGACCAGCGCGAGCCGCGTCACTTCGCCCTCGATGGTAGAGCGAGAGTCGACCGCGAACACTGCGGCGCCCGAAATCAGCAGCTTCACATCCGCTCCGGAAGGCAACTTCGACGCCTCACCCGCAAACGCGTTACGCAGGGAGGCAATGGCCGCCTGCTGGCCGTCGAGATCCGAGCCCGAGGCGCGCGTCTGGGCGAGCAGCAAGGCGCGCTTGCCGTCCCGAGACGCCCATACGCCCTCCTGCATTGCTGGGCGCGCCCCGCCGTCGAGTCGTTCCAGCAGTTGCAGCAACTCGCCGGTGGGGTCGCGCGGCAGCAGCGTCTTCGTGAGCATGCCGAGGGGGGAGGCGAGGAGATCGACCGACTCTGCGATGGCTTGCCGCAGGCCCGTCGCCGTGAAGCGTTCCGCGCTCACGGCGGGGCTGAGGACATAGCGGTGCGTGAACAGCAGGGCGTGATCCCGCTCGCGATGGATGGGTTCGCCGTTCGCGACCATGCTGAAGGCCGCATCGGCGCGTAGCTTCCCGGCGAGATCGCGCGACAGTTGTGCCCGCTGTGCCGCGTCGCCGCCCTCGATGCCGACCAGCAGCAGGCGGGACACCATGCCGTCGCGCAACTGCTCGACGAGCACGCGCTGCTCGGCGGTGGGCGCTTCCGGCAGGAAAGCCGAGAGGTCGGCCGTGAAGCGCGTCTGGCTCACGACGGCGACGCAGGCCGCGACGAAGGCCAGCCACAGCAGCAGGGCCGGCACGAAACGGCGTGTCACCGCGCCTGTCCCATCGCCACGATCTCCATCACCGAGCGGTCGCCGTCCGCCTGAAGGATCTCGATTTCGCGCAGCAGTCCGCGCGTTCCGGCGATGTTGATGCGGGTGACGACCTCGGCCATGCGCGTGTCGCGCGGCAGCAGGGTCAGGGTCCAGCGTTCGGCGTTGCCCGCGAGGTGCAGCGCGTAGGTACGCTCCAGCGTGTTGCGGTCGCCGGCCAGCGTCGCCCGGATGCTGTCGATGAAACCGGCGACTTCGCCGTAGTCCGACAGGCGGACGTTGAACTGCTTCTTGCCGCGCGTCACGCTCAGGTTGTTGCCTTCGAGGACCAGCGATTCGGGGCGTGGCTTGAGCGTGATCTTCTCCAGCCGGTCCGGTGCCTGGAAACGCAATTCACCCGACGATTCGACGGGCTGGTCGAGGACCGCCAGATACTTCCGTTCCAGGAAGGTGGCCTGTCCGCTGCGATGCTTTCCCAGGGCCTGCATCAGCTGGGCGACCGTCCAGGCCTCGGCGGCGACCGCCTGCGGGCCGTGCAGCAGGGAAGCCGCCGCGAGCAGGGCGGCAACGAGCAGACGCGTGGAAGCTTTGAACACGGATACTCCAGGGTACGGTCAAGGCGCGGCGCGACGGCGCGCGCTCTGCCAGAAATCGAAAAAGTTGAACCAGTTGTACGGCGCCTGCCCGGCATAGTGCGCAAGGCGTGCGGCGTAGCGTTCGACTGCGGCGTGAATCAGGCGTGCCCGGTTCTCGCGCGTTGCCGCGGAGAAATCGGCGAGTTCCTCGAAGTGCACGTCGTAGCGGTTGCCCCCGCGATACAGGCCCACCATCAGGATCACCGGGCGCTTCAGCATCGCGGCGATGCGCCACGGGCCGACAGGGAAATCCGCGGGTTCGCCGAAGAATTCGACCGGTTGCGAAGGATCGTCGCCCAGGCTGCGGTCCGCGAGCACGCCCACGAGCGAACCGTCGTCGAGCCGCTCCTTCAAGTGCAGCATCGAATCCAGATGTCCCAACGGAATGATGTCCGCGCGTGCGGCCGGATTGATCGCAGCCAGCGTGTCGTTGATCTTGTGTGCGTTTTCCTGGTACATGACCATCGCTACGCGCATGCCCGGTTGCTGCCGAGCGATCGCGCGCATAACCTCGAAGCTGCCGAGGTGCGCGCCCATCAGGAACACGCCCTGACCGCCGGCCACCGCCGCCCGCACGAGTTCGCCGCCATGCACGCGGATGTCGAAGAGGTCGAAGCGGTCATTGACCAGATAGATGCGGTCGTGAATCGTGCTGGCGAAGCTGAACACGTGCCGGAACCGTTCGCTGACCGTGGGACGCCGGCGCAGGGCATGTCCGAGCCATTCGCGCGAGGCCCTTCGCGCGGCCGGCGCGAAGAGCAGGAAGTAGGCCGAAATCAACACCAGCACCGCACGTCCCACACGGCGACCGAGCCGCAGCGAGATCCAGGTCATCAGCCGCAGAGTCGCGTAATTGCTGCGCTCCGGCCGGCTCGCCCATTCGGCCGTGCCGCGCCGGGGCTTCGTGTGCGACGCGTCGCTCACGCCGGATCGACCCGCAGGGAGCCGGTCGCGACGCAGTCTTCGCCGGCGAAGATGTCGAACCGCCAGTTCGCGCCTGCTTCGGCAAGGCGGATACGCAGCTCGGTACCGGGGCCGACCGGGCGCAGGAATTTGGCCGATGCGACGCCGCACGGCGGCACGGCGCGCCCGATGGCGTCCCCGAGCGCACGCGTCGCGAGGCCCAGCAGCACCACGCCCGGCAGGATGGGACGGCCGGGGAAATGTCCCGCAAACGACGGATGCTCGGCGGGAATCCTGACGCTCGATTCGTGGATCATTCGCCGCCCAGCGTGCGCCGCAGTTCTTCCAGCGCCGCGCGCGGAAGCTTGCCGGTCGCGTTGCGCGGTAGCGCGTCCGCGAAGATCAGCGGGCGGGGCAGGAACAGCGGATCGATGCGCTCGCGCAGCGCCTGCAGCAGCGTGGCGCGGTCGAGGCCCGGCGCCACGACGACCGCCGTCAGGCGCGTCACCCCGTCGCTCTGTTCGTCGTCCGGCATGAAGAAACTGCCGTCGACGACGCCCGGGATCGCATTCAGCTGATGGTTCAGGTAGCCGAGCGAGCTGCGCTTGCCCGCAATATTCACGAGATCGGCCGAACGTCCGTGGAGCAGGAAGCGGTCGCCCGAGGTGGGCTCGATGATGTCGCCCAGCATGGTCGGCGTCTCGACATGGCCTCCGTGCGCCCACACCTTCCCGTCCTCGACGCTGAGCCTGAGGCCGCGCATCAGCTGCCATTCCGCAGTCTCCGCGGTGCGCCGGGTGGCCGTCTGTCCCGTCTCGGTGCAGCCGTAGATCTCGATCAGCGGGCACTGCAGCTGCGCCTCCACCGCCACGGCGAGATTGCCCGACAGCGGCGCGGTGGCGGACACGACGAGATCGGCCGGCGGCACCGCGGCATCGGCGGCCAGCAGGGTGCGCAGGTGGAACGGGGTGGATACCAGAACACGCGGGCGGGGAACGGCGTCCAGCGCTCCGGCGATGTCTGCCGGGTAGAACGGCCGCCCCGACCAGATCGAGCCGCCCGACAGCAGCGCCAGCAGCACGGTCGATTCGAATCCGTACATGTGCTGCGGCGGGACGGTGCCGATCAGCGTGAACGGCGTGCCGACCACCCCGAGCCTGTCCGCTTCGGCTGCGATATTACGCACGAGCGCGCCCCAGGTCTTCGGGTGCGGCATCGGAGCGCCCGTCGAGCCGGACGTGAAGACGTAGGCCACGGTCTGGTCCACGTCGATCATCGGCACCGCGCAGCCTTCCGGCGAAGGGGTCGCCTCCTCGAAATCGGGGAAACGATGTTGCGGCAGGTCGATGTCGCAGGCCGGGCTGTCGGTCAGGCAGAACGCGTCGGGTGCGAACACCCGCAGTTGCCGGACGGTCTCGGGCGTATGCGTCGAGGGCAGCAGGCTGATCTTGCCGCGCACCAGACTGGCGGCCAGCCCGACGGTGAAGCGGTAGCGGTCCGCGCACACGTTCAGGACGTGCTTGCCGTCCGGCAGTCCTGCGGCGAGGCGCCATACGTCGCCCAGGAAGCGCTCGACCGTCACCGGGCCGTCGTGCCGCCAGGCGACGACGGCGTCGGGTTGCGTGTGCGCGAGAAGCGGCAGCGTTGCGGGGCCGGGGTGCGTCATTGCTCGTTGACCGGGGTTGCGGTGGGCGAGGTGCGCCGGTACGCGCGGACGGCGTCGAGGATGCTGCTGCGATCTTCCGGGAGCAGCTTGAGGCGCACGAGATACTCGGCGAGGAACATCAGTCCGACCAGCGGCATGGTCAGGAGATTTGCGAAGGTCGACCACGCCCCGATGGTGCCGAACGCGAACAACAGACACGAAATCGCTACGGTTCCTGCAAAGAACATCGTCCATGCGGCCGTCACCTGCCGCGTATAGCGCGCGAGCGCCGGGCTGACGGTGCCGTGCATCGTGCGTGCGATGCGCGTGCACATCGGCTCGCGCCCAGCGGCGAGCGTGCGGCCGAAACCGAGCCCCAGCAGGGCATTGGTGCCGACATGCTGGACGAAATACAGCCAGCCGACGTTGCGTGCGAGCGTCGGCCAGGCGAGGGCGAGCGTCACGATTGCGGCGGCAAGCAGCGCGAGCATCAGGCCGCGGCGCGCCGATTGCCAGGCGAAGGCCGCGGCGATCATCGCGAAGGGCGCGATCGCGAGGAGCGCTCCCCAGGACGATTCATCGACGAGCGCGCTCGTGTAGTGCGCAGCCATCGCCCAGGCGACGACGGCGACGCCGATCGCCAGTCCGCGCCCGAGGCGGGCGACTGCGGGCCTCATTTCGTGCGGTTGGCCGCGACGTATTCGGTGAGGCTGCGCAGGGAGCGGAAGATCTTGACGTTGTCCTCGTTGTCGGCGCGCAGCTGGAAGCCGTAACGCTTCGAGACGACGAGCGCGACCTCGAGGATGTCGATCGAGTCGAGGCCCAAGCCTTCGCCGAACAGCGAATCGTCGGCCGGGATGGATTCGGGCGCGGTGTCCAGGTTGAGGGCTTCGACGACGAGGCCCGCTACTTCGAGACGCAGCGCGTCGAGATCGGCGGAAGAGGGAGTGGCGGCTTGGGTCATGAATCGGCGAGAAATGCGTTGAGGTCGCGGCGACGCGCGTTTCGCAGGGCGATGCGCGCGCGGGTCGCGAGACTGCCGAAGTGTCGCCCAAGGGCGCCCGACCGCGGTAGCGTCTCGCGATTGCAAGATGTTCGTGAAAACCCTGCAGTTTATCGGATTGAATCGATCCGTGCAGCCGCGAGCGGTCGTATCGTGCGCGGCCGAGGCACTTGTCCGTTATCATGAAGCGGCCACGGCGCGGCCGCGGACGCGGTTGCATACGGTGACAAAACGGGTAACGGGGCAGGTAACGGAACCCCCGCAACAGGATGGACTCGCAAGGTGAACAAGGCTTTTACGAAGGAAGGCGACGGCGAGGACGATGAGGACGACGTCCCCGCATCGGTACGCCTTCCCGCCGGGAGCAAGAACTACATGACGCGGCGCGGCTACGACGCGCTGCGGGTCGAACTCGACCAGCTGGTGCGCATCGAGCGGCCCAAGCTCGTCGAAACGGTCGCCTGGGCGGCGTCGAACGGCGACCGCTCCGAGAACGGCGACTACATCTACGGCAAGAAGCGCCTGCGCGAGATCGACCGCCGCATCCGCTTCCTGATCAAGCGCATCGAATCGGCCGAGGTCGTCGATCCCGAGCGCCAGCAGGGCATGGAACAGGTCTTCTTCGGCGCGACCGTGACCGTGCTCGACGTCGAGGACGAGGACGGCGAAGGCGAGCAGACCTGGCAGATCGTCGGCGTCGACGAGGCCGATGCCAGTTCCGGGCGCATCAGCTGGATCTCGCCGCTCGCACGTGCCCTGATGAAGGCGCGCGAGGGCGACGTCGTGCGTTTCCAGAGCCCGGCGGGGCCGCGCGAGATCGAGGTCGTCGAGATCCGCTACGAATGATTGCTGCGGGCGGTGCTTGAAATTCCCGGAACGCGCCCCATATGCAGGCGCGTTCCTGTGTAAATGGAGTTTCAATCGATGACCACCGCCGCCGGCGCCCAGACCCTCAATTTCCAGGCCGAGGTGAAGCAGCTGCTTCACCTGATGATCCACTCGCTGTACTCCAACCGCGAGATCTTCCTGCGCGAGCTCATCTCGAACGCGTCGGACGCCTGCGACAAGCTGCGCTTCGAGGCCCTCGACAGGCCCGAACTCTTCGAAGGCGAGGGCGATCTCGCGATCCGCATCTCGTTCGACAAGGACGCGAAGACCGTCACCGTCGCCGACAACGGCATCGGCATGAGCCGTGACGATGCGATCGCGCACCTAGGCACGATCGCCAAGTCCGGCACCAAGGAATTCTTCTCCCAGCTCACCGGCGACCAGAAGAAGGACGCCCACCTGATCGGCCAGTTCGGCGTGGGCTTCTACTCCGCGTTCATCGTTGCCGACAAGGTCACCGTCGTCACGCGCCGCGCGGGCCTCGCGGCCTCGGAAGGCGTGAAGTGGGAATGCTCGATGGTCGGCGATGCCGCCGGCGAATACACCGTGGAGCCCGTCGACAAGGCCGGACGCGGCACCGAGATCACGCTGCACCTGCGCGACGACCAGGGCGACCTGCTCTCCGGCTGGAAGCTGCGCAGCCTGATCCGCAAGTACTCCGACCACATCGTCCAGCCCATCCTGATGAAGAAGGAGGAATGGGACCAGGACAAGAACGAGCAGGTCACGACCGACGAGGACGAGACCGTCAACCAGGCCAACGCGCTGTGGACGCGCGCGAAGAGCGACATCACCGAGGACGAGTACAAGGCCTTCTACAAACACGTCGGCCACGACTTCGACGAGCCGCTCGCTTGGAGCCACGCGCGCGTCGAAGGCCGCCACGAATACACCCAGCTCCTGTACGTCCCGTCGCACGCGCCGTTCGACATGTGGGACCGCAACGCCCGTCACGGCATCAAGCTGTACGTGAAGCGCGTGTTCATCATGGATGACGCCGAGAAGCTGATGCCGATGTACCTGCGTTTCGTGCGCGGGGTCGTCGATTCGAGCGACCTGCCGCTCAACGTCTCGCGCGAGATCCTGCAGGAAAGCAAGGACATCGACACCATCCGCGCCGGCTGCACGAAGAAGGTGCTGGGTATGCTCGAAGACCTTGCGACCAGCGAAGATGCCGCCGAGAAGGAGAAGTACGCGACCTTCTGGAAGGAATTCGGCAAGGTGCTGAAGGAAGGCGTCGGCGAAGACCACGCCAACAAGGAGAAGATCGCCGGCCTGCTGCGTTTCGCCTCGACGCATAACGACACGCGCGACGAGACCGTCTCGCTTGCCGACTACATCGGCCGCATGAAGGAAGGCCAGGACAAGATCTACTTCGTCACTGCGGAAACCTTCAATGCCGCGAAGAACAGCCCGCATCTCGAGATCTTCCGCAAGAAGGGCATCGAAGTGCTGCTGCTCTCCGATCGCGTCGACGAATGGGTGATCGGCAACCTGACCGACTTCGACGGCAAGCCGCTCGTCTCGGTCGCCAAGGGCGGCCTGGACCTGGGCAGCCTCGAGGACGAAGCCGAGAAGAAGGAAGCCGAAAAGGCCGCCGACGAGTACAAGGAACTGCTCGAGAAGATGAAGGCGAGCCTCGGCGAGCGCGTCAAGGAAGTGCGCGTCACGCACCGCCTGACCGATTCGCCGGCCTGCATCGTCGCCGACGAGCACGACATGGGGATGAACCTCGCGCGCATCCTCAAGGCCGCGGGCCAGCAGGCGCCGGTGTCGAAGCCGATCCTCGAGATCAACCCGAACCACCCGGCGGTGATGCGCCTCAAGTACGAGGAAAAGCAGTTCGACGACTGGGCCGCGGTGCTCTTCGATCAGGCGCTGTTGGCCGAAGGCGGCACGCTCGACGACCCGGCGACCTTCGTCAAGCGCATCAACCAGCTGATGATGGCGATGAGCGGCAGCTGATTCGCACTCGCTGCCATTCAGACATCACCGAAGCCGCCCGCCTCGCGGGCGGTTTTTCGTTCACGCCTCGCCCGGTTATCCGCGGGCTGCGGAGCCTGTGCCGACCGCCACTTGGGCGCGGTCCAAGGCCGGTGCCGCAAGCGCATCGTAGAGGGCGCGAGGCGACACCGATTTGGAGAAGCCGTACGCGATCACCGATGCGGCCATCAGCGGGATCAGCATCTCGTGACTGGCGGTCATCTCCATCACGATCACGAATGATGTGATCGGGGTGAGCGTCATCCCTGAAAGGAAGGCGACCATCCCCAGGATCATCAGCGCCGGCGCAGCGTTCCCGGGACTCAGGCCGGCGAGGGCCGAACCCACCCCTGCCCCGACCGCAAGTGCCGGGGCGAAGACCCCACCGGGAATCCGGCTGACGAAGGCCAGCCAGATAACCAGCATTTTCGCCGCGAAGAAGTAGAACGGCAGCGGGGTGGTGCCCTCCAGCGCCGCCTTCGACTCCGCGTAGCCGGTCGCGTAGGTGGCGCCTCCCGTCACGAGTCCGACAAGCGCTGTCGCGAGTCCGCAGCCGGCCGCGAAGGCGATCGGGCGCGCCGCGGCGAAATTTCCCAAGCGGCCCGGCAGGCCGGGCGCCGAAGCAACGAGCAGCCGGCTGAACGTGCCGCCCAGGATGCCGCCCGCGGCGCCGCACATCAGTACCGGCCAGATGCCGCCGGGCCAGCTGAGAACGGCGGGAGTGCGGCCGAAGTACGTGTAGTTCCCCAGGATGCCGAGCGACATCAGGCCCGCGAAGATCACCGCCGTCAGCGTCGTGCTGTTCGCGCGGAAGGCGTGATGGCGGCACATCTCCTCGATGGCGAACATGATGCCGCCGAGGGGAGTGTTGAATGCAGCCGCGATGCCCGCCCCGCTGCCCGCGACGATCAGGTTTCGGCTGGACGCGATGCGGCCGAAACGTCGTCCGGCCAGCGAATGCATCACCGATGCGCCAATCTGGACGGACGGCCCCTCGCGACCGATGGAGGCCCCGGAGAGCAGGCCGCCCAGCGTCAGAATGACCTTGGCCAAGGCAATCTTCAGCGACAGCAGCCGGCCGCGTACCTCAGGATCGGGGCTGAGCGAAGCGGCAATCGTCTGCGGGATCCCGCTGCCCTGGGTTGCGGGGAAGAAGCGGCGGGCGACCCACGCCATGCCGGCAAAACCGGCAGGGGCGACCAGGAGCGACAGCCAAGGCGATGCCACAACGATCCGGGCGTGCAAGTCGATTGCATGCTCAGCCCCGATTGCGAAGACGATGGCGATGAGCCCGGCAAGCAGCGCCGCGCCGACGAGGAGGGCGCGTCTGCGCCAATGGCCCACCGAGACGAGTGGCTTAGTGTAGCGGCGGCCTGTGCGTGCGATCTGGCGGAACGTGCGAGAGGGGCGTTTCTCATCCGTTGGGGGGGTGGGGGGCGACACAGTCCTCCGTTGCGATCGAAGTTCGGAAGGTCCGGATTTGTTGGGAATGAGCGGCGTTTCCGCTACGATATCCGTAAAAGACGGTATGCGGGCATCGACCGTCCGCAAAAACATTTGCAAGAATATTTGCCGGGTTTCCCGGCATTGGGCAAAGGGGAGCTTCAAGCGTGAGCAAGCCGTCTGACCGCAAGCCGCAGGCACAAGTGTCGCCGCTCTCCGTGCTGCAACGATTCCGCGTGTTGATCCGCACGGCGCAGCGCCATTCCCAGTGGATCGAAAAACAGAGCGGTGTCACCGGTGCGCAACTCTGGGCGATGCAGGAATTGCTCGAAGAGCCCGGCCTGCGTGTCGGCGAACTCGCCAAACGGATGGCCCTGCATCAGTCGACCGCCTCGAACATGATCGACAAGCTCGAGACCAACGGCCTTGTCGCAAAGGCACGCAACAGCGCGGACCAGCGGGTCGTGCGCCTGTCGCTGACGGCGGCCGGGCGCGAATTGCTGGCACGGGCGCCGTCGCCCGCCCGCGGAGTCCTGCCGGAGGCCCTGCGGTTGCTCGATAGCGCGTCCCAGGCACGCCTTCAGGAAGAACTGGACGGCCTGCTGCAGCAGATCAAGGACCTCGACGAGGGCTTCGGCATGCAGCCCTTGCCCTTCACCGAGTAAGCCGCGCGTTCCGCTGCGCCGTCGATCTGGCCGTCAGGTCTTCTTCGACAGCTGCCGCATCGCGCGTTCGAGCCCTTCGAGCGTCATCGGGTACATGCGCTGGGCCATGATGCCGTTGATGATCTCGATCGACTGCCGATAAGGCCACAACCGCTCCGGTTCGGGATTGAGCCACGCCGCGGCCGGCCAGGCGTCGAGCAGGCGGCGCAGCCAGTCGGCGCCCGGTTCACGGTTCATGTGCTCGATCGATCCGTGCTGGTGCAGGATCTCGTACGGGCTCATCGTCGCGTCGCCGACGAAGATCAGCTTGTAGTCCGGCCCGTACTTGTGGATCAGGTCATGGACCGGGATCCGCTCCGCATGGCGACGGTGACTGTCGCGCCACACCGACTCGTACACGCAGTTGTGGAAGTAGAAGTGTTCAAGGTGCTTGAATTCGGCCCGGCAGGCGGAGAACAGCTCCTCACAGGCCTTCACATGGTCGTCCATCGACCCGCCGACATCCAGGAACAGCAGCACCTTGACCGCATTGTGGCGTTCCGGTCGCATCATCAGGTCCAGCCAGCCGGCATTGCGGGCAGTCGCCGCAATCGTGCCGTCGAGATCCAGCTCGTCCGCGGCGCCCTCGCGCGCGAAGCGCCTCAGCCGCCGCAGCGCAACCTTGATGTTGCGCGTGCCGAGTTCCAGCGAATCGTCCAGGTTGCGGTACTCGCGCTTCTCCCACACCTTGATCGCAGTGCGGTTGCCCGCGGACTCGCCGCCGACCCGGATCCCCTCGGGGTGATAGCCGCTGTTGCCGAACGGTGACTTGCCACCGGTACCGATCCACTTCGAACCGCCCTGATGGCGGCCCTTCTGTTCCTCGAGGCGCTTGCGGAACTCCTCCATCAGCTTGTCCCAGCCAAGCTTCTCGAGCTGCGCCTTTTCCTCGGGCGACAGGTGCTTCTTCATCATCGCCTGCAGCCACTCTTCCGGCAGCTCCTTCTCGAGGCCCGGAATCTCCGTCACGCCCTTGAAGTACGCGGCGAAAGCCTGGTCGAAGCGGTCGTAACGCGACTCATCCTTGACCAGACAGGTGCGGGCGTAGAAGTAGAAATCGTCGATCGCATGGCCGCACACGCCGTCGCGCAGGCCTTCCAGCAGCGTCAGGAACTCCCGCGTCGACACAGGCAGCTTGCTCGCCTTCAGATGCAGAAAAAAATCGATGAGCATGATCCTTGCCCTTCCTCAGGCCTTTCAGCCGTTGATCTCGAACGCCCAGGAGAACGCCTGAAAGGGCGCATCCTTCCTGTCGCCTGCGCCATCGCGCGCCTGCGACCCCAGCATCGCGCCGCGGACGACGGAGATGAGTCGCTCGAACATGGCCGACCGGCTGCCCGTCAACGGTTGTTGCGCGCCATGAATACGAGCCGCTCGAACAGATGGAGGTCCTGCTCGTTCTTCAGCAGCGCGCCGGCAAGGGGGGGTACGACCGCCCGCTGGTCCTGGGCGCGCAGCGCCTCGGGCGGGATGTCCTCTGCCACCAGCAGCTTGAGCCAGTCGATCAGTTCCGAGGTCGTAGGCTTCTTCTTCAGGCCCGGAACGTCGCGCAGGCCGAAGAACACCTCGAGTGCCTCGCGCAGGAGATCCTTCTTCAGGTCCGGGAAATGCACGTCCACGATCCGCTGCATCGTGTCGCGGTCGGGGAAGCGGATGTAGTGGAAGAAGCAGCGGCGCAGGAAGGCGTCGGGCAACTCCTTCTCGTTGTTCGAGGTGATGAAGACGATGGGCCGATGGCGCGCCTGGATCGTCTTGCGCGTCTCGTACACGTGGAATTCCATGCGATCGAGTTCGCGCAGCAGGTCGTTGGGAAATTCGATGTCCGCCTTGTCGACCTCGTCGATCAGCACCACGCACGGGCTTTCCGATTCGAAGGCCTGCCACAGCACGCCCTTGACGATGTAATTCGCGATGTCCTTGACCCGGTCGTCGCCAAGCTGCGAGTCGCGCAGGCGCGAAACGGCATCGTATTCGTACAGGCCCTGCTGCGCCTTGGTGGTCGACTTGATGTGCCACTGCAGCAGCGGCAGGCCGAGCGCTGCGGCCACCTCTTCGGCCAGCATGGTCTTGCCCGTGCCGGGCTCGCCCTTGATCAGGAGCGGTCGCTGCAGCTTGATCGCCGCGTTCACCGCGAGCATCAGGTCGGGGGTGGCAACGTAATCGCGTGATCCTTCGAAGCGCATGGGGGTTCCTCTCGTTGGCGAACCCCGATTATATGGGCTCCACCAACTCAGGACACCAGGTCTTCAGTAGTATCGGCCGGTATCGGCCATTCGAGATGGAAGGTTGCGCCCTGTCCGGGAGTGCTTTCGGCCCAGCAACGTCCCTGCATGCGCGCGGCTGCCTTGCGCACGATCGCCAGTCCGATCCCCGTGCCGGGGTACTCGTCGTCGCGGTGAAGCCGATGAAATAGCTCGAAAATGCGCTCGTGGTGACGCATGTCGAAGCCGATGCCGTTGTCGTGCACGGAGATGCGGCACCGGCCGGCCTTGCTGGCGCACGTGATCACGATGCGTGGACTCGCCGCCCCGGCCGAAAATTTCAGCGCGTTGCCGAGCAGGTTGCGCAACGCATGCATCAGGCCGCTGCGGTCCGCCACGATCGAGGTGCAGGAAGGCGCAAGCTCCACCACGGCGCCGCTGCGGCCGATTTCGTCGCTGAAGTCCGCGATCAGCCATGACGTCAGTTCCCGCACGTCGATCTTCTCGAAGGCCGCCGGAGTGCGTTCGACGCGCGAGTATTCGAGCAGATCGTCGATCAGGAGGCCCATGCGCTCGGTACCCTCCAGGATTCTTTCCAGAGAGGACCGGCCATCCGCGGAAAGCCGCGCGGCTTCGCTCGAAGCAAGCAGGCTGCCGTAGCCGTTGATGGCGCGAAGCGGCGACTTGAGATCGTGCGCGACGGCGTAGGTGAAACTCTCCAGCTCGCGATTGGCCCCACGCAGTGCCGCGTTGGTGCGCTCCAGTTCGTCGCGCGATCTTTCGAGATCGCGGTACAAGCCCAGCGTGCGCATCGCCGACCGAAGCTTCGCCTCGAGAATCTCGAACTCCACTGGTTTCACGAGGTAATCGTCGCCGCCGGCGTGAAGTCCTTCGACCAGATTGGCGCAACCGCCGAGTACGGTCATGTAGATCACGGGCACCCAGCGGCCACCGCACATCGACTTGATCCGCCGCGTCGTCTCGAAACCGTCGATGCCCGGCAGCATGACGTCCATGAGCACAAGATCCGAGGGCGCGGTGGCGAACAGGTCGAGCGCCATTTCCCCGGTTGCCGCGAGCTGGACCTTCTGCCCGAGGCTCTGCAACAGCATGACCATGCGTTCGCCCTGGAGCGGATCGTCTTCCACGAGCAGGATCGAAAGTTCCGGTAGCGCTTCCATGTCCGGCAGGACTCCTCGGGAACGCGCCCGTGAGCTGGGCTGCGTCAGCGCAGTCTACACCGCATCAACCGGCGCGACGAAGCACGCAGCTGACATATGCCTCGCCGTCGGGTTGCCGGTTGTTCCGCTGTGCATCGAACATCGTCTCGCCGAGGCACTCGAGGACGTCGTGCAGGGCAGCGTGGCGATCGCCGCGGCGCGCCTGGCAGGACTCGAACGCGGCGCGCAAGCCGGGGGGCTGGTCGATAGAGAGCTGTTCCTCGATTGCGAGATGCAGCGAGAGATGCAGGAAGGGATTGAGCTGTCCGCCTTCCGGTGGAAACTCCTTGCTGACTGCGTCGGGATCCTCGAGCAGCGCGTGGTATTCCGGGTGGAGCAGGACAAGGTCGTTGGCCATGTGCTCGATCGGCGTCAGGACCTCCTTCGCGCGGTATTTCCGCCAGCTGTCGATGAAGAAGGTACGGACCTGATCGCGGGATGGATTGAACATTTGGTCTCGGTCGGTGGGGGGTTAGACGGTCTTGTCGCGGTACTCGCACAAGTCGCGCACGAGGCACTCGCCGCATTTGGGCTTGCGCGCGGTGCACACGTAGCGGCCGTGCAGGATGAGCCAGTGGTGGGCGTCCCGCAGGTAGTCCTTGGGCACGCGTCGCATCAGCGCGTGCTCCACGGCCAGAACATCCTTGCCGGGCGCCAGCCCGGTGCGGTTGGCAAGGCGGAAGATGTGCGTATCGACAGCCATCACCGGCTCGCCGAATACCGTGTTCAACACCACGTTGGCAGTCTTCCGCCCGACGCCGGGCAGCGCCTCCAGCGCGGCGCGGTCGCGCGGCACCTCGCCGCGGTGGCGTTCGAGCAGCAGGTGCGACAGCGCGACCACGTTCCTTGCCTTGTTGCGATACAGGCCGATGGTGCGGATATGCGCGGCGACGCCTTCCTCGCCCAGGGTGATGATCGCCTCCGGCGTCGGCGCATCCGCGAACAGCCCTCGCGTCGCGAGGTTCACGCTCTTGTCGGTCGCCTGGGCGGACAGGACCACGGCCACCAGCAGCTGGAACGGCGATCCATATTCGAGTTCGGTCGTCGGATGCGGATTTGCTTCGGCGAGACGGCGAAAGAACTCGCGAATGGACTCCCGCTTCATGCCCGCTGCCGGATTCAGGCCGCGGACGCCGGCTGGTCGGCTGCCGGAGCCATGGGGCCCTGTGCTGCGGACTTCCGTTTCGCGGCGCGAGTGCGGATCACGTTCGACAGCGCGATCAGGCACGCGAGAGTGAAGAACGCGCCGGGAGGAAGGATGCCGATCAGGAAGCCCGGATAGTCGGGGCCGAACACGGAAATCGGGGAAAGGCCCGGAAAGAGCATCTCGATACCGGAGAACAGGGTGCCGTTGCCCGCCAGTTCGCGCAGTCCGCCGAGGACGGAAAGAAGGCAGACGAGGCCCAGGCCCATCATGATGCCGTCGACGGTGGACGAAACCGGATCGTTTTTCGCTGCATAGGCCTCGACGCGCGCAAGGACGATGCAGTTCGTCACGATCAGCGGGATGAAGATGCCCAGCACGAGATAGAGATCGTGGAAGTACGCATTGAAGGCGAGGTCGACGACCGTCGTCAGAGCCGCGATGATCAGGATGAAGACCGGGATGCGGATCTCGTAGGGGATGAAGTTCCGCAGCGACGCGACGGCAAGGTTCGATACCGCCATCACCATCACGGTGGCCAGTCCCAGGCTCGCCGCATTCACGATACTCGTGCTCACGGCGAGAATGGGGCACAGGCCGAGCAACTGCACGAGGCCGGTGTTCTGGCGCCACAGGCCGTTCCAGGCCGCTTCGCGAAAGCTTTGCAGATTCATTGAGCGTTCTCCGTCAGAGTCTTCCGCCCGCCTGTACGGCGAACAGCGCATCGCGTTGGCGGATTGCGTAGTCGACGGCCCGTGCGGTCGCGTTCGTCACTGCGCGGGCGCTGATCGTGGCGCCGCTGCGGTAGGTGAAGGTTCCGCCGTCGCGCTTGACCTTCCATTTTTCCGTCCCGACGTCCGTGAACGACACGCCGCTAAACTGTCCGATCCACGGTTGCGATTTGTTGCGGTCCTTGTTCGGATCGATGTAGTCGCCCAAGCCCGGTGTTTCTCGGTGTCCCGTGACACGGACGCCGCTCACGCGTCCATCGACGCCGACCGCGATCACCAGCTGGATCCGTCCCGCGTAACCGTCGGGTGCCACAACCTCCATCACCAGTGCGGCGGGCTGGTCGGCCAGGCGCGCACGATAGATATGTCCGCCCTGATCGAGGCCGAGTTCCGGGGTCGGGCCGAGCGTGACGGAATCGTCCAGCAGCATGTTGTCGTAGGAGGAGGGCGGCAGCACCTCCCTGATCAGGCGCATCTTCCCTTCCAGCGCAGAGGCCTCGATCGCCGGACGGGTGAGTTCGAAGGTCGCCGACATGAGCGCCGTGAACACGACGGTGAACAGCACCATGATGCCGGCCGTTCGCACGGAAGTCCGCGCTGCAGTGTAACGGGCGCTCATCGTGCCTTGTCTCCCCTGTGGCCGAAGACCCGCGGTTGCGTATTCATGTCGATCAGCGGTACGCAGATGTTCAGCAGAAGCACCGCGAAGGCGACGCCTTCGGGGAAGGCGCCGAAGCTGCGGATGATATAGGCCACCAACGCAATGCAGGCGGCGAAGATCAGCTTGCCGCGCGGCGTGGTCGCGCCCGAGACCGGGTCGGTGACGATGAAGAACGCACCCAGCATGGCGCCGCCGCTCGCGAGATGGAACAGCGGGGACGCGTAATGCGCGGGATCGGTGAGCCAGAATGCCGCCGAGATCGCCGCGAGCGTGCCGAGGAAGGCCGCGGGCATGTGCCACGTGATGATTCCCCGTGCCAGCAGATACAGCCCGCCGAGCGCATAGGCCGGTGCCAGCCATTCCCACCCGCGACCACTGACGAGGCCGAAGTTTCCGCCCTGGCTCATGATGGATTGAACCGTCGCCCCTGCAGTCCGCAGGCCGGTCTTGATCGTGTCGAGCGCAGTGGCGCTCGTAATGGCGTCGAGTTCGCGTGCCCCGCCGAGCACCAGCCCCAGCTGCGTCGCGAAGTCCAGCTGGCCGGCGGCCGGCCACTGCGACATGAGGGCAGGGAAGGCGACAATCATCGCGCAGTACGCGACCATCGCGGGGTTGAACGGGTTCTGTCCGAGTCCGCCATAGAGATGCTTGACCGCAATGATCGCGATCAGTACGCCGAGCACGGTTGCCCACCAGGGCAGGATGGGCGGAAAGCACAGCGCAAGCAGCCATGCGGTGACCACGGCCGATAGATCGGACAACGCGGGTGCGAGGGGCCTGCCGCGCAGCTTGAGCACCAGTGCCTCGCCGGCCAGTGCCGCGATCGTCGCGATTGCGAGGTTGACGAGCACGACCGCGGCGATCTGTGACGCATATACGATGATTGCGGGAATCAGCGCGGTGAGGACCGCCAGCATGACCCCCTGGACGCTGGCCGGTTTGCGGATATACGGAGAATTGATCATGTCACGGCGCCTTGTCGGCGTCTTGCGGGTTGAGCTTCTCGCGGCGCGCCTCGATATCGGCGATCTCCGCCTGCACGTCGGCGCTCAGGCCATCGGTGTTCTTGGGCATCACCGCGGCCTGTTGTTGCTTGGCGCGGGCCAGCGCCGCAGCGACCAAGGCCTTCTTGGGGTCTTCGGCCTCGGCTGGCGGGGCCGGAGCCTCCCCCGATTCGGCGAGTTTCGCGCGCGTTTCTGCGGCCTTCGCCGCCAGCTTGGCGGCCTTTTCCTCCTTTTCGCGTTCCTGGCGGTAATTGCGGAACTCGAAACGCTCGCGCGCCTGGTCGGAAGCCTGCCGTTCGCGCTCGCGGGCCCAGATCTCGCCCTTGGCGAAGCGGTAGTAATCGACCAGCGGAATGCGCGAAGGGCACACGAATGCACAGCAGCCGCACTCTATGCAGTCGAACAGGTGGTACTCCTGCGCCTTGCCGAAATTTTTCGCACGCGAGAACCAGTACAGCTCGAACGGCTGCAGGTCGGCGGGGCAGGCGCGCGCGCAGGCGCCGCATCGGATGCACGGCAGTTCGGGCGGCGGCGGCGGAAAGAGCGCCGGCGAGGCGGCGATGATGCAGTTCGTGCCTTTGGTGACCGGAACGGAGAGGCTCTGCAGCTCGGTTCCCATCATCGGGCCGCCCATGATGTAGCGGTCCGTATCCGCCTTCGGGCCGGCCAGCGCCAGCAGCTCTGAAACCTGGGTGCCGAGCAGCACTTCATAGTTCCCGGGACGCGCGACGTTGCCGGTCAGTGTGACCACGCGGGAAACGAGCGGCTCGCCGAAGCGGATGGCGCGGTGCACGGCGTTGGCGGTGCCGACGTTGAAGCACTGCACGCCGAAATCGGTGCCGAGCTTGCCTTGCGGGATCTCCACGCCGGTCAGGACCCGGATCAGCTGCTTTTCACCTCCCGCCGGGTAGAGCGTGGGCACCGGCACTACCGCGACGTCGTCGCCCAGGCCGCTCGCCGCCGTCTGCATCGCGGCGATCGCCTCCGGCTTGTTGTCCTCGATGCCCACCAGCACCCGCTTCGCTCCGATCAGTTCGCGCAGGATCATCGCGCCCGACAGCACGTCGGGCGCACGCTCGCGCATCAGGCGGTCGTCGCAGGTGATCCAGGGCTCGCATTCCGCACCGTTGATGACCAGCGTGTCGATTCCCCGTCCGCCTCCGAGCTTCACGTGGGTCGGAAAACCCGCGCCGCCCATGCCGACGATGCCGCAGCCGCGCAACCAGGCGAGGGCCTCCTCGCGCGACACAGTGCGCAAATCGAGCGACGTATGGTCGATCCAGCGATCCTCCCCGTCCGGTTCGATCACGACCGAAAGGGTTTCCAGACCCGACGCGTGTGCCATCGGATATGACGCGATCTCCACGACGGTACCGGAGGTGGATGCGTGCACGCTCGTTCCGAGGCCGCCTTCGCCTTCGCCGATATGCTCGCCCTTGAGCACCTTTTGCCCCGGTTCGACGAGGCAGCGCGCGGTCGAGCGGATGCTCTGGCGCAGCGGAATGACGAGGCGCTTCGGCAGCGGCGCCGTCAGGATGGGCGTCCCGGACGATTCGTTCTTGTGCGATTCGGGCTTGACCCCGCCCTTGAAGCTGAAAAGGCGGGTGATCATGCCGCGGACCTCAGTTCGTGCACCGGATATTTCCATTTCCACGTTTCAACGGTCGCCGCGACCGGCACCATCGAGATGCAGTCGACCGGGCAGGGCGCCACGCACAACTCGCACCCGGTGCAAAGCGGCGCCACCACCGTGTGCATCTGCTTTGCGGCACCGACGATCGCATCCACGGGACAGGCTTGAATGCACAGCGTGCAGCCGATGCACACCTGCTCGTCGATGCGCGCGACCGATTTCGGCTTTTCGGTGCCATGCTCTTCCGATAGCGGCTTGACCTCGCGGCCCAGCAGGTCGGCGAGCTTGCGGATGCCCTCTTCGCCGCCCGGCGGACACTGATTGATGTCGGCCTCCCCGTTGGAGATGGCTTGCGCGTAGGGCTTGCAACCCGGGTAGCCGCACTGGCCGCATTGCGTCTGCGGAAGAATCGCGTCGATCTTCTCGACCAGCGGATCGCCTTCGACCTTGAAGCGGATCGAGGCATAGCCAAGTGCCGTGCCGAGCACGATGGCTATGCCTGTCATGACGAGGATGGCGGTCAACATTGAGTGAGTGCCGGGTTGGAGGCGCCGGGAAACAATCCGCTGCCGGAATGCCCCGCTTGCGCCGGATCAGATGGGGACAAGGGTTCGACGACCGGTCCTAATGAAAACGGTCCAGTCCGGCGAAGCCCATGAAGGCCAGGCTCATGAATCCCGCCGTGACCATTGCGATGGCCGTACCGCGGAACGGTACGGGAACGTCAGCGCCGTCGAGACGTTCGCGAATGCCCGCGAACAGTATCAGGGCCATGGTAAAGCCGATCGACGAACCGAAGCCGAACAGAAGGGATTCCAGCAGATCATGCCGGAGGCCGACGTTCAGCAGCGGAATGCCCAGCACCGCGCAGTTCGTCGTGATCAGCGGAAGATAGATGCCGAGAACCTGGTGAAGAACCGGGCTGGTCTTCTGGATGACCAGTTCGGTGAGCTGCACGATCGCTGCGATGACGACGATGAACGCAAGCGTGCGCATGAACGCGAGATCGAACGGTTCCAGCAGGTAATGATCGATCAGGTAGCTCGTTCCGCACGCCAGCGTAAGCACGAACGTCGTCGCCGCGCCCATGCCGATCGCCGTCTCCAGCTTCTTGGACACGCCCATGAACGGGCACAGTCCGAGAATCCGGACGAAGACGACGTTGTTCACCAGAACAGCGCCGATGATGATGAAGATATAGCTGGTCATGTTCGAGAACCGGTTGGTATCCGCGGAATTATGTCCCGCCGTTATGTCCCGCTCAACCCTGAACGGGTTATAGGCATATGCCCTGGGGGGCCATCAAGCGGCGTCCTCAGCGGTCCGCGCCGAAATCGGCGGTAGCCCGCACACACTCCTGCACGAGTGCCGGTCCGCGATATATCAGGCCGCTATACAGCTGTACCAGTTGCGCCCCGGCTTCGAGCTTGGCCCGCGCGCCACGCCCGTCCAGCACGCCGCCGGCGGCGATGATCGGGAGCTCGCCGGCGAGCGCCTGCGCAAGCTGGGCGACGACCGCCGTCGAGGCTTCGAACACCGGCGCGCCGGACAGGCCGCCCTGCTGCTCGCCGTAACGCACGCCCTGGACCTTTTCGCGCGAGATCGTCGTATTGGTAGCAATCACCCCGTCGATGCGATGGCGCCGCAGCGCGTCGGCGATGTTGATCACCTGGGCGGGCTCCAGGTCAGGGGCGATCTTCAGGGTCAGTGGCACGTATCGGCCATGTTTGTCCGCCAGCCGCGCCTGCCGCTCCTTCAGTCGTCCAAGCAGGTCGTCCAGTTCCGATTCGCCCTGCAACTGGCGCAGGTTCTTGGTGTTCGGCGAGGAAATATTGACCGTCACATAGCTCGCCAGCGCATACACCTTGTCGAGGCAGGCCAGGTAGTCGTCGGCGGCATTCTCGATCGGCGTGTCGAAATTCTTGCCGATATTGATTCCCAGAACGCCCTTGAATTTCGCCGCACCGACGTTCGCGACCAGCGCGTCGACGCCATGGTTGTTGAAGCCCATGCGGTTGATGATGCCGCGCACTTCGGGGAGGCGGAACAGCCGCGGACGGGGATTCCCCGGCTGCGGGCGCGGGGTGACCGTGCCGATCTCGATGAAACCGAACCCGAATCGCGCGAGACCGTCGATGGCTTCGCCGTTCTTGTCCAGTCCGGCGGCAAGGCCGATGCGATTGGGGAAGCTGAGTCCCATGACCTCGACCGGATCGGACGGGGCCGGCTTGCCTGCGGGAAGGAAGCGGCCGGCGAGGTTGAGGGTGGCAAGGGAAAATTCGTGAGCGGTTTCCGCGTCGAGCGAGAACAGGATGGGGCGGGCGATATCGTAGAGCATCCGCGAATTCTACCGTTTCGCGCGGGACCTCGCCCCCCGGATTTCCGAATCAGGCGCCCGCCCGCGGCGGGCATGCATCCCGTTCGCTATTCCGATTCCGAATCCGTCAGCGGATCGAGGGGGCGCCATTCGCCCCGGATGCGCCCTTCGAGGGGCCTGAAGCGGATCTTGTACGTCATCTTCCGGCTGTCCTTGATCCAGTATCCCAGGTAGAGATAGGGGAGGTGCAGCCGGCGGCACACTTCGATCTGCCAGAGCACGCCGAAGGTTCCGTAACTGGCCTTGGGGTCGTCTGGATCGAAGAACGTATACACGCTGGACAGGCCGTCGCTCAGGCGGTCGATCACGCTGACCATGCGCAGGACGCCCTGTTCGCGGAATTCGACGACGCGCGTATCTACCTGGCTCTGCAACAGGAAGTGCGCGTACTGCTCGCGGTTGTCCTGATCCATCCCCCCGCCGGCGTGCCGCGAACCCTGGTAGCGCTGGTAGAGGGCGTAGTGCTCTTCCGAAAACGAGAGATCCCGCTCGCGCGCCTCCAGCGTACAGTGCCGCGCCCAGCTTCGCCGCTGGCTGCGGTCGGGAACAAACGCGTCCACCGGAATCCGCACCGGCACGCAGGCACGGCAATGGTCGCAGTAGGGCCGGTAGGTGAACATGCCGCTGCGCCGGAAGCCGTTCCGGACGAGCTCGCTGTATACGGCTGTGTCGATGAGGTGCCCGGGCGTCGCGACCTGGGAGCGCGCCACTCGTTCCGGAAGGTAAGAGCAAGCATAAGGCGCCGTCGCGTAGAACTGGATGAGTGCGTACGGGTAGTCTTTCTGCATGTCTGCGAGTGTGTGCTCAGAACAATCCCCGGCCCGCGTGTTCGGGCCAGCGTCCCGGTCCGTCACCCTGCCGCGTCCAGATTTCCAGACCGGCGCGGAATTCGGCGCGAGCCATTTCGAAGGCGCCGAGCGATAGCAGATGCGCGGTCGTCATCTGGCAATCGATCACCGCAAAATTCCTCGATTCGAGATAGCGGGCCAGGAAGGCAAGGGCGACCTTTGATGCATCCGCGCGGCGGCTGAACATCGATTCCCCGAAGAATGCCCTCCCGAGCCCGATGCCGTAAAGCCCCCCCGCAAGCGAGCCTTCGTACCACGCTTCGACACTGTGTGCATAGCCGAGTTCGTGCATGCGACGGTAGGCTGCCTGCATCTCCTCGGTGATCCACGTACCCCCTCCGGGTTCCCGCGGTGCCGCGCATGCGGCGACGACTTCGGAAAACGCCGTATCGAAACGCATCTCGAAGCGCTGCTGGCGCAAGGTCCGGCCCAGCGAGCGGGAAATCTTCATCCTCGACGGGGCGAGCACCAGTCGGGGATCCGGGCTCCACCAGAGTATCGGCTCGCCTGCGCTGTACCACGGAAATATCCCCTGGCGGTAGGCGGCGAGCAGCCATTCCGGGTCAAGCGCGCCGCCCGCGGCGAGCAGGCCTGGCGGATCGTCAAGTGCCGACTCGACCGGGGGAAACCGCGGAGTACCCGTGAGCCAGGGAATCATCGCTTGCGATTACTGCGTCCGGAGTGGGCCGATCAGTGGCCGCTCCTGCACCGCGTCGTCCGACCCCTCGTGAAAGGTCACCACGTGATCGACATCCAGCCGGATACCGATCCGCTCGCCGAGTGCATGGTTGTGGTGGCTCGGCACCAGTGACAGTACCTTTGAGCCGCTTTCGAGTTTCAACGTGTACAGGATGTCCGCGCCGCGGAAGGCCTTGTGCACCACCTCGGCCTGCAAGGCGCTCGTGTCGTCGTGCACGATGTCGTCCGGCCGCAGGAGCACCGACACGGTGCAGTCACGGTCGCAGTTGCCGCAACCGATACCGCATTCCACCGGAATGGCGCTGTTCAGCGTGCCGAGCTCGACCTTGACCTGGTGGTCGTTGAGTACCAGCCCCTGGAGAAACACCCCCTGTCCGACAAAATCCGCGACGAAGCGATTGGCGGGGCGGTGATAAAGGTTATACGGCGTATCCCATTGCTGGATGCGCCCTTCGTTCATGATTCCGATCTCGTCCGCGACCGCGAACGCTTCGTGCTGATCGTGGGTGACCAGAATCGCCGTTGTGTTCGTCGCCTTGATGATGTCGCGCACCTCGAACGACAGGCGTTCGCGCAACTCCACATCGAGATTCGAGAAGGGTTCGTCGAGCAGGAGAAGGCTGGGGCGCGGGGCAAGCGCGCGCGCGAGAGCGACCCGCTGCTGCTGGCCTCCGGACATCTCGTGCGGATACTTGTGCCCCTGGCCGGCCAGTCCCACGACACGCAGCAACTCGGCGACGCGGTCACGACGCTGCTGTGTGTCGAGATGGCGCAGGCCGAACCCGATGTTTTCTGACACCGAAAGATGCGGGAACAGCGCGTAATCCTGAAACACCATTCCGATGCGCCGGCTCTCGGGCGGAACATGCAGGTCGCTCCTGCTCACCACCTTGCCGTCGAGCCGGATCTGCCCGGCCGTGACGGGTTCGAACCCCGCGATGCAGCGCAAGACAGTGGTCTTGCCGCAGCCGGACGGGCCCAGCAGACAGCCGATGCTGCCCTGTTCGAGACGGAATGAAAGCTTGCGGACGACCTGATGGCCGCCGTACGCCAGATCGATGCCGGCGAGCTCGAGATGGGACATGGGGAATCCGATACTGCGTTGAAAAGTGCGATGGCCATTATTGCATCGCGGTAACCGAAATGGGATGAATTATAATTCTCGATAGCCTGCCGCGTGGAATGGACCTAGCGGCGTGACCCCGTCGGGAGCGAGATGAGATTTCTGGAAGGGCTGGAAAAGTTGCGCGAGCGCTGGTCGTCCTTGACGGCCGGGTCACTGCTGATCTCCGTTCTGATCGCGATGCCGGTGATTTCCGTGTTCTCGAACGTGTTCGTCGGAGGAACCTCTGGAACCTGGAGTCACCTGTCGTCCACCGTCCTGCCGGAGTTCATCCGTAACACGCTGATCCTGTGTGCGGGTGTCGGTCTGGGCGTGTCGACCATAGGGGTGGCGACGGCCTGGCTGACCACCATGACCGAGTTTCCGGGGCGCCGCTTCTTCCAGTGGGCCCTGGTCCTGCCCCTCGCCGTCCCGGCCTACGTGATGGCCTATGTCTACACGGATTTCCTCCAGTTCGTGGGTCCCCTGCAAAGCGGGCTGCGCGAGCTCTTCGGATGGAAGGCGGGTGACTACTGGTTCCCGGATGTCCGGACCGCGGGCGGTGCGGTTGCGATGTTCATGTTCGTCCTGTACCCGTACGTTTACCTCCTGGCACGAACAGCGTTTCTCGAGCGGGCGTCCGGAATGCTCGAAGCAGGACGCTCGCTGGGCCTCGGCCCCTGGGGCAGCTTTTTCCGTGTCTCGCTGCCTTTGGCCCGACCCGCCGTGGTAGCCGGTTCCGCGCTGGCGCTGATGGAAACGCTTGCGGATTTCGGCACGGTCTCGTACTTCGGCGTGCAGACGTTCACGACCGGCATCTACCGTGCCTGGTTTTCCCTCGGCGATCGCGTCGCCGCCGCACAGCTTTCCGCGATGCTGCTGGCTTTCGTCGTGCTGGTGCTCGTTCTCGAACACGCCAGCCGGGGGCGGGCGCGGTTCAACAACACCTCGCGCCAGCAGATGGTGCCGACGCCGGTCCGGCTGTCGCGTCCGATGGGCCTTATTGCCACACTCGCCTGCCTGCTGCCGCTCCTTCTCGGATTCCTGCTGCCGGCCTTTCTGCTGGTGCGCATGGCGCTCGTGGAGGGCGATGCGCAGTTCGGCGCGCGCTTCGTGCAACTGGCGCGCAACAGTTTCGTGCTCGCTCTGGTAACGGCGCTGCTCGCCGTGCTGCTGGCGATCCTGCTCGGCTATGCTGCGCGGCTGGCACGCACGCGCCTGCCGCGAGTGCTGAATCGCATCGTCGGGCTCGGTTATGCCGTTCCGGGATCGGTCATCGCGGTCGGGGTGCTGATTCCGGTGACGAGACTCGACCATGTGATCTCGGCTTGGTGGCAGGGCGTGACCGGCGTGAATCCAGGCCTTGTGCTCACCGGGGGAATCGCCGCGCTCGTGTATGCTTATTTGGGCCGTTTTCTTTCCGTCGCGCTTCATACGGTCGAAACCAGTCTGGGCAAGATCACGTCGAGCATGGATGATGCGTCCCGCAGTCTCGGTGTCGGAAAGTGGGCCACGCTGCAGCGCGTCCATGTCCCGATCCTGCGGGGCAGCCTGCTCACTGCCAGCCTGCTCGTCTTTGTCGACGTGATGAAGGAATTGCCGGCGACCCTCGTGATGAGACCGTTCAATTTCGACACCTTGGCGACGCAGGCTCACACGCTCGCATCGGATGAACGGCTGGCCGAGGCATCCACGGCTGCCGTGACGATCGTCGCGGTCGGCCTGCTGCCGATGTTCATCATCTCGCGCCAGATTGCGCGCGGAAACCGGCGCACAGTCGAGGAGACGGAAGTCTAGAGTGCAGTTCGAATGCGAAATACGGCCGAGGAGGCGGGATGACAATCAAAATATTATTGTGGTGCGACGATCTGATGAACCGCATGCGGCTCGAGTCGGAGTGGAAGGCAGCCGGTGCGACGATGCTCAAGAAGCGAGGTACGGAAACACCCGACTGCATCGTGGTGGATCTTGCGGTGCGTAAAGCGTGTGATCACATTGCACAGTTGCGCGCGACCTTTCCCCAGGTCGATATCATAGTTTTCGGTCCGCAATACGACCCCGACGCGTTCGAGGCGGCAAAGCGGGCCGGAGCAACCGAGGTGGCAGCGCGCGGATCGATCGTGGAGCGAGTGTCGCGTCGTTTTCCGAAGTAAGGAGTTCGCTTCGTTGGATCTGCGTCCCCGTCACCCGCTGAACACACGACTTTTTGAGCAAGAACAGGAGCGGGCACGCCCAAACGATGGGATAATTCGACCATGAATGCACCGCAATCGACTTCTCCGCGTCGTCGCCTGCAGGAACTGCTGGCGATTCCTGACAATCAGCGCACCGACGCCGAATGGGACGAACTCAACGAACTCGAGATCAGTCTTGCTCCGGGAAATCGTGAAGGCGCTCCCGATCCCAACCTCAGGCGTCCGACGCCCTCGACGGGACTGGGCCCCAAGCCCTCCCGTGGCCCGCGGCCAGGGGGGCGCCAGCAAAAATCTGGCGGACAAGGCAAGACTCCCCCGCAGCAGAAGCCGCCAGTCCAGCCGAAGAGCGCTGCTGCTGCGCCGGCACTGGCGGGCGAAGATGTACCGGCCAAGAAGCCGGCGCGGAAATTCCGCAAGCGTTCCCCGAAGCCGAACACGACGCCTACCCCTCAGTCGGAGTAGGTGCGCTGTCCGTAGCGGGTTCCTCCTGAAGTCGCTGCCAGGCTTGCATGAAAGGACGACGCCTTCCGGGTAAACCGGAAGGCGTCGTCCTTTTCCTGCGGGGGCTCTGACCTACACTGGTGTGCGGCGGGGCGGTCGCCCCGACGCAGACCGAACGATCAACGGAACCCGGCGCGGTCGTAGATCTTTTGCGCTTCGGCAGCGGTGTTGGCGAGTTCGCCGACGGGCAGGCTGTCCGCCTTGAATTTGCCGAGCGTGTCGAGCGCGGGGTTGGTGACTTTTACGTTCGCCACGACCGGCCATTCATTGTTTCCATTGGCGAAGTAGCCCTGCGCCTCGTCCGATGCGAGGTACTCGAGGAACTTGACCGCGGCACCCTTGTTCGGGGCGTTCTTCAGCATGCCCGCGCCCGAAACGTTGATGTGCGTGCCCCATGTCTTCTGGTTCGGCCAAACGGTTCCGATCTTCGCGACGACGGCCTTGTCCTCGGCCTTGTCCGAGTTCATCAGACGCGCAAGATAATAGGTATTGGCGATCGTCACGCCGCACTCGCCAGCTGCCACCGCCTTGATCTGGTCGGTATCGCCGCCTTTCGGCGCGCGAGCAAAATTCGCAACCACGTTCCTGGCCCAGGTCTCCGTCGCTTCGGCTCCATTGTGTTTCACGAGAGCCGCCCCGAGGGAAATGTTGTACGGGTGGCTACCGGAGCGCGAGCAGACCTTTCCCTTCAGTGCAGGAGCCGCAAGGCTCTCGTAAGTCTGCACATCTTCCGCCTTGACCGAATCCTTGTTGTAAATGATCACGCGGGCGCGCGTCGAATATGCGTACCAGTTTTCGGCGCGCAGATTCGCGGGAATGCGCTCTTCGAGAACCTTCGACTTCACCGGCGCGAAGATCCCGAGCTCGTCCGCCTTGGCCAGGCGCGACGCATCGACGGTGATGAAGACGTCGGCCGGGCTGTTCGCACCCTCGTTGCGGATGCGCTCGAGCAGTTCGTCTTCCTTGGCCTCGATTCGGTTGATCTTGATGCCGGTCTGTTTCGTGAAGTTCGAATACAAGGCCTCATCGGTCTGATAGTGGCGGGCCGAATACAGATTGAGCTCCGTGTCCGCTGCGATTGCGTGAGTGGAGAGCGCACCGATACTGGTGACGATGGAGGCGATAAGCGTCTTGTTCATGTGGTTCCCTTGCGTTGTCATGGGGCGATGGCGCAATACTATCGAGAACAATTCTTACTTGCAAATGGTTCCCATTGCAGGCAGTATAGTTGCGAATGATTCGCAATACCGATGAGGGATGATATGGATGCACTGATTGTGGGAGCAGATCGCCTCGGCAACATTCCGAATGTCTTGTCGGAGTTCGGCATTCGCATTGCGGGGCACGTAAGCGGCCGTGAAACCGCGCATCAGCGCCGCACGGCGACTCTGCCTGCCGGTATCGGCATGGTGATTCTCTTCACGGATTTCCTTGGCCACAACGTGATGCAGCGCTTCCGCGAAGCGGCCAGCAAGGAGGGGGCAGCGGTGGTGTGCTGCAGGCGGTCCGTATGCGCACTCCAGCAGGCGCTCGGAAAGCGCGTGGACAGGAGCGACTGCGCGGCGTGCCGTGCCGACTGCGCCAGGCACTGAGGTGGCGCGGAGGAGGGGCGTCAGCGCTCGAACGAGAACCTTACAGGCAGGCGAATTCGATGACGTCGTGGCTTTCCGAGGACGATCGGCCCAATGCAATCTGGCCGCGTTTTCTCAGGACCACTTCCTCGTGCGACAGAACGAATTCACGTTCTCCGTCAATGGCGACAAAGGTGCCGTTGCTGCTCCGGTCGACCAGAACGAACTTGTCGCCGCGCAGTTCGATGTAGGCGTGTTCGCGGGAAGCCCGCGTGTCTGTAACGCGTATCTCCGCGGAAGCCGCACGGCCCAGCCGGGCGCTCGGCATCTGGGCGTTCAGGGTCAGCCAGCGATTCGCAATGCTCAGCCGCAACTCGGGCGCGTCTTCGGCGTCGAGTTTCACGCTCTGTACTACTGTCAGATCGCCCGCTGATTCACAAACGAGCTCGAACGGGGCAGTCAGACGCGACACGCCCCGCAGGCTTCTGCTCTGGAGCGGATGCAGGAGATTGCGCCATTCGGGCTTCAACTCCTGGACGCATTGTTCGGATGCTATCGCACGGCCCGGAGTCGCCAGTTCGAGCAGACGGGCCGCGACATTCACCGTATCACCGAAGACGTCTTCTTCGCTGACGATCACCGTTCCGGTGTGGAACGCGACGCGAACGGCCATTTTCTGTCCGGATACGCGCGGAAGATCCTGAACGACGTTGTGGATCCTTATCGCCGCCTCGGGCGCGTCGTTCGGATCGGAAAAAACCGCGAGCAGTCCATCTCCGGTGTTCTTGATGACTCTGCCGCCGCAGGCCTGGATCTCCTGTCGCATCCCGAGCAGGCATTGCTCGACAAGACGGTAGGCGGCGGCGTCCCCCGCACTCTCGTAAAGCCTGGTGCTGCCGGCCAGGTCGGCAAAAAACACCGTGCAAGTGTCGGGGAAGGTTTCGGAGACCGTCATCTTTTCATTATAAGGAAACCCGGGCGGTACAGCGCACGTACGTCCCGGGAATGGGTCGATTTGGGGCCCGGTGATGCATTCCGCTATAATTCATGTATTGGAGTTCCCGGCCGGACCGGATCGTCTTTCCGGCTCATTCTCCGCCGGTTGTGCCGGTCATTCCCGACGTCACAGCGAAAACATCATCGCCCTCTCGGCCTTGCATATTTCCGTTTGTCCGGATCGTTCCGGTGTCTCCTGAGTGCAGTCGTGCGCAATGGGGGGCCATGTCGCCATGCCGAGGACGATCGCGGAGCGGAGTGTGGCGCCGGAAGTTCTCGCGATGGATCGTCGTGCAGCCGGATATTGCCTGTTTTCGAGGAGTTGAAATGGCGAAGGAAGAACTGCTGGAAATGGAAGGTGTTGTGAACGAGGTGCTTCCCGATACACGGTTCCGAGTGACGCTCGAGAATGGCGTGGAAGTCCAGGCATACGCGTCAGGCAAAATGCGCAAGCACCGCATCCGGATTCTTGCCGGCGACAAGGTGAGTGTCGAGTTGTCACCCTACGATCTGACAAAGGCTCGCATCAGTTTTCGCCACAAGGAAGAGCGGAGCGACGCGCCTGCCGCGCGCCCCCGCCAGTTTCGCAGTCGCTGAGTTCTCGTTGTCAGCGAAAGAAGCGCTGTTCGGCTTCGTCCCCGATGGTCATCCCTGTCGCCTTGGCCCTGGATAGCAGCTCCCAGAAATAGCGATACGAGGCCCGATCGTGGAGTTTTCCCTCGTGCTGGGTCGGACCCCAGCCAACCGCCTGCGCGTTGACGAGGATCTCGACGGCGGCCTCCACCTCGGAAAAGTCCGGGCGCATCGCCTCGACGATGGGCCGGATCTGGTTCGGGTGGATGCTCCACATGCGCAGGTAGCCGAATTCGCGGCGCGCGCGTTCGGCGTCCCGGCGGATGTAATCGAGATCCTTGAGTTCCGTGGTGACGTTGTGAGACGGGACGACGCCGTTGCCGAGCGCCGCCGCAGCGATCTCCGTTTTCGCCCGGACGACCAGCGGGTGAGTGAACTGGCCCGGACTGGTCATCGCGTTTCCCGGGATTGCTCCGTGGTGCCCGGACACGAAATCCATGAGCCCGAAATCGAGCGACTCGACGCTGTCCAGGGCTGCGATTTCCCATGCTTCGCGCAGTGCGCCGTGTGTTTCGATCAGCACGTGCACGGGAATGGCCTTGTCGATTCCGTGTGATCTCTCGATCGCGCGCAACGCCTGAATCTGTTCCGCCGCGTCCGTCGCAGAGCGCACTTTGGGCAGGGTGATGAAAGCAAGGTTCCGGCCCGCCCGTCCGACCAGAATGTCGAGATCTTGCCTCCAGTGACTGTGCGTGATGTCGTGAATGCGCGCCCCAACCCGTCCGAAACGATTGTCCGCTGACAGGATCATTTCGGCTGCCATCGCGGCGTGTTCCGCCTCGGCTCCGGCATGTGCACCGTCCTCGCAGTCGCATGTCACATCGAAGATCGGCCCGAACTCCTGTTGGAGTTGCAAGGCCTTTCGCATCAGCTTCTCCGAGCCGGCATAGTGGTCGACAGCGGGCAGGGCCGGGAAGGGTTTCTCCCCGGCGAAAAGAACGTCGGCAGGGTGTTGCATGAAGTTGTCCATAAACGTGTCGGGAGCCCGATTTTGCTGAAACTCGCGGGCAAAAAAAAGCCGCGGCGCACTGCCGCGGCTTTCCGTAGACGTCTTGCGTCGTCCGGTTACTTCAGCATGTCGGCAACTGCAGCGCGCTCGTCTTCGAGTTCGGCGAGGGTCTTGTTGATCTTCTCGCGCGAGTACTCGTCGATCTCGAGGCCCTGGATGATCTTGAATTCGCCGTTCTTGCACTCGCACGGGAAGCCGAACACGACGCCGACCGGAATGCCGTAGGAACCGTCGGACGGAACACCCATGGTGACCCAATCGTCGGAGCCGAGGGCCCAGTCGTGCATGTGGTCGATCGCCGCGTTTGCAGCCGAGGCGGCCGACGACAGACCGCGTGCGTCGATGATGGCAGCGCCGCGCTTGCCGACCGTCGGCAGGAAGACGTCGTTGTTCCAGGCGTGATCGTTAACGAGCGCCTTGACGGAGTCGCCGTTCGACGTGCAGAAGCGATAGTCGGCGTACATCGAGGGCGAGTGGTTGCCCCACACTACCATCTTCTTCAGGCTCGACACCGGGCGGCCGGTCTTGGCAGCGAGCTGGGACAGCGCGCGGTTGTGATCCAGGCGCAGCATGCCGTGGTAATTGTTCGGGTTGGTGCGACCAACCTTCTTGGCAGCGGCAGCGGCGATGTAGGCATTGGTGTTGCACGGGTTGCCGACGACGAGGACCTTGACGGTCTCCTTGGCGTTCTCGGCAATCGCCTTGCCCTGGACGGTGAAGATCGCGCCGTTCGCGGTCAGGAGGTCAGCACGCTCCATGCCGGGGCCGCGCGGGCGGGCGCCCACGAGCAGGCAGTAGTCCGCGTCCTTGAAGGCGACGTTCGGGTCGTCGGTCGCAACCATGCCGGCGAGCAGCGGGAAGGCGCAGTCTTCCAGCTCCATCATCACGCCCTTGACCGCCTTCTGGGCTTGCGGCAGATCGAGCAGTTGCAGGATCACGGGCTGATCTTTGCCCAGCATTTCGCCGCTGGCGATGCGGAACAGCAGGCTGTATCCGATCTGGCCGGCAGCGCCGGTGACGGCGACACGGACGGGGGCTTTGCTCATCTGAGTACTCCCTCTAAAGCGAATTGAAGAGAAGACGGTTTTGATTGTAGATCTTGCGCCCGCGATTGCAGCTCGGCGTTCGACGTTGGCAAACCGGAAAACGGTTTCCGGGGCGGGAGGATGGTAGAAGCAAGTCCGATGCGTGTCAATTAATGTCACTTGTCTTATATAAGACAACAGACCGATAATGGACGCTGAAAAAAATTTGTGATGAAATGCGCCCATGGCACAGGAATCCCCAACCTTCAGTCCGCTTTACCGGCAGATCAAGAGCTTGATTCTTCAGGCACTTGAGTCGGGTGAATGGCGTCCCGGGCAGGTGATTCCGAGCGAGCAGGAGCTCGCCTCGCGATTCAGTGTTTCCCAGGGGACGGTTCGCAAGGCGATCGACGAGATGGCAGCCGAGAACCTTCTCGTGCGCAAGCAGGGCAAAGGCACCTTCGTTGCGTCGCATAACGATCCGCGTGCGCTGTTCCGGTTCCTGCGTCTCGTTCCGATGGATGGCGATCTCGCCCATCCCCAGAGCGTGCCGATGGACTGCTGGCGCGCCAAGGCGGGGCAAGAGGCATCGCGCATGCTCGGTATCGAGCAGGGCGAGCCCATCATCATCGTGCGGCGTCTTCTCAGGTTTGCGCAAAAACCGGTGGTGATCGACGAGATCTATCTCCCGGGAGAGATTTTCCAGGGCTTGACGCTCGAGGTGCTGCAGAGCTGGAACGGCTCGCTCTACAGCCTGTTCGAGACGCGCTTCGGGTTGCGCATGATCCGTGCCCAGGAGCGGATTCGTGCCGTCGCGGCCGATCGGTCGACGAGCGAGACGCTGCGGGTGCAGGAAGGTACCCCGCTTCTCTCGGTCGAGCGGGTGACCTACACCTATGGCGATAAACCGGTTGAGTGGCGGCGTGGCCTGTATTCCACCGCCGAGCATTTTTATCTGAATGAATTGAATTGAGCGCGCGGGGCGGCGGAATGAATACGTTCCGCGTATATAATTCTCGCGCTTTGCAAGTTGGGAGAACCGCGTCGGGAAACCGTCGCCAAACTAGGGGTAAAACAATATGTCAGAAGCCATAGTGCGAAAGCAGCGGCCCAAATTCCTGGCCCTGCACGAAATCCGGCTCCCGTTGCCGGGAATCGTTTCCATTCTTCATCGGGTCAGCGGGGCGGGGCTGTTCCTGATGCTGCCTTTCCTCTTGTACCTGCTCGACCGCAGCCTCGCTTCGCCCGAGTCTTTTGCGGCGTACAAGAGCGTTGTCGGCAACCCTCTCGTCAAAATTCTCCTGCTGGGCCTTCTCTGGGCCTACATGCATCACTTCTGCGCGGGCATTCGCTTCCTTCTGCTCGATCTTCACAAGGGCATCGACCTCCAGTCTGCCCGTAACAGCTCGCGCATCGTGCTGGCTGTCAGCATCGCGCTGACCGTGATCATTGGAGTGAAGCTATGGTAAATCGTATTGTCGTCGGTGCTCACTACGGGCTGCGTGACTGGATTGCGCAGCGCGCAACGGCGCTGTTCATGGTGGTGTTCACCATCTTGTTCGCTGCGGCTGCACTCGGTCTGCCCGAGATGAGCTATCAGACATGGTCCGGCCTGTTCCGTAACGGCATCGTGCGGTTCTTCGCATTCCTGTTCTTCCTGGCGCTCTTTTATCACGCCTGGATCGGGGTGCGTGACATCTACATGGACTACATCAAGCCGGTCGGCGTGCGTCTGGCCCTGCATCTTGTAACGATTTTCCTGCTCGTCGGCTACGCCGGCTGGGCTGCGCAGATTCTTTGGAGGCTGTGAGCGTGACTGTCGCTAAGCGTACTTTTGACGCAGTTATCGTTGGCGCCGGCGGTGCCGGTTTGCGTGCGGCCCTGCAACTTTCCGAGTCCGGTCTGAAGACTGCCGTGCTTACCAAGGTCTTTCCGACCCGTTCGCATACCGTCGCCGCGCAGGGCGGTGTTGCCGCGTCGCTGGGCAACTCGACCGAGGATAACTGGCACTGGCACATGTACGACACCGTCAAGGGGTCGGACTGGCTGGGCGACCAGGATGCCATCGAATTCATGTGCCGCAAGGCTAACGAAGTGGTCGTCGAGCTCGAACATTACGGCATGCCCTTCGATCGCACCGACAACGGCAAGATCTACCAGCGTCCGTTCGGCGGTCACTCGCAGAACTACGGCCAGTCGCCCGTGTCGCGCTCCTGTGCCGCCGCCGACCGTACCGGCCACGCCATGCTGCATGCGCTGTATCAGCGCAACGTGCGCGCCAACACGCAGTTCTTCGTCGAGTGGATGGCGCTTGATCTCATCCGCAACGCGGACGGCGACGTCCTCGGCGTCACCGCGCTGGAAATGGAAACGGGCGAAGTCTCGATCTTCCACGCCAAAGCAACGATCTTCGCCACTGGCGGCGCCGGTCGCATCTTCCACAGCTCGACGAACGCGTTCATCAACACCGGCGACGGCCTCGGGATGGCTGCGCGGGCCGGCGTTCCGCTCGAGGACATGGAGTTCTGGCAGTTCCACCCGACCGGTGTGTTCGGTGCGGGCGTGCTGATCACCGAAGGCGTGCGCGGCGAAGGCGGCATTCTGCGCAACGCGTCCGGCGAGCGCTTCATGGAGCGCTATGCGCCTAACCTCAAGGATCTCGCATCGCGCGACGTCGTTTCGCGTTCGATGGTCACCGAGATCAATGAAGGTCGCGGCTGCGGTCCCGACAAGGATCACGTGCTGCTGGATATCACGCACCTGTCGCCGGAAACGATCATGAAGCGGCTGCCGGGTATCCGTGAAATCTCGATCCAGTTTGCCGGCGTCGATCCGATCAAGGCCCCGATCCCGGTCGTGCCGACCGCGCATTACCAGATGGGCGGTATCCCGACGAACTACAAGGGCCAGGTCGTAGCACCGAAGGGTGGCAATGTGAACGCACCGGTCACTGGTTTCTACGCAGCCGGCGAATGTGCCTGCGCATCCGTGCATGGCGCGAACCGGCTCGGTACCAACTCGCTGCTCGATCTGCTGGTGTTCGGCAAGTCGGCGGGCGAGTCGGTCGTTGAGGATTTGAACAGCGGGAATCTCAGCCTCAAGCCCCTGCCGGCCGATGCCGCTGACGTGTCCCTCGCGCGTCTCGCGCGCCTCGAAGGGCAGACGAACGGCGAGAGCGTGTTCGACGTCGGCCTCGACATGCGCCGCACGATGCAAAAGCACGCGGGCGTGTTCCGGTTCGACAACCTGCTGAAGGAAGGCGTCTCGCAGATCCTGTCAGTGGCTGAACGGGCCAAGCGTACCGAGATCAAGGACAAGTCGAAGGTCTGGAATACGGCACGTACCGAAGCGCTCGAACTCGACAACCTCATCGAAGTCGCGAAGGCGACGATGGTGTCGGCAGAGGCGCGGAAGGAGTCCCGCGGCGCCCACGTGCGCGATGACGCACCCGATTCGCCGGAATTCCCGAATGGCCGTAACGACAATGAATGGCTCAAGCACACGCTGTGGTTCAGCGAGGGGAACCGGCTCGAATACAAGCCGGTGACGATGCGGCCGTTGTCGCAAGATGTCGAGCCGATTGCGCTCGCGAAGCGCACCTACTGAGCGCGGGAGAAATACTGAAATGACCAAGCGCACCATTCAATTGAAGATGTACCGCTACGATCCGGACAAGGACGACAAGCCGTACATGCAGGACTACACCCTCGAACTGGAGCCGTCGGACAAGAAGCTGCTCGACGCGCTGGTTCGCCTGAAGTCGAAGGACGATTCGCTGTCGTTCCGTCGCTCTTGCCGCGAAGGCGTTTGCGGTTCGGATGCAATGAACGTGAACGGCAAGAACCGGCTCGCGTGCCTCACCGACATCGACAGCTTGCCGCAGCCGATCGTGCTGCGTCCGCTGCCGGGGTTGCCGGTGATCCGCGATCTGATCGTCGACATGACTCAGTTCTTCAAGCAGTACCACTCGATCAAGCCGTACCTGATCAACGATGCGCCGGCGCCCGAGCGCGAGCGCCTGCAGTCGCCGGAAGACCGTGAGGAACTCAACGGTCTCTACGAGTGCATCCTGTGCGCCTGCTGCTCGACGTCGTGCCCGTCGTTCTGGTGGAACCCCGACAAGTTCGTCGGTCCGGCGGGCTTGCTTGCAGCGTACCGCTTCCTCGCCGACACGCGCGACGAGGCCACGACCGAGCGTCTGGATAATCTTGAGGATCCGTATCGCCTGTTCCGCTGCCACAGCATCATGAACTGCGTCGACGTGTGTCCGAAGAGTCTGAATCCGACGCGCGCGATCGGCAAGATCAAGGACATGATGGTCAGCCGGGCAGTATGAGCATCAACCGGGGACGCGTGCGCTGGCAGTGTCGTCGGGCTCTTCTGGAGCTCGATCTCGTCTTCGCACGCTTTCTGGAAAGGGACTTCGACCGTCTTACCGACGGTCAGTTGGCGGACCTCGAGGATTTGCTCCGTTGCGAGGATCATGACCTGTGGGCCATGGTCAACGGGAGCAATCCTTGCGAGGTCGACCGCTGGAAGGAGATGATCGGACTGCTGAGTCAACGCTGACTCGGCAGGACGGTCGTCACAGGGAGCTAGTAGTTAATACGGGCACGCATAAGGGATGACCTATGAGCACTGAACGCACCGCAACGCTTACCGTCGATGGCAAGACCGTCGAATTCCCGGTGATGACCGGTACCCACGGGAACGATGTCATCGACATCCGCACGCTGGGTGCCAAGACCGGTCTCTTCACCTACGACTCCGGGTTCCTTTCGACCGCGAGCTGCAAGTCCACGATTACCTTCATCGACGGTGACAAGGGCGAGCTGCTGTATCGGGGTTATCCCATCGAGCAACTGGCGGAGAAGTGCAACTTCCTCGAAGTTGCGTATCTCCTGAAGAACGGCGAGCTGCCGAACGCCGTGCAGAAGGGTGAGTTCGAGACGACGATCAAGAACCACACGATGCTGCACGACCAGATGACGAAGTTCTACTCGGGCTTCCGTCGTGACGCGCATCCGATGGCGGTCATGGTCGGCGTGGTCGGCGCCCTGTCGGCGTTCTACCACGAGGCGATGGACTTCTCGGATGCTGCACACCGCAACATCTCGATCAACCGTCTGATCGCCAAGCTGCCGACGATCGTTGCGATGGCCTACAAGTACAACATGGGCCAGCCGTTCATGTACCCGCGCAACGACCTGGACTACACGGCGAACTTCATGCACATGATGTTCGGTACGCCGTGCGAGAAGTACGAGCCGAACCCGGTGCTCGTGCGTGCGCTCGACGTCATCTTCACGCTGCACGCCGACCACGAGCAGAACGCCTCCACCTCGACGGTCCGTCTGGCCGGCTCGTCGGGCGCAAACCCGTTCGCCTGCATCTCGGCGGGTATTGCCTGCCTGTGGGGCCCGGCACACGGCGGCGCGAACGAAGCCTGCCTGAACATGCTGGAACAGATCGGCGACGTGTCGCGCGTCGGCGAGTTCATCAAGCGCGCGAAGGACAAGAACGACAGCTTCAAGCTGATGGGCTTCGGTCACCGCGTGTACAAGAACTTCGACCCGCGCGCGAAGCTGATGGGCAAGGTCTGCGCCGATGTCCTCGGCGAACTGGGTCTCGAGAACGATCGCCTGTTCAAGCTGGCGAAGGAACTGGAGAAGATCGCGCTGGAAGACGAGTACTTCGTCGAGAAGAAGCTGTACCCGAACGTCGACTTCTACTCCGGCATCGTCCAGAAGGCGTTGGGCATCCCGACGTCGATGTTCACGTGTATCTTCGCGCTGGCCCGTACGGTGGGTTGGATCACCCAGTGGGAAGAAATGATCACTGATCCCGAGTACAAGATCGGTCGCCCGCGCCAGCTGTACATCGGTGCGGCGCGCCGGAGCGTTCCGGACCTGGCCCAGCGTCCGTAACTGATGATCAAGGGCGGGAGAGAATCCCGGCAATGATCTCCGCGGGATGGTCGTTCGACGCGGCCATCCCGTTTTTGTTCGGAGATGCCGGGCATGTAGCGTCGAGTAGCCCAAGCAATGCAATAAGACTACAGGTGGCATAACAATGACCATTCAACAACGATCCACTTCTCACTTGTTCGGCAGCAATGCGCCGTTCATCGAGGAGCTCTACGAGAATTACCTGTCCGATCCGGCGTCGGTGCCGGAATCGTGGCGTGCCTATTTCGACAACCTTCAGTCGCAGAGCGGTGCAGCATTGCGCGATGTGGCGCATGGCCCCGTGATCGCGGCGTTCGCCGAGATGGCCAAGCGCGGCCCGGTCCGCGCGGTTACCTCTGAGGGTGACGACAAGCGTCAGGTGAGCACGCTCCAGCTCATCAACGCCTACCGTTTCCTCGGCAACCGCTGGGCAAATCTCGACCCGCTGCGTCGTACCGAACGGCCCCACATCGCCGAACTGGAGCCGTCGTACTACGGCTTTACCGAGGCCGACCTGTCCCGCAGCTTCAATACGGGTTCGTTCCACGGTTTTTCGACCGACCACGCCACGCTGCGCGAGATCCTCGAAGCGGTGCGCCAGACCTACTGCGGTTCGGTCGGCTCGGAATACATGTACATTTCCGACATTTCGCAGAAGCGCTGGATCCAGGCGCGCCTCGAGAGCGTGCGCGCGACCCCGCGTTACGACGCTGCGAAGAAAAAGCGCATCCTGGAGCGCACGACTGCTGCGGAAACTCTCGAGCGTTATCTGCACACGAAGTATGTCGGACAGAAGCGCTTCTCGCTGGAAGGCGGCGAGTCGGCGATTGTCGCGATGGATGAGCTGATCAGCGTGGGCGGTTCCCTTGGCGCGCAGGAAATCGTCATCGGCATGGCTCACCGCGGCCGTCTGAACGTGCTCGTGAATACGCTGGGCAAGTCGCCGTCGATGCTGTTCTCGGAATTCGAGGGCAAGGCTGCTGCGGACCTGACCGCGGGCGACGTGAAATACCACATGGGCTTCTCCAGCGACGTCATGACGTCGGGAGGTCCGATGCACCTCACGCTGGCGTTCAATCCGTCGCACCTCGAGATCATCAATCCGGTGGTCGAAGGTTCCGTATACGCCCGTCAGGTTCGTCGCAACGACGAGGCCAAGAGCCAAGTCATTCCCGTCTTGATCCATGGTGACGCTGCGGTGGCGGGGCAGGGCGTGAACCAGGAAATGCTGAATTTCTCGCAGACCCGCGGCTATGGCACGGGCGGCACCGTTCACATCGTCATCAACAACCAGATCGGCTTCACAACCTCGGACCCGCGCGACTACCGCAGTTCGCTGTATTGCACGGACATCTTCAAGATGGTCGAAGCACCGATCTTCCACGTGAATGGTGACGATCCCGAAGCCGTTGCGTTTGCCACTCAGCTGGCCGTCGAATTCCGCCAGGAATTCAAGAAGGACGTGGTCGTCGACATCATCTGCTTCCGCAAGCTCGGCCACAACGAGCAGGACGAGCCGATGGTGACGCAGCCGCTGATGTATCGCACCATCCAGAAGCATGTGGGCACCCGCAAGCTGTATGCCGACCGTCTCGTCGCCGAGGGTACGTGCCAGGCGGATGAACCCGAGCGCATGATCGCCGAGTATCGCGAGCATCTCGATCGCGGCGAACTTCTGTCCAATCCCGTTCTGCCCGGTCACAATCGCCAGTTCTCGGTGGACTGGACGCCGTTCCTCAAGAAGGCGTACAGCGACGAATGCGACACCGCGATCCCGGTCAGCGAGATCAAGCGCCTTGGCGAGCGGCTGGCGACGATTCCGCAGACCTTCACGCTGCACTCGCGCGTGAAGAAGATCATCGACGACCGTGCGGCAATGGCCAGCGGCGAGCAGGCGCTGGACTGGGGCATGGGCGAGAACCTCGCTTACGCGAGTCTGCTGGCTCAGGGTTTCCCCGTGCGGCTCTCCGGTGAAGACGTCGGTCGTGGCACTTTCTTCCATCGGCACGCCGTGCTGCACGACCAGAAGCGCGAGCGCTGGGACGAGGGTATCTATAAGCCGCTGGATCACATCCAGGACGGGCAGGCTGGCTTCCAGTGCCATGACTCGGTGCTCTCGGAAGAGGCGGTGCTGGCCTTCGAATACGGTTATTCGACGACCGAGCCGAACGAGCTGGTCGTCTGGGAAGCCCAGTTCGGTGATTTCGTGAACGGTGCGCAGGTCGTGATCGACCAGTTCATCAGCTCCGGTGAAGCGAAGTGGGGCCGGTTGAGCGGCCTCGTGATGATGCTTCCGCACGGTTATGAGGGACAGGGGCCCGAGCATTCGTCGTGCCGTCCCGAGCGCTTCATGAGCCTCGCTGCCGAGAACAACTGGCAGATCTGCGTTCCGACGACGCCCGCCCAGGTCTTCCACCTGCTGCGTCGCCAGATGCTGCGCAAGCTGCGCAAGCCGCTCATCATCGTCACCCCGAAGTCGCTGCTGCGTCACAAGGAAGCGATCTCGACAATCGACGAACTGGCCACCGGCAGCTTCCAGACCGTGATCCCCGAGGTCGAGAAGCTCGATCCGAAGAAGGTCAAGCGCGTGGTGCTGTGCCAGGGCAAGATCTATTACGAACTGCTCGCTCATCGTCGTGAGAACAAGATCACCGACACGGCGCTTGTCCGTATCGAGCAGATCTATCCGTTCCCGACGGAAGCCTTCGCTGCGGCGATCAACCAGTTCCCGAACGCCAAGGAAGTCGTCTGGGTTCAGGAAGAGCCGCGCAATCAGGGGGCGTGGTACTGGCTGGCTTCGCGCCAGCACCTGGTCAACGTCTTGGGCACCAAGCGCAAACTGCTGCTCGTCAGCCGTCCGGCATCGGCTTCGCCGGCGGTGGGCTACTACGCCAAACACAACGCGCAGCAGAAGGCCGTCATCGAGAATGCATTCGGTCCCATTCAGGACACGACGCAACAATCACCCAACTAATAAGCAAAAGCTCGAACTTCGGGAGAAGGATACATGCTGATTGAAGTGAAAGTTCCGCAACTGTCGGAATCGGTTTCTGAAGCCACGCTGGTTTCGTGGCACAAGAAGGAAGGCGACGCAGTGTCGCGGGATGAGAACCTGATCGACATCGAGACGGACAAGGTGGTCCTCGAGACCCCGGCTCCGGCCGATGGCGTGCTCGTCAAGATCGTCAAGGCAAACGGCGAAAACGTGACGTCGGGCGAACTGATCGCCCAGATCGACACCGAAGCCAAGGCCGCCGCCGGTGCGGCGGCTCCTGCGGTTGCCCCGGCTGCTGCGGCGCCCGCCGCGGCACAGGCGGCCGCTGCGGCCGGAGCGGCCAGCCCGGCTGCACGCAAGATTCTCGAAGAGAAGGGCATCGCGAGCTCCGACGTTGCCGGTTCCGGCCGCGGCGGGCGCGTGACGAAGGAAGATGCGGTCGCGGCTCAGCCGCGCGCTGCCGCTCCGACCGCGGCACCGGCCTCGCTCACTCTGACCGGTGATCGTCCCGAAGAACGCGTGCCGATGACGCGTCTGCGCGCGCGCATCGCCGAACGCCTGATCCAGTCGAAGAACGAAAACGCGATCCTGACGACGTTCAACGAAGTGAACATGGCCCCGGTCATGGCACTGCGCAAGCAATATGGCGACAAGTTCGAAAAGGCGCACGGCGTCCGTCTCGGCTTCATGGGCTTCTTCGTCAAGGCTGCGGTTGCGGCACTCAAGAAGTTCCCTGTCCTGAACGCGTCGGTTGACGGCACGGACATCATCTACCACGGCTACATCGACATCGGCATTGCCGTCGGTTCGCCGCGCGGTCTGGTAGTGCCCATCCTGCGTGATGCGGACCAGATGTCGATCGCCGACATCGAGAAGAAAATTGCCGAGTTCGGCCAGAAGGCGAAGGACGGCAAGCTGTCGCTTGAGGAGCTCTCCGGCGGAACGTTCTCGATTTCCAACGGTGGCGTGTTCGGCTCGATGCTGTCGACGCCGATCATCAACCCGCCGCAGTCAGCCATCCTCGGAATCCACGCGACCAAGGACCGCCCGGTGGTCGAAAATGGCCAGATCGTGATCCGTCCGATCAACTACCTGGCTATGTCGTATGACCACCGCATCATCGACGGCCGTGAAGCTGTGCTCGGCCTCGTGACGATGAAGGAAGCTCTGGAAGATCCGGCCCGTCTGATCCTCGACGTGTAATCGACATAGTGCGTGGTGCCCCGCCGGACCGGCGCGTCCGGCGGGGCACCACGCCATTTCCTTTTTCCGGAGTAAATGATGGCTGACAAGCAATTCGACGTACTCGTCATCGGCGGCGGGCCTGGCGGGTACGTGGCGGCGATTCGTGCCGCACAACTGGGTTTCAAGACGGCGTGCGCCGAGTCGCATCCGTACGCCGATCCGAAGGGCGAGCCGCGTCTCGGCGGTACCTGCCTGAACGTCGGGTGCATCCCCTCCAAGGCCTTGTTGCATACCTCGCACCTGTTCGAAGAGGCGGAACACGCATTCGAGGGCCAGGGCATCAAGGTGAGCGGTGGCGTGAGCATCGACGTGCCGACGATGATCGGCCGCAAGAACAAGGTCGTGGACCAGCTTACCCAGGGCATCAAGGGCCTGTTCAAGAAGAACAAGGTGACCTTCCTGGCAGGGCACGGCAGCTTCGAAAGCGCCGGCGCCGGCGGTTATGTCGTCAAGGTCGGCAACGAAACGGTCGAGGCCAAGCACGTCATCATCGCGACGGGCTCCAAGCCCCGTCATCTGCCCGGCATTCCGGTCGATAACAAGATCGTTTGCGACAACGTCGGTGCGCTGGACTTCGATGCGGTGCCGAAAAAGCTGGGCGTCATCGGCGCCGGCGTGATCGGCCTGGAAATGGGGTCGGTGTGGCGTCGCCTGGGCGCGGAAGTGACCGTGCTCGAAGCGTTGCCTGACTTCATGGGTTTCGCCGACGTGGATGTGGCCAAGGAAGCGCTGAAAGTCTTCGCGAAGCAGGGGCTGAAGATCCAGACCGGCGTGACCATCGGCGACACGAAAGTGACCAAGAAGGGCGTGTCGATCGCCTACACCGACAAGGACGGCAAGGAAGCGAAGCTGGACTGCGATCGCCTGATCGTGTCCGTTGGCCGTGTCCCGAATACCGATGGCCTGAACGCAGCGGCAGTCGGTCTGAACGTGAATGAACGCGGCCAGATCGTCGTCGACGGACACTGCAAGAGCAACCTGCCGAACGTCTACGCGGTTGGCGACGTCGTCCGCGGGCCGATGCTTGCGCACAAGGCGATGGAAGAGGCCGTCATGGTGGCTGAAATCATCGCGGGCCAGGCCGGGCACTGCAACCTCGACATGGTTCCGGGCGTGATCTACACGTCTCCCGAGATCGCCTGGGTCGGCAAGACCGAGCGGCAACTGAAGGCCGAAGGCGTCGCTTACCGGGCCGGCAAGATCCCGTTCATGGCCAACGGCCGTGCGCTCGGTTCGGGCGACCCCACGGGTTTCGTCAAGATGCTGGCCTGCGCCTCGACTGACCGTATCCTCGGTGTGCACATCATCGGCGCCAATGCCTCCGAGCTGATCTCGGAAGCCGTCGTCGCGATGGAGTTCGGCGCGGCGTCGGAAGACCTGGCGCGCATCTGCCACGCCCACCCGACCCTGTCGGAAGTGGTGCACGAGGCGGCACTCGCGGTGGACAAGCGTCCGCTGCATTTCTGATCGGCCTTCCGGCTGGTCGCTCATGGGGTGGACCGGGATAGTCCCCGGCCACCCTTGTTTTTTCGCATTATGGTTTCAGGCAGGTTCCATGCCCCATCGCGTCCTGAATGTCCCGCAGTACGGGATGCTCGAGGCCTACGAGGCCCAACTCGCTGCTCGTGGTTACAAGTCGGATCCGGAGCAGCGCACCGCTGCACAGCGATTGCAGACACTCTATACGGATCTCGTAGGGTTCAAGGCGGCACGGCGCAGTGCCCTGCGCAAGCTTTTCGCGCGACCGCAGATGCCGCGCAGCGTGTATTTCTGGGGTGGAGTGGGGCGCGGAAAGAGCTTCCTGATGGATTGCTTTTACGATTCGGTGCCGTATCAACGCAAGCGGCGGGTGCACTTCCATGCGTTCATGCAGGAGGTGCAGAACGACCTGAAGGAGTTCAACAACGAGCCGGATCCCTTGCAGCGCGTTGCAGACCGTGTCGCGAAGGAAACGCGGTTGTTGTGCTTCGACGAATTTCATGTGTCCGACATCGCTGACGCGATGATTCTCGGGCGCCTGCTCGATGCGCTGTTAGCCCGCGGGGTCATCTTCGTGATGACTTCGAACTATCCGCCGGATGGGTTATATCCGAACGGGTTGCAGCGCATCAACTTCGTGCCGACGATCGAGATGATCAAGCGGCGCTTCGACGTATTCGAGGTCGATCACGGCACCGATTACCGGCTGCGAACCCTCGAACAGATGGAAATCTACCTCGTGCCGGCCGACGGGGCGGCGGAACGCAAGATGCGCGACGATTTCTATCATCTGGCGGCAAGCGAGCCGGCCGCGGGAGAGATAGACCTGTTCGAGCGCAGGCTGCCGGTTCTCGGTCATGCGACCGGCGTGATCTGGTTTGATTTCGCGACCCTCTGCGGGGGGCCCCGCTCGCAAAATGATTACCTCGAGATCGCGCGGGAGCACCACACGCTGATCCTGTCGGGTATCCCGCGAATGAACGCGGGCAACGCCTCGGAAGCGCGGCGTTTCACCTGGCTTGTCGACGTCTTGTACGACCACCGGGTGAAACTGATCGCCAGCGCCGAGGTCGACGCTGCGGAACTGTACACGCAGGGGCATAACGCGCATGAATTCGTACGCACGGTAAGCCGTCTGATCGAGATGCGTAGCCGTGAATACCTTGCTCAGGGCCACCGCGTAGATTGAGCCCGAGACCGGCCAATCGGGGAGCCGTGGATCAACGATGACCGATCTGGAAACCGCCTTTTCGCCGGACGGCCCTCTTGCAGAGGCTATTCCGTCGTTTCGTCCGCGAGCGCAGCAGCTCGAGATGGCGCGCCATATCGCCGATGCGCTGCGGGAGAATCGCGTCCTTGTGGCCGAAGCGGGCACCGGCACCGGAAAGACTTATGCCTATCTTGTACCGGCCTTGCTTTCCGGCGGAAAGATCATCCTGTCCACCGGGACCAAGACGCTGCAGGACCAGCTTTTCAATCGCGACCTTCCGACCATTCGGGCCGCCCTGAAGGTCCCCGTCACGATCGCGCTGCTGAAGGGACGCGCGAATTACGTGTGTCCCTATCATCTGGAGCGCAACGCGCGTGACGGACGTTTCCTCACGGCCCAGGATGCCGCTGATTTGCGCGCGATCGCGAGATTCGCCCAGGTCACCCAGAGCGGTGACAAGGCCGAATGCAGCGAAGTGCGGGAGGATTCTCCCGCGTGGTTTGCCGCGACATCAACACGGGACAATTGCCTGGGGCAGGAATGCCCCGATGTGAAGGAATGTTTCGTGCTGGCTGCCCGGCGCGCAGCGATGGATGCGGACGTGGTGGTCGTGAATCACCACCTCTTCTTCGCCGACGTGATGTTGCGCGACGAGGGGATGGGGGAACTGCTGCCTTCCTGCAACGCGGTGATTTTCGATGAGGCTCACCAGCTTCCCGAGACTGCCAGCCTGTTTTTTGGCGAGAGCGTGTCGACTGCACAAATCCTCGAGCTCGCGCGCGACACTCGATCGGAAACGCTTGCCGGCGCACGTGATTGCCGCGATCTGATCGACGCGACGCGCGCGCTCGAGAAGGCTGCGCGCGATTTCCGGCTGGCGTTCGGAAGCGAGCCCGCGCGTCTCTCGGCGGCACAGGTCGCGGCGCTGCCGGATTTCGACAAGTGCCTGGACGCGCTGAACGGAGAAATCGACGCATTCGCCGCGGTGCTCGAAACGCAGGCCGAACGCAGCGAGGGGCTCGCGAACTGCCTGCGTCGCACAGGCGAGATCGGCGAGCGGGTTGTCCGGTGGCGCTCGCCGGACGCGGGCGAGTTCATTCGCTGGGTCGAGGTGTTTCCGCAGTCCGCAGCGCTCAACGCGACCCCGCTTCATGTTTCGGGCGTCTTTCGGCGTCAGTTGGAGAGCCACCCTCGGGCGTGGATCTTCACGTCTGCCACCCTCGCTGTCGGACAGAATTTCACTCATTACTGCAACGAGATGGGGTTGAGCTGGATGGATCCGCCGCCAGTCACCGCCGTTTGGGGGAGCCCCTTCGACTATGCGAAGCAGGCGCTGCTGTATGCACCGGCCGGCATGCCCGATCCGAACCACCCCGAGTACGCCGAGGCTGTCGCGCGCGTCGCCTTGCCCCTGATTCGCGCCGCGCGCGGACGGACCTTTGTGCTGTGCACGTCTCTGCGCGCGATGAAGCGCATTCACGGACTGATCGGTGACGGACTGGAACGCGCAGGGGAAAAGCTGCCTCTGTTGCTGCAGGGCGAGGGGTCGCGTACCGAGTTGCTCGATCGCTTCCGACGTATGGGGAATGCGGTGCTCGTTGCAAGCCAGAGCTTCTGGGAGGGCGTCGATGTGCCCGGTGACGCCTTGTCGGTGGTCGTGATCGACAAGCTACCCTTCGCTCCGCCGGACGACCCCGTGCTCGCTGCGCGGGTGGAGCATCTGCAGAAGAGCGGGCACAATCCGTTCATGCACTACCAGCTGCCACGTGCAGTGATCAACATGAAGCAGGGGGCAGGTCGCCTGATTCGCAGCGAGCGCGATCTCGGCGTGCTGTGCATCTGCGACCCGCGGATGATCGACAAGCAATACGGCAAGATCGTCTGGCGGAGCCTGCCGCCGATGCGGCGCACTCGCGTGGAACCGGAGGCCGTCGCCTTTCTTGAGCAACTCCCGCCCCCAGGCGGGGCCTGATCTGCTTTCGATGCGAGAACACCCATGACTGCGACATCGGCACTGGCAAGAGATCCCCTCATCCAGGCGATTGCAGAGGGCGATTGCGAGGACATCGTCGAACGCATGAATCGTGGTTGCCAGTGCGTCTCGCTGGATCATGCCCGTTTGAAAACCGAGCTCGAACGCGATCCGCGCGATGGTGCGTTGCTCGCGACGATCAATGCGACCCGACCCCACCTTTTCGCCGATTCCGTCGCGTTCGTTGCCGAGCGCCATCTCGACGCGGCGGCTGCACTCGTCGAGGCGGTCGAGCACGTCGTCAGTTTGCCCGGCTGGCAGTCCGCGGTGCTGGAACACGCACCGGCGAGCGCGCGTGTCGATTGCGCGGCGAGTGGCGTGTTTCTCGGCTTCGATTTCCATCTCGGGGCGGACGGCCCGCGACTCATCGAAATCAACACCAATGCCGGCGGCGGCTTGCTGAACGTTGCACTTGCGCGTGCGCAGCGCGCATGCTGTGCCGAAGTAGTGCCGTTGGCGGCGCGTGGCGAGGAAGATCCGGAGCGCGCCTTCCTCGAGATGTTCATTTCCGAGTGGCGCGCTGTCCGCGGCAACGCACCGCTGCGCACGGTTGCGATCGTCGATCGTGATCCGCAGAGCCAGTATCTCCTGCCCGAATTCCTGCTGTTCCAGCGACTGTTCGAGCGCCACGGGTTGAAGGCATGGATCTGCGATCCGGCCGCACTGCGCTTTGTCGGGCGGCGACTCCTGCTCGACGGCGAAGAAGTGGACCTCGTATATAACCGGCTCACCGACTTCAGCCTCGACGAGCCCGTCTCGGCGGCCCTCTCCGACGCGTGGCATGCGCAGGCCTCCGTGATCACGCCGCACCCGCGCGCGCATGCGCTGTATGCAGACAAAGGCAATCTGGCGCTGTTGTGCGACGACGGTTTCCTTCAGTCGCTGGGTATCGACGCCGCCACGCGAAGCGTCCTCGTCGCAGGAATCCCGCGCACGGTGCGCGTGCGGGCGGAGGATGCCGATTCATTGTGGAAACACCGGCGCGAACTGTTCTTCAAGCCGGCGACGGGTTACGGCAGCCGGGCCGCGTACCGTGGCGACAAGCTGACCCGCAGCGTGTTCGCAAGCATCCTTGCAGGCGACTACATCGCTCAGGAGCTCGTTCCCCCGAGCGCCCGGCGCCTGTCCGTGGAAGGTGTGGCGACGGATCTGAAGATGGACCTGCGGGTCTACGCTTATCGAGGTGCGGTGCAATTGGCGGCTGCGCGCCTGTACCGCGGGCAGACGACCAACTTCCGTACGCCGGGGGGCGGTTTTGCAACGGTCGTTGCCTTGCCGTGCGCGCAGCGCGGCGCTTGAGTTATTCTTTGTTTCCGCCAATGGAAGACGCAACACGATGATCGTATTCGGTATCGCCGGCTGGTCCGGCTCGGGCAAGACGACCCTCATCGAAAAGCTGATTCCCGGCTTCAACGCCCGGGGACTCGCCGTGTCGGTGATCAAGCACGCCCATCACGGTTTCGATCTCGACAAACCCGGCAAGGACTCGTACCGCCATCGGGAAGCTGGTGCGAGTCAGGTGCTGATGCTGTCCAACGACCGATGGGTGTTGATGCACGAGCTGAGGGGTGCGCCGGAGCCGACGCTGGAAGAGCAGTTGCGCGTCTTGTCGCCGTGCGACGTCGTCCTGATCGAAGGCTTCAAGGCCGCGCCGGTGCCGAAGGTCGAAGTCCATCGCCCTGCTCATGGCAAGCCGCCCTTGTGGCAAGAGAATCCTCACGTCGTCGCGGTCGCTGCAGACGCCCCGCTGGACTGTCCCTTGCCCCTCCTGCCGCTCAACGAACCGGACGATATCGTCCGCTTCATCATCGAATACTCGTCCCGTCATGAATCCTGACATGCTGCCGTTCGACGAAGCACTTTCGAGCCTGCTTGCGAAAGTGCGGCCGATCCGTGAGATGGAGATGGTCGACACGCTGGTGTCGCACGGGCGCGTGCTCGCCGTCGATGTCCGGTCCCCGATCGCAGTGCCCGCGCTCGACACCTCGATGATGGACGGCTACGCGGTGCGCACTTGCGACGTGGTCGCTGCCGGAACGCGTCTGCCGGTATCGCAGCGCATACCCGCGGGTAGCGTGGGGACCACGCTGCAGCCCGGTACGGCGGCGCGCATCTTTACCGGGGCCCCGTTGCCGCCCGGAGCGGACGCTGTGGTGATGCAAGAGCTGTGCGAGCATTCCGGCGACGAGGTGATCATCAACCACGCTCCGCGCGCCGGAGAGGCGATGCGCGCCGCCGGCAGTGAAATCGCCGACGGTGACGTGGTCCTGCCCGCAGCGACCCGCATGCGCGCCCAGGAGATCGGGCTTGCCGCATCGGTCGGCATCGCCCAGCTTGCCGTCTTACGCCGGATGCGGGTCGCGCTGTTTTCCACCGGTGACGAACTCGTGATGCCGGGTGATTCGCTGCCGCCCGGCGGGGTCTACAACTCCAACCGCTTTCAGCTGCGCGTGCTTCTCGAACAGTTGGGCTGCGCCGTGACCGACTTCGGCATCGTTCCCGACCGGCTGGATGCGACGCGCGCCGTCCTGCGCGAGGCGGCGGAAGGTCACGACCTGATCCTGACCAGCGGCGGCGTATCGGTCGGCGAGGAAGATCACGTCAAACCTGCGGTGCAGGCCGAGGGGGCGCTGGATCTGTGGAAAATCGCGATGAAGCCGGGCAAGCCGCTCGCCTACGGTCACGTGGGGGCCGCGGCCTTCATCGGCCTGCCCGGCAATCCGGTGTCCAGTTTCGTCACTTTCCTGCTGATGGTTCGTCCCTTCATCCTCGCAACCCAGGGGGCGGCGTCGGTGATTCCCAAGGCGCTGATGCTGCGGGCGGATTTCGACTGGCCGAGACCCGATCGGCGGCGCGAATTCCTTCGCGCGCGCATCAACGATTCGGGGGGAGTGGAGATCCACGGCAACCAGGGCGCGGCAGCGTTGTCTTCCATCGTGTGGGCCGACGGGCTGGCCGATGTCCCTGCCGAAACTCCCATCCGGAAAGGTGAGATGATCCGTTTCTTGCCATACGGCCAACTGCTTTGCTGACACCATGACCGTAAAGATCCTGTACTTTGCCTCTCTCAAGGAAGCACTCGGGTGTGCCGAGGAGAGCTTTGTCCTTCCGTCGGGTGTATCGACCGTCGGCGAACTGCGTTCCTTCCTCGCCGACCGTGGCGAGAAGTGGAAAGCGCTCGGCGAGGGGCGGAACGTCCGCGCGGCGCGCAACCAGCGCATGGCGGCGGCGGCCGACCCGGTGTTGCCCGGCGATGAGATCGCCTTCTTTCCCCCGGTGACCGGAGGCTGAATCATGACGGTGAGCGTGCAGGCTGAAGACTTCGACGTCGGGGCGGAAATCGCGGCCTTGTCGGCCGAACGCAACGAGGTCGGTGCGGTCGCGACCTTCGTAGGCCTCGTGCGCGACGTGAGCGGCGGGTCAAGCGTCGGCGCGATGACGCTCGAACACTATCCGGGAATGACCGAGAAGTCCCTCGAGGAGATCGTCGAGCAGGCGTGCACGCGCTGGTCGCTGCACGGCGTCCGGGTGATCCACCGATTCGGACGGTTGGAACCTGGCGACCGGATCGTGTTCGTCGGCGTCGCGGGCGCCCACCGCGGAGAGACCTTCGCAGCGTGCGAATTCATCATGGATTACCTGAAAACGCGTGCGCCGTTCTGGAAGCTCGAAGAGACCCCCGAAGGCGCGCATTGGGTCGATGCCCGTGACAGCGACGACTCCGCCGCAGCGCGCTGGGAGCAGGGCAGCCGCTAGGCATTTCCCGCACCCGGAAACGAAAACGGCGCCCACGGGCGCCGTTCTGCTTGATGAGGGCCGGATTACTTTTTGCCCTTGCCTTGTTGGCTGAAGAGCTGGAAGGCCTCGGTCGAGGCGCGGGTCATCTGCTCGAAGGCAGCACGCGTCGTGTCCATCGCATTCTGGATCGCGGACATGGCGTTCTGGTCGGTGATCGGCATGCCCGAGAACATCTTCTGCATGGATTCGAACACGTCCTTGCTGCCGGTCGACAGCTGCTCGCCGACGAGCTTGCCGACTTCGGCCTGGGTACGGCTGGCCAGCTCGGCCATTTCGCGGGCACAGGCGAGCATCTTCTCGGTTGCGCTCTGGGTGTAGTGCGAACGCAGCTCCAGAACTTCCTTCGGATCCTTCGCCGAGGACAGCGCCTTGGCATTCTGGACGCCCTCTTCGAAGAGGCTCTTGGCGGTCGCGACCTGCAGCTCCATGATGCGTTGCGAGTTCTCGATCGACATCTGCGCGAGGCGCATCGCCGCTTCGAAGTTCTTCTTCTGGATTTCGTTGAACTGTTCCTGCTTGATCGCCATGTTCTTCCTCCACGAGCGCTGAAAAATTATCGAGGCTTTCGCTGCCCCTGCTGAATTCTTTCAACATAGCACGTCCGACAGGAGAAGCCGTGCAAGTGAAAGCTTATCCAAGGTATTTGATCACGAATGCTGCAACGCAGCAAGCGCGCCGGTGCCGAATTCGGGTGCAAGCGCCTGACGGCCGACCATAATGGAGCGTATCCCGGCAGTCTGAAGGTTGAATTGCCTGCCGAAGGCCCCATATCTCGGTCAACCCCAATCGGATAACGGATGGTCACATGCGCTTCGAAAAGCTCACCACAAAATTCCAGCAGGCCCTTTCCGATGCACAGAGCATCGCCAACGGCGGCGACCAGCAGTTCATCGAACCGGTCCACCTGCTCCTCGCAATGCTGGGCCAGGAAGATGGAGGAACGGTTTCGTTGCTCCAACGTGCGGGAGTGAACGTCCCGCCGCTCAAGACCGCGCTGGACAAGCTCCTCACGCGCTTGCCCAAGGTCGAAGGCCACGGGGGTGAGGTGCAGATCGGCCGCGACCTGTCCAATCTCCTGAACGTCGCCGACCGGGAGGCGCAGAAGCGCGGCGACCAGTTCATCGCGAGCGAAATGTTCTTGCTCGCCTTGTCCGAAGACAAAGGCGATACCGGTCGCCTGCTCAAGGAGCACGGACTCTCGCGCAAGCCGCTCGAAGCGGCGATCGAGGCGGTGCGCGGCGGTGCGTCCGTGGGTAGTCAGGATGCCGAGGGGCAGCGCGAGTCGCTGAAGAAATACTGCCTCGATCTTACCGACCGCGCGCGGGCCGGCAAGCTGGATCCCGTCATCGGCCGTGACGACGAAATCCGGCGGGCGATCCAGATCCTGCAGCGGCGCACGAAGAACAACCCGGTCCTGATCGGCGAGCCGGGCGTGGGCAAGACTGCGATCGTCGAAGGTCTTGCGCAGCGCATTGTCAACGGCGAAGTACCCGAAACGCTCAAGGGCAAGCGCGTGCTGTCGCTCGACATGGCCGCGCTGCTCGCGGGAGCGAAGTATCGCGGCGAATTCGAAGAGCGCCTCAAGGCGGTACTGAAGGAGATTGCCCAGGAAGAGGGGCGCATCATCGTCTTCATTGATGAACTCCATACCATGGTCGGTGCCGGCAAGGCCGAGGGCGCCATCGATGCGGGGAACATGCTGAAGCCGGCGCTCGCGCGCGGCGAGTTGCACTGCATCGGCGCCACCACGCTCGACGAGTACCGCAAGTACATCGAGAAGGATGCCGCCCTGGAGCGTCGCTTCCAGAAAGTGCTCGTCGACGAGCCTTCGGTCGAATCCACGATCGCAATCCTGCGCGGATTGCAGGAAAAATATGAACTTCATCATGGCGTAGACATCACCGATCCGGCGATCGTCGCAGCGGCTGAGCTGTCGCACCGCTACATCACCGACCGCTTCCTGCCCGACAAGGCGATCGACCTTATCGACGAGGCGGGCGCACGGATCAAGATGGAGATCGATTCGAAGCCGGAATCGATGGACAAGCTCGAACGCCGGCTCATCCAGCTCAAGATCGAGCAGGAGGCCGTCAAGAAGGAAACCGACGAGGCCTCGCAGAAACGTCTCCTTCTCATCCGCGAAGAAATCGAAAAGCTTGAGCGTGAGTACGCCAGCTTCGACGAGATCTGGCGTGCAGAGAAGGCAAGTGTCCAGGGCAGCCAACACATCAAGGAAGAGATCGAGAAGCTACGTGCACAGATGGCCGAGATGCAGCGCAAAGGTCAGTACGACAAGCTCGCCGAACTGCAGTACGGCAAGCTTCCCCAGCTGGAGGCGCAACTCAAGGCTGCCGAGACGGCAGGCAGTGGCGAGCGCAAGTTCAAGCTGCTCAGGACGCAGGTTGGAGCCGAGGAGATCGCCGAGGTCGTGTCGCGGGCAACCGGTATTCCGGTCAGCAAGATGATGCAGGGCGAACGCGAGAAGCTGTTGCACATGGAAGAGCGCCTGCATTCGCGGGTGGTTGGGCAGGACGAGGCCGTGCGACTCGTGTCGGACGCGATCCGCCGTTCGCGGGCGGGCCTGTCCGACGAGAACCGCCCCTATGGCTCCTTCCTCTTCCTCGGCCCCACCGGCGTTGGCAAGACCGAACTCTGCAAGACGCTTGCCGAGTTCCTGTTCGACTCGGAAGAGCACCTGATCCGAATCGACATGAGCGAATTCATGGAAAAACACTCGGTCGCCCGCCTGATCGGCGCGCCTCCGGGCTACGTCGGCTACGAGGAAGGCGGCTACCTGACGGAACAGGTGCGTCGCAAGCCCTACAGCGTCATCCTCTTCGATGAGGTCGAGAAAGCCCATCCCGACGTCTTCAACGTGCTGCTGCAGGTGCTCGACGACGGGCGGATGACAGACGGGCAGGGACGCACCGTCGACTTCAAGAACACCGTGATCGTGATGACGTCCAATCTCGGCAGCCAGATGATCCAGCAGATGTCAGGCGACGACTATCAGGTCATCAAGCTCGCCGTCATGGCCGAGGTCAAGACATTCTTCCGGCCAGAGTTCGTCAATCGTATCGACGAGGTGGTCGTGTTCCATGCCCTCGACGAACGCCATATTGCGAGCATCGCCCGCATCCAGCTCCAGTATCTCGAGAAGCGCCTGGCGCGGCTGGATATGGAACTCGAGGTCACCGACGGGGCTCTCGAGGAGCTGGCAACGGTAGGGTTCGATCCGGTTTTCGGTGCCCGACCGCTAAAGCGCGCCATTCAGGAGCAGATCGAGAATCCGCTGGCCAGAGCGATCCTGGAAGGGCAGTTTGCTGCGAAAGACAAGATTCTGGTCGGGACCGAGGGAGGGCGCATCACTTTCGCAAAGGCCTGACTGGGGCTCTGAGCGTCCCTGCGGGAGGGGCAGAACCCCCTTCCGCAGCTGCAGCCAAACGCAGTGTCTCAATATGCGTTGCGGTCACGGACGACCAGCAGCACCGTCTTCACGATGATCCACAGATCGAGCGAAAGCGACCATGTGCGAAGGTACTGAAGGTCGAACTCGATCCGCTTCACCATCTTTTCGATCGTGTCTGTTTCTCCGCGGTAGCCGCACACCTGCGCCCAGCCGGTAATGCCCGGTTTGACCTTGTGACGGACCATGTACCCCTTGATCAAACGTCTGTAGGTTTCGTTGTGCGCGACGGCATGCGGACGTGGTCCGACGATGCTCATGCGCCCCTGCAGGACGTTGATGAACTGAGGTAGTTCGTCCAGCGAAGTCCGGCGCAACACCGCCCCCACGGGCGTAACCCGCTGGTCATTGCGAGTTGCCTGGCGCACGTCGCCTCCATCGTCGCAGGAGGTCATGGAGCGAAATTTGTAGACGGTGATCTCCTTGCCATCCAGCCCATAGCGACGCTGTCTGAAAATAACGGGCCCCGGCGACGACAGCTTCACCGCGAGAGCCACTGCCAGCATCATCGGCGTGATCAGGACCAAGATCAGCAGCGACAGGGCAATGTCGGACAGCCGCTTCACCATGCCATCGAAGCCGGAAAACGGCGTCTCGCAAACCGCCACGACGGGCATCCCTCCTACATGATCGACCCGTCCCTGGATGAGATCGGTGACGAAAATGTCCGGGGCGAAGTAGATCGATGCGGTCGTGTCTTTCAGGTCATCCAGGAGCTTGAGAATTCTTGGCTGGCTCGCCATCGGCAAGGCGACATAGATGTGGTCGATCGAATGCTCCTTGGTGAACTGGGCCAGATGACTCATGGTGCCCAGGATGGGGCTGCTCCCGACCCCGTCGAGACGCTCCCGTCCTCGGTCATCGAAGAATCCCGCGAACGCAATGCCATTGAACGGGTCGTGCTCCAGTTCGCGTGCCAGGCGCAATCCGGTCTCGTTGCATCCCACAACCACGGCCCGGCGCTGATGTCTTTCGGACGCCATCACCTGCGACAGCAGCATGCGTGCAGCGCAACGTGTGATCAGCCAGACGACCGGCAGTCCGGCGAGCCACGCGATCACGACCTCTTGAGGAAAGTAGTGAACATAACCGCTGGCGTAGCCAAAGGCGAGCAGTACCGCCGAGATGAGGATCCACGACGTGAACGTCTTGCGCAGCATGCGGCGGGTCGTGTCGCGCAGGTGGAAATCACCTGGAAAAGTAAGTGAAAACGAGACCAGACCCACGATCACGTACGGCGGACCGAAGCGCTCACCGAACACGGCAGCTACGACGAAGAGCAGCGCAGTGGCCGCTGCCGGATCAAGTAATGACTCGATCGCACGCGCTGCGGAAAATGATCCCCGCCACAGCATGCCGTGTTTGTAGCTTGATGCAAACATGGTAAAAGGTGCGCCTTACAATTTCTAACAGCATACTGCAAAGCAATGCAAAGGTCATTCAGGCGGGGAGCATGCGTGAGATAAAAAATGGCATAGGAATCATGCAAATATGCATATACCAGTTTCAGGCGATCCCGGATGCGGTGAGGCGCGTGCGTCCGGCGTCGTCTGCAATGGCTCTCCTTGCCCTGTCCGTTCCGCCGGTTCTGGCGGCTGACGGCGATGCGCTGGGACTCGCCGTTTCGCACGAACTCGTGCGCGACGACAACCTATTCCGTTTGCCCGACGATGTTCGTCCAGTGATTGATGGCCACGTCAGGCAGCGATCCGACACGCTTAACGTGACGACGCTTGCGGCAACTTTCGATCGCGCATACGGCCGGCAGCGAGTCGTCGGCGAACTGGGTATCAGTCGTAACGACTACCTCGAGTTCAACCACCTGGACTTCACTGCGAAGAATGGTCGGGGGGCGTGGCTGTGGGGGCTCGGTAAGCAGTGGAGCGGAACCGTCACGACCGAGCAGTCAGAGAGTTTGCGCAGCTTTGCCGACCGTGGCACAACCGTGCGCAGCGTCAATACGTACCGCCGACATGCGGTCGACGCACGCTACCGTCTTGATCCGCGATGGGCGGTGGGCGTCGGCTGGGTGCGCGCGGACAGTCGCTATGACGAGCCGCGGTCCTCCGGATCCGAGTACGTTGAGGATGCATTCGAGGCGCTTGCGCAATACAGCTCGCCGGCGGACAGCACGCTTACCTTCGTCGCTCGAGGCGCCACTGGCCGCTATCCCGGACGTTCACGCAGCGAATCGTCCATTGGCGGCTACGAACAGCGCGATATCCTGCTGCGGGCAAACTGGGTGGCCAGCGGCCACAGTCGCGTCAGCGGCACCGTTGGGTACACGTGGCGCGAGTACCCGCACGTGAGCGAAAAGAACTTCAGCGGCCTTACCGGCCGCCTCACCCATGACTGGACGCCAAGCGGAAAGATCGGGTTGGGGGTGACGGTGCGGCGCGAGATCGGTGCCCGCGAAGACGTTGCAGACAATTTCGTGATCACCCGGGCGGTTTCCGTCGATCCCACATGGGCTGTGAGTAGCAAGATTAGCAGGGTGATGCAAAAACGCGCGACACGGTGTCAACCGGGGGGGCACGGATTGATTTTCATGACGACTTCCTCGCCGGAATTGGATTTTCAATTCGGCTCGAATTGCCCAAGCGGCCACCGGCGTGTGCCGTGGAGGCCCTTTTTGCTCCGCAGTTCACGCCTTCACCCCCGAATCACTCAATTTCGCGATTCTAAGCAGGTTGTACGCCGCGCCAGAGATGAAGGCCGCCATCTGGGTCTTCGCCTGCCCGATGAATCGACTCTTGCGCATTCCACCGACCGTTTTAAGCCAGCCGAAGATTTCCTCGACCCGTTTGCGCTTGCGTTGGCTGATTCG